>NZ_JAVXAO010000002.1:0-530049 GCF_036660475.1 Clostridium sp. | reverse complement strand
TCAGAGAAGGTGGAAGAACAGTAGGATCAGGAGTTGTAACTTCTATCATTAAATAATTAATAAATAATTTAAGATATAATACCCTGCAAGGGGTAATGTGCACAATAAAACCTAGGATTTGTAGAGAGAGAGGGACGCCTTTCTCTCTATTTTTTTTACCTTATTTTATGTGTTGAATTAATAATGAATCTAGTGTACAATAAGTAAATGTGATAGTTGTTTGGTATAAATATTTAATATAAGTGAATCATAATCACTGGAGTTCTTATATAAGACTTATGTAAGAAGTTAGATTTATTACTTATGTGTTATAAAAATAAGAATATAAAATGCAAAAATAGTTAAGGATTATAATGCAAATAGAGTGTGATTTGAAGTGTAAATTAAAAAAAACATTAAAAAAATAAAAACTCTTGTCAAAGTGTATAAAATAATGTATACTATAATAGTTGCAATATGGTAACAGCGATGAGGTAAGAGGTTGCCGGACTTCCGGGGGAATTCTTAACCGAGCATGGCCTAATCAAGAATTGGGCGACGGGGTCTGTGGTGTGCTTTGTGTTTTCTCGAAAAACAGGAAACACTAGGAACAGTTTACAGAACATCCGCTGTTGCGCGTAAGAAGTAATAGCGTGCGATGAAAAGGAGGGAATACAATGTCAAAACAAAAAATCAGAATTAGATTAAAGGCGTTTGATCACACAATACTAGATCAATCAGCAGAGAAAATTGTTGAGACTGCTAAAAACACAGGAGCTAAAGTAGCTGGACCAGTTCCACTACCAACTGAAAAAGATATAATAACTATCTTAAGAGCTCCACATAAATACAAAGATTCAAGAGAGCAGTTCGAAATAAGAACTCACAAAAGACTAATCGACATACTAAGTCCATCACCAAAAACTGTTGATGCATTAATGAGATTAGACTTGCCAGCAGGCGTAGATATCGAAATAAAACTATAATCGTACATAGTGCATGAAGTTGAACTATAAAGTACGGGTAATAGATAAACTATTACTAACTGTTATGATCACTAAGGTGGTCCGCTAATAAGTGGAGGTGTATTTAAATGAAAAAAGCTATAATGGGTAAAAAACTAGGAATGACTCAAATATTTGATGAAAATAGAAAAGTAATTCCAGTTACAGTTGTAGAAGCAGGTCCATGTGTAGTTATCCAAAAGAAAACAATGGAAAACGATGGATATGAAGCTATAAAAGTTGGATTTGGAGATATAAGAGAAAACATAGCAAACAAACCTAAAAAAGGTGAGTTTATTAAAGCTGGTGTTGTTGTAAGAAGACACATTAAAGAATTTAGATTAGAAGATATAAGCACTTACGAAGTAGGAGCTGAAATCAAAGCAGAAATATTTGCAGCTGGAGACAAAGTAGATGTATCTGGAATATCTAAAGGAAAAGGATTCGCTGGGGTTATTAAAAGATGGAATTTCCACAGAGGACCAATGAGTCACGGATCTAAGTTCCACAGAGCAGTAGGTTCTATGGGAGCATCATCAGATCCTGCAAGAACATTCAAAAACAAAAAAATGCCTGGACATATGGGAAATGTTAATACTACAGTATTAAATCTTGAAATAGTAAGAGTAATACCTGAGAAAAACATTATTCTTGTTAAAGGCGGAATACCTGGACCAAATAAAGGTTTAGTAGTAATAAGAAACGCTGTTAAAGCATAAGGGAAGGAGGATGCAGAATGCCTACATTAAAAGTGTATAACACTGAAAACAAAGAAGTTGGAGAAATTCAACTAAATGATAGCATTTTTGGAGTTCAAGTTAGTGTTGAAGCAATGCACCAAGTTGTAGTAGCTCAATTAGCTAATAAAAGACAAGGAACGCAGAGTGCTAAAACAAGAGCTGAAGTAAGAGGCGGAGGAATTAAGCCTTGGAGACAAAAAGGAACAGGAAGAGCAAGACAAGGTTCTATAAGAGCTCCACAATGGATTCACGGGGGTATCGTGTTTGCACCAAAACCACGTGACTACAGAGTTTCAGTTCCAAAAAGTATGAGAAGAGTAGCTATGAAATCAGCTTTAACTTCAAAAGTACAAGAAAATGAAATGATAGTACTTGAAAACTTATCATTTGAAGCACCTAAAACTAAAGAAATGGTGAAAATGATTAATGCTTTTGAAACTAAGAAAACATTAATAATTGTAGCTGAATCAAACGAGAATGTTTACAAATCAGCAAGAAACATTCAAGGTGTGGCTGTAATTCCAGTAAACAATATAAATGTTTACGACATATTGAAATATGAGAAATTAATGATAACTAAAGAAGCTGTATCTAAAATTGAGGAGGTGTATGCATAATGAAAATGACAAGTTATGATATCATAAGAAAACCTGTTATAACTGAAAAAAGTATGGCTGCTATGGCAGAAAAAAAATACACTTTCATCGTTGACATACACGCTAATAAAGTTCAAATAAAAAAAGCTATCGAAGAAGTTTTTGGAGTAACTGTTGAAAATGTAAGAACTTTAAGAAACTTAGGTAAAACTAAGAGAGTTGGAGTTCACATTGGTAAAAGAGCTGACTTTAAAAAGGCAATCGTTGAATTATCAGCAGATAGTAAAACAATTGAATTCTTTGACGGAATGCAATAATAAAACGCAGTATTGGCTAGAGCCAGAAAAGCGCAAAAGGAGGGAAACCTAATGGCAGTTAAAAAATTTAAGCCTACCACACCTTCAAGAAGAAATATGACTATGGCAACATTTGAAGAAATAACTACAAATGTACCTGAGAAATCACTTCTTGTTGCTAAGAAAAGAACAGGTGGTAGAAATAACCAAGGTAAAATTACTGTTCGTCACCACGGTGGTGGAGCAAAGCAGAAATATAGATTAATAGATTTCAAAAGAACTAAAGATGGTATTCCAGCTAAAGTTGCAACTATCGAGTACGATCCAAATAGATCAGCTTACATTGCATTAGTTGTTTACAATGATGGTGAAAAGAGATACATAATAGCTCCAGTTGGATTAAAAGTTGGAGATGTTGTAGTATCAGGACCAGAATCTGATATAAAACCAGGGAATACACTTCCAATAGCTAACATTCCAGTTGGTACAATGATTCACAACATTGAATTACAAGTTGGAAAAGGTGCTCAGCTTGTTAGATCAGCAGGTTCTTCAGCTCAGTTAATGGCTAAAGATGGAGAATATGCTCAAGTAAAATTACCAAGCGGAGAAGTTAGATATATAAGAATGAACTGTAGAGCTACAATTGGAACAGTTTCAAACTTAACTCATGAAATTGTTAAGATTGGTAAAGCAGGAAGAAAAAGACACTTAGGAATAAGACCTACAGTAAGAGGTTCTGTAATGAACCCTAACGACCACCCACACGGTGGAGGAGAAGGAAAATCTCCAATCGGTCATGCAAGTCCACGTACTCCATGGGGTAAACCAGCTCTTGGATACAAAACTAGAAAAACTAAAAAATACTCTGACAAATTTATTGTTAAGAAAAGAAATAGTAAGTAATTAGGAGAGAATGAATTTCTCTTCTGGTTATGAACACTTTACATGAAGGGAGGCCACTAATAGTGAGTAGATCAGTTAAAAAAGGACCTTTTGTAAAAGAATCTCTTCTAAAGAAAATAGAAGAAATGAACAAAGCAGGCGAGAAGAAAGTTATAAAGACTTGGTCAAGAAGCTCTACAATTTTTCCACAAATGATTGGACACACAATTGCTGTTCATGATGGAAGAAAACATGTTCCAGTATATGTTCAAGAAGATATGGTAGGACACAAACTTGGAGAGTTCGCTTTAACAAGAACTTTTAAAGGTCATATCGCAAAGGAAAAATCAAGTAGAATGAGATAGTACGGGAAGGAGGAAGTTATCTATGGAAGCTAAAGCTATAGCTAAATATGTAAGAATGTCTCCTATGAAGGTTGGGATTGTTCTTGACTTGATAAGAGATAAGAATGTAAATGAAGCTTTCGCTATATTACAATATACTCCAAAAGATGCGGCTGTTGTAATAAATAAATTATTGAAGTCAGCTGTTGCGAATGCAGAGAACAACTTTAATTTAGACAGAAACAGATTGTATGTTGCAGAGGCTCACACAGGTGCAGGTCCAACATTAAAAAGATTTAGACCTCACGCTCAAGGTAGAGCATTTAGAATTTTAAAAAGAACTAGCCATATAACTCTAGTAGTTAAAGAAAGAGCTTAAGAAGGAGGGATATAGAGTGGGTCAAAAAGTTAATCCACACGGCCTAAGAGTTGGTGTAATCAAGGATTGGGACGCTAAATGGTATGCAGATAAGAAAAATTTTGCAGACAACTTAATTGAAGATAACAATATCAGAGAATATTTAAAAAAGAAATTATTCACTGCTGGAATATCAAAAATTGAGATAGAAAGAGCAGCAAAAAGAGTTAAAATCAATATACATACCGCAAAACCAGGAATGGTTATAGGAAAAGGCGGTCAAAGTATAGAACAACTAAAAGTTGAATTAAAGAAAGTTGTTGTTGATAAATTTGTTTTAATCAATATAGTTGAAGTTAAAACACCAGAAAATAATTCACAATTAATGGCTGAAAACATAGCAGCTCAACTAGAAAAAAGAATATCTTTCAGAAGAGCTATGAAACAAACGATTCAAAGAGCTATGAGAACTGGCGTTAAAGGTGTTAAGACTGCATGTGCTGGTAGACTAGGCGGTGCTGAAATCGCTAGAACAGAGCAGTATCATGAGGGAACTATTCCACTACAAACTTTAAGAGCTGATATAGATTATGGATTTGCAGAAGCAGATACAGTTTATGGAAAGATCGGAGTAAAAGTTTGGGTTTATAAAGGTGAGGTTCTTCCGACAAAGAAAGTTAAGAAGGAAGAAAGCAACTCATAATAACGTGTAAGGAAGGAGGAATTTGACATGTTAATGCCTAAAAGAGTTAAACATCGTAAGGTACAACGTGGTAGAATGAAAGGTAAAGCTACAAGAGGTAACTTCATAGCATATGGAGACTTCGCTTTACAAGCAACGGAATGCGGTTGGATTACAAGCAACCAAATTGAATCTGCCAGAATAGCTATAAATAGATACGTTAAAAGAGGAGGAAAGGTTTGGATAAAAATCTTCCCTGACAAACCAGTAACTGAGAAGCCAGCTGAAACTCGTATGGGTTCAGGTAAAGGTTCACCAGAATATTGGGTAGCAGTAGTTAAACCAGGTAGAGTATTATTTGAAATAGCTGGAGTTACAGAAGAAGCTGCTAGAGAAGCAATGAGACTTGCATCTCACAAATTACCAGTAGCAACTAAGTTTGTTACTAGAAGAGATTTTGAGGAAATGGGTGGTGAAATCAATGAAGGCTAATGAATTGAAAGAGTTGAGACAAGGTACTCCTCAAGATTTAAATGCAAAACTATCTGATCTTAAATCAGAATTATTTAACCTTAGATTTCAGTTAGCTACAGGACAGCTAGAAAACCCAATGAGAATAAAACAGGTTAAGAAGTCTATAGCCCAAATTAAAACCATCCTTAGAGAAGAAGAATTAAGGGCTTGTGAGCAGTAATACTGAAAGGAGGTTCATCTTGTGGAAAGAGGAAATAGAAAAACTAGAATCGGTAGAGTAGTTTCTGACAAAATGGATAAAACAATAGTTGTTGCTGTTGAAACAAAGGTTAGACATCCACTTTACGGTAAAACAGTGAATAGAACAACTAAATTTAAGGCTCATGATGAAAATAATGAAGCAAAAGTTAACGATAGAGTATTAATAATGGAAACAAGACCATTGTCTAAAGATAAAAGATGGAGACTTGTTGAAATCAATGAAAGAGCTAAATAGTTAACTGAAGGGAGGGTATTTACATGATACAACAACAAACATTATTAAAAGTAGCGGATAACTCTGGTGCTAAAGAGATAATGTGTATTAGAGTACTCGGTGGTTCCAAGAGAAAATGGGGAAACATCGGAGACGTAATTGTTGCTAGCGTTAAAAGTGCAACACCAGGTGGAGTTGTTAAAAAAGGTGACGTAGTAAAAGCAGTTATTGTTAGATCAGTTAAGGGTTTGAGAAGAGTAGACGGGACTTATATCAGATTTGATGAGAACGCAGCTGTTATTATAAAAGACGATAAGAATCCAAAAGGAACTCGTATCTTCGGACCTGTTGCTAGGGAGCTTAGAGATAAAGACTTCAACAAGATATTATCACTAGCACCTGAAGTACTATAGGATAGGGGGTAGCAAAAATGAAAGTTCATGTTAGAAAAAAAGACACTGTAATGGTTATCTCTGGAAAAGATAAAGGCAAAATCGGAGAAGTTTTAGCCGTTTATCCTAAAACTGGGAAAGTTGTTGTTGCTGATGTTAATGTAGTAACAAAACATCAAAAACCAAGTAAACAGAATATGCAAGGCGGAATAGTTAACTTTGAAGCAGCTATAAATAGCTCAAAAGTTATGCTATATTGTGAAAAATGTAAAAGCGTAACTAGAATAAGCAACAAAGTACTTGAAGACGGTACTAAAGTTAGAGTTTGTAAAAATTGCGCAGAAACATTTTAATTCGCGAAAGGAGGTTTAACAAATGGTTACAAGACTACAAGAGAAATATAATAATGAAGTAGTTCAAGCTATGATGGATAAGTTCGGATACAAAAATGTTATGGAAGTACCTAAGCTTGAAAAGATAGTTTTAAACATGGGAGTTGGAGAAGCTAAAGACAACTCTAAAGTTTTAGATGCTGCTGTAAGTGATATGCAATTAATCACTGGACAAAAAGCTGTATTAACTAGAGCTAAAAACTCAGTTGCTAACTTCAAAATAAGAGAGAACATGGCTATTGGATGCAAAGTTACATTAAGAAAAGAGAAAATGTTCCAATTTGCGGACAAATTAATGAATATAGCATTACCAAGAGTTAGAGACTTCAGAGGCGTTCCTACTAAATCATTTGATGGAAGAGGAAACTATGCTCTAGGAATAAAAGAACAATTAATATTCCCTGAAATCGAGTATGATAAAATCGATAAAGTAAGAGGAATGGATATAATATTTGTAACTACTGCAAAGACAGACGAGGAAGCAAGAGAATTATTAAGATTCCTTGGAATGCCATTTGCTCAATAAAAGGAGGGAATGACTTGGCACGTAAAGCTTTAATAGAAAAATGGAAAAAAGAACCGAAATATTCAACTCAAGCTTACTCTAGATGCAGATTATGTGGAAGACCACACTCTGTATTACAGAAATTTGGTATTTGCCGTATATGTTTCAGAGAACTTGCTTATAAGGGACAAATTCCTGGATGTAAAAAGGCGAGCTGGTAATATACAGATCATATGAAAGGAGGCACAACAAATGAACATGACTGATCCGATAGCAGATTTGCTAACACGTATAAGAAATGCAAATATTGTTAGACATGAAATAGTAGAAGTTCCTTCTTCAACAATAAAGAAGGCAATTGCGAACATTATGCTTCAAGAAGGATATATTAAGAACATAGAAGAATATCAAGATGGTAGTGTTTCTATGTTAAGACTTAGCATGAAATATGGCCAAAATAAGGATAGAGTTATAACAGGACTTAAGAGAATATCTAAGCCAGGACTAAGAGTTTACTCTGGTAAAGATGATATTCCTAAAGTATTAAATGGATTAGGAGTTGCAATAATATCAACTTCTAAGGGATTAGTTTCTGATAGAGAAGCTAGAAAATTAGGATTAGGTGGAGAAGTTATCTGCTATATCTGGTAGTTTATTGAACAAGGAGGTGCGAGTATGTCAAGAGTAGGAAGACTTCCAATAGCTATACCAGCTGGTGTAACTGTTACAGTAACACCAGACCACGTTGTTACAGTTAAAGGACCAAAAGGTGAATTAACTAGAACAATGGTTAAGGATATGAACATAGCTATAGAGGATAATCAAGTGGTCGTTACAAGACCAAGCGATGTAAAAGAACATAGAGCTCTACATGGATTAACAAGAGCATTAATAAATAATATGGTGGTTGGAGTAACTAATGGTTTCGTTAAAACATTACAATTAGTTGGTGTTGGATATAGAGCAACAGCAAAAGGTAATGGGTTAACTTTAAACCTTGGATTCTCACATCCAGTAGAAATAAGTGCAGTTGAGGGAGTTACATTTGAACTTCCAGATTCTACAACAATAATAATAAAAGGTATTGACAAGGAATTAGTTGGTGCGGTTGCAGCTGACATAAGAACTTGGAGAAAGCCAGAGCCTTATAAAGGAAAGGGTATTAAATACTCTGATGAAGTTATAAGACGTAAAGAAGGTAAAACTGGTAAATAATAGCTATTAGAAAGGAGAGAATTATATGTTCAATAAAGCTGATAGAAAGCTATCAAGAGAAAAGCGTCATTTAAGAGTACGTAAAAAAGTTCACGGAACAGCTGTTAGACCAAGACTTGCAGTATATAGAAGTGAAAAAAATATATATGCTCAAATTATAGATGATGTTGCTGGAAGAACATTAGTTGCTGCATCTACCTTAGATAAAGATTTTGCTATGAAAATTGGTAGTAATAAAGAAGCTGCTAAATTAGTTGGTGAAATAATAGCTAAGAAATCTATAGAAGCAGGAATTACTGAAGTTGTATTCGACAGAGGTGGGTATGTATACCACGGTAGAGTACAAATGCTTGCTGAAGGTGCAAGAGAAGCAGGACTTAAATTCTAAAAAAAGGAGGTACACACATGAAAATTGATCCTAGCATACTTGATCTTAAAGAGAAAGTAGTAAATATAAATAGAGTTGCTAAGGTTGTTAAAGGTGGTAGAAACTTCAGATTCAGCGCACTAGTAGTTGTTGGTGATGAGAACGGACACGTTGGTGTTGGAATGGGAAAATCTATCGAAATACCTGAAGCAATCAGAAAAGGTATCGAAGATGCTAAAAAGAACATCGTTAAAGTTGAGTTAAGTGGAACAACAGTTCCTCACACAATAGATGGTAAATCAGGAACAGGTGTAGTTCATATTATGCCAGCTTCAGAAGGAACAGGAGTTCTTGCTGGAGGTCCAGTAAGAGCGGTACTTGAACTTGCAGGATTAAAAGATGTTAGAGCTAAATCATTAGGTTCAAACAACCCTAAAAATATGGTTAGCGCAACAATAAATGGATTATCAAATTTAAGAACAGCTGAGCAAGTTGCAAAACTAAGAGGCAAAACTGTTGAAGAAATTCTAGGATAGGAGGGGAATACCTTGGCTAAAATTAAAATAACTTTAGTAAAGAGTTTAATAGGTAGAAAGAAAAATCATATTGCTACTGCAGAAGCTCTTGGATTAAGAAAAATAGGAAAAGATGTTGAGCACGAGGAGACTCCTCAGATCAGAGGTATGATTAATACAATAAGTTACTTATTAAAAGTAGAAGAAGCTTAAACTAAGGAGGTGTAAATATGAGACTTCATGAGTTAAGACCTGCAGAAGGTTCTAAAAAATCTCCGAAAAGAATTGGTAGAGGTACTGGTTCTGGTTGGGGTAAAACTGCTGGAAAAGGTCATAAAGGACAAAACTCAAGATCTGGTGGAGGAACAAGACCAGGATTTGAGGGAGGTCAAATGCCTTTATATAGAAGACTACCTAAAAGAGGATTTACAAATATATTCGCTAAAGAATATACTTGCATAAACGTAGATAGACTAAATATATTTGAAGATGGAACTGAAGTTACTCCTGAGTTACTTCGTGAAATCGGAATGGCTAAGAAAGTAAACGATGGGATAAAAATTCTTGGAAATGGAAACATTGAAAAGAAATTAACTGTTAAAGCTAATAAGATTTCAAAAGCTGCAGCAGAAAAAATCGAAGCGGCTGGAGGAAAAGTTGAGGTGATATAGATGTTATCAACCCTACGAAACGCTTGGAGAGTTCCTGAGCTAAGAAAAAGAATGTTATTTACTTTAATGATAGTTATAATATTCAGAATGGGAATATTTATTCCAGTACCAGGAGTAGATGCTAGTAAGATTGCAGGTTTAGTTGGTGGTAATTCAGGTTCTCTTTTGAACTTTTATGATATGATTGCCGGAGGAGCATTTAGTAAGTTTAGTATATTTGCTTTAGGAGTTACTCCATATATTAATGCATCAATCATAATTCAGTTGCTAACAGTAGCAATTCCTTATTTAGAACAACTTTCTAAAGAAGGCCAAGAAGGAAGAAAGAAAATACAAAACTATACTAAGTATTCAGCGCTAGTATTTGCTGTTATTCAAGCATATGCAATGTATGCAATGATAAAAGGTTCAGGTGCAATATTATTAGAAGGTACAACAGGGCTTCTTTTAATATTATTAACAATGACTGCAGGTACAGCATTATTAGTATGGATAGGTGAGCAAATTTCAGTTTATGGAATTGGAAGTGGAGTGTCTGTAATTATATTTGTAAATATAGTATCTTCATTACCGGAAACTGCCTATAAAATAGCAGAGATGCTTAGAATGGGAAATATTAGTCCAGTAGAGGTTGTAATATTCATAGCAGTAGCTTTAGCTTTATTAATTACAGTAATTGTTATAAACTTAGCAGAACGTAGAATACCAGTTCAATATGCAGGGAAAGCAGTAGGAAGAAAGGTTGTAAAAGGCCAATCTACACATATTCCAATTAGTTTAAATTCTTCTGGAGTTATGGCTATAATTTTTGGTATGTCAGTAATGCAATTTCCAACTGTTATAGCGCAAATATGGCCACAATCTTCCTTTGCAGTATTTATTACGACTAGCCCTTGGAGTATATTCAAGCAAGATAGTATGAAATATGTTATAGCATACTTCATACTGATACTATTCTTTGCATGGTTCTATACTCTAATTACTTTCAAGCCAGATGAAATGGCTGAAAATATGAATAAGTCATCAGGATTTATTCCAGGTATTAGACCCGGCGAGAAAACTGAGATATATTTAGAAAAAGTATTGACCAGGATATCCATTTTAGGAGGAACATTTGCTGCTATTATTGCAATAGTTCCAATACTGGGTACTATTTTTACTAATTTCCAAGGAATTTCATTTGGTGGAACTAGTTTATTAATTTTAGTAGGGGTATCATTAGATACAATGAAACAATTACAATCTCAACTAGTAATGAGACATTATGAAGGGTTCCTTAAATAAAAGATAAAGTTTGGAGTTGATACTAGTGAAAATTATTTTATTAGGTCCTCCTGGAGCCGGAAAAGGAACACAGGCAAAGTCGATCTCTAATAAATACTCTATACCACATATATCTACTGGAGATATTTTTAGACAAAACATTTCCCAAAACACTGTATTGGGAGTTGAAGCTAAAAAATATATAGATAAGGGACATTTAGTACCAGACGAATTAACTATTGACTTAATAGAAGATAGATTAAAGCAGGATGACTGTAAGAATGGATTTTTGCTAGATGGGTACCCAAGAACTGTAAATCAAGCGGAGGCCTTAAAAACTCTTTTAGAGGAAAGAGGAATAAAACTTGATACAGCTTTATTGATAAAGGTTCCAAAGAGTTTTATTATAGATAGAATGACAGGAAGACGTGTATGTACCACTTGTGGAGCTAGTTACCACGTTAAATATAACCCTACGAAACATGAAGGAAAGTGTGATGTTTGCGGTAGTGTTGTAATACAAAGGGCGGATGATAACGAAGCAACAGTAAGTGAGAGACTTGACATATATGATGAACAAACACAACCGTTGATAGATTATTATGGTAAAAAAGATTTGTTAGCGGAAGTTGATGGAACTCAAGCTATTAACGATGTTTTTAAAGATATCTGTGGTATCTTAGGAGCGATAAATAGTTATGAAGGTTAAAAGTGATAAAGAACTAGAATATATGAGAAGTGCTGGTAAGGTTGTTGCCGATACTCTAGCAATTATTGAAAAGGTAATAAAACCAGGAATAACCACTGCAGAAATTGATAAACTTGCTGAAGAGTTTATAAAATCGCAAGGCGCTATACCATCTTTTAAAGGATATGGAGGCTTCCCAGCATCTATATGTGCATCAGTAAATGATGTGGTAATACATGGTATTCCTAGTAATACAGTATTAGTTGAAGGAGATATTATCAGTGTTGATTGCGGAGCAATACTCAATGGCTATCATGGTGATGCTGCGCGAACTTTTCCAGTAGGATGTATTTCTAAGGAAGCACAACATCTAATAGATGTCACTAAGGAATCTTTCTTTAAGGGCATTGAAAAGGCAGTAGTAGGCAATAGACTTACTGATATTTCAGCGGCTATACAAATGTATGCTGAAAGTTTTGGATATTCGGTGGTTAGGGATTTTGTTGGACACGGCATAGGAACTTCTATGCATGAAGAACCTCAGGTTCCTAATTACGGTACTGCTGGTAAAGGCCCTAAGTTAGTACACGGTATAGTGCTTGCAATTGAACCTATGATAAACATGGGAAATTACAAAGTTAAGATTAAACCTGATGGTTGGACTGTAGTTACATCTGATGGAAAGTTATCTGCCCATTATGAGAATACTATAGCAATAACTAACTCAGGTGTAGAAATACTAACTTTGAGCTAATGAGGTGACTAGAGTGGATGATGACAGCCTTTTAGGAAAGGTAGTACATTCAAAATCAGGAAGAGATAAAGGTAAATCCTTTATCATTATCGGTATAATAGACGCCGAGTATGTCTATATTTCAGATGGAGACCTTAGAAAAATTGAAAAGCCAAAGAAAAAGAAAATTAAACATTTAGTTTTCACAAATATTTTGGCTGAAGACATTAGAATTAGTATTTTATCAGAAGGTAAAATTAATAATTCTAAAATTAGAAAATTTTTGCAGGTTGAAGATATAATTGAGGAGGTTTGATTACCCTTATGTCAAAAGATGATATAATTGAAATGCAGGGTGTTGTTTTAGAAACTCTACCTAACGCAACTTTTCAAGTTGAATTAGAGAGTGGGCACAAGATACTTGCTCATATTTCTGGGAAATTAAGAATGAACTTTATAAGAATTTTACCAGGCGATAAGGTTACAGTAGAACTTTCTCCATATGATTTGACTCGTGGGAGAATAACTTGGAGAGATAAGTAATAAGGAGGGTTAGCTATGAAAGTAAGACCATCAGTTAAACCTATATGTGAAAAATGTAAAGTTATAAAAAGAAAAGGAAGAGTAATGGTTATCTGTGAAAATCCTAAACATAAACAAAAACAAGGTTAATGAAAATTTATAAAGTACAAATACTTAGGAGGTGCAAGGCGTAGATGGCAAGAATAGCAGGTATTGACCTACCAAAAGAGAAAAGAGTTGAGATAGGTCTAACTTATATATTTGGTGTTGGATTACCAAAATCTCATGATATACTTGAAGCTACAGGAATAAATCCAGATACAAGAATCAAGGATTTAACTGAAGACGAAGTTAATGCATTAAGAGATTATGTAAATAAAAACTTACTAGTTGAAGGTGATCTTAGAAGAAAAGTTGCTCTAGATATTAAAAGACTTAAAGAAGTTGGATGTTATAGAGGAATAAGACACAGAAAAGGTCTTACAGTTAGAGGTCAAAAGACTAAAACTAACGCAAGAACAAGAAAAGGTCCTAAGAAGACTATGGCAGGTAAGAAGAAATAGTAAGGAGGGAATATTATGGCTCAGAAAAAAGTTAGAAGTAGAAGAAAAAAAGAGAGAAAAAATGTTGAGCACGGTGCTGCACACATTAAATCTACTTTCAATAATTCCATCGTTACACTTACTGATGCGGCAGGAAATGCATTGTCATGGGCAAGTGCAGGTGGATTAGGATTTAGAGGTTCAAGAAAAAGTACTCCTTTTGCAGCTCAAATGGCAGCTGAAACAGCAGCTAAAGCAGCAATGGAGCACGGTTTAAAAAGTATAGAAGTTTACGTAAAAGGACCAGGAGCAGGAAGAGAAGCGGCAATAAGATCACTTCAAGCTGCAGGATTAGAAGTTACACTAATTAAAGATGTAACTCCAATTCCACACAATGGTTGTAGACCACCAAAAAGAAGAAGAGTTTAATTAACAGGAGGTGTAATTAATGGCAAGATATACTGGAGCTAAATGTAGACTTTGCAGAAGAGAAGGTCTAAAGCTTAACCTTAAAGGTGACAGATGTTTCACTGAGAAATGTGCTTTCACTAGAAGAGGTTATGCACCAGGTCAGCATGGTCAAAGCAGAAAGAAAATGTCAAACTACGGAACTCAATTAAGAGAGAAGCAAAAAGCTAAGAGAATCTATGGAGTTCTTGAAGGACAATTCAGAAAATATTATGAAAAAGCTGAAAAGCAAAAAGGAATAACTGGTGAAAACCTATTAAAATTCCTAGAATTAAGATTAGATAACGTTGTTTACAGATTAGGATACGGAAGTTCAAGAGTTGAATCAAGACAATTAGTAAACCACGGACACTTCTTAGTAAACGGTAAAAAAGTTGATATCGCATCATACTCTGTAAAAGCTGGAGATGTTATATCAGTTAGAGAAAAAAGCAGATCTTCTGAAAAATTCAAAGTTTTTGCTGAAAATCCAAAAACATTACCAAATTGGTTAGAAGGAAATGTTGAATTATTTGAAGGTAAGGTTGCTTCATTACCAGCAAGAGAAGACATAGATGTTCCTGTTAACGAAACGTTAATCGTAGAGTTATACAGTAAATAGTCAATAATGTAATCAGTTGCCCTCGATATATAAAAACCAACAAATTTTAAAGGAGGGTTATATATGTTAGAAATTGAAAAGCCAAAAATAGAATGTGTAGAAATCGCTGAAAATGGTACATATGGCAAATTTGTTGTAGAACCATTAGAAAGAGGTTATGGAATAACTTTAGGTAATGCATTAAGAAGAATTCTTCTTTCTTCACTACCTGGAGTTGCCGCTAATTCGATTAAAATAGATGGTGTATTACATGAGTTTTCAACTATACATGGAGTTAAAGAGGACGTGGCAGAACTGATCCTTAACATAAAAGGGTTAGCGCTTAAAATGTCTGGTGAGGGCCAAAGAACAATTTATATTGATGCTGAAGGTCCTGGTGAAATTACAGGAGCAGATATTAAGACAGATGGGGATATTGAAGTTATTAGCAGAGACCATCATATTGCTACCTTGGATCAAGGTGGAAAATTATATATGGAGATCAATGTTAGCAATGGAAGAGGTTATGTTTCTCAAAACAAAAACAAAACCGACGACAAGCCAATATCAACAATACCAGTTGACTCAATATACACTCCAGTAAAGAGAGTTAATTTCAATGTTGAAAACACAAGAGTAGGACAAATCACAGATTATGATAAATTAACTATAGAAATTTGGACTAATGGAACAATTAGACCTGATGAAGCTATTGGTTTATCAGCTAAAATTCTTATCGAACACTTTAAATTGTTTATGACATTAACTGATCATGCAGATAATGTTGAAATAATGATTGAAAAGGAAGAAGATAAGAAAGAAAAGGTTCTTGAAATGACTATAGAAGAACTTGATCTATCTGTTAGAAGCTTTAATTGCTTAAAGAGAGCTGGTATTAATACCGTTCAAGAATTAACAGAGAAATCAATGGATGACATGATGAAAGTAAGAAACTTAGGAAAGAAATCTCTTGAAGAGGTTGAGCAAAAACTTGAAGGCTTAGGATTGATATTCAAACCTAGCGAGGAGTAAGGAGGTATAGATATGGCACAGCAACGTAAGTTAGGACGTCCAACTGATCAAAGAATGGCGATGCTTAGAAATCTTACAACTAGTTTCTTAAAGTATGGTAGAATTGAGACAACTGAAGCGAGAGCTAAAGAAACTAAGAGACTAGCTGAAAAAATGATAACTTTAGCAAAAAGAGGAGATCTTCACGCTAGAAGACAAGTGCTTGCATTTGTAACGGAAGAGGAAGTTGTTAAAAATTTATTTGACAACGTAGCTCCAAAATACGCTGAAAGAAATGGTGGATACACTAGAATAATGAAAATGGGACCAAGAAGAGGCGATGGAGCAGAGGTTGTTGTATTAGAATTAGTATAATAATTCAAGGGGATTAAGTAAGGCTAACTTAGTCCCCATTTTGTTATACAATAAAACTTTAAATAGTAACTCTCCATGGAGGGATAATAAATGAAGACTAATAAGAATTTAGATAAAAAACAATTAACTAATGAATATAAATTGAATGAATTGGATTTGCAAAAGGATAATAATACAGAAAATTCATTTGATGATATACACGTATCTAGTAAAAAAACGGGTAGGATCAGTAGTATACCTGAAATAATTAGTGAAAATTTAAAATATAGTTATCCACCAGATAGTGAAGGTAACATAAAAGTAGCCATTGATGGTGTTGATATAACTATTAACAAGGGTGAATTTGTAGTAGTATTAGGTCATAATGGATCTGGGAAATCAACATTTGCAAAGCATATAAATGCATTACTTACACCTACAGAAGGAAGAGTTATAGTTTCAGGTTATGATACTAGTAAAGAAGAAAATGTATGGAATGTTAGAAGTAAGGCTGGTATGGTTTTTCAAAATCCAGATAATCAAATTGTTGCTACTATTGTAGAAGAAGATGTAGCTTTTGGACCAGAAAACTTGGGGGTTGAACCTAAGGAGATAAGGCGAAGAGTTGATGAATCTTTAAAAAGAGTAAATATGTTTGAGTATAAAAAACATGGTCCACATCTGCTATCAGGAGGACAAAAGCAACGTGTAGCCATTGCAGGTATATTAGCGATGATGCCAGAGTGCATAGTTCTTGATGAGCCGACAGCGATGCTTGATCCATCTGGACGAAAAGAAGTTATAAACACGATAATGGACTTAAATAAGAACCATGGGATCACTATAGTATTTATAACTCATTTTATGGAGGAAGCTGTTGAAGCAGATCAAATATATGTTATGGATTCTGGAAAAGTTATAGTAAAAGGTAATCCAAGAGAAGTATTTGCACAGGTTGATACTATGAAGAAACTGGGATTGGATGTACCACAAATGACAGAATTGGCCTATGAATTAAATAAATCAGGTGTTAATATAAAATCAGATATATTAACTATAGATGAGATGGTGAGAGAATTATGTCAATTAAAATAGAAAATTTGACGCATGTATATATGCCTAGAACTCCTTTTGAAAAAATAGCGCTTAGTGATGTTTCAATCAATATAAATGATGGGGAATTTGTAGCCTTAATTGGTCATACAGGTTCTGGGAAATCTACATTGATACAGCATATGAATGGATTATTGAAACCTAATAGTGGTAAAATAATTGTTGATGGAGTTGATATAACTTCAGATGGAGTTAAGCTTGCGGATATAAGAAAAAAGGTTGGACTAGTGTTTCAATATGCCGAGTATCAACTATTTGAGGAAACAATTGAAAAAGATATAATGTTTGGTCCTAAGAATTTAGGGCTTACAGATGAGGAAGCCATAGAAAGAGCAAAGAGAGCAATGGAGATGGTAGGTTTAGACTATGAGACATATAAAAATAAATCTCCATTTGATTTAAGCGGTGGACAAAAGAGAAGAGTGGCAATAGCAGGTGTTGTAGCAATGGAGCCTAAGGTTCTAATACTGGATGAACCGACAGCAGGATTAGATCCTAAAGGTAGAGATGAAATTTTAAGTGAGTTATATAAACTTCATGAAGATTATAATATAACTGTTATACTTGTATCTCATAGCATGGAAGACGTAGCGAAGGTTGCAGATAGAATACTAGTAATGGATAATGGAAAGTGTGTATTAGATGGTGCACCTAATCAAATATTTAGAGAAGTAGAGACTTTAGAGAAAGTAGGTCTTGCAGTTCCACAGGTTACATATCTTATAAGAGAGTTAAATAAGGTTGGATTTCAATTGCCAGATGATATTTTCACACTAGAGCAAGCCAAAAAAGAATTACTTAGGATACTAGAAAAGAACTAGGCTCCTTTTATAAAGTTTTGGAGGAGTAAATATGATTAAAGATATTACAATAGGGCAGTATATACCAGGAGAATCGTTTGTTCATAAACTAGATGCTAGAGTGAAAATATTATTTTCATTACTATTTATAATAGACTTGTTTTTGATTAAAGATTTTTCAGGATATATTGTTATTTTTATATTTACAATGATGGCCATAGGAATATCTAAGATTGAATTTAGATATATATATAAGGGATTAAAACCAATATTTATACTGATGCTTATAACAGCACTATTTAATGTGTTTTTAACTAGAGGTGTTGGTGAACCATTAATAAAATTTGGGTTTATAAAAGTATATCGAGAGGGCTTAATTACTGCGATATTTATGGTTTTAAGACTTACATTTCTTATTATTGGAACATCTTTATTAACACTAACAACATCTCCAATAGAGCTTACTGATGGAATAGAAAAATTACTCAATCCATTTAAGAAAATTGGGGTGCCAGCGCATGAACTAGCGATGATGATGACAATTGCACTTAGATTTATTCCAACATTAATGGATGAAACTGATAAAATAATGAAGGCTCAAAAGGCAAGAGGTGCAGATTTTGAAAGTGGAAGTATAGTAAATAGAGCCAAAAGCTTAATACCTTTACTTGTACCATTATTTATAAGTTCATTTAGACGTGCTGATGAATTAGCTATGGCAATGGAAGCAAGGTGCTATAGGGGCGGAGATGGTAGAACTAGAATGAAGGTCTTAAAGGTTACCTATAGGGATTATATAGGCATGGTTGTTATGGGATGTTTAACTGGAATAGTAGTATATATGAGATTTTGGTTATAACGCTAAATTAGAGGTATATATATGAAAAATATAAAATTAATACTTGAGTATGATGGGACTAATTATTTAGGATGGCAAAAGCAGCCTAAAGGTTCTACAGTTCAAGGAATAGTAGAAGAAGCAATTTTAAAATTAACAAAAGAAGAAGCTAATGTTATAGGATGTAGCAGAACAGACAGTAAGGTTCATGCGAAGAGGTATGTGTGTAATTTTAAAACTAATAGCAGTATACCACCCGAGAAATTTAGAGAAGCTCTAAATCATAATTTGCCTGAGGATATAGCTGTTATGGAATCTAGTGAAGTAGATTACGAATTCCATTCTAGATATAACTCAATAGGGAAAACATATTGTTATACAATAGTAAATACGGAGACAAGGATGCCTCTATGTAGAAATTCGGCATATCACTATAAGGGTGAATTAGATATAGATAGAATAAGAGAAGCATCAAAATTTTTTATAGGAACTCATGACTTTGAAGCTTTTAGAAATGTAGGAAGCTCTGTAAAGACAACTATAAGGACTATAAAGACAATAGATATTATTGAAAGTGATGAGTATATAAAAATATATATTGGTGCTGATGGATTTTTGTATAATATGGCAAGAATTATTGTAGGAACATTATTGGACGTGGGTAATAGAAGATTAGAGCCAGATGACATACCTAAGATAATAGCAGATAAAAATCGTAAGAATTCAGGAAAAACATGTCCGCCACAAGGATTATGTTTAATTGAAGTTTATTATGAATAATGTTATAAATTCTTGACACACCCGGTAAATTGTATTATAATAAATTTTGTTCACATAATAAATAATTGTGTATAAGATCCATTAGCCCCGGATCTTTATCATAGAATTATAATTGTTAAAAATCAGGGAGGTAATTAGATGAAATCATATTTAGCTAAACCAGGCGAAATACAAAGAAAATGGTATTTAATAGACGTTGAAGGAATGACTTTAGGTAGAGCTGCCAGTCAAATAGCTTCAATTTTAAGAGGAAAAAACAAACCAGAATTTACACCAAATGTAGATACTGGAGATAACGTAATAATTGTTAATGCAGAGAAAATAGTTTTAACAGGTAAAAAATTAGACCAAAAGATGTTAAGACATCACTCATTATATCCAGGCGGATTAAAAGAAGTACCTTACAGAGAAGCATTAGCTAAAAAACCAGAATTCGTTTTTGAGGAAGCAGTAAGAAGAATGCTTCCAACAGGAGTTCTTGGAAGACAAATGCTTAAGAAACTAACAGTTTATAGAGGACCAGAGCACAAAAATCATGCTCAAAAACCAGAAGTTTTAGAATTAAAATACTAAAAATGGTATTGTAAGGAGGAATAAATAATGGCAAAAGTTCAACATTTTGGAACAGGAAGAAGAAAGAAATCAGTTGCTAGAGTAAGACTTGTACCTGGTGAAGGTAAAGTTGTAATAAATAAAAGAGAAATGGATAACTACTTTGGATTAGATACATTAAAATTCATAGTTAACCAACCTTTAGTATTAACAGGAACTAAAGACAAGTTCGACGTTTTAGTTAATGTACATGGTGGTGGATACACAGGTCAAGCTGGAGCTATCAGACATGGTGTTTCAAGAGCTTTATTAAAAGCTGATGAAAGCTTAAGACCAGAACTTAAAAAAGCAGGATTCTTAACAAGAGACCCAAGAATGAAAGAAAGAAAGAAATACGGTCTTAAAAAAGCAAGAAGAGCTTCTCAGTTCTCAAAAAGATAATATTTATACATACATACGTGTGTTATATACAAATAAGGAGTATCGTAGATACTCCTTATTTTTTTTGAATTTTTTACAAATGGTATTTGTATACAATGAAGTTTGTAGGAATATAAAAAAGTCATGAATATAAGTTATAGTAAAAAAATTTAATTAAAAGTTTAATTAAATGCATGATAAAAAATATATAGTAAAACATACTAATGTATTAAAATAGTATCTATCATAAGTAATATTACAGTATTGAATTTAAAAATATAATATATAGGGTTATAGAGAAAATAAATTTTAACTACTTACGTATATCTAGGTTTTAAGTGTTCTCAATGTATAAACTTAATAAAGACTTATACAAATGATTTATAATAATGTTAAATCCGTGTTAAAAAAATGAATAACTCTTAACATGGTATTAAATATGGTGTATCATTAAAATGAAATTTGATGTCGAATATTACACATTATACATAATTTTGCAACATTATATTGTAGGAGGGAAAATATGAATACTATCTTATTAATTATTAACCTTTTAGGTGGACTGGGACTCTTCTTGTATGGAATGAAAATGATGGGGGATGGACTTGAAAATGCTGCTGGAGATAAATTAAAAGGTATTTTTGATAAAATTACATCAAATCCGATTAAAGGAGTTCTAACAGGAACTATTGTTACAGCAATTATACAAAGTAGTAGTGCTACTACGGTCATGATAGTGGGATTTGTTAATGCTGGACTTATGAACCTTTATCAAGCAGCCGCAGTTATAATGGGAGCAAATATTGGAACTACAATTACAGCCCAATTGATAACATTTAAATTTGATACATTTGCACCGATATTTTTAGCAATTGGTGCGGCGATGATATTATTTACTAAAAAGAGAAAAGTTAAAGAAGTTGGTCAAATTGTATTAGGGTTTGGGATATTATTTTTAGGATTAAAGCTTATGTCAGGAGCAATGTCTCCACTTAAAGATTCCATATTCTTTAAAGAACTTATATTAAAATTACAAGGACATACAATACTTGGCGTATTAATAGGTATGATGATGACAGCTGTACTTCAAAGTTCCTCTGCATCAACAGGTATATTAGTTGCATTGGCATCTACAGGTAGCCTTCCATTAATGGTTGCAATTCCGATATTACTTGGTAACAATATTGGTACTTGTGTAACTGCATTAATTTCAAGTATTGGAACATCAAGAACAGCAAAAAAAGCAGCTGTATTCCATTTGTTATTTAACATGATTGGCGCTATTATATTTTTACTAATACCAATAGGGTTCTTAACTGAATTAATACTTAGAATAAGCCCAACATATGGAGTTGAAGCTATTCCAAAACAAATAGCAAATGCACACACTTTATTTAATGTAGTTAATACTATTCTATTAATACCTTTCATAAAGTATCTTGTTGGATTTGTTAATAAGTTAATACCAGGAGATGATGAAAAAGAAGTAGTTGGACTTAAATATGTTGATGAACGACTACTTGAAACTCCAGCAATAGCTTTTGGACAGACAACTAATGAGGTTGTAAGAATGGCGGAGAAGGCTAAAGAAAATGTGAAGATAGCAATGAGAGCTTTTGTAGATGGTGATGAAGAAGTAATTAAAATTGTGTATGAAAATGAAAAAGTAATAAATTTATTAGAACATGATATAACAAGATATTTAGTTAAACTTTCTAATTCAGATTTGGGTGAAGAGCAAAGAACTGAACTTGCGGCATATTTTCATGTGGTTAATGATATTGAGCGTATAGGGGATCATGCTGAAAATATAGCGGACCTTGCTAGCGAAAGAATAACTAAGGGAGTGCAGTTATCACCGGAAGCTATGAATGAAATTAAAGGAATGTTTGATTATACTATTAATTCTCTAGAAATGAGTATAGATTGTTTCAAAAATTATAATAAAGAAAAAGCAGCAAGTATAAGAGGTTTAGAAGATAGAATAGATTCTCTTGAAAAAGAATTACGAGAATCTCATATTAAGAGATTACATAATGGTGTGTGTAGTGCAGTTGTAGGCACCATATTCTTAGATTTAATAAGTAATCTTGAAAGAATTGGTGATCATTCAGTTAACATTGCGGAAATAATATCTGAAAATTAATACATAATAATAAATAAATAAATAAATAAATAAATAATATTTTACAATATGAGAAGCCTGTTAGAGTTTAAAACGCCTAGCAGGTTTTGTTATTTTATATAATTATTTAGTATGATCAAAATCAAATAAATTTATATAATATAAGAAAATAATAATAATGGCGATACGATGTGAATACATATAATTACATAGTAATGTAAAAGGATGGGATTAACATAAAGAATACTAAGCTAATATCAATACTTGCAGTGATTATATTGGGATTCATTAGTATCTTTGCTATTAACCTAAATAGTGTAGTTACTACTTATAAAAATAGCGAATTCGATATAGGTAGTGAAAAAATAATACTTATTGATCCTGGTCATGGTGGGATTGATGGAGGAGCTTCATCAAAAGATGGCACAGCAGAAAAAAACATAAATTTAAATATTGGACTGCTCTTGGGTGCAAATTTAAAGAGTCAAGGATATAAAGTTGAATTTACTAGATCTGAGGATGTTGGGTTGTACACTGAAGGTAAGCCGATTAAGGAAATGAAATATGAGGATTTAAACAGAAGGGTTGCTTTAAAAAATGAAACCAAATGTGATATGTTTGTAAGTATACATTTGAATGCTTTTCCACAGGCTAATTGCAAGGGGGCACAAGTTTGGTATTCTGATTATAAAGATAGTGCTAAGCTTGCGTCAGTAATGCAATCTACATTAAAATCAAAATTGGACCCATCCAATAAGAGAGAAGCTAAGGCTGCTGGCAGTCAATATAAGGTGTTAAGAGGAAATGATGATATGCCGGGGGTTATAGTTGAATGCGGTTTTCTTAGTAATCCTGAAGAATGTGATAAATTGAAGACTGAAGATTATCAGCAAATGATTGCAAATGCATTATCTGAATCTATAAGTATTTACTTGGAAAATAGAGAAAATTAAAGATAATAGCCTACTTTTTTAGTTAAAAGTAGGCTTTTAGCACAATATGACAAATTATCAAATTGCAAATGATTAATCCATGTGTTACTATGATTATGGAATTGGATTAATCAATTCATCCAATATGTCAGGAGATGAAATTTTGAACATTACGATAGATAAAAAAAATGGGATACCTCTATATATCCAAGTGAAAAAACAAATAATGTATCTTATAAAAGATGGAACACTAAGAGTTGGAAGTAAGATGCCTACGGAGAGAGAATTGTCTCAAGAGCTAGTAGTAAGTAGAAATACAATTAGTGCTGCATATAATGAGTTAGAATCTAAGGGTGTGTTAAAATCAATAAGAGGAAATGGGACATACGTAGCAGAAGAAGCTGTTTCTTGGAGAAATGAAGATAGTAGAAAAAAGATAAATAAGTTTGTAGACTTAGCCCTAGAAGAGGCATTGGAATGTGGTATTGATCCTGATGATTTTTTAGAAATAGTAAACAATCGAGTTGATGAAAAAAAGGACCTTATGAATAATGTTACTTCAGCATTTGTGGAATGTAATATTGAACAGTCAAGAATGTTTAGTAAAGAGATAACGTCATTAACAAATGTTAATACTATCCCATTTACATTAATAGATTTAGAACAGATGAGTAGCGAAACAAAGGACAAGCTTTCAGCATGTGAGGTGATTATATCACCATTTAATCACATCAATGAAGTAAATAAATTTTTAAATGGATGGAATAAAGAGATAATAGGAGTGTCTATAAATCCTAATCTGGAATCCATCGTGAGAATTGCTAGACATCCTTCAGATACAAAGTTTTCATTTATTTGTTTATCTGAAGAGTTTATATTTAAAATTAAATCAGCACTTGAAAATGCAGGACTTGGAGATTTATCAGTAGAATATTTTAATGGCTTAAATGAAGATGGTCTTAAAGAGGTAATTGATAGATCAGAGGTTCTGATAGTGACACCAGGAAGATATAAGGATATATGTAAGTTTAATGATGAAAATAAAGAACTTATAGAATTTTCTTATAGCTTGGAGTCAGCATCGGTGAAGACGCTTAAATCAAAAATTGTAGAATTAAAGTATCAAAGAAGTTAATTCGGGAGGAATTAAAAAATGGAAAAAAAGACATTAGTTCTTGGAGTCATTGGAGCAGATTGCCACGCCGTTGGTAACAAAATATTAGATTATGCCCTTACAGAAGCAGGATTTAAGGTTATTAACATAGGAGTATTATCACCACAAGAAGATTTCATAAACGCAGCAGTTGAAACAAATGCAGATGCAATGATAGTTTCTTCACTTTATGGACATGGAGAAATTGATTGTAGAGGATTAAGAGAAAAATGTGATGAGGCAGGACTTAAAGATATACTAATTTATGTAGGTGGAAATATTGTTGTTGGTAAACAAGATTGGAATGAAGTATACTCAAGATTTAAAGCTATGGGCTTTGATAGAGTTTATCCACCAGGAACAAGCTTAGAGACTACTATCCATGATCTAAACGAAGACTTAGGAATATAATAGAAAAGTAATATAGAACAACTAATTTAATTTACTAAAAGTTGTAATATGGAACTGGAGTGATTTAGGTGAATGCTTATTTACTTTTAGATTTTGGTAGCACATATACAAAATTGACTGCAGTAGATATAGAAAATGAGAAAATATTAGCTACAGCAAAAGATATAACAACTATTGAAAATGATATAATGATAGGATTCAATAAAGCCTATGAGAAACTCATGAATCAGCTAGAGGGGAAAGAGGTAAACTTTGTTAAGAAGCTTGCTTGTTCTTCAGCAGCTGGTGGACTAAAGATGGTTGCTATTGGACTTGTTCCAGAGCTTACTGCAGAAGCTGCTAAAAGAGCAGCCTTAGGAGCAGGAGCTAGAGTGATAAAGGTGTATAGCTACGAATTAACACAAGATGAAATATTGGAAATAAAAAATTCTGATTTAGATATAATTCTCCTAGCGGGAGGAACAAATGGTGGAAATAAACAATGTATTTTACATAATGCAAGAATGCTGGTAGAGTGTGGTGTTAATATTCCAATAGTTGTTGCTGGAAATAAAGGAGCAAACGATGAGATAAAACAAATGTTTACAGAAGCGGGGTTTTATTTCAGTATAACAGAGAATGTTATGCCACAATTGAATGTATTAAATGTAGAACCGGCTAGAGAAGAAATAAGAAAAGTATTTATGGAAAGAATAACTGATGCAAAAGGATTGTCTAATGCAGAAAGTTTTATAAATGGAATACTTATGCCTACTCCAGCAGCAGTGCTTAAAGCTGCTAGAGTGCTCGGAGAAGGTAGCGATGAAGAAGAGGGGCTTGGAGATCTAGTTATAATTGATATAGGTGGTGCAACTACAGATGTTCACTCTATTGGAAGTGGAGAACCAACTAAAGGTGGAGTAAATATGAAGGGGTTAGAAGAACCCTTTGCAAAGAGAACCGTAGAGGGGGATCTTGGAATGAGGTATTCAGCAGTGTCACTTTGGGAGGCTGCTGGAAGTAGAAAACTCCGAGGATACCTAAATGATTATGATAGGAAAATAGATATCGAAGCAAAATGTAAGTATAGAAATAGTAACATAATGATGGTACCTGATACAGAGTCAGATATAAGCTTTGATGAGGCTATGGCCAAGGCGGCTACAGAACTTTCAATGGAAAGACATTGTGGAACGGTTGAATGCATATACACTCCAATGGGTGCTGTATATAATCAATTGGGAAAAGATTTAATGGATGTGAAGTACATTATAGGTACAGGTGGAGTTTTAGTTCATAGTAATAATCCAGCAGATATATTAAACTCAGGAAAATTTAACGTGGAAAATGCAGTATCCTTAAGACCTAAAAATCCAAAGACATTAGTGGACAAAACTTATATATTGTCATCAATGGGGTTACTTGCACAAGATTATCCAGATAAAGCGGTAAGAATAATGAAAAAATATTTAGTAGAAGTGTAAATCACTAGGAGGTAAATTGAAGTGGAACTAAAAAATAAGAAGTGGTCCGAGGAAGAGTTCTTTAAGGTAAGGGAAGAGGTTTTAGCACAATGGCCAACAGGTAAAGAAATAGACTTACAAGAAGCCATAGACTATAACAAAAAAATTCCAGCACATAAAAACTTTGCAAAGAAGTTAATTGAAGCAAAGGAAGCGGGTATAACCCTAGCTCAACCAAGGGCTGGTGTAGCTTTAATAGATAGCCACATAGAATTACTAAACTACTTAGATAAAGAAGGTGGAGCAGACCTACTACCATCTACAATAGATAGTTATACAAGACAAAATAGATATGAAGAATGTGAAGTAGGGATACAGGAAAGTATAAAAGCCAGAAGATCACTTCTTAATGGATTCCCAGGAGTTAACCACGGAGTTGAAGGGTGTAGAAAAGTATTCGAATCAGTAAATCTACCATTAGAATCAAGACACGGTACTCCAGATGGAAGATTACTTGCAGAGATCACGCATGCATCTGGTTGGACATCAAATGAGGGTGGAGGTATATCTTATAACATACCATACGCTAAAAGTGTTACATTAGAAAAGACTATTTATGATTGGCAATATTGCGATAGATTAGTTGGGTTCTATGAAGAGCAAGGGATATCTATCAATAGAGAGCCATTTGGACCATTAACGGGGACTTTAGTTCCACCAAGTACATCTAATGCGGTTGCTATAGTAGAATCATTACTTGCGGCAGAGCAAGGTGTTAAAAATATTACAGTTGGATATGGACAATGTGGTAACTTAATACAAGACGTTGCAGCGATTAGAGCACTTGAAGAGCAATGTAGTGATTATCTAAGAGCTTATGGGTATGGAGATGTTTATTTAACAACTGTATTCCACCAATGGATGGGAGGATTCCCAGCTGATGAGGCTAAAGCATTTGGAGTTATATCTACAGGAGCAGCGGCAGCAGCACTTGCAGGAGCTACAAAAGTTATAGTTAAAACACCACATGAAGCTATAGGGATTCCTACAAAAGAAGCTAATGCACAAGGTATAAGAGCAACAAAAATGACTTTAAACTTATTAGGTGGTCAAAAAATGCACTTATCTGATGAACTTAGAACTGAAATTGCTATAATTAAAGCTGAGACAAGATGCATGGTAGATAAGTTATATGAAATCGGTAAAGGTGACTTAGCTACTGGAGCAGTAAAAGGATTTGACATGGGAATTATAGATGTTCCATTTGCACCAAGTAAATATAATGCGGGTAAAATGATGCCTGCAAGAGATAACAATGGAGCGGTTAGATATCTTAAATTTGGAAATGTTCCATTTAATGCAGAGCTTAAAGCTTTTAATATGAAGAAGCTAGATGAAAGAGGAAAATATGAGAATCGTGAAGTTGGATTCCAAATGACGATAGATGATATTTTTGCTGTAGGAAAAGGAAAACTTGTAGGAAGACCAGAGTAATAATTTAAAAATTGTAAATTAATCACAGGATAATAGTAAAACTTTTAAAATTAAGAAAGTAAGGTGTATTTAAATGAAAATTGTTGATGTTGTATGTTCCGCAGGAAGAACTGGATTTTACTTTGATGACCAAAGAGCTATAAAAGCAGGAGCAGGTCATGATGGATTTACTTATGTAGGGGAACCAGTAACTGAAGGATTCACTTCAATAAGACAAGCAGGGGAATCTATATCTGTAATGTTAATACTTGAAGATGGTCAAGTGGCTGTTGGAGATTGTGCAGCAGTACAATACTCAGGAGCAGGTGGACGTGATCCATTATTTTTAGCAAAAGACTTTATACCGGTTATAGAAAATGAAATAGCGCCAAAACTTATAGGTAGAGAATTAACTAATTTTAAATTTTTAGCTGAAGAATTTGATAGAATGACTATTAATGGTAAAAGACTTCATACTGCTATAAGATATGGAGTAACTCAAGCAATTCTTGATGCAGTTTCAAAAGCTAAAAAAGTTACTATGGCTGAAGTTGTAAGAGATGAATACGACACAGGCGTAGATATAAAGAGAATTCCAATATTTACACAATCAGGTGATGATAGATACAATAATGCAGATAAAATGATTATTAAAGGTGCAGATGTAATGCCTCATGCTTTAATAAACCATGTAGAAGATAAATTAGGATTAAAGGGTGAAAAACTTCTTGATTATGTTACTTGGTTAAGTGCTAGAGTATTAAAATTAAGAACTAGTGAAGACTATAACCCAATATTCCACATAGATGTTTATGGAACTATAGGAGTTGCATTTAACAATGATATAAAAGCTATGGCAGATTATATAGCTACATTAGAAGAAGCAGCAAAACCTTTCAAATTAAGAATTGAAGGACCAATGGACGTAGAGCATAGAGAAAAACAAATGGAAGCGTTAAGAGAATTAACAGCTGAGCTTGATAACAGAGACATAAACGTTGAATTAGTTGCAGACGAATGGTGCAATACTTATGATGACGTAGTATTCTTTGCAGATCATAATTCAGGACATATGCTTCAAATAAAAACTCCAGACCTTGGTGGAGTAAACAACACAATCGAAGCAATATTATATTGTAAGAAAATGAATGTTGGAGCTTACTGTGGAGGAACTTGTAACGAAACAAATAGATCAGCAGAAATTTGTACAAATATTGCTATAGCATGTGGAGCAGATCAATGTTTAGCTAAACCAGGAATGGGTGTTGATGAAGGCTACATGATAGTAAACAATGAAATGAATAGGGTTGTTGCCTTAGTAAACAGAAGAAAGAAATAGAAAATTAATGGTAAATAAAAAGGCAGTTTAATTAAACTGCCTTTTACTTATAGGGGCATAATTTTAAATTTAGAATATAAAATTTAAAATTATAAATAAAAAATTTAAAAAGTGAATTATGAGAGTAAAAATGGTAGATTTAATAATATAATTTAAGAAATTGTGAAAGAATTTCAACATGAATTTATAATCTATAATTTATAATTCTTAATTGAAGATATTGGAGGAGTATATTATGAGAGAAATAAATGTTTCAGAGGTAACTGGAGCTGTAAAAAAACTATGTATTGATGCTAACTATTACTTAAGTGATGATATTAAAAATAGACTTAAGAAATCCCATGAAGAAGAAGATTGGGATATTGCGAAGGGTATATTGAACAAGATATTAGTAAATGCTGATATAGCTAAAAATGAAGATGTACCAATGTGTCAAGATACAGGTGTTGCATGTGTATTTATAGAGATTGGGCAAGATATTCATGTTGTTGGTGGCTCTTTAGAAGAGGCTATAAATGAAGGAGTAAGACAAGGGTATAAAGACGGTTATTTGAGAAAATCTGTAGTTAAAGACCCTTTAGATAGGGTAAACACAAAAGATAATACACCAGCTATGATTTATTATAATATTGTACCAGGTGATAAACTTAAGATAACAGTATCACCTAAGGGCTTTGGTTCGGAAAATATGAGTCAAATAAAAATGTTGAAACCTTCAGATGGAGTTCAAGGTGTTAAGGATTTTATAATAAAGGTTGTTAAAGAAGCTGGACCAAATCCATGTCCACCAATTATTGTTGGAGTTGGAATTGGAGGTACATTTGATAAGGCGGCAGCTATTTCAAAAAAATCACTTTTAAGATCTGTGGATGTTAGAAATGAAAATCCATATTATGCAGATTTAGAAAATGAACTGTTAACTACGATAAATGAGTTAGGCATAGGACCACAAGGATTTGGTGGGAAAACTACAGCACTGGCAGTAAATATTGAAACTTATCCTACTCATATAGCGGGTCTTCCAGTAGCCGTTAATATTAGTTGTCATGCAACAAGACATGCTGAAGTAGAGATATAATAAGGGGGAAAGTTTTATGGAAAAAAGAATAACTACACCACTTACAGAGGAAAAGGTTAAAGAGTTAAAGGCTGGGGATAGTGTTTTATTAAGCGGAGTTATATATACTGGAAGAGATGCGGCTCATAAGAGGCTTGCAGAGCTTTTAGAAAAGGGAGAAGAGCTTCCTATAGATGTAAAGGATAGTGTAATATATTATGTAGGGCCGACACCTGCAAAAGAGGGTAGAGCAATAGGTTCAGCGGGACCTACTACTAGTTATAGAATGGATGCGTATACCCCTGCACTTTTGGATCATGGCTTAAGAGGAATGATTGGGAAAGGCTTAAGAAATACTGAAGTTATTGAATCAATGAAGAAAAACAAAGCAGTGTACTTTGGTGCAATAGGTGGTGCAGCAGCACTTATTGGTAAATGTGTAAAGAAAGCAGAAATAGTAACCTATGAAGATTTAGGTGCAGAGGCAATAAGAAGACTTGAGGTGGAAGATTTACCTATAGTAGTAGTTATAGACTCAGAGGGAAATAACTTATACGAAATGGGTAAAGAAGCATACTTAAACAGCAAAAAATAGTGGTATAATCCACATATAGAGGTGATTTATATGGAGATAAATAGAATTTCAAAGGCTGGAACCCTTGAATCAAATGATATATACGTTGTAATTATGCCAAATGAAGTGAATGGAATTATTATTGAGCTTGAAAGCTTAGTTATTAAACAATTTGGTAAGGAAATTGAGAGCGCTATAAGAGAAACATTAGAGCGTTTAGGTGTTAAAAATGCAGTGGTAAAAGCTCAGGACAAGGGTGCTCTTGATTATACAATAAGAGCAAGAGTTGAGACTGCAGTAAAAAGAGCACAGTAGGAGGTGTAAATATGAAGTTAAGAAGAACTATGCTTTTCATGCCAGGAAACAATCCAGGAATGCTTCAAGATGCATCAATACTAGGAGCTGATTCGGTGATTCTTGATCTTGAAGATGCAGTAAGTCTTACAGAAAAAGACAGTGCAAGAATACTTGTTAGAGAGGCTATTAAGAATGTAGATTACAGTGGGGTTGAGGTTGTTGTTAGAATTAACCCATTAACTACAGAATTTTCTAGAGAGGATATTGATGTTATTGGAAGAGTTAAACCAGATGCATTAATGGTTCCAAAGGCAACGGAGGAAGAATTAATAGAAATTAGTAGTATGTTAGATAGAATAGAATCAGAAGAAGGTTTTGAAGGTAAAAGTATTAAGCTAGTACCTATTGTTGAAAGTGCTTACGGTGTTGAAAATGTATATAGCATAATTAAATCTTCGGATAGAGTAGTTGCAGTACTTTTAGGGGCTGAGGATTTAACTTCCGATTTAGGGATAAAGAGAACTAAAGAAGGAAATGAAATATTCTATGCTAGAAATAGAGTTGCTGTAGCATGTAAGGCTATGAGGGTGGACTCTATAGACACGCCATTTACAGATACAAATGACTTTGACGGACTTAAGAAGGATATACTTCTAGCAAAGTCCCTTGGAATGACAGGAAAGGCATCAATTAATCCAAGGCAGATAGATACCATACATGCTGTATATGCACCGACTAAAGAAGAAATAGTATATGCAGAAAGGGTATTAGATGCAATGGAAGAAGCAGAAAGAGAAGGTAAGGGCGTATTTTCTCTAGATGGTAAAATGATAGATGCTCCAGTTATAAATAGAGCAAAGACTACTGTAGATTTAAGTAAAAAATTAGGCCTTATTTAATGAGGATTACGAGGTGATAAGGATGGAAAATATATTAGGGAGAGAACTTCCAGATTATATAGACGGATATGGGAAAGTAGTTCCTTTTGAAGGTGCCTTTAAAAATATGGAGCCGCTAAATAAAGCATCAGTGAATATTAAGCCGGTAGTTCCAATGGATAGCAAGCTAGTAGATTCTATAGATGGAGTTTTAAATAAAATAGAGCTTAAAGATGGTATGTGCGTATCATTTCATCATCATTTAAGAAATGGTGACTATATTCTTAATATGGTTGTAGAAGCTATTGCAAAGAGAGGGATAAAAGATCTAACAGTAGCAGCTAGTTCAATATTTCCAAATCATAAACCGCTAGTTGCATATATAGAAGATGGTACAGTCAGTAAAATATATGCAAACTATATTTCAGGTCCTGTGGCAGATGCAATTTCATCAGGGAAGCTAAAATATCCAGCAATAATGCACACCCATGGAGGCAGATCAAGAGCTATTGAAAGTGGTGATTTACACATTGATATTGCATTTATAGGGGCACCAGCTAGTGATGCTTATGGTAATATTAATGGACTTTATGGTAAATCAGCTTGTGGAGCACTTGGCTATGCAGTATCTGACGCAGAATATGCCGATACAGTAGTTGCTATAACTGATAACTTAGTAGGATACCCAAATTCACCTATAGAAATAAGTCAAGTTCATGTAGATTATGTAGTAAAGGTAGAGTCTATAGGAAATCCAGCAGGAATAGTGTCAGGAACTACACAGATAACTAAGGATCCAATTGGGCTTAAAATTGCAAAGACAGCCTTAGATGCTATGATAGCTTCAGGCCTTGTTAAAAATGGGATGTCATTCCAAACAGGGGCAGGAGGGATATCTTTAGCAGTTGCATCAGAACTTAGAGAACACATGAAGAAGAATGAAATTAAAGGAAGTTTTGCATCAGGTGGAATAACTGGATATATAGTAGATATGTTTGAAGATGGATTATTTGAAAGTTTACTTGATGTTCAATGTTTTGACTTAAAAGCTGTAAAATCTTGTGCGGTGAATCCAAGACATATGACTATGTCTGCATCAATGTATGGAAATGCTCACAACAAAGGTGCTGTAGTAAACAATTTAGATATAGTAATATTAGGCGCTACAGAGATTGATACAAACTTTAATGTTAACGTTACGACTGGATCAGATGGAACTATAATGGGTGGTTCAGGCGGTCACGCTGATACTGCAGCTGGATCTAAGCTAACAATAATAGTAACAAAACTTACTAAAGCTAGATTACCAATTATAAAAGATAAATTAACTACAATAACAACACCGGGAGAAACTATTGATGTAATAGTTACAGAGAGAGGCATTGCAGTTAACCCAAAAAGAACAGATTTAATTGAAGAGTTAAAAGCAGCGAATCTTAATGTAGTTACAATAGAAGAATTAAAGGAAATCGCAGAGAAGATTACAGGAACTCCAAGAGCAATAGAACTATCGGATGAAATAGTTGCTGTTGTAGAATATAGAGATGGAACAGTAATTGATGTAGTTAAAAAACCATTATAATAAGGGGAGTATCTATGGCAAAGCTAAAAGATCCATTTAAAGATGCTTGAAAAAGAGATTATAATGTAGGTAGGTATACCTATAAAGCAAATTGCATAGCGGCAGGAATAATAATTACAGCCATGTTTATTATACTAATGCTTTTATAAAAATTGATGTTATATTAAACTAAAGACTGTAGATCTAGTTCATTATAGGAATTAGATCTACAGTCTTATTTTTTATAATAAAAAATACTTATTATATGTGTAAATTGTAGTATAATTATAATATAAGAATAGGATGTAATGGGTTTATTTGTAATAAAATTGATGTAATAATTCCTAAGTTACTTACACAGAGGTGATACTTTATAAAATTGGTATCGTATTATTTATATAGAGAGAGGTATGAAGATGACTTCACAAAAAAAAGTGCCTTTAGAAGATGTTATTCTCGTAAATAATGTATTAAAAGGTGATATAAAAAGTTTTGAATTGATAGTACAGAAGTATCAGTTAAATATTTTTAGATTTGTTTATGCAATGATTAAACAGAAGGAAGCTAGTGAAGATATTGCACAAGAAGTATTTATAACAGTATATAATAAACTTAATATGTATAATAGTAAGTTTAGTTTTTACAATTGGATACTACAAATAGCAAAGAATAAAACTATAGACTACACTAGAAAGTATAGAAAAATTTACGAGAGTGATATTGATGAGGTGTATAATATATCATCGTCGGATATGAGCCCAGAAGAGTCGGCAGAATATGTTGAAGTTAAAACCAAAGTAAACGAATATATAAGTACTTTGGATGAAATAGATAAACAAATTTTAGGATTAAGGTATTCACAAGAGATGACATTTGGAGATATAGGACAGATTTTAGGTGTTACAGAAACTACAGTAAAAAGACGATACTATAAAGTAAGAGATGGATTTAAAATCTTTTGCAATTGAAAGTAGGAGGAACCATGATGAAGTGTAGTAAGTATAAAGAAAATTTGACACAATATATTGAGGGAAATTTGTCAGCTGAGTTGGATGAAAAGATGAGGGAGCATATTCTATCATGTGACAGTTGCAAAGAAAGCTATGAAAGAGAATTGATGGAGTACAAAGCTTTTAAGGATATGTTTTCACAAAAGGGGATAGAACTTAGTGGTTTTACAGATAAGGTTATGAATAGTATTGATAGAAGCAAATATACAAAGAAGACAAATATATTAAAAAGAAATCATAAAAATATAATTGCAATAGCTGCTGTCTTAGCGTTAGGAATTATAGTTACACCAATAACTATGAGTTTAATTAATAATAGAAATAATGAAATTTCATCAGCATCAATGAATTCTGAAGATAAGTTAGGGAAAAGCCAAGAAAATATAAACCCAAATGATATGGAAGGGTTAAAGATTGTACCTGATATGAAATCCAAAGATATTAGTGATGATAGTAGGAATAAGCCGAGGGGTCAAGAATATAATTATGTAGAAATATATTCGAGAATAGAAGTTTCACCGGTAGAAGAAATAAGTTTTAATACACCATTTATATCAACATCAGATAATAAATATGAAGGAACTATAGATGGTAAAGGCAAGACTGCAAGTGAAGAAGGTATAGGGAAAATTTATATAAAAGATACAGTAAACAATAAAATGTATAAATATGAAATTTCAGACCCAAATAATTTGATGGGTAACCAGATATCACCACTATCAATTAGCTGGTATGACAATACTCATATTATGATAATTCAAGGTGGAGGGTATGGAACCCTAGTTAATGGAGAAGAAATTATAATAATGGATATAACCACTGGGGAACAGATACTAATAGGTACAGCTTTAGATAAAGAAAGATTTGTTTCAATTGAAAAGGTAGGAAATGACCTAAAGATAAAATTAGTAAAGTATTTAAATGATGCTTTAACTGAATATAAAGAGATAGAGAAGATAGTGCCAGAATATAAGTTGGGTGATATAATAAAATAAAGAGGATAAGCGTATTACAAATAATTTTGCAATACGCTTTCATGTGTTAAAATTTATTGTAAGGATAAGAAAAGTTGGAAAAATAAGCAAGTAAGTGGTGGATAAATGAATAATACAAATAAATTATATAAAAAGGCTATGAATTATTACTGTGATGGCATGTTAGACAAGTCGTTGAAATGTTGCGATAAGATACTGGTTATTGAAAGGGGACATTCGCCTACATTAAATTTAAAAGGTTTGATATATTATATTAATGGGAATTTAGAAGAGGCCAAGTATTCTTGGAATTTAAGTTATAAATTAAATGGAGATGTAGTATCAAAGAAATATCTAGATGATTCAAGAATAGATGAAGGTAATGAATTTATATTTAGTCAAGGGGTACTACTATTTAATGAAATAAAGATAAGGGAAGCTTTAAAATGTTTTATGAAATGTGAAAAATCTAATTTTAATAGTTTGAAGCTATGGAATTACATTTCAAAATGTTATATGCAGTTAGGTCAGCATCAGATTAGTGTAAAATATGTTGGAAATGTTTTAGAGTTAGATAGAAATAATGAAGAGGCTTTAAAAATAAAATCTCAGTTAATTGAGCTTGGGTTTATAGTTAAAAAAAAGAATGAAGTAAGTAAAAAGACACTAATATCATTAGTTGTGATAGTTTTCGTAATAGTATTAGGGATTTCAGTACTAAGTGGATATAAATTATTATCTAAGAGAAATCAAGAGAAAATACAAGCAGGGATCGATTCAAATTTAGACAATTTCCAAGGAAATAATGAAAAAAATAACAGTAATGTGGATAATAGTGTAAGTGAAAATGAAAAAGGTGATGAAAAAAAGGGGACTGAAAGTTTATTTCAGGCAAAAGAGTTAAATAAGTACATAGAAAATGAAGAGTATGAAAATATAATAAATTACATAAGTAAGCATGATATAAGTACCTTGGCAATTAATGACAAGATAGTAGTTCAAAATGCAGTAGACTTAATAAAAACTAAAGGTGTGATTTATTTATATGAAAAGGGAAGTAACCTTATTAAAGATAATAATATTGAAGATGCTATAACTTCACTTAAGTTAGCCTATGAATATAGTGGGGAAAGCTATCTTAATGAACATATTCTATTTATGATAGGGGTTTCCTATGAGAAACTAGGGAATATAGAGAATTCAAATAAATATTATGAGGGTTATGTGGATAAGTACCTAGAAGAAGGATCTTATATTGAACAATGCATTTACTCTCTAGCGGTAAGCAATGCTTCAGTAGATATAGAGAAAGCTAAATTATATGCTAGGATTATTGTAGATAAATTTCAAGATTCCGAGTATAATAACACAAAGATAAAAGAAATACTACAATAAAATGCTGATATTACTTTAAGAAATATCAGCCAATATGAAGCTTTTATTTAGATTAAGGAGGCCATTGGTATCCTATGGCTGGAGATTAAATATAAATAAAGAGGAAATAGTTGGATAATAACTATTTCCTCTGTTTTATTTAAGGTTTATTTAAATTTCTATTGTAGTAGAATTTATTCTATTAAGAGTATCTATATTGTATGGAGTTACGGCGGCGAGGTTACAGAAAAGCAAAAGAATCAAAATGAACTTTTTCATATAATTCATCTCCTTTTTCAGTAAGTGCTATTTAAACTATTATACTCATTAATAAATTTTTTATACTTAACTTCCATATCACTGTAGATTTTACTACTTGAAATATACAGTGAATCCATAAAATCTTTTTTTATATCCTTATTTGATCTGCGAACATTTTCAGTTACTATGGCATATTTAACATCTAAAAGATAGTTATTATATAGAGTGATTATTTCAGAAAAATCATTATATATAGATGAAAATCTATCAGGTATAGTCATTTGAGATAACACATTTTTTACAGAATTAAGTTTGAGAAGTGTGTCATTAAGGTTAGAAATAAGTAATTCATAGGTAAGATTCCCACTACGACATTCAAGAACCTTACTATAATAATCGCATTTTAAGTTTTCAAGAGATATAACTAATTCACCTAAAGTGGATATAAATTTGGTGGATTCTGCTAACTTCATCTCTGATATTTTTCTAAGATTATTTGAAGACATACAATAATCTATAGAGAGGTCTATGGCAGAATTAAGAGAAATACCAAGATCAAATATGGAATTTTTATATGAAATTAAGCTATAATAATTTGTAGTTGTATCTCTAAAATTTTTTAGATTGTTTGCAGCTAAATCTATATCACTTCCGTAAGGGTTCTTAAGCATTGCATTTAGTTGATCTATGATGAGTATATTTTCACTTAGACCTTTTATTAGGTTTTTATAATCATTAGTATTATAATTATCTGCAATATATTTGCTGGAATTTAAATCTGAAGATATATTAATTAAATCTTCACTCATTTGTGGCAATACTTTTAGAGCGGTATCTATATCTAAAGAATTATTATCTAAAAAAGACTTAGATTTATTATTAACTTTTGAAATTGAGTTTATAGTATTATAAAGAACTCTCTTTCCTTTATTAGATGAAAATTGGTTAAAAAAACTGTAGCTTATAAAAAATAAGCATATACCAACTATAAAAAAACATAGATATTTGACTACTACATTGTTAATTTTAAAGTTTTCTCTACTCACTTAAAGCAGCCCCCTTTGTAATTATAAATATATATTAAGTTAGGTATTAAAATATTCATGATTTAATAATATTTAATATTTCAAAATATTTTTGCTTCAAAATGTATTTTTTATATTACAAACTAAACTATTGGTGTATAATTAGAATAGATTATCATTAGGTGGTGACTTTATGGAAGGTTTTAATTCACTAATAAACATTTTTAAGGGATTTTCAATATTTTCTGTTATTGATGTAATAGTTGTTTCTTATATATTTTATAAAGGATATACGTTGATAAAAGAAACAAGGGCGGAACAGTTATTAAAGGGAATTGTACTTATTTTCTTGTTGATACCAATCAGTGATGTATTAAATCTTAGAACTTTAAATTGGATACTTGAAAATACGTTAACAATTAGTGTGATTTCTATTATAATAATATTCCAGCCGGAAATAAGAAAGGCGCTAGAACACATAGGTAGAACTTCATTTGTTGATAAAATTATATATGAGGATGAAGAGGTAATGAAAAGTGTAGTTGATGAAATTGTTAATGCTGTTGAAGTGTTAGCCGATGAAAGGGTTGGAGCTCTTATAATAGTTGAGCAAAAGACCGGACTAGGCGACATTATAAATACAGGAACTAGGATAAATGGTGATGTATCATCAGCTCTTCTACAAAATATATTTGTTGTAAATACACCATTACATGATGGTGCTACAGTTATAAGAAATGATAAAATTGTAGCTTCAGGATGTTTTCTACCATTAACAAATGACGATAAGCTAAATAAACAATTAGGGACTAGGCACAGGGCAGGAATAGGAATAACTGAAATTACAGATTGTATAACAATAATAGTTTCTGAGGAAACAGGGGTTATTTCTTTAGCTATAAATGGAAGACTTCTTAGGAATTATGATAAGGACAAATTACGAAATGTATTGTTAAAAATCATGAAAAATAGGAATGGTAAAAAAGAATCATTTAAGGAAAGGGTAAAGCTATGGATAAGCAAAAAAGACAAGATATCATAATAAAAACTTGTTGTGTAGTAGCAGCATTAATATTATGGATGTATATTCGTAGTAGTGAAAACCCTGTTATTACTAGTGTAATTAAATATGTACCAGTACAAATAATTAATGAGGATACACTTTTAGACAGAGATTTGACATTAATATCAAATCAAGAGTTTTATGTGAATTTAACGGTTAAGGCAACCTCGTCAATAATTAAAGATTTAGATAAAAATAAAGATTTTAAACTTGTTGCGGATTTGCAAGGGTATGCATTAACAGAAGGTGAAAATAAAGTTCAAGTAAAGGTAAAAGAGGTTCCGGTGGGCGTAACAGTAGTAAACTCTGAAGGACTTTTAATGAAAATCGGAGTTGATGCCTTAGCAGATAAAGTGGTTAGTGTTTCAACAGATATAATTGGCGAGGTTATGGAAGGCTATTATAGTGAAGAGCCTGTTGTAACTCCAAATTCGGTGAAAATTTTCGGACCACAAAGATATTTAGATAAAGTGGTTAGTGCAGCAGCTCAAGTGGATATAACAAATGCTAGTGCAGACATAGATGAAAGTTGTAAACTAAAGGCAGTGGATTCAGATGGTAAAGAGGTTATTGGGGTTTCTGTATATCCAGAGTATTCACAAGTTCAAGTTAATGTAAAAAAGGGTAAGGTTCTAAATGTAAATGTAGTAACGAAAGGAACTCAAAACGCTAATGTTTCCATCGCTAGTATGGAAGCTATCCCTAAAAGTATTGAAGTTGCTGGAGCAACTGCAGTTATAGATGCACTTCAAACCATAGATACTGAACCAATTGATTTAAGTACGATAAATGATAATACAACTTTAAACGTAAATCTAATAATACCTACAGGGGTTCACACTGTAAATAATGAAAAGACTGTAAAGGTAAAATTTACAGTTAAAAAACAAGTTGAAAAGACCTTTAATATACCTATAACTTATGCTAATCTTGGTGAGGGATTGTCACTAGAACAGGATATTAAAGAAATGAAGTTAACGCTTCAAGGTGAACAAAATGAAATGGATAAACTTAAAGTAGAAAACTTCACGGTAACTGCAGAATTAAAAACTTTAATAGAAGGAACTCATGAAGTTCAATTGCAGATAGCGGGGGTACCATCTACAATACAGATAAAAACAAAACAACCAGATAAAATAGCGATAAAGATAAGTAAAAAGGCTGAGGCCGGAGGAGCAACATAATAATGACAATTAAAATAAGTAACTTAGTACTAGAAATAAAAGAAGATAATTTAGAGAACCTAAAATCAATGGCAGCAACTAAACTTGGAGTTGGAGAGGATGATTTTAAGTCCTTTAAGATAATTAAAGAATCCATAGATGCTAGAAAAAAATCAAATATAAAAGTTAATTATGCAGTAGAAGTAACCTGCGATAAGGAAAAAAAACTAATTGACAGAGCAAAAAGCAATGAAGTTAAAGCTGGAGAAGATGAATATACTATAAACTTTAACTCAGGAGAAAAGAAAATGCAAAGTAGACCTGTAATAGTTGGTATGGGACCAGCAGGCTTATTTGCAGGATTACTTTTGGCTGAAAGAGGATATTCACCTCTTATAATTGAAAGAGGTGAGGATGTAGATAGTAGAACTAAGTCGGTGGATGCATTCTGGACTAATAGAGAACTTAATACAAATAGTAATATGCAATTTGGGGAAGGTGGAGCTGGAACATTTTCAGATGGTAAGCTTACTTCTAGAGCTAAGGACCATAGATGTGGGTATGTACTAGAGGAGCTTGTTCTAGCGGGGGCACCTGAAGAAATTACATATATGGGGAAACCACATGTTGGTACAGATATATTAAAGGGCGTTATAAAAAATATTAGAGAAAAGATAAAAGCAAAGGGTGGGGAAGTTAGATTCTCTTCTAAACTTGAGGATATAGAAATAAGAAATAATAAAATCTATGATATAACTGTAGATGGCGAAAAAATTCCTTGTGATAATTTAATATTAGCTACAGGCCATAGTGCTAGAGATACATATGAAATGCTATTTAAAAGAGGCGTATCTATGTCAGCAAAGCCATTTGCAATAGGATTCAGAATTGAACATTTACAACAGATGATAGATGAGAATCAGTATGGCAAATTTGCAACACATCCAAAGCTAAGAGCTGCTGACTATAAGTTAGCCCATACAAGTAAGCAGTCTGGTAGAGGGGTATATAGTTTTTGTATGTGTCCAGGTGGTCAGGTAGTGGCGTCTTCATCAGAAGAAAATACTGTAGTAGTAAACGGAATGAGTAACTATAAAAGAGATGGCAAAAATGCCAATTCAGCAATAGTTGTATCAGTAGACCCTAAGGACTTTAGTGACACGACTCCATTAGGTGGAATTGAATTCCAAAGACATTATGAATCATTAGCTTATAAATTAGGTGGAGGTAACTACAATGCACCAGTTCAGTTAGTGAAAGACTTCTTAAATGATGAAGGCTCTAAAGGATTTAGAAAAGTAAAACCTACATATACACCAGGAACTAGACTTTCAAATTTAAGGGAATGTGCTCCTAAATTTGTTATAGATTCAATAAAAGAAGCTTTGCCGGTATTTGATAGAAAGATATCTGGTTATGCAGGCAATGATGCATTACTTACAGGTATTGAAACTAGAACATCAGCACCAGTAAAGATAAATAGAAATGAAAATTACGAGAGTATTAACGTAGAAGGATTGTATCCAACTGGAGAAGGTGCAGGATATGCAGGGGGAATTATATCAGCTGCTATAGATGGACTTCGTGTAGCTGAAAAAATCATAACAGAATATTCACCAAAATAACATTGATAACACCTTGATATTTAGGTATAAAATTTGCTAAAATATTAATTAAGAATATTTTAGCAAATATTTTTTGAAGTGAATTATCGAAAAATATAGAATTTTATTAAAGTTTAATGTGGGGGGTATGAATATGAGCGAAAATAAGTATATATTAGTAATTAATCCAGGGTCAACATCTACAAAAATAGCAATGTTTTTGGGGGAAGAATGTGTACGTTCAGAGAATTTATCTCACAGCGCTGATGAGGTGAAAAAATATTCTCATATATCTCAACAAAAGGATATGAGAACAGAGGTTATTTATAGTTGGCTTAAGAAAAATGGATATTCACTTGAAGACTTAGGAGCAGTAGTAGGACGAGGTGGGCTTTTAAGACCTATGCCAGGTGGAACTTATAAAATAACATTTAAAATGTTAGATGATCTTATTGTAGGATTCCAAGGACAGCATGCATCTAATCTTGGTGGGGTTATTGCTTTCGAAATAGCAGAAAAATCAGGTATACCATCATATATAGTTGATCCAGTTGCAGTAGACGAAGTAGATGACGTTACAAGAATATCGGGTATGGAAGATATAACTAGACGTTCTTTAGTTCATGCTCTAAATATCAAAGCTGTAACTAGGAGGGTATGTAAAAAGAACAATTTAGATTTTGATAAAAGCAATTTTGTTGTAGCGCATATTGGTGGAGGAATAACAGTTGCACCAGTAAAGGGTGGAAGAATTATAGATTGTAATAATGCAAATGAGGATGGACCATTTTCACCAGAAAGATCAGGTGGACTTCCTATCGGAGATTTAGTCAAACTTGCATTTAGTAAAGAGTATACTCTACAAGAATTAAAAAACAAAATCACAAGAGAAGGTGGACTTGTAGCTTACCTAGGTACTAATGATGGAAGAGAAGTAGATAAGCTCATTGACAGCGGAGATGAAAAAGCTGAATTTATTTTAAAAGCAATGGCTTATCAAATCAGCAAAGAGATTGGTGGAATGTCAACAGCACTATGTGGAAAGATAGATGCTATAATTTTAACAGGTGGGATAGCTTACAATAAGAGGGTTACTAATTGGATAACTGAAAGTGTTAAATTTATTGCACCAGTTGAGTTAGTGCCAGGTGAAGATGAAATGTTAGCGCTTGCACAAGGAGCTTTAAGAGTACTTAGAGGGGAAGAAGTTCCAAAAATATATGATGAAGAAGTAAGTTTTAATTAATAGAGAATAAGGTGTAATTACAATAGGGGGAAATTAAAATGATTAAAACATTTGATGAAGTGATTTCAAAGGTTAAGTCACAGCCGATGAAAAAGGTTGCAGTGGCTGTAGCACAAGATGAACCAGTACTTGAAGCTATAAGAGATGCTAAGAAAAATGGTATCGCAGATGCAATATTAGTAGGGGATAAAGAGAAGATTATATCTATAGCTAAAAAGCTTAATATGGATATTGAAGAATATGAAATAATAGATGAAAAAGATCCTAATAAGGCTGCAATTGAAACAGTTAAACTTGTATCATCAGGTAAAGCCGATATGATGATGAAGGGGCTTGTAGATACAGCAACATTTTTAAAAGCTGTTCTAAATAAAGAAGTAGGACTTAGAACAGGAAAGCAAATGTCTCATATAGCTATATTTGAAGTTCCAGGCTATGATAGATTATTATTTGTAACTGATGCTGCCTTCAATATGTATCCAGAGTTAAAAGAAAAGGTTGATATAATAAAGAATGCAGTACAGGTAGCACATGCACTTGAAATAGAAGTACCAAAAGTTGCTCCTATTTGTGCAGTAGAAGTTGTAAACCCAAGTATGCCAGCTACACTAGATGCTGCAAACCTTTCCAAGATGAGTGAGAGAGGTCAAATTAAAGGCTGTATAATTGATGGACCACTTGCTCTTGATAATGCACTTTCTAAAGAGGCAGCGGCTCATAAGAATATTTCAGGTCCAGTGGCAGGTATGGCAGATATACTATTAATGGCAAATATAGAAGCAGGAAATGCAGTATATAAATGCTTAACATATACTACAGAATCTAAAAATGGTGGATTACTTATGGGAGCAGCAGCACCAGTTATAGTTACTTCAAGGGCAGATTCACCACAAACAAAGATGAACTCTATAGCACTTGCATCATTAGTAGCAGTTAGATAATTAGGAGGAGAAAAAATTATGGGATATAAACAGTTAATAATAAATCCAGGATCAACATCAACAAAAATAGGTGTATATGATGATGAGAACCCTATACTAGTTGAAACATTAAGACATTCATCAGAAGAAATTGGTGGGTATAAAGAAATATACGATCAATTAAACTTTAGAAAAGAAGTAATACTTAAGGTTTTGAAAGAAAAAGATTTTGATATAAATGAATTGTCAGGAGTAGTAGGCAGAGGTGGGTTATTAAAATCTATAGAAGGCGGGACTTATGCTGTAAATGATATAATGGTTAAAGATTTAAAAAATGGAGTTCAAGGACAACATGCTTCAAATCTTGGAGGAATAATCGCAAATGAAATAGCTTTAGATTTAAAAATTCCATCATTTATAGTAGATCCAGTTGTTGTTGATGAGATGGATGACGTTGCTAGAGTATCTGGTATGCCAGAAATAGAGAGAAAAAGTATATTCCATGCTCTTAACCAAAAAGCAGTTGCAAAGAGATATGCTAGAGAAAAGAATGTGGCTTATGAAGAATTAAATCTTATCGTAACGCATATGGGTGGAGGAATATCTGTAGGAGCTCATAAACTTGGAAGAGTTGTAGATGTAAATAATGCACTAGATGGTGAAGGTCCATTCTCGCCAGAAAGAAGTGGCGGACTTCCAGTTGGAGATTTAGTTAAGCTTTGCTTTAGTGGAAAATATACAATGGATGAAATTAAAAAGAAGATTAATGGAAAAGGTGGAATTGTAGGATACCTACAAACTAATGATGCAAAAGAAGTTGGAGATAGAGCTATTGCAGGGGACAAAGAAGCAAAATTAATATATGATGCAATGGGATATCAGGTAGCAAAAGAAATAGGAAGATGTGCAGCTGTTCTTCAAGGAAAAGTTGATGCAATAATACTTACTGGTGGAATTGCATATTCAGACTATATAGTAAATTACATTAAAGAAAGAGTAGGATTCATATCTCAGGTAGTAGTTTATCCTGGTGAAGATGAATTATTAGCATTAGCAGAGGGTGGACTTAGAGTACTAAAAGGACAAGAAACTGCTAGAGAGTATAGATAGGTGGATAAATATGAGTAGAATAAGGATATTCACAGGCCATTTTGGTAGTGGGAAAACAGAGATAGCAATAAATTATGCAATCAACTTATCAAAACAAGGTAAAAAAGTAGCACTTGTAGATTTAGATATAGTAAATCCTTATTTTTGTGTTAGAGATTTAACTAAGAAATTAACAGATGAGTACAACATAAGGGTAATATCATCAAATCCAGAATACGTTAATGCGGAACTCATGGTAGTTCCTGCTGAGGTTAGAACCGTATTTAATGATAAAAGCTATGAAGTAGTATTTGATATTGGGGGAGATGATGCCGGTGCTATAGCACTTGGCCAATACAATAGATATTTTAAGGAAGAGCCTTACGATATGTACTTTGTAGTAAACGAGAATAGACCATTTACTTCAAATAACAATGATACTATGGAATTCTTATCTGCTATAGAAAGGTCTTCAAGATTAAAGGTAACCCATTTGATTTCAAATACTAATTTATCCTATGAAACTAATAAGGAACATATAATTGAAGGGGATATAGAGATAGATAAACTTTCGAAGGTTTTAAATATACCTCATGCATATACAGTATGCTCTAAGGATATGGTTAAAGAAGTCGAAAATAGTGTCAAAGGTGAGATATTTCCAATAGACATATATATGTTACCACCATGGAAAAAAGATTCAATTTAGTACTATCAAGTGCTAAATTGACATTTTACAGAAAAAGGTGTTAAATTGAAATATAGAGATATAAACGTATTACAATACATTTAAAAAGAAATGTAAACGTATTACAAGCTAAAAAGCTAAGTCATTAAAGGGTTTAATAGTAATAAATAATTTAAATTATGCTACAAGGAGGTAATGTTATGGCAAAAGTAACTTTTAGAGAAGAAAGATGTAAGGGATGTGGACAATGTATAATTGCATGTCCGAAAAACATCATAACTTACTCTGAAGAATTGAATGTAAAAGGGTATCATCCAGCAACAATTACAGAAGAGAATATGGCTAAATGTATTGCGTGTGCATCTTGTGGAAGAATGTGTCCAGATCTTGTAATCACTGTAGAGAAATAATAGGGGGGGAAAAGTTATGTCACAAAAAGTTTTAATGAAGGGTAATGAAGCTATAGGAGAAGCAGCGATTCAAGCTGGTTGCCAATGCTTTTTTGGATATCCTATAACACCACAAACTGAAATATCAGCATATCTTTCAAGAAAAATGCCTAAAATAGGTAGAGTTTTCTTACAAGCAGAGAGTGAAATAGCAGCAATTAATATGGTATATGGAGCAGCTGGAACAGGGGTGAGATGTATGACATCTTCAAGCTCACCTGGTATAAGTTTAAAAGCAGAGGGAATATCATATATAGCAGGAGCTGAACTTCCTTGCGTAATAGTAAACATAGTTAGAGGTGGTCCAGGCTTAGGTGGAATTCAACCAGCTCAATCAGATTATTTCCAAGCTACAAAAGGTGGAGCTCACGGAGATTTTAATATGCCAGTTTATGCACCAAGTTCAATCCAAGAAATGGTTGACTTAGTACAAGAGGCATTTGATATAGCTGACATCTACAGAACACCAGTTATGGTTATGGGAGATGGAATGTTAGGACAAATGATGGAGCCAGTTGAATTTAAAGAAAGAGCAGAAAAAGTTCTTCCTGAAAAAACTTGGGCTGCAAATGGTTTAAATGGTAGAAAAGAGCATAATGTAATAAATTCTTTATACTTAAAACCAGAAGGCTTAGAATTACACAACGAAAAGCTTCAGGCAAAATATAAAGCAATAAAAGAAAATGAAACTAAATATGAACTATATAACTGCGAAGGTGAAGTTGATTTAATATTAGTTGCATACGGAACTACATCAAGAATATGCAAAACTGTTATTAAATTAGCAGAAGAAGAAGGAATAAAACTAGGTTTAATTAGACCTATAACATTATGGCCATTCCCAACAGAAGCCTTTAATAGCACTATAGAAAATGCTAAGTTTGGATATGTTGCAGTAGAGCTTAGCTGTGGTCAAATGGTAGAGGATGTTAGACTTTCAGTTGAAGGCAGAAAACCAGTAAACTTCTTTGGAAGATCAGGTGGAATGGTTCCTACTCCAGCAGAAGTACTAGAGAATGTGAAAAAGTTCATAGGAGGTGCTAAATAATGGCAATAGTATTTCAACCAACAAAAGCATTATTAGACGTACCTACCCATTACTGCCCAGGATGTACTCATGGGACAATCCACAGATTAATAGGGGAAGTACTTGAAGAATTAAATATTATAGATAAAACTATTGGAGTTGCTCCAGTTGGATGTTCAGTTCTAGCATATGATTACTTTGCATGTGATATGTTTGAAGCTGCACACGGAAGAGCACCAGCAGTTGCAACAGGAATAAAAAGAGCTAATCCAGATAAAGTTGTATTCACATATCAAGGAGATGGAGATCTTGCTGCTATAGGAACAGCTGAAATAGTACATGCTGCGACTAGAGGAGAAAATATGGTTACAATCTTCGTGAATAACTGTATTTATGGAATGACAGGTGGACAAATGGCTCCGACAACTCTACCAGGACAAGTTACAGAGACTTCTCCATATGGAAGAGATGTTAAGACACAAGGACACCCAATTAGAGTATCAGAAATGATAGCTACATTAGATGGAGTTTGTTATGTAGAAAGAGTATCTTCAGATAACGTACCAAATGTAATAAAAACTAAGAAGGCTATTAAAAAAGCATTCCAAAACGCTATAGATGGAAAAGGATTCTCAATGGTTGAAGTTCTATCAATATGTCCAACAAACTGGGGATTATCAACAGAGGAATCATTAGGATGGTTAAGAGAAAACATGATGCCATTCTATACTCTAGGTGTTAAAAAAGATACAACTGTGGAGGTGAAATAACATGGCATCACAAGAAATAATATTTGCAGGATTCGGTGGACAAGGTATATTATCAATGGGTAAATTCTTAGCTTACGCTGGAATGGATGCAAACATGAATGTTTCATGGTTACCTTCATATGGACCAGAAATGCGTGGAGGTACTGCTAACTGTTCTGTTATTGTTTCAGATGAAGCAGTTGGTTCTCCAATAGTAACAAGTCCTACATCACTAGTAGTTATGAATAGACCATCATTAGATAAATTTGAAGATGAAATTGCAACAGGTGGACTATTAATAATAGATTGTGACTTAGTTGATAGAGAAGTTAAAAGAACTGATGTAGAAATAATAAAAATACCAGCTCAAACAGAAGCAGCAAACCTTGGAAGTAAGCAAATTGCTAACATGGTACTTCTAGGAGCATTAGTTGCAAAAACTCAAATAGTTTCTATGGAAATTTTACTTCAATCGCTAAGAGATCATGGAAAAGAAAAATTCTTTGAAATCAATAAAAAAGCTCTTGAAATTGGAGCTGCATACGTAAAGTAATTTAATTTAGAATCCTTAGGTATCATTTAAGATGCCTAAGGATTTTTTATTTGTAGGGGATTAAATTTGGTATAAAAATAATAAATAATATTTAATGAATAATAAAATAAAAATATATATTTACAGCGTAACAATGTTATGTTACTATAATAATATAGTACAAGAAAAGTAAATAAGAGGACTAAGACTACTAATATGATTATATTGAATAAATAATATTCAATATGTATAACATTATTACGTGAAGTTAGGTGGATATTATATCTGTTATGTAAAAGATGAGTTAGGGAATAAGGAGTTTTCACATTAACATCGATATGTTTTAACTAGCATATATAGAATAATCATAAAAATTTAGATTTAATCATAGTTTTGAGTTGAAAATAAAGAAATTACATAGAGTAAAACTCTAAAAATATATTAATAAATAAATTGGAGGAATAAATTATGGAAAAAAATGAACTAGTAGGGGATTTAAAAATATCGGGTAGTGGTAGTGCTAATGGCGGAAGATATAGAGGGGTATCCATAAGTGGTAGTGGCAAAATTCATGGGGATGTAAATTGTGAAAAATTCAATATAAGTGGTAGTGGTAAAGTAGAAGGTGCGGTTACAACTGGAAATTTTAATATTAGTGGAAGTGGTAAAGTTGTTGGCGATTTAAACTGTGTCCAAGGTGGGATTAGTGGAAGTGGATCTATACTTGGTTCTATCCATGCAAAAAGTTTTTCTATAAGTGGTACTGGTAAGGTTGGAGGAAATTTTAAGGGCGAAAAGTTTGTTATGTCAGGGGCAGGAAAAGTAAGCGGTAGAATAAATGCAAATATAGTTAAACTTATGGGGGCGATTCGTGTAGGGCAAGGAATTGAAGGTGAAAGTATAACTATAAAAGGTGCAGTTAAAACCTTAGGAATGGTAAATGGAGATGATATAAATATTGAATTAAATGGTGGATGTGAAATTGAAGAAATAGGAGCCACTAAGGTGAAAGTTTTAAGAGGATATGGGAATATAATTGGAAGGCTTATTTGCAGCATTTTTAGTAAAAATTATGGATATTTAACTACTAAAACCATTGAAGCAGATGAGATTTATTTAGAAAATACAATCGCAGATGTGGTTCGTGGTGGAAGAATTATTATAGGCGATGGTTGCAGAATTAAAAGAATAGAATATAGTGAAAGCTTAGAAATAACAAGTACTGAATCTATTATTGAGGAAGAATTTAAATTATAAGCATTAATTGAAATAAATTGGATAAAAGAAAGTGGAAAATTTGACAAGGAGGAAGTTGAAACATGGAAGAAGAATTAATTTCTAAGAAAGAAATATTAGATGTAACAGGAATATCTTATGGTCAACTCTATAGGTGGAAAAGGAAAGAATTAATTCCGGAAGAATGGTTTATAAAGAAAGCTAGTTATACAGGTCAAGAAACATTTTTTCCTAAGGAGAAGATAATAGCGCGAATAAATAAAATTATAGAACTTAAGGATGACATGCCCTTAGATGATTTAGCGGATATGTTTACAAATAAACCAAAAGTTAATGATGTTGAAGAGGCATATGTTATATCAAAAGGAATAATTAGAGATGAAACATTACCAATATATAAAGATATTTTTGGAGCAAAGGATTTCTATGAATTTAAAGATGTTTTGCTAATGTATACTCTTCAAAACCAGTTTGATTTAGCTCAACTTACAATTAATGAAATAGAAACTGTGCTTAAGATGATAGAGTCTGAGTATATAAAACTAGAAGAAAAAGATGGTAGTGTATATATTATAAGGAGATTAGGGGTTGGAATCTGTATAGCAGCATTCAAAGAAAGACTTGTAATAGATAATGGTAGTAAGATTATAGGAGAGGTAAATATAAAAAACACTATAGAGAATCTTAAAATGAGGTTGGCACTATAGGGGTGGGAGAAAGTATCTAATTAAGTTGTTGAGTGTATTGTAAAAGAGTGTTAGCAATGGTCACAGTGGAAACTTAATAAATATTTCATTGATTTAATTAAATATAAAATTGAGAAATTATTAAATATACAATATAAAAGATGGGGTGTAAATATGAAATTTGATGATTATGGGGATTTAAGAATAAGTGATGATTTAGTTTCAAGTGGTGGTAATTATAGAGATATAAAAATTAGTGGGGATGCAAAGATAAATGGAGATATAAATTGCAGAACAGTTAGCATTAGTGGCGATGCAGATATAATTGGCAATGCATTTTGTGAAGAGTTATTTAAAGTTAGTGGAGATGTAGATGTTAAAAACACACTAACATGTGGAACTATGAGAATTAGTGGCGACGTTGAAATTCACGAGAATCTTTTAGTAAAAGGTGAGCTAAAGGTTAGTGGAGATATGGATGTTGATGGAAGAGTTAACTGTGGAACTCTTAGGGTTAGCGGTGATATAGATGTTAAAAAAGATTTAGAATGTGATGGTATGTTTCATTTGAGTGGAGATGGAAATTTTGGCGGGAATCTTAAAGGAAATATAATAAAGATTTCAGGAGATATTGAACAAGTTATGAAGGTAACTGGTAGTGAGATATCAATATCAGGAGATGTAGTTGTGAAGGATGGTATAGAGGGAGAGATAATAGTTTTAAATGGAGACACAAAGTGTGATGGACTTATAAATGGGGATGAAGTTTATGTTAGTATGAGTGGCAACCATGAAATTAAGGAAATTGGTGGAAGAATAGTTAGAGTGTCAGATGACATGAGTAAGTTTGGAATGACAATATCATTATTTTCATTTACGCCTAAAAGTAAAAAAGGGTTACATTGTAAATGTATTGAAGGAGATGAAATTCTTCTTAAAAATTCTACAGTAGAAGTTGTTAGGGGTAAGAATGTTACTATAGGAAGTGGGTCTGTAATTGATTTGGTTGAATATACAGGACAGCTAAGTATTGAAAATGGTGGAGTTGTTAAGGAATCACTAAAAATTTAATGGTGAAGGTTTCATCTTGTCATTACAATAAAGTTAGAATTAGTAAATTATATTGAAATATATAGTGAAAAATACATTTGTAATAAATTGTTTATATTGAGTTTTAATGTAATAAAATGTGATATAATGTAAGTTAGGGGTTTTGGATATAAAATTAAAACTAGGAGCCATATTGTAATTTAAAAGGGTTTATTGGTTATATGAAAATAGAATAAATTAATTGGGGGAAATCATGGAGAAGGAAGTAAAAATAGGGGATGAGAAAATAAAATTATGGAATAAGAACTTTTTCTTGCTTTGGCAAGGACAGCTAGTATCAGTGTTAGGTGACATACTATATATGATAGCTTTGGATTTTTGGATATTGGATATGACAGGGTCTACAGCGCTTATGGGGCTTTTAAGTGCTCTTACGATGTTACCAAGGATAGTACTAGGTCCATTTGCTGGTGTGCTTGTAGACAAGTGGAATAGAAGGAATATTATAGTTATAACGGACTTTATAAGGGGTATACTTGTAACATTTGTTGGGATTGCGGGTATATTTGGATTTATACAAATTTGGATGGTATTTTTGGTTGGAATAGTAAGTGGATTATGTTCTGCATTCTTTGGTCCTGCAGTTAATGCGCTAAAACCTGAATTAGTTCATGAATCAAAATTTATGAAAGCGAATTCAGTTACTAGTGTTGCAACTTCTGGTATGGATATGATAGGAAGTGCTGTCGGAGGAGTTATATATGTAGCGATAGGAGCTCCATATATGTTTTTAGCTAATGGAATATCATATTTATTATCAGCATTTTCTGAGATATTTATAACTCCTCCAAAGAGAGTGCATAAAGTTGAAGAAATAACGTTTGTAGAAGATTTTAAGGATGGACTTAAGTTTCTTTGGGATTTTAGGGTTTTAAGAAAGCTGTTCATATTTGCATCATTATTAAATCTTTTTGCTAATGCAGCATTTATATTAATATTGCCATATTTTAGAGATATGCCTTTTTTAGGACCAGAAAAGTATGGTGTATTTATGGCGGTGATTCCATTAGGTATGTTAACAGGAAGTATATTGTTATCTATAATTGATGTTAAAAAACAATATAAGTTTAAGTTATATATAGTAGGCATATTAGTATGCCTAGTAGCACTACCTTTTGCTTTCTTAATAGATAATTTTTATATTATGTTAGCTGTAGGGTTTGTATCATTTTTGGGAAATGTAGTTTTCAACACAATATTTAATTCGGTTATAATGCTAGTAGTGCCTGTGGATAAAAGAGGAAAGGTTGGAGCGCTTATGAATACTGTAAGTGGAAGTTTACAGCCAGCGGGTGTTTTGATTGGAGGAATTTTAGGGGATATTATACCAATAAGGCTAGCGATTATATCACTTCTAGTTATTGCGTTTATATTTGGATTGGGCTTAATAATGCTTAAAGGTACAAAATCTTTAATTGAGTATGACAGCAATTATGGAACTGTAGAAGAGTTAATTGAAGAAACCAACGGAATTTCAGCATAAAAATGGTTCAATAATTACATGAAAAATAATAAACCAGAGTAATTTCATTTTAAAGTAAATGAAATTACTCTGGTTTTTAAATTAGCTAATATTAAAAGGTAGGTTTATCTTGGATTTAGCCATTTTTCAAGGTTAGCTTTTATAGAACGTTCCATTTCATTCGAAAATGAACCACCAAATTTTCTACTGTAAATTAGTTGACCAAAATTACTAGCTTTATATACATTGTTAGGAATAACTCTTTTCTCATTATCCTTATACATATCGGTATAGTCATCTTGGCTAAGGATTTTATACTCCTCATTGAATACTATATATTTTTTATCAAATCTAGGACTGATTATTCGTTTTGCATCTTCTGGATAGTGTCCTAAACATAACATTCCTACAGGGAATACTGCATCAGGTAAATTCAATATTTCCTTATGAGCTTCATAATTTTCTACGATATCGCCAATATAGCATGAACCAATACCAAGGGATTCAGCAGCGACAACAGCATTTTGAGCTGCAATAAATGCATCACCGGCACCTAAAAATAATTTTGATAAATCAGGCTCCGTATATTTAAGTCCATTTTTAGCACAATGATCTTTAACATCACACATGTCAAAATATCTATATAATCTCTCCATATCGGCCAAAAATATTAATATAACTGGGGCTTTAGCTATAAAGGGTTGATTGTCACAGGTAACACTTAGCTTTTGTTTTTTAGATTCATCCTTTATAACTAAGATAGAATACAGCATCATGTTTCCTGCGGTAGGAGCCCTTAATGCGCCTTCGATAATCAGATTTATATCCTCATCAGATATGGGTCTGTTGTCATATTTTCTTAGGGACATTCTATTATTTAGTAGATTTAATGTGGAATTCATATGTATACACTCCTTATTGCTATTTTAGATTCTAGATAAAAAGGTCTATATCAATAAATGGTGTATAGATATAAGCTTTTAACTAGATATAATATTATATTTTCAAATTCAAATTTAATTACTCGTATTAATATTAATTTGAGTAGTCTGATACATGTCAACTATTAAGTTTCTATGAAAATTGTAAAAAGTAAGTAGTTAACTACATGATTATTATGTTTTATAGTATAATTAATAGCGAAAAGGATGTGACCATATGAAGATTGGAGAATTTTCAAAAAGATATGGGGTAAATAAGGAAACTGTTCGTTATTACACGGATATAGAATTACTTATACCTGAAAAGGTAGGGAACTATTATGATTATGATCAGAACTCCATAGATGATATGGATAAAATAATAGAATTAAAAGAATATGGATTTTCTTTAAATGAAATTTTGAAGATACTAACACTGCTAAGAATAGCTGGAGTCGATAGTGAAAAGACTGTTAATAGGCTTTCGAAATTAATGGAAGATAAACGAAAAGAATTAGTAATAAAAAAATTAGAGTATGAAGAAAAAATTATAAATATAGATAAGTTTATAAAACTTATAGGGGATACAACGAAGGTTGTGGATAATGAGTTTGGATTAAGTCTAAAATTTTTGGACTGTATAGCATGTCCGAATTGTCAAAGTAGTATTGAGATACATAATTCTAAAGTAAGAGGGAATGGAATAATAGAAGGTGGTATAGCTTGCAAGTGTGGATATAAGGGGTGTATAAAAGAAGGTATAGTTATATCAGACGATTTAAATGATAAATCTAGTGGACCGCATAATAGGATAAATGGAGATTTATCTAATGTTAATCCAAATTTAATTTCATTAATTAAGAAAACTTCAAACTATATACGTAGTGAACTGTATTCAGAGAAATTAGCAGATAAAATCATACTAGATTTAAATGCAGATATATTTTTGGTTACAAGATATATAGTAAGTGGATTACCAAGTAGTACCATGTACATAGTTACTGGAGAGACATTTAATGAAGTGAAGATTAAGCGTTACAATTTAAGTAGAAATACCAATATTAATATTAATAATATAATGTTTGTTGTAAGTGATGGTAATATACCTATAAAACATTTATGTGTTGATATACTTATTGATAGTTATGCTACAAGTTTTAAAAATATATATTCAGCTAACGGTATTATTGAAAATATTAAGCCATATTTAGGTCACAATAGCAAACTAATTGGAGCATATTTTGGATATAAGAATCATGAAATAGCTATGAAGAATATTAAATCAGAAAATGCTATGTGCTTCACAATAGATTATATAGTGAAAAAACTTTTGCAACTAGGAATTGAAAGTGGAGAAAAGAAGTTTTGGGGTAAAACAAAAGATACAGGTCATGCATTGGCATTTCATAATAAGGAGGATTTTATTTACATTTGGACTTATAAAGGATATTTCAATATTAAGTAATTAAAATATTATTGAGTATAGGTAGCTTAGGTGAGTGGAAACTTTTATTGTTATGATACATAATTTGTATTATAATTAATGTGCATGTTATTATATATAAATTGGGAGATAATAATAGTAACAGAAGGAAAATGAAAATTGGAATATATACAAAATGAAAATAAGAGGAGACTAGATATATATGAGTAGAATATTTGGAACTGATGGAGTAAGAGGCATTGCAAATAGTGAATTAACGGTAGAACTTGCATATAAATTAGGAAAAGCTGGCGCATATGTGTTAACCGAGGGAACACATAAGGCTAAAATATTAGTGGGTATGGACACAAGGATTTCAGGAGATATGCTTGAAAATGCATTAATAGCTGGAATTCTATCAGTAGGAGCAGAAGCTATATCAGTAGGAGTTGTACCAACGCCTGCAGTTTCATATCTTACAAGAAAGTATAAGGCTGATGCAGGAGTTGTAATATCAGCATCACATAACCCAGTAGAGTACAATGGAATAAAATTCTTTAATGGAGAAGGCTTTAAACTTACGGATGAACTTGAAGATAAAATTCAAGAATTAATAGAAAATGATTTTGAAGGAATTGAAGTTCCAGTTGGAGATAAAGTAGGAAAAAAACATGTGCTTACTACAGGGATAGAAGAGTATGTAGACTTTGCAGTTTCAACTATTGATGGAGATTTGAGTGGCTTAAAAATAGCTATAGATTGTGCAAATGGAGCAGCTTACAAGACTTCAGAATTAGCACTTGAAAAGCTGGGAGCAGAAGTTCTTGCAATACACAACACGCCGGATGGAGTAAACATAAATAGAAAATGTGGATCTACTCATCCAGAAGATTTAATGAAATTCGTTGTAGAAAACAACTGTAATTTAGGACTTGCCTTTGATGGAGACGCAGATAGATGCCTTGCAATAGATGAAAATGGTAATCTGGTTAACGGTGACTTTATGATGGTTATTGCAGCTAAACACTTAAAATCTATTGGAAAGTTAAATCATGATACAGTTGTAGTAACAGTTATGAGTAACTTAGGACTTGATATTGCATTAAAAGAAGAAGGTATCAAGACTGTAAAAACTAAGGTTGGGGACAGATATGTTTTAGAGGAAATGGCAAGAGGGGGATACTCTATTGGTGGAGAACAATCAGGTCATGTTATATTCCTAGATTTTAATACTACTGGAGATGGATTAGTTTCTGGAATTCAACTTGCATCAACAGTAAAAGCAAGTGGAAAAACTGTGAGTGAGCTTGCATCTGCAATGAGAGAATTACCACAGGTTTTAGTAAATGCTAAGGTACCAAACAATATGAAGGATATCCATGAAAAAGATGAAGAAATCATGGCTGATATAAAGGTTATGGAAGATAAAATGGCTGGATGTGGAAGAGTATTAATCAGACCTTCAGGCACAGAACCATTAGTAAGAGTAATGCTAGAAGGTGAGGATCAAGTAGCAATAGATAAAATGGCTCATGATCTTGCTAAGAAAATAGAAGAAAAAGCTAACAACTAGTTGTTAAATAAAGCAGGAAGATATTCTTCTTGCTTTATTTTTATATTAGGTATCTGAAAATAAATAGTGATTCAAATATTCAAGGACGCTGATCTATTTGTTTTTGAATATGGCTTATTGAGAAAGTTACAACATCTATGATATACTTACTTAAAAGAAATAATTGTAAAAATATGGAGGGTAGTTTATGTTATATTATGTGATTGTGGGAACTATAGTAGTTTCGTTAATTATACTATTTTGTTTTTCGTGGAGATTATCTACAATGGTCATTCATCCTATAATTAAAGGTTATGAGGATACCTATAACCGAGAGGTACAGGGGGGAAGACTTGATGAAAATCTATATAATAGTTGGAATAAAAAAGACTTCTTTATAAAATCCAATTATGGATATAATTTATCCTGTGAGCTTATTGAAGATAAAAAATATGAGAACTCAGATGAAAGAGTTAAAATAATGGTGTTAGTACATGGAATTACCTGGAGCAAATACGGAGAGGTAAAGTATGCTAATATGTTTATTAAGAAGGGGTTTAAAGTATTAATCTATGATCATAGGAATCATGGCTTAAGCGGAACCGTTCCAACCACAATGGGTTATTATGAGAAGTTTGATTTAAAGACAGTTATAGATTGGTGCTATAATACCTATGGACAAAATATAACAGTTGCTACTCATGGGGAGTCTATGGGTTCAGCTACAGTCCTTGCACATTTAGAAATTGATAATAGACCAGCCTTTGTTATAGCGGATTGCGGTTACTCAGATTTGTATGAGTTACTTAAGTATCAGCTTAAGGATCGTTATAATCTACCTGACTTTCCTTTTGTACCTTTATCATCAATGTTAATTAGACTGAGAGCGGGATTCAACATTCACCATGTAAGCCCAATTAAGATAGTGGCAAAATCTAATATACCAATACTATTTATCCATGGAGAAAATGATTTATATGTACCTACTTATATGGGTAAGGCTATGTATGAAGCCAAGAAGGACAATAAGGAACTCTTTATTGCACCTAATGCAGCACATGCAGAGTCACAGTGGAAGAACCCAAAGGAATATGAGAAAGTTGTATATGGATTTATGGATAAATATTTTGTAGGGTAGAATAAGCGAGAGTGGCATTTATGGATGTGATAAACATATATCATGGCATGGCAAGATGAATATTTTATAAAAATAGAGTATGTAGATTTGATTTTACAAATCTACATACTCTTTATTTACTGCTAGAACCATCTTTAGAGCTTGAACCAGAATTGCTCATTTTGCTGTTTATTATAGCATTCTCAATTATGGTGTAGAAAACTACATCTTCAACCGATACATCTGAATTGTCGATTATATCTATAATGTATTTAGATGTTGGACTAAATAGACTTCCATTGATGATATAATCTTCATTGCGATCACTATCAAAAACTTTATAGTCTTTACAGAATATAAAAAAGTCAGGTTTAGCATTTCCGAGTTTCTCGAAATTTGCGTCGTAAAAATATTGAATATGGTTTAATTTAAAGAAATCTTTTAGTTTTTCTTCTCCAATATAGCCGGTTATATTAGAATTTGAATCCTTTATTTCAGCCAAACGACTAAAAGATGCATTGAATCCTTTTACTTGAGTTAGACCTAATCGTTTGATTTGACTTTCTCGCTTAATTAGGTTTCCATTAATGTCTTTAAGCTCAAGGGCATCTCCGAAAAATGGGAACAATTTGCCTGTAACTTCACCTATCAAAATACCATCACTAAGCAGGTAATAATGTTTTCTAAAAGATAATATTTTTTTCTCGATTTGAAGTTCTTCAGAACTATTTAATATGTCCTCTAAACTTTGAGTTGAGGGATTTACTAAATCACTAGAGGTGTTTTCGTAAATCCTCTTTTTCTGTGAATAATGGAAAAACAATGTCCATAGTATTAAAATACATATTATTATGGCTACTATTTTTATAATACTTTTAAAAATTTTCATAAAATACTCCTATTATTTTTAAAATCTAATTGTTATACAAGTATATCATTTAGATAGAATCTTTTCTATAAAGTAAAAAATAAGACTATATAGATAAAGCCATTTTTAAATTTTATAATTAACTTTAATGTTAGGTTGAGGACTATGAAAGAATGAGAGGGATTTTTAAACTTTGGAATATAATTACATTTTTAATTGAACAATAAGTAAATACCATTGACCAAATGATGTTATATGAATATAATATAATGAGGTTAATAGAGAAAATTAACCTAGCGCCAGGACTTAAGTGCAGAGGAAGCTCAATCTAATGATTGAGTAAGTTCGCCTAACTAAATCAAAGATTTAGAGGCTCACTTAAGTTGACGAGGATGGGGAGTATCGATCTTCGGCGGGTGCCCCACGGTATCGCACTACCGTTAACGGTTGATAAAAGCAAGAAGTGATTCTTGTGACAAAACAATCTGGTGTAAAACCTTAACTAAATGTGGATAAGTTTAAGCTTAGCCTTTTTTATTGTGGATAGTTTTAGGCATCTGAAAATAAATGATAAGTTAAATAGCCAAGGAGGCTGATTTATTTATTTTTGAAGAGACCTTAATAGAGAGATTATTAATTATTGCATTAAAAGGTTATACTAAACCAAAGGTTTTTCTTATTCATGTAGAGTTGTATCTAAATTATAGAATAAAAAAACATTTAGGGAGGAAGATTTTTATGTGCGGAATAGTAGGTTATTTTGGAAAGAGAGAGGCATCACCTCTACTTATCGAGGGTTTAAGTAAACTTGAGTATAGGGGTTATGATTCAGCAGGAATCTCTATATTAAACGAGGGTGGAATAAACCTTACAAAGTGTAAGGGGAGACTTGCTAATTTAGAAGAAAAATTAGAGGAAAATCCAGTTCATGGATTCATTGGTATAGGTCATACTAGATGGGCTACTCATGGTAAGCCATCAGATGTTAACTCACATCCACATTGTAATGCGGATAACACTATATCAGTAGTTCATAACGGAATTATAGAAAACTATATAGCAATCAGAGAATGGCTTACAAGCAAAGGATATGTGTTCCTATCAGAAACAGATACAGAAGTAATTCCACATCTTGTAGATTACTACTATGAGGGAGACTTATTAAAAGCTGTAATGAAGGCTGCAGAGAAGATGCAAGGAAGCTATGCAATTGGAGTTATAACAACTCATGAGCCAGATAAATTAGTTGCAGTAAGACATGAAAGCCCACTTATAGTTGGACTTGGAGAAGATGAAATATTTATTGCATCTGATATACCAGCAGTTCTAAATCAAACAAGAAAAGTTTATCTTCTAGAAGATAAAGAGTTTGTTGTAGTTACTAAAGATGGCGTTAAAATCTTTGATGAATATGAAAAAGAAGTTGAAAAAGAAGTATTCAATGTAACTTGGGATGCAGACGCTGCTGAAAAAGGTGGATATGAGCACTTCATGATAAAAGAGATTCATGAGCAACCAAAGGCTATTAGAGATACGCTTGCTTCAAGAATAGCTATTGGTAAGCCAATAACTCTTGATGATATCCATATCACAGCAGAGCAAATTAAGAATTTAAATAGAATTTATATAGTTGCATGCGGAACTGCATATCATGCAGGGTTAGTAGGTAAGTATGTAATAGAAAAATTAGCTAGAATACCAGTAGAGATAGATATAGCATCAGAATTTAAATATAGAGATCCAATAATAGATGAAAATACATTAATGATAGTTGTTAGCCAATCAGGAGAAACAGCAGATACAATGTCAGCTCTAAGACTTGCAAAATCTAAGGGTGCTAGAGTAATCGCTGTTACAAATGTAGTTGGTAGTTCAGCATCAAGAGAAGCTGATGATATACTATATACATGGGCAGGTCCTGAGATTGCAGTTGCTTCAACGAAAGCATATGTAACTCAATTAATAGCTATGTATATAATAGCTCTATTCTTTGCAGAGCAGAAGGAAACTTTATCTACAGAAGAATTAGAAGTAATAAAAGCTGAGATGTTAAGTCTTCCAGAAAAAGCTGAAGAAGTTCTTAGTGGTAAAGAAACAATTCAAAAGTTCACAAACAAGACTTGTAAGCACAACGACATGTTCTTCCTAGGAAGAGGTCTTGACTATGCAGTATGTATGGAAGCATCTCTAAAATTAAAAGAGATATCTTACATCCACTCAGAAGCTTATGCTGCTGGAGAGTTAAAACATGGTCCTATAGCTTTAATAGAAGACGGAACAGTAGTAATAACTCTTGCAACTCAAGAAGACTTATATGATAAAACTATAAGTAACATGAAGGAAGTTATAGCAAGAGGAGCTAAGGTGTATGCATTTGCTCAAGAAGGACACACTGAAATAGAGAAATCAGTTGATTCAGTAACTTATATTCCAAAGGTAATGGATTTACTATCACCTGTAATATCAGTTATACCAATGCAATTATTCTCTTACTACATGGCGATCGAAAAAGGCTGCGACGTAGATAAGCCAAGAAACCTTGCAAAATCAGTAACTGTTGAGTAGGGGATAGAATTAAATATAAGATTTTTGTGGAGTAACAATAAAGTTGCTAACAAGAATGTATGAAAAATTAATATAGACATTATGCGTAATATATAAAACATTATTTATATATTACGCATTTTTTATGTATAGGAAAGTATAAGTTAAAATAAATTACGAGAATTACTGAAATTACAATGTTTTTATGTTTTTATGTTCTTAGGGGGTTCAATACTTAGAGCTTACAGGGTTTGAGGCCTCTAGGCAAAATGCTGATTTCAGTATGGTTTTTAACTGAAAATTCTACTGAAATTATTTTATTATATTTTAAATTGATGTACAAGTATATTTCCATTTATATAATTTCATGGTAAACTGTTCGTGAGATAATTAATCCAATTTTTAAATATATTGTATTTATATAGAAAGTGAGTTAGATGATAAAAGCAGGGGATTTTGATACTATTTTTGATGATTGGAGGAATAAAAGTGAATGATTTAAGTAAAGCAGTATTTTTAGATTTACAAGGAAGATTAGGTGGAGATGGATTAGGGGATATAATGGACTTTCAATTCTTTCCATGTTCAATTGAGGTAGGTATAAGCAATGATAGATTTAGATAGGAAAAACATATCCATTTTTAGTATTCTTAGATTATGTGCAAAATGTTCACCAATGTTTTTTGTAATGTGCTCTGCATTAACGGTGATTGATGGTTTATTAGTTCCAGTGATGCTGATAGTTGTTGCAAACTTTATTGATTCTGCAATAACATTAGCATCTAATAACCCGCAAACTTATGTAATGATGAAAAATGCTATATTTTTGGGGATGGCTTATTTATACATGCAGTTTAGTGAAGAATTAAAAGTGTATTTTTATCAGTTGTTCGAAGATACATTGAGAAATAAATTAAAGCCAGAAATCATAAGAAAGCAATTTTCTATTGATTATTTATTGTTCGAGTCAACTGAAACACAAGATTTACTATTAAGAGTTACTAATAATATAGAAAAGAGATTTATTCAAATTTTCAAATCATGTAATTCTATTATAACCATAGCCATACAAGTAATTGGTGTTTTATATACATTAGTTAAATATAATTGGTGGATAGTTATGATTTTTATTTTTATTATAGTTCCAATAATTTTCTTAACTTTTAAAGGTGGTAAGGCAATCTATGAGTCGGAGAAAAAGGTTGGGTACATAACAAGGCAAATGAATTATTTATCGGATGTGTTGTCTAGTAGGGAAGCAAGTGCTGAAAGAACACTGTTTGGTTTTTCAGATATACTAAATAAAAAATTTGAAGATGCCCATCTTTATAGATCCAACTTCAATACAAAGACATTAGCCCGTGAAACTGTAAGAATTAAATTATGCAATATAGTGATGAATATATTTATAATTTTAGTAGTTGTTGCCTTAATGGGACAAGTGTACACTAAACTATTAAGTGTTGGTTTATTTACATCTATATTAGGTAGTATGATAAATTTAACAAAGGTTATTTCAGTTCAATTATCAGCGCTTTTCTTTGAAATTTCTTCACACAATGAATATGTAAAAGATTTTAAAGTGTTTATGGATTTAAAAGAAAATAAAGAAGTATTTGAGAATAAATTTGAAAGTTTGAAATTTGAAAGTTTGCATATTAAAAATTTGTACTTCAAGTATAAAGACGCTAAAGATTATACAATTAAAGGAATAAACCTATATTTAGAAAAAGGTAAATCATACTCTTTAGTGGGCTTAAATGGGGCAGGGAAAACTACTTTAATTAAAATATTAGTAGGGTTATATAGAGATTTTGAAGGTGAAATTTTAGTGAATGGTAAGGATATAAAGCTTTATACTTTTAATCAATTGAGAAGTATGTTTTCTATTGTTTCTCAAGATTATGCCAAATACTATATTTCCCTGAAAGATAATATTGTCTTTGATAATCCTGAAGGAGATATTAGCTCAGTTGTAGAGAAGCTAGAACTCAGTGACTTGATTTCTGATTTACCAAAGGGTGAAAATAGTTATTTAGGTAAAATGTACAATGATGGAATAGATGTTTCAGGGGGACAGTGGCAAAGAATAGCTATAGCTCGTGCTCTTTATAAAGATGCACCATTTATCATTTTAGATGAACCAACATCGAGTTTAAGTCCAACTGCTGAAAGTAAAATTTATAGCAATTTTTCAAGAATAGCAAATGATAAAACTTTATTGATGATTAGTCACAGATTAGGCTCGACAAAAATATCTGATGACATAATAGTACTTGATAATGGGAAAATTGCTGAGCAAGGGTCTCATGAAGAATTAATGAAGAAAGATAATATTTATGCCAAATTATTCAATAAACAAAGAGAGATGTATTATGAGTAAAATAAAACAGATACCTAATAGTAAGATTTTTTTGAAATTAATTAAATATACATGGCTGGCAAGCCCAATTACTTTTGTTCTACTTGTAGTCTCATCACTGATATTTAGTGTTTTACGATATTCAGAGATAGTAGTATTAGAATCACTAATTGCTAATTTATTGAAGGTTGTTAACGGAGCCACCTATGATATCATGATAATACCTGTTGTGGCTATGATAGTCATCTTAATCTTTAATCCAGTTGCCGAATGGTTAGAGTTTTTAGCACAAGGCTACTTTTGGAGACGGGGTAATGGATATATGCAATCACTATATCATCATCGCATTAATAGAATGGAGTTAATTGATTATGAAGATGTAGAGAATTTCGATGATTTTAAGAAGGCAAGCTTAGGAAATCAAGAAGCGCCAAATGGAATCAGAGTCATAGTCCAAATACTATTTTTATACTTACCTTTTATAGTAATAACATCATTATATCTTATCTCTATAAAACCTATGTTGGTATTTGCGCTAATATTAATATTCATTCCGGTTTTAATTTCAGAATTAATTAATATGAGCAGTAATTATGATTTTGAAGATAGAATTGCAAACAGGAGAAGAAAGACTGAATACTTTGAAAGTTGTATGGTTTCAAAAGAATATTTTAAAGAAACCTTAATCAATGGATCTTTTAATTACTTCTATAGTTTATTTGTAAATTCAAATAAAAAATTTAGTAAAGTTTTTGTTAATGTTAAAAATAAGGCTCTAAAAGTTGCTGTAGTTATGAGAATTATAAATACATTAGGGTACCTTTGCATACTAGCTCTATTAGTTTACTATTTATACAATAGTTCTATTTCAGTAAGTCAGTTTGCAGCGATTTATTATTCAATAGATAAAATTACGATAATGTTAAAAAGCCTTGTTTCAAATATTGGAGAAGCCTTGGTAGGGATTTCAACAACCTCTTTTCTTGTTAGCTTTTTAAATGAAGAAAAAGATAGTAAGAGAGAAGATGAACTCTTAAAAACAGGGGATATTGTATTAAGAGATGTAGCTTTTACATATCCAAATGCAAAGGAAAACTCTTTATCAAATATAGACCTAAGAATAAAAGCAGGTACAACACTTGCAATAGTTGGTGAAAATGGTTCTGGGAAAAGCACATTAACAAAAATAATTATGGGTTTGTATAATCCGTCACAAGGAGTAGTACAGTATAATAGTGAAAATGTTGAAAACTACTCAAATTCGTCGAAATTCACTAATATTAGTGCAGTGTTCCAAAATTTTATAAAGTATAAATTATCTGCTGAAGATAATATAAGAATTAGTGACATATCGTCACAGGATTCAATTGAAAATGCTTCTTCACAGATTAATTTAAGTTTTGATGATTTCAAAATTAACAATGAAACTATTTTATCAAGAGATTTTGGTGGACAAGAACTTTCTGGAGGTGAATGGCAACGTATTGCAATTGCACGTGGCTTATATAGATCGCATGATTTAATTGTTTTAGATGAGCCAACTGCTGCTATTGATCCTATTGAAGAGGCAAATGTTTTCAGTGCTTTTAAGAAACTAAGCAGTAATAAGACTTGTATTTTTGTTACTCATAGATTGGGATCAACTAAAATAGCTGATAAAATTGTTGTAATGGAGAAGGGGAAGATAGTGGAAGAAGGTACACATCAACAGCTAAATAATTTAAAAGGAAAGTATTATAGTTTGTTAGAATCTCAGGCTAAATGGTATAAAAGATGATTTAATTCATGGTTGCAAAGGTTATGTTTAAAACTTAAGAAGATAATAGGATTATGTAAATCAATTTAATAGAATTTGAACATGAAAATAGAATTATAAAAGGGGATAAAAAATATGGACAAGATTATATTCTGGGATTTTCATGGAACATTAGCATTTAATGATTGGATGCTTAGCAAAGCTGTATACAAAGTCCTTATTAATAATGGGGATAATACGGGAATATTAATAGATGATATAAAAAAGAAACCAATGAAGGGCTTTCCTTGGCAAGATCATGAAAAGAAATATTTACACTTAACAAAAAATAGTGCATGGTGGGAAAATGCTGAAAATATATTTGCTGAATGTTATAGACAGCTAGGACTAGGTGAAGAAAAAGCAGTTAAATATGCAAAAGAGGTAAGGAGCGAACTTATAAAAGTAGATGAATTTATATTGTTTGAAGATACTATTAAAACTCTTAGATATTTTAAAGAAAGAGGATATACAAATGTAATTCTCTCCAATCATATACCAGAATTGCATGATATAGTAGATGGCTTAGGATTAACAACATATTTTTCGGAGTGTATATCATCTGCTAATGTGGGGTATGAAAAACCTAATCCTAAAATATATGAGTATGCCTTAGAAAAATACAATAATCCTAAAGATGTTTGGATGGTAGGAGATAATATTATAGCAGATGTAAGAGGGGCGGAAACCGTTGGGATAAAAGCTGTTCTTGTAAGAAGTGAAAAGGAAGAGGGCATTAAATATCATTCACATGATTTATTTGGATTGATAGGAATAATAAAGTAGGATAATATTTATTTTGTGTTTTGGCGTTTAATTGGTAATATACAATTTAAAATAAAAAAACTTCAACAAAAAGTGCATTATAAAATCACTTTTTCTTGGAGTTTTTTTATGTATAGATACTATTTACATTCTTTTTCCATTTGTTTCTTTAAATCATGAGCAAATTTCTTTTCTTCTTTTCTTTCCTCTGTTTCTTCTTTTATTAGTTCCTTATTAAGCTTCTTAGCAAATTTTTCTTCTTCCTTTTCAGAAGATTTTATTTCGTGGTTTATTTCTTTGATTAAGTCTTTTGATTCATTTACTAGTATTTTACCAACATTTTTATTGATTTTATTATCTAGTTTTTCCTCCTTTTTAATTTCATGCTTAATTTCCATTTCATTTATTTTTTCTTTTATGTTCATAATAAACATCTCCTTAATATATTCGTTAAACAAAGAATACTACCTTTCGACAAAGAAATCAAATGGTGTTTGGGTTAATACTAGATTTCTATAAAATATAGTATTTAAAATTAACAAAATATCCATATTAAAGCATAAAACTAGAGGCCTATTTGATCTATATTATACAATTTTTGAAAAAAAGTGTTCTGCAAGATAACTTAAAAGAATCGTATGGATTTAATATGAAGAAAATGTAACCTAGATATACTTAAATTTTAAATCTTTATAAAGAATTTATAAATTTTATATTTAAGTTAAAAAGTAGGATTATTTCTGATTTAATTTAGGGTGTTCCTAGGGATAGCTGTTTAAGGTATTTACATAAAATTCAAAAGATGATATAATAAAGAAAATGTTGAGAGGGGGAAGTAAGTTATGACACCAACTAATTGTTAATATTAATTTTTAATTAATATGTATTTTATGATGAGTTTTAATTTGCCTAATTATATTTAGGTTTTATTGTTGTGCTCTTTATGGAATAAGGCATTTAGAAGGTAACTTACTTTACTGGAATTCAATATTATAATTTATGAAGTGTTTCAATTAATATTTTGAAATATCCACCGGGAATTTTTATTAGAAAATTCTGTAGTTAGATATATGAGCATAACAGGATGATTTACTTATGTGGTCAAATTGTTGCTTAAGCATTTGAAAATAAATAATAAGTTAAAATAGCCGAGGAGACTGACTTATTTATTTTTGAAGATGACTTATGTCTGATTTAAATAAATTATAGGTATTAGAGTATTTTGGACTGTAAGAAGATGCCATCTTCTTATGGTCCTTTTATTTTTAAAATTCTTTGGAAATTATTGTAGTTAGGACTTTTGCCTGTCCATAAAAGGTTTGATTTTTAATATGGATGAAAGAAGGAATTTTTATGTTTGAATTATTATTAACTGGTGTAAAAAAATACATGGATGCAACCCTTATTCTCAAGAGTGTAACATTTCAAGTTTACTCAGGAGAAAAGGTTGGTATAGTAGGTGCAAATGGAAGTGGAAAGAGCACAATTCTTAAATTAATAGCTGGAATAGAACCAATGAATTATTGTATTGGTTATCCAGGTGCCCTAAGTCCTGGATATGATGAAGGATTTATTTCTATTCCAAGAGGAGCTACAAGGGCTTATCTTGAACAAATACCTCAGTATCCGGAAGGGGTAAAGGTTATTGACGTTTTAAACTTAGCCTTTGAGGAAGTTCATAGTATAGAAAATGAAATGCGTCAATTTGAAAATGCAATGAAAAGTTTAGAAGGTGCTGCTCTGGAAAAGGCATTGAAGCAGTATAGCGATTTAGTTCAATTATATGAAATTAAGGGTGGATATAATATAGAAGAAAAATTGGGAAAGATCTGCACTGGATTAAAATTTGATGACAATTTCCTAAATAGAGATTTTAATTTATTAAGTGGTGGGGAGAAAACTACAGTAGTTTTAGGAAAACTATTGATTGACAATCCAGATATATTGCTACTTGATGAACCTACAAATCATTTGGATATGGATTCAATTGAATGGCTTGAAAGCTATCTTAAAGCTTATAAAGGAATTGTAATTATTGTATCCCACGATAGATATTTTCTAGATAATGTAGTAACTAAGATTGTAGAACTAGAGGATATGGAGTGTGAAACGTATAAAGGAAATTACTCTGATTTTGCAAAGGCAAAAGAAGAAAATATGCTTGAACAACTTCATCAATATAAGGAACAACAAAAGGAAATTAAGAATATACAAAATTCTATAAAGGAGTTAAGGGATTGGGCAAATAGGGTGGATAATAATAAGTTTTTTAAAAGAGCTGCCAGTCTACAAAAAAAGCTTGATAAGATGAAAAATAGTGACATTGAAAGTGATAAATATTACCGAACTAGAGGTCAATATGTAAAAATTAAAAAACCAAAATTCGAAAGAAACACTATGAAGCTTAACTTTAAAGAATCTGAAAGATCAGGAAATGAGACAATCAAGGCAATTGGATTATCTAAAAGCTTTGAAGATAAAGTTATTTTTGAGGATGCAAATTTATTAATTAATTTTGGAGAAAGAGCAGCGCTAATTGGACCAAATGGCAGTGGTAAAACTACTTTCTTGAAAATCCTTTTAGATGAGGAGCGAACCGATGCTGGCGTGGTGGAATTAGGTGCTAATGTAAAGGCGGCATATTTACCACAGAAAATTACGTTTAAAGATGAGGAGCTCACTGTATTGGAGTGTTTTAGGGAAGATATTTTTATGCTGGAGGGAAAAGCACGGGAATACCTATCAAAATTTATGTTTTATGGTAATAGTGTATTTAAAAAAGTAAGGCACTTGTCAGGAGGAGAAAAAATAAGGCTTAAGCTTGGTAAATTGTTATATGAAGATGTAAACTTATTGATATTGGATGAACCTACTAATCATCTTGATATTGATTCCATAGAAACTTTTGAAGAAGCCATTGAGGAGTTTAAAGGAACTATATTCTTCATCTCTCACGATAGATATTTTATTAATAAAATTGGTGAAAGAGTAATTGCAATTGAGAATAATGGGTTTAAAAGTTATCCTGGTAATTATGATTATTATAAAAGTGTAAAAGTGGAGCTGAGTCTTGAGGCTCCTAAAGAGATAGTGGTAAAGAATGAAAAATTTAAGAAACCAAGGAATGTTGATGAAAATAAAAAGAAGGAAGCAGAAAAAGCTAAAGTTGAAATAAAGATTGAGAGTCTTGAAAATGAAATAAGAAAGATCGATTTAGCTATGGAGGATCACACTTTAGATTATGAGGAGCTTAATAAGCTTTACTGTAGCAAAGAGGAGTTAAGTAAAGGATTGGATGAAGCCATGGAGGTATGGTTAACTTTTAATAATTAGTACTGATATGCATTGGCATCATTGATGAAAAAATTGGGACATTAAAAGTTGTGATAAAATGGATATATTATAAGTTTAAAACTGCGCACCCTCATATCGTATGAGGGTGTTCAGTTTTTTTAATTAGAAATATGTTGATGAATATTTTATATTAATCATAAGACAAATAATGCAAGTGAATAAATATATATAATATTTATTTGGTTTTATTTTTAGGAAAATATAATTTGGAAAAATATTCTTGAACAAAGTCTATAAATAGTTTTGTAGAATTGTTCATATACTTATCATTAGGCCAAAATAACTCTAAAAATCTCTCACATCTAACATCGTTAATATGTAATAGCTTTATAGAAGAGTCATAATTTAATCCCCAAGATGTTCCAGACATAAAACCAATTCCATGACCACCCTTAATCAAAGAATGTACAGTGGAAGGTGAATCACATTCGAAAACTATATTAGGATTAAAATTAGCATAAGTACAAAAAGTATCTGTTATTTCTCTGAAGTTTTCTCCTTTTTCTAAACATATAAAGTCTTCATCTTTAACTTCATTTAAATATATATTATCAAATTTGGATAATGGGTGATCGTAAGAAACTCCCAAGAAAACTTCCTCATTTAGAAGTGTCATATAATTTAGTGCCTTAGATTCAACATAAGAAGAAGTAATGCAAACAGCGAAATCATAATCTAAAAATGAATTTGGAACATGTTGAATCAGCTTAAAGGATATATTTGGATAAAGTTTTCTGAACTCGCCTAAAATATCAGGAATTAAATTAGAAGCAGCAAGTACAATAAGCTTAACTTGACCAAATTCGTCACTAGAAAAGTCTTTTAGTTCTTTAATAGATATATCTACTAAATTCAATATGGAATCAACTCTTTTAAGAAAAGTCTTTCCATAAAAATTTAATTTGATTTTTCGGCCTCTTCTATCGAAAAGTTTAACGCCAAGGTCTTCCTCTAATAAGGATATACTTTTACTTAATGCTGGTTGAGCAATATTAAGTTGATTAGCTGCATTTGTCATGTGTTCTGTATGGGCGGCCACTTGAAAATACTTTAATTGTAATAAATGCATAAGTTGAGAATCCCCCTTTACTCATAACTAAAATCATATGAAAACGATGAATAATATATATTATACATTATAAAGGAATGAAGGTATAATAAATTATAGAAATATTTTGATATTATACAATATTCATAAAATAAGGAGTGATAAGCTATGAAAGAAAGAACAGGAATCAAAAATGCTTTAATAGTAGCAGGTTTAATAACTATAGCGGCAGAGTTTATAGGGCCACTTAAATTTAAAGTTATGGGTGTAAATATAACTATATTAAGTTTAATATGGGCTATAGTTATAGGAATAATTGTTTCACCACATTTGATGGGTAAAATAATTCCGTCACTTAAAAAACTTATAGGAGATGCAGAAATAGATAAAGCACCATATTTATTAGCTATAGCACTTTATCCTTTAGGTATAATGTTTGGAATTAGCGCAGGCCCTCAGGTTGGTATTGTGCTTCAAGCAGGACCAGCACTACTTCTTCAAGAACTTGGAAACATGTCTACAATGCTAATAGCTCTACCAATTGGAGTCGCACTAGGATTAGGAAGGAGTGCACTTGGAGGAACGTTTTCTTTAGGTAGGGATACAGCATTAGGAATTATAGGTGATAAGTATGGTCTTAATTCACCAGAGGGAATAGGAACTTTAGGAACATATATTAGTGGAAGTATATTTGGAACATTACTATTTTCATTTCTAGCTCCTTTAGGTGTATATATAGGAATACATCCATATGCATTGGCAATGGCATCAGGTATGGGAAGTGGATCTATGATGGGAGCTGCTACAGCATCTTTAATAAACACTGTTCCACAGATGTCAGAACAAATACTGGCATATTCTGCTACAAGTGGATTGCTTACATCAGTAACTGGAATTTATGTGGAGCTTTTCTTGTCATTACCTTTAGCTAATTACTATTATAGTAAAGTTGCCCCAGCTATTGAAAGATTAAGAGGAAAGAAAAAAAATTCTAACTCATGTAAGGAGGTTAAATAAAATGAAAAAAACTTTTGAGTCAATCATAGAACAATTTAAAATTGTAATATTTGTATACATAATCATTTGCTTTGGACAAGCGGTAGCTTTAAGAACTCCTGTTAAAGACTTATTAATAGGTAGTGTCCTAAGTTTTTCATTGGTATCACTTGCAATCATAGTGAAGAATTTAGTGAAAAAACCAAACTTACCAGGATTTGCGTGGGCAACACTTATTTCATTTCTTTTAACATTACCTATATCTCCAGTTGGTGGGATAATTGTAGCAAACGTAGGTAAGCTTAACTTTATGTCAGCAGTAACGCCACTATTAGCATTTGCAGGGATTTCAGTAGGAAATCAGCTTCATATTTTAAAGACGTTAAGTTGGAAATTAGTACTAATTTCATTCATAGTTATGACTTCTACATATTTTGGATCAGCATTAATTGCACAACTAGTATTGAAATTTAGTCAAATGATATAAGGAGGTAACGGCAACATGGAAGAATTAAAAAATCAAATTAAAGAAGAAATAAAAATATTAGCTAAAAATAATAGAGATAAATATGAAAATATATCTAGTTATATATTTGATAATCCAGAATTAGCATTTGAAGAGTATAAAGCAAAAGATATTTTAAGTAATTGCTTGGAAGATAATGGGTTTAAAGTTGCAAGAGGAGTTGGAAATTTAGAAACATCATTTGACGCTACATATTCTCGTGGAGAAGGCGGAATGACAGTAGCATTTTTGGCAGAATATGATGCATTGCCAGGAATGGGCCATGCATGTGGTCATAATATTATAGGAACTAGTTCAGTAGGTGCAGGAATTATATTAAAAGATATAATGGAAAAGCATAATATTCATGGAACTGTAAAAGTTATTGGTACACCAGCAGAAGAAAAAGTTGGTGGGAAAATATTAATGATTAAAGAGGGGGTTTTTGAAGGTGTTGATGCAGCATTTATTTTACATCCAGCAGATGCATCTATGCCAGATGATATCTCATTCGCTACAATTAATTTAAAATTTGATTTTTATGGGAAAGCATCTCATGCAGCAGCATTTCCTTGGGAAGGAAAAAGTGCATTAAATGGAGTTATAGCACTATTTAATGGAGTTAATAGTATGAGATTGCATTTAAAAGATTATGCTAGGGTTCATGGAATTATCACAGATGGTGGAAGTATGCATAATATAATTCCGGAAAAAGCTACAGCAGTTTTTAATGTTAGAGCTTTGAGTATAGAATATTTAAATGAAATTTGTGAAATGATTAAGCAATGTGCAGAGGGTGCTGCACTTACTACAGGTGTAAAGGTAGAAATTACACAATTAGATGAAGTATATAAAGAGGTAAAGAATGATTCAAAGTTAGTAAAAATAATAAGAAACAACTTTGATGTATTAGGAGAATCATATATTGAGAGAGATTTATCACAGGGCATAGGCTCAACTGATACTGGAAATTTAACACATGAAATTCCAGCTATTCAAGCCTATATTAAATTAAATGAAAATGCAGCTACACATACAACAGAGTTTGCTGAGGCAGCTGGTGGACAAGAAGGTAAAGAGGCATTAATAAAAGCAATACAAATTTTAGCTATGAGTGGCCTTGATATACTACAAAGTTAAAAAATATATAATGAAATTTAAATGATTATATCCTAAGTCATTCATAGCTATAAAGTTATAAATAACTTAAGTATATATAACAATTGGAGGAAGATAGATATGTTATTAAAACAGATTATGGAAGTATACGATATAATAGATAGATCAACTGCAAGTGGTGAGGACGTTAAATCATATTTGGAGAGCTATGGTGGGGAAAATATAGAAGTAAAAGAATTATCATCTAGTAAAGGCTCAACGGATTTGGTGAAGATGAAAATAATTGGGAAAAACGGAAAAACACTAGGTGGTAATGCACCTACTTTAGGTGTTTTAGGTAGGCTTGGTGGAATAGGAGCAAGACCTGAAATGCTAGGCTTTGTATCTGATGGCGATGGTGCATTAGTAGCATTAGCTGTTGCTGCTAAAATTTTAGATATGCAACAAAAAGGGGATGTTTTAGATGGGGATGTTATAATTTCTACACATATATGTCCTGATGCTCCAACTAAAGAACATCATCCAGTTCCGTTTATGGATTCTCCAGTGGATATGATGACTATGAATGAAAATGAAGTAGATGCTGAGTGTGATGCTATACTATCGGTAGATACAACAAAAGGTAATAGAGTTATAAACACTAGAGGGTTTGCAATATCTCCAACTGTAAAGGAAGGATATATATTAAGGACTAGTGATGACTTATTGAATATAATGCAGACTACAACTGGTAGATTACCATATGTTTTCCCATTATCGATTCAAGATATAACACCTTATGGTAATGATTTGCACCATTTAAATAGTATACTTCAGCCAGCGGTAGCAACTAATGCACCGGTAGTTGGAGTTGCAATAACAACAGAAATGCCAGTAGCGGGATGTGCAACTGGGGCATCTAATTTTAGTGACTTAGAATCAGCAGGAAGATTTATAGTTGAAGTTGCTAAGTTCTACGGCACTAAAAAATGTTCTTTTTATAATGAGTCAGAGTGGGATATAATTATTAAAAAGTATGGGAATTTAAATAAATTTCAAACTTTTGGAGAATAGTAATATGCATAAAAAATATAAGATTGCTGTTATAAATATTTTAACTATGGATGAAGAAGAAGAGTTGAATAAACATGGTAAAATTATGGAATCATATTTTCCTAATTTAGAAACTACTTCATTTTGTGTAGATGATCAATATGAAGGCGTGCATGATGATAACACTCATGAGAAGGCGGCTAAAAAAGTTGTTGATTTAGGCAAATCCATATATGAAAATTTTGATGGGATTGTGGTAAGTTGCACTGGAGATCCAGGTGTAGAAGAGCTAAAGAAAGAAATTAATATTCCAGTGATTGGTGCAGGAAGATCAGTTTCTAGCTGTGGTTTAAATTTTGGAAAGAAAATAGGTGTTATTGGAATAAGAGAAATGCCTAGTGAAGCTATTAGATGTGCTTTAGGTGAAAATCTAAGGAGATATATAAAACCTAATGGTATTAGAAATGTAAATGATCTATTTACAGACCAAGGGAATGAGGTCGTTGTTAATGCTGTTAGAGAATTGGAATCAGATGGTATGGATGCAGTAGTTTTAGCTTGTACAGGGATTTCTAATATAGGTATAGATAAATTTTTAAATGAGAGATTAAGCATACCTATTATTGATCCTGTTTATGCTCAAGGATTTGCTATAAATGCTATTTGCAATTTTCAAAAGGAATTTAAGCAAAATAATAATATATTAAATTAAAATTTGTAGATTCTAAGATATATATAGTTGTTAAAAGCATGAAAGGAAATGTTTATTTTCTTTCATGCTTTTTGCTATACATTAATACATACTATTCAGTTATATAAATGGCAAACCTGTGCTACAAAATAATACATAAAAATACAAAAACAGACTTGAATTGAGTTATTATATTTAAAAATAATAAAATTACCCTACTTTAACAAGCTGATTGTTACGATAAATGAATGTAGCTATTAAATTATACAAAAAAACATATGAGAGGTTGAGATTATGAAGATCAATAGAATTAAAATGAAAAGTATTAAATTAAAGATGATATTATTACTTGTTCCTGTAATTATAGTATCGATGTGTATACTAGGCTATATGAGTTACTCAAGTTCAAAAAAGATAATAAATAATGAAGTTGAGATAAACATGAATAGTAAATTAGATGAGAAATCACAGGAAATTGAGAAAAGTTTAGAAAGACATCAAAAAATACCTGAAAGCTTGGCTAAAGTTGTGGAGAATTCGTTATCTTCTTTAACTAAGGATAATTATGAAGGTATGTTAAAAAGTTTAATTGAGACAAATGATGAAACTTTTGGAGCAGGGGTTTGGTTTGAACCGTTTAAATATAGCAAAGAAATTGAATTATTTGGACCCTATGCTTATAAGTTAAGCGGGGAGGCTACTTATACAGATGAATACAGCAATACAGATTACAAATTAGGCGATTGGTATAAGTTAGGTAAGAATACTAAAAAGAATGTTGAATGGTCACAACCATATTATGATGAGGTTTCAAAAGTTTCTATGGTAACTGCAGTATGTTCTATCTATGATTCAAATAAGAATTTTATTGGAGTGACTACAGGGGATATAGATCTATCAACGCTACAAAATAATATTAAAAATATGAAAGTTGGCAACAATGGAAGAGCGTTTTTAATAGATGAAAGTGGATTATATGTTGCAAATAAAGATCAATCTAAAATAATGAAAACTAACATTAAGGATGATGAAAACTCTACACTAGCAACTTTAGGTGAAAAAATGTTATTAGAAAAGAATGGACAAGGAACATTTAAAGATGATCAAGGGGTGCAAAAGGTGTATTATAGCACCATAGAGGATACAGGTTGGATTATTTCTGTGTGCATTCCAGAGGATGAGGTTTATCTTCAAATTAATTCACTTAGAAATACAATAGGTATTATAATAATATCTTCAATGATAGTAGTAGTTTTATTCATATTAGTGTTTGCCAACTATATAGGTAATAATATTAAAAAAGTTAATAGTTTTGCTATGAAAATGGCAAATGGGGATTTAACACAAAAAATAGAATTAAAAAGTAATGATGAACTTGGAGAAATGAGCAATCATTTGAATAAAATGACAGAAAATATTCATTCAATTGTAGAAGCAATAATGGAGGATACAGAAAATATGAGTGCGTCAGCTGAAGAACTTTCAGCAACAGTTGAAGAATTAGCAGCTAAAACAGAAACTATTAATGAGGCTGTAAATATAATTGCAGGTGGTATGCAAGAGTCTGGTGCAACATCAGAGGAGATAAGTGCATCCATTGAGGAAGTTGATTCAAGTATAAACATTTTATCTTCAAGAGCAGTGGAAGGTAGCAATAATGCTAATGATGCTAAAGCAAGAGCAGGTAAGGTTAAAGAGAGTAGTAAACAAGTAAAGAGGATAGCAGAAGAGCTATATATTCAAAAACAAGCTAATATGAAAAAAGTTATAGAAGAAAGCTTTGTAATAGATAGCATTAGGGTTATGGCAGATACTATATCGTCTATATCGGCTCAAACTAATTTGCTAGCTTTAAATGCAGCTATAGAAGCTGCAAGGGCTGGAGAACAAGGTCGTGGGTTTGCAGTGGTAGCAGAAGAAGTAAGAAAGCTTGCAGAACAATCTTCTGTGGCTGTAGTAGAGATACAGAAGACTGTAGAATCAGTAAAACAAGTATTCGATAGAAGTATAGAGACGGGTAATGATATACTAAAATTCATAGATGTAGATATAATGAAAACTTATGATGAATATGAAGAAACAGGCAATCAATACCATAATGATTCTGATTTCGTGAGTAATATGTCAGAAGAAATAGCTGCTATGTCAGAAGAAATCACAGCTACAGTAGGACAAGTAAGTGAAGCAATTCAAAATATGGCGCAATCTTCACAAGAATCCAGTGAAAAGTCAGAATTGATAAGAGAAAATATGGATGAAACCACAAAAGCTATAGAGCAAGTGTCTGAAACAGCACAAAGTCAAGCTGAACTTGCACAAAAATTATATGATATGGTACAGCAGTTTAAAATCTAACAATATAATTTTACCATATTAGATATAGAATAATTATTTATAATAAACTGCACATTCTCATGTTAAATGAAGATGTGCAGTTTTTCTCGTTAAGGAGAAATTAATAAATATTTTAACTTTGAGGGAAACTGTGTATTTATTTACAATATAAATATTATTTGTTAAAATATAGATGGAATTAGAAGGGGAGCTAAGTCATTAGTGCACTTGTATGGTGGCGGAATAAAGGTAAGTGATTTAAGTAAAACAGTATTTTAGAGTTACGAGGAACATTAGGCGGAGATTGATTATAGGTAGGGAAAAGTAGTTCAATATGAAATATGAAAAATGATAAAAATAGGTAAGGTGGGGGTTATATGAAGGATAAAAATAAAGCGGGAAAGTCTAGGCGAAGTCTTATGACTAATATAAAATTTTTAGTGAAAAATGCGTGGGAATGGGACAAAGGTGTATTCATAAATTTTGCATTGTTTACTATAGTAACAGCAATTGCACCATTTATAGCCATATTTACACCTAAATTTTTAATTGATGAATTAACAGGAGCTAATAGGTTAGAAAATATTTTAATTATACTTATAGGATTTTTTATTATATCAGCCATAGTAAATTATTTAAGTGCTTACTTACAAGGCGCTAGTTTAACAAAAATGATAAAAATAAGATTTGGGTTTATAACTACAATGTATGACAAATGTATGAGTATGGATTTTAGATATACAGAAGATCCAGAAATATTAAATAATTTAGAAACAGCGGGAAGGGCAGTAAGTAACAATGATGAAGGGATTGAAGGAATCTTTCATAAACTATTTCAATTGTTTGGAGCTGCAATTGGATTTTTAGGATATATGGCTATTGTATCTACGTTAAGTCCATGGGTTCTTATATACTTATTAATTAATGTAAGTATAGTTTATTATTTTACCAGGAAGGTAAAGACATATGAGTATAGTAAAAAAGATAAGATATCTGAGTTGAACAGAAAATCTAAGTATATCTATGATCTTATGTATAATTTTGCATATGGGAAAGATATAAGAATATTTAATTTGAGTAATTGGATAGCTGATAAGTTCGTTGGGTTTAAAGATGAAACTGTGGGAATCCGAAAGGATATTAAAAATGAATATTTTAAGGTATCTTTAGTAGATGTTTTTCTTCTCTTAATTAGGGAAGGGATAGTATATGGATATTTAATTTATATGGTATTAAAGGGCGGAATGAGTATAGGTAACTTTACAATGTACTTTGCTACAATTTCAGGATTTGCAGCTTGGATGCAAGGGATTTTAGATAATATAGCTCATATAAATGCTCAGAATCTTTATGTTAATGACTTTAGAGACTTTATAGAGTTTCAAGGAGAGAATGGGGATACTATTTCAAAGGAAATTCCAAAGGATGTTACCTATGAAATTGAGTTTAAGAATGTAACATTTAAGTATCCTAAGAGTGAAAAGTATGTGTACAAGAACCTAAATCTAAAAATAAAAAAAGGAGAAAGGTTAGCTATAGTTGGAGTCAATGGGGCTGGGAAAACTACTTTTGTGAAATTACTTACGAGGCTATATGAACCAACAGAAGGAGAAATTTTAATAAATGGAGTAAATATTAATAGTTTTGATAAAAAGGAGTACTATAAGTTATTTTCACCAGTATTCCAAGAAATAAAAATGTTTGCTTTCCCAATAGCAGAGAATGTTGCATTAGTAAATCAGGATTATATAGATAGACAAAAGGTTGTAAATAGTATAGAAAAAGCAGGGATGTTAGAGAAGATTAATTCTTTAGAAAAAGGCATTGAAACATCACTGCTTAAAGTATTAGACTCTACGGGAATAGAACTTTCAGGTGGAGAAAATCAAAGACTAGCTTTAGCGAGGGCACTATACAAGGATGCACCTATAGTAGTTTTAGACGAGCCAACGGCAGCATTAGATCCTATTGCGGAGTACAATATATATAAAAGCTTTGATAGTATGATTGGAGAAAAAACAGCTATTTATATATCACATAGACTTGCTAGCACAAGATTCTGTGATGTCATAGCATTCTTTGAAGATGGAGAAATACAAGAGTATGGAACCCATGATGAACTTCTAAATAGAGATGGTAAATATGCATCCATGTTTAATGTACAGGCATCTTATTATAAAGAAGAAGAACTAGAAGCGGAGGGTGCATAGTATGGGTAAAAATAGTATTTTAGAGTTAAAGAAAGACATGAAAATAGGTGTACATTTCTTAAAGTTAGCTCAAGGAATGTCAAAATCATATATACCTATGCTAGTTATAGCTTCTATCTTTAAGGCTATGGTTCCTTTCATTAATATAATAATTCCTAAATTTATCATAGATGAACTTATGAATGGTAAAAGAACAGATGTGTTTATAAAATTAGTTCTAATAGCAGTAGTCGGAAATTTTCTACTTAATTTAATTAATAGATGGTTAGATGTGAAGGTAGAAATAAAAAATTTAGAGATTACAAATGGATTTGATGTATTCATGGGGAAAACTATAATGGATATGGATTTTCATAATATAGAAGATCCTGAGGTTTTAGACTTAAAAGAAAGGGCAATTCAGGCTATCAAAAATCAAGGTGCTATACAGAGATTGATACAATGCATAATTAATGCTTTTACTCAAATTATAACAATAATAGGACTTACATCATTGATAGCAACCTTAGATATATATATATTATTATTTATAATGATTATAGTTATGTTAAATTCTTTTATATATAAAAAATCACAAGAAGTTCAGTTTGAAGTGTATAGAGAATTGGCACCGCTAAATAGAGCTTTTGGATATTATGCCAATTTAACTTCTGATTTTTCTATGGGTAAGGATGTAAGATTATATAATATAAAACCTTTGATTATGGATAAAATAAAAAAATATAATAGCGAGAGTTTGAATAGTTTTGGAAAGTTATTTAGAATCGTTGGAAAATATCAAGGGTTAGAGAAGGTAAACCTTCAATTTCAAATGGCAGCAATTTATGGATATATGACCTATAAGGTATTTAAGGGAACTATAGGAATTGGTTCCTTTACAATGTATGCAGCAGCGGCTAATAACTTTAGCACTACAATTTCTAGCTTTATATTAAACTTCATTGAACTTAGACAGGGTTGCAAATATCTAGAGCCCTATATGCAACTAGAAGAAATAAAGTCAAGTAGCATTCAGGGAAATAGAAATATTGAAGATATAGATAAGTGTAAGATAGAGTTTAGAAATGTATCGTTTAAGTATCCAAGGAGTAAGGATTACACTTTAAAAAATATATCAATAATAATTGAAAGTGGAGAGAAATTATCTGTAGTAGGTTTAAATGGCGCAGGTAAAACTACATTTATAAAACTTTTAACCAGACTTTATGAACCAACAGAAGGTGAAATATTGTTAAATGAAATAAATATAAATGAGTATAGTAATGAAGAATACATGAAATTACTTTCCGTAGTGTTCCAAGACTTTAAGCTTATGGCCTTTAGTGTTAAGGAGAATATAGCTCTTAACAATTATAAAGGGTCAAAGGATGAAGATATTGAAAATGCCCTTATAGAATCAGGATTAGAAAAGGATATTTTAAAGCTACCTAAGGGAATGGATACCCATATATATAAAACTTTTGAGGAAGATGGTATAGAGTTCTCTGGAGGGCAAGCTCAGAAGTTAGCCATTTCAAGATCTGTATATAAAGATTCACCTATAGTGGTATTAGACGAGCCAACAGCAGCGTTAGATCCTATAGCGGAATTTGAGATATACAGCAAATTTAATGAGCTTATAGGAGGTAAAACAGCTATATATATTTCACATAGATTATCTAGTTGTAAGTTCTGTGATAAAGTTGCTGTTTTTCATAATGGGGAGATTATTCAACATGGAACCCATGATGAGCTTATAAATGAAAAAGATAGTGAATATGAAACTATGTATGTGACGCAAGCACAGTATTATGTTTAAATAATTTAAAGGTAAGTGAAATATGTGGAAATGGTAATGAAGGATTAGAGTTATTTATTGCTTCATAGAGGTAATTAGAATTTATAATAAATCAACAATTATGGTTTTTAAAATACACATTCTCATAATAAGTGAGGATGTGTATTTTTCAGTTGGAAATAGGTTGAAATCATTTTGGAATTAAAGTAGTACACGCGGTATGAAACTAAAATATACAAGAAAAAACATTCCAAAATATGTATTATGTCCATGCACATTTTAGCGTTTTTTCAAAAAATGTTACATTTGCTATTTAACGTTCTCTAAATTAGAAAATAAATACACAAATAAAGATGTTTTACAGATAGGAATGATTTTCAATGTCGGTATTTGCTTAATATAATACGTGGAAAAATATTGTGAAACTAAAAGTAACAATGTATAATCAGTATAATAATATGTAAAAATGTAATTATATATAATTATATGTAAATTTATGTATAATTATTATTTGTAAATATGGCATTTAAATAATTATTAGAATAAAAAAATTTAATAGAATGTATATTGAAAGCACATTCATATTAAAAATTATTTTGAATGTGCTTAAATAAATATAAAGGCGGTATTATAAATATGGATATAGTTGAACAAGTTAAAGAGAGGCTATCAATATTTGTTAATTTATATGATATGTTAAGAATTGTAGACCCTATAAAAAAGAAAACTATAATTTTAAAGGATAATCAGGTTGAAGAGGTAGAAGGCAGCTGTTATGATTTTTTTGAAAAGCAGAAATTCTGTGAAAATTGTATTTCCATGAGAGCATATACAGAGAATGATACAGTTGTAAAAATTGATAATAAGAATGGTAAAATTATCCTAGTTATAGCTACCCCTCTAATATTTGATAATAATAGATATGTTGTGGAATTGTTAAAAGATATATCACAAAATGGGAAAATACAATCTCAAGGCAGAGATACCAAAGAATCAATACAATATATGTTAAATGAAATGAATGAGAAAATTATAAGAGATGAGCTAACTGGACTTTACAATAAAAGATATATTAATGAAAGGTTACAGGTTGATATAAATGACTCAGTTGCGAGTAAGTTACCATTATCAGTAATAATGGCAGATATAGATTTTTTTAAAATTATAAATGATAGTTATGGGCATTTAATTGGAGATTTTGTATTAAGAGATTTCGCTGAACTTATACAGTCTTATGTTCGAAAAGATATGGATTGGATAGGAAGGTATGGTGGAGAAGAGTTCCTAATAGTATTAAATAATACTAATTTAGATAATGCTTATAAAATATCAGAAAAAATAAGAAGGGGTATAGAAGATACAATTCTTAACTATGACGGTATAGAGATTAAGTTAACATCTAGTTTTGGGATATATGGTGTTACTACAAATGATATGAATATGGAAGAGTTATTACGCGGGGCCGATAAAAATTTGTATGCTGCTAAAATGAGTGGTAGAAATAAAACCGTAGTATAAAAGGAATCTAAATAATACAAGAATGGAGTGCTATTGTGGGAAAAGAAGTGTGCAATATGGAGATTGACAAACTTGCCGAAGGTATCAACGAATTAAGGGATATTCTTAATGAGCTTTGCATTAAAAAAATAAAGACGTAAATGAAGAATATATTTTAATGGTTAGCTAGTATTTAGATGAACTTATAGTTGAATATATAAAACAAAGTTATATTAAGTATTAAATATAACTAAACGAATTATTCACGCTATCTCAGCATACTATATATGGAAAGCTCAAAGGAGCGGAATTAATAGGATGAAGGGATTTAGATGAAAAGGTATGTAGTTTTGGTAATTATATATATGTTGATGGTGCCTTTTTTTGTTGGATGTTCATCTGTAGAATCTAAAAGTGAAAAAGGTGCTGATTTAACAGAAGAAAATTTAAGTTTAAATGAACAGTTTAGCTTTAGTGAAAAAAATGCTATAAAGAAGAAACATAGAATAGATTCTATGGGTAATGGTGCAAATGCAAATGAGGATATAGAATCTAATGTGATTAATGGAGCAGAAAATATTAACGATGAAAATGAAGGGATAGCTAATGAAAATATAACTCCAGAGGGATCAGATATTTTAGGGGCTAAAGGTGTGAAGATTAACATTCAAAACTCGAAGTTTGCAATTAGTGATGAATTATTGGCTGAAATTAATAATGTAATTAATGGGTATGAAGGTAAATCATCTTTTTATGTGGTTAGCATGGAGGATAATATGTCATTTGGGTATAATCCTGATGTGGCATTTGAAACTGCTAGCACCATTAAGGCACCATTTGCATTATATTGCTTTAAGGAGATTGCAAAGGGAAACGCATCATTAGATGAAGAAAAAATATACGAGGAAAGATTCTATAGAGATGGATCAGGAGTTTTACAATATGAGCCAATTGGAGGAGTATACACCTTAAAAGAGCTATTATTTTACACAATTAATTGTAGCGATAATATTGCATATTATATGATTCATGATAGATTTTGGGATGAAGGATATAATAATATGCTTAGGAATTTAGGCTGTGAGCAATATTATTTGCCGAATGGTTCTAAATGGGGATGGGCTAGTGCTAGAAGTGCGGCACTTATATGGCAGGAGATATATAAGTTCAGTAAGGAATCTACAGAGGGAGCTATCTACTTTGATATGTTACTAAATGCACAGTATAGTTATATAAAACCAGGTGTGCCACAATATAAATCAGCACATAAATCAGGCTGGACGGAATTATTATGTCATGATACTGGGATTGTATTTGCAGAAAAACCATATATTATTGCAGTCATGACAGATAATGAAGGAGCTTGGTCTGGTAGCGAACAAATCAGAAGGTTAACAGCCTGTTCGGACAAAGTTATGAAAGAGTACGGATTATGGTTAAAAAACAAGTGAACATAATTAAAGCAGTATTATAAAAAATAATACTGCTTTAATTATGTTTTTTATTGTAAATATAGCACTTTTGTAAAGAAAAAGTTGAAAATAATTAAGTGGGAATTAAATAATAGTGTTAAATAGCTTAAAATATTACAAATGGTTAAATTATATAAAGAATTAATCAGGTGAAAACACAAAATTAATAGTGAAATTAATATTTTTATTAAAAACTATTGATTCTTATAATAAAATCAATAAAATAATTTAAAAAATTAACATTTCTATTTACAATACACTTTAAATGTATTACAATTAATTCAATAGATGGATATAATTTAAAAATAATTAACGGAATATTCGGAGTGTTATGTAAGAGGAGTAGGTAACAATAAAAAGTACAAATTAATAAAATTAGGTAATCACAAGAATTAAGGAGTTTCAGTGAAAATTTTTATTTCATAGGGGGGAAATCATGGAGATAGAAAATAAGAAATATGGTATGAAGGATATAGTGGCTATACCGTTTAGGTTTGCACCAGTAGAATCTACATTAGTAATGATTCAAAAACTTTTAGAGGGGATAGTTCCAACATTGCAGATTCTAGTTACGGCTAAGTTTTTAGATACTACTATTTCCGTATTTAATAAAACTAAGGAAATAGGAGATATAGTACTACCACTAGTATTTATGGCGCTGCTTCTAGCTTATACTTGGATTTCAAATCAATTATCTAAGTTTGCAGAGGTTAAGATTACAAATAAATTGAGGGAAGATTTTAGAGTATCAATGGTTGGGAAAATAGGGCAGCTTAAATATAAGCACATAGAAAATCAAGAGAGCTGGGATTTGATTTCAAGGGTAGTTAAAGAGCCGGAAGTTCAATGTACAAAGGCATATACTACAACCTTAGATATGATTTCCATGATACTTCAGATACTAGGAATACTAGTGATTTTATTTACAAGGGTATGGTGGTCATCACTGCTAATAGTTGCAATTTCAGTACCCTTATTTTTACTCGCTATAAAAGGTGGTAAGGAAACTTATGAAGCTAGTAGAGAGGTTGAAAAAAATAAAAGAAGGGTTAAATATCTAGAGGAAGTATTAAATGGTCGAGAGGCTGTAGAAGAGAGAAGCTTATTTTCATATTCAAATAAACTTAATAAGCAGTGGTATGAACAGTTTGAAAAAGCTAGGAAGAGAGAGTTTAAAGTAACTTTAAAATGGTTTGTTAATATGAAAACTGGAGGAATAATCATAGCAGTTTTATCTGTATTAATAGTTGCAATTTTAATAGGACCTGTAACTAGTGGACTTCTATCTGTGGGAATGTTCATGTCAATTGTTAGTAGTGTGTTTAGTTTGATTCAGTACTTGGCATGGAGTCTTCCAGGATACGGAGATAATTTAGCGAAGAATAAGGAATATCTAGTTGATTTAACTAATCTTTTGAAGTTAGAGGGGAGTAATGAATATTTAGCTAAACCTTCACAGGATCCTATTAAATTAAAATCTTTGGAATTTAAGAATGTATCATTTAAATATCCAGGTACAGAAAATTATATTTTAAAGAATATGTCCTTTGTTATAGAAGATGGAAGACATTATGCTTTTGTAGGTACGAATGGAGCTGGAAAGACTACTATAACAAAGTTAATTACTGGTCTTTATGAAGATTTTGAAGGTGAAATTTTAATAAACGGAATCAATATAAAAAAATATAGTCAGGGAGAATTAAAGGCCATATCTTCTGTAGTATATCAAGATTTTGCGAGATACTATATTTCACTAAAGGATAATATTTTATTAGGAAATATTAATAATATGGATGATATGTCTGAAATGGTTAGGGCAATAGAAACCATTGATTTAGAAGACGCTATTGAAAAACTTCCTAAGGGAATAGAGTCAAACTTAGGGAAGATTAAAAATGATGGTGTGGATTTATCCGGTGGTCAGTGGCAACGTATAGCCATGGCAAGGGCAATTGTAAGTCATGCACCACTTAGGATTTTAGATGAACCAACAGCAGCGCTAGATCCTATAAGTGAAAGTAATATGTATGAAAGATTTGAAAGAATAAGCAAGGGTCAAACTACTGTATTTATAAGTCATAGGCTGGGGTCAACAAAACTTGCAGATGAAATATTTGTTATAGGAGATGGAACTATTATAGAGAAGGGATCTTATGAGGAGCTTATGAATATAAATGGAGTTTATGCGGAAATGTATGAAAGCCAAAGGAGGTGGTATGCATGATAAAAAATGAAAATAAGGATATTTCTTTCTACAAAATAATTAAAACTATCACACCTATATTTTTTAAGGCATGCCCAATACTTATCACAACAACTGCAATAGTTTCAATATTTCATGGATTATTTCATGCATTAAATACCTTTATGACTCAAAAATTCTTTGATACTATTACAGGCTTTGCATCTGGAGATGGAGCATTAAAAATAATATTGATTACATTAGGGGTTTTAGGGTTATCTTTAATTCTTACACAAATATTAAATGGGGTAGCGAATTTTATGGTAGATGCTCTAGAGAATAAGTCTACAGGGCTTGTTGGAAAGATATTAAATGAAAAAACTTCAAAGATAGATGCCATAAACTTTGAAAACCCAGTACTACTTGATGATATTAATAAGGCTCAAAAGGGATTAGAGGGCAGTGTTGGAATATTTGTTATATTAATGATGATGGGTACATTTTATATTCCCTATTTCATTTTCATGGGAATTTACCTTTATAAATTAAAGCCTATACTAGCGGTTTCTATTATAGTAATATTTATTCCAGTAGCTCTAGCACAGCTAATTAGGATTAAGGCGTTTACAAATTTAGAGGACCAGGTGGCACCTGTAAGAAGAGAATATGAGCATTATGAAAAGTGTATAGTTGATCGGGAATATTATAAGGAAACTAGATTGTTAGGTGGATTCTCATATTTTAAGAAAAGATACACTAATTCTTTAAATCATATGAATAAAAGCATATGGAAGGCGGAAAAAAAGTCAGGACTTGCAGAGCTTGGAATGAAAATGATAACCCTTATGGGGTATATGGGAGTTTTAGCATTGTTAGTGTACGCATTACTAGATAAATCTATATCTGTGGGTGCCTTTGGAGCGGTATTTTCATCTATAGGAATGATGTTCGCTATAATGGAAGAAATAGTATGTAGACATATAGGCGATGTGGCTCAAAGCTTAGGAACAGTAAAGAATTTCATCAGGTTTTTAGAGTTGCCTGAAAGAAGTGGTAAAGATATAGAAATTAAAGGAGTTCCTAGTATTGAAATAAATAGCATAGGGTTTACTTATCCAGGAACGGATAAAAGTTCTTTAAAGGATGTATCACTAAGGGTAAATTCAGGTGAAACCATTGCAATAGTTGGGGAAAATGGTGCTGGCAAAAGTACTTTAGTTAGAATGATGACAGGAATATATATTCCAAGTGAGGGAAGCGTTTTAATTAATGGAATAGATACATCGAAGATATCTCCGAGGTCATTATATAAGGGAATATCGGGAGTATTTCAAAAGTATCAAAGATATAAGATGACTTTAGGTGAGAATATCTCTATAAGTGATAACAAATATGATGTTAAAGACGAGTTAATAAAATCGGCTATAGTTAAGGCAGATGTTGAGATTCAAGAGGATAAATTCACAGAGGGGTATGATACCATGCTATCTCGAGAGTTTGATGGTATAGATTTATCAGGGGGACAGTGGCAAAGAATTGCTATAGGTAGAGGGTTATATAAGGCTCATAATATGATAGTCCTTGATGAACCTACAGCAGCAATAGATCCTATAGAAGAAACTAAGATATATAAGAAGTTTCAAGAGTTATCTAAGGATAAGACTGCTATTATTGTTACTCATAGACTTGGGTCTGCTAAGGTTGCAGATCGAATAGTAGTTATGGATGAAGGGCAAATAGTTCAAGTTGGAACCCATGATGAACTTATTGATATTAAAGGTAAATATAGTGAAATGTATGAAGCTCAAAGCAAGTGGTATTCAGTTGAAAATCAAATAGTTAGTTAAGTAATAATAAGAGGCTATCTCAGAATATTGGTTTATGGTTTACTTTGTAATGATTTAAAGCATAGCTAATTTTGAGATAGCCAATTTTTATATAAGATTTGGAAGGGTTTAAGTGTGAGTTTTAAAAATAATTAGCAAACTATAATAATATTTTATATTTCACAAACAATTATAGGGGTACTTACATAGACTTTAGTAGGGGGTTAAATATTTATAGTATATAAATGCTATATGCTTGATAAATATATATGGCCCCAAAAGGTGATAATATGCATAAAGAAATTAGGGGTAGTATCATGATAAATATAGTTTTGCTAATTATGTCTATGATAATATATACTATTCACTATATGGTTTTTGGACATGCTAATGAGACGTTGTCGGGGATAATATTGAGTCTAGCATATGTCCCACTAGGCATGATTTGTCAAATATTAATTTTCGATAAGATATTAGAAGCGAGGGAAAGGATAAAGGCAGCGAATAAGATGAATATGCTAGTGGGAAGCTTTTATCATGAAGTAGGGAATAAACTTCTTGATTTAATAGTTAAAGGTGACAAAGCTATTAAAGAGGTGCAAGCGTACACTCAAATATCGCTTAAATGGGAAATAGATGAGTTCCAACTTTTATCGCAAATTTTGAGGGAATATAAATGTAATTTAGATATAGATATTATAAATTTAGAGGAAATAAGTAGGATATTAGAATTAGAAAATAAATTTTTATTAGGATATATAACGAATCCTATTCTTGATGAATATGAGGAATTTGGGAATATGATTATATCATTGCTACACTTAAGTGATGAATTGAAAAGTCGTTATAATAATAAAACCCTGATGGATTACGAAAAGATTCATATACGAAATGATATCTGCTGTGCATATAATCGTTTATTATTACAATGGGTAGATTATATGCAATATTTAAAAGGTGTTTATCCAGAATTATTCGTTAAGGCATTGATAAATTCTCCGTTTGATTCAAGGACCAAGGAAGAAAAGGATTATGAGTTTTTAATGGTTAATAAACTACTTGAAAAAGAAGATGAATATTTGAAATGCAAGAAAAATTAAATAACTAAAAGATAGATCTATCCTATAGAATATTAAATCTGTAGGATAGATTTTTTTGTAAGAAATTCTTAAGATTTATATCAATAATTAATTAATAATTAAAGGGTATTATATAAGTATAGAGGATGGTAAGGCATCTGAAAATAAATAATAAATCAAAGATACGAAGGGTATTTTGAATTAAACAAGGAAGTGGGGACACTATCTAAGGATCGGCGACTACGTGTAATTTAAAATAGCCGAGGATACTGACTTATTTATTTTCTGAAGATGCCTAGCCGTGATATAATAAATTTGCAATGAAGGGGGAGTTTAAAATGAATTATAATATATTGGTTGTTGATGATGATAAGGAAATAGTTGATGCTATTGAAATATATTTATCAAATGAAGGATTAAAAATATATAGAGCGTGTGATGGAATTGAAGCATTAGAGATGTTAGTTGATAAAGAAATTCATCTGATTTTAATGGATATTATGATGCCAAGAATGGATGGTATTAGAGCAACCCTTAAAATTAGAGAAGAAAAAAATATACCAATAATATTAATCTCTGCAAAATCAGAGGATACAGATAAAATTTTAGGCCTCAATATGGGAGCAGATGATTATATTACAAAACCATTTAATCCACTTGAACTCATAGCTAGGGTGAAATCTCAACTTAGAAGATATGTAACCTTTGGAAATATTAACAAGCAAGAAGAAAGTGAAGTTTTAAAAAGTGGTGGATTAGAATTAAATGAAGAAACTAAGGAAACTTTTGTAGATGGAGAATGTGTAAAGCTTACGCCTATAGAGTTTAGAGTTCTAGAGTTACTTCTTAAAAATAAAGGAAGAGTATTTTCCATGGAGGAAATCTATGAGAGAGTCTGGAATGAACCAAGCTACAATATAGATAATACGGTAGCTGTTCATATAAGAAGGATTAGAGAGAAAATAGAAATTAATCCGAAAGAGCCAAAATATTTAAAGGTGGTGTGGGGTGTTGGATACAAAATTGAAAAATATTGATGAAAATGAAAAAGCATATGAGGAAATGGTTAAAGATTGCAGGAGGATAAAGCTGGCAAAGGCAATAGCAATCCTGATTACAGCTATAATGGTTTCAATATCATTAATTTCTTTTAAGGATATATTAGAAAATAAAAATATCTTTGATGAAAGAGGTATTTATGGCTATGAATTTCTAGGAAATGAAATTGACGCTTTTACAGAGAGTGTTTTTAGAGTGTCAGAGCTTTATAAAAGTGAAGAATATATCAAGGATACAAGTAATCTAACCAGTGAAGAGATTTCCTGGAAGAAGGAAGAAATAAAATATAAGATTGAAGAAGAATACCAAACAGCAACTAATGGTATTCATGAAAAGTATAGTAGTGGAAACTGGGACCAGAAAAAGATTGATGAAGAACAAAAGGTAATATATAAAAGTATAGAAGCTAAATATACATATACAGATGAGGAACTTAAAAAGTTAATCATAGAAGAAAAATTAGCTAGGTTTAGTAGAGATTCAAACATTTTAAATAGCTATGAGAACTTTAAGTTTATTGCCTATGATAGAGGAAATAACATATGGATTACTAATTATGAATCAGGGAAGGACGCTGTAACAAAACTTAAGGAAGACAGTGGATACTTTGCTGAATATCATATTTTGGACGGAAATGAAAAAAAGAATATAAATATAAATGGTAATCAAATTAAAGGTAGGGAGATAAGTGAATATAATCGCAATAACGGATATGACTATAGTACAGTTAAAATTGAACTTAAAGATGAAGCAGTGAGTAGGGAAATTAGTTATGATTACCGAGTAAAAAGTGATTTAGACATTTATATATCAGTACCAAAGAACCTTGTGCCAGGAGATAACGTCTATAATATTTATGAGGAATTTTTAGAATCTAATAGGATTGTGAATGATGAAATTGGAATATTTATAGGATCTATTTTAGGGGTAATAGTAATGGCATTTGTATTAAATAGACTAAAGAATAAACCATGCTATTTAAATAGGATATCAGAAAAATTAAAGGATAATGTTCTAGAGGTTAAACTTTTTGTACTATTATTAGGGTGGATTGCCTATGAAATGTTATTTAGGTATAACTGGAATCAGGGGTATAGATATACAGTTAATGTGAACAATGTAGCGTTAGTAACTATATTATTAATGGTCTACTATGTAGTTTTAAAATCTATAATGCAAAGTTATAAAGATGAAACTATTTTAAATGGAAGCTATTTTATAAAACTATATAAAATTTTAAATATAGCAATGGAAAAAGGTAGCTTTGGAAGGAAATTAACTATGCTTATCGGAGCATATTTTGTGATTTGCCTTGGGGTTTCATTTGTATTATGCCTTGGGTTAGGTGGTGTTGGACTTGTAATTGCTATAGGGTTCTGCATAATCGTAACAGCTATATTTGTATTTAGATTTTCAAAGGAATTTGCTTATTTAAATAGAATTACTAATGGAGCAAAACAAATTGCAGAAGGTAAAATTAGTGAAGATATATCAGAAGAAGGTCGTGGAGCGCTTAAGGATCTTGCTCATAATATAAATAATATTAAGCAGGGGCTTAGGAAATCCATTGAGAATGAAAATAAAAGTGAAAAAATGAAGACAGAACTTATTTCCAATGTTTCTCATGATCTAAAAACGCCTTTAACTTCAATAATAAATTATGTGGATTTACTTAAAAGGGCAAATATAGAGCCAGAGGAAGCTAGAGCATATGTAGAGGTATTGGATAAAAAATCTCAAAAATTAAAGATTTTAATTGAAGATTTATTTGAAGCCTCAAAGGCGGCTAGTGGAGCAATGCAGCTTGAATTTACAAAGGTAGAGGTTAATGCACTTTTAAGGCAATCTTTAGGTGAGGCAGAAAGAAGAATTAAAGAAGCTAATCTAGATTTTAAAGTAAACATACCTAAGGAAAAAATTTATATTAGTGCAGATGGAAGAAAGATTTGGAGAGTATTTGAGAATTTGATTTCAAATGCAATTAAATATTCATTAACAGCTACAAGAGTTTATTTAGAGGTTAAAGTCGACGAAGATAAGGTTTATATTACAATGAAAAATATATCAGCTTATGAATTAAATTTTGATGCTAGTGAAATAACAGAAAGATTTAAGCGGGGAGAAGAATCAAGACATACAGAAGGGTCAGGGCTTGGACTTGCAATCGCAAAAAATATAGTTGAGCTTCACGGTGGGAATTTAAATGTTGAAATTGATGGAGATTTATTTAAGATAACAGTAGTTTTAGATAAAGATTAGTAGGATAATGCTAAGATATCTAAATAGTATATAAAAATTCACATAAAACTATTATGTTGTTTAAGCTTTAGTGAAAGGCATATAGATATGTATAGTAAAATAAAGACGTATAAAGGCAAGAGTAATTCTTGCTTTTATACGTCTTTATAAGTAGTTGTAAAAATATATAATCATATGAATGATATATTATTTTAATATAAATGTCATTATGTATTTTATAATATAATTAACTACAGTTTATCTATTTAGAAACAATATTGTACATATATATAAAATAACCCTAAAATATACATGGATATGAAAATATATTTTAGGGGGATTAGATTAACATGAAAAAAAGAATAAGTATTTTTTTGGCAGCATTATCTCTTATAACATTAGTTGGATGTAATAAGAGTGTATCTGATAATAATGGAGAAGCGGCTGGACAAAAATCAGAGGCGCAAGTTCCAGAGTTAAGCATATCTTGGGGAAATGAATTACATACTGGTATTATGAACGTTCCTGTAAAAAAAGTAGAAGAGTTTAAGAGCCAAGGAGTATACTTAAATCCACTGTCAGCAGATAAATTTGAATTAATTGAAAATGATAAGAAGTTAGCAGTATTAAATTTTATAGCAAGTAAAGGTGGATCGGAGACAGCTAATTTAATGAGCCAAAATCACTTGGATTATGGATTTTGTTCAAACACAGCTATTCTAAGTGCTGTTGATAATGGATCTGCAGTTAAAATAATATCACCAATGCAAAGTAATGGGATAGCATTAGTATTTCCACCAAATACAAATTTAAAATCTTGGAAAGATATAAAAGAACATATACAAAAATCAGATGTTCCAATAAAAATTGGATATCATTCTCCAGTAAGCGGACCTAGAATAGTAATCGAATCAGTTTTAAATAAGGAAGGGCTAGTAGTTTCAGAGAATCCTAATGATATTAATGCAGATGTAGTATTAGTAGATTTGAAAGGCAGTAATAATTTATTGCCAGCTTTATCAAGCAAGCAAGTAGATGCGTGGGTAGGACCATCCCATCATCCAGAAGCAGCACAAGATACTAATGTAGGTCAAATTGCATTAACATTAAAAGATTTTCCACCAGTAGGAGCATGGGATGATTTCCCTTGTTGTGTAATGGCTGCAAGACAGGAAGTTATAGATAAATATCCAGAAATAACTAAGGCATTAATAAAATTAGTTAAGCTAAATACAGAATATTGTAATGAAAATAGGGATGATGTGGCAAAAGTTATGTCAGAAATAATAGGGGTTTCAGAAAATGCAATTAAATTATCAGAAATAAAATATTTCACAGCACCATCAGATAAATGGATGGATGGTATAAAGGTTTATGTAGATGCTCTAAATGAAATGGGTAAATTTAGCGGAGAATTAAAAGGTCAAGATTTCGAAGTTGTTAAAGATAAAACCTTTGAATTTAAATTTTTAGAATAACTTAAAACCTAGCTTTAAGTTAATATATATTTATAATTTAATTTGAAAAGCTTTCCTTTGGAATAGGAAAGCTTTTTTTAGAAAGGAAGGCATATAAATATGAATGGGAAATCAAAAAAGTTTTTCATTGGATTAGTAGTACCGACAATCTTCATTATTGTTTGGGGTATTTTTTCTGTTAAAATAAATAATCCAGTAATTCTTCCCAATATAAGCAAAGTTATTTCAAACTTTCTCCATGCAACAGACAATTTTATAGGATTGGGATCAATTCCAACTAATATTTTAGTAAGTTTAATAAGAGTATTATCAGGGTATACAATAGGAGTTTTGATAGCTATTCCAATTGGAGTATTGATGGGATATAAGGAGAGTTTTAATAATTTATTAGGAAATTTTATAAATGTATTTAGACCAATACCACCTTTGGCGTGGGTTCCATTGGTACTAGCTTGGTTTGGTGTAGCTAGTGTATCAACAGTACTGAAAATACCAGGGGGACAACTTCAAGCTTATTTAAATAATTTTAAATTTTCAATGATGTTTATTATAGCTCTTGGTACATTTTTCCCAGTGGTTACTAATACTATGTTTGCAGTTAGAACAGTACCGAAGACATTAGTAGAGTCAGCAAAAGTGCTTGGGGCTAGTGAAAAGGATATATTTTTCAAAATATTATTACCAGCGGCGGCACCAACAATAATAACTGGGCTTAGAACAGGACTTGGAATAGCTTGGGCGTGTCTAGTTTCAGCAGAAATGCTTCCAGGAAGTTTATCAGGGGTAGGATATTTAATTACACATGCTTATGAACTTGCTAGAACTGACTTAGTTATAACAGGAATGATATGTATCGGTGGTATAGGAGCTATACTAGATAGTTTATTTAGATTTGTTGAAGTAAAGTACTTTTCATGGCAAGGAAAGGGTAGATAGGAGGAATTAAATTGAGTACATGTATTGAAATTAAAAATCTTAGCAAAATATTTAAAACAAAGGAAAATTTCCAGGTTGATGCGTTGAAAGATATAAATTTCTCAGTTGAAGAAAATGAGTTTATATCTATTGTAGGTCCTTCAGGTTGTGGAAAATCTACATTACTTAGAATAATAGCTAGCCTTGAGACTTCAACTGATGGAACAGTAATATATAGAGGGGAAGAACTAAATTTACCTAGTTCAGATATTGGGATGGTATTTCAAAACTACTCCTTGCTTCAATGGAAAACAGTAATTGATAATATAGCATTAGGATTAGAATTTAAAAAGGTTAAAAAGAATGAGAGAAGAGAAAAGGCAAAGGAGTACTTAAAGTTAATTAATATGGAGGGATTCGCAAAGGCTTATCCCTATGAGTTGTCTGGTGGAATGCAACAGAGGGTTGCCATAGCAAGGGCATTAGTAACAAATCCAGATGTATTGCTTATGGACGAGCCGTTTGGTGCATTAGATGCCCATACAAGAATAATACTCCAAGGTGAACTTTTAAATATATGGCAGAAAAATAAGAAGACCATATTATTTGTAACTCATAGTGTTGATGAGGCGATATATTTATCTGATAAAATAATTGTTATGGGAAAAAATCCGGGGATAATAAAAGAGATTATTAATGTTGATATGATAAGACCTAGAGTAAGGTCAAATCCAGAGTATGGAAAACTTACCGATAAAATACTAAATATGCTTGAACATTAAATTTAGAGTAGTAAAAAAAGAATATAAAAATGTTTTCAAAATATATTGACAATTACGATGGAAAGGCATAATATATAGTAAATATATATTTACAATTCTTTGAAGGGAATAGTAGATGTTATCTTAGTATCCAAAGCGAGTAGAGGATGGTGTAAGCTCTATGAGAAAAGTAATATTGAAAGACATCCTGGAGATATTTATCTGAAAAATAAAGTAGGATAAGTCGGATTCCTCCGTTATAGGGATTTGAGATGATTTAGTTAATTATTACTTAATCAAATTAGGATGGTACCGTGAATATAGCTTTCACTCCTATTATGGAGTGAAGGCTTTTTATTTTAAGTGACACTCAAAATTAAACATTTTGTAAGTGGAACTTACTCCACCGAATGTATATGAGGCGGAGTTTCATTAAAAAGGGTACACCAGCTTAAAATACACGTGAATTTTAAGTATTACTAATAGATAAGTGAAGTAACTAAGTTGACAAGGGTGGTACCGCGAATTATTTTGCCCCTTGAGCCTTTTGGCTCAAGGGGTTTTTGATTTTTATAGGTTGCAAACTATAAAAATAATGTTATTGAAATAGGAATGTCAGAAGGTGAATAATAAAGTGATTCTTATATTAAGTCATATGCCGCTAAAGCGGAGTATGTCATCCAGATGAATATTAGAAGAAGTTAGCTATTGTCGTGTAAGATGCGATTCCTTACTTAAGGGAGATTCGGATATTACAGTAGCTAGAAATCATGTGAAATAAATAATTATTGTCACGAAATTTAAACCAGTTAAATACGAGTAAAATTTAATTAGGAGGTTAGAAAAATGAAAAGAGTTATGATAAATAAATTAAATAATTATATAAATGAAAGTATAAAATTACAAGGATGGGTATACCGAATAAGAAGGTTAAAATTAATTACATTTCTTATAGTTAGAGATAGAACAGGACTTGTACAATGTGTTATTGAAAATAAGGCTTTGGAGGAATATTCATTAAGGGTGGAATCAGTTATTACAATAGTTGGGGTGGTTAAGTGTGGTAAAAATTCCCTCAATTCCTTTGAGGTTCAGGTTGATAGTTTAGAGGTTATCAATGGAACCCATGGAGAACTTCCAATCGAAGTAAATACAGAAGAATTAAATATAAATTTAGATACAATGCTAAATAATAGAGTTTTAAGCTTGAGACATGAAAAAGTTAATTCTATATTTAAGGTTCAAAACCTTATAGTTCAAGGGTTTAGAGAGTTTTTACTAGGGGAAGGTTTTACTGAAATATTTACACCAAAGATTGTATCGGAAGGCGCAGAAGGGGGAACAGAAATCTTTGAGGTTAAGTATTTTGAGAATAAGGCATATCTTGCTCAAAGTCCACAGTTTTATAAACAGATGATGGTTGGAGCAGGTTTTGAGAGAGTTTTTGAAGTAGCTCATGTATATAGAGCAGAGCAACACAATACAAATAGACATTTAAATGAGTATGTAAGTATGGATTTTGAAATGGGATTTATAGAAAATGAAGAAGAGATAATGAGTATGGAAGAAAATTTATTAAAGTTCATATTAGGAAAAGTAGAAACACAAGGAGATAAATATATTAGATTATTAAATGTTGAAATTCCTAAGATTTTGGGCGAAATTCCTAGAATAAAGCTAAGTAAAGCTATAGAAATATTAAAAACAGAATATGGAAAAATAGAGCTAGAGGGAGATTTAGACCCAGAAGGTGAAAAACTAATATGCAAGTATGTTAAGGAGCAATATGGAAGTGATTTTGTGTTCTTAACCCACTATCCAAGAAGAAAAAGACCGATGTATACTATGCCTTGCGGGGAAGAGGAAACTTATAGTTTTGACCTTTTATTTAGAGGGATTGAAATTACAACTGGAGGACAAAGAATTCATGATTATGAGGAGTTAGTCAAAAATATGGAGTATAAGGGATTAAACCCAGATGACTATGAAAATTATACCTGTATATTTAAATATGGAATGCCAAAGCATGGGGGGCTTGCAATAGGGCTTGAAAGAATAACAGCTCAGTTAGTCGGTCTTGAAAATGTTAGAGAAGCATCTTTAATACCAAGGGATAGAACTAGGTTAACGCCTTAAAGCGGTTACCCTGTAAAAAAGATGCTGGAATTTTTTCATCTATTTTAAAAAGATAGATGAAGTTGGTATTCAACTATTAACCTTTAAAATATATTTAGTTTACTCAGAGCACTTACTAGAGATTTATAACATCTTAAAATTGAAATAATTTATGTATAATTATAATTTAGTGTATGCATCACTTACAGAATTAACGTAAGTCATATTTAAGCCTATAGAGTCATTCATTTTTTTAGTTTGCATATTTGATACTGCAGATTTAGATAGAACTGAGAAATAAGACTTAAATTTAGAGGCTTTATACAACTCTAAACTCTCAACTAAAATTGACCCTAACTCTTGCTTTATTACTTTTAACTCAGCAGCATCTAATATAAGTGAAAAATCACTTGTATTTATTGCTGCTATAGCCTTCTTAAAATCTTTTGGAAAGTCCATAGCGTCCTCATTTAAAAATCCTTGAAAAACAACTAATACAGCTTTCTTTTCTTTATTTATCGTAATATTATACATAACATTATCCTCCTTAATATTCATATAAAATAGCAGACATATTATAACCTGCACCTACAGTACAGAAAATTATTTTGTCTCCTAATTTTAATTTGTTATTTTCAATAGCATCATTTAATGCTATGAATGGACTTGTATTACCAGTGTAACCAAATTGGTTAGATACAAATGTAAACTTGTCATTTGCATTATCTACATTCAATAATCTCAAAGTTTCTCTTATATCGCCTAGTGAAAATTGAGAGAATAAGAAGTGATTTATATCATTTATGTTTAGGTTGTTTCGCTCACATAGTTGACTTATTAAGTAGCACCAATTGCTATATAGATAATCTACAGAATGAGGTATCCAAGAGAATTTTTTTTCTTCTGCATTTACATCATCTCTGGCAATGTTTGATAAACCACAAGCAGGAAATGTTAAGTACTCATGTTTTTCGGAATTGCACGTATAGATAGAATCTATCAGTCCACATTCTTTATCATGCTCTACTATAATTGCAGCACTGGCATCTCCGGCCATGGAATTTGTAAATGAATCATCTTCTTGATTAAACCTTGTAGAACATATACAGCCAACTATTAAAGCTTTCTTGTAATTAGGCTTAGCTATCATATATGTACCAACTTGATCTAGAGCATGTACCATACCTGAACAGTTAACATTCATATCATATACTAAGGATGCTTTTTTAGCACCTAATTTCTCTTTAATTAAAAGCGAAGTTGTAGGTATTAGATACTCTGGTGTTTCACTTACAAATACTATAATATCAATATCATTAGGATCAGTAGCGGTCTTTTCTAGACAGCTTTTTGCTGCTGAGCACGCCATAGTCAATGAATTCTCTTCGTCAGTTTGTGCAACACAACAAGTATCCCTACCTATGAAGTTTAAAGTATCCTTTAGTTTATCACCATATTTATTATACAAATCATCTTTTAACAATTTTGTGCTACCATGGCATGTAGCAACACCTTTAATTTTAATCCCCATACTAATCCCCTCATTTACATAAGAAGTTATGAACTGCTCTAAGTGCTCCTGAGTAAAGCAGATATATGCTAATTAAACGGTTCTAATTATTCAGGTCTTTTTTACAATTGTAAATAGATACTTAATTAGAAGTTAGATATTAATATATACCACAAATATAATTATCGAACCAATTATGTATATCTTTAGTTATATTAACATAATAATGAATAATCATTTTAAGTTTATATCTAAGTTAATATTCATTGCTATAAAACTGCTTTTATAGCAATGAATATTAATATAACTCCACCAAAAACTTCAGCCTTCTTACCAAGTAAATCGCCAAATTTTTCACCAATAAAAATTGCGATTAAGCTACAAATGGCGGTGGTAGTGCATATAATCAAACCTGCAGAAAAGATGTTAACTTGCATAGCACTAAAGCCGATGCCTACAGCGAAGGCATCTATACTAGTTGCAATTGCTTGGAATAATATAAGTTTGAATGTAAGATTGGAATTACAGTCACATTTCTCATCTTTAGATAGGCCACATTTAACCATGTTAAAGCCTATAAAACCAAGTATTACAAGAATGAGGATGTTAGAGTATTTGGTAATAAAACTTGAAAAGATTCCTCCAGCAAAATAACCAATAACAGGCATTAGGCCTTGGAAAAGTCCGAAAAGGATAGGCATTGCGAAAAGTTTTGCTTTAGTAGTATTTTTATAGACCATACCGTTGGTCATTGATACTGCGGCAGCATCCATACTAAGGGCGATTCCAATTAAAATAATTTCTAAAATATTCATCGTTAAAACTCCTTAAAATTAAAATGTGAAAGTGTAAAATAGCAAATGTATGTTGATATTTTTACAGAATTTCTTAATCCTATAGTATTTGTTTGAAAATTAAAATTATCCTCCTTAAAGTAATTTTATAAGTTCATTGATTAAGTTGTAAAATATGTATAGAAATATCTACAGATAAAGATAGCCCTTAATATTTTAAGTTTGCAAAATAAAAGACCCACGTATAGCCTTGTTAAAGCTATACGCGAGTCTTGTTCTTTAAGGCAAGCCAGATTACAAGTAATCAGTATGTTGACTTGACACGTATTAAATAAATTTATCAGGGGCTGTAGGATATTAAACTAACTTATAGAAGTTAAAGTAATTAAGTCCAGTAGGCCTTTGACAAATTAATATACGCAAACTACTCCCTCACGAGATATTTATTTTACAATTATCACATAAAAGATTTCATAAGTCAATATTTACATATTAACAAGTTAACAGAGTGTTTAATAATTAACCCTAATACTAATTGATAAAAGTAGAAAAAATGGTTACAATATACACATGATAAAGGCAAATAAGGCAATTAAGGAGCAGTAATATGATTGAAGATAAATTTATAAACATAATAGAAAAGCACAAAAAAGAAATTAGTAATTATAGAAAGATATACGATAAAATCGGTTACTTTAGATTAATTTCTATGATAGGTGGCATTTATTGCACATATAAATGGATAAGGGGAGAATCTCAAGGTGGACATTTTTATATAGCTCTTTTATTTTATATTATATTTATAGGACTACTAATATACCATAAAAGTGTTAAGGAAAAGTTAAAGTTCTCTGAAGATATGATTGAAATAAATAATAGATATCTAGATAGGATATCTGGAACATGGGTTAATTTTAAAGATATAGGAGAAGAATTTATAGATAAAAGTCATAGATATTCCTATGATTTAGATATTGTAGGTAAAGAATCACTATTTCAATTAATAAATATTACTAGCACTTGGAAGGGGAGAACAAAGTTAGCAAAAGATTTGCTATTCCCAAACTATGATGAAGCGGAAATAGTTTTAAGACAAGAGGCTGTTGAGGAGCTATTTAACAATATAGATTTATGCGAAAATATGGAGTATGTTGGCAAAAGTAAGACAGGGAAGTTAAATGACCCTGAGAAGTTGTTAAACTATGTGAATGATGATAGTTTAATAATAAAATCTAAGGGAATTAAAGGGTTTATATATATTATGCCAATGGTTACAATTCCATTATCATTAGTTATTTTCTTATTTAAATTATCAAACATAAGATGGCTAATTTCATTTTTTTTAGTTATGCAACTTATTATATGGTCATTATCGTTATTAAAAGTTAATAGGACACTGGAATCAATTAATTATTTTAGAGGAACATTAGAAGAGTATACAAATATTTTAAAAATCATTGAGAAGCAAGAATTTAAGTCTCAGAAGCTAAAGGATATAAAGAATAGATTATTTAATGAAGAAAAGTCTTCACTAAATGCTATTAAAGAATTATATAGCATATCAGAACGTAGTAATATAAAGGTTGGTAATGGTCTTTTATATATTGCTTTAAACATTTTATTTTTATGGGATTATCAATGTGTATTTTCACTTGAGGCTTGGAAATCAAAGTATGGAAATAAAATAGAAAATTGGCTTTCAGATATAGGAGAAATTGAAGGATTGATGAGCCTTAGTGTAATAGAGCATATTAATGAAGTAACATGTTATCCGAAAGTAAGCTCAAAAGAATTGAAAATAGTATCAAAGACCCTTGGCCATCCTTTAATAAGTCGTGATGTTAGGGTATGCAATGATGTTAGTATGGAGGATAATATTTTTATAATAACTGGCTCTAATATGTCAGGGAAGACAACTTTTTTAAGGACCATGGGAGTGAATTTAGTTCTTGCATATATGGGTGGGCCTATATGCGGTGAAGAGCTAGAATGTGCACAACTTGAGATATTTACATCCATGAGAATAACAGATGATCTGAAAAATGGAATATCCACCTTTTATGGAGAGCTTATTAGAATAAAGGATATCATTGAGGGGTCAAAGAATAATAAGAATATGATATTTTTAATTGATGAAATTTTTAGGGGAACGAACTCAAAGGATAGAATTACAGGGGCTGAAGCGGTGGTTAGAAACCTCAGTAATGCAGGTGCCATGGGAGCATTAACAACACATGATTTAGAACTTTGTAATATAAAAGATAATGATAGAATTAAAAATTATCACTTTACTGAGTACTATAAAGATAACAAGATACTTTTTGATTATAAAATAAGAGATGGTAAATCAAATACAACCAATGCAAGATATTTAATGAAAATTGTAGGCATAGAAGTGTAAATATAAATTACATTTAGAATTAGAATTTGCATCTGATTATGGGTGAAGATGCATAAGGGATATAAGCAAAAGAATGGGGATGGGGAAGGGTGAAATATAGAAAACCTATAATGCAGAAGCTTGGAGTAACATTTCCTGCACTGACATATAAAAATTTTAGATGGTTTTGGTTTGGACAGTGCGTTTCTCTAATTGGTAGTTGGGTTCAAACTACAACTCAGGGATGGTTAGTGCTTCAAATTGTTGGGGAAAATACTGGATTTTCATTGGGGGTGATAAATGCACTGCAATTTACACCAGTTATGCTATTTTCTTTATTTGCAGGAGTTATAATTGATAGATTTTCAAAACGGAAAATATTAATATTTACTCAAATAGGACTTATGGTTATGGCACTTATTCAAGCAGCATTGGTATTTACTGGAGTTATACAGTTTTGGCAGCTTGCAATAATTGCACTTATAGTAGGATGTATAAACACAATAGATATGCCGGCACGTCAGTCCTTTGTTATAGAACTTGTAGGTAAGGATAGTTTAATGAATGGAATAGCACTTAACTCAACGGCGTTTAATGGAGCGAGGATACTTGGACCTGCTGTTGCGGGAATAATAATAGCATACGTTGGAATAGAAATGTGCTATTTTATAAATGCTATTTCATTTATTCCAGTTATATATGGGATATATAAAATTAATGTTGCGGAAGTAAAAAGTGATAAAAATAAAGATATGCTAAGAGAAATTAAGGACGGGCTCTCTTATATTAAGGGAAATAGAATTCTCGTGAAAACCTTTGCAATGATTAGTGTTATGGGAATTTTTGCTTTTAATTATAATATACTAATACCATTATTTGCTGTAGATGTATTAGGGCTTACAAGTAAAGGATATGGATTTTTGATGTCAGCCTTAGGGGTTGGGTCTTTAGTTGGAGCTGTAACGGTTGCGGCAAAAAGTAAAAGAGGTCCTAGATATAAGGTTATAGTTGCTGCAGCCTACATAGTTTCATTAATTTTAGTGATTTTGGGTATAAATAGACAAAAATATATTATGGCGGGGTTATTAGCCTTTATTGGTATCTTTAATATAGCATTTTCTACATCAGCAAATTCAACAGTACAACTTAATTCAAAGGATGAATATAGAGGTCGTGTAATGAGTGTTTATACTTTATTCTTTGCGGGGGTAGCACCTATCGGAAGCCTGTTTACGGGCACCATTGCCAATGGATTTGGTCCTGCAAGAGCTTTTGTGTTGAGTGGAATTATAGCTAGTATATGTATAACTGCAATAAATTTATTTGATAAGTTTTGGAAAAAAGAAGAGATTAGGTAGATTAGAAAAACTACAGATACTGAAATGAAAAATAGGAATATTTAAAATGAAAATAAAAATATATATAAAAGAACAAGATTATAATAAAATCTTGTTCTTTTATATATGGAATAGTCGTAATTACCAATACAATGGAATACATGAAGTTTATTCCAAAGGTTAGGGGTTACCTTGACATTAGGGTTGTACATTGTTAAAATGATAGTAAATCTAATTATGAAATTTGATTTAAAAAGTAACTTTTGGTAGAGGTTTGTTATAATTTAATAGTAGTAAAAAATTAATTTAATATTGTCAGTTTAATATTATTAAATTATAATAATATATTTGTGTTAAGTGTGGGTATAAACCCTTAGGAGGATAATTATGAACAATAGATTTAAATTTATAGCATCATTAATTGTAAGCTGTAGTTTACTAACATCGACGGTAATAGCAGATGATTTGTCAAATGCAAAGGATAAATCACAAAATATAGAAAAAGAAATAGAAAATGATAAAGCAAAAGTTGCTGATTTAAAAGAAAATAAAGAGAGTATGCTAAGTGAAATTTCAGAACTGGATGATGAACTTCAAGGATTATATGCAGAGGTTGATCAGTTAAAGTCACAAATTAGCACTTCTACTGAAAAGATTGAAGAACTAGAGGCTAAATCTTCAGAATTAAAGGTTGAAGTTGAAAAGAACAAGGACTTAATGAGTAAGAGAATGAGAGTTTTGTACAAGAGTAATGGGACAGGCTACCTAGAAGTGCTACTTAATGCGAATGGATTTTCGGATTTTCTTCAAAAATTAGACACTATAACAACTGTAATAAATTATAATAATGAAGTTGTTGAAGAATTTAAAGCTAATAAACAAGAACTAGAAACAACACTTGCAGATACTACTAAAGAGAAGAATACTTTAGAGCAGGCGAAAGCAGTAGTAGATGGTAGTGTAGAGGATTTAAATGTTAAAAAATCTAGAAAAAGTGAACTAATGGCTAAAGTGGAAAATGATATTCAAACTTCAGAGAAACTTTTAGCACAGAATGAAGCAGAGTTTAATGAAATATTAAATAGTATTACAGCAATGGAAACAGCAGCAAGTAGACCTAACCGTGGGGACGAAACTACACCTTCAGGTGGAAATGGTAATTCATCTTCGGGTGGACAAACTACACCACCACCATCAACAAATGGATTATATTCAATAACTAACGGAACAAGATATTCAATAACTTCACCTTATGGGTATAGAAATGGCCCATTTGCAGGCGAAGGAGAATTTCATACAGGAATTGATATAGGAGCACCTTATGGTTCAGCTGTAACATCATTAAAAGCAGGAACAGTTACATTTGCAGGTGTCATGAATGGGTATGGAAATGTAGTAGTGGTAAACCATGGAGATATTAGTACATTATATGCTCATAACTCTTCACTATCAGTAGGTGTTGGACAAAGTGTAGCTGGTGGACAACAAATAGCGGTAGTTGGTTCAACGGGTTGGTCAACAGGACCACATATTCACTTTGAAGTTATAAACTCAGGTGGAAGTAGAATGGACCCAACATCATATTATGTAAACTAAATTAATTAAGTGAAATTAGATACCAAGGTGATAGATTAAGACTATTACCTTGGTATTTTTATTGATAAAAAGAAGGTTATTTTAGCGATTTTAATTTTAATATTGACACGATATACATATGTATCATATACTGTATATATAAAGTATTAACAGATGTATCATATTTTTTTGCCAGAACTGTATATATTGTTAATTAACAGAAGTGACAATTTATTTGTAAATATAGTTAAAAGTAGAAGCTGAGAGAATCTACACAGAGCGGTGGGAATTGTTTAATTAATTTATTAAAAACTAATTAATAGTATTGGATATAAAAGATTAGGAGGGATTACTATGGGGAATATTTTAGAAATAAAAAATGTAACAAAGGAATATAAGGGGTTTAAATTAGATAATATATCCTTCAAGTTAGAGAAGGGATATATTATGGGGTTCATAGGAGAAAATGGAGCAGGAAAAACTACTACCATAAAACTTATAATGAATTTAATAAGTAAAGATTGTGGAGATATAAAGGTATTTGGAAAAGATAATATAAAGTTTGAGAGAGAGATAAAAGAAAGAATAGGATTTGTATATGATGATTGTTTCTTTTATGAAAATTTGACCATAAGAGATAACGGCAAAATTATTTCTAATTTTTACATGAAGTGGGATTGGAGTGTATTTAATAAATATATTACGAGATTTGGTCTAAATGAAAAGCAAAAGGTAAAGGAACTTTCTAAGGGAATGAAGATGAAGTTTGCAATAGCTTTAGCACTTAGTCATAGCGCAGAATTTTTAATATTAGATGAACCAACATCAGGGCTTGATCCTGTAATGAGGCGTCAAGTTTTAGATATACTTCAAGAGGTTATTCAAGATGAAAATGTAGGGATACTTATATCAAGCCATATAACATCAGATCTAGAAAAGATAGCAGATTATATAACCTATATAAACAAAGGGACAATTGTATTTTCAAAACCTACGGAGGATATAACTGAAGAATATAGGATAGTTAAAGGAGATAAAAATTTATTAAGGGATGAGGAAAAAATTTTATTATACGGATTAAAAAATACAGACTATGGATTTGAGGGTTTAACAAAGGATGTAGATGTGTTTGCTAAAAGATTTAAAGGGAAGGTCATTTCAGAGAAACCATCAATTGAAGAGGTTATGATATTTATAAATAGGGGTAAGGTGAAATAGATATGGGAAATGCATTAATGAGGGAATTAAGAACAAATTTTACAGCAATGATAAGTAAACAAGGAGCTATAATGTTTTTATGTCTTGGTATGATTATGATAACATCAAAGGGGCAAAATTTATTTACTTATTACATGATATTTTTTGGTATATTAACACTTGGATATACTGAGGTTGAGGTAAGAGATAGGGTGTATATATCATTACTAAGTAGTCCTTGTACAAGAAAAGATTATGTTGTAGCAAAGTTTTTGGGCGGTACTATATGGATAATATTTCTATTTGCATCAGGGGTTTTACTGAATATATTAGCACATAGGCTGATTCCAACTATGTGTGGACATATAAATATGGTAGGGGCAAAAATGATATCTATATATATGGTATTACTTATTGAATTATATTACTTATTGTATTTTACTTTAGGAATAAAATTTTCAAGAATAGCTTATTACGTGATTTTTTTCATAATGATAATTGGATCATCAACAGTAGCAAGTATATTTAGTAATGATGACATATCATCTAAGGTTTTGCAGAATATTGTAAAGATATTTAGCAGTGATGTCATTTTAGATAATGTGATTCTAATAGTGTTAGTAGGACTTATAATAACACTGTTTACATGTATATCAATGTTTGTTTTTGAAAAGAAAGATTTATAGGGGGGATTTTTATGATAGCACTTTTAAAAAAAGATTTAATAACGTGTAGATACCCATATATTGTTACTGTTTTATTAGTTGGAGTAGTTATGTCATTTGTAGCGATAAAAGATATGAATATGGCCATGTTTATATATGTGTTTTGTAGTATATTGATACCTATGGTAGTAAATAAATTCACAGCAACAGAAGAATTACGAAAGAATTATGATATTATAATTAATAGTTTTCCAGTAAAGCGTAGAGATGTGGTAATTAGTAAATATATATATTATCTTATAACGTATATAACTACGGTAATAATATTATTTGGCATAATTACACTAGTAGGAGAACTTAGTGTAGAAGAAATTAAAATTAGTATATTAATTCAATCAATTATATTTTTATACTATACCTTGATACAAGGTATTTCAAATTATATATATTATAAGTTTGAGTATAGCACTGCTACTAAGTATTCAAGTATAATAATACTTGCAATAGTATATATACCAATAATATTTTTTAATTTAATAAGCAAGGTAAATCCTAGCATAAAAGAAAAGATTTTAAGTTATGGAGACAAAATTATGAAGAATCTACCAGTTGTAGTAGTAATGATATTTCTTTTAGGGATAGTAATTTATACGATATTTATTTTGATGTCAATTAAAGGGTATGAAAAGCGTGATTTGCAGTAAAGTTTTGACTGATTGGATTTGGAGGAAAGTATATGAATATATTAATAAATAACTCGTCAGGAGAGCCTATATATTCCCAGATAGAAAAACAAATTAAAAATGATATCTTAATGAATAAATTATATGTAGATGAGCCACTACCATCTATAAGAGCATTAGCAAAGGACCTTAGAATAAGTGTAATAACAACAAAGAGAGCCTATGATGAACTCGAAAGAGATGGGTTTATATATACAGTTCCGGGAAAGGGTTCGTTTGTATGTGCACAGGACAAGGAGTTAGTTAAAGAATCTATAATGAGAAATGTAGAAGAATATTTGGTTAAGGCGATTGAAGAGGGATTTAAAGTGGGGCTTTCATTGAATGAGATGGTAGAAATGTTGGACATATTGTATAAAGAAAAATAAGATTAAAGTTAGAATGAGGGTGGATATGTATGAGCAATATATTAGAAATAAATAATATCAATAAAGCATATAAAAATTTTAAAATAGATAATGTATCATTTAATCTCCCGAGAGGATATATCATGGGATTTATAGGTGAAAATGGGGCAGGGAAAACAACTATTATAAAACTTATAATGAACCTAGTAAAAAAGGATAGTGGAGAAATAAACATATTCGGGAAGGATAATGTTAAATTTGAGAAGGAAATAAAAGAAAAGATAGGATTTGTATATGATCAGTGCTGTTATCATGAACATTTATCCTTAGATGAGAATGCGAAGATGATATCAAAATTTTATAAACAGTGGGATTTTGAAGTTTTTCACTCTTACTTAAATAAATTTTCTCTTAACAAAGCTCAAAAATTAAAAGATTTGTCCAAAGGTATGAAGATGAAATTTTCATTATGCTTAGCTCTTAGCCACAATGCTGAACTTATAATAATGGATGAGCCTACAGCTGGGCTGGATCCTATAGTTAGAGCTGAAGTTTTAGATGTACTTCAAAGTATAATAGAAGATGAACAGGTAGGAGTATTAATATCTACACATATAACTTCAGATTTAGAGAAGATTGCAGATTATATAACCTTTATTAGAGAGGGGAAGATTGTATTCTCGGAGACGAAGGATGAAATTTTAGAATCATATAAAATTGTTAAAGGGGAGCAATCATTGTTAACACATGATATTGAGAAGTATTTTGAGGGAATAAGTAAAAACAATCTCGGATTTGAGGGATTAACTAGACAAAGTGATAAGATTAAATCTATTTTAGGAAGTAGCATAGTAATTGAAAGAGCAACACTTGAAGATATAATGATTTTAAAAAAGTGATTTTTAGAGACATGTAATATACAATTAGATAATACTCATGGGGGTAAAATTGGTGAATAAAGATATATTGAAAATAGTTATTACAGTTATATTAATAATAATTATAAACAAATTAGTACCGACAAATCCTTTAAATGTACTAGTTAGATATATTAAAGGTAATAGATAATAATTTAATAAGAGGATTAATAAAGATGTATTCAAACTTAAGTGGATACATCTTTATATTTTATATAAATAATTATAGAATATAAAATGATGGTTATATATTATAGGTAGTATAGATAAAATTAATGGGTAAAATAAAAAAAGGATTATGTGGACATTCTTCGTAACACGAAGTAAAATGAATAAGGAAAGTATTTATATCTATTTAACAAAATTTATTAGGATAATGGGGATTTGATATTATGGAGAAAAGAATTGATTTAACGGAAGGGTCTATCAGTGGAAAGTTAGTTAAACTGGCAATTCCTATTATGGCAACATCATTTATACAGATGGCATATAATATGACGGATATGATTTGGGTTGGAAGAATTGGAAGTAGTGCATTGGCGGCAGTTGGAACGGCAGGTTTTTTTACAATGTTGGGTACAGCGCTTGCAATGATATCTAAGGTTGGGGCGGAGATAAAAGTAGCCCAAAGTTTGGGAAGAAAAGATGAGAAGGCCACTAAAAATTATATTACAAGTGCATTTCAACTAAATATTTTGCTATCACTTATTATGGCATTTGTAGTATTCACATTTAGAAGTTCATTTTTATCATTTTTCCAACTAGAAAACTTAGAAGTTGTAAGTATGGCAGAAACATATCTAGGTATAATTGCTATGGGGATGGTAATTACAAATTCAATTCCTGTATTTACAGCTATATTTAATGGTTCGGGAAATAGTAAAACGCCATTTATTATTAATACGGTGGGGTTAGTTGTAAATATGGTATTTGATCCAATATTAATCTTTGGAATAGGTCCAGTTCCTGCAATGGGAGTACTTGGGGCAGCATTAGCAACTATAGGGGCACAAGCAATAGTTGTAGTGTGTTTTCTTTACTCAATTATAAAGAGTAAAGAAAAATATCTAAAATTCTCATTGTTTAAGAAACCGGATTTTACAGCTGTAAGAAGTATAATTAAACTAGGATTACCATCGGGAGTACAAAGTGGATTATTTACTACATTCTCAATTCTTATTGCAAGAGTTATAGGAGGATGGGGGGAAGTGCCAATTGCAGTGCAGAAGGTTGGATGTCAAATTGAAGCAATAACATGGATGACTGCAGGGGGATTCTCGACGGCACTTGGATCTTTTGTAGGACAAAATTATGGAGCGAAAAAATACGATAGAATCAAAAAAGGGTACAAGGCTACTATTATCATAGCAAGTGTAGTTGGATTATTATCTACAGCCCTTTTAGTTTTTGGTGGGGAGTTTATATTCTCATTATTTATACCAGAGGCAGAGGCTATAGCATTAGGAAAGGATTATTTAATAATTCTTGGATTATCACAATTATTTATGTGTATTGAGATTACGACAGTTGGAATGTTTAATGGACTTGGTAGAACTATGATACCTGCTGCTGTAAGTATAATATTAACAGGGATGAGAGTTCCAGCAGCAATGATTTTAGGAACACCAGAGGTGCTAGGGCTTAATGGTGTATGGTGGAGTATAAGTATTAGCAGTGTGTTAAAGGGGATAGTTATTGTAATAATACTTTGGTATATGGTAAGAAAAAAAGGTTTGTTAAATGATACAGGGAGCAAAGAATTAACAAGCTTAGGGACTATAGAAATTTAAGTTTATAAAAAGTAAGAAAGCCACAAATTATTTGTGGCTTTTAACATATCTAACAAATGGTTTAAGGCTAGAATTAATATAAAATATTGGAGGTTATTAGAAATTATGCTTCATCAGCATCATACATAGGAGTAAGTTTTGCTAAAGGACTGCCAGGGTATAGTAGGCTAATGATTTCATTATAAGGAATAGTAATTCTAAATAATCCACTTTCCTTAGGTGTAAACTCATCGATTTGGTAATAGAGGACTATACCCTCAGGTGTTAGATAGAAATGTTGAGGGTCAGTAACCCCTTTGTATGGCATAATAAATTTGGTATCCATTTGAGAAGCCGTTTGCATAGCAATATTGCTAATACCTCTTCTGTAATCCATTTTTGGGTTGAATAAGTCATCAAATTCATAAATTTCTCCAGTATTAAGGTCAGCTGTTATAGAAGCAAATGTGGTGTGACCAGATTTTTCACCTTTAACATGGGTGTATAAAGAGAATACTATGCTAATTAACCCACTAGAATTGAGTGGTATTTCATAAGCACTTTCAACCTTTGCAAAATCAACTTTTTCAGGAATTAGTACGTGGGTAAGGAATAAAGAGTTTAACACCCTAATAATTTCTTGATTAATTATATTCGCTACATTTTCATCTTTGATTCCTTCAATAAATGGATATTGAAGTTTAAATTCTGGTGGAGATAGAACCTGGGTTTTTAAATTGGAAACTACATTATCTTCTGCTCTTAGAAGTGATCGTCCATAGCAATTGAAATAGTCAATTTTTCTTAGATCTACTCCAAAATAAACCCATCGCCAACCAGTCCATCTAAATCCTGATGCAGTTCTGTAATCTACATTAGTAAGCCATGCCCAGAAGGAATTACCGTTATTAAGCCAAATGTATACAAATTGATAAATGCAAGGTTTTATAGAACCCGGAGATACAGATTTTAGGTTAGAATTTTTTGGATTTGAAGATTTAGGCGTTATATTAGGTGGTGCACCTGGTGGACCTCCAGGAAGTTTAGGGGTTTGTTGGCCTGGTGGTGTATATTTGCCTGATGGATCTTTATGATATAGTTCTAAATCTTGGTTAGGTGGTGCATATTGTCCTGGTAAGTAAGTATTAGGCAAGGATGGCATAAATCTCTCTTCTAAATTTTCGAAGTTGACATCCTCGGAGTCTAAGTATTCATCGCTACGAAAGTAAGGGGAACCAGTATTATAAGGTTTTCGAATAAACATAAATTTACTCCTTAATAGTATTACAGTATTATAATATACAGTTTTAGTAAGAATGTGATTTATATTAAAAATAAATTTAAGGTAAGTACATAAATTTTTGTTAAGGGCGCATACTATTATCATACCAATAAAATCATTATTTGTTTTGCAGTAAGTTTTCAAGACTGTGAATAATTATATTAATTTTCATAGAAACGGAAATTTTAAGGAGGAACAGCATATGAGGAATATTTATCAATCGACGCATATAGCTACTAACCCTAAAACAAAACAACAATTACGGAAATTTAAAGAAGAATTTTCTGAAGAAATGCCTTGTGAATATTACCGGAGTAAGCACCGGAAATAATTTCTTGGTAGTATAATGATTTTATTGTTATAATATATATTGTACTAAGTCTCCCTGTTATATAGCAGGGAGACTTTCTTATAGTATGATATATTAAATGTATATAATGAAACATAGGAATAGAAAAGATATAACTAAATTATAAAGATATGATAGATAGAAAGGTTGATGAAGATGGTAAATTTAAATAATTCATGGAATGAAAAATTAAAAGATGAGTTTGAAAAGTCTTATTATATTAAATTGAGAGATTTTTTGGCGGAAGAATATGAATGTAAAAAAATATTTCCCGATAAAAATGATATCTTTAATGCTCTTAGAACCACATCTTACGAGGATGTTAAAGTAGTTATACTAGGGCAAGATCCTTATCATGGTGAAGGTCAGGCACATGGGTTTTCCTTTTCTGTATTACCGGGAGTAAAAACACCGCCATCGCTTTTAAATATGTATAAGGAGCTTAGGGATGACTTAGGTTGCTTCATACCTAACAATGGATATCTTGTGCCATGGGCAGAACAAGGGGTATTACTCTTAAATACTGTTCTTACAGTAAGAGAAGGAGAAGCTAATTCTCATAGAAAAAAAGGGTGGGAAACATTTACGAATAAGATAATAGAACTTCTAAATGAAAGGGAAAAACCTGTGATATTTTTACTTTGGGGGAATAATGCAAAGGAAAAGATGGGTTTTATAACGAATTCACAGCATTATGTACTAACCTCAGTCCATCCAAGTCCATTGTCTGCAACGAGGGGATTTATGGGATGCAAACACTTTTCTAAAACAAATGAGATTTTAAAATCTTTGGGAGATAAGCATATTAATTGGCAGATAGGGGAAATTTGAAATTATAAATTGAAAATTATGGTTAAAAAGTAGGGTTGAAATTCCAAAGGAATTTCAACCCTACTTCAAATTTATAATTTTATATTTTACATTCTAAATTCTAATACGCTTTTCCCCAATAAACTAGAGATTTAGCTTCTTTTCCACAGCAGATACAAGTTGAAGAAAGTTCTTCTTGTTCGAATGGCATACATCTTGAAGATACTCCAGCCACTTCTTTAAGTTTTTCTTCACATTCTACATCACCACACCACATAGCTTTTATAAATCCTGGTTTAGTGCTTGCAATATCAATAAATTCATCTAAGTTAGTTGCAGAATAAGTTTTTTCATTTGCACTAGCTCTGGCTTTTTCTAAAAGTTCAACTTGCATTAAGTCTAACATTTCAGTGATTTTAGTTTCTAATTCATCAAGAGAAACAACAACTTTTTCTCTGTTATCCCTTCTTACAAGAACTGCTTGGTTGCTTTCGATATCCTTAGGTCCGATTTCAACTCTAAGAGGAATACCCTTCATTTCACATTCGCTAAACTTCCAACCTGGCATTTTATCGCTTGTATCAGCTTTAACTCTTGCCACTTTAGAAACTCTTTCTTTAAGCTCCATAGCTTTATCAAGAACTCCTTCTTTGTGTTGAGCGATAGGGATTATGATTACTTGTGTTGGAGCTATTTTTGGAGGTAGGATAAGTCCACTATCATCTCCATGAACCATGATTAGAGCTCCAATTAGACGAGTTGTTACGCCCCATGAAGTTTCATGAACATATTGAAGAACTCCATTTTTATCGTTATATCTGATGTTGAAAGCTCTGGCAAATCCATCTCCAAAGTTATGAGAAGTACCATTTTGAAGGGCTTTTCCATCGTGCATTAAACTTTCTATAGTGTAGGTGGCTTCAGCACCTGCAAATTTTTCTTTATCAGTTTTTCTTCCCTTTACAACTGGAATAGCAAGGATACTTTCACAGAAGTCTGCATACATGTTTAGGATATCAATAGTCTCTTTCTTTGATTCCTCAGCTGTAGCATGAACAGTGTGACCTTCTTGCCATAAGAACTCTGTAGTTCTAAGGAATGGTCTTGTAGTCTTTTCCCATCTAACAACAGAACACCATTGGTTATAAAGTTTTGGTAGGTCATTGTGAGATTGAACTATTTTTGCATAGTGCTCACAGAATAATGTTTCAGAAGTTGGTCTAACACATAATCTCTCTGCTAGAGGCTCACTTCCACCATGAGTAACCCAAGCAACCTCAGGAGCAAAACCAGCTACGTGATCCTTTTCCTTATTAAGTAAACTTTCAGGTATAAACATTGGCATATAAACATTCTCATGGCCAGTTGCCTTAAGTCTATCATCTAAATTTCTTTGCATGTTTTCCCAGATTGCATAGCCATAAGGTCTAATTATCATACAACCCTTTACACTTGAATAATCTACAAGTTCAGCTTTTTTTACTATATCCGTATACCATTTTGCAAAATCCTCATCCATTGAGGTTATTGCTTCAACAAATTTTTTTCCTTTTCCCATATCTATAATCCCTCTTTTTCTATTAATTTTTATAAAGCTAAATTAAATAAAGTTAAGATGTGAAATCTTAGTATTCATAACTTTTTATAATCTAAACGTAGGCATCTTCAAAAAATATTTAAAGTTAATTTTATTAGTACAATATAATATTATATCAAATATATGAATTAAAATGAAGGAAAAGTTTATTTAATAATAAGGGAAGATTTGCATTCTAATATATGTATATTGAAAAAGGTAATAGATAAAATTTATGTATTCAAAATCAAAATTAGACTGTTAGTATATACAGTGTTAATATAAAAAAGAAATTTTAATATTATATAAAGGTGGTATAAATTATTATGGTTAATGAAGTTAGTGTAAATAAAATTAAAAACGATGCAGAGGAACATTTTAGAAAAGGCGAATTTTATTGTTCTGAAGCAATCGTATCATCAATAAAAAATAACTTTGAATTGGACATGCCTGATGAAATGATAGCAATGGCATCTGGATTTCCAGTAGGAATTGGAAAGTCAAAGTGTACTTGTGGAGCGGTAACAGGAGCAGTTTTATGTCTTGGATATTTCTTTGGTAGAACTAAAGGAAGCAATCCAAAAGACCCAAAATCAGTTAAAGCATTAGAACTTGCTTATGAACTTCAAGATGAATTTAGACAAAACAATAAATGTTTATGTTGTAGTGTTTTAACTAAGGGAATGGACATGGCATCAGGTGAACATAAGGCTCAATGTATAAAATTCACTGGAGCAATGGCAGAAAAGGCTGCAGAAATCATAGTAAGAGAATTAAACATCAAAAATATTGATGAATAATTGGTAGGGGGAATATTATGAACTATATAAAAAAAATACCACTACCAATAGCCGCAGTTATGTTAGCATTGGCGGCTTTGGGGAATTTATTATCTACCTATGGAATAGTATATAAGAATATTTGTGGGGTACTGTCGGCATTAGTTCTAATTCTTCTTACAGTGAAGATTATTACCTGCTGGAAAGATGTTAAGAATGAGATGAAAAATCCGGTAATTGCGGGGGTTATGCCTACTTATTCCATGGGAATTATGCTTTTGGCTGGATATTTAAAAGATATATCATTTACATCTGGATTAGTATTATGGTGGGTTGGAGTAATAATTCATCTAGTGCTTATAATACTTTACACAAAGAACTTTATTATTGGGTTTGATATTAAAAAAATGTTTCCAAGTACTTTTATAGTGTATGTAGGAATTGGAATAGCTGGAATAACAGCGCCAGCATTTAAGCTTATTGTTTTAGGCCAAGGGTTCTTCTGGTTTGCATTTATATCGCTTATAGTTTTGATTCCATTATTAGGGTATAGAACTTTTGTGGTAAAGGGAATACCAGAACCAGCACTACCTACAAATGTAATATTTGCGGCACCAGCGGCTCTTACCCTTGCAGCATACCTTAATTCATTTTCAGAAAAAAATATTTATATGATAAGTTTTCTATCTATTTTAGTAATACTATTATATATTTGTGGGTTAATATTTCTAGTTAAAGGATTAAAGTTGAAATTTTATCCAAGCTATGCGGCATTTACATTTCCTATGGTGATAAGCGCAATTGCAATGAAGGGTACAAATGCATTTTTAATTAAAATCGATAAGGGTATTTCGATTATTAAATATGTAGTTAAATTTCAAGAAATTGTTGCAATTATTATAGTGGTATATGTTCTTGTAAGATTTTTGATGTTTATATTTACATGCGAAACAGTAAAAGTTGAAAATTCAATATCCCAATAATGGATATTTGAATGTAGTTTATAGTTGTCTGAAAAGATAATTAGGGGAAAATGTTGTAAAAACTTTGGGGTTTACAACATTTTTTTTGATTAAATACACAGTGCAATAGTATATATTTTATATTTAAATAAATAGTAAAGCAAAATAGTCGAAATTGGTTGATTTTTGTTAAAAATTAGACTAAACTAAGTAATTGGAATATATCATATTAATATATACAGGTTATTTTTAAAAATTATATTTGGACAAACCATAACATAGGAGGAGAAAAATGAGTAAAAAAGATAATCTTTTAAAAGAAGACGGGAAATTGAAAAGAGAGCTTGGACTTGGAGCAGCTACAGCTATAGTAGTTGGAAACATAATTGGTTCAGGAATTTTCATGTCTCCTGCAAGTTTTGCAAGGGTAACTAATCCAAAGGTTGCTATATTAGCATGGATTTTAACTTCAATTGGTTCCTTGCTTATTGCATTAAGTTTTGCAAACTTAGGATCGAAAATGCCTAAAACCGGTGGGCCTATTGTTTATACAAGAGCTGCATTTGGAGATTTTGCAGGATTTTTGATTGCGTGGTCATTTTGGATAGGAGCATGGGTAGGTAATGCAGCTATAATTACTGCATTTATGAGTTATTTTACATACTTTGTTCCAGCTGCAAATAACCCTCTTGCTGCGTTTTTAATATCATCAGCAGTAGTTTGGATATTTACGCTTATTAACATATTTGGAGTAAAATATGTTGGTAAAATTGGAATTGTTTCAACAATAATAAAGGTAGCTGTACTTGTAGTATTTATCGTAATTGCTGGATTAAACTTTGATCCAAGCTATATGAAAACAATTTCAAGCCCAGAGGTTAGTGGAATGGGGACATTGCCAGCGGCAATAGCTATAGCACTATGGGCATTTGTAGGACTTGAGAGTGCTACAGTAGCAGGTGGAGAAATAAAAGATCCAGAGAAAAATATTAGAAAAAGTACTATATATGGAATAGTAATAGTATCAGTTATATACATAATAATGAGTGTGGTTTCTATGGGAGCCATTGATCAAGCAACGCTTGCAAGCTCAGATGCTCCACTAGCAGATATTATAAACAAGGTAACCGGGGGAACTTGGGGTGGTATGTTTATCGCAGCAGGTGCTTTAGTATCAACACTAGGAGCAACTTGTGGATGGCTTTTAACTACAGCTAGAAGTGCTGTTGGAGCGGCTGAAGATGGATTGTTTCCACCAATTTTCAAACGTATAAGTCCAAGATTCAATACGCCAGTAGCATCTATTGTTATAGGCAGTATATGTATGAACTTACTTTTAATAATGAACTATGTAGGTAGTCTTCAGAGCGCATTTGATTTTATGATATTACTTGCAACTCTATCGTTCCTACCAGCATATACATTCTCAGCAGCTGCTGAAATAGTGTTGCTTTGTAAGGGAACTAAGGATTTTAATTTTATAAACTTTTTAAAGAGTTCATTCTTCTCAATCCTTGCTTTTGCATATTCAATCTATGCAATTTATGGAACAGGGTCTGATGTAGTAATGTATGGATTTATATTAATGCTTCTTGGTATACCTATATATGTGTATATGATGCTTCAAAAGAATAAAGACGATAAAAAGGTAGACAAGTTAAGAGAAGCGGCAGGTATAGAGTTAGAATAGAATATATTACTAACTTAAAACATAGGCAAATAAAAATACTCTCATGAATGATAAAATTCATGAGAGTATTTTTATTGTATTATATATTTAACCATATATAATTTAAATTCTATATATGGTTAACATATGGAAAGAGAAAATATTATAAATTCAAGAAAATTTCAATATCCTCTTCAATCATTTTAAGAGAGCTTCTCCAAAAATCTATAGATGTAATATCAATATTCATTATCTTAGCTACATCACTTAAAGTATTTTTACCGGTTATAGAAAGTAGATTTTTATAGTCTTCAGTGAAGCTACTTCCACGTTTTAAATACTCAGCATAAAGTCCTTTAGCAAATAATAAACCAAAGGCATAAGGGAAGTTATAGAAGTTAGCATCAGCATAGTAGTAGTGAGTTTTGCATGCCCACATATAAGGGTGAAGATATTCAGGGTCAAGACCATCACCATAAGCTTCTTTTTGTGCATTTTCCATAATTTCATTTAATTCATCTACACTAAGAGCACTTTCATCTCTTCTTTTAAATAGCTCACTTTCAAATAAATATCTGCTATAGATATCAACTATAACTTGTGTGCTATCGCAAATTTCACTTTCTAATATTGCAAAAGCTTGTTCCTTAGTAGCCGTTTTTACAGCAGCTTTTTTAATTATAGTTTCACAGAAAGTAGAAGCGGTCTCTGCAATTGGCATAGGATAATCAGCATTTAATATACTTTCATCATTTAAACAGTGTCCGTGGTATCCATGACCAAGTTCATGAGCTAAAGTCACTACATCGCTAAAGGTGTTTCCATAGTTTAAAAGAACTCTGCTTTGCCCAATATGATGAAGTCCAGCACAGAAGGCTCCACCTACTTTTCCTTCTTTAGGAAGAACATCTATCCACGCATTCTCCATAGCAGTTTTGGCGAAGTTAGTTAAATCATCGCTAAAAGTGCTAAAATTATCTAATACACATTTACAGCCATCTTCATAGGAATAAGTCATATCAACATTTCCCATAGGAGCAAACATATCATAGAATGGAAGACCATTTTTATGTCCTAAAAGTTCACCTTTTTTTCTAAGATACTTTCTAAATACAGGCATTGATTCTTTCATAGCGTCTAGCATAGCATCTAGGGTTTCTTTATCCATTCTTGAGTGGAAAAGTGTTTCGTCTAGTGGAGAAGAAAATCCTCTCAAAGTAGAAACTGTGATAACTTCTCCTTTTATACCATTAAGGGCAGCGGCAATTCCGTCATCAATTTTTTTATAACCCTTAATTTCTGCTTCGTAAGCCTTCTTTCTAGTGTCAGCATCAGATTCATAGGCCATATTTCTAACCATAGATAGTGGAAGTTGTTTCTTTTCACCATCAATTTCTATGTCAATCATAAGTCCAGAAGTTAATACGTCTTTAAGCTTACACCAAGCATTTGAACCAGTATTTTTCATTTTAGCAATTACTGCTTCTTCTTTATCACTTAACATATATTTTGCATTAGTAGCTTTTTCTTTAATAAAAAATCTATGTTCTGTAAGTAAATCAGACTTAGCTATTATTGAATCTAAATCATTAAGATTTCCAATCCATTTTGTTATTTTAGCTTCGCTTTCTGCTAGGGCACTAATTTTAGTAGATAAAATATCATCATATTTTAGCGCAGTAGAATTTTTTGTATCTACACTTAGCGTTAAACCAATCATACTACCTATTTTTTCATAAAGATTATAAAAATCTTTATTAATTGATACATAATTTTCTAGCAGTTCTTTTGGATCATCAGTACTGAGCACAGTATTATTAATATTATTTATAATAGTTTCTATAAATTTGTCTAATAATTTAATGTCAGCTTTGAATTCGTCACATTGGAAGGAAGCATAAAGTTCATTAAGACTCCAATTTAGCTTCATAAATATCATCTCCTTAATAAAGTTTAATAAAATTATAACACTAATTTGGGATAAAATAAATTAATTCCCAATAAAAGTATTAACATCTAGTAATAGTGTATGGATTTAAAGGGTGAAAAATACAATTAAAATAGGTGCAAATATACAACATGTATTTGCACCTATTTTAATTATTTAATTATTTTATAAGGCCAAGAAGAAATCCCACCTAAATTATATATCTGTGTATACCCAAGGCTAGCCAAAATCTTGCAAGCACGTGAACTTCTAGATCCACTTTGACAATAAACATATATTGTAGCATCTTTATCTTTAAATCTATTAACAATAGATTCATCTATTGAGCTTACAGATATATTTTTAGCATTTGGAATATGTCCAGATGCATATTCATAGCTTTCCCTTACATCTAAAATAATTATATTCTTATTTTTATCTAAATTTTCTTTAGCTTCTTGAGGACTTATTTTATTAATAGTTGAACCTTCATTTGAACGGAATAAACTTTCTAAAAATCCCATAATAATCTCTCCTTATTTTTTATATTTATAATTTAAAATTCTATAATATGTTTACTAATATATAATGTGTGCTAAATCTTTATAACTAATTACTATAGATTTATTATAGTTTATATTTTACTTATAGGATGTGACAAAGTCACTAAATTAAAAAAATAAAATGCCATAAGTAGATTGACGTATTAATAATAAAAACAGTTAACAAAAAAAGTATTTTTACATAATATAAAGTATAACTAAAGGTTATAGGAGGAAATTCTATGAAAAGAAAAACTTTAAAGCTAATAGGTACTTTAATATGTACATTTATTTTTGTGGGGATGTTTGCGGGGTGTAGCAAGGTAAAACCAGTAAAAGAGGTTGAAAATAATACTGATAAGAAGGTTACTATAAAACTTAATGAAGTAACAAGATCAATTTTCTATGCACCTATGTATGCAGCTATTAATGAAGGTTTTTTTGAAGAACAAGGAATAGAAATTGAATTAAGCACAGGTCAGGGAGCAGATAAAACTATGCAACAACTTATTAGTGGTAGCGTAGATATTGGATTCTCAGGACCTGAGCAGGTGATGTATATTTACAATCAGAAGAGAGACGATTATCCAGTGGTATTTGCTCAATTAACTCAAAGAGATGGATCATTCTTAGTATCAAGAGAAAAACATAGTAATTTTTCATGGCAAGATATTAAAGATAAAACAGTGATAGGCGGAAGACCTGGTGGAGTACCTGAAATGGCGCTAGAATATGTATTGAAAAACCAGAAAATAGATAAAGATAAGGATTTAAATTTAATTACTAATATAGCTTTTGATGCAGTACCTGGAGCATTTAAGGGTGGTACTGGAGACTATGCAGCTATATTTGAACCAACTGCTAGTATAATAGCAGGAGAAATAAATGGTTCAGTGGCAGCTTCAATTGGAGAAAGTGCAGGCAATCTTCCTTATACATGCTTCTATGCACCTAAATCATATGTGGAAGCTAATGAAGGATTACTTGTAAAGTTTGTAACAGCAATACAAAAAGGACAAGAATGGGTAATGTCTAATGAAGATGCTAAAGTTGCTGCTTCTATAAAATCTTTCTTTCCAGCAACAGATGAAGCTTTGATTGCAACAGTTGTAGGTAATTATAAAAAGATAGAGGCCTATGCAAAAACACCTGTAGTAAATGAAGAAGATATGAATAGATTAATGGATATTATAGATTCTTATGATGCTAAACTTTTAACTTCAAGACCACCATTTAAGGATATAGTTAATAACTCAATTAGTGAGAAGGTAGTAGGTAAATAACATTTTAGAAATAATCTATATTTTGAGTCTACATCTATTAATTTAGATGTGGGCTTATTTTATTAAATGGCAAAAATTATTATCACATTCCTAATTTATTCATATATTAATATATAAATATTAATTAAAAAGGTACAATTTAGAATTTAAAATGAATGATAAAATCCAAGACTATTTTTAAAAGCTGAAATATATCAGGTGACTTTTATATCCTCAACTTAAAGAGGGGGGACAATGGATAGATATTAAATAAAATTTATTAGAACGAATATATCAAATAAATATAACATCAATAACCTTAGAATTATAATTAAAAACTAAACAGAAAAAATAAATAAGAACCGTATGGAGAGAGAGCTATGAATAGAGTAGAGGTTAAAAATATTTATATGAATTATCATACACTAACTGCAGAAACCCTTGCTTTGAGAGATATAAATTTTTCAGTAGAAGGTGGAGAGTTTGTTAGTATTGTTGGGCCTTCGGGATGTGGTAAATCTACACTTCTAAACATAATATCTGGTCTTATAAAACCATCAGCAGGGGAAATATTAATTGATGGAGAAATTCAAAGTGGGTACTCAAATAAACTTGGATATATGTTTCAGAAGGATGAACTATTTGAATGGTTAACGGTATTTGAAAATGTTAGTATAGGACTTAAGATTAAAAAAATGCTCAATGAGTCTACAAAAAATAAATTGGAAACCTTATTAAGGAACTATAATTTATGGGAATTTAAAAATCATTATCCAACACAGCTATCAGGTGGAATGAGGCAGAGGGTAGCATTGATCAGAACTTTAGCACTTGACCCAGAGGTATTACTCCTAGATGAACCTTTTTCAGCTCTAGATTATCAAACTAGACTTAATGTAAGTGATGAAATATATGAAATTATAAAAAGAGAGGGGAAGACTGCTATAATGGTGACCCATGATATATCGGAAGCAGTATCAATGTCATCAAAAATAGTAGTTTTGTCTAAGAGACCAGCAGTAATAAAGAAAATAGTTGATATAGATTTTGATGGAGAAAATCTAACTCCTTTAAAATGTCGTGAGAATAGCAAGTTTAGATTATATTTCAACGATATATGGAAGGAGATGGATTATAATGATCATGGAAAGTAAAGAGCATAAAGAATATTTGAAACGGGTTAAAAGAAATAGAAGAAATATAGTTATAACTAGAATGGTTATATTAGTAGCATTTTTTATTTTATGGGAAGTGTTAGGCAATCTGAAAATTATAGATCCATTTTTAACGAGTACTCCATCACGTATGATAAAGAGCTTTATAAAACTCTATAATGAGGGATCATTAATTAAGCATGTAAGCATAACTTGTTTTGAAACTATAATAGGTTTTACATTAGGAACAGCGCTTGGAACATTAATTGCAATAATTCTTTGGTGGTCTGATTTTGTATGTAAGGTTTTGGATCCATATATTGTAGTACTAAATGCACTTCCAAAGGTAGCCTTAGGACCTATGATAATTTTTTGGGCAGGAAATGGTATGGAGGCTATAATTATAATGGCCTTGTTAATTTCAGTAGTATCTACAGTGATAAGTGTACTTTCGGGATTTAAAGAAGTTGAAGAGGATAAAATTAAATTGTTAAAAACCTTTGGGGCTTCGAAGGTTAAGATTTTAATTCACTTAATTATTCCAGCTACTAAACCTACATTTATATCAGCCCTTAAAATAAGTGTTGGACTTTCTTGGGTTGGAGTTATAATGGGCGAATTCTTAGTTGCAAAAGCTGGACTTGGATTCTTAATAGTGTATGGAGGACAAGTGGCGCAGTTAGATATGGTAATGATGAGTGTTGTTATTCTAGCGGTAATCGCATATATAATGTATGAAATAGTTCATTATTTTGAAAAAAAATATTCTTCAAGATAATAAAATTATAATGTGCCCAAGATAAAACTTTCTTGGGTATATTTGATTTATTGGGAATTTTATGTGATAATTTGAGTGTCTATGATATTAAGTTTAACTTTATTTTATTATATAAGAATAAAGCTAATTAACTAGAAATAATGAATATAACAAGGGGAATATGGAGGATAAGGAATGAGTAAGATAAAAGCGATAGCCTATATTGTTTTAATAGGTGTAATAATATCTTGGGGAATATCATTTGTAAGTATTAAAGTTGTGTTAGTAGCATTTTCGCCAGTATCAATGGCTTTTGTAAGATTTTTAATTGCGACGATAGCATTACTTATTGCTAGACAATTTACGAAAAAGGAAAAAGTGAAGAAAGAGGATTATGGAAGACTTGCTATAAGTGGAATCTTTGCTATTACATTTTATTTTTTTTGTGAAAATAATGGGATACTCAGAGTTTCAGCGAATTCAGCATCTATAATAGTGGCATCAATGCCAATTGCAGCACTTATTGCAGATAAAATTTTCTATAAAACAAAAATTTCAAGGACAAGCATTTTAAGTATAATGGTATCAATGTTTGGAATTTATCTAGTTATAGGGAGGGATGTAATAGAGGGTTCTGTAGCTGGATATTTATACATGTTTGGGAGTATTATTGCTTGGTGTGGATATTTAGTTCTTACAAAACCATTATTCAAAAAATATTCTAACCTTACAATAACAACATATCAAGCAATATTTGGGACAATAGCATTTATACCATTATTACCATTTGAAACAATAAACATGAGCATGATTAATGGTAGTGTAATTGTAAATATGTTATTTTTGGCCTTAATATGTTCTTCATTTGGAAACTTCGGATATAATTTTGCATTCAATGAACTTGGGGTAGGAATAGCAACTTTATTCTTAAACTTATGTCCCGTAGTAACATTTATATTTAGTTTCTTAATTTTAGGAGAAACCTTAGATGTTATGCAAATAATAGGATCCATTATTATTATTGGGTCTGTATATATTGCAACAAAACCTCCTAAAGTACAAGCAGAAGTTGACGATAATATTAGAAAGATATAGATAGTAAGGGGGAGTACTATGAAGAATTTTTTTAGATTACTTATGATAGCATTTTATGTATGTATAGTAGTAGTGTCATTTAAAGTATATTTAAATGAGCGTGAAAAAGTAAGTGCTCTTCAAGATCATATGAGTTTTTTAGCAAGCAAGGGAGATATAAGTTATATAAGTTCCGAAGAAGAGAAAAAATTAAAAAAGGAAGAAGCAAAGCGGGTAAAGGAAGCTGAAGATGCAGCAAAAAAAGAAGCGGAAAGAATAGCTGCGGAAGAAAAAGCTGCGAAGAAGGAAGAGGAAAAGAAATTAAAACTAGAAGAACTGGAAAGAATGAAGGCACAATTAGAGAAAGAGAAGAAATCTTCTAAAACTTTGATTCTTGATATACCAATAATAAGCCAACTGCCCGAATATAAAAATGGATGTGAGGCAACATCATTAACTATGATGTTAAATTATGCAGGAATAGAAACGGACAAGCATTCAGTTATTAGTTTGTTAAAAAAAGATGAAACACCTATTAAATATGATTCTGCTGGAAATATAATAGAGTGGGGGAATCCTAAAAGGGGATTTGTAGGTGACATTACTGGGGAGACTCCAGGATATTCAATAGACCCAGTAGCGTTAGCAACGGTAATAACTCATTATCTACCTGGGAAAGCCTTGGATTTAACTGGAACTGATTATAGCAATATTGAAAGTACATTATTAAGTGGACGGCCTATAGTTGTTTGGATAACATCAAATTTTAAGGAGCCAAAAATATCACATACCTGGGTAAGCGGTACAGAAACAGTTAATTCGTATTTTTCACAGCATGCGGTACTTCTTACAGGTATAGATGATAAAAATTTGTATTACAATGATCCATTAACAGGAGTGAAAAATGCATCGGTTGATAAAAAGACATTTCAATCAGTATGGACACATATGGGTAAGAAGGCATTATCTTATTATAAATAGAATTTAGGTTTTAATTGAGAATTTAAAATTAAGGATAAAATTCTTAATAGATTTTTAAAGAATGAAATGAATAAGAGGAATTAGATTATACATGCATATATTTAAGAGTAAGATCTAAAAAGGACTGAGAAATTTTCTCAGTCCTTAATTTATATATTAAAGTTGAAGTTGGTAGTATTATCTTTCTTTAGTTTCGATTTCTTTAAGGATTCTTTCCACAAAGATATCTAAAGCTATTGAACCTTCATCACCATTTTTACGACTTCTTACAGCCACTTCTTTATTTTCAGCTTCTTTTTCTCCTACAACTATGATGTATGGAGCTCTTTCATTACGAGCTTCTCTGATTTTGTAACCAATTTTTTCAGCTCTATAGTCAACGTCAACTCTGATATTGTTTTCTTTAAGCTTTGCATAAACTTCATCAGCGTAATCGTGATATTTTTCAGAGATTGGAAGAAGTTTAACTTGAACTGGTGCAAGCCATAGTGGGAATGCCCCAGCATATTTTTCTATAAGAAGAGCAAGAGTTCTTTCATAGCATCCGATAGAAGTTCTATGGATAACATATGGATGTTTTTCTTGACCGTCTTTATCAACGTAAGTCATTCCAAATCTTTCGGCAAGAGAGAAGTCTATTTGAGCAGTTATAATTGTATCCTCTTTACCGTGAACATTTTTAATTTGAAGATCAAGCTTAGGTCCATAGAAAGCAGCTTCTCCAGCAGCTTCAGTATAGTTAATGCCAAGGTGATTTAGAATATCTCTCATCTTATCTTGAGTATCATTCCAAGCTTCTGGTTCCCCAATATATTTTTCTTTATTATTTTCATCCCATAGAGATAATCTATAGCTGATATCTTCTTTAAGTCCAAGAGTTTCAAGCATATAATTAATTAAATCAACTACGCCTTTAAATTCAGATTCAAGTTGGTCTGGTCTACAAGCTAGATGACCTTCAGAAATTGTAAACTGTCTTACACGAATTAGTCCATGCATCTCTCCAGAAGATTCATTTCTAAATAAAGTAGAAGTTTCAGCATATCTTAGAGGAAGGTCTCTATAGCTTTTTGACTCAGCTTTATAAACCATAAATTGGAATGGGCAAGTCATTGGTCTTAGAGCAAATACTTCACTATCTTTTTCTTCATCGCCAAGTACAAACATACCATCCTTGTAATGATCCCAATGTCCAGATACTTTATATAAGTCGCTTTTAGCCATTAAAGGAGTTTTAGTTAATAAATAGCCTCTTTTTTCCTCTTCATCCTCAACCCATCTCTGAAGAAGTTGAACTACTCTAGCCCCCTTAGGCATTAGAAGTGGAAGTCCTTGGCCTATTGCTTCAGCAGTAGTAAATAGTTTAAGCTCTCTTCCAAGTTTGTTGTGGTCACGTTTCATAGCCTCTTCTACGGCTTCTAGATATTCATCCATTTCAGCCTTCTTAGTGAAGGCAGTTCCGTAAATACGAGCAAGCATTTTATTTTTTTCGCTTCCTCTCCAGTAAGCACCAGCAAGCTTTGTTAATTTGAAAGCTTTTACTGGCTTTGTAGACATAAGGTGAGGTCCGGCACAAAGGTCAGTGAATTCACCTTGTTTGTAGAAAGTTATTATTTCACCTTCTGGTAGGTCTTCGATAAGCTCTACCTTGTAAGGTTCATCTTGCTCTTTCATAAATGCTATAGCTTCTTCTCTTGGAAGCTTAAAGCATTCAATAGCAAGGTCTTCTTTAACTATTTTTTTCATTTCAGCTTCAATTTTTACTAGGTCATCGTTTGTGAATCCACCATCAAGGTCAAAGTCGTAGTAGAAACCATTAGAAATTGATGGTCCGATAGCAAGCTTCGCAGCAGGGAATAACCTTCTAACTGCTTGAGCTAATATATGAGCAGAAGTGTGTCTGAAGGCTTTTCTACCTTCGTCATCACTAAATGTTAATATGCTTAGTTCACAATCCTCTTTAACAATATAACGAAGATCTACAGTCTTTCCATTTACAGTTCCAGCGGTAGCTACTCTAGCAAGCCCCTCAGAAATACTCTTTGCAATTTCAAGAATACTCATTTCATTTTCTAATTCTTTAACTGATCCATCTTTTAATGTTATTTTAATCATTTGAAAATCTCCTCCTATATTTAATATTGTAGCTAAAATGTTAAATACATCATAATAGCTACGCTAAAATTTGCTGTTATATTTTTATTATTATTACGGTATTCCATTGATTGTAATAATAAATTAACACAGAATATTTATTTTAATATAAAAAAACTCGCCCCTTTTCATGAAGAAAAGGGACGAGTTATACACCCGTGGTTCCACCCAAATTGTCCTTAAGTTTATCAAAAACATCTACTTTAAAATCATAGGAATATACAAAAGTAAATTTTTGAATAAAGTGATATAAGGACCACTTTAAAAAACTATAACGTAGTTAACGGACTTTATTAGAGTCGCTCAGAGGTGGTATTCAATAGGTTTTATTTAAAAGCAATTTCAGCTAATATGCTTTCTCTCTGTAAATAATAGTCCATATTTACTGTCCTCTTCATTGTGATTACTATATTTATTATATTATTATATCATTATATCATAAATTTTAATTTGTGATACAAAATTATTAATACTATTTTAACATATATAAAATCTATGTCAATATGTTAAAAATTTAAATCTATAAGTAGCTGATGGATTTTTGATAATGTCATAGATTGAAAATTTAAATGAATAATAAATTTAGTAGTTAGTGCGTATTATTATAATGATAATATTTTTAAATTGTTTAAATATGGTATATTATTATAAGTAATATTAGTGAGAATGATAATAGGAGGGGCTATAAATGAATAGGGGAAATTTTAATGTAGAGAATGAGATGTATTATAGTGACCTATGGATTAAGTTGTGTAAAAAAAGTAGAGAGGTGATTCTAGATAATCACAAAATAAAAGAATATAATAAAGAAAATTTAAAAAAATTATATACAAATGATATCTTTAATGTAAAAGATAAGATGAATAGAAATGAAATTATTGATATAATAAATAAAATTAGTATAATCCCCAAAGTTGATAGATATAAAGAGGGAAATCTCATTACAAAAGAGTATTATGATAAATTGTCTGCTAATTTAAATTTAGAGGGGTTAGAAGAGGAGATTAGTTTAGGTTATGGCATTTTAGTTAAAAGAGGTGAGTTAAGAACCTTTCCCAGTAGTGATAGAGTATTTAAAAATCATAAAGATTATGATTTAGATAGATTTATGGAAACTGCAGTGTATCCTGCGGAACCGTGTATTATATATGCTACAAGCAAGGATGGAAATTGGTATTTTTGTAAGATATACAACTATTGTGGTTGGATAAATAGAGAAAATATTGCAATAGGTAGCAAAGATGAAATAATGAATTATTGTAATTGTGAAGATTTTATTGTAGTTATAGGGAAGAAAATTAACTTTGGATATAACCCATGGATAAAGGATTTGCAAGAACTCTATATTGATATGGGGGTAAAATTACCTATTGAAAAGCAGTGGGATAGGGAGAGGTTAGTTCATGATATGTATAGTGAGGGGAACTATGTAGTAAAATATCCACAAAGGGATTGTGAAGGGAAATTGAAGTTTATAAATCTTCTAGTACCATTTAATGAGCAAGTTCACGAAGGGTATTTAAAGTGTACAAGAGGAAATATATTAAAACAAATTTTTAAATTTCAAGGTGAACGTTACGGATGGGGGGGGGAATTTCAAAGTAGGGATTGTTCCTCTCTTATAATAGATACATTTAGGTGTTTTGGAATAAACTTACCTAGAAATAGTGGGGATCAACTAAGACATTCAGTTGGAAAGTCTGTAATTTTTGATGAAGAAGTAAGTTATGATGAAAAAATAAAAATCCTTGAAAATTTAAAACCGGGTGCATTAATATTTTTAGATGGACATGTATGTATGTTTATAGGAAAATGTAAAGAGGGATTATTTATAATTCATGATACAATAGGAGTATATGTGGATAATAATATTAAGGAAAACTTTATGGAAAGAGACCAAAAGTATGGTGATGGAGACAATCTTAGTAGTGATAAAATATATTTAAATATCAAAGGCGTAACTATTAGTAATCTTAAGGGGATTTATACATCAAATGGGAATTCATATATAGACTCTATTATAGGAGTTAAAGACATATTAATATAAAGCATCTTAAAATAAATAACAAGTCAAAGCTATGAAGAATATTTTGAGTTACAAAAGGGAGTAGGTTTCGCAGATGGTAGCGTAATTTAAGGGTTCTGCTGACACAGTATAACACAAAAAAACCAAACATACTGGCTTATTTATTTTTAAAAGATGACTAAGATACAAAAGGAGAGAAAGAAATGAATCAGTGGTTATATAGTATAGATAAGGGCATAACGGACTTTATACACTATGGACTTCAAAATGATTTTTTTGATGCAATAATGCCATATATAACAAAGCTTGGCGATGTAGGAATAGTATGGATAGTAATAAGTATTATACTAATGTGTATGAAGAAATATAGAAGAGTGGGGTTCGCGTGTCTTTTATCTTTAATAACATGTGCAATTTTAACAGAAGGAATAATAAAACATATATTTGAAAGGGTTAGACCTATAGTTGCATATCCAATAGATAATCCGCTAATAAAGCTACCCACAAGTTCATCTTTTCCATCTGGGCATACAGGTTCATCAGTAGCAGTTACCTATGTGCTTTGCACATATATTAAAAGGTATAAACCATATTTTATTAGCTTAGCTGTTTTAATCGGGTTTTCTAGGATATATTTATATGTACATTATTTTTCAGATATATTAGGTGGAGTTGTTGTTGGAATCATAAGTGGAATTTTAGCGGTGTATATTATAAAAAAGATTTATAAAGGCAATAATATACTCATAGATTTAGAATCCTAATATATAAATTATTTAAGGGAAGTTAATATAAGATGATATTAACTTCCCTTAAGCATTTTCAGAAAATAAACAGGTCAGTATGTTCGTCTATTTTCAGATACCTTAAACAATATGAAATAAAATAATTAGAGAATATTATTGGAAAAATCTTAATGCGGCAGAATTATGATTTAGTGGTTTGAATATAAAACCTTGGGCTTTCAAGCCAGTAATTATTTCAGGTATAGCTTCAATAGTAGTATATTTTAAATTTGTATCGTGCATTAATATATTAGCAGTATTCATAGGTGCACTTCCAGTAAGAACATTATCGACTATGACTTTTTTATCTTGAGTCCTTTTTAGGGCATCTGCTGAATCTACATTCCAATCAAAATATGTATAACCGCGTTCAGTTAAAATTTTTATTATGTCTGGCATAATATTTTTATTATGACGTATATGATCTGTATTAGAACCACCAGGGAATCTCAGAATTTTAGATGGGGCTTGTCCTGTGATTTTCTCTAGATTCCTATCTAACAATTCAACATCATTTATAAAGGCATTAGCACTAGCATAAATAGTCTTATATTGATGACTAGCAGTATGGTTAGCAAGGACATGTCCACGATTAACAATCTGTCTATAAACATCTTCATAGCCTTCTTTATAAGTTACAAAGAAGGTTGCCTTTACTTGAAACTCATCAAGAACATCAAGGAGTTTAATAGTGTTATCAGATGGACCATCATCAAAGGTTAGATGGGCAACTCTTAAGTTAGATGTAGCTTTATCATAATTTGCTTGGTCAACCTTTATTGATTCTTCAAGTTCGATGTTTTTATTGTTAAGTAAATTATTAGATTCTTTTAGGGTTTCTAAATTACTAAGTAGAGATACTTGTCTACGGTGAGCGGAGATCATCTTAAAGGTTGAAAACAATGATATGGTTAAGCAAAGGATAACAATAAAAATTGAAAATATATTTATATAGATAGATTTATGTGATCTTCTATGGCGTCTAGTAGGTTTTGTGTTTAAGTTATAATTCATATTTTACTATCTCCTTCTAGTATATTCAGTAGTGTAAGACAAGGTAGTATATTTATTTTAAATCATTAAATAATTTCTCAAGATCCATTTTTGATTTTATTAAGAAATCGTTTTTAGATTTTAATTTCGACTCTTGAAGTTTAAGGGTTTCGAGTTCAGTATTTATTGAATTAATTTCAAGCGTATATTGCTTTTCTTTGTCATTTGCAAAGGTAGCAATGCCGATTAACAATATACATAGCATAGGTGATACGATTAAAATACTGGGTAGCTTAAATTTGGATTTTTGTTTTGTTGGTAAGGAATTTAACATTTTGACCTCCTTTTATAGGAAAAATTTTATATAATTTTATTATAGTATAAAAACTTTTAATAATCATTACGAAAAAGTAACAATTATTAACTTTGTTTAGGCTATTTTTGGTAATATTAAATGTGTTAAATTAAATTAAGATTCTTTTAAATAAAAGGTATAACATTGATATTAATAGGAGATTAAAATGGAGAATGGTGGGGAGTAAAATATGGATATGAGAATTCCGAAAAGTGTGGAGCGATGTATTAGTATATTAACATGTAATGGTTATAAGGGATATATGGTTGGAGGTTGTGTAAGAGATAGTATTTTAGGTAAACAGCCTAATGATTGGGATGTATGCACTTCAGCAACACCCAAGGAGATTAAGAATCTATTTAAGGACTTTAAGACTATAGATACTGGAATACAGCATGGGACGGTAACTGTAATTATAGATAAAGAATTAATTGAGGTTACAACTTTTAGAATTGATGGTGAGTATAGTGATAATAGAAGGCCAGATAAAGTAACATTTACCGATGAGGTAAAATATGATTTATCTAGAAGAGATTTTACTATTAATGCAATGGCATATAACAGTGGTGAGGGTATAATAGACTATTTCTATGGAAGAGAAGATATTAATAATAAAATTATAAGATGTGTTGGGGCGCCAGAGAAGCGATTTCAAGAGGATGCACTAAGAATAATGAGGGCATTAAGATTTATGGCTCAACTTAATTATAGATTAGAGAAAGAAACTTGGCTAGCCATAGAAAATACGAAGGGGTTAATAAAAAATATAGCTGTAGAAAGAATAGCTACAGAGTTAAATAAACTAATTTTAGCGGATATTCCAAATGAGGCAATTAGGATCATTCTAGAGCTTAATTTATTTTCATTAATAATACCAGAACTTAAAACAGATATTTCAACAGAGGGTATGGATGAAAAGGCTAAAGATACCTACGGTGAAATTATAAAAAACTGTCCTAAAATTTTAGCCGTTAGATTAAGTGTGCTTTTAAATTATTTGATTACAGGAAGTACAGGTATAGAATCGTCCATGGAAATAATATCTAATGAAAAAGATATTGGTGGTGAAAAGGTAAGTAAGGCAGATATAGGTGAATATGTACTGAAAACCTTAAGATACGATACCAAAACAATCAAAGAGGTAAAAATATTAATGGATTATTATGATGTAGATATTCCATCGGAAAAGTACGGTATTAAAATTTTCCTGAAAGATATTGGAGAAAATTTATTTAGGCAATTACTCGCTATAAAGGCTGCAGAAAACATGGCTTATATTGAAAATAAGTGTATTCAGAGAATCAATAAATATGAAAATGTTGAGTTGATTTTAAATGAAATAGCTGTAAACAGTGAGTGTTACAGCAAAAAGGCCCTAAAGGTAAATGGCAAGGATTTAATTGAATTAGGAATTAGAGAAGGCGCTTTAATTGGGAAAATATTAGATATGTTGTTAGATGAAGTAATTTACAAACCAGAATTAAATAACGAATATGATTTAAAAAATTATGCTAAAGGTTTTATTTCTTCAAAAATCTATTAAGGATTTAGTCCTTAACTCTAAATCTTAAATCTTAAATCTTACATTTTGAATTTTGAATCACAATTATATAAAAGCATAACCCTGTAGGAAAACCTACAGGGTTATGCTAAATTTCAAAAGTTATTATTCATGCTGTGTATTTGAGGAAACGATTTCAATTGCTTTAATAACTTCTGTGGTAATAGTCACGATTTGTTGCTTATCAATTTCATTTAAAGCACAGGTATAAATTTTACCAGTAGTGCTAACCACATACTTTGGTTTCAAAGAGTTAAGGGCAATAGCACACATATCACTAACACACTTGTCACAAGTACAGATATTAGTATAATCCTTAAGAACATTTTTTAAAATATGTTCAACTTGAGTTTCAGCATAATTTTTGTAAGATGGCATAAAAAGGTTTCCTTTCTAAAATAATAGTATATGAAAAAACATTAATGGATTCTCATATACTATAGCAATGAAAATAATATCTTAAAATTATAATTCCATAGTTTTTATATCAGTTGGAATTATAAGTTTTGCACTTGTTGCATTTTTTACATCTTCAACAGAAGATTCAGGTCCAAGCTCTCTAAGAACAAGACCTTCTTTAGTAACTTCTAAAACTGCCATTTCAGTAATTATTAAATTTACTTGATGAGCAGCAGTTAAAGGAAGTGTGCATTTTTCAAGTATTTTATGGTTTCCTTTAGCAGTATGTTCCATAGCTACGATAACTTTCTTAGCTCCAACTACTAAATCCATAGCTCCACCCATTCCAGGAACTTTTTTACCAGGAATCATCCAGTTTGCAAGGTTACCTTCAGCATCAACTTCTAAAGCACCAAGAACTGTTGCATCAACATGTCCACCTCTTATAATAGAGAAAGACATAGAAGAATCAAAGAATGCAGCACCAGGAATTACAGTAACAGGTAGTCCACCAGCATTTACAAGATCTTTTTCTTCTTCGCCAGCCGCAGGAGCAGCCCCGATTCCGATAAATCCATTTTCAGATTGTAATGTAACATCTATTCCCTCAGGTATGTAGTTAGCAACTAAAGTTGGTAAACCGATTCCAAGGTTAACAACGTCTCCATCATTAAATTCCTTTGCAACTCTTTTAGCAATGACTTCTCTTATCATGTTTTTATCCATGTTAGTTTTCCCCCTTTACTATGTAGTCAACAAATATATATGGTGTCATAACATTGTTTGGATCGATGTCACCAGTTTCAACTATTTCTTCAGCTTCAACTATAACCATATCAGCAGCCGTAGCCATTAATGGGTTAAAGTTTCTAGTTGCTTGATTATAATATACATTACCTTTTTTATCTACTTTTGAACCAAATATAAGAGCTACATCAGCTTTTAATGGTTTCTCAAGGATATATTCAGATCCATCAACAGTGATGATTTCTTTTCCTTCTTGAACTATTGTTCCAAGACCAGTTGGCGTTAAGAATCCACCAAGACCAGCTCCACCACATCTAACTCTTTCAGCAAGAGTTCCTTGAGGAGATAATTCTACATCCATTTCTTTCTCGTTCATTTGACGTCCTGTTTCAGGGTTTGTCCCAATATGAGACGCAATAGTTTTTGAAACTTGTTTATTAACTATTAATTTACCAATACCCTTATCTGGAAAACCAGTATCATTTGCAATTATAGTTAAATTTTTAACACCTTTTTTAACTAAAGCATCTATAATATTCTCAGGTGTGCCTACAGCTAGAAATCCACCTATCATGATAGTCATTCCATCTTGAATTTTAGCAATAGCATCATCAATTGAAATAATTTTATTCATATCTTGTACCTCCATAAATTAAAAAGTTTCTTCCATATAAGTTTAACTCTATTTAAAAGATTTTGCAATGTATAAAGATTTATTATATTTCAAATTGTACAACTAATAGCTAAATTTTTATCATAATAAATAGAATTATTGGATTTAATAGTATTAAAATGGGTTTTATTGCTTTAATCAAGTAAAGTTTACATGGGTATTTAATGATTATTATGAAGTATTTTCATTGGTAAATTAAACATTAACGCTATATTAGAATAATTAAAAAGTAAGAAACGTGTAAATATAAAGTTAAATAACCATTGACTTAGATAAAATATTAACAGAAAAAGTATATATATCTTATTAAATTTACAAATTGAATTCTTTAAAAACATCTAAGGTTTTATTCTTTATTTTAAATTCTAAATTATGCATTTTAAATTAGAATTTACATATCAACAAATGAAACATTTAATCTTGTTAAATATTGTTTGGGAATTAGGTCAATGATATTAAAGGCATTATCCTATATGTTATAATTATGTAAAAGAAAACTATGAAAAAATAATTGAGAAACAAAGTGAATTTTAATTATGATACTGTATTTAAGTTCATTGTTAAAATAGTATTTAAAAATTACAAGGTATTAATTTGATTTAAGTATTTCTTAAATTTGCATTAGAAATAAATAGTATAAATTAAAAAGTAGGAAGTGATATTTATGGGAATTAGATTTATATATGGTAGAGCAGGGACAGGGAAGAGTTATACCTGTGTTGATGAAATATGTGAAAAGTCCGGTGATAATAAAAACCCACTGATATTAATAGTTCCAGAACAACTTTCCTTTAGAGCGGAGAAGGCTCTTATTGAGAGAATTGGAGCTACGGGTATAAATAATGTGCATCTTTTAAGTTTTAAAAGGCTTGCATTTACTGTATTTAATGAGGTTGGAGGGATAACCCATAAATATATGGATGACACGGGGAAGGCTATAATCATTGGGAGAGCAATTGAAGAGGTTAAGGATGATTTAAGTATTTTTAAAAAGGCAACGAAGCAAAAGGGATTTGTAGATAAAATTATAGGTGTTTTAACTGAGTTTAAAAGACACAATATTACTCCACAGGTTCTAATAGATTTAAAGGGAAATGTGGATGAAAGTTCATTACTGGTGGATAAATTAAGGGATGTTGAAGCTATTTATTCAAAATTTCAAGAAAAACTTAGTGGTGGATATTTTGATTCAGAGGATAATTTAACTATTTTGAAGGATAAGATTGATAACAGTAGTTTTTTAAAAGGTTCAGAGGTGTGGATTGATGAATTTAATGGGTTTACTCCACAGCAATACGATATTATCGGAAGGCTTCTTAAGTTATGCTCAAATGTAAACATAACTATACCATATAGTGGCGAAGAGGTTTCGGGAGTAGATGATGCAACTAATCCATTCTATCCAATTTATATCACTGAGGAAAAATTAACAAAACTTGCTCAGGATTACGGGTATTATCCAAAGGAAAACCTTCATTTAACTATTGCCCATAGATTTAAAAGTAGTAAGGAATTGAAATTTTTAGAAGAAAATTATTTTAACAATAAGGGTAAATTTATAGATAAAAAAACTCAGCATATTAAAATTTTCAAAGCCCAAAACCCTTATAGTGAAATTGAATTTGTAGCTAAGGAAGTTTTAGCTTTAGTTAGGGAAAAGAAATTAAGGTATAAAGATATTATCGTTATAAGTAGAGATTTAGAAAATTACAAGGATATAGTTAAGGTGATTTTTGAAGAATATGAAATACCTTTTTTTATAGATGATAAAGAAGATATCGCATCAAATCCATTGGTTGTTTATATAACCTCCCTTTTAAATATATTTGCAAAGGGATTTAGAGATAATTCTATTGTGAATTATTTTAAAAGTGGATTTGCAAACTTAATTCCAGGAGAAGTAGATTTATTAGAGAATTATGTTTTAGAATATGGAATTAAAAGTAGAAAAAAGTGGATTGATGAGGATAATGAGTTTTGGAGAGAAAATTCAAAGTATGAGGGAATCCTTGAGATTAAGACAAAGGCAATGGAACCGCTAATAAAGCTAGAAAAAGAGTTAAAGGGTAAGAATACTGTTAAGGATATTTGCACAAGTATTTACAAATTCTTAGTTGATAATCAGATTTATGAAAAAGTAAATGAATATGTAGAAAAATTTAAAGTTGAAGATAAACTAGTTTTAGTAGATGAATACGGAAGTATTTGGAATATGATAATAGAACTTTTAGATCAGTTTGTAGAAGTGTTAGGATCAGAAAAGCTATCTATTGAAGAGTTTAACACTCTTCTTACTATGGGAATATCTCATAATAAAATGGGCTTGATTCCAACATCTATGGATCAGGTAGTTGTGGGAAGTGCAGATAGAATAAAGGCCCAAGAAGTTAAGGTTGCTATAATTATAGGAGTTAATGATGGAGTCCTTCCAAGAACTAATGGAGATGAAGGTCTATTTAATGACAATGACAGAATGACCTTTAAAAATAATGGGATTAGTGTAGCTAACAATAGTTTTGAATTAGCCTTTGGGGAGCAATACTTAATTTACAACTTACTTAGCTTACCTAGTAATCTACTTTATATAACTTATCCAATTGCAGATTTAGAGGGGAAAACTAAGAGATATTCCATGGTTATTCCAAGGGTAAAATCATTATTTAAAAGTATAAGTGAAGAAACAGATATATTATCCAAGGTGCAGGATGAGGATACTGAAAATATAGTAGGTAAGATACCAACCTTTAATAATATGATTGGAAAGCTTCATGACTATATAGAAAAAGATGAGATAAATCCTCTTTGGAGAGAAATATATAATTATTACTACGACAAACCTTTATACAGAGAAAAGATAAATAAGGTTATAAGTGGATTCACATATAAAAATCATGTGGAGGAAATAGGTAAAGATAAGATAAGGGAACTCTACGGGAAAGGTCTCAGTGTATCAAAAATAGAGTCCTATGCAAATTGTTCTTTTGGGTATTTTGTACGATATGGATTAAGAGCGAAGGAAAGGAAGATATACACCTTTGCACCATTAGATTTTGGAAATTTGATTCATGAAGGTCTTGAAAAGTTTTCTAAGAAAGTCGAAAGTGAAAATGGAAAATGGGGTTCCCTAGATAAAGATTTCTGTGAAAGAATACTTACTGAAGTAATGGGTGAAATGATAAACTCTGATGAGCATTTAATACTTAAAAGTTCTAAAAGGTATGAATATATAGCTATAAGAGTAAGAAGAATTTTATATAGAATGATTCTAGTAATAAATGAACAGATGGAAAGAGGAACATTTAGTCCAATAGGATATGAACTTTCTTTTGGAGCAAATTCAGAAGATTATTACCCAGCAATCCCAATAACATTATCTAGTGGTGAAGTAGTAAAGCTACAGGGTAAGATTGATAGAGTTGACAAGGCCACTATTGATGGAACGGATTACTATAGAGTTATAGATTATAAAACAGGAAAGATAGATCTTGATATAAACGATGTTTACAACGGACTTAAGATTCAGTTACTTACTTATTTAGATGCAATTTTAACCTTAGAGGACAGTAGAAGATCAAAGAAATCCGTGGGGGAGATTTCTAATAGTAGAACTTCAATGCCAGGGGCTATGGTGTATCTATCTGTGGATGACCCAATTATGGATGGGAAAAAGCTTACTATAGATAACTTAGAGGAAGAAGTTTTAAAGGCTTTAAAGATGAAGGGAATTGTTATTAAGGATTTAAAAGTTGTAACGCGAATGGATAGAACTATAGAGGAGGGCGGAACCTCTTCAATTATACCAGTAGCCTTAAATAAGCCTAAAAAGGGAAGCAATGAGCCAGAATTCTCTAAAACTAATAACTCTGTGATAACAGCAGGTGGATTTAATGCACTAAGAGATCATATGAAGGATAAGATCAGAGAAGTCTGTGAAAATATGTTAGATGGAATTATAGAGGTAACCCCATGTAAAAATGGAAAGAGTTTTTACTGTGAGTACTGTGATTTTTCTTCCATATGTCAGTTTGATGAGAGCTTAGGTGTGAATAATTTTAAGGTTATGCCGAGGAAAAACAAGAAGGATTTACTTATGGAACTAGAGGAAGAAGGAAAGGGTGGTGAAAACTGTGGGGAGTAGTGTTAAATGGACTGATGATCAACAAAAGGCCATAGATATTAGATATAAAAATATATTGGTATCTGCAGCTGCAGGATCAGGAAAAACTGCGGTATTAGTTGAGAGAATAATAAAAATTATAACGGACACAGATAATCCGGTAAGTATTGATAAACTTCTTATTGTAACTTTTACCAATGCAGCAGCAGCAGAGATGAGGGAGCGTATTGGTGAAGCTATAAATAAAAGAATCCAAGAGGAGCCAAATAGTAGAAACCTACAAACTCAACTTATACTACTTAACAAGGCAAGTATTTCTACATTACACTCTTTTTGTTTAAATCTTATAAAGAATAATTTTCATCAAATAGATATAGAGCCTAGTTTTAGAGTTGGTGACACCACAGAAATTAATCTTCTAAAAATGGAAGCACTCGAGGAGTTAATGGAAGAAAAGTACGTTGAAGGACGAGAAGAATTTATTAATCTAGTAGAGAGTTATTGTGATAATAAAAGTGATAAAGCATTAGCAGATATAGTTTTAAGATTGTATAACTTTTCTATGAGTATGCCAAATCCAGAAGCCTGGCTAAGAGGAAAAGCAGAAGTTTTCAATGTGGGAGAAGATTTTTCCTTCGATAAATTACCCTTTAAAGATGCACTGTTAAAGGATTTGAGAGAAGAATTATTAACAGCTTTAGAGATGAATAATCAAGGGTTAGATTTTGTATTAGAAAATGAGATTATCTCTAAATATACATCTACATTTGAAAGTGATGGAGAAATCTTAGAAAGAACTTTAGAAATTATTGAAAATGAATTAAAGGATGGAAGGGAATATCTTGATGAAACCTCCTTCGGGAGAATTCCAACTCTTACAAAGTTAAGTGAAGAAGAGAAGTTGATTCAAAATCAGGCTAAGGGGCTAAGGGATAAGTGTAAGGAAATATATGTGTCAATAAAAAGTAAAATCTTAAACGCCACCTCAGAGGAAACAATTAAAATAACTAAAGATTTATATCCATTAATGAAGGAACTATCAACTTTAGTCATTGAATTTAAAGAAGGCTTTGATAAGAAAAAGAGAGAAAGAGGCATCATAGATTTTAACGACCAAGAGCATTTTGCTTTAGAGATTTTAAAAGATAAAGAAAGCCATGGGCCTTCCAATGTAGCCTTAGAAATGAGAGGGAAATTTGAAGAAATACTAGTGGATGAATATCAAGATTCCAATAATGTTCAAGAAGAAATAATAAATCTTATATGTAGGAAAGAAAAAGATAAGAGAAATGTATTTATGGTTGGGGATTTAAAGCAGAGTATATATAGATTTAGAATGGCAAAACCAGAGCTATTCAAGGAGAAAAAGGGAAGCTATACAAAGAATGGAGATGACTATAATGCCTTAATAACCCTACATAAAAACTTTAGAAGTAGGGAAGAAGTTATAGATGGTATAAACTATATCTTTAAAGCTGTAATGAGCGAAGATGTAGGGGAACTTTCCTACGATGAAGGTGAAGAACTAAAGGTTGGAGCATCTTATAAAGAATTTAATGGAGATGGAAATGTAGGTGGAGCTGTAGAGTTTAGCTTAATAAATCTAGACCAAGGTGATGTTGACAGTGAAGTGGATAGTGAAGAGACGCCTCTAAAATCTAATTCAGAAGATGTTGAGGATGAAAATGATGGCAATGAAGAGCAACTAGAGAAGGAAGAATTAGATGCTATACAAATAGAAGCTAGATTCGTTGCAAAGCGTATAAGAGAACTTATGGAAGTTCAAGGTGAAAATTCATTAAAGGTATATGATAAGCACATAGATGAATATAGAAGAGTCACCTATAAGGACATAATAATTCTCTTAAGATCCAGTAATAAATTATCTCCAATATTTATAGAAGAGTTTAAAAAAGTTGGAATTCCTCTATTTTCAGAAGGTGGGGGTGGATATTTTGAGACTCTAGAGGTTAAAACAATAATAAGTACCTTAGAGATTATAGATAATCCTATTCAAGATATTCCTCTTATAGCAGTATTAAGATCACCAATCGGTGGATTCACCACTGAAGAGCTTGCAGATATAAGAATTTATAATAAAAAGGATAGCTTTTATAACGCAATGGTAGGCTTACTAAATAATAGTAGTGAGGAAATTAATACTTTAGGCCATGGAGATAAGGTAGATGAAGAAAATATAAGTAGCGAAAACCTTGAAGAAGGCGAATACAAAGATGAAAAAAAATGTGATATTAATCTGCAATTGAAGATTAAAAAATTTCTAGATAAGATAAATAATTGGAGAATAGAAAGTAGATATACACCAATAAATCAGCTTATTTGGGAAATCATAACTGACACAGGATACTATGGCTATGTGGGGGCTTTACCTGGTGGAGAGCAAAGACAGGCTAATCTTAAAATATTATTTAAGAGAGCAAAAGACTTTGAAAAAACAAGCTATAGAGGATTATACAATTTCATTAATTTCATCAACAATATTAAAACTAGTAGCGAGGACATGGGAAGTGCTAAGATAATTGGAGAAAATGAAGATGTAGTAAGAATTATGAGTATTCATAAAAGTAAGGGTTTAGAATTCCCTGTAGTTTTCCTTTGTGGAATTGGGAAGAGATTTAATGAAGGTGATTTAAAAGGAAAGATACTATTTCATCAAGAACTAGGCTATGGTCCTACTTATATAGATTTAAATAAAAGAGTTAGTTATAGCACAGCTCAAAGAGATTTTATAAGCAAAAAGATTCAAGGTGAAAATAAATCAGAAGAAATGAGACTTCTTTATGTTGCACTGACAAGATCTAAGGAGAAATTAATACTTGTAGGAACCACTAAGGGAATAGAGAAAAAAATTGAAAAGTGGTCAGAGGCAGGACTAGATGATAATAAAGTTATAAAATCTAGTTATGTTAAGAATCAAAAGTGTTATATGGATTGGATTGGGGCTGCTTTAATAAATCATGAAAATGGTGAACCATTAAGACGTTACAAGGATCAAGTTGTAAAGGCAAGTTTCATAGAGGATGGAAGTAAGTTTAAAGTAAAAATTTATCCTAGGGAAGATTTCGAAGGTATAGAATCTATAAGTAATGAAGAAACTCCCATTATTGAAAAAATGGAAGCGCTAATAATTGCTGATGAGTACACAGGGGAAAAGAAATATGAAGAGCTAATAGCACAGAGACTTGATTTTAAATATGAATATGAAGAAGCCACAAAGATGCCAACGGTAATTACGGTTACAGAACTTAAGGAAGCCCATCAGAATAAAAATCTAATGAAGGATAACCTTAATGGGAATGATTCTGTAATAACTACAGGCTGTATTAGTGAAATAACAGAATCAGGTTTAAAGATAACAGAGGAAGGGTTTGAAGCTTTAAATGAAGAAGAAATATATGATGGAAAAGTATATGGTGAAGATTCTGGTGGAAAAAGAAAATTCAAACCATTAATGCAAACTCCATTATTCCTTCAAGAGAAAAAGGGATTAACCCCTTCAGAGGTTGGAACTGCATATCATAATATCATGCAAAGGTTAAATTTAAGTGAGGACATGACTAAGGAAAATATAACTTCCCAAATTAACAGTATGGTAAGTAATGAGCTTATAACGTTAGAAGCAGCAAAAACAGTCAAGGTAGATAAAATTTTTAAATTCTTTAAAAGTGATATTGGAGCTAAGGTTATAGAAGCTTTTAGAAATAGCACCTTAAAGAGAGAGTTGCCTTTTAGAGTGGAAATTGATAGTTCAGTTATTTATCCTCATATTGATGGTAACAAGTATAGTGAAGAAAAGATGCTATTAAGAGGAGTAATTGACTGTTACTTTGAAGATGGTGAAGAGGGTATAATTTTAGATTATAAAACAGATTATGCCACTGAGAAAAACATAGAAGAAATTAAGGATAGATATAAGTTACAGTTAGATTACTATAGTAAGGCTGTGGAAAATGCTTTTAAAAAGGCTAAAATAAGAAAGTATTTATATTTATTTTCACTGGATAAGGAAGTTGAAATAGAATAGAATGTAAATATAAAGTGTATCCATATATTTACATGGAGTGGTATGTAATATATAATGGGCTTATAGATAGTATGGGAAATAAGTTCATTTAAGGTGGTGTGTTATATGTCAATAGAGATGTTTAAAAGAAGCTCAGCTAGGGATTCTGAATTTAGAGGAAGAAATTCAGATACAGACAAGTATTACCATTCTGGAAAAGCTAATCTTATAGTTACAGTGGGGATTATAGCATTACTTATAGTTGGGTTTTATTTCATATGTAAGTAAATTACTAGAGAAAATTTAAGAAATATTAGGAGAGATTCAAAAGCTGATTTCTGTATTTAATAGAAATCAGCTTTTGATTGTATAGTCATGTTTATGATATATAAACATGCACTATAAATTGTGTGTCGATATTCTATAAGAATAGTAGAGAGGGATTGAGTGGATGAGTATAGAATAAGTATTCTAATGAAATTTTTGGAGTTGAATGCTTATGGAAAGTGAAGAAAAGATTTTACTGAATTCATTGTATGATAATATAAATTCCTATTCAGAGGTTATAGAGGTTTTTCAAAATCTTTCAAAAGTTTTCGATGATTACTTTGGATGTGAAACTCCTAATGGACTAACAATGTGTGAATGGGAATTTATTATTGATTATAACACCTATTGTATTAGTGCGCATAGAGATTTGGGATTAGATATGTTTTATGAGTTTTCAAAGGGTGTTTTCAAAATTGAACAGTATATAGGAGTAGATAGAGATAAGATTCTTTCTATTTTGGATAATATTGAAGTTTTTTCAGCAAATATTGTGGAGCTGTTTCAAAGGCAGATTCAATTAGAATTTAGAAGTCTTATAAATAAAAAGGTTGGAATATCCAATATTTTAGTTAATGAGCTTAATGATTTTTTAGGAGAATATATTGAGAGGAATATACAACATATTATTCCAAGGGTAAGTGAAATTAAAGTTGAAGCTGAAAAACTTATCATTGAAGAGCTAAATATCTATGATATGAATTTATGGAATATGAAAAAGACCATGGGTAAGCTGTGGAAAGATAGGAATGAACCTGAAGAGGGAGTATTCCTTGACAAAATTCTTTCAGAAAGAGAAAAATTTATAGATAATGTAGATAGCTTAAAATCTAAGTTACAAGTGATATTAAAAGAAAAATTTTTCAATATAGCAATAGAAGTGATAAGAGAAGCCATAGGGGAGAAAGTATCAAAAAAAATAATACAATTTAAAGTTAATCTTAATAAATCTATGGCAAAGAAAATTACCCATGGAGAAAAAAATAAATTCATGGATGTTGGATATAAAAATATTAAACAAAATTCCGTAGACTTAGAGTTATATAATATATGTTCAGAAATTTTTCTTATAGAGTACCACTATTTAAAAGCCATGGGTAATTTAAGTAAAAGTGGATTTTATGCTATAAAGGATGAGATTAAGTTTTCAATGGATAATATATTTATAAGTGAATTATATAGTCCAATTTATTATATAAAAACAGATGAAGACTTTAAAAATATATGTATACTTCAGAAGGAGAAGCTTAATTATATAATTTATAAATTTGTTATAGAATCAATTAAGAGGGTTAAAGATAAGTACTATAACGGTATGGTAAATATGCTTTTAAGAAAAAAGAATAATATTGATAAAATCTATATTTTCAAAGCTATAGATAACTGTACAGGTTATGTTAATTATTATAACCCCGAAATTATAGTTGAAGTTTATAATAAAATTAAGGAATCATATAGTGGGTATAAAGATGAAAAAGGGATAGATACACATTTTAGTACTATATTAAATAGTGACTATGTGGATAATAACATGGATGAGGAATTTTTTAGACAGTTCATGGAACTTGGTGATGAGTACGAAAGTATTATTAATTTAAATAGTTATAATAGTATTGAATCGCTAGAAGATAAGAAGAATGAACTACATGTTAATATAAAAAATTTTAAAATGAAGCTTTGGGATGCCTTGGAGGAAGAATTTATATTATATTTTGATTCTATATTTCATGCAGTAGGAAGAAATATGGAGTATGTGAAAAGACAGGCTGAGTATTATGTTGAGAAAAGTAATACATAGATTGTAATTTAAAATCTAAAATCTAAAATTAAGGATTAAGGCTGAAATAATAAATGGATTTAAAAAAATAGAATATATCAAGTAATTAGAAAATATGTAAAGTAAATATAAAAAGGTCTAGTAAGCTAAGAATATTCCTACTTACTAGACCTTTTAACCATACCTATTTTTCTATAGCTGATATTGCTAGAAATGGACAATTAGAAATACAGTTGCCACATTTAATGCATTTACTTTGATCAATCATAACATCTCTATTTTCTTTAAAAATAGCAGTTGTTGGGCAGAAATTAATACATCTACCGCAAGCTATACATTTTTTTTGATTTATAAGTACCGTAGAATTTTTAAGTGTATCGTTATTTTTATGAAAAAGTTCTTCGTTCATGCTCATAGTACAATCTCCTTTTATCTAAACATATGATGTGCTTATATATTATTATTCATAGTAAGTATTATATAAGATTAATTATCTTCTATAACATCATATCAAATACAGACTATTGCTTCAATATTTATTTTATTAATAAGATTAGTTGATTTATATTTCAAGTCAATATTTAGAATCACCTTTGTTGTAAATACTTAACAGGTAAGGTATACTTTTATCATGAAGAAATTTTTGTAAGTAGAAAGGGAGTCTTATAATTATGGATGACAAGGAATTACTTAAAAACCTTTGTATGGCCCATGGTCCTAGCGGAAGAGAACACTGGCTTTGGGATTATGTATCAGAGGTGTTTTCAGAATTTGGAGAAGTTACTAAAGATAATTTAAACAATATAATTGTTCATAAAAAGGGAAATGGCAAGGGTAAAATCATGCTTATGGCACACCTGGATGAAGTATTCATGGTTGTGACAGATATAAAAGAAAATGGATTCTTAGAGTTTAAAGGAAATGGTATTGATGCAAAGACTTTAGTATCTAAAGAAGTTGTTATACATGGAAAAGATACATTGACTGGAATTATAGGAATTAAACCTCCTCATTTAATGAAAGAGGAGGATCGTAAAAAGGCAGTCACAATAGATTCTTTATTAATAGATACTGGATACTTAAAAGAAGATTTAGAAAATATAGTAAAACCTGGGGATTATATAACTGTTAAGGGGAATTATAAAGAACTTTTAAACAATAATGTAAGTGTAAAAACCGTTGATGATAGAGGTGGAGTTGTAGCCCTTTATAGATGTGCAAAGGAGCTTAAGAATATTAAGCATGACATGGATGTTTATTTTGTGTGTTCAGCTCAAGAGGAAGTTGGTCATAGAGGGGCTAAAACTGCAACAAATAGAATTAAACCAGATATAGGAATTGCTGTGGATGTAACCTTTGATTGTGGAAAGCATGGTCTTGAACATGGGGATACTAAGCTTGGGAATGGCGGAGTAATATGTATAGGTCCTAATATACACCCTAAGGTTAGAAAATATCTTATGAAGTTATGTAAGGAGTATAGTATTCCATTCCAATTAGAGGTTGAAGCAGGGTCAACAGGAACAGATGCTTGGGATATTCAAGTTTCAGGTGAAGGTGTTGCTACATTACTTATATCTATTCCAATAAAGTACATGCATACCTCTGTGGAGATGGTTAATATGGATGATATAAAAAATACTGGATATATGATGGCTAAACTTATAGAAAGTATTAAGGGAGAAGAATTGGAGGAATTAATATGTTTTTAGATGAAGTTCTTCAAAAAAATGGCCTCTTAGATAAATTAACTTCATTAAGCGGTCCTTCAGGATTTGAAGGAGATGTGAGAAGTTTTATTAAGGCGGAGGTTAAACCTTATGTAGATGAAATTTTTGTGGATAGAATGGGAAATATTATTGTTCATAAAAAAGGATCAGGTAAAAGAGTTATAATTGATGCACATATGGATGAGGTAGGATTTATTATAACAGGATACAATGAGGATGGAACATTAAGATTTAGTCCACTTGGAGGTATAAATGCAAAAATAATACCGTCTAAAACTGTACTTATTGGACCAGATAAAATTGCTGGAGTTATTGGAGCTAAACCAATTCATCTTCAGAGTGCAGAGGAAAGAGAAAAGGGTCTTACCTATAACGATTGTTGTATTGATATAGGGGCTAATACTAGAATGCAAAGTGAAGATATTATTGAGCTTGGTGAGTATGTAGTCTTTGATACACAATATGATGAATTTGGACAAGGTCTTGTTAAGGGGAAAGCCTTTGACGATAGAGTAGGGTGTCTTGTACTTATGGAAGCTTTAAAGGAAAGTTATGATGTGGACTTATATGGTACATTTACAGTTCAAGAAGAGGTTGGCGATAGAGGTGCTTATATATCTTCATTAAATATTAAGGGCGATATTGGCATTGCGTTAGAGGGAACTATATGTGCAGACATGTCAAATGTAGAAAAACATTTAAGAGCTACAGAGGTTGGAAAAGGACCGGCTATATCTATAATGGATTTAACTAGTATATTTGATACAGATATAGCAGATAACATTATGGAAGTTGGAGATAACTTAAATGTAACTTATCAGAGAAGAAGGGCAATAGCTGGAGGAAATGATGCAGCAACCTTCCATGGTACAGGAGAAGGGGCAAAAATTGCTACACTATCAGTTCCATGTAGATATATTCATTCTTCTGTGTCAGTGGCATCAAAGAAGGATATAGAAAATACGGTGAAATTGCTTGTAGGATATTTAAAGAGTTTATAGATATTAAAGTAAAGATTTGCAGTAATAGATAGGTGAAATTTCTAATTATATAATTAATAGAGTGAAGAATTTGGAGGTATAATCATGAATAAATTATTTGAAAACTTAATAGGAGCTTTCGGAGTGAGTGGTCATGAGGATGAAGTGAGAAGCGTAATAATAGAACATTTAGATTCATCTGGTATAGAACATAGAGTTGATAAAATGGGTAATGTAATAGTAGCAATGGGAGCAAAGGATCAACCAGAGGAAAAAAGAGTTATGGTTTCAGCTCATATGGATACTATAGGTTTTATAGTTATGTATATAGAAGATAACGGATTCTTAAGAATTGGTAAAGTTGGAGATTTTAATGAAACCGCTTTTATAAACAATGTAGTTGAATTTGAAAATGGAAACTCAGGAAGGGTATCTACAGCAAAGGACAACGGTAAGATTGAAGATATGTATATTGACCTTGGAGTTGAGAGTAGAGAAGAAGCACTTGAACTTGTAAGAGAAGGTGATGTATGTGTAGTTACTTCTAATATTATTGAGGAAGAAAAAAATATAATAGCACCAGCATTAGACAATAGAACCGGGTGCTACATGATGTTAAAGGCTGTGGAAAAATTAGCAGGAGATAAATCGTTACTAGAAAATCTAGATAAAGAGATATTCTTTGTGTTCTCAACTCAGAAGAAGCTTGGAGCTAGAGGTGCTAGAGCTGCTGCTTATGAAATAAACCCTATGTATGCATTAGTTGTGGATGGAGAAGTTTCAGGAGATAGTTTAGGTGGCAAAGGGAAATTATCTTTAGGTAAAGGCACAGGAATTAAATTTATGGACAGAACTATGATAATGCATCATGAGGTAAAAGAGCAATTAGAAGAAGTTTATGAAAAGCTTGAGAAGAAACCACATTATATATTTAGTGAAGAGCATGGAGATGGAAAAACTATTCATAAAGAGGGTACAGGAGTTAAAACTGGAACTTTAGTATACCCAGTAAGATACAAAAATACTAACATGGAAATGGTTAACTATAAAGATATAGAAGAAGGTATTGAAGTAATATATAATTATATAACTTTATAATTATAGGATGAATAAAAAGAAAAATATAATTATATAAATATATAGATTCTAATTAAAGATGTACAGTTTGTGATTTGAAATGAGGTATAAAATCCTAAATAAATTTTTAAAGAATAAAATCTATAAATTTAATTAGAACATATATATGTTAATAAATATTATTTAGAGGAGAGTTATAATGGAGTTTGGGTTTAACTTTATGTCTAGTATTTTTCCAGTTATATTTATAATTATATTTACCATTGTAATAGGAACATTTATTGTAACCGCAGTAAAAGGTATAGGGACTTGGAGTAAAAATAATAATTCACCTGTGCTTACAGTAGATTCATCAGTTGTTTCAAAACGAATATCAGTAACTCATCATAATCACAATAATGGAGATAACATGCATAATTCATCTAGTTCTACAGATTACTATGTTACATTTCAAGTAGAGAGTGGAGATAGAATTGAGCTTAAGGTTAATGGTGGAGAGTATGGAATTCTTGTGGAAGGTGACAGAGGAAAGTTAACATTTCAAGGGAGTAGATACAAAGAATTTCAACGTATCCGTGGATAAAATAAAAAGAACTTGTGACAAAATATAATAACATAAAAGTAGAAAGTGGATTCAATGTGAATCCACTTTCTATTTTTAGTTATTTTGCACTGTAGTAACATCTTTTTGGAGATTCTATTTTATCTTCAGCTTTAAGTGCTTTTATAGCTTTGTCTACTTCTTTTTTATCGATAGCAGCTTTCTCGGCTATTTCTCCAGCTTTTAATGGTTCTGATGAATTTTTTAATACTTCTAAAACTTTATCTACCATTTTAACACCTCTTTAATAATAATAATTTAACGATAATATTTATTGATTAGATTATATAGCATTTGATTAAAAGTTTCAACTACATATTTTAAAAATTTTATTAAGTATATAGTTTAGATATATACTTAATAAAATATGAAGGACAGAGCAATGTGGTATATTAATAAAATTAAATTAAAATTTATTTTTTATACTTTCGTATAAGTCCTCTCGTCTATCCAACTTAAATTTGAAGGTTGATCGAATGGTATCTACTAAGGATTTATCGATATCTGCAACAATTATATCTTCAACACCATCATCTGCATATGAAATGACTTTACCTAAGGGGTCTATAATCATTGAGTTTCCACTATATGCAATTTTATTGCCTAACCCAATTCTGTTTACACCGGCAATATAACATTGGTTTTCTATAGCTCTACTTTTAAGCATTGATATCCAGTGATCTTTTCTTATATTTGGCCAGTTTGCAGCTACCGTTATTAAGTCAGATTTTTTAGAAGCAATTTGAAAAATTTCAGGGAATCTTAAATCATAGCATATAAATGGGGCAATAGTAATACCTTTAATAGTGGTATATAGGATATCGTTGCCACCAATGTAATGATTACCTTCATCACCATAGGAAAAGGGATGTAATTTAGTATAATTACATAAAATTTCTCCTGTACTAGAAATTATGGAATAATTATTTTTTGCCTTAACATTTCCATCAATACCTTGGATATAACCAACCCCAGCACTCACATTATACAATTTGCACAAATTGGAAATATAATTCAGGGTAGAAAAGCTGAATTCTTTAAATTTATTTACATCCATGGTGAAGCCTGTAAAGGACAGTTCAGGGAATAATAATAAATCAATGTTCATGTCTTTAGCTCTTTTAAAAAAATCTTTACTTGAAATTAAGTTAAATTGTTTGTTTTCCCATAGAATATTATTTTGTACAAGTCCAATTTTCATGACATCACCCCTTATATTATATAGAAAGAATTAATTACTTTAAATTTGGATAATACTATTGTAACAAAAATTAAGCATAATTAGTAAAAAAATACATATTTTTAATTAAAGGCTTAATATTAATTATAATAAAATTTATATTTAATATTCATAAAATAAATAATAATTTTTAGGAGAAAATATAAAGTAAGTATTAAAATAAAAAAATTAGTTAGATTGATAATTTTCATCAAAAGAAGTGAAGGTAATATTATATTAGGTCAATCTACTCTGGCACATGAGCCATAGGAAACACGTCATTTAATTTTGTGGGAAATAGTGCTATAATAGACTTGAATTATGGATTAATGATAGGACATATTATTATGGAATTTTAAAAATAAAGCGAAAATATTTCAAGATAGAGGTAGATGTATGAAAATAACTGAATATATTGTAAAAATGGTGTTAAGATACAGAAACCACCACATATCATCTTTAGCTTCGCAGTTAGCTTTTGACATGCTATTTTCATTTTTTCCGTTTTTAATTCTTTTATTAACTCTGGTAGGATTTGTAAATGTAGATCCTATAGAAATAATAAGTGCGTTAGAAACACTTATGCCAAATGAACTGTATGAATTAGTATCTACTTTAGCACTTCAATTATTACAAACTAGGAATGGAAATTTATTGTCATTTTCATTAGTATTTTCTCTATACACTGCATCTAGAGCATTTAGAGCAATAAGGTATGGTCTAAATAGAGCCTATAATGAAGATGAGAATAAAAATAAGATAAAAGTAGTTATTTCTTCCGTAGTATTTATGATGGTAATATCATTTATGATAATATTTGTACTTGGATTTTTAGTATTTGGAGAAATGCTAGGCTTAGCTTTAGTTACTTGGTTAGAAATCGACCCTAGTATATTTATTTTTATAAAATACTTAAGATACCCAATAGGGCTTGCAGGCATGATTATAGTATTTTCTGCTATTTATAGATTAATACCTTCAAGGAAAACTAGGTGGAGAGACGTGTTTCCGGGAGCAGTATTTACTAGCATCGTATGGATAATACTATCCATGGGCTTTGCGTTTTATGTAAATAATTTTGGTAGGTATACCGATGTTTATGGTAGTATAGGTGTGGTTATTGTCCTAATGGTATGGTTACAAATAACCTCTACAACCATTTTGTTGGGTGGAGAATTAAATGCCATGCTTGTTTATGACAAAGAACTTAATGGAAAAAGATAAGAACTTAGATTTTAGCTTTACAGTAAGTGAAGTTGCTAAATCTAAGTTTTTTTATGGATAAATTAAAAATTTAAATATAAAAAAACTTCGATTTATTTAGAAAGAAATGATTGTAAAGTAAAGTGAAAAAATAAAAAAGAAATAAAAAATGGGATTATATTACATAAAAAGCAAACAAATATGTTGTGTTTAAGGAAAAAAAGGTGTTTTATGGAAAAACATACATATAAAAAAAGAAAATAAAAAAAATGTAGAATATTAGTGGAAAAATATTGTGAAAAAAGTATATATTATAGTGTAAAATAATATAGAAGTGTAGGAATGTAGAATATATATTAAGAATGGAGGACAAATAATGGAGTTTCAAAGTGAAATAGATTTTGATTTTTACAATAATATCTCAGAACCTATTATAGTTATTAATATTGAAAACGAAATTATTTACTGTAATGAAAGCGTATTAGACTTTTTGGGTATCCATGATTTTACAAATATATATAATACAAATATAAATAATGCTATAAAATTTATTACACCCAATTATGATGAGTTAGATTTATGGAGTGTAATAAATGAAAAAAAATTTGCAAAGATAAATATTCAAGCTGAGGTTAATCAGTATAAAAATATGAAGATGGACTTAGTAGCTAAATATATTATAGATTACAAAGAAAAATATTTATTACTACTCTTTAATAATATTAAAACTATTAAAGAGAGTTTTAGAAGTGATTCATCTGAAGAAAAAAAGATTTATTCAGATGAGTCTGAAAGTTTTAAATATATTATGATGAATGAACAATCTAAAGAAAAAAACAAGTTGAATTTGAATATAGAATTATGTAAGATAATATTTTCAGCTAGTCCAACGGGGATAATTGTTGAAAAGGAAAATAAAATTAGTTACTTTAATAAGGCTGCCAATGATATAATAGGTGATTATTCTAATGATATGATTTTAGATAAAAAATTATTTGAATTAGTAACAGTTGAAGAACTAGAGTATAATGACATATTTTTAAAGAAGCAACATTTAAAATATAATTCAGATTTAAATGTTATAGAGAGAAAACTTACGAGAAAAGATGGAAGCGTGGTTTTTTGTGAAATAACTCCAATGTGTTTTCTAGAAAACACTAAAATATGTTCTATATTTTTAATTAGAGATATATCAAAGAGAATAAAGGTAGAAGAAGCTGTGGCAAAGAATAGAGATAATTATGTGAGGTTGCTTAAGTTTTTGCCATTTGGAGTAACTATTTATAGTAATAATGAATTTGATATAGCGAATGAGGCTCAGGCAAGGATTTTAGGGTTTGATAGTACGGATGAACTAGAACGATTAACTATTGAAGATATTATACATGAAGATTATCATTATATAGTTAATAAAATGTATAATGATGCGTATTTAGGCAAGGAAGATGCTCAATTCAAGGAAATTCAGATAAAGAAAAAAGATAGAGGATGGATAGATGTCGAAGTTGGGGTTACGGGAATAGAGTTTGAATATGGGCGATCAGTAGTTTTTATTATAAGGGAATTAACAGAGAGTAAGAAGGCTGAGTTGAATAAGATACACCTGGAACAAGCTATAAAGTATGATAGGCTTAAAACTGAATTTATATCAAATATGTCTCATGAGTTGAAAACTCCTTTAAATATAATTTTAAGTACTGTTCAACTTTTACAACATACATATAAGGAAAATGAAGATTGTCAGCTAAAAAATTATTTAGAATTAATGAAATCAAATAGTTATAGATTACTTAGATTAATAAATAATTTATTAGATGTTACTAGGATTGATGTAGGAAATTTAAAGATGAATTTTGGAAATTACGATATTGTTGCAATTGTAGAGAATATGACTATGGATGCAGTGGAATATGTTAAGAGTAAAGGCATGTCATTAACGTTTGACACAAATGTAGAGGAAAAAATAATAGGAATAGACAAAGAAAACATAGAAAGAGTGATACTTAATTTATTGTCTAATGCTGTTAAGTTTTCAAAGGAAAAAGGTGTTATTCTAGTAGAGGTATGCGATTTGGGAGATAAAGTACAGATAGCTGTAAAAGATAATGGAATTGGGATTGCTGAGGATATGCAAGATAAGATATTTGATAGATTTGTTCAAAGTGAATCATTGTTTACTAGATCTCATGAGGGGAGCGGTATTGGGCTTTCACTTGTAAAATCGATAGTTGAAAATCATGGCGGGGAAATTTATGTTAATAGCATTATTGATGTGGGGAGTGAATTCATATTTGAACTACCGAATGTAAGATCTAAAAATGAATTTACATCTTCTAAAATTTATAATGTAACAAAGGATAATATAGAAAGAATAAAGATAGAATTTGCAGATATATATAAATAGTGAGTATTGAGAATGTTACAGAAATTTAGGGTACTATATATGTTCTAATTAGAATGTATACAGTTGATTTTAAAAAAATTCATAAGGATTTTATCCTACACTTAAAATTTAAAATTTAAAATTCTTAATTACACTATATATATTAATTTAAAAATATTCATTATATAAGGATTAAAAAAAATATTCATGGTTAAAATTAAAATAAATGATATATTTTTGGAGGTATATAATGAATAGAATTGTTTTAGTTGGTAGGCTAACCCGTGATCCAGAAATTAAGATTGGTGAAGATAGTAGTAAGGTTTTTACTAGATTACTTTTAGCAGTTGATAGACCTTACAAAACAGCATCTGGGGAAAAATATGTAGATTTTATCCCAGTGATATTGCGGGGGAAGAAAGCAGAGATTGTTAGTGAATATCTTGTAAAAGGGAGTGTTATTAGCGTTACAGGAAGACTTCAAAGTAGACACTATGACAATGAAGAGGGTCAAAGAAAATATATATCGGAAGTTATTGCAGATGAATTTCAGTTTGTAGGTAATAAAAAAGTTAAAGAAGAGATTGTTTAATTCAGAATCTATTTAAGTACATGTTGAAATGGACATTTACACTATAAAATTTTCAAAAAGCTTACTTCATTATAATTATATTATAATGAAGTAAGCTTTTTGAATAAAATCATGAAAACAAATAAAATAAAATAAAATGGGGAATATAAGTATTAAGGTGGTTATATATCTAATTAAATTTATATAGTGATTTGTTAGAAAAACATTAAGGTTTTTATAACAAATTTTAAATTGTGCATTCTTAATTAAAATATATATTTGAGATACAACAAAACATATTCTTAATATTTTGACAATTTTATCTATTATAGTATAATATCTATATAAGTTTATAATGCATATTAGGGATTGTCTTAATGCAATTAGGCTAGAGAGGAAGGATATTTTAAAGTCTTGGTATGATATTAACTAAAAAATTAAATAAATCAAACCAATAAAATAAAACCAATAAGAGGGGGATCATTATGGAACTTAATAAATTTAAAGAATTTAAGGACAAGTCTATGGAGAATATATCAAAGGTTATAATAGGGAAGGAAGCTATAATTGAAAAAATAATTGTATCTTTTATAACTTCAGGTCATGTATTATTAGAAGATGTACCTGGACTCGGGAAAACAAAGTTATGCAAAAGTTTATCAAAGACTATGAATTGTAGTTTTAAGAGAATACAGTTTACACCGGATTTGCTTCCTTCAGATTTAACTGGAATTTATTTTTATAATCAGAAATCTAAAGAGTTTGAATTTAGACAAGGTCCTCTTCTTAGTCAAATAGTTTTGGCAGATGAAATTAATAGAGCTACACCAAGGACGCAATCAGCTTTGCTTGAATGTATGGAAGAGAGGCAAGTAACCGTGGAGGGGAATACAATTTTACTTCAAAAGCCATTCTTTGTTATTGCAACTCAAAATCCAGTAGAACAATTTGGAACATTTCCATTACCAGAAGCACAACTTGATAGATTTTTCATGAAATTATCTATGGGATATCCAAGTTATGACGATGAAATAAAAATGATGGACAGGTTTATTGCAAAAGATCCAATTGAGACTTTGACATCAACAATAAATATGGAAGAAATAAGTTATGTTCAAGAAAATTATAATAAGGTACATGTAAGTGATGATATAAGAAGGTATATCTTAGATTTAGTTAGTTCAACCAGAAGCCATAGTGAAATAGAATTAGGCTGTAGTCCAAGAGCTACATTAAATCTTATGAAAGGCTGTCAGGCTTTAGCGGCAATTAGGGAGCGCGATTATGTAATTCTTGAAGATGTAAAAGAACTTGCTGTACCGATAATGAGCCATAGAATAATTTTAAGAAGCGAGATAAATAGTGGAAGTGAGAAAAGCGAAAAGGTAATTAGAGAGATACTTGCAACAGTTGCAACTCCAATAGAAAGACCGTAGAGGTGTAATATGATAATTCAGATTTTTTTTATTGGATTTATAGTTATATTAGTGATGAAAATTACTAGTATAACAACAAAGCATGGATATAAGAAATTAAATATATCTAGGAAGTTAGAGGTTGATAGAGTAACAGTAGGTGAAGAACTTGCTATAACTACGAAGGTGGAAAATAATAAAAGAATGCCAGTGCCATTCTTGATAATTGAAGAAAGAATTCCTGCCGGGTTAAGGTTTGTTGGGAATGTATCCACATATACTGAAGGAAATGATACCTGGAATGTTTCAAGGTATTCTATTGGAAAATTTCAAAGGAAAAGTAGAACCTATAAGTTGGTTGGAGATAAAAGGGGTGCCTATATAATAAAATGTATTAATATACTTATTGGTGATGTTCTAGGAATGAACATAGAAAAGAAGGAAGATGACGATTATATAGAGATATTAGTTCAACCTAAGGTTAAATCAATAGGAGACTTTAGATTTGATGTTACTAACTTTTTAGGAAATAATACTGTAAGACGGTGGATACATAAAGATCCACTATATATAAAAGGTATAAGAGAGTATAACGTTGAAGATAGGATGAAGGATATCAATTGGAAGGCTTCATTAAAGTCTAATAAGCTTATGGTAAAGGATTATGACTATACTTCAGAACAGCAGATGGTAATAATACTTAATGCGCAGTGTGGAGATCCTTGCTGGAATTGTGTTAATGAAGATATTATAGAAAGGTCCATAGATATAGCAGTGGCATTAGCTGCCAAGGCAACAAAGGAAAGTGTACCAACTGGAATATGGAGTAATGCTCACCTCATTTATTGCAATGAGGCAGGTCCAAATGAGGTTAAACCAAAGGCCGGTAATTTTAATAAAATTTTAGAGTATTGCACTAGGGTATATATGGCCGTGAAATATGAGCTCAGTGAATATTTGAAAGTTAGAATGCCGTATTTTGATAGAGAATGCACCTATGTTTTGATTACTTGCTACTTGAATGAGAGAGATGAGCAGATGATAGGAAAAATTATTTCACAGGGGTACAAACTTAAAATAATTGATGTATCTAAAGATAATAGTATTAAAGCTATTAAGGGAGTAGAAAAAATTTCATATAAGGGGGAGATTAAATAATGAGGAGCTGGTCTGAACAAATAAGATTTTTTTATGCTACAACCTTTGTAATGTTAACATCAATGATTTGGACTATAGCTAGCAGCGTTGTGTTTAATGTTGAAATTAGTTTTTATTTATTTATCATAACCCTTATAAGTGCACTGGTAGCTAGGTATTTATTTAAAAAAGAGAAAAGGTTAACTATTTGTATTTTAGTTCCCATAGTGCCGTTAATTATATATGAAATAATTAAGGGTATAACATTTTTAGGGTGTTTAGATGTTATATTTGTTATATTTATTATTATAAAGCTCATTAATGAAGAAAATGAAAATATAAATTATGATAGATATAAACGAGTATTTGTTCAGGGGTCATATATATTATTTATGGTTTCAATGGTATATGCTTTAACGCTTAAGCCATCCATAAGCATTATATATAGAGGGAGTATAATATACTTAGTATTAATTATATTAACGTTGAGAGAATCAATGGGGTATTGTTACAATGTTAAAAGAAGTAAAGAAAGTAGACGATTTAATATTGTATTAATTATATTCTCCACATTAATAACACAAGATTTTTTTTATAATAAGTGTATAGCCATGTTAGAGGCTATCTATGGTGTAATTAATTTTATTGCAGATAAGCTTTTAAGTTGGATTTTAGTGGTAGTAGGATACTTAATAGTATTGGCAATTAATGCAATACAAAGCTTGTTTAAAGGTAATGGAAGCTTTGGTGAAGGGATTATGTTTGAACCAGGAAAGACGAATATTGATGTTAGTGGTATCAATGTAGGGGATCAAGTAAATCCTATAGTGACTTTGGTGATCAAGGGGGCTATAATTTTAACGTTGCTAGTATTGGTAATTAGAATAGGAAGAAGAATAGTAAGAAATAAGAAACTAGATAATGAGATGAGTTACACTGAGATAGTAGAGTTTATTGAGGTTGATAAGAAACCTGTAAATGAAATATTTAAAATGATTAAAAAGATTTTTAGGAAGAAGGGAAGTCCTAGAGAAGAGGTAATATATAAATATGGAGAATTTGTAGGATTAGCAAGGAAGAAAGGTATTTTTGAAAAGTATATGACACCTAAACAATTAGCTAATGTTACAAAGATAAAAATTGATTATTGTGAAGGATTAGACGAAATTGCAAATATATACAATGAAGCTAAGTTTTCTAAACATAGCATAAATAGTAACAAAGAAGAAACTGTGGGAAAAAATGTGGATAACATAAGTAAAAAGATGAAATAAAAAATGATTATAACTTACCAAAGATATTTCGGAAATGGTAAGCGTGAATTGTTAAAAATGGAATTTGAGTGGGCTTATTTTATTATAATTATATTATAGTAAAATAAGCTTTTTAATTAAATTATATGTAGGTCGTGGACATAGCATTTTAAATTTGAATAGTATAGAAAAAACGAATTAAACAATTAGAATAAAACAGGTAAGAGGGGGATTAAAAAATGAAAAATTGGTCTACGCAAATAAGATTTTTTTATGCTACAACCTTTGTAATGTTAACATCTATGGTTTGGGCTATAGCTAGTAATGTAATTTTTAATGTTAAGTTGAGTTTTAATTTGTTTATAATAACACTAATAAGTTCGCTAATATCTAGGTATTTACTCATAAAAAGACGAAAGGTAAGCACTTGCATTATGATTCCGATAATAATTTTAATTATATATAAAATAATTAAAGGTATCACATTAGTAGGCTGTTTGGATGTGATATTTGTTGTTTTTGTAATTATTAAATTACTTAATGAAGAAACCGAAAACATAAGTTATGATAGGTATAGGAGAATATTTATACGTGGTGCATACGGATTAAGCTCTGTTCTAATAGCATATGCATTAACTTTAAGAGCTTCATCAGATATTATATACAGAGGTGTTATTATATATCTAGTGTTAATTATAGTAACTCTACGAGAATCTATGTGGTATTGTAATAATATTAAAAAGAATAAGATAAGCAAATTGATAAATGGTATGTTAATTGGATTTTCCGTTTTGATAACCCAAGAGGGGTTTTATGATAAATACGTAATGATATTAAAAGTTATTTACAGTGGATTTAGTTTTATTACAGAAAAGCTCTTAGGATGGGCAATGCTAGCTGTGGGGTTCATAATAATGCTTGGAAGTAATGCTATTCGGTGGTTAGTTTCCGGCGGAAATGTATCGGCTGAAAGTGTTTGGAGGCAAACTAGGCAGGTGCAAACCAATATTAGAGATATGTTTAGTGGGGATTTAATAATGACCATTGCATTTTCTTTATTAGTTAAGGGTGTAGTAATAGTAGCAGTCTTAGTATTGGCAATTAAATTAGGACAAAAAGTTATTGAAATTAATAAAGAAAATAATGAACTGAGTTATACAGAAATTATGGAATTTATCGAAAGAGATAATAAATCTACAAATTTAGTGGTTGAAATGATTAAAAAGATCTTTAGGAAGAAGGGAAGTCCTAGAGAGGAGGTAATATATAAATATGGAGAATTTGTAGGACTAGCAAGTAAGAAGGGTATTTTTGAAAAATATATGACCCCTAAGCAATTATTAAATGTGACAAAGATAAAGATCGATTATTGTGAGGGCTTAGATGAAATTTCCGATATATATAATGAGGCTAAATTTTCATTACATGTTATCAACAAGGAGAAAGAACAAAAAGTGGAAAAAACTGTGGATAATATAAAGAAAAGTATGAAGTGAAAAACAATTATACATTAAAAGACAAAAGTAGTCACAAAGTATTAACATTTTGTCCACTTATAGGGTAGCAGGTGTTGATAAGTTTGTATAAATGTAAAAAAATATATATTTAATGAAATAAAGTGTAATTTTGAAGGGGGAATATGTTAATATTACCTACAAGAAGTTACACATTATTTTTTTCTTCAGTGATACAATTTCATTAACCGATAAATTAATCACAATATTTTGGATGTAATAAATCGGGTAGTAATTTGATTTTGGGGGTATTTATATGATTATTGAAACATTAAAATGTAATGAAGTGTGTGATGGAAATTCCATAGAGTATACCTATAGGTTAATTGAGAGAGAATTGTCAATTGATGACCAGGGTGATAAAAAAGTTATAGGGGCTTATGGAATTGAAGTAGAGAGTGAAGTAAAACTTACTGATGAAAGTGTACAAGCATTTAAATCAGAAATTAAATATATTACTCCATTTAAACATAGGGGAATTGAATTTTTGAATATACTAAAAAACAACAGTGTATCACCTATTCACCTTATAGATATAACAGAAGAATATATTGAAGAATATTATTCAGATTTTAATGAAAATCTAGATGAAATAGCAAATTAGCAATTTGGTTAGTAAGAAGTATCGAAATTAAGATACAAGTTTAATTGTATCTTACATGAAGTATATATTTATGGTAAAATATATAATAAAAGGATATTAAGGGTTTAAGAGTAATTTTAGATTCTATTATGAGTGTTTGGAGGTGATATTGTGATAATAGGTGTTGGAGTAGATATAGTTGAGATTAGACGTATAAAAGATATTTTAGAGAAAAATAATGGATTTTTAGAAAAGATATTTACTGAAAATGAAATTAAATATTTAAAGAGTAGAAACTTAAGGCCAGAGTATGTGGCTGGAAGATTTGCAGCTAAAGAGGCGGTATCTAAAGCGTTAGGGACAGGGTTTAGAGGATTTTCATTTAAGGATATAGTTGTGGAAAGTACTGCGCTTGGAAAGCCTATAGTCACGTTGATGGGGGAAGCAAATACTATTGCAAATAAATTTGGGAATTCAAAAGTACATCTTAGCATCTCACATGGGTGTGATAATGCTATTGCATATGCTGTATTGGAGGAATGTTAGTGTGTTAGGTCCTTTTGACAAATTTAGAAATAATAAGTTGGGATTTGGAGGATTCAGGCATAAGCCGGTACAAGTAGATATGGAAATGGTAAGAAATGCATTGGTGAGAAGGCAAGAAGAATCGTTTAAAGGTGATTATGGACAAGCGTTTATCATTGCAGGTTCTGTTGGATTTGCGGGGGCTGCATACTTAACTACACAAAGTGCAGTAAGAAGTGGAGCAGGGCTTGTGACTCTTTGTGTACCAAAAGAGATTCAAGATGTAATGAGCATAAAGCTCAATGAGGCAATGACGATAAATTTTGAGCAAAGTGATAAGATTGGTAATGTTATGGTTAAATCAAATTGTATAGCAATAGGACCAGGGATGGGAAACACTAAATTGGTATTTAACATAGTGAAGAGTATGATTGAGAATGCGGAGTGTCCTATAGTTATAGATGCAGATGGAATAAATTCATTACAACAAAATCTTGAAGTACTAGAGAGAAAAAATAATAGTATTATATTAACGCCCCACTATGGGGAAATGGCTAGAATTACTGGGTTATCCGTAGATGAAATAAAGGAAAATCGAATAGAGGTAGCAAGGGATTTTGCAGAAGAACATGATGTTATAGTCTTATTAAAGGATCACAGAACTATAATAACAGATGGTAATTATGTTTTTGAAAATACTACGGGAAATAGTGCTATGGCATCTGGGGGAATGGGTGATGCGTTAACTGGTATTATTACATCGTTTATAGCACAGGGATATGAACCTCTAGTGGCTACGTATATTGCAACATTTGTACATGGCTATTGTGGCGACAGGTTGTCAGAGAATATGTTTTGTGTCAATGCTACCCATATAGTGGAAGAACTTCCATTTGCAATAAAGGAAATTATTGGTTGAGTTATAAAGTATAACTATAAATTATAATAAATTAAATGTGGTATAGAGTTCAAATTATAGTAATAAACATATAGTGTAATAAGTTATTTGGAGGATTGTATGAAAAAAATTGCTTATGCACTAATGGGAATTCTAAGCATAGGATTTATAGTTGCAGTAATTCTAGGATTGAAGGTGGGTACAGAAACTACGGATGAATATAATGTGATTGAACGATTAAATGAAATAAAGGCGTATCAAAGTAATATAACCATTGAGGTTATAAATAGCAAGGAAACTAATAAATACCAAGGGGTACAAATTTATAAAAAAGATATAGGTTATAGGCTTGATTTAAATGATGGAAGATCCTTTACATTTAAAGGGGATGAAATTCAAGTTAAAGATAATGAAAGTACTAGAGCGTATACCCTTGATAAAGAATTTGACGATGTTTTTAAGTATGGGTTTATTGGGGAATACATAGGACTTATATATACGAATGAAGAGCTCAGGTTTGAAACTGAAATTATAAATAATCAAAAATGCTTTATTATAACGACGTTAATTCCAGGAAGTAATAATAATATCTATGAAGGTAGCTTATATTATGATGTTGATAGTTATGTTCCGAATAAGATAATTATTTATGATAATAACAAGAGAGAAAGAATTATATTTACTTATGAGAATTTTAATGGAGTGGATAAAGCAGAAGATATAGAATTGGATTTATAATTGAGGTGATTAATATGGTTGAAAAAATAAGACCATCATGGGCGGAGATAGATTTAGATGCAATAGGTAATAACATTAAAGAAGTTAAGAGAGTTTCAGGTAATAAAGAAATAATTGCAGTTATAAAGGCTGACGGATATGGACATGGAGCGGTCGAGATATATAGGGAGCTAATAAACGGCGGGGCAACTAGATTTGCTGTAGCTGTAATTACCGAAGCTATTGAACTAAGGAAAAGTGGATTAAATTTACCTATAATTGTGTTAGGATTTACTGGCAGACAGTTTTATGATGAAATTCTTGATTTCGATATAGAACAAACTGTATATACATATGAAGATGCCAAATCAATTTCAGAAGTAGCGGTTACAAGAAATGCTGTAGTGAAGATTCATATTGCTGTTGATACGGGTATGAGGAGGATTGGATTTTCACCTACAAGGGATAATGCGAATGAAATTCTTAGGATATATAAATTAGAAGGTATAAGTATTGTAGGGATATTTACTCACTTTGCTACTGCAGATGAGGTGGATAAGGGGTATACCAATATCCAAATTGAAAGGTTCAATAAGTTTAATGATTATATTAAGGAACTTGGAGTTAACATAGATTTTAAACATGTAAGTAATAGTGCTGCAATAATAGATTTGCCAAACCTTGATTATCAAGGGGTAAGAGCTGGGATTATGCTTTATGGATATTATCCATCACGTGATGTAAATACGGGGAATGTCAATTTGATTCCTGCAATGACGTTGAAATCAAAAATTATTAACATCCAAATGATTGAGGCTGGTGAAGGTATTAGTTATGGGCGGGTGTTCACGACGGCAAGATATAGCAAAATAGGAACACTTCCAATAGGATATGCTGATGGAGTATCAAGATTGTTAACGGGGAAGGGAAATGTTATTGTTAATGGGAAAGTTGTTCCAATAGTTGGGCGTATATGTATGGATCAGTGTATGATAGACTTAACAGATGTACCAGATGCAAAAAAAGGCGATGAAGTTATTTTAATCGGTAAGGATAATTATGGAAATTCGATAACTGCAAATGATATGGCGGACTATATAGGAACCATAAATTATGAAATTGTTTGTGGTATAAGCAAACGGATACCGAGAGTTTATGTGAAAAATGGTGAAGATGTTAAGGTGAGAAACTATGTGTAAGTAAAAAAGTGAAAAAAATGTTGTGAAAAGTAGAAAAAAGGGATAATTTCTTTGACATAATAACAATTAATGAATTATAATTAAGGTGTACATATAGTTGTTATTTTAATTGGAGGTAATGTATTCCATGATTAACTCAAAGAAATTAATTCTAAGTTTTAATAATAGTTTTAACAATAAAGAAAATCAAATAAATTGTAAATTAATTCTTGGATGCGGAATAGTATATAGTGAAGGTAGTAACCATAATAGCTATATAGAAATAATGAAACAAGGATATTTAGAGATGAAAGATTTGAATTTAGAATTATCAGAGTATGGCTTTGAAAGTTGTATTAATGACTTAAATGAATATGAAGCTAGCCTTTAGGAGAGTGAATGCCTAATGACAACTATTATAAAGAGAGGGGATATATTTTATGCTGATTTAAGTCCCGTAGTTGGGTCAGAGCAGGGCGGAATAAGACCAGTAATCATAATACAAAATGATGTTGGTAATAGATATAGTCCTACTGTTATTGTGTCAGCTATAACCTCTCAAATAAATAAGGCAAAACTTCCCACGCATGTGGAAATTTCTTCAGAGGAATATGGGTTAAATAAAGACTCAGTAGTTTTGCTAGAACAAGTTAGAACGTTAGATAAAAGAAGACTAAAAGAAAAAATAGGGCATATGACGGATGACGATATGATCAAAGTTGATATTGCACTTAGAATAAGTTTAGACTTAAAGGTATAAATAATATTAATATAGAAAAGGGAAGGTGGCTTTTGGCTGTCTTCCTTTTGTTAGGTTAGGTTCTAAAATGGCATTGATTTATATATAGCGGTTATGTTAATTGAATTGGAATTTAAAATAGAGACTCGAATTACAGTTTACAGATGTAAATGGCGTAAGATATATTATGTTTAAGTTTTATATTGTATATCAAAAATGATTTAATTGTACATGCTATTTTGGAGATATTTATATAAATATAGCGAAAGTTTGTATTAAATAGTTGTGAATAAGTAAAAAGTTGATATAATAAGTTTAGAAGAAAAAATGGGAGGGATAAGTAATGAAAAAATCATTAGCATCATTAGAGCAGATAGCAAAAGTTTTGAGAAGAGATATAGTGAAAATGGTAACAGAATCTGCTTCAGGTCACCCAGGTGGATCATTATCTGCTGTAGAAATAATGACAACTTTATATTTTAATGAGATGAATGTAAATGTTAAAGAGCCAAAAGATCCTAATAGAGATAGATTTGTATTATCAAAGGGGCATGCTGCACCAGTATTATATGCTGCACTTGCAGAAAAAGGGTTTTTTAATAAGGAAGAGCTTTTAAAGCTTAGAAAAATGGGGGCAATGCTTCAAGGACATCCTAACATGAACTATATACCAGGAGTTGATATGTCTACTGGTTCTTTAGGTCAAGGTATTTCAGCTGCGGTAGGTATGGGGATAGCTGGGAAACTTGACAATAGTACATATAGAGTTTATGCGCTTTTAGGAGATGGAGAATTAGAAGAAGGTCAAGTATGGGAAGCTGCAATGTGTGCTGCCCACTATAAATTAGATAATTTAACTGCGTTTGTAGATTATAACGGTCTTCAAATTGACGGTGATATAGAGAGTGTTATGAATCCAAATCCAATAGCGGATAAATTTATAGCTTTTGGGTGGAATGTGATATTTGTTGAGAATGGCCATGATTTGGTTGAAATAAAAAATGCTATAGAGTCAGGAAAGAACGTAAAAGGAAAACCTACTATGATAGTTTGTAAAACTATAAAAGGAAAAGGTGTATCATTTATGGAAAATCAGGCGGGATGGCATGGTTCAGCTCCAAGTAAGGAACAATGCGACCTAGCACTAAGAGAGATTGGAGGAGAAGAATAATGAAAAAAATTGCTACTAGAGAAGCGTATGGAAAAGCATTAGCTAGACTTGGTAAAGAGAATGAAAAGATTGTTGTACTTGATGCAGATTTATCAAAATCTACTAAGACTGCAGACTTCAAAGCAGTTTGTCCGGAAAGATTTATAAATATGGGAATTGCAGAAGGGAATATGATGTCTGTTGCAGCTGGAATGGCGGCTTGTGGCAAAATTCCATTTACGTCTACATTTGCTATATTTGCAGCGGGAAGAGCCTTTGAACAAATAAGAAATTCAATCTGTTATCCGAAACTTAATGTGAAGGTATGCGCAACTCATGCAGGAATAACAGTAGGTGAAGATGGAGCATCACACCAATCTGTAGAAGATATTTCACTTATGAGAAGTATTCCTAATATGGTTGTAATAAGTCCAAGTGATGGAATAGAGACAGAAGCTGCAATAGAAGCTATAGTTAAGTACGATGGACCTTGTTATGTAAGACTTGGAAGAAGTGCTGTATCTATAGTAAATGATAATGCGGATTATAGATTTGAAATTGGTAAGGGTGTTACATTAAGAGAAGGAAAGGATGCAACTATAATAGCTACTGGAGTTATGGTAGAGGCAGCACTTGAGGCTTATAATGTTCTTGCAGAAGAGGGAATAAAGGTAAGGGTTATAAACATCCATACTATAAAACCTATTGATGAAGAGATAATAATAAAGGCAGCAAGAGATACAAAACTTATAATAACGGCTGAAGAGCATAGCATTATAGGTGGACTTGGTTCTGCAGTAGCAGAGGTAGTTACAACTAATTGTCCAGTGATGGTTTCAAGAGTTGGTATCAAAGATACATTTGGAGAAAGTGGTAAGCCAGCAGAATTGCTAAAAGCTTATGGATTAACTTCAGAAGATATAGTTAAGGCTGTTAAAAATGGGTTAAGTATGAAATAAAAATCTTATTATTATGTCCGATATGTGATAATTCATAGTAGTCTAATGGTAAGAAGAACAAGATATAAAAATAAATGAATAGATTAGAAGGGGATTTGGTGTAATATCAAATCCCCTTTTAATGTATATGTGGCATAGTTAGTCGTATATATAGTTGAATATGGTGATTTTTAAGACAAGCTATGATATAATTTATAAAAATAAGGTGAAATTTATTATATGGAGGGGATTATATTATGAAGGAAAAAGTTCAAGAATATACTCAGGATGTTGTCTATTGCCTTAAGTTATCGCTTAAAATATTAGTAATACCTGTGGTAATGGGGATAGTTTATGGGATAGGGTATTTGTTAATAAATGATCAACCATTAGAATTGGTAAGAATTTGCATAGAAATAAGGAATGTAGGAATTATGTTCTCATGTTTTGGACTTTTTATATCCGCATTAGGATTTTTAAGACCGGGAGTAATGTTAAGGCCTTTAAGTTATGAGAAATCATGGAGAAAATATTTAAAAAAATTTGGATTAGTAGGAACAATTTTTTGCACTTGTGGATTTTTAATAAGCTACTTCTTAGTTTTTGATTTAGTGGTCTATAAAGTGTTTTTATAGAATGAAGAAAATACAAGTATGGAAAAATGTTTTTGTATTTCCATAGCTTGGGTTATAAAGTTTAGGTTCTGTTAATATTTTTTTGTATGATGGACACTTACATATTAAGTTTTTATGTTATAATATAAAGATAAAGTCAGAAATTGAGGAGAGTTAATAATTATGATAGATTTTAAAAATGTTACTAAGGTTTATAATAATAATGTGCTAGCATTATCTAACTTAAATGTACATATTGATCAAGGTGAGTTTGTTTTTCTAGTAGGACCAAGTGGCGCTGGAAAATCTACCTTCATAAAAATGTTGCTAAAAGAGGTTGATACAACAGCAGGTTCGGTTATTGTAGCGGGATCTGATTTAACGAAGTTAACAAGAAGTGAAGTACCATATTACAGACGAAAAATAGGGGTGGTATTTCAAGATTTTAGATTAATACAGAGTCTAAATGTGTTTGAAAATGTAGCTTTCGCCCTTAGGGTAATAGGAGCTAATGAAAAGGATATACAGAAAAAAGTCCCAGCGGTACTGTCAATGGTAGGGTTATTCAAAAAAAGAAATGCATTTCCAAATGAACTTTCAGGTGGAGAGCAACAGAGGGTATCAATTGCTAGAGCTATAGTGAATAGTCCATCGCTTTTGATTGCCGATGAACCTACAGGAAACTTAGATCCAGAAACATCTTTAGAGATAATGGATATTTTAAGTGATATTAGTAGAGCGGGAACTACAATTGTAATGGCAACCCATGCAAGAGATATAGTTAACTCCATGAAAAAAAGAGTTATAGCTATAGAAAAAGGTGTTATTGCAAGAGATGAGGAAAGGGGTAAATACGGATATGAAATTTGATTCTCTTAAATATTCATTTAAAGAAGCGTTTAAAAGTATTACAAGAAATAAAACTTTAAGCATAGCTTCAATAGCTACGGTAACGGCTACCCTGTTCATATTGGGAGTAATAACACTAACGGTTGCAAATGTTAATAAAGCGGTTACTCAACTAGGTTCTATGGTTGAAGTTAGAATCTACTTAGAAGATAATATAAGTGACACTGATAAAAGTGCCATAGAGAATAAAATAAAAGCTGTAGAAGGCATAACGTCAATATCATTTCAAAGTAAAGAAGATGCATTGTCAGATGTGAGAAATCAATTAGATGATGAATCGGGGGAACTATCTGCAGGCTTTGAAGATAAAAATCCATTTCCAGCATCATTTACTGTAAATGTTAAAGAGCCGGTTATAGTAGATCAGGTTGTTGACGGTGTTAAAGACATGAGTGGTATTGAAGAAATTAAAGATGCTAGAGAATTAATTGCTAAAATATCTAATTTAACTAATTCAGTGAAATTAGTAGCTGTAATTGCCTTTGTTGTATTTATACTAATATCATTATTCTTAATAGGTAACACTATAAAAATCACAGTGTTTACAAGGAAAAAAGAAATAGGAATAATGAAGTATGTAGGGGCTACAGATTGGTTTATTAGATGGCCATTTATAATAGAAGGTGTAATGCTTGGAGTTATTGGAGCGTTTATGTCTGTAATACTATTAAATATTTGTTATGCTATAATAGTTAGCAAATTAAGTGCTGATACTCTATTTGGGTTTAGCTTAGTGGGTATTTCTTATATATGGAAAGTTGTAATTTGGGAATTTTTAATTTGTGGTTTATTCATCGGAAGTATGGGAAGTATAATATCAATGAGAAAATTCTTAAAGGTTTAAGAATATAAGACCAAATGAGACTAGGAATATATTTCTTAGTCTCATTTGTGTATTTTGAAGATGCCTTAAATTAAAATAATTAATATATTTATTAATTATAATTAATAAAATAGTTATAATTACATAGTATTATTATAAGGGATTTAAACCAATAATAAGTGTAGTAGAATGAGAGGGTGAATTTATATGAAGAGTAAAAACAGCAGGTGGAAATGGATAACGATTGTAGTGATTATTGTAATAATCACAAATGTAATAACATTATGTGCAGCTAATTATATATCATTTAATATGCCTAATGGTAAGGTATTAGTAAGCAGAAATACCTATGAGAATATAATAGATTTTGAAAAATTAAACACAATCAGAGAAAAACTTGATAAGTATTACTTGGGTGAAATTGATACAGATAAACTCTTAGATGGAGCGGCAGCAGGTATGGTAGAAGCGTTAGGCGATCCATATACAACATATATGGATAAAGCAGAATTTAAAGATTTTTATTCTCAAACTGAAGGAAATTATGTTGGACTTGGAATACAAGTTGCAGTTAAAAATGATAAAATAGTAGTAGTTAGTACTTTTGAAAATTCACCAGCAGAAAAGGTTGGCATACGTTCTGGTGATATAATTGAAGTTGTTGATGGTACAAAAGTAGAAGGTAAAGATCTTGAAAATGCTATTGCAACAATGAAGGGTGAAAAAGGCAAATCAGTAAAGCTTACTTTATCAAGAGAAAATAAAGGGAATTTTGAAGTTGAGCCAGTAAGAGCTGAGATTGAGATGGTTACTGTAAAAAAAGAAATGATTGACAATGAAGTTGGATATATTGAAGTAAGTATGTTTGATGAGCATACTTCAAAGAATTTTGAAAATGCTATTAAAGATTTACATTCTAAAGGGATGAAGAGTCTTATATTAGATTTGAGAGGAAATCCAGGTGGACTATTAGATCAAACAGTTAATATGTGTTCACAATTTATAAGTAAGGATAAAAATATAGTTTATACAGAAGATAAGAATGGAAATAGGAAAGATTATAATTCAGTTGGTGGGATTGCAGAAGGATTACCACTTACCGTATTAATTGATGGTGGAAGTGCTAGTGCATCAGAAATATTTACTGGCGCAGTTAAGGATTATGAATTAGGTACATTAGTTGGAACAAAAACTTTTGGTAAAGGTGTTGTGCAAACTACATTCTATAGAGAAAAAGATGGATTTAGTGATGGAACAGCTTTAAAGGTTACTATTTCTAAATACTTTACACCTAATGGACAAAATATCCATGGAATTGGAATAGAGCCAGATGTAGAGGTTAAATATCCAGAGGAGCTTAAGGATCAAACTTATAATAGAGCTGCAGACCCTCAGTTTAAAAAAGCTTTAGAAATAGCAAAAAACAAGGTTAAATAATGTGATTTCAAAAAATTATAAAGGTTAATAAATTTTTCATTTAGCTTAATGGTAATAAAGTTAAATATAAATGAATTAGACAAGGGTAAATTGCAAGTTAGCATAAACAATGAAGTATATAAAAAATTAAATTCAAAATAGTAGATATGGTATAAGTAAATTAAGTATCTGTTGCAATAATAGATACTTAATTTTAATTATAGCGGAGTACAGTATTGAATTTGTAGCGTGAAAAGGAGATATATAATGGAACTTTTAAAGTATACATTGCAACAGGTGTCTTATGCTATTGTGGAGCCATCCTATGCATTTATTTTAATAATGATGGCATTTGTATTTTACACAAAAAATAAGAAAACCACTATCATGGAAAAGTTAATTATGGGGAAAAATTCATTTTCAGCCATTGAACTTACAATATCACAGATGGTTATGGGAATATTAGGTGGGGTTGTGGCTAGCATAATTCTAACATGCTTAGGTGTAACTTTTTATGGTTCATCTAACATATTTTTTATATTTATAATTTCTATAGCACTAATGTTTTTAAATCCTAAGCTTGTTTGTTTTTCATATTCGGGAGCAATTTTAGGTTTAGCTTCTATATGGCTCTATTTTTTATCAAGGCTTATGGAAAATCCAAGTGTTAATATTCTTAAAATTGATATAACAAATTTATTGATAGTTGTGGGAGTAATGCATCTAGTAGAAGGGATACTAGTAATATTAGATGGTAAGAGAGGTGCAATACCTGTATTTGGATCAAGGGATAAAAAAATCATAGGTGGATTTGCATATAGAAGACAGTGGGTATTACCCATGATAATTTTAATAATGGTACAGGCTACTAATTCTAATACATTAGGTGGTGGAAGTATTAATACTCCGGAGTGGTGGCCCCTTATAAATCATAGTGAAAATCTAGCAATTTTTGCAACTATGGTTATTGGTGCATTACCATTGTTTGCAGGGATTAACTACGGAACCGTAACATTTACTAAAAAGAAAAAACAAAAACCTATATTTTCAGGAATTTTCATATTTACATATGGGCTTGCTATTATAATGTTATCATCACTTGGAAACATAAATAAATTTTTAGACGTTGTAGTATTAATGTTAATGCCAGCGCTTCATGAAGGAATGCTTTACTACGATAGATTAATGGAGAAAAAAGGTAAAATAAGATATGTAAGTAGTGATGAAGGTATATGTGTTTTAGATGTAGCTCCGGACTCAAAAGCAAAGGAAATAGGAATAAGGACGGGAGATCTAATATTAGAGATAAATAATATGAAACTCATTAAAGATGAAATTATTTTTAATATTTTAGAAAATTTACCTGCGGTTTTAGTTATGAAGGTGAAAAGAATTAATGGGGATATTATAGAATTGAAAGGACAAATAGAGAATCCTAAAGAAAGACTTGGGGTTGTTATTGTTCCTAGAGAAGTTCCAAAGCAGGCAGTTATTACGAAAACAGAAGGAAATAGTTTCTCAGATGTGTTAAAAAAGATTAAAGATAAAAAAGATGACAACAATAAATAATAGTAAAATATAATCCGTTAGCATAAGCTATGAGAGATAGAATGAGGTGAATATATTATGGGACAATTTAAAATTCACTCAAAATTTAAGCCAACAGGAGATCAGCCTAGGGCAATAGAGAGTATAGTAGAAGGGATACTTGAAGATGAAAAGTATCAGACACTTTTAGGGGTTACAGGATCAGGAAAGACATTTACCATGGCTAACATAATTGAAAGAGTGCAAAGACCAACACTAATCTTAGCTCATAACAAGACTTTGGCAGCTCAATTATGCTCTGAATTTAAAGAGTTTTTCCCGGAAAATGCAGTAGAGTATTTTGTGTCTTACTATGATTACTATCAACCAGAGGCATATATGGCACAAACTGATACATATATAGAGAAGGATTCGTCTATAAATGAAGAAATAGAAAAACTAAGACACTCAGCTACATCAGCTCTAATAGAGAGAAGGGACGTAATTGTTGTAGCTTCAGTATCTTGTATCTATGGGCTTGGAAACCCAGAGGAATATAAAAATCTTACTGTATCATTAAGAGAAGGTATGACCAAAGATAGAAGTAAGGTTATAAATCAGCTTATAGATATACAATACGAGAGAAATGATATTAATTTTGTTAGAGGAACATTTAGGGTGAGGGGAGATGTGCTTGATATATTCCCAGCTGCATCTACAAACAAAGGCATAAAAGTAGAATTTTTTGGTGATGAAATAGATAGGATAAGAGAGTTTGATGTTTTAACTGGAAATATAATTAGTGGGAGAAAACATGTATCCATATTCCCAGCATCCCACTTTGCTACATCCAGAGAAAATTTGGAGAAGGCTATAAATCAAATTGAATTTGAGTTAGACTTACGGTTGAAGGAATTAAAAGATGAAGATAAGCTGTTAGAGGCACAACGATTAAAGCAAAGAACAAACTTTGATATCGAAATGATGAGGGAAGTTGGATATTGCACTGGTATAGAAAATTATTCTAGAATATTAGATGGAAGGGCAAAAGGTACTCCCCCTCAGACACTTATAGATTATTTTCCTAAAGATTTCTTATTCTTTGTAGATGAAAGTCATGTTACATTGCCACAGATTAAGGCAATGTATGGTGGGGATAGATCAAGAAAAACAAACCTAGTTGAATATGGGTTTAGATTACCATCAGCCTATGATAACAGGCCACTTCAATTTAATGAGTTTGAAGAAAAACTAAATCAGGTTTTATTTGTAAGCGCAACACCGGCTGCTTATGAAAAAGAGCATTCTGAGAATATAGCAGAGCAAATAATAAGACCTACAGGACTTCTGGATCCAGAGATTATAATAAGGCCGATAAAAGGCCAAATAGACGATTTGTATGCTGAAATTATTAAAACTACAGAATGTGGTTTTAGAACACTAGTTACAACACTTACAAAGAAGATGGCAGAAGATTTAACTAAATACTTTAAAGAATTAGGTGTAAAAACTACGTATCTTCATTCGGATATAGACACTTTAGAAAGAATTAAGATTTTAAAAGAATTACGACAGGGTGAATTTGACGTATTAGTTGGAATAAATCTCTTAAGAGAAGGCTTGGATATTCCGGAAGTTGCTTTAGTTGCTATTCTAGATGCTGATAAAGAGGGCTTCTTAAGAAGTGAAACCTCATTAATTCAAACTGTTGGAAGAGCAGCTAGAAATTCGGAGAGTAAGGTTATAATGTATGCTGATAATATAACTAATTCTATGGAAAAAACCATAAATGAAACTACAAGAAGAAGAAAAATTCAGATGGATTATAATGAAGAACATGGAATAATACCAAGGACAATTATTAAAGATATTAGGGAGGGCTTCGAAATCTCTACTGTAGCTGAAGATACTGAAAGGTATAATAGTGAACCAGCGGATTTACTTCTCGATAAAAAGGAAATAGCTAAGCATATTGCGAAGGTTGAAAAGGAAATGAAGGCAGCAGCTAAGGACTTACAGTTTGAAAGAGCTGCTACTTTAAGAGATGAGATAGAGCGAATGAAAAGAGATTTTGATTTGTAAAGGAGAATCTTATGAGAAATAGTATTTTTATAAAGGGCGCTAAGGTGCATAACCTTAAAAATGTAGATTTGGAAATACCAAGAGATAAATTTGTTGTATTTACAGGGTTATCAGGGTCAGGTAAATCTTCTTTAGCTTTTGATACATTGTATGCTGAAGGGCAGAGGAGATATGTTGAATCACTGTCTGCCTATGCTAGACAATTCTTAGGACAAATGAATAAACCAGATGTGGAGTATATAGAGGGGCTATCACCAGCTATATCCATAGATCAGAAGACTACTAGTAGAAACCCGCGTTCTACAGTTGGGACAGTTACTGAAATTTATGATTATTTAAGGTTACTGTATGCAAAGGTTGGAGTGCCTCATTGTCCAAAATGTGGCAAGGAAATAACTCAACAAACTGTGGATCAGATGGTAGATCAGGCTATGTCACTACCAGATAGAACTAAGCTTCAAATTTTGGCACCTATAGTTACAGGTAAAAAGGGTGAGCATGTAAAAATTCTTGAGAATATAAAAAAGAATGGATATGTTAGAGCTCGTATCGATGGTGAACTTATTGATTTAGAAGAAGAAAATATTAAGCTAGAGAAGAATAAAAAACATACTATTGAAATAGTAATAGATAGAATAGTAATCAAGGAAGGCAGTGAGTCAAGGATTTCAGATTCTTTAGAAGCGGCATTAAAGCTTGGAGAAGGTCTTGCAATTCTAAATGTAATAGATGGAGAGGACATACTTCTTAGTGAAAAGTTTTCATGTGTTGATTGCGGAATAAGTATTGGGGAAATTGAACCTAGGATGTTCTCATTTAACTCGCCTTTTGGTAAATGTGACACCTGTGATGGACTTGGCACATTAATGGAGATAGATGAGGACTTGATTATTCCAGATAAAAATAAGTCTATCTTAGATGGAGCAGTTTTAACTTTGGGGGAGGGCAGTCTCAAGGATGATTCCTGGACGCGTGCCATATTAGAGGCCTTGGCTAAAAAGGGCAGATTTACTTTAGATACACCAATAAATGAACTGTCAGAAGAAAATTTAAGATCAATCCTTTACGGAACTGATGGAGAAAAGCTTAGGATTGAATATACAAAAGAATTTAAAACAGGAATTTATAATTATGCTTATGAAGGTATAATAAACAATTTAAAGAGAAGATATGTAGAAACTTCATCTGATTATATAAAAAGGGAAGTAGAAGAGTACATGAGTGATAATCCATGTCCTAAGTGTAAGGGGAGAAGATTATCAAAAGAGGCTCTATCTGTTACTATAGGTGGAAAGAATATAAGTGAGTTTTCCAATATGTCTATAGTAGAGGAAATTGATTTTATAGAAGGTTTAAAGTTATCTCCTAAAAATGAGATAGTAGCAGCTCAGGTTTTAAAAGAAGTAATAAATAGATTAAATTTCTTGAAGAATGTTGGGCTTAGTTATCTTAACTTAAGTAGAGCGGCAGGAACACTATCCGGTGGAGAAGCTCAAAGAATAAGACTTGCAACACAAATAGGCTCTAGCCTTATGGGAGTTCTTTATATACTAGATGAACCTAGTATTGGATTACATCAACGAGATAATGATAAGTTAATTAAGACGCTAAAACATCTTAGAGATCTTGGAAATACATTGGTTGTAGTTGAGCATGATGAGGATACCATGAGAGCTTCAGATTATCTTGTAGATATAGGTCCAGGGGCAGGCGAGCACGGTGGAGAAATTGTTGCAGCTGGTACAATAAATCAAGTAATGAAATGTAAAAATTCCATTACAGGTCAATATTTAAGTGGGAAAAAAACCATAGACCCACCTGAAGAGTATAGAGTTATGGACAAGGATAGGGTTATAACTATTAAAGGTGCGAAGGAAAACAACTTAAAAAACGTTACGGTGGATATTCCATTAGGATTATTTACATCTATAACAGGCGTTTCGGGGTCCGGAAAAAGTACATTAATAAATCAAGTACTTTATAAAGCACTAAACAGAAAGATAAATAATTCCAAGAAATTACCTGGAAAACATGAAGATATAATGGGTGCAGAACATATTGATAAGATAATTAATATTGATCAGAGCCCAATTGGAAGAACACCAAGAAGTAATCCAGCTACATATACAGGAGTATTTGACTTAATAAGAGAGATATTTTCTATGGTTCCAGAGGCGAAGAGCAGAGGTTATAAACAGGGCAGATTTAGCTTTAACGTTAAAGGTGGAAGATGTGAAGCTTGTAAGGGTGATGGAATAATAAAGATAGAAATGCAGTTCTTATCTGATGTATATGTGGAATGTGAAGTTTGTAAAGGAAAAAGATACAATAGGGAAACATTGGAAGTTAAATACAAAGGAAAAAGCATTGACGATGTATTAAATATGACTGTTGAAGAAGGGCTTAAGTTCTTTGAAAACATACCTAGGATAAGTAGCAAGTTACAAACTATTGTAGATGTAGGTCTTTCGTATGTAAGACTTGGGCAACCATCAACCACATTATCAGGTGGAGAGGCACAAAGAATAAAGCTAGCTTATGAACTTTCAAAGAGGAGTACAGGAAAGACATTGTATATCTTAGATGAACCAACTACAGGGTTACATATAGATGATGTCAGTAAACTTATAAAAATACTTCAAAGACTTGTAGATGGTGGGAATACTGTATTAGTAATTGAGCATAATTTAGATGTTATAAAATGTTCAGATTATATTATTGACTTAGGACCAGAAGGTGGAGACAAGGGTGGAACTATTCTAGTAAAAGGAAATCCAAAGGAAGTAGTGAAATGCTCTAAATCATACACAGGACAGTATTTGAAAAGAATGATATAATTATTTGTAACTAGCATCGCTACAGGGGGTGCTAGTTATGTTGTATAAAGGAGTTTTGCTTATGGATATTTTAAAGTTTTCATTAAATTTGGGAATTATAGGTATAGTTTATTTCATAATAATCTATGCACTAAAAATAATGTATACAGATACTAAATCTGTGGGAAAAAAGACTAACAGAGTAAAGAGAGCAACTTATGGATTAGAGGTATTATCAGCAGGAGAAAATCGCAATTTAAAGAATGGCGGTATTTTACCAATCGTAGATAATCTTACCATGGGGAGAAAAAATGACAACACAGTAATTTTAGATGATAAATATGTATCATCACATCATGTTAAGATATATAAAAGAAATAATGAATATATGTTGGAAGACCTGGAAAGTACCAATGGAACTGAAGTAAATAAAATAAAAATAAAAAACACAGTTATACTAAAGACAGGAGATATAATAAAAGTAGGAACTGCTACTTTTAAATTGATATAATTAGGTCTCTGAAAATAAATAACAAGTCAAAGATGTGAGGAATATTTTGAGTTATGCAAGGAAAAAAGGCTCCATATATGGTGGTGCCATCTAAGGGTATGATGACGTAGTGTAACACAAAACAGTTGAATATACTGACTTATTCATTTTTTTGAAGATGCCTTAATGGAAGGATGAAAATATGAACACTATAAAACAAGAAAAACGTGTGCTTAGATATACTTATTTACTTGTAATGGCATTATTTTTTAATGTGGCAATTTTAACACCGACCATTGATAAAGGTGCAATAATTATTGGGGCTGTAATATGTGGATTATTAGCTTATTCACATTTTATAATAAGAAGATTTTATCCAGATGGAGATAAGTTTATACTGCTATTCTCTAACATATTAGCAGTAATAGGTATTGCTATGATATATAGGTTAGATATTCCTATTTCGGGAGGTAGTTTTATAGCAGAAGGAACTAGAACGTTTTTAACCGCTAAACAAGTTATATTTTTTGCTTTAGGTATGACTATATTTATTTTAATAGTTGTAATACTACCTGATTTGAAGAGATTTAGTAAATATAAATATTTTTATATGATAATTACAATTATATTTATGTCTATGGGAACATTTTTTGGAAAAGAAACCTTTGGAGCTAAAAACTGGGTAACAATTTTGGGATTTGGATTTCAACCTTCAGAATTTGGTAAAATAGCCTTAGTTGCATATTTAGCTTCGGCACTAAAGGATTATGAAAAACCTTCAAAATTTTGGATTAGTATAGGAAATTTAGTAGGAATGAGAAAAGAAAGTTCCTATAAATATATAAGTTTAATAGAGCCGGCGATTGTAGTTATGGCATCTCTATTATTTATGCTTGCACAGACAGACTTAGGTTCAGCATTAATTTTCTTTGCAATATCTCTTACTATGCTATATATAGCGACCTCAAATAAAAAGTATGTAATTATAGCATTAGTACTATTTTTAGTTGGTGGTTATATTGGGTACTTTTTATTTAGTCACGTAAAAGTAAGGGTAATGATATGGCGAAATCCATGGGAATATGGATATGATCAAGGATTACAACTTGTGCAATCATTAATAGCAATTGCAAGTGGAGGATACTTTGGTGTAGGCCTTGGTAATGGATATCCAGGTTATATTCCAGTTGTAGAGTCAGACTTTATTTTTGCTGCAATATGTGAAGAATTAGGGCTACTTATAGGCTTTGCAGTAATAATTTTTAACTTCCTATTATTCTATAGATGTACAAGGGCCGCATTATATACAAAGGATAGATTTTCGAGGCTTTTAGCGGTGGGATACAGTACTATGATAGTATCTCAGACATTGGTAATTATAGGTGGAGTAACTGGAGCAATACCACTTACGGGGATAACCCTTCCCTTTGTTAGCTATGGTGGAAGTTCTATGTTAATAAGCTATCTTGCATTAGGGATAATACAAAAAATATCAGAGGAGAGTAATAGTTATGAATAATCTACAAAATAATATAAAGAATGTAATGATTGTATTTCTATTACTGTTTATGGGGTTAATATCTTATATAAGTTATAACACCTTATTTAAGAATCAACAGGCTCTAGATAGCGTATACAATAAGAGAACTCAAGCTGAAAAAAGCAAAGTTTTAAGGGGGAGCATATACGATAGAGATATGAACCCATTAGCTGTTAGTACAAAAACAGGAGAGTTTTCTCAAACAAGACAATATACTGGTGGAGTTGCTTTTTCACATGTTGTAGGATATAACGATGTGAAGTATGGCGCAAGTGGAATTGAAAAGAAATTTGATAAAGATCTTTCAAATCAAACAGTAAGTTCAATTAAAGATATATTTTCAAAGAAGGAAAAGGAAGACAAAGTTGGCAATAATGTAATTACTACATTAAATACAGAGCTACAACAAAAGGCATTTGAAGTATTAGGGAAAAGAAAAGGATCAGTTGTGGCCATTGATCCTAAAACTGGAGAGGTGCTAGCGATGGTATCAAAGCCAAGCTTTGATGCTAATACTATACAAGAGGATTTTGATAAGTTATCAAATGATGAAAATAGGCCATTCTTTAATAGAGCTGTATCAGGATTATATCCACCGGGATCTGTATTCAAGGTTATTACAGCGTTAAGTGCTTTAGAAAATATTCCAGGTGTTCAAGATAGGACTTTTAGTGATAAGGGGAAAATAGATTTCAACAAAACCCAATATCTTGAAAACAATAAAGGTGTTGCGTTAGGAAATATTAATCTTAGGACAGCATTTACAAAATCAAGTAATGTGGTTTTTGGAACGTTGGCTATGGAACTTGGAAATGCTACATTAAGGGAAACAGCAGAGAAGTTTTTCTTTAATAAGGATATACCATCTAGAACACTTACTATAGATAATAGTGTTTTTCCAGAATACAACAAAGAAGAAGTTGGGAATATAGCTCAAAGTGGAATTGGTCAAAGTGGAGTTCTAGCAAGTCCAATTGAGATGGCATTAGTAGCAAGTGCTATAGCAAACAATGGTGTTATGATGGAGCCTAATATAGTAAAGGAAGTTACGAATCCCGAGGGGAAAGTTATTAAAACCTATGAGCCAAAGGAAGCAGCAACAGTCACTACGCCTGAAAATGCAGCAATATTAAAAGAATATATGAAGGCTGTTGTAAATGAAGGAACGGGCTCTGCAGCTAAAATGTGGGAAGTGCAAGTTTCGGGTAAAACGGGGACAGCAGATCATGATGAGGGGAAAAAAGAGCCTCATACATGGTTTATAGGTTTCGCAGGTTATGACAACCCTGAAATTGCATTTGCAATAATAGCAGAAGATGGTGGAAATGATAGTTTTAATGCTAGTGGAATGGCGAAAGAACTTATGAAGGTGTATTTTAAGTAATTGTGAATTGTGAATTGTGAATTGTGAATTGTGAATTGTGAATTGTGAATTGTGAATTGTGAATGAATTTAGAAATTCCCTTGGAATTTCTAAATTCATTTTTGTGAAAAATTACAAAGGAATTTTATCCACCATTTTCAATTTTAAATTTTAAATTCCAAAAGAGGTGACTTTATGTTTGACTTTCAGTATCAGCTTAAAAATCTTCCAGAGGATCCAGGGGTCTATTTAATGAGAAATTCATTGGGGGAAGTAATATATGTAGGTAAAGCAAAAAATCTTAAGAATAGAGTAAGGCAGTATTTTCAGAGTTCTAAGAATCATAGTGAAAAAGTTAAAGCTATGGTTAAAAATATAAGTGAGTTTGAATATATAGTTACAGACTCAGAAATAGAAGCATTGATTTTGGAGTGCAATTTAATTAAAAAATATAGTCCTAGATATAATATTTTACTGAAGGATGATAAATATTTTCCATTTATAAAGATTACAAATGAAGAATTTCCAAGGGTTATAGTTACTAGAAATCATGGGAATGATTCTTGTAGATATTTTGGACCATATACTGATGGAAGTGCAGTTTATACAATAAATGAACTTATAAAAAAGGTATTTCCATTGAGAACTTGTAGAAGAATTATAAAAGAGGATGGGGCAAGAACTAGAACTTGCCTTAATTATCATATAAATCTATGTAAGGGACCTTGTGATGGTCTAATATCTAAAGCTAAATATGGAGAAATCATTGATGATGTTGTAGATTTACTTACAGGTAAGGATGTTAAGATTACTAGTCAGCTTAAAAAAGACATGGAAGAAGCAGCGGAAGCCCTAGATTTTGAAAAAGCGGCAATACTAAGAGATAAGCTCATAGCCATTGAGAAGATAAATGAAAAGCAAAAAATTATTAGTAATAATTTTGAGAATGAAGACTTTATAGGCATTTCGCAGGATGAAAAGGATAGTTGTATTCAAATATTCTTTTTAAGGGATGGTAGGATTGTTGGAAGAGAACACTTTATTATAGATAACACTGGTGGTGAAGATAAGCATTATGTTATTGAAGAATTCATAAAGAACTTTTATGGTGGTACGGCATTTATACCTAAAACTATTTATGTGAGTCATTGTGAAGAGGTGGAGGTTTTAGAACAGTGGTTATCTATAAAGAAAGAGCATAAAGTAACTATAAAGATCCCTCAAAAGGGAGAAAAAAAGAAAACTTTAGAAATGGTTGAGAAAAATGCTAGTCACGCCCTAGAAATGTTTAAACTAAAACATAAGGCTGACAAGGAGCTTAATAATATAGCACTTTTAGAAATTCAGGATGCATTAGAGTTAGAGGATTTACCAAGTAGAATTGAGGCCTATGATATATCAAACCTTATGGGAATGGATTCAGTAGGAACTATGGTTGTATTCCAAGATGGAATAGCAAAAAATAGTGACTATAGAAGATTTAAGATAAATACTGTTGAAGGTGCCGATGATTACGGTTCTATGAGAGAAATTCTAACAAGAAGATTTACCCACGGATTGAAGGAAATAAGTAAAATAAATAATAATGATATGAAATTTACTGCCGGAAAGTTTTCTGTTTTCCCAGATTTAATTATGATGGATGGTGGTAAGGGTCAAGTTAATATAGCTCTTGAAGTTTTGAAGGAACTGAATATAACCATACCCGTATGTGGCATGGTGAAAGATGACAAACATAGGACGCGGGGGCTTATTTTTGATGGTAATGAGATAAATTTAAGGCCTTCGTCAAAATCTATGCTATTAGTGACGCGAATTCAAGATGAGGTACATAGGTTTGCAATTACATATCATAGGACCTTAAGGGATAAAAGAACGCTATATTCAATACTTGATGAGATACCTAAGGTAGGAGAAAAGAGAAGGAGAGAGTTATTGAAAAAGTTTGGAAGTATTGAAAATATAAGGAAAGCCAGTTATGAGGAACTAATATCAACACCATCAATGGATGGAAAGTCAAGTCAGAGTATAATAGATTATTTTTCTAAGAATAAATAAATTCTACAAAGGGTTTGGGCGATACAATTTTTAAAATATACATAATTTGGAGAAAAACTTATGAAAAACATGGTGCATAATTACATTGATTTAAAATAGAACTAAATAAAAGTGTAATAATGGTTGATAAACATACAAGAGTTATTCTATACTTAATATATAATAATATAACAAGGGGTATACCATGAAATTAATGAATGATTTTACACAAAATGTAATAGATATTGTTGGAAGTGAAAATGTTAGAATAGATGAAATGATGAAGAAACATATTTCTTTTAAAGTTGGTGGACCAGCAGACATACTAGTTTATCCATCTAATTATGAAATGGTTAGGGCCTTAATTTGTTTATGTAAAGAAAATAATGTGAATTATTTTATGTTGGGAAATGGGTCCAATCTAATAGTGAAGGATGGCGGAATTAGAGGAGTTGTTATAAATCTAGGCCATTTGAATAAAGTGGTAGTGGATAAAAATTTAGTAATTTCACAGTGTGGAGCTAAATTGTATACAGTAGCTGACTATGCCTTGAAAAATAGTTTAACAGGACTAGAATTTGCATCAGGTATACCAGGGTCTATAGGTGGTGCTACAGCAATGAATGCAGGTGCCTATGATGGCGATATGTCTAAGGTGGTTGAAAGCTCTATAGTTATAGATAGTAATTGTGACATTAGAGAATTAGATAAAAGTGAATTGGAGTTTGGATATAGAAATAGTGCAATTTTAAAATATGGATATGTAGTTCTTGAAACTAGAACTAGACTTTCTTATGGGGATGAGAAAATAATTAAAGCTAGAATGGAAGAATTAGCTGAGAAGAGAAGTAGTAAACAACCCTTAGAATATGCTTCAGCTGGGAGTACATTTAAGAGGCCAGAAGGATATTTTGCAGGGAAGTTAATTCAAGATTCAGGATTAAAGGGAGCCAGTGTAGGGGATGCACAGGTATCAGAAAAACATTCAGGTTTCATCATAAACAAGGGCAATGCAGATGCAAAGGATATATTAAATCTTATTGAGCATGTAAAAGCTATGGTTTATGAGAAATATAAAGTAGAGCTACACACTGAGGTTAGAATAATAGGTGAAGATAGCTTTATCTAAAAACAAATAGGGGGATAGGGATATGATTGCAGATAAAATGGTTGGATATGTAAACAATAGTTCTTTGATTAGAGCTATGTTTGAAGAGGGGAAAAGGCTTGCGGGAATATATGGGGCTGAAAATGTTTATGATTTTAGTTTAGGAAATCCGAATGTTGAGGCACCTAGTACTGTTAAGGAAGCTGTTTTTGACATTTTAAATCATGAATCCAATACTATGATTCATGGATACATGAACAACTCAGGATATGATGACGTTCGTAGTAAAATTGCTAGTTCTATTAATAAGAAGTTTGATACAAAGTTTAATGAAAACAATATATTAATGACGGTTGGTGCAGCTGGCGGTTTGAATGTTATTTTTAAAACTATATTAAATCCAAAAGATGAGGTCATTGCTTTTGCGCCATACTTTGGTGAATATAGGGCTTATGCTGCAAATTATGATGGAGACTTAGTGGTGGTTTCGCCTAACACTAAAGATTTTCAACCTAATTTAGAAGAGTTTAGGAGCAAAATTACAAGCAAAACTAAGGCTGTTATTGTTAATTCGCCAAATAATCCAACGGGGGTTATTTACTCAGAAGATACAATATTAAAACTAACAGATATTTTAAGGGAAAAGCAACAAGAGTTTGGAACTGACATATATTTAATTAGTGATGAACCATACAGAGAACTTGCATATGACAATATAGAAGTTCCATACCTAACAAAATATTATGACAATACAATAGTAGGGTACTCATATAGTAAATCACTTTCATTACCAGGTGAAAGAATTGGATATTTAGTTATTCCAGATGAGGCATCAGATTTTAAAAACTTAATAGCTGCGGCTAATGTAGCTACACGTATTTTGGGATTTGTAAATGCTCCATCACTTTTTCAAAGGGTTATTGCTAGATGTTTAGATGATAAGGTTGATATTGATACTTATAACAATAATCGTGAGTTGTTATATAATGGACTATCATCTTTTGGATATGAATGTATAAAACCACAAGGGGCATTCTATTTATTTATTAAAGCTCCAATTGCAGATGATATTGAATTTTGCAATATGGCAAAGAAATATAACATCCTAATTGTACCGGGAACATCATTTGGATGCCCAGGGTATATTAGAATTGCATATTGCGTTGCATATAAAACTATTGACAATGCATTACCTAAATTTAAAGAGTTGATTGATTCATTAAAGTAAAAATTAATTAAATAGAGTAAAGGGATAGAAAGTAATTTCTATCCCTTTACTCTATAAATACGCATAAATGTAATAAGGTTCAAGGGGGAGATGTGGAGTAAGTTAGCCTATCAATTAAATGAAATTTTGGGTATAATATAATCAAAGCAATAATTAATGAATTGAATACATGATATTTTTAATAAATTAAAACCTGTGAAGGAGTGTGTTAGTATGAAGTTTTTAGTAGTTACAGGGATGTCTGGAGCGGGAAAGACTCAAGCCATAAGAAGCCTTGAGGATCTTGGGTTTTATTGTGTTGACAATTTACCACCTACACTTATAACAAAGTTTGCAGAGGCGTGTTATAAAACAGAGGGAAAGATAGATAAAATTGCAATAGTAATTGATATTAGAGGTAGAACATTTTTTGATGATTTAAAAGAAAGTTTAAGTGCCTTAGATAAGGATGGTTACGTATATGAAGTAGTGTTCCTAGAGGCTACTGAAGAAGCTTTAGTTAAAAGATATAAGGAATCTAGGCGTAAACATCCACTTGCACCAGATGGAAGAATTATTACTGGAATAAGTATAGAAAAGAAAAAGCTTAAGTGGATAAGGGAGAGAGCAGACAGGGTTATTAATACATCTAAACTTACAAATAAAGAGCTTAATGAAGAACTAATTAACATATATGGAGATGAGGAGCAAATAGAAACCCCTCTACTTATTAATGTAATGTCATTTGGCTTTAAGTATGGTATTCCTCTAGATGCAGACTTAGTTATGGACGTAAGATTTATTCCTAATCCGTACTATATACCTGAGCTTAAGCCATTTTGCGGATTAGACAAACCCGTTAAAGAATATGTTTTATCTAAGTCAGAAACTAAAGAGTTTCTTAGTTCATTTATAGATATGCTTAGGTTTTTGATTCCTAACTATAAAACAGAAGGAAAAAGACAGCTTATAGTTGCTATAGGATGCACAGGCGGAAGACATCGTTCTGTAGCTATTGCAAATAAGATATATGAAGTATTAAATCATAGTGGCAGTAATGCGATGATAGATCATAGAGATATAAATGAGGATGTAAATAGAGGAGCTGGAAAGCGATGAAGCTTAGGGCATGGATGACCCCTGGCGTGGAAATTAAAAGATGGATATGTTTAATGGTGATAAGTATAAGTTTAAGTAGTTATGCTATAATTAAATTAATAACAGGTGTGAATAATAGTAAAACTGTAAAAGGCACAATGGTTTTTATATTAATTTTAGGAATTATGTTCACATTGATTTCTATTATAAAATATTCAAAACAAATTGTGGCAATAATTAGATTGGAAGCATTGAATTTTTCGGCACAAGGGAATAATTCATATGATCAATTATTTGAAAAAAATATATTGAGAAAAGGACCTAAAGTTGTAGTTATTGGAGGGGGAACTGGTCTTTCTAACATGCTTAGCGGACTTAAGAAATATACCTCAAACATAACAGCAATAGTAACAGTAGCAGATGATGGTGGTGGGTCTGGTGTATTAAGGCAAGACCTCGGAATTTTACCACCAGGAGATATACGTAACTGCATAATAGCGTTAGCAGATACGGAGCCTTTAATGGAGCAATTATTCAGATATAGATTTAAGGACGGAAGTTTAGAAAATCAAAGCTTTGGAAATTTATTTTTAGCTGCGATGAACGGAATTTCAGATAACTTTCTTGAAGCGGTAAAAAAAACTAGCTATGTTTTAGCTGTGACAGGACAGGTTTTACCAGTTACTTTAGAAAATGTAGAGTTGTATGCAAAGCTTAAAAATGGTGCTACCATAAGAGGTGAATCATCTATTCCGAGAGAGAGTTTAAAAAGAAATTCTCCAATAGATGAGGTGTTTATAGAGCCAAGGAATGCAAGGGGTGTAAAAGAGGCAATCGATGCAATTTTAGAGGCTGATGCAGTTGTATTAGGTCCTGGAAGTGTGTATACAAGTATTATTCCTAATTTAATGGTTCAAGATATAAGCGATGCAATAAGATCTACAGAGGCACTAAAACTTTATGTAGCCAATATAATGACACAACCAGGAGAAAGTGATGGGTTTAGTGTACAGGACCATATAAGGGCTATAATGTCTCACTGTGATGGAGTTACAGTTGATTATACAATTGTAAATAAACGAATCACCAATGAAGGAGAAATTATAAGGGGAAAATACTTAGAAAAGGGTTCAACTTTTGTAGTATTAGACCGTGATGATAAAGAAAATCTCAATACTAAATATATAGAATGTGATATGATAAAAATTAAAAATGGTCTGATAAGACATGATGAAAATAAACTTGCAAAGATTCTAGTAGAAACAATAATGCAGAAAAAAATGATTCACGATGAGAGACGAATTTTAGAATATATATATCTAGAGCAAAGGTTGAGAAAAGAAAACAAGAATAGGGAGTAGAGATATGTCATTTTCACTAAAGGTTAAGAATGAAGCATGTAGAAGTGGTGAACTATCTAAAGATGAAGCAGCGGCTCAATTATCAGCGATAATGAAGGCTAGTGGTACTTTAGGGTTTGGATTTAATAGATCAGTCACATTCAAAGTTATAACAGAAAATCCAGCAATAGCAAGACTAATTTTTAAAATTCTAAAAGAGTTTTTCGATATTCATACTAAATTATTAGTTAAGAAGAGTAATTCCTTGAAGAAGAATAATATATATATGGTTTTGATACCTGAAGAAGTTAATGTAAGAGGATTGTTACAGGAACTTGGAATAATTGAAAACGAAAGCTTATTTAATATAAACTACGGGATACCACATGAGATTATAAAAAATGAAGAGTGTAAAAGAGCTTATATAAGAGGGGCATTTTTAGGTGGCGGAAGTATTAGCAATCCAGAAAAAACTTATCACCTGGAGTTTGTAACCCATGATGAGGATTACGCTAAGGAACTTAGTATACTTATAAACAGTTATAAATTAAATTCCAAAGTAATTCAAAGGAAGAATAGTTTTGTTATTTACTTAAAAGAGGGTGAGCAGATAGTAGATTTGTTAAATATTATAGGTGCTCATAGTGCTCTATTAGAGTTGGAAAACATAAGAATAATGAAAGAAATGAGAAACAATGTAAATAGAATTGTTAATTGTGAAACTGCAAATCTCAGCAAAACTGTTAATGCGGCGGTAAGGCAGGTAGAAAGTATAAAGTTAATACAAAGTGAGATCGGACTCGATAGACTACCAAAGAATTTAAAGGAAGTTGCACGTATAAGGTTAGATTTTCCGGATGAATCTTTAAAAGAACTTGGGGCAATGTTAAATCCACCTGTAGGAAAATCGGGAGTGAATCATAGGTTAAGAAGAATAGAAAAAATAGCAGATGAATTAAGAAAAGAAGGTAGATAAAGATGTCTAAACATGAAGAGATAATAAGGCATATATTATCATTAGAAATAGGCACGAAGATTTCAGTAAGAGGTATAGCAAGTGACCTAGGGGTAAGTGAAGGAACTGCATATAGAGCAATAAAGGAGTGCGAGACGATAGGAATTGTTAATACAATTCCTAGAGTTGGTACTGTAAGAGTTGAGAAAATAGAAAAGAAACGTATAGATAGAATATCATTTAAGGAAATAGCAAACATTGTTGATGGAACACTCCTTGGTGGGAAAGCTGGAGATGATAACTTTCTCGAACGTTTCGTAATTGGAGCTATGGAAATTGACACCATGAAAAGATATATAAGTCCTGGTGCATTACTAATAGTAGGAAATAGAGAAGAAGCACATAGGTTAGCACTTGAGAATAAATGTGCAGTGCTAATTACAGGTGGGTTTAACTGTAGTCCGGAAATAAAAGCTTTGGCAGATGAAAATGAACTTCCTGTAATTTCTTGCACCTATGATACGTTTACTGTAGCTAGTCTTATAAATAAGGCTATTTATGAAAATAATGTAAAAAAAGAAATTGTTTTAGTTGAGGATGTAATGGCTAAAGAGCCTTGCTCCATAAATAGTTGGGACAAGGTTGTAAAATTAAGAGAATTAGGTGAAAAAACAAGTCATGAAAGATATCCAGTTATAGATGAAGAAACTAATGTAGTTGGTGTGGTTAGTATAACTCAGATAAAACATAATAATGATAGTGAAACCATAAGTAACATTATGACAAAGAACCCCATAGTGTTGATTCCTACAAGCACTGTGGCCTATGCAGCTCATATTATGGCATGGGAAGGTATAAAAATATGCCCTGTTGTTCATAAAAATAAACTTGTAGGGGTAATTACAAGAGAAGATGTTATAAAGGCGATGCAAATAGTTGTAAGGCAGCCGCAGGTAGGTCAAACTTTAGATGATTTAATTTTGAAGAATTTTGAATTTGAATCAAATAAGGATACTATACATTTTTGGGGTGAAATTATACCAGAAATGCTTGATTCCATTGGAACAGCATCATGGAATGCACTAAATATGCTATTGTCAACAATGGGAACTATGGCATTAAGACAAAATGGAGCTACTAACGTAGCAATAGATAGTTTTACAGCTTATTTCACAAAGCCTGTACAAATTGGAAGAGTAATAGATGTATATTCTGAAGTATTAGACAGAGGAAGATACTATGCCAAGGTTGAGGTTACAATGTACAATCAAAATAAAGAACTAATGGGGAAAGCTATAATGTCAGCAAAGATGCTTAAAAGATAGCGTGTAATTCTAATTAAGAGTGTACAATTAATAGGGAGGGATATTATGTTTAACCATATAGTATTATTTAAATTAAAAGAAGCTAATGAAGCTAATATAGAATTTGTAGCTACCACACTTAGGGCAATGGAAGGTAAAATTCCAGAACTTAAGGGCTTAGAAGTCGGCGGAGATGAACTTAGAACTGATAGATCCTTTGATATAGCTTTAATTACAAGATTTGAATCACTGGAAGGTATGAATAATTATCAAGTTCATCCTTATCATGTAAATGAAGTATTAGGCAAGATAAAGCCGTATATTGATTCATCTAAGGTGGTAGATTATAATAGCTAAATTTCTTTTGAATTATAGTCAGCATGGGATTTGCTATGTTGATTTTTTCACAACTAAAGAGTAAATAATATAACTTAGAGCACATAAGTTTAAATATTATTAATGTTAGTTAGAATATTTAAAAGAAGTAGGGGTGTAATTATGAATAATAAGGTTAGAAATTTTTTGGGTATTTTATTAATTATCATTGGAATTGGACTTTTATTGTTTGCATTTAAAGGAAAGTGGGAGACCAATAAAGTCCAGGATAAGCTTTATGAAAAATTTGTGTCTCTAAATGAAAATACTGATGAGACTAAGGACCCGGACAAAAAAGCTGAAGAGAAAGTAGATGAAGGTAGCCAAGATAAACCTAAAGAAATAAACTATTATATAGATAAAATAGACCCCATTGCAATATTAGAAATACCAAAAATAAACCTAAACGTAGTAGTTGCGAGAGGGATTGAAGATGATGTTATAAAGTATGCTGTAGGTCATTTTGAGGACACTGTTATGCCGGGTAAGGTTGGGAACTGTGCACTAGCAGGACATAGAAGTTATGATACAGGAGAATTTTTTCTAAAGTTAAATAAGTTAGAAATTGGCGATGATATAAAGATATCTACAAATGAATCAACTTATACTTATGAGGTTACACGTAGTTTTACAGTTGCACCTGAGGATACTTATGTGTTGGATAGTAGCGAAGAAGCGATAATTACGTTGGTTACATGCACTTTTGATGGTAAGGATAGATTAATAGTTCAGGGAAAACTTAAGAATTAAATTATTGCTGGGGAAATAAAGAGATTTTACTCAGAATATATGAATTTAAGTGAAGAATGTAGAATTTAGAATTTAAAACGCAGGACAAAATCCTTTATGGATTTTTAAAGGATGAAATGCGTAAATTAAGTTAAAATATATATAAGACAGATGAATTGATAAAGAACCGGGAGGTGAGGACATGAAGGATTTTGTACATTTACATGTACACACAGAGTATAGTCTTTTAGACGGATCAGGGAAAATATCTAAGCTTATAAAAAGAACAAAAGAACTAGGGATGACGGCTATTGCAATTACAGATCACGGAACTATGTATGGAGCAGTAGATTTTTATAAAGAGGCCATAGAAAATGGGATAAAACCAATTATAGGCTGTGAAATATATGTAGCTGGAAAGTCCATGAATATTAAAGAGCCTCAAAAGGATAATGATACTTATCACCTAGTCTTATTAGTTAAAGATGAGATAGGATACGAGAATTTAATGAAGATTGTATCTGCTGCATCAATCGAAGGATTTTATTACAAACCTAGGGTTGACTATGATTTTCTGAAAAAGCATAGTGAGGGACTTATAGCAAGCAGTGCATGTCTTGGAGGCGAGGTTCAAAAAAATCTTTTAAGAGGTAATAGAGATAAGGCTAAGGAAATTGCACTTAAATATAAGGAAATATTTAAGGATGACTTTTACTTAGAGTTGCAATATCATGGGATTTCGCAACAGCTACAGGTAAATGAAATGTTAGTGGAGTTATCCAAGGAATGTGAAATTCCTGTAATATGTACCAATGATATTCACTATATAAAAGAAGAAGATAATAAGTCCCATGATGTGTTACTTTGTATTCAGACAGCTAAGACTACAGAGGATAAAAATAGAATGAGATATCCTTCAGATCAGTTTTATCTTAAATCTCCAGAGGAAATGAATGAAATTTTCTCATATATACCAGAGGCTATGGAAAATACGGTTAAAATAGCAGATAAGTGTAATTTTAATTACAAGTTTCATGAATCAAAGCTTCCAAAATTTCCACTACCTGAGGGTGTTGACCCCTTTGAATATCTTAGAGAAACTTGTTATATAGGGCTTGTAGAGAGATATAAAGTGTTTTCTTCTTTGAATGGAATTTTTGATGAGAAGAAGTTAGAGGATATAAAAAATACATCAGAAGAAGGAAAAATGCTTTGTGATAGGCTAGATTATGAGTTAGATGTAATAAGGCAAATGGGATATGTTGACTATTTCCTAATTGTTTGGGATTTTATAAGATATGCAAATGAAAATGGGATTCCAACAGGTCCAGGAAGGGGTTCTGCAGCAGGAGCTATAGTTGCATATACCCTTGGAATAACAAAAATAGATCCAATAAAGTATGGACTAATTTTCGAGAGATTTCTTAACCCAGAGAGGGTAAGTATGCCTGATATTGACTCGGACTTTTGTTATGGAGGACGTCAGAGAGTTATTGACTATGTTGTTGAAAAATATGGAGAAAACAATGTATCTCAAATAATAACCTTTGGAACAATGGCTCCAAGGGCTTGCATTAGGGATGTTGGAAGGGCTATGAACTATTCATATGCAGAAGTTGATAAGATAGCAAAGATGATACCATCAGTGTTAAATATCACTATAGAAAAGGCTCTAGAGATGAATAGTGAGCTTCAGGAACTTTATGATGTAGAGGAAAGAGTTAGAGAACTTATAGATGTTGCTAAAGATTTAGAGGGCTTACCAAGGCATTCTTCCACTCACGCTGCTGGAGTAGTTATAGCTTCAAATCCTCTAGTTGAATACGTACCACTTCAAAAAAATGAAGGTATGATAGTAACACAGTTTACCATGGGGACCCTTGAAGAACTTGGACTTTTAAAGATGGACTTCTTGGGACTTAGAACTTTAACTGTAATGGATGAAGCTGTTAAGAATATATTGGAAAATAAAGGCGTAAAGGTTGATATAGATAGTATTGATTTTGATGATCATAAGGTTTATAGCATGATAGGAGAAGGTAAAACAGTAGGGGTATTTCAGCTTGAATCAGCAGGAATGACCTCATTTATGAGGGATTTAAAACCGGACTGTTTTGAGGATATCATAGCTGGAATAAGTCTTTACAGACCAGGTCCTATGGCAGAAATTCCTAAATACATAGAAGGGAAAAGAAGACCAGAGGATATTAAATATGTAACACCACAATTAGAGAACATATTAGATGTTACCTATGGAGTAATGGTATATCAAGAACAAGTAATGGAAATAGTTAGAAAGCTTGGAGGATATTCTTTGGGGAGAAGTGACCTTGTAAGACGTGCAATGTCAAAGAAAAAGCACAAGGTTATGGAAGAGGAACGAAAGAACTTTGTTCATGGAATAGTTAATGATGAGGGTGAAGTTTTAGTTCCAGGTTGCATGAGAAATGGAATTACAGAGCAGGCTGCCAATAAGATATTTGACCAAATGATGGACTTTGCATCCTATGCTTTTAACAAGAGTCATGCTGCTGCTTATGCGGTGGTAGGATATCAAACAGCATATTTAATGTACTATTATCCAGCTGAATTTATAGCGGCAATGCTTAATAGTATAATGGGGAACAATGAAAAGGTTGCATACTATATAAGATTTGCTGAAAATATTGGAATTAAGGTTCTTCCACCAGATATAAATGAAAGTTATACAAAGTTTACTGTAAAAGATAATACTATAAGATTTGGGCTTTCTGCAATAAAGAATGTAGGAGCAAATGTTATTGAATCAATAGTGGAAAGAAGAGATGCTAGAGGTAATTTTAAAAGTTTCAGTGATTTCTGTAGTAAAATTGACTCTTCAGCAGTAAATAAAAGGGCTGTGGAAGGATTAATAAAGGCTGGAGCCTTTGATAGTCTTGGAATATACAGGTCAAAACTCGTAGCAGTATTTGAGAAGCTTCTAGATGGAATAAATAATGAGAGAAAAAGGAATGTTCCTGGACAAATCAGCTTATTCCAAGGTGGAGATGAAGAAGAAAGTAGTTTTCAAATAGTATATCCAGAGATACAAGAGTTTAATAAAAAGTATCTTTTAGCTATGGAAAAGGAGATAACTGGTATATATTTATCAGGTCACCCTTTAGATGACTATGAGAAAACACTAAAGAATGCTACTAGCCATAAAATATCTGACTTAGTTTTAGCTGACACTTTAGAAGAAAATGAGGTAGTTGAAGAAACTGCAGTGGTGAGCAATAATTTTAAGGTTAAAGATAAACAGAGGGTTATTTTAGGAGGTCTATTAACATCAGTATCTAAAAAGATTACAAGAAATAATCAAGCAATGGCATTTGCAACCCTAGAAGATTTGTGGGGAACTATTGAAGTGGTTATTTTTCCAAAAACTTTTGCTGCATATAGGGAGTTTGTTGAGGAAGATGAAATTGTGACCATTGAAGGTCGTGTTGCATTAGAAGATGAAGAACAGCCTAAGATACTTTGTGAAAAAATATCTCCACTAGTTAACGTGAGAAGAGATAAGATCTTTATTCGTGTTGATGATGATAGCAAGCTTAATATTGCAATGAAAACTCTTCGTGATAACTTTGAGGATGACTTTGGGAATACTCCAACCTATATGTTTGTTTCTAAAACAAGCAAGAAGTATCTGATAAATAAAAAAAGTTGGCTTAAAAATGACTATGACACTACATCTATACTAAGAAGTTTATTTGGAGATGAAAATGTTAAAGTTGTAGAAGAATAGAATATGTTTTAAACAGGTGTTATTGACAAGGACTTCATATTATTTTCGATAAACCGTTTCAGAACCTTGATTTAAGTGATACTCAAAACTTTGTGTTTTGTAAGTAGAACTTATTCCATAGAATGGATATGAGGTGGAGTTTCATTACTGTATGGGAGAAACTTATTTTCATATTCATTCAAATGAGTAAGTTCGAAGGGCTAAATCACAGATTTAGATTCTCGCTTAACGATTTTAACACTCCCATAGTCGAATTAAATTCAAGAACCCTGCAAAGGGTGTTATGCTCAGATAATATTTAAGTCCAATTTTAACAAACTATTGAAACATAACCTAATAATCCATAGTTAGAATAAAAAAATAATTATTTAAAATATTCTTGACATTTAATTTTGATTATAATAAAATAACTTTAATAAAACTATGAAGAGAAGAGTAGTTAAACTCAAATTTTTTTACAGAGAGCTTTAGATGGTGAGAGAAAGCAAAAAACAGTTTAATGAAAAAAGCCTTGGAGTTGTACACTGGACCTTTAACTATTACTATAGATTTTTATAGTGAAAGTTGCTTATTCAAATAAAAATGAATAAGTTTCATTAAGAAGAGGAGATGGTGTAACGGGTGCTCCCGTTATAGAGCTAGGGTATAAGCATGAATGACACTACAAATCTATGATTTAGTTAGTGAAGAGAACTTTTTTAAGTAAAGTTATAAGGAGTTTCATTTAAAAGCCGTACTTGAAAAGGTCAATATGGTGACATATTGATAAACTGGGGTGGTACCACGAAGTTGAATTTTGTAACTCTCGTCCCCAAGACATTAGTCTTGGGGGTGAGGGTTTTTTTATTTTGCCAAAAATAATGGGTAAGGGTAAGAATTTAGAATTCAAAATTCAAAATTAGGAATTTAGGTTTTAAATAATCAAAATTGAAAGGTGGTACTATATATGTACAATAATTACGTAGAATTAAATAACTTACAACAAATAATGGAGGATGCTAATGAATTTAATGTGGAGAGAATAAAAAAATTAAATGAACTTCTAAGCAGAGGCATTAATCCATATCCATATACATTTAACCCAAATACAACTGCTAGTTATATACTAGATAACTTTGATAGTATTGATAGTGAAGAGAAATTTATTTTAGCAGGAAGAATAATGTTATTAAGAAGAATGGGTAAGGCATCCTTCTTAAATTTAAGTGACCAGAATGGTAATATACAAATTTATGTAAGTAAAAATGAGATTGGTGAAGAAGCGTATGAAGTTATAAAACTTTTGGATACAGGAGATATTGTTGGGGTAGAAGGAACTATATTTAGAACGAAAACTAATGAGATAACTATAAAGGCTTTAAATATTACAGTTCTATCAAAATCAATAAGATCTCTTCCAGAGAAATACCATGGAATCCAGGATTTGGATTTAAGACAAAGACATAGATCTCTAGATATGATAATGAACCAAGATGTTAGAGAAAGATTTATGAATCGTTCAAGGGCTATGTATGCAATTAGAGAATTTATGGATTCAAGAGGGTTTATGGAAATGGAAACTCCAATACTTGATACTAAATATGGTGGAGGGGAAGCTAAACCATTTATAACAAGGGTAAATGCCCTTGATTGTGAGGTATTTATGAATGTATCTCCGGAACTTTATTTAAAAAGATTAATGGTTGGAGGCATTGAAAGAGTATACACCATGGGTCGTTCCTTTAGAAATGAAGGGATAGATAGAACTCATTATCCAGAGTTTACACTATTTGAATGTTACATGGCATATGCAGATTATAATGACATGATGAGACTTATGGAAGATATGTATGAGAGCGTATTTACGAAAATTAAAGGAACTACAAAAGCAGTATATGATGGAGTTGAGATAGACTTTAAAGCACCTTGGAAGAGAGAAACTATGTGCGATTTAGTAAATAAAGATACGGGAATAGATGTAGAGCGATTAACCAAAGAAGAGATTGTACCATTAATTATAGAAAAAGAGTTGCTACTTGAAGAGCAGAGGGAAGGATTAAGCCTAGAGGAAACTAGCAAAGGGGATCTTATTCTTATTCTGTTTGAAGCATACTGTGAAGATAAATTAATAGAACCAACCTTTGTTATTGATTTTCCACTAGATTCATCTCCGCTTTGTAAAGTTCATAGAAGCAATGAAGAATTAATAGAAAGATTTGAGCCTTATGCTTTTGGAGTAGAACTTGGAAATGCATATTCAGAGCTTAATAACCCACTTAGACAGAGAATACTACTTCATCAACAAGCAGACCAGTTAAGAGCAGGATTAGAAACTGCAAGTCCAATGGATGAGGAATTTGCAGTAGCCATTGATGTAGCCATGCCACCAGCTGGAGGCCTTGGAATTGGAATAGATAGAATGATGATGTTTTTAACAAATTCAACATCTATAAAAGATGTAATAGCATTTCCACTAGTAAAGAGATAAAATGCAATTTTATAAATTAAACTTGTAGATACAGTAGAAATAAGTATAAGTATAAGTACAAGTAAAAGTATAGCAAGAGGGTATATCACTTAATAGTTGTATACTCTCTTGATTTTTATTTAGGTAAGGGTAAAGAGGGGGGGATAGATTATAAATTATGAATTATAAATTATAAATTATAAATTATAAATTTCCAATCTTTGATTTAAAATTTAAATTTTAAATTTTAAATTTAAAGTTTTAAACTTAAATTCTTTGATGAAAATTGGAGATAATAAATATAAATATATTTTATATATGAAAAAATAAAAAGGTAAATGATTACATCAATTATAAGGGAATTAATGTATTGAAAGTAATAACCCTATACATTAAAATGAAAGTATGAAAGTTTAATATAGTGTGAAAATTGGATTAAACTTAATCATTGCAATTGAAATAAAATATTATAATTTAAGAAAATTGCACAAATAAATTAAGTTGATAGATATAACTGTTATAATGGTATTAGAAGATAATAATACGAGGAGGTAATAATAATGAAAAGAATTGCAGTGTTGACAAGTGGTGGCGATTCTCCAGCAATGAATGCAGCTATAAGGGCAGTGGTAAGAACTGGAATTGGAAAAGGTATTAAAGTCTTTGGAGTACATAGAGGTTATAATGGTTTAATTAATGGTGAACTATTTGAAATGGATAAACAGTCGGTTTCGGATATAATCCAAAGAGGTGGGACTATTTTAAGAACGGCAAGAAGTGAAGAATTTAGAACCCCTGAAGGAAGAGAAAGGGCTTTGAATGTAATCAAAGTTTTAAAAATAGATGGAGTAGTAGTAATTGGAGGAGATGGATCATTTAAAGGAGCAGATCTCTTAAGTGATTTAGGTGTTGCAACTGTTGGGGTTCCAGGAACTATTGATAATGATTTAGAGTATACAGACTATACAATAGGTTTTGATACAGCGTTAAATACAGCTATCGATGCAATAAATAAAATAAGAGATACTTCAAGCTCGCATGAAAGAGTAAGTGTAATTGAAGTTATGGGAAGAAATTGTGGTGAGTTAGCTTTATTTGCAGGAATTGCAGGTGGAGCAGAACAAGTAATAATTCCTGAAAAATCCTTCGCAATAGAAGATATATGTGAAAATATATTTAAAGGAAAGCGATGTGGAAAGCTTCATAACATTATAATTTTAGCAGAGGGTGTTGGCGGGGCTCAAAAATTAGCGAAGAAGATAGAAGAAATTACAAGCATAGAAACTAGAGCTACAGTTCTTGGATATATTCAAAGGGGTGGAAGTCCAAGTGCCTTTGATAGAATTTTAGCTTCAAGAATGGGAAATAAAGCAGTTGAAACATTAATGAGTGGTAAAAGTGCTAGAGTTATAGGGATAAAAGGAAATAAAATAATTGATATGGATATTAAAGAAGCACTAGCAATGGAATCACAATTTGATGAAGAGTTATATAAGCTATCTATAGATTTATCTAATTAATAAATCTTGAAATATAATTAAAATATTCTAATATAGTTTTGTTTGTTAGTAGTGTTATCTGCATAATGAAACCAAAATTATTCGAATTAAGAGGAGGATAACTATGAAAAAAACAAAAATTATCTGTACAATGGGGCCTACAACTAATGATAAGGAGATTGTAAAGAAATTAATTGAAAATGGTATGAATGCAGGAAGACTTAATTTCTCACACGGTAGTCATGAGGAACATAAAGTTAGAATCGATATGATAAAAGAAGTTAGAGAAGAACTTCAAAAACCTATCGCAATAGTACTAGATACAAAGGGGCCAGAAATAAGAACAGGGAATTTCGAAAATGGCACTGTGGAATTAAAAGAGGGAACTACATTTACGGTTCATTGTGGTGAGGACATTATTGGTAATGAAAACAAATGTTCAATTACTTATAAGGGATTATATATGGATGTAAAGCCAGGGGATAAGCTTTTAATAAATGATGGTCTTGTAGCATTAAATGTAAAATCAATAGATGGAAAAAACATTAAAACCATTGTTGAAAATACAGGGGTTATTGGAAATCACAAAGGTATGAATGTTCCAGGAGTTGCATTAAAACTACCTGCACTCACAGAAAAGGATATTGCAGATTTAAAATTTGGTATAGAATGTGAAGTCGATATAGTTGCTGCATCTTTTATAAGAAAAGGCACAGATGTATTAGATATAAGAAAGCTTCTAGATAAAAATGGTGGAGATTATATTCAAATATTTTCTAAAATAGAAAATAGACAAGGCGTAGATAATATAGATGAAATTATAAGATACTCTGATGGAATTATGGTAGCAAGAGGAGACTTAGGAGTTGAGATTCCTACAGAAGAAGTACCTGTTGTTCAAAAAATGATTATAGAAAAGTGTAATATAGCAGGTAAACCAGTAATAACCGCAACTCAAATGCTTGACTCTATGATTAGAAATCCAAGACCTACAAGAGCAGAAGCCTCTGACGTGGCAAATGCAATTTTTGATGGTACTGATGCAATAATGCTTAGTGGAGAAACAGCTAATGGTAAATATCCAGTAGAGGTTGTTAAAACTATGGCTCAAATAGCTATAAAAGCAGAGCAATATATTAACTATGAAGAAAATTTTGGTAAGAGGAAAAAAGTTCATGTTCCAAACGTACCAAATGCAATCAGCGTTGCAACTTGTAACACAGCGATGGAACTTAATGCATCTGCGATTATTACAGCAACTCAAAGTGGTCAAACTGCGAGACAAATATCAAAGTATAGACCAGAGTGTACAATAATTGCATGTACTCCTTATGAAAAAGTTGCTAGAAGCTTGGCATTAAACTGGGGAGTTTTAGCAATACTTACTCCGAAATTTAAAGATACAGATGAATTGATAGAAAAAACTTCAGAAATAGCATTGGCGTCTAACTATGTTGAAAAGGGTGACTTAGTAGTAATTGTTGCTGGAATTCCAATGAACTATGTTGGAAGTACTAATATGATGAAAGTGCATATTATTGGAGATATACTTCTACAAGGTAAAGGATCTAATAACGGTACAGCTTACGGAACTGCACTTCATGCAAATAGCCCAAAAGATATTATCAACAATATGGATGAAAACCAAGTTATAATTGTGGATAAATTAGGTAGAGAGTATGTCAATGTGTTAGAGGATGTTTCAGGGATAATAGTTGAAAGTGATGAGATGAGTTCTAGTGTAGTTTTAGAATGCAACTCAAGAAATATTCCAATAATATATAATGCAACAGGAGCCACAGAAATCATAAAATCAGGTTGTTTTATAACTATGGATTCTAAAGTTGGTATGGTATATAGCGGAAAGACAAATGTATAATAAGAATCTATAAATTTATTGAAATTATGTGAAATAAGATGTATAATTATCAGGTTTGTGGATAAAACTTACAATATAACATATTTGGCAACTGATTCATTATTGACACCCGAAAAGGGTGTCTTTCTCTTTTGTGCATATACATATATTTTAATAAATTTATACATTTATTTTGAAAATCTATAAGGCTTTTATCCTTAATTTTAATTTTAAACTTTCAATTTTAAATTAATACCATAGTATAAGAATCTTAATACTCCATATAATAAGAAAAATATAATTGTAAGGGAGTGTTATTTTGAGTGGAACATTGACATGTGATGCTAATAATTGTATTCACAACATTTCAGGATTATGTTCAGCAAAGAAAATTGATATTCAGGGTATAGGTGGTGGCAATAACAAACATACACAATGTGGAACATTTGAGGGAAAAGGTATTAAAAATGCCATTACAAGTGTATTTAACATGAATGTAGCTGGGGAGATAAAACAAATATTTAGTAGTTCTAATATAGCTATGAACCCTATTATTAACTGTGACACCATAACCTGTAGATTTAATATTAATAGAAATTGTGGAGCAGACTTTATACAAATTCACGAGGGTGTTGAACTTGGTAGTAATAGAACTGAATGTGAGACTTTTCAACAGTGAAGTGAGGTAAGCGTGAATATATTATTTAAAGAGCACACATTAAAATTAACGTAGTAAAACTCTAGTTAGAAAGCTAGAGTTTTTATATTTGTCTTTATTTTAATAGATTGTTTAAAGTAAAATTTAATATTATTTCAGTGGTGAAATGATTTTGAATACTAAGTTATCTAAAGAATTCTTAGAGTTATGTATAATAACATCTGTTTAAATCGTATAATATAAATAATGTAGGATATTATGGTTAATAATACTTTTTTCTGATAGAATAAAGAGTGATTATAAGCTAAATAGAGGGTGATTTAATGAATAAACATAATAAGATAAAAAATGATGAAACAACAATAGAGATGTATGAAAAAGAAGAAATTCAAAGAGCAAACAATGAGGCTATGAAAGATAAAATGTTAAAGAGTGAGGAGGAAGAGGAATTAGTAGAAGCGAAATTTGAAAATTTAAAGACTCACTTGAATAACGTTAATGTAGATATAGAAAAAAACTTGGATTATATAATTAAAATTGATAGCTACGGTCATGAGGGTGAGGGCGTTGGAAAGATAAATAACTTTACTGTATTTGTAAAGGAAGCAATGAAAAATGAAACAGTTAAGATAAAACTTATAAAAGTTAATAAAACTTATGGAGTAGGAAAACTTTTAGAAGTTATAATACCATCAGTACATAGAGCCGAGCCAGTATGTAAAATCTACAAGAGATGTGGAGGATGTAACTTACAACACGTATCTTATGATGAGCAATTACGGTTTAAGACTCAAAGGGTGAAGGACGTTATAGAAAGAGTAGGTAAAATTGAAAATTTAAAAATTCATAATACCTTAGGTATGGAGTTTCCATACAATTATAGAAATAAGGTTCAGTTACCTGTTGGACTCCAAGATGAAAATGTTGTAGTTGGATTTTATGCACCTAGATCTCATGAAATAATTAACATGGAACACTGTTATATTCAAAGTAAGATTGGTGATAAGGTCGTTGAAATTCTAAAAAATTGGATGAAAGAATACAAGATTAAACCTTATGATGAAAAAAATCATAGCGGTCTTATTAAGCACATAATGATTAGAGAGGGCTTTAAGACCAAAGAAATCATGATTGTAATAGTAACTAATGGAGATAAGTTACCTGCAGAGAAACCACTAATAAAAGCGCTTAGAGGGGATATTTTAAATCTTAAATCTGTTATTCAGAGCATAAATAGAGAAAAAACTAATGTAATATTAGGAAATAAATTAAAAACTTTATGGGGAGAAGATACAATATCAGATTATATCGGTGAGTTTAAATTCAACATCTCTCCATTATCATTTTTCCAAGTAAATCCTATTCAAACGGAAGTACTTTATAAGAAAGCCTTAGAATATGCAGCCCTTTCAGGCAATGAGATTGTATTTGATGCTTATTGTGGTACAGGAACAATTTCATTATTTCTATCTAAAAGAGCTAAAATGGTATTTGGTATAGAAATAATTCCACAAGCTATAGAAAATGCAAATGAGAACAAGGTTGCAAATAAGGTTGAGAATGTAGAGTTTATAGTAGGTAAGGCAGAAGAAGAAATTCCAAGGCTTATAAAAAGTGGAGTTAACCCAGATGTAATAATGCTAGATCCACCAAGAAAAGGCTGTGAAGAGTCATTACTTCAGGCAATTGCAAGTGTAAAACCTAAGAGAATAGTATATGTATCCTGTGATCCAGCAACCCTAGCAAGAGATTTAAGAATATTAGATGACTTAGGGTATAAAGCAGTAGAGCTACAGCCAGTAGACATGTTCCCTCAGGGGCATCATGTTGAGTGTGTAGTTCAACTATCTAGACAAATAGGATATTAGGGGTGCTTTAATATGAATTAAAATGTAATTTGCCACCAATTTGCCACCGTAAATTTTATATTGGTGGCAAATTATTTTTTTGTAATTATATTTTCTAAAATGTTAACAGTGTTAGTCTTCATTTTATCTGTTACATGAGAATATGTGTCCATCGTTGTAGCAAGCTTTGAATGTCCTAATCTTTCTTGAATATCTTTAATATTAGCTCCCCCTTCTAAAAGCATAGTAGCATGAGTATGCCTAAGCGAGTGAAAGTTAAAATTTATAACTAACTCATAGTTTACAACTCGTGATAAATATTTAAGGCTATCAGTTGTTATGTGCTCACCATTTTCTTTAGTGCATACAAAATTTGAGTTAATATAATATTCTCCATACTTCAATTTATTTTCTTTTTGAGATAGACTATGTCTTTTTAATATATTAATTAAAGTATCACCTATAAAAATTGTTCTATTAGAGCTTTTAGTTTTAGGAGGACCAAGCTCAAATATACCTTTACCTTTGTTTATTAGTGTATGCTGAACTTTTATCGTTTTACTATTTAAATTTATGTCACTCCATTGTAAGGCTGTAACTTCTCCGCCGCGCATACCAGTGTGAAAGGCAATTTGAAGTGGTATATAAAAATTACTACATATAGGAAACCTATTAATAATTTTATTATAATCGTCAATCGATATTATTTTAAAATCATCTTTAGAGTTTTTAGATTTATTATCTTTAGGTAATTTAACATATTGCATGGGATTATCTTTTATAAATTGGTAAGGGTGTACAGCTGTTTTGAGTGCACCTGAAAGAACTCCATAAAAATTATCTATACTAGATTTAGATAATCCACTCAAATATTTTTGATTAATAAACTCTTGCAATACAGTTGGGGTTAGCGATTTAAGTTTATAAGAACCTAATACTGGCCTTATGTGATTCTTTATTATTCTTTTGTAATACTCTTGTGTATTGTATTTACAATTAATAAGTACATATTCTTTGTACCAGTAGTCAAAATAGTCAGCAACGGAAATGTTACTTTCAGTGATAACAGATCCACATTTTTCATATTCATTTAAAGCAATTCTTAAATCCTCTTGAGCTTCTTTTTTAGTTCTGAAACCGCCTTTCTCTTTTCTTTTTCTTTTACCATCAACTATTCCAAGATCGAAATAGTAACTCCATGTAGAACCTCGTTTACGAGTTCCTCCTTGCATAAGAAAAACCTCCTTTATATTTCACTAATATTTTCAAGGATTTGTATAAATATTCAATTTTTTTATTCTCAAATTCTATAAATTGATTCATTTGAGAATGTATGTTCTGTAGGCAATAAAAAATATATACTTAATTAAATTAAGTCAAATTTAAGTTTTAAATATTTATAATCAACACCTTCACAATTGGCTACAACCTCAATACAAAAATCTTTATACTCAGTTAAAAGATTGTCGCTAATTAATAGTTCGGCAGCGAAGGTATCAGCCTCGATTTCATGCTTGTTTTGGTTGAAAAAAGTATTAGAGTTATTAAAATAAACGTTGCTTTTAGTATGCATAATTGCATGACCAAGCTCGTGGGCTATGCAGAATAAAGTTTCTTTCTCAGACAAATTTTCATTTATAAAAAATACTTTTTTCTTTTTGCTATACAAATAATTTCCTCTAACATTCCCGAGAGGTACAACGTAAATCCATATTCCTAAGGCATCCGCTATTTCAAATGGATTATTTGTACCGCATTTTTTGATTAATTTCTGAGCTAATTTTTTTATGTTCATTATATACCCCATCCCCTTTAAAACTAATAATATACTACTTTTTATACTTATTGGGAGTATATTTTTTCTTATTATATATTCTTACATCAGTTAAAAATTTCTCATAAGCCAATTTTAAGTATTCCTTATCCTCCTCATCTGCTGGGGTCCCGCAAAATTCTACTGTAGAAAGTTTATCGATATTAGCAATCATTTTTTGAGCTTCTTTTTCTATATCTAATTTTTCTTTGTTAGTTAGAGGTAAATCTGATTTATTAGTTTCATAAGATTCAGTACCAAGCAGATAAGCAAGCGTTATACCAAAGTAATCTGCAATTTTTTGCAATTTGTCTTGTTTTGGAGTACTCCTTCCTTTTTTCCAATCTGACAATGTAGACGTAGCTATTCCAGTTTCCTTAGCGACTTTGTAAGCTGTAATTCCATGTTTTTGTAATAATTCCTCAAATATATTATACATTTTAGGCTCTCCTTACTATTACCATAAAAGTATTTAAGAAAACTTAAATAAAAACACTTGACTATCTAAGAAATACGGATTATACTTTAAACATAGCTAAGAAAACCTAGCTAATGTACATCATATACACTAAGAAAGTCTAATGTTACGGTAATGTTATATATATTTTATTCTCAACAATTAAAATATATCACATTTCCGTAATAGTGACAAGTATTTTTTACGGAATGGAGGTGGGAATTTGTACCCAAAATTCGCCAAATTGTTACAAAACAATAATATGACAGCGTATAAAGTAGCGAAAGATACGGAAATATCAACGTCAACTTTAAGTGATTGGAAGACCGGAAGGAGCATTCCTAAGGTAGATAAATTAAAAAAAATAGCTGATTATTTTGGAGTTTCCATAACATATTTTTTAGAAAATGACACAGATGAGAATTAAATGATTTAGGAGGCAAAAATGGAAGATTTATTATATACAGTTCCAGAAGTAGCAAAGATTTTAAAAGTTGATCAGCATAAAGTTTATGATCTTATAGATAAGAATATATTAATAGGTCTAAAACTAGGTAGGCTTAAGGTCACAAGAATAGAGTTATTCAGATTTCTTAAAGCCTATACAGGTAAAGATTTATCTGATTTAAACAATATAAAAAGTTTAAATTAATATTCAAACGGCTCCAGTGTGAGGGTAAACATATTCAAGGTGGTGGAATTCAAAAATGTCATTCAAGTTTTTAAGAGATTTGAAAGCAAGTATAACAGAACAAGAGTTTAAAGAAGTGCTAACAATTGCTACGCAAGATATTATGTTTAACAATGTAGGGTTTAATAGGTTAACTAAAGAACAAGATTTAATTAGTGTCTGTGAGAGAAGTTTGATTTTAATACGAGGTAGACAAGCTTATGTGGTTTCTTAAAATTAATTGTGAGGAGGGGGAAAAATGAAGCTTATAAAAATCAAAGGGGTAATACATGAAATGGACTTTGAGCAGTGCTACTGCCAATTCGCACCGCTCAGAGCCAAAATGTTAAAACAGTATTGGTTTATGCCTATAGAGCAAGAAGATCTGTCTCAAGAGATATCACTTAACTTCTATAGGGCATATGAAAGCTATGACATAAATAAAGATTTTGAATTTATAACTATAGCTTACAAAACTATTATAAATGCAATGTGGAAATTAAACAATAAATTTCATACTGCGAAGAGACAATCGTATGAGAGCGTAGTCTATTTGAATGCACTAGCTAAATCTACTGATAATCCAGGAGAATTAATTGATTTGCTGATACATGAAGATAGTTTTGAAGATAGTTTATGTACTAAGCTTGATTTTGAAAAATTAATTAATCAAGTTGATAGTGAAAATGAGGTTAAAATTATAAAGCTTTCAAGGTGTGGATATACACAACGAGAGATCGGAGAAATGCTGGGGTATAGTCAAATGAAAATATCAAGATATAAAAGTAGGTTAAGAGGTGTTGTTAAAAAGGAAATCTGTTGTTAAGGGGGATGTATAATGCCTATGGTTATAAATGCTACTAGCTTTAAAAAAGAATCTTACACCATTTTCGGTATTAGGGACTTAGAAGATTTAGTTATTAATACAATGGGTGAGGATGTATGGAATGCAATTATGTATTTCACGGAAGAGAAGATTGAATTAAATCAAGAGGAGAACAAATATACAGAAGATGATATAAGGTCCTATGATGTAGACCTAACTTCATTAAGAAGCGGTGTAAGTTATGAAGTACAAGAACTAAGTAGACTAGTTAGCTATGTTAATGATTCCACTAGATTAAATAGAGCAATTATTATTGAAAAGATATGTGGTGTTAAAAGACGGCTAACAGAAAATGAGGGATATTGAATGAATAAGAAAGTGGCATTAGTTAAGTTTAAAGGCTATCAAGATCATATGGAATATTCATACTTAACAGATATAGACAATTTAGTTGACGGGGATGTTCTAGTAGTTCCAACTAATAATTCATACAGTATAGGATACTTTGCCAGGTACAGTGATAATAAGCAGCATGTTAGAAATGCAACTAAATGGATAGTTCAGAAAGTTGATATTGAAGCATACGAAATTAAGATGTTTCTAGGTGAGTAGCTATGAATAAATTAAGCAAATCTGAATTCATGAGTAAAGCAATTAATGACTTATACGAGTTTAAAAGACTAGAGAAGGAAAAGGCAATGGGTGCTGAGATTCATGAAATACAGAATTTTCATAAAATAAATCAATATAAGAGGAGGAAGAAAAGATGGAAATAACAGCAAAGTTTAATAATGGTGAGGAAATGATGGCATTTGCTAAAATGCTATTAGGAAATAATACAAAAGAAGAGGTGGAATTCACTGCAAAAATGTCTAAATCTGTAGAGGTTATAAATGAAGAGGTTAAAGAAGTAAAAGAAGAAACACCTAAAGTTGAAGCAGAAGTAATTGGTGTAAACCAAGAACAAGGTGAAACTAAAGATGCTGAAATTGTAGTTGATGATAAACAAGAGGACAAGCCAGTAGTGACTAAGGAAATGGTAAGGGCTATATTCACTAAGCTGATTAAAGAAGGTAAGCAGGCTAAAGCTAAAGAGCTTACAAGTAAGTACGGAGCTGCTAAGCTAGGGGAAGTAAAAGAAGAAGACTATGCAGCAATATTAAAGGATGCGGGGGAACTATTATAATGGCAGCGCATGCAATATTAAGTGCTTCTGGTGCTAGTAGATGGATGGCCTGCCCACCTTCTGCTAGATTAGAACAGAACTACCCTAATCAGTCTAGTGAGTTTGCTCGGGAGGGTACGTTGGCACATGAACTTGGAGAATTAGGGTTAAGAAAAGAACTGGGGTTAATATCAACAAGAAAATATAATATTGAAGTTAAGAAGATACAAGCACATGAACTTTATACTGCTGATATGCCTGACTATGTAGAGATATATGTAGATACTTGTATTGAAAAGGTAGCAGAGGCGAAAGCAAAGACTCCTGATGCAGTATTTAGCATAGAACAAAAACTTAACTTTAGTGAATGGGTACCAGAAGGATTCGGTACCGGGGACTTTGTAATAATTGCGGATGGGGTTATGGAAATATGTGATCTAAAGTACGGTAAAGGAGTTCCAGTAAGTGCAATAGATAATAAGCAAATGCGATTATATGCACTGGGAGCAATACATGAATTTGGATTCTTATATGATATAGAAAAAGTAAGAATGACGATTATACAACCTAGACTTGATAGTATTTCAACAGATGAAGTTGATGCAGATGATTTGCTTAAATGGGCAGAGGAAGAATTAAAGCCAATAGCAGAGTTAGCATTCAAGGGTGAAGGTGAGTTTCGTGCAGATAATCATTGTGGATTTTGTAGGGCTAAATCAGTTTGCAAGGCTAGAGCTGATAAAAACTTAGAGTTAGCTAAGTACGAGTTTAGAACCACTCTAACACTAAGTGATGTAGATATAGCAGACATATTAAGTAAAGCTGATGAATTAGCTAAGTGGGCTAAAGATGTACAAGAGTATGCATTGGAACAAGCAGTTAAGGGAGTACAATATCAAGGATATAAAGTTGTTGAAGGTAGAAGTAATAGAAAGTATACAGATGAAAGCCTTGTTGCAACAAGCTTACTAGGTCATGGGTATGAATCAAAGCTTATTTATAAGCCACAGGAACTTCAAGGGCTTACCAATATGGAAAAATTGGTGGGAAAGAAAAAGCTTAATGAATTAGTTGGAAATTACATCATCAAACCGACAGGAAAGCCAACGCTGGTTTCTATAGAAGATAAAAGAGAACCATATAATCCTGCTAAAGCAGATTTTGAAGAGAATACACCGTCTAAGGATTTTATGTAAATAAAAGAAAGGTGGAAGATAAAACTTGTAATAAAAAAGATTGTAAGAATAAAAACAGTTATAACTGTTTAGGGTGTAAACACAATTTATGTATACCTAAATCAGATAAGATGTGGGATACATGCTCAAATAAATATCTATTCAATCACTAATTAAGAATTGAAAGCGAGGAATTAATAATGGTAAATATTAAAGCAAAAAGAACAGGAACAAAAGTAACTACAGGAAAGGTGAGATTTTCATATGCTCACTTGTTTGAACCAAAGGCAATGGAAGGTCAAGAACCTAAGTACAGTGTATCTGTAATAATACCTAAGACAGATACAGAAACTCTTAAAGCAATTAAAGAAGCGGTAGACCAGGTTAAAAAAGAAGGTGCTGCTAAGTGGGGTGGTAAAGTTCCACCTAACTTAAAAACTCCGTTAAGAGATGGAGATGCAGAAAGACCAGATGATGAATCATATACTAATTGCTATTTTCTAAATGCTAATAGCAAAAATAAGCCTGGTGTAGTTGACCAATATGTTCAACCAATACTAGATGCTACAGAGGTATACAGTGGTTGCTATGGTAGATTAACTCTTAATTTCTACCCTTACAGTGCAAGTGGTAACAAAGGAATAGCTTGTGGACTTGGTAATGTACAAAAGCTAGAAGATGGAGAACCACTTGGAGGATTCACAAGAGCAGAGGACGATTTCGAAGCAGTAGCTGCAGAAGATGACTTCTTGGGTTAAAAGTTTATAGAGCAGGTGAAGAGCCTGCTCTTATTTATAAGGAGGGTTAAAATGGAGTATTCATGTGAAAATCATATTCAAGATTCAAAAGGAAATAGATTTTTTATAAAGGATAAGGTAAGTGTATATAAAAAATCTAGTTGGTGTTTCAGGGGTGAATTAACGCTTATTACAAGTAAAGGTATCTACTTAGATGTTGGGGTAAAAGCAAATAAATATTTTAGAGCTGACATAATAGATGAAATAAAATTACTTGGTGATGAAGAATGAAGATTAATTCTATATCAGATTTATGTAAATATGAAATTCCTCATGAAGTGCTAAAAGATATTAATAAGAGAATAACAGATTGGTTAGCATCAGGAGGGAAAGAAGACGATCCATATATAAAACAGCAGTTTAGATATGCTGAAAGATTTGTGAGGTAAATTGATATGAAGACGTTAGCTATAGACGTTGAAACATATAGCAGTATAGATATTAAAACTTCGGGGGCTTACAGGTATTGTGAAGCCCCTGATTTTGAAATAATACTATTTGCTTATGCGTTTGATGATGAAGAAGTACAAATTGTAGATTATTTAAATGATGGAGAGTTACCAGATGAAGTCATTAAAGCATTAGAAGATTCTAGTGTAATTAAGACCGCATTTAATGCAAACTTTGAAAGAAATGCAATAAGTAATGATTTTGCATTAATAGAGTGCCCACCAGAACAATGGCAATGTACGATGATAAAAGCATTAACAATGGGGTTACCTGGTTCACTTGATATGGTTGGTAAAGTTCTAAAGCTTGAGAGTGATAAGCAGAAGATGAAAGAAGGTAAGGCATTAATACAGTATTTCTGTAAGCCTTGTAAACCAACTAAGACTAATGGTGGCAGAACTAGAAATCTACCGGAACATGATCCAGAGAAGTGGGAGTTATTTAAACAATATTGTAAACAAGACGTTGAAGTTGAGAGAACTATAAGAAATAAGCTAAGTAAATATATAACTACAGAGAATGAGCAGAGATTATGGGAACTAGACCAAAAGATAAATGACCGCGGTGTTGGCACTGATTTAGTTCTAATTAATAAAGCTATAGAGTGCGATTTAATATTTGCTGAAAGGCTACAAAATGAAGCAAGAGAATTAACAGGGTTAAGTAATCCTAATAGTCCGACTCAGCTTAAAAAGTGGCTAGGTGAGCGTGTGGGTTATGAGATTACAAGTCTTACAAAAGATACTATACCAGAACTCATATTTAACTCTAATGGAAATCAAGAAGTAATTAGAGTTTTAGAACTAAGACAACTTATGGCCAAGACATCAATTAAGAAATATGAAGCTATGTTAAAAGGCAGATGTAAAGATAGTAGAGTAAGAGGATTATTACAGTTTTATGGGGCTAATAGAACTGGTAGATGGGCTGGAAGATTGGTGCAGGTGCAGAACCTTCCACAGAACCATTTACCGGATTTAGATGATGCTAGAAACTGTGTAAGAGAAGGTAGATTCGATGATATAGAGTTTCTATATGATAGTATTCCAGATACATTGTCACAACTTATTAGAACAGCATTTATACCTAGAGATGGGAATAGGTTCATGGTAGCTGACTTCTCCGCGATAGAAGCAAGAGTAATTGCCTGGTATGCATCAGAGCAATGGAGACTTGATGTATTTGCAACCCATGGAAAGATATATGAAGCTTCAGCAAGTCAAATGTTTAAGGTACCTATAGAAGATGTAAAAAAAGGTAGCGATTTAAGACAGAAAGGTAAGATCGCGGAACTTGCTCTTGGGTATGGTGGAAGTGTTGGAGCTATAGCTAGTATGGATAAAGCTAAAAGTATTCCAGAGGAAGAACTTCCGGGACTAGTTAAGAGTTGGAGAAATGCGAATCCGAAGATAACAAAATTTTGGTGGGATTGTGATAAGGCAGCTAAAAAAGCTATTGAAGAAAGAACTACAGTATGTATGCAGTTTGGGCTTAAGTTTATATATAATCCGGGAATATTATTTATACAATTACCTTCAGGTAGAAGATTATCGTATATAAGGCCAAAAATAGAGATTGGGAAATTTGATAAACCAATTATTACTTATGAAGGTATGGAACAGACTTCTAAGCAATGGACTACATTAGAAACTTACGGACCTAAACTTGTAGAAAATATTGTACAGGCTACGGCAAGAGATTGTTTAGGAGAAGCAATGTTTAATGTTGAAAAAGTAGGTTATGACACAGTTATGCATGTGCATGATGAACTTATCATGGATGTACCTAAAGATTTTGGTAGTTTAGATGAGGTTAATGAGATATTCGCTAAACATATTTCATGGGCGCCAGGACTTCCACTTAAAGCAGATGGGTATGAGTGTAACTATTACATGAAGGATTAGGATTTATGGGTAAAGTAATTCATTATGAAGATGTTGCAATTGAATGGTGCAGAATACAAGAAGTACAAATGGAAATTGGTATATGGGATAACAAACTTTATGAAAGGATAACTAAAATATTTCAATGGGATTTAAAATTAAATCTAATATGTTAGGAGAATTTATATGAATATAAAAGATAATGACTTTAGATGTTTTACACTTCATTTTTATTTTAAAATTGAGGGCTCGGAACTATTCAATAATGAGGTTGGATATTCTACGATAACAGTAAGTGAAGCAACCAAGAAAATAGATGAGATAACAACAATAGCGGGCTATTTAGAAAAGGGTAATATGTTAAAAGTAGCTATAGCTAATCAGTGTGATGTATCAGTTGATAATATTACACTAATTAGTAGAGAAGAGTATCATGAGAATACAGATGATGGAGATATAGAGATTTAGAGTAAGGAGTAAATTGGTATGCAAGGTAAAAGAGATGTACTAAGTTATATGAACTCACACGGTAGAAAGCAATACACAAAATATCAATTAAGTGCAATTAGTACTGCAATTAAAATAGAGCCTTTAGATAGAGCAGAAGAAGGGTTAGTAATAAAGACTAGAAGTAAAAAAGGTAGAGAAATATTAAATCAAAGAATAGCAGATATTGCTAATAAAAAGTTGTATAAGGATAAAGTTACGGCACATGATGTTTGGGTATTTAAAAAATGTAATGCTGAGGAGTACCAAGATAGGACCGGTAAGTGTGCTTGGGGGTTTAAAGAAGTTCGTAAAAAACTAGGGTTTGATGAAGAGACTGGCTTAGAACTGGAAGGTGATTAAATGCTAATGTTTATTATAGCCTTTAATCTTGGATTTCTATTTTGTGCATGGTGGGTTGGAGGAAGAGGTGATACTTAAATGATAGAACTTAAAAATATAGATTTAAGCAGCGTAACAAATGAAGAACAATCAGATAAGGTTATTGAAGAACTTAATGAACTTATGACAGCTATAAAAACGGGTACTGATGATGAAGTTGTAGAAGAAACTTTAGATACATTTCAGTCACTTTTAGGGTTAATACTCAAAAGAAGAAATATTACAGCTTATGAAGTTATGGAGAGTTATCCAAAGCATCTTGAAAAGTTAAAGTTTAGACCAAGATAATTCTTAAATTGTAGGAATTGTGCATTGGAAAGGAGTTAATAAAATGTCAGAGAAAAATATAAAAGTAGAATATGAAACAATAGGGGTTATGGAACAAAGAAATTTGATTGAAATGGCTCAAACACTAGGAAGAGCAATGAGTAGAGAAGATTATAATTCTGTAATGTTAGCTTATAAAAATGTTATAGATAGACTTGTAAATGAAGCAGAAAAGCAAGGGATAGACATTTAATCTATTTCACAATTCAAGAAAACTGAGAAGGGGGAAGTGAAAATGAAGAAATTTAAATGTACAGTTACAAGAGTAGATGAGTATGAAATCGAAATTGATGAAAATGTTATAGATCAAAAATGGCTTGAAGATTTCAGAAAACATATGTATAAGTTCTCTAATTACGAAGAACATGCAGAGCACTTAGCTCAACTAAGAGCAAGATTTGGTGAAAGTTTTTATGAAGGATATGGAAATATAAATATAGATGGATGTAAGCCATGTTTTTTAAATGAAGAACAAGATCAATACGAAAAAGCTATAAATATAAATGTCATAGATGAAGATAACGAATGTGATGTCGAAATAGAAAAATTATAGTTCACAATTCAATGAAATTGACAAGAAAAGGAGGGAAGTCATGGATGCAAAAACAGATGATAGTGTAAAAGTGAATATTAAGTATGATGGATCCATAGCAATTGCTACTGGGAAAAGTAAAAAAGAAACTCACTGGAAGAATAAAACCATGCTTTGGTCGGAATTAATAGACAAGCTTACAAATACGACTAGGACTCCAGAAACATATACAGAGTATAAGAAGATGCCTAAAACTGATAGGGATAGAATTAAGGATGTTGGAGGATTTGTTGGTGGAAGTCTTAAAAGTGGTAGACGTAAAGCAGAGAACGTAGCAAATAGAACTTTACTTACATTAGACTTAGATTATGTAATAGGAGATGTGTGGTCCAGTATAGAGCTTTTATATGACTTCTCAATTGCTATGTATTCCACACATACACACGCACATGATAACCAAAGATTAAGATTAGTAATACCGTTAAGTAGACCAGTGCTTCCGGATGAATATCAAGCAATATCTCGAATGATAGCAAATGATTTAGGAATAGATCAATTCGATGATACTACTTATGAACCTAGTAGATTAATGTATTGGCCATCAACTAGTAATGATGGAGATTATATATTCAAGGTTCAGGATTTAGCCTGGTTAAACCCAGAAGATGTTCTTAGTAGATACTTAGATTGGACAGATGTTAGTTACTGGCCAGAGAGTAGTAGAGCAAGGGCTAAGGTAACAAGTGCTATTAAAAAGCAAGAGGACCCACTAGAAAAGAAGGGTATTATAGGAGCCTTTTGTAGGACTTATAGTATCACAGAAGCAATAGCAGAGTTTTTAAATGATGTATATGTACCTGGTGCAGATGAAACTAGGTACACATATGCAGAAGGAAGTACAACAGGCGGGGTTGTAGTATATGATGATAAATTTACATTCTCACATCATGGTACTGATCCTACGAGTGGAGTTTTATGTAATGCATTTGATTTAGTTAGGATTAACAAATTTGGTGAACTTGATGATAACGCAAAAGAAGATACTCCAATAAATAGATTACCTTCTTTTACTAAAATGAGTGAGTTTGCTGCAAGTGATAAAAAAGTAAGAGTTCAACTAGGAAGAGATAATATAGAGCAAGCATCAGAGGATTTTGAAATTGTTGAGGATAATGATGCCTGGTTAGGACAACTAACATACAGTAAGCAGGGTGTTTTGGAAAATGCACCTAATAATTTTGTTTTAATTTTATCTAATGATGAAAATTTAAAAGGTAGTATGGCACTCAATGAGTTTTCAAATAGAGTTTGTGTACTTAATAAATTGCCTTGGCGCAAAGTTGGTGATTTAAGTGAATGGAAGGATAGTGATGATAGCTCCTTAAGGATTTATATGTCTAAAGTGTGGAATATTTCGTCAAAGCAGAACTGTGATGATGCATTTAGGGAAGTTACTACGAGAAATTCATATCACCCAGTAAGGGATTATCTCTATACTTTAAACTGGGATGGTGTAAAGAGGATAGATACATTGCTTATAGATTATATGGGAGCTAAAGACTGTGAATATCTACGATTAGTCGCAAGGAAGTGGCTATGTGGAGCAGTAGCTAGAATATTAGTACCTGGTATAAAATTTGACTATATGTTAGTACTAACTGGAGACCAAGGTCTTAAAAAGAGTACATTTTTTAAGATTCTTGCGAAGGATTGGTTTACGGATTCAATCCAAGATGTAGAAGGCAATCAAGCTATAGAGAAATTAATGAATTCGTGGATTATTGAATTTGGAGAGTTACAAGCTTTTAGTAAGTCAGAGTCTAATGCTATTAAAAGGTTTATAACTTCTCAAGAAGATAGGACAAGGCTTGCCTATGATAAAAGAAGTTCTTATTTAAAGAGACAATGTGTGTTTGCGGGTACAACAAATAAAAGTGATTTCCTAAAAGATGATACCGGCGATAGAAGATATTGGCCTGTGGTAGTAAGAAAAGAAGGAAGACTTAAAAGTGTAGATGTAGATTTACCAAAGGAGTTAGACCAGATATGGGCTGAGGCACTAGTTCTATGGAAAGACAAAAAGGAAACTTTATTCTTAACAGAAGAACAAGAGAAACTAGCAAAAGTAGAGCAAGAAGCACATAGAGAGATAAGCGAAAAAGAAGGACTTATACTAGAGTATCTAGATAAGCTTATACCTGAGGATTGGGAAAATAGAGATATGTACAGAAGAAAAGAGTTCTATGCAGGTGGTGATTTTAAAGAAGGTGTTATTAAAAGAGATAAAGTATGTGCCCTAGAGGTATGGTGTGAGTGCTTTGATAAAAATAAGGCTGATATGAGAAAAACTGATTCTATTGAAATCAACAGTATACTTAATAAGCTTAAAGGGTGGAGTAAATCAGAAAAAACAGCAAGAATAAAAGAATATGGCAAGCAAAGATTTTACGAAAGGCTTATGTAAATGGAACAAAGGAACAAAGTGGAACAAACTTTATATGTACTTTGTTCCACTTGAAAAGTTAGTTATAACAAGGGTTTAAAGGGTGTGTGGAACGAGTGGAACAAACTATTATAGTATTAGTAGTATTTATATGATTAGGGGTATTATAAATATTTATATATACCTATATATGCCTAACACGCGTATTTATACTTATAGGGAAAAGTTTGTTCCATTGTTCCAGTAGTCTTAAAAATAGATGCAAACTCTGTGATATCAACGCTTGAAGTTGGAACAAGAGATTGTTCCATACTGTTCTATCCTTAAAATTAAAATAATAAGGTGGGTTTTTAAAAATGAGAAACAAGAATATAAAAATTTATAAGAATGATGAATATGCATTAGGTAAAGAATGTTTTGATTGCAAAACTAAAGATTCGGTATTCTATAATAAAAGATTTGATATATTCACATGCTCAATTTGTTTACGTAAGCTTGAAGAAGAATTTGAAAATCGTAGGTGATAAAGTGCAAGAGAGTAAAATAGAAAGATATCTTAAAAAACAAATTGAATTGTTAGGTGGTCAAGCTTTAAAGTTCGTTAGTCCTGGAATGTCGGGAGTGCCAGATAGGATTGTACTATTACCGCAAGGAAAAATAATATTTGTAGAACTTAAAGCACCAGGTAAAAAGTTAAGAGCATTACAAGAATATAGAGCTAAAGAATTAAGAGCTTTAGGGTTCAGAGTTGAGATTATAGATACAATAGAAAAAGTAGATATGTTTGTAAAGGGGGTAATTCTATGAGTAAAAAATATTGTGAAATGGAAGTGTTGATTAAGGCTATAGTTTGTATACCAATGGAAGCAGATGAATGTACAGATTATGCTGTAGAATGTGTCGAAATGAGTGACGATATAGTAGATATAGCTGAAAATATTGAACGAAATGATAAAGAGTTTTATATAGATGTAAATAGAAAAACAGTTAAAGAATTAGAGTTGTAATTCTTAATTCGATAATAGAAAGAAGGTGATTATATGAAATTTAAACCTCACCCTTATCAAGAATATGCAATTAATCATGTTATAGATCATGATGCTTCAGCATTGCTTCTAGATATGGGTATGGGCTAGTGAGGTAAAACAGTGTCAACACTTACAGCAATTGATAATCTAATATTCCTTAGTGAGGTTTTAAAGGTTCTAGTAATAGCACCTTTAAGGGTAGCAGAAGATACATGGAGCACTGAAGTTGATAAATGGGATCACTTAAAACACTTAAGAATATCTAAGGTTTTAGGAACTCCAAAGCAAAGGTCAAAAGCCATTGAAGAAGATGCTGATATTTATGTTACTAACAGAGAAAATGTAGAATGGTTGGTTAAACAATATTGGAGTAGCTGGAAATGGGATATGTGTGTTATAGATGAGTTGAGTTCTTTTAAAAGTTCTAAGTCAATTAGATTTAGGGAACTTAAAAAAGTAAGGCCATATTTTAAAAGAATAGTAGGACTTACTGGTACACCAGCACCTAATAGCTTAATAGATCTATGGCCACAAATATATTTATTGGATGGTGGCAGAAGATTAGGTAAAACAATTACTAGCTATAGACAACAGTATTTTACACCAGGTCAAATGAGTGGACATGTAGTTTATAATTATAGACTTAAAGATGGTGCAGAAGATACAATCCATAATAAGATAAATGATATTTGTATATCCATGATGGCCAAAGATTATTTAGATATACCTGAAAGAATAGATAATATAATAAATATCAATCTATCTCAAGTTACTAAGAAAAAATATAAGCAATTTGAAAAGGACTTAATTATAGAGCTTGATGAAAATGATATTACTGCAGCCAATGCAGCAGTGCTTACAAATAAATTATTGCAAATAGCTAATGGTGCAATTTATTCAGAGACTAAAGAAGTTATAGAAGTACATGATGAAAAACTTAAAGCATTGTTAGAAATCATTGAAGCAGCCAATGGAAAACCTGTATTAATATTTTATAGTTTTAAACATGATTATGATAGAATAGTAAAATTCTTAGAATCAAAGAATTATAAACCTAGGAAACTAAATGGTAGTGATGATATTAAGTCTTGGAATGAAGGCAAGACTAATATATTACTTCTACATCCAGCAAGTGCAGGACATGGTTTAAACCTTCAGTATGGTGGTAATGTAATAGTGTGGTTTGGATTAACTTGGAGCTTAGAGTTATACCAACAGGCTAATGCAAGACTACACAGACAAGGTCAAAAGGAAACAGTTATCATACACCATCTTATAAGTAAAGGTACTGTTGATGAAGATGTTATGAAATCATTAGGTAATAAAGAAATAAATCAAAATGTATTACTGGAAGCAGTTAAAGCCAGATTAAAAGAAGTTAAAAATGAGGTGATATAGTGAAAGAGAGATATAACGTAGATGAAGCAATAAAAAAAGCTACTAAAGAGGCTATAAGGGAATATGATAAGGAGAAGAAGCAGGAGCAGAAAAGGAATGTATTTCATAACACTAAGTTATTGTTAAAACATTATAATGATTTAAAAACGCATGTAAATAATGCCATAGATGATGTTAACAGCCTTGAATGTGACTTAGGAGAATTTGGAGACATTACAGATAGAGATGAATTATACATTTCTAGTATTAGAAGAAGTAAGAGTAAAACCTTAATAATGATAGCACATATAGAAATGGCTATGGAGCAGTTGAGAAAGAAACAATATAGATTATGTTCTAGTGAAAAATACAAAGCGTTAGAAAAATACTATTTCTATGAAAAAACTTATGAACAAATAGCGGAAGAACTTAACTGTGGTGTAATTACAGTTAGAAGGTGGGTTAATGAAATGATTAATGAACTAAGTATATTATTATTTGGAATAGATGGGTTAAAATTGGATATGATATAAAAATGATAGAAAGATGATATTTTAATAATAATTTAAACGTGAGATAATGATATTATGGAAAAATTAGATTCCCCCCTAAACCCCAATATAAAAAGGCACTTGTAGAGATATAGGTGTCTTTTTTTAGAAGGATTTTTTATATTTATATAGAAATGTAAAATAAGAGGTGATGAGATGAAGAAGCGTACATATAAGCATGAAAATAAGCACATACATAAGTATAAACGTCGTATATGTGAACAGTTTAATATTTCAAAAGAAAAGGTAATTATTACAGATTATGAAAGTTTAATTTATGAGTTAGAGAAAAATTATAAAAGGTTAATATCTTCAAAAAATAGGCTATTAGTTGAAATGGCAAAGGTAGATGATGAAATTATACATAGTAAACCATTTAACATTGAAGGTATATTTATACCGGGGTTTACATTGATAATTACAATAATGTTAGCGTTTGCAAATGATTTTAGGATACCATTTGAAGTAGCATATGATATACTACTTAAGATTGCTTCGGGGTTAATGGTAGTTTCAATCTTTATTAAATTAGTAGCGCAGGAAAAGTTAATGTATTCCAATGGCTACAGTAATATGTGTTTAAGGGTATTAAAGAAGATTGAAAATGAGATTGAAAATGAGATTGAAGTGAAAAATATTTTAATGCAAGCGCCTGGACATGAGGTTAAGCTTGATGAGATACATAAAGAATTGAAGGATATTAAAAAATTTATAGGAATAAAATAGTAAAAGAACTCTAAAAATGGAGTTCTTTTTATGTTATACACAACATATTGTGTATAATGTGGACAAGTAACACTATATATAGAAAGCGAGGTGGCATTATGGCCAAGTTAACATCAAAACAGAAAATATTTTGTGATGAGTATTTAATCGACTTAAATGCCACACAAGCAGCAATTAGAGCAGGGTATAAAACAAAATATCCTGATAAAATAGGTTCTGAATTACTAGGTAAAACTAGAGTTAAAGAGTATATTCAAAAGCGAATGAAAGATAGAGAACAAAGAACCGAAATAACACAAGATTTTGTTCTAAATGAACTTTATGCAATAGCAGCAGCTAAAGGTCCAGATTACATGAAAATTGTAGAAAAGCCAGTGTTAGTGAACGGAATACCAGTAGTAGATAATGATGGCAATTCTAGAATGTATAAAGACGTTGAACTAGAATTAACTAATAATCTTACAGAGAATAGCAAGAAAGCAATAGCGGGTATAAAGTATGGTACTAATGGCATAGAGGTAAAATTAAATGATAAGGTTAAAGCCTTAGAGCTACTTGGTAAGCATTTAGGAATGTTTAAGGATAAAGTTGAACACAGTGGAGCTATAGCTAACGAAATTAACATAACAATAGATGGTGAAGACTATGGGGATTAATATAAGTATTGATTCAAAAGTATTTAATTCAATATACATTAAGCATCAATTAAAGAATAATAATAGGTATCAGATTTACTTTGGAGGAAGCTCCAGTGGTAAGTCTTTTTCTTTGGCCCAAAGAACTGTATTAGATGTATTAAGCGGTAATAGAAATTATCTTATTGTTAGGAATGTGCAAAGTACTATCAAGAGGTCATGCCTTAATGAAATAACAAAAGCAATAAGTAATCTTAGGATGAGTGAGTACTTTGAAGTTAATAAAACAGATATGATAATAACTTGTAAGCTAAATAAAAAGCAAATATTATTTTGTGGACTTGATGATGTTGAAAAGATTAAGTCAATAACTCCCATAGATGGCGTAATAACTGATATATGGGTTGAAGAAGCCACAGAAACAGATTATAAAGCAGTGAAACAACTAGATAAGAGACTTAGGGGAAGAAGTAAAGTAACAAAGAGATTAACTCTAAGCTTCAATCCTATATTAAAGGATCATTGGCTATACTCTTCTTATTTTGATATATGGGAAGATGATAAGAAGTATGTAGAGAAGAATAATGTAAGTATACTTAAAACTACATATAAGGATAATAAGTTTCTAACTAAAGATGATATAGCAGCATTAGAGAATGAAACTGACAAGTATTACTATGAAGTTTATACATTAGGTAACTGGGGTGTGCTTGGAGCGGTTATATTTAGAAATTGGAAAGTGCAAGACTTCACTGATATTGAAGGTGCATTTGATAAATATAGGCATGGTGTCGATTGGGGATTTGCTGATGATCCATTTGCGTATATAAAATCACATTTAGATAAAACACGTAAAAAGCTTTATATTTGTGATGAAATTGAAGCAGTAGGATTACTTAATGATGAATCAGCACCTAAGGTAAAAGAAAAAGCTGGTGAGAGTAGAGTTACATGTGATAGTGCTGAACCTAAGTCCATAGCTGAATATAAAAAACTAAGAGTAAATGCAAAGGCAGCTAAAAAGGGACCAGGTAGTATCGAGTATGGTATTAAGTTCCTACAAGGATTAGAAATAATAATACATCCTAGGTGTCAAAACTTTAAGACAGAGATTAGTAAATATAAATATAAAGAAGATAAGAATGGGAATGTTTTACCTATACCAGTGGATAAGGACAATCACTTGATTGATGCACTTAGGTATAGTTTAGAAGATGATATGACAAATTCTAAAATTGGGGTAGGTAGTAAATCAAAACTTGGAATAAGGTAGGAGGGTTAGAATGGCAATTTATAAAGATAGAGAACTGCTTAATGAAGATGGGAGTATACCAATAGAACTGTTAATTAAATGTATTGATAATCATAAAGCTATGATTGAAAGGTATGATCATCTAAATAACTATTATGATGGAGAACATAAGATTTTAAATAGAAGATTTGATAACCCTAATATACCTAACAATAAGTTAGTATGTAATCATGCAGAATATATAACTGATATAGCTGTTGGTTATGTATTTGGAGCTCCAGTATCTTATGCGGGTGAGGGTTCAGATGAACTCAATGAGATATTTACTGAAATAGATGAAGATAGTCACAATAACGAACTTGCTATAGACATATCTATTATGGGGGTAGGATATGAACTACTATACATGAATGATGATGAATTACCCTATTCAGAGTTAGCGGTATCTAGTCCTTTAAATACTTTTTTAGTATCAGATACTACAGTAAAACATAAGCCAATGTTTGCAGTAACATATATTGAGAAGTTAGATATTAATGATACAAGTAAAGGCTATGATGTGAATGTATATACTGATAATGAGGTTATACATTATTTTTTTAGTGATTTAGGAACTAAAACTCCAGAAGAAAAAGACAGAGATGTACATTATTTTGGAGATGTACCTATAGTTGAATATCAAAATAATAAAAAACTTAGAGGAGATTTTGAAGGTGTAATAAGTTTAATAGATGCTTATAACAAGCTTCAATCGGATAGAGTAAACGATAAAGAGCAGTTAGTTGATGCATTCTTAGTAATTGTTGGACAATCGCTAGGGGATACTAAGGATGAAGTAAATGAAACAGTTAAATACCTTAGGGAAAATAAAATAATAGAGCTTGATGAAAATGGGGATGCCAAGTGGTTAGTTAAACAATTAGACGAAGAGCAAACAGAAGTATTAAAAAGAGCTATTAAAGAAGATATACATGAATTTAGTAAAGTACCTTGCCTTACAGATGAAAATTTTGTAGGTAATTCTTCAGGAATAGCTATGAAGTATAAGCTTCTAGGGTTTGAAGGGCTCGGAAAGACCAAGGAGAGATACTTCAAGAAGGGTTTAAGACAACGGTTAAGGTTAATGTCTAATATATCAAATATAAAAGCTAAGGTCGTTAATTCGGGTGATATAGATATTACTATGAAGAGAACTCTTCCAGTGGATGAGGAATTAATGGCAAAGATAGCACAAGAAACAGATGGATTTATATCATGGGAAACTAGAGTTAAAAGGTTTGATGGTGAAATAGATATTGAAGAGGAAAAGAAAAGACTAGATAAAGAAAAAGAAAAGAATCTTGAGGATCAGCAGAAAGCATTTGGGTCATATGACTTTAAGTTTGGACAACAAAACAATAGCAAATATAATAAATCTACTGAAGAAGATGGTGAGGTAGATGAAGAGGAAGAAGAGTAATTCCTATTGGAGTGATAGAGCTAATGAGAGAATGGAGTCTTATCATAAGAATAGTGATAAAACTGTTTATAGGATAAATAATGCTCATGATAAAGCTATAGAAGATATTAATAGTGATATTAAAAAGATATTCTTTAAGTTTCAATTTGATAGTGGGTTAAGTATAAAAGAAACTAAGGAAATACTTAATAGTAAAATACCTAAAAAGGAACTTGAAAGCATTAGAAGTAAAATTAATGGTATTGAGGATGTAGAGTTAAAAAGAACTTTGATGGCTCAAATAAATGCTAATGCGTATAAAGCACGGATTACAAGATTAGAGGCACTTAAAGAAAGCATTAGGATAAATACTGCAAAGGTAGCTACTGTGCAGTTAAAACAAGGGGAATTGAGCTATATTAATAATATTAATGATGCTTACTATAAGAACATCTACGACATACAGAAAGGTACAGGACTTGGATTTGACTTTTCACCTATGCCTATAGATAGAATAGAAGAAGTACTGAAGAATAATTGGAGCGGAAAAAACTATTCAGAAAGAGTATGGGGTAATACAGAGGTATTAGCCAAAAAGCTAGAGGAAGCTATAACATCAGGACTAATGAATGGTAAGAGCTCCAAAAGAATGGCTTTAGAATTAGCTGAATTAAGTCAATATGGCAAGATGGCCAGTGAAAGGCTTATAAGAACAGAAACAACTTATATTACTAATGATGCAGAATTAGAAAGTTATAAGGAATGTGACATTGAGAAATATGTATTTGTAGCTACACTAGATTTAAGAACTTCAACAAACTGTAGGGAAATGGATGGAGAGTGTGTTGATGTAAGCAAAGGTGTCGCAGGTGAAAACTTACCACCATTACATCCATGGTGCAGAAGTACAACTATAGCCTATATGGGTGATGAATGGTATAACAACTTAAAAAGAAGAGCAAGAGATCCAGAGACCGGTAAATCTTACACAGTACCAGGTAATATGAAATATGATGAATGGTATAAGCAGAATGTAGTAGGTAAGTATGGAGAGCAGCAAGCTGAAACATTCCAGAATATGATTAAGAATAAAGCTTCTGATAGAATTCAATATAAAAAATATAAAGAAATACTTGGGAAAGATGTCCCTAAGTCGTTTACAGATTTTAGAGAATTGAAGTATAATAATATTGAAGAGTGGAAACTTACTAAGGACTATGTAAAATCTAGATCAAATAATATGATATCGGTTCTTACTCCATATAGCCAGTATAAAGAATATAAAAATATTATTGATGCTGATATTGTGGGATTAACTACTTCAAATGGAATTAAAATAACAGAACAAAGTAAGCACTTTATAGAAAGAGTATTTGGAACATCGAAAGACCCAGATACCAGGAGACCTAGAAGTGGAGTTGAAATTAATGATATTAAAGATGCTATCCTGAATGGTGTGGTTAGAATAAGGAAAACTGATTCTGACAGTATAAAGCTTGTAACAGATAGATGTATGGTTTCAATAAATCCTAATACGGGAGTTTTAATTCAGACTAATCCATAAAGATGGGAGGGAAGTTATTATGAAATTTAAATTAAACAAAAGTTTATATGATTTATTAATCAATGTACCGGAAGTTAATCAATATATAATTAAGAGGATTAAAACAGACGATTATATTGAATTTAGTATAGATACTAAAAATTTTAGAGAAGTACAATTATTAATCAATGATGAAATAGTGTTGCATGGAATGAATAACCAAGATACTGTTAATGATTTAGGCGTGAAGTTGTATAAACTATATGATGAGATTTTATATCAGAAGAATAATCAATAGAAGGCACTTACTTAGATAAAGAGTAGGTGCTTTTATTATTCCTATTTTTGTTATATTATTATACTCATAAGGGATATAGGGGGATAAAATTATGATAGTAGACAAGAAAAGATTTAAAGACCTTAAGAAGGAATCAGGAGGAATATTGAAACTTGGATGTTCAACAGTAGCCCAAATATTAGATGCACCAGATCTAAAAAAAATTGATACATGCAATACAGAAATATATCCTAATGGATTATACTTGAGTTTCATATGGAGTTATAAATTATATTTTCCAATGACAGATTTTAAAAAGGTAACATATGACGATAATATTATTAAAATCCATCTTATAAGTGATGAAATGATAAGAATTAAGATAGATAAAGAAAAGGATTTAATTAAATTTGATACAGTATTAAGGCGTTACTTAGGATTTTCAGTAGAGAATTTGAATATAGATAAACTAAATAAATCTAAAATTGAGATAATAAGAGAAAAAAACAAAAATGAAAAGGAAGAAAGGAAAGTTGAAATGGAAAGGCTAAGGAAGGCAGGAAGGACAGTACCACCTTCTAAACAAGTTTCTCATAAAACGAATTATGATAGCAATGAGGCACGTTGCCCTAAATGTGGAAGTACATCAATTACAGCTAATAAAAAAGGATTTAGTTTAGCAAAAGGTGCCTTAGGTGTAGCAACTGTGGGAGCATATGGAGTTTTAGCAGCAGGCCATGGAAAGAATAAGGTTCTAGTAACTTGTTTAAAATGTGGGCATCAATGGAAACCGGGTAAATAAAATATAAAAGTTATTAAGCACTTACTTATGTAGGTGCTTTTATTATACTTAAAATTAAGTCTTAGGAAACTAAGGCTTTTTATTATGCCCTTAGCAAGGCTTTAAAAGGCTAGAATAAAATATTTGAACGATATGGGGCAATAGCAATGTATCGGGCGGGAGGTAATTATGAATACGAAACTATTAATAAACTTAGGACTATGTAGGTATCGACCTATGTTAGCACCAGATACTGGAACTAATGGGGGAACTGCTACAACTGGAGAAACTGGAACCAACAATACTAATACAGAGGGCGATACTGAAGGTAAGGAAGGACAAGAAGGTGGGGATAAGAGCTTTGATGATGTATTAAAGGATAAGAGGTATCAATCCGAATTTGATAAAAGATTATCCAAAGCTCAAGAAACAGCAAAGGCAAAATGGGAAGCTGAGTATAATAGTAAGCTAGAAACGGCGAAGACAGAAGCCGAGAAGTTGGCAAAGATGAATGCTGATGAAAAGGCAAAGTATGCAGAAGAAAAGAGAGTAGAAGAACTTACTAAGAGGGAAAAAGATATTACTACTAGAGAACTAAAAGCACAGGCTTATGAAACTCTAGCAGAAAAAGGTATGCCTAAAGAGCTAGTGGATATTCTTAATTATGAAAATGCTGACATGTGCAATAAAAGCATTGAAGCAGTAGAGAAAGCTTTTCAATCTGCAGTAGAGAAAGCTGTAAATGATAAGTTAAGAGGAAAAGGAGATCCAAAGGTAGGAGGTCAAAAAGGTACTACACCAGTAACAATGACAGGTGCGTTAGAAGAATATTATAAATAAAAAATGAAAGGATGATGTAAAATGCCAATAACATTAGCACAAGCAAAAGTAGGAATGGCCAACAAAGTTGACCAAACAGTAGTAGACGAGTTTAGAAGGGGGTCAATATTATTAGATAAGATTATATTTGATGATACTGTATCACCAGGAACCGGAGGAAGTACACTAACATATGGCTATACACAATTAAAGTCTCCAGCAACAGCAGCATTTAGAGATATTAACTCCGAATATACTCCACAAGTTGCTGATAGACAACCGAAGTCTGTTGATTTAAAAATAATGGGTGGAACTTTTGACATTGATAGAGTAATTGCAGATACTGCAGGTGCAGTAAATGAAGTTAATTTCCAATTACAAGAGAAGATCAATGCAACTATTAATACTTTCCACAATCAAGTTATTAACGGTGATAAGGCAGTAAAGGGGTTTGATGGATTAGATAAGATGTTAGTAGCTTCTGTTACGGAACTCGGAACAACAGCAGTAATAGATTTAAGCACAGGAGCTGCAACTGAAACTAATGGAAAGGACTTCTTAGATGCTTTAGATGCAATGCTAGCTGAATTAGATGGAATTCCAGATATGATAATGGCAAATACTAAGGCTATATTAAAGATTAAATCTATAGCTAGAAGATTAGGTTACTTAGATAAAACTGTAGATGGCTTTGGAAGAAGCGTAGATTCTTATAATGGAATTCCATTAGTAGATATGAAATACTTCTATAATGGTTCTCAAACGCTTCCTGTAGTTCCAATAGTAAATAGAACAGTGGGAACAGCTCAAACAGGGCTAACTGATATTTATGCAGCAAGATTTGCATTAGATGGATTGCATGCAGCTTCTCCGTTGGGTGGTAAGGTTATAAAGACTTGGTTACCTGATTTTAAAACAGCAGGAGCAGTTAAAAAAGGTGAAGTGGAAATGATAGCAGCGACAGTTCTTAAAAAGACTAGAGCAGCAGGTGTGTTAAGAAATATTAAGGTCCAATAATAAGGGGGGATTTATCAATGGAAGATAATGTAAAATACGAAATAAAGTTTACTGATGAAGAGAATAAGTATACCGGTGAATATGGTCCTTGTGTATTCTTGAGTGGAAAAACTGAGACAAGCAACCCTTGGTTTGCAGCTTGGTTTGAAGGCAATGGATTTAAAGTTAATAAAATAATAGTAGAAGCGACAGTTTCAGAATACTCTACTAAGAAGGTCGATGAGCTAAAAGCTATTTGTAGTGAAAAAGGTATTGAGTTCGGATCTAAAGCTACTAAGGATGAGTTAATTAAATTATTAGAGGGTGTGGAGTAATCCATGCCCTTTAAAAGGTAGGCGGTTAAATTGACACTATTAGAAAAGTTTAAAATTAAAATCGGAATGAAGAAAGATGATATATCAAAAGATGATGAATTAAACTTACATTTAGAAAGTGCTGAAAATGATATACTGGATTATTGTAATAGAAAAGCTTTATTAACTAGAATGGAAGGGTTAAAGCTTGAACTTGCAGTTATAAACTATAATAGACAAGGTTCCGAGGGTGAAGCTTCTAGGAGTGAAGGTGGTATATCTGTAACTTATGAAATACCACCGAATGTACAATCTAAGTTAAAAGTATATAGAAAGCTTAAAGCGGTAGGTATAGCTAATGAGAATTAAGAATAAGAAGCTTTATTATATTAAAAAGAAAGTAATCATAAGGGATAATGAGGGTGGTAAGTATCCAGGATATTCAACGTCTATAGAAATAAAGGCTAATATATCTCCAGCAAGTGGAAAGTTGCAGGCTGAAATATATGGAGAAAGACTTAATTATATTTTAAATATGCTTTACGATGGACAGATGGAATTAATAGAGGGTGATGGAGTTTGTGTTTATGTATCTAAAGATAGTGAACCGGACTATAAAATTATATCTATTAAAAGATACTCACATAGGGTAATAGAGCTGGAGAAGATAGTATGAATAGCGGAAATATAAAAGGTATGGATAAGCTACTAAAGAAACTAGATAGCTTGAATATTAATAGTAAGCAAGAGCTTAAGAAATCTATGGAAAAAAATATAAAGATGGTTCAAGGGGAAGCAAAATTATTATGTCCAGTAGATAATGGTGATTTGAGAAATAGCATTACAACTGATGTGAAAGAAGTAAATAGTGGCATAGTTGCAACAGTAACAACTAATTATGAAATAGCGCCATATGTTGAGTTTGGGACTGGTAAAAAAGGAGAAACTACCTCAGTAACAGATAAATATCCTGGACAATTAAGCTATAAGCAAGATAAATGGAAGGTTAATATTCCAGATGTAGGAGTTAGGTGGATTGAAGGGCAACCAGCTCAACCTTACTTGTATCCAGCATTAAAGAATAATGAAGAACTTGTGAAAAAGAATATAGCAAGTGACTTAGAAAAGAAAATAAGGGAGGTGGCAGGTAGATGATTAATGTTAAGGACCAAGTATATGCAGCAATTAAAGATATATCTTCTAATGTAAGTGATAGCTATCCAGCAGATTGGGCAACATTCCCCGCTATTCAATATACAGAAGAGGATAATAAAGTCGCTGAATGGGTAGATGGGGAAGAATCAAAGTCATATCTAAGATATAGAGTTGATATATGGCATAACAAAAGCACTTCATTTACGACATTAGAAGTGGATAAGAAATTATCAAAGTTAGGACTACAACGTACATTTTGTCAAGATGTTTCAGACACTAGTGGATTAAAACATAAAGTTATGAGGTATGAAGGTGTTATAGATACTGAGACTGAGTTTGTATATAAAGAATAATTTTAAATTAGAAAGGATGATGTTAAATGTTAGCAAATGGAATTACATTAAGTTATAAATCCACAGGGAGTACTTTTATAAAGCTAGTGGGGTTAAAAGAAGTGCCTGAGATGGGTAATGATCCAGAGAAGGTAGAAAATACAACGTTAGAGGATACAACTAAACAATATGAGTTCGGTATTGGAGATTATGGAGATTTGGCTTATAAGTTTAAGTATAAGAATGATAGTGCTACTAGCCCATATAGAATTCTAAGAAAGTTTGCAGATGATAAGACTGTAGTAGACTTCGAACAAGCTTATCCAGATGGAACAAAGTTTGTATTTAGAGCACAATGTAGTGTGAAACTTGGTGGTGGCGGAGTTAATGGGGCTATTGATTTTACACTATCACTAGCTTTACAATCAGACATTGCAGTAACAGATCCAACCGCGCAAGCTTAATCCATAGGACGTACTTAAGTGTATGTCCTTTATTAATTTAAATAGATAAGGAGAGATTTATATGATGTATAAAGTTTTAACAGTAGGAGAAAAAGAGTATAAATTAAAGCTAACAACTAGTTCAACTATTTTGATAGAAGAAAAGTTAGGTGGCAATATACTTGATGAAATACTAGGTATGGGGAATGCTACTTCAAACTCTGTTGATGGCAAAGGTAAAGTCAATATGAAAAAAATAAGTAAAATGCCGATACCTTCTTTGAAATACCAGGTATCAATACTATGGGGGGCACTTCAAAAATACCATCATGGAATGACTTTTGACAAGACCTGTGATTTAGTGGATGAGTATATTGAGAGTGGTAAAACACAACTTAATTTATTTGAAGAAGTGATGGATTTACTTAATAAAAGTGGAATATTAGGTACTCCAGAAGAGAAAGGAGAAAATTTAAAGTAGGGGAAGATAGCGAAAATGCTACTTCCCCATTTTTAAATAAAGCACCAGAAACATATACAGAATTTATTGAAGAATATTTGCTTGATGATGCGTTAGATTGCGGAATAAGCGTAAGTGATTTTTATGATATGACAATTAAAGAAATAACCAAAGTAAGAGATTCTTTTCTGAGAAAAAGGGAAATAAGAAGAAAAGATACAGCAGATATGGTTTATAGACTCTCTACATTAATTACTAATGGTACAGCATGCATAATAAGTAAGGATAATCAACCGATTCAATTCTTAGATATATTTGCTGATATATTTGAGGAAGAAAGTAAGGATAATGAAGAAAACAAAATAAATGCACAGATAGAAATAAATAAGCAGCATATGAAAGAGTTTGCACAAAGAATAAATTCACAGAAGTACCAGATTGGGGGTGAGAATAAGTGACACTAGAAGAATTGCAAGTAGTTATTAGTGCTAATACTAAACAGTTTAATAATCAAGTAGCACAAGTGCAAACTAAAGTGGATAGTATGGCAAGTAGGGTTAATACTAGTGTAGATGGCATGAGTGGTACATTTGACAAACTCGGTAAAATGTTGGCTGGTGTTTTTGCAATTGCAACGATAGCTAAATTTACTAAGTCATGTTTGGATTTAGGATCAAATCTTACAGAAGTACAAAATGTTGTTGATGTTACTTTTGGATCTATGAGTGCTAAGGTAGATGAATTTGCTAAAAATGCTATTAATACCGCAGGACTATCTGAAACTATGGCTAAAAAGTATATGGGTAACTTTGGAGCTATGTCTAAGTCTATGGGGTTTGCAGTGGGTCAAGCTGAAGAGATGTCAGAAACACTTACTAATTTATCAGGAGATGTAGCATCATTTTATAACATTAAACAGGATGAAGCTTATACAAAATTAAAAAGTGTATTTACTGGTGAGACAGAAGCACTTAAAGAGTTAGGTGTTGTAATGACACAAGAGAATCTTGATGCATATGCTTTAGCCAATGGTTTTGGTAAAACTACAGAGGCTATGAATCAGCAGGAGAAGGTATCTTTAAGACTTGCATATGTAACACAAACACTAAGTGCCGCTAATGGAGACTTTGCTAGGACCAGCGGTGGATGGGCTAACCAAGTAAGATTATTGAGCCTACAATTTCAATCGCTTAAAGCTAGCATAGGTCAAGGATTAATAGCAGTATTGACTCCAGTAATTAATGTTATCAATACTATTATGGGGAAGTTAGTAGCAATGGCCAATACATTTAATTCGGTACTTAGTTCATTAGGATTTAGTATAAGTGGTAGTGGTTCTGATGGGGGAGGCGGAATGGCTTTTGCGGGAGTTGGTGGAGAAATAGAGGATGCTGCTGGAGCCATGAATAACCTAGGGGGTGCAACTGATGGTGTTGGTGAAAAAGCTGATAAGGCAAAGAAAAAGCTTGGAGCTTTAGTAGGCTTTGATGAAATAAACACCTTAAAATCTAGTGATGATGACTCAGCAGGAGGAGGAGCAGGTTCAGGCGGAGTTGGGGGAATTGGTACAATAAGTAGTCCAGTTATAGATACAAGTCAAACAGAAAAATCTCTTATTGAATTAAATAATAAAGTTCAAGGAATATTATCTGAATTATTAAGTCCGCTTAAAACAGCATGGGATAATTATGGAGAATGGTTTCTTTCAAAATGGGATTATTTCAAAAATTCATTTGGGTATAGTTGTGACTCTTTAAAAGTTTTTCTATTATCTGTATGGGATAATGGTGGTAAGGCCTTTGTACAACGCTTAGGAGAAGTAGGAATTGCAATTGGCGGGGTAGCTCTTCAAATAGGTGGAGATATACTTGTAGCATTAGGCAACTTTTGGAATTATCTTAATCCAGATAATAATCCATATACAAGAAAGTTTATAGATTCCATGAATAGCTTAGCGATATCAGCAAGGGACTTTATTGTAAGTGCTGGCAATTGGTTCGGTAAGTTCTTAGATTTAGGAGGACAGGCATTTATTAATGTTATAGGTGACATAGTTATGTTGGTTGGAACTATATTAGCAGAGATAATAAGGGATGCAATTAAGTTTGTTACAGATTTCATGAATAGTTGGGCCGGTAGCACAATTATAGGAGCAGTAGCATTAACTTTAAATATTGTAGCTGGAGCAATTAAAGCAGTAGCCATAGTTATAGAAAAATGTCATAAGGTTTTAGAAGTTTTTTTGGTACTATGGGCGGCATGGAAATTTACTAGAATAGTAACTGGCATAGGAGATACGACTACTAAATTAGGCGGACTAGCGTATAAGCTATATGGGTTAGGAATAAATATAGGTGATAATATAGTTCAGTTTAGTAAATGGACTAAAACTTTATTAACTACTTGTATAGGAGCTATAAAGAATCTAGGTAGTACAATAGCAACCAATGCTATTGCTCAAATAATTACACTTAGTAGTAAAATAAGAACAAGTACAAATGAATTTATAGCGTGGGGTAAAAATATAATATTACATCCTATCAAATCAATGGGAGCTTTAAAAGATTCAATTGTTAAAGGAGCTTTAGCATTAAAAGAACAAAGTGTAGAATTAATTAAAAGTACTACAAAGTGGGCTATAGATACAGCCAGTAAAATTACGAATACAATAGCAACAAAAGCTCATACTTTAGCTACTGGGGGAGCAACAGTAGCACAAATGGCTTTAAATCTAGCTATGGATGCGTGTCCAATCATTTTACTGATAAGTGGTATAGTCGCATTAGTAGTAGTAGTAAAGAATATAGGAGATAAATTTGGGTGGTGGACTAGCATATCCAATGCTTTAGGATCAGTTTTAGGGTGGATAGGTGATAAGGTTGGCTGGCTATGGGACAAAATCAAGGGATTCTTTGGGTGGAATGATAATGCTGCATGTGAGGAGACTATTGAAGGTATAGGAGATGCATCAGCAGCGGCAGGATTACAAGCAGAGAATGCAGCGCAAACTACAGATACTGCATTTGGAACTGCTACATCTAATGTAAACATTTATCTTGATAGTATTCATTTTAACGCTACAAGACTAGCTGAGGAAGTAGATTTAGCAACACAATCATCTACAGAAAAGTTTGGAATGTTATCTCAATCAGCACAAGAATATATGAATGCCATAGCAACACATAATACTGAGAAATTAGCTGAAATGAGCGTAAATCAGTCCATGTATAATGAAGAGGTCAAAATTATGTATGCTGATTTAACAGAGGCTGAGAAGAATGAATTTATGAAGCAGTATGGTATTATACAAGGTATTAACGATGATATGCTTAACTACGAGGGCTTAAAGTATGATGAAAGAGTTGCTAGGCATAGTGCTTATTTATCTACAATAGAAAAAGATGATAGTATATCTTATCAAGAGAAAAAATCAAAAATTGATAAGGCTAATGCTGATTTTAAAGCATCTATTGATGACGAAGTTAAGAAATATGAAGAGAGTATTGGGGCTAAACAAAGATCTCTTGATGAATTATTAAGAACTCATGGGAATACTACTAACCAAGGTAGGGTTTATGAGCAGGAGTTAAGGGATGCAATAGATGATGATAGATCACATATAGAGAATATAACTAAGACATCTTATGATAACCAAGTTACTACAGTAGAAGGTGCTACAGATGCAATGGCGAGAGCTAATAAGGAAAGTACTGATGCACAAGGACAAGCGTATAAAGATGTTGCGAGTACATCTAATGAAGCTCTAAAGGAAGTTAATAAAAATCTAAATGAAACTAGAAAGAATATAGAAGACTTTATAAATAATACAAGTAATATGACAGATAAATTTAAGAAAAGTTTTAAAGGTGTATCTGAGGATATAACTGATGAAATAGATAAAATTTATAAAAAGGCAAAGAATACTATAGAAAATATTGAAAGGCTATTTAATAATTTCGATGCGACATTAAAAGTTAAACTTCCTCATTTTTATATGACTGGTGAATTTAATGCAGAAACCAAGGAAGTACCTAAGGTTGGAGTTAATTACTTTGCAAAAGGTGGAGTTGTGGACAGAGCAACTTTAGGTGTATTTGGGGAAGCTGGTAAAGAGGCTATCGTACCACTTGAAAATAATACAGAGTGGATGGATAAAATGCAAAGCATAATAGCTAATGGGTTTTTATCAGCAATGCAATTTACAAGTCAATTAACCAGTGGTAATAGTAGTAATAATTCTAAAAGTGGAGATATTATTCTTCAGATAGATGGCACGACATTAGCTAGAATTATTAATCCATATGCAGCTAAGGAAAAACAAAGACTAGGTAATAACATGATAATTAAAACTATATAAAAGGGGTGGTTAGAATGGAGCTTATAAAAATAAATGGGGTGGAAATTCCCACTCCTTCTACTTATCAAATTGGAATACAGGATATTTCTAATGCTGAAAGAAATGCAAATGGAACTATGATAATAGAGCGTATTGCTACTAAGAGAAAAATAGAGTTAAGTTGGAACTTATTAGATAGAACGAAGGCAAGTATATTATTAAATGCTGTGAGTCAAATATTTTTCGAGGTGCAATATGTAGATCCAGAAGATAATGGAATCAAAACTGGTACTTTTTATTGTGGCGATAGAACAATACCTATGATTACATTTGTAAAAGGTGTACCTAAATATAAGGGAATTACATTTAATATTATTGAAAGGTAGGTGTTACTAATGAAAAGTGTAAGTGATAAATTTAGGGATGCTATAGTAGCGCCTAGTAGAATGTGCAAGTTACGTGTAACCTTCGATATATCTGATACTACAGCAAATGGTGATATAAAAAATGTGATTACATCTACCGAGTTTAATTTAAGTGATAAGCAACAAATGTTTAATAAGGAAAGAGAAAGCTCCTATAAGTTAGCCACTCTTGAAAAAGATAGATGGTTACTTGATGGGAGTTTTGTTATTCCTTCTAATATTAAAGGATCAAATGGAGAAATTGGTTGGTGGAGCAATACCTTATGTGGAGAGGATAGTTTATTTGCAACTACGGAAGGTATAGAAGTTAGCTTTAATAATACTCATAGCTCTATGGGACTTACAATAACCTTTGATACTCTTTGCAATGAATATGCTGTAGATTTTGATATAGTGGCTTATGGTGCAGACAATAATATTATAAGTACTGTAAATATAACTAACAATACACAAGCTAGATTTGTAATAGAAACACCTTTATATCTTTACAAGAAGATATTAATTAAGATTAAAAAATGGTGTAAGTCATACAGAAGGGCAAAGGTATTAGGAATAGATTTTGGAGTAGTGCGTGTTTATGATGACAACAATTTAATTAATGCTAATTTGATTCAGGAATTAGATTTAACAAGCTCTAATATAATTCCAGATGAATTTAAGTTTGTGGTATACAACAATAATAGAGAGTTTAATATCTTAAATCCACAAGGGTTTTATAGGTTTTTGCAACAAAGGCAGCAAGTTCTGTGCGAGATAGGTACTGAACTTAATGGTTCTTTTGAATATTGTAAAATGGGGACTTACTGGCTAAAAGAATGGCAGAGTGACGAAGGGGCTATGACAGCTACATTTACAGCAAGAAATATTATAGATTTCTTGGACCGTGAGGAATATGAAAACTTGATATCCAGTACTACTAATTTAAAGGCCGTAGCCATAGCAATTTTATTGAAGGCAGGAATAATGGATTATGAGTTAGATGCTACACTGGAGGGTATAAGTACTACTGGACTTGTTAAAAAAGTAAGTTGCAGGACTGCACTACAGATGGTTGCAATAGCAGCAAGGTGTAATGTTTATGTTGTGGATAACAAGTTATATATTAAGCAGATAAGCATTAATTTAGGGGTATCTAGTGGAATTATAGACATGGATAATATGTTTAAAGAACCTCAAATTTCACTAGAACCATTGATAAAAAATGTTGAGGTTAAATACTATAGTGATTTAGAAAATGGTGTAGAGGTTATCTGCAATAATTCTAGTGTGGAAATCGGAGATACTTTAAAGATAGACAATACTTTAATATCTAATTCTGCAGTAGCTACAAGTGTAGGAAGTTGGATAATAAGCATAAAGAATTTGAGAGCACTCTACATTGCAAACTGGAGACAAAATCCTTCCATGGATACATTAGATATTGTGGCTATAGAGAACAGTTATGAGACTAAAAAAGCTGTAATTATTAAACAAGAATATGAGTACCAAGGTTATTTAAAAGGCAAATCTGCATTGATTGGAGGGATTAATATTGTTAACTAAGATATGGACAAGTGAAGGGATATATAATTCAGAAGATCTCAACAGAGTAGAATCTAATATTATTGAAACATTGGATGAATTAAAATATCTTTGTAAAACTGCAGGTATAGGCAAAACTAAAGTAGATAGAACTTATGCAGATGTAGAATTTGCTGATAGTTTAAATAGAATTGAGAGTAATATAGAGAGTTTGAAAAATCAGTTTCATGAGGTACCTGGATGGATTCCTACTAAAAATACATGGAGGCCATTAGAACCATTTAGTTTTATTGATGCAAATAGATTAGAAATCAATATTAAACTTTTATATGAACTAATAAGAAGTGCAAAGGCAAGTATACAGTTCTGTGGGGTTATAGATTGCGGGGATGATACAAGGTTATTTTAGAAAGGAGCGAATTAAATGGCTTATATAAAAACAGTATGGAAAGATAGAATAGTTGAAAAGCCTAGAACTTACGATGTAACTAATAATCCAGATGGGAGTATAACACTTACACCAAAATTAGGGCTTATTACGGAAGAAGGAACTCCAATAAGTGCTAGTAATATGAATAACATAGAAGATGGTATTACTAAGGCTAGTGTTATTGAAGACACAATTACTAAAGAAAAATATAAATGGGGAATTGAAAATGGCACAGTATTTTTGGAAAAGGTGGTGGAATAAATGGATAGAATATATTTAGGTGCAACAATAGATATAAATAAAGAACAATACTTACCTATAATGGAACCAGTTTTTAAATCTAACGTAGTTACAAATTTAGCATATAGCAATCTTAAAAAATTTGACGATACTAAAATAATATCTACATCGTATGAGAATGAAATAATAATAAGAGATATTAGAACTTTTGAAGTTTATAAAAGCATAACAACACCGCGTAAAATAGTATTTAGAGAGAATACTGTTGTCCAAGGATGTATAGCTGTAAATAATGAAAAAAATAAAATATATGTAGTAACCACAGATTCTATTAATTATTATATTAGTTGTTATGATATGGTAAACAACACTTGGACTAATACATTAATAGATTCTATAACTATGCCAAATGGTTATATGCAATATATAAATGATATTTTTATTGATAATCAATACTTATATATACATTGTTCTGTTTATTCTAAATTATATAAAATATCTCTTTTAAATTGTACATTAGTAGCAGATGCATCAATTGCAAGTAGTAGTACATCAATTGATTTTGATGGAAATTATTTTTATGGTACAATTCAATCAGAAAAAAATCTAGAATGTATTAAATTTGATAAAATAACTATGAAACAAGTAGCAAAGTCTCTTGTTTATACACATTCATCAAATATAGGTATTTATAGTATTTGCACAGATGATTCATTTATATATATATCAGCATCTGCAAATATACTTAAAGTTGACAAGAACACATTATTATTAGTTGCTAAAAATACTCCAGTTTATACTAATTGCAATATATGTATAGATAAAAATAATTTATATTCTATTTGTAAAGTGGGTTCAGGATTTGATTGTAATTTTATAGAATATGATAAAAATACTCTCTCTAAGGTTGGCACACAAATAACCTTCGTTTTATCAAATGCCGGTTCATTATGTGCTTTTGATAATGTTGGTAAAATTTTTGCTGGATCTACTATCAAAAGCATATCTTCTGTTAATATCACTAGTATAGAAAAAAGTTACACTATTGAATCTTATAAAAAAATAAAGGAGTTAATATAATATGATATATTTATTTGAAAATCAAAATAACGATACTAGTATAGTATTCGACGAAGGAACATTAACAGAAAAAGACAAAGTTAAAGGTATCGCAATAGAATCATTACCCTTAAAAGAGAATATAGAAGGCAAGATTGCAATTCTTAAATGTAGAAAATCTACAAATGAAGTTTGGTATGAATATATAGATATAGTACCAAGTACAATGGAAACTAGAATGGTGAACATAGAAATAGCCATAGCTAATATGATGGGGGTGTAGATGTATGCCAAGTTGGAAAAAAAGTATATTTGTAAATGCAATAAAGGCTAGAATGATACAAGAAAATAGGACAAGTGAGGATATTATATTAGAATATACAAAACTTACTGAAAGTGAAAAAACTGAAATATTGGTAGAAGTTAATAAACTTTAGACAGATCAAGAGGATTAGATGGATGATGCAAGATTAGATTAAATTCTAATCTATTTTTATGTTTAAAAATAAAAAGGATGGTGCAAAGTGTGGAAAATATAAGCGTTGCTTTAGCTTGTACATTCTTAGGGGCTGTATTAAGTTATCTTAGTTTTCAAAGAAACAAGGGACATGACATAAGAGCAGATACTAGAGAAGAGGCTGAAACAAGGACACAATTGAATTATATATCTAAAGGTGTAGATGATATTAGAATTGATATTAAAGCACAACAAAGAGATATACAGGAGATCAAGGAAAGATTAATAAAAAATGAAGAAAGCACAAAGAGTGCTCATAAAAGAATTGATGGAATAGAAAAAGGAGAGATGTAAAATGGAAAATTTATTAACTTTTATCCCAGAGAATTTAATTATAATAATTGTAGCTTGTTATGTATTTGGTGTGTTCTTAAAGAAGTTAGATAGCTTTAAGGACAAGTATATAACATTAGCACTTATGGTGTTCTGCATAACTTTTGCGGTGTTATTAAATATAATTAATGCAGAATATAATGTTTTATTTTATGCTATTGTAAATGCAGTATTACAAGGTATTTTATGTTGGGGTGTATCAATAGGAATTAATCAAACAACTAAACAGTTATCTAAATCAGAGTAAGGGAAACCTTACTCTTTTGTTTTTAATAATCGCAAGCGTTTGCGAATTTAATTTAGGAGGAATTAATTATGAAAATAGGGTTAAGGTATGGTCACTCACTAAATTGTAGAGGTGCGGTAGGAATAATAGATGAGGTTGATAGTTGTGTAATACTATTTAATAAAGTTAAGTTGCTATTAGAGTCACGAGGACACACTATTATAGATTGTAATAGTAATGCTAGTTCTATTGATTCTGAGTTGTCAGAAGGTACTAACAAAGCTAATTTAAACAATTGTGACATATACATCACTATACATTTAAATGCAGCTACAAATGTTAATGCCAACGGAGTTGAGTGTTGGGTTCATGATGTTAATAGCTCAAGTGCTATAGCTATAAGTAATAGAATATGTACAAACATATCAAATCTAAAAACTTCTAATCGTGGGATTAAATATAGTAAAGGAGTTAAGGATTATCATGATTTGAAGGCTAGCAATATGGAAGCTATAATAGTAGAAACTTTATTTTGTACTAACAATGATGATATAGCAATATTTAATAACAATGTTGATGCAATAGCTGCAGCAATAGCTAATGGAATTGATCCAGGAATAGAATTGACTATTAAACTTGAAATAGATGAAATGAGTTTTGAAGGTAATCAAGAAGTGGATAATAAAATTACAGTATATGCACATAGTACAGATCCAAATGTATTATATAAATATTTCTATGAATTGAATGGATCATGGACAACAATTACTGATTGGCAAGAAAGTAATAACTGTAGCTTTATGCCTAAAACCCCGGTCACGTACAAAGTAGTTTGTCATGTTAAGTATAGAAACAATGCTACCGATATTGAAGATGCTTATAATTTTATAACTATAGATATTAAGGATAAACCTAGTATTTATAATATGAAAGTTAATGGTTTATATTATGGAGAAACTTATTTTAAAGATATTGCTGCAGCAGTGGAAAAAGAAATGGCTGCAGGAGCTAAGGAAATAACACTTATAAGGAAATAGGATTAAAGGCTAGCAAGGATTTTACTCCCTACTAGCCTTATTTTTTATGCTATAATTTCAAGAGGATTCAAATAGAATAACTATCATATAAATATAACAATTATAATTGTGATGGTGTATAGACAAAGTTATTGAATTTATTGTAAAATTAAATAAAACCACTATAACGGCTAAATCAACAGTGGTTTCAAATGATAAATTGTATTTCTTTAATATACCTCTATTATACTTGGTTTATTTTTGAAGTGCAAGAATAAGTGGGGGGTATAAATATGAAGCATACGGCTCAATTAACGAATAGGAGTATTGATAAGTTAATATCTAACAAAGATTATAAAGATGGAATAAGTGAATATATATGGAATGGATTTGATGCGGGGGCAACTAAAATAGATATATCATTCACTTATAATGAACTAGATACAGTTGATTCAGTTATAATTAAGGATAATGGTAAAGGAATTAACTTTGAGGAATTGGAAAACACATTTAAATGTGTTTTAGATTCTAAAAAAACAACTATAAAAAAGTGTAGTAATGTTCATGGGTCAAAAGGTAAAGGTAGATTTTCGTTTATATCTTTTGGAAATCAAGCTGTTTGGGAAACTATTTGTAATAATGGGGACACTAATGAAAGGTTTAAAATTGAAATATTTAGATCAACTTCAACTGAATTTGATGTAAGTGATAAAGAGTTAACAGATAATAATACTGGTACTGAAGTAACTATTTATGGTATAAATTCTATAAATACAGAAGATGTTAAATCAAATAAGTTTACAAAATATTTCAATGATAAATTTGCATGGTTTTTATATCTTAATAAAGATAATAATTATGAAATAACTATAAATGGGAATAAATTGGATTATATGGAATTTATAGATGAATCATTAAGTAAAGATGTAACATTTGAGATAGAGGGAGCCTCATTTAGAGTAAACTTTATTAAATGGGTAGGTAAAATAAAGCAAAAATATTATTCGTATTTTATTAATGAAAATTATATGCAAATTTATAAGAAACCGACATCATTTAATAATAAAACTCTAGAATTTCCACATAGTATATATGTACGGTCGAATTATTTCAATGATTTTTATCCTATTGATGATATTAAAAATATAGATGCTAATCAGATTAGTGCTTTCAATGATAAAAATCAAAAGGATAAAACATTTAAAATTCTAGAAAAATACTTAAGGGAATTGGTAATATCCCAAATTAAACATTTCACTAAGAGTCAAGCTCCTTTAATAGTTGACGAACTTGAAAAGGAAGGCGCTTTTCCTAAATTTAAAGATAGCAGATATGATTTAATGAGAAAAGATGACTTAAAGGAAGTTTTAACAGAGATATGCGCAGTTCAACCTAAAATATTTGTTGGTTCCATTGAAAATAAAAAATCTATTGTAGGTTTTCTTAATTTGTTGCTAGATACTGATGAAAGGGAGGGTATTATAAATATTATGGATAGTATAACAAGTTTAACTCCAGAGGAAAGATTGGAATTAAATGATGTACTAAAGAAAACTACTTTATCAAAAATTCTTAGAACAGTATCATCTATTCAAAATAGGCTTAAAGTAATAGAAGCACTTAAGAAATTAATTTATGATGAAACTATGTTTACCAATGAGAGAGATCATATACAGAAAATAATAGAAAATAATTATTGGATATTTGGTGAACAATACCATTTAGTATCTGCGGATGTAAATTTCGAGAAATCATTAGAAAAATATACCTATTTATTAGATGGATATGAGAGTATGGAGAATTATACAATAAATAATCCGGAAAAAAAGAGACGTCCAGATATTTTTATGTACAGATCCAGAAGTGTTTACTCGGAAAATTCAACCGAACTTGAAGAAAATATAATTGTAGAGTTAAAGGCACCAAGAGTAGTTCTTACAAAAAAGATATACAGGCAAATAGAAGATTATATGTTACTCATTTCTAAGGAGCCACAATTTAATAGTAGATTAAGGAAATGGAAATTTATAATGGTTAGTTCAGAAGTTAATGATGATATTGAGGCTATGTATAAGGCGTGGGAAATTAAAGGTAAAAGATTCTTAATCAACAGTTTAAATAGTTTTGAAATTTATGCTATGACTTGGGATGATGTTTTTAAAAACTTTGAAATTAATCATAAATATATTTTAGAAAAGTTAGAATTTAATAAGGTTTTAATTAAAGATGAAATTGATAATTTAAGTGATGAAGAAGGAAGAGCTCTAGTTAATGAAATTACAAAAGAAATATTAGAATTGAAAAATAAAATATAGAATAGTAAAAGAGGCAACAAGACTAATAATCTGGTTGCCTTTTTCTTTTGTTGAGTTATTAATATGAGAAAAGAATAGTAAAAGAGGAGTCATCTCTTTACATGATTCACACATAAATTATGTGCAGAAATTTTGATATTATACATAAATAGGTATAAGTAAATTTAAATCCTAGAATATAGATTCCAATAATACCAATATTAAAGCAAAAGTGAATAGTATATGTTAAGGAACGATAAAGGATACTAAGTTAAGTATCCTTTATTATTAAGTAGAAATTATAAAAGTCTAGGAGAAAGTTAAGCTTTTGGTATGGTGGCAATGTCACCAATTTGCCACCAGTGTGTACCACATAGATTAAAGTAAGAAAATACGTTTTCACAAAGAATAACAATAGGTTTCGGATTAAAACACTTAGTATAACACAAGTTTACATGCTATAACATTGTATTGCACAAGGGCATCATGTTGAGTGTGTGGTTCAACTTACGAGGACCAAAGGGATAAATTAAGTTTTCTACAAAGGTTCATGACAGTTCATAAAGAGGCAGTAAATTCTTCAAATATAATAATGGATAGAGAGTTCCAAGTGGTAAAGCACTAAAAGTTCTCTTAATTGTCCCTCAAACTATATAGTTTGAGGGATTTTTGCATTTTAGAAGATGGGGATGTTAATTGGATAAGTAGAACAATGATGTCATTAGAAGTGAAAAAAGCAGTAGAAATATTAGTCAGTATGAAATAAGAGATAAAAATTAGTTGATTTAGCATTTTAATAAAATAAAAACATATTCATATAATCAGAATGTTATTAAAAAGGGGTATCAATTATTATGAAAAAGATAAATTTTCCACTTCTTCTTGGAAGTATAATTGTAATATTTCTAGGGGTAGTTGCCTTATGGCCAGGGTTTTTTACTGACAAGGACCCTCTTTTTGAAGAATCACCTAAATATATAGAATATAAAGACAAAGGGGCATGGGCAGAAAAATTTGCTTATAATCCAATGCAGCCTAACAAGGATAATATATTTGGAACAGATGATGCTGGAAGGGATGTATATTCAAGACTTGTATATGGAACGAGAAATACATTAAAACTCGCATTTCTTGTAGCTATATTTAGAATGATTTTGGCTTTACCACTTGGTTTAGCAGCAGGGATGGGTGCAAAGTTCATTTCAAACATAATAAAAATATTTAACATATATTTTACGGCAATACCCATGCTTATATTTAGTTTTATTATTTTAAATATAGGATATTTTAGAAATCTACAAATGGATAAATCAATTCTTGCCTTTGCAATAGTACTTACCATTGTGGGATGGTCAAAGTTAGCAGGAATTATTGAGGATTCAACTAGGCTGGTGATGGAAGAAGACTTTATTGAAGGAGAAATAGCTATAGGAAAAACCAGATGGCAGATAGCATATCAAAATGTGCTACCTCACATACTACCAACTAGTGTAAGTTTATTTTTCAAGGAAATGGGGATGGCATTGTTTTTAATTGCTCAGTTAGCGGTTTTGTGTGTGTTTGTTGGAGTAACAAGAAAAATTAAGGAGTTAGCATTTAAAGCAAATTATCAGATGAATGCAGAACCTGAATGGGGAGGTACCCTTTCTAGAATCGCGATAAATGTTAAAGCCTACAAGACAACATATTGGATGACAATATATCCTATATTAGTTTTTAGTATTGCAATAATTGGAATAAATCTTACGGGAGAAGGCCTTAGAATAGAATTTCAAAAGAGAGAGTCTAGAGTGATTAGTTCTATTAGAAAGCTTTTTTATGTAGTATCTCCAAAGATATTTATATCTCAGATTAAGGAGGTTAAAAAATACTATAAGCCTGTAATTATAAAAACTTCAATTATAATAGGACTTATTGCATATGTGATAATTCCTTGGCATCCAAGTACTTATAAATTTGATTTAAGCCAAGCTAAAGTTCATCTTGAAGAACTTACAAATGATAAATATAAAGGTAGGGTAGCTGGGACTAATGGAGGATATTTAGCAGGGGAATATATAATTGATACTTTAAAATCATATGGATATGAGGTGGATACATTGGAAATACCACTGATGTCTACCAAAAAGAATCCAACAACAAATGTGGAAGTAGTAGGTCCAGAAATACTAGCTCCCATGGTAATTAAATCCGGATGGATAAAACTTATAAATGATAATGGTGAGGAGAAGATTTATAGGCTGCATAAAGATTTCACAATCGAAACGGTGAGTAAAAATATATTTACACATGACTCAAAAGAGGAATTAAATTATAAGGGAGTTGCTGCAGATGCTGAAAATGCAGGTGTGATACCAGAGGGTACAGAGTTTTTTTCAGTTGAGAGGAATTTTGAGGGGTTTGAAGTGGGCGAATTTAAAACTCCAAATATTGTGAAGGCAGGTCCAGGTAAAAACATAAGTTATGATATAAAGTTTATATTAGATGAAGGATATAACACAAATAACAATTCATATATGTTTAAATACACTGCGATTCTTCCATTTGATGATTTAAGGGAACAGTTAGAGATGGGGTATAGAGAAGTTGAAATAAACTTCGATTATCCAATACTACCAGAGCATAAGGGGAGAAATATTACTGCATTTTTACCTGGTAAAGATAAAACTTATGAAGAGCCTGGAGAATTAATAATTATAGGAGCAAGTTACGATGGTGTTCATATAAGTGAAAATCAAAGTCCATATGTAATGACGGCAACACCTGCGGCAACGGCGTTGGAAGTGGCAAGACAGTTGTCTATTGCAGAGGAGCCACTATCTAAATCAATTCAGTTTGTCTTTTGGGATAATGAGTATGAAATGATGAAGTACTCAAATATTGATGGATCACGTGATTATAGTATAACCAAGGGTATACCCGTAGACATGGCAATGTCACATGGATACTATTATTTTGATATAAGCTATCCGGGTTATGTTAAGGACAAATATTTAAACCTTATAACATTTCCAGCTCAAAGAGCAGATAAAAGTAATTATCTCATGGGATTGGAGATAGAGAAGAGGTTTAAACAAATGGATGTAAAATATAAAAGATTTCATAATGATTACACAACCACAAGAGCAATGTACTATTTGAGGTTAAATGCATTTTCATGCATTGGAGTAGGAAATCCTTCTATAGATGGAATTAATAGCAGCATTGATACAATAGGAAATATAAATTATGAAAAAATGGAAAGCATTGGTCAAATAATTTTAGATACAATGACAATGAATTCTCATATTATGGATTAGTAGAAAACCTTTGAAAAGGAGAAAGCTATGATAGAGGTAATAAATTTAAAAAAAGAATTTATAATAAAAGATAAAATTTTTGGCATAAACAAAGGTGTTGTAAATGCTGTAAATGGTATCGATTTTGTAGTGGAAAAGGGTGAGACACTTGGGCTTGTTGGAGAATCAGGAAGTGGTAAGTCAACTACAGGGAGATTAATATTAAGATTATTAGAGCCAACTGAAGGCAATATATACTTAGACGGAAGGGATATTAGTACCATAAGTAATAAAGAGTTTAGAGGTCTGAGAAAGGACTTGCAAATAGTATTCCAAAACCCATATTCTGCATTAGATTATAAAATGACTATTGAAGATATTTTAATTCAACCACTCCAAATACACAAAATAGTGGAGCCATTAGATTATAAAAATGAAGTGAGAAGATTACTAGAAATGGTAGGACTATCAAATAAAGATGGAAAAAAATTACCTCATGAGTTTAGTGGAGGGCAGAGACAAAGAATCGCTATAGCTAAAGCTTTAGCAACAAAACCTAAATTTATAGTGTGTGATGAAGCTGTGTCAGCTTTAGATATGTCCGTTCAATCTCAGATATTAAATCTCATTATGGATCTTCAGGAAGAGCTTGGATTATCTTATCTATTTATATCACATGATTTAAGTGTGATAAAGCATGTTAGTAACAATGTGGCAGTTATGTATCTTGGTAAAATAGTAGAAAAAGGTAGTGTGAATGATATCTTTGATTCTCCAAAGCATCCATATACAAAAGCGCTTATATCGGCAGCACCAGTGCCAGACCCTAGCAGAAATATTAATAAAATAAAGCTCAAAGGTGAAATTCCTAGTGCAATGAATATACCATTAGGATGTGCTTTCCATAATAGATGCCCTGAAAAAATGCTTAAATGTGAAAGTCTTGAACCAAGACTTATGTCGCTTGATGATGGAAGGGTAGTTTCTTGTCATTTATATGAAGCAGGGAGGGGTTAAAATGAAAGCTGAAATAATAAAAGTAATAACTAAAAAAATTATTAGGAATATAGTAATACTCCTTGTAACATTATTTTTGCTTATAGTTGTAACAGGAATACCCGTTAATTTTGATATTATGTCACCTGAAGGTAAATATACACCCAATATGGGAATGAATACAATAATTGAAAACATAAAGGTCAATTTTAGAGTGTTTTGGAGTGGTGAAGCTTTTAATGTTATGATTCAAGGCAAAACTATAGGAAGTTTATTAAGTGAAACCGCAAAGAAAAGCTTAACTATACTATTTTGCGGAGCTACTTTAGCAGTAATAATTGGAGTTCCAAAGGGAATTATCGATAGTAGGAAGAATGATAGGTACGGAACTATAAAGTTACTTCAATCATTGATACCGCTTTCCGTTCCTGATATTTTAACAATAACAATTGTTCAATTAGGGGGACTGTATCTATATAATAAACAAATTTCGATATTTGGATTAGGTCCTTTTCCAATATTGGGGGATGGAACATTTGGTCATGCAATTTATCCAATAATTTCAATAGCAATACTTCCAGCGGCTTATATTTCGAGAATAACTGCAAATATAATAGAAGAAAGTTTTACAAAACCATATATATTAGCAGCTAGGGGCAAGGGCTGTTCGCAATTTCAGATTATAAAAAGTCATATGATGAAAAGTATAATGTATGGAGTGTTGTCAGGATTTCCAACAGTTATAGGTATAATGTTTTCAAGTCTTATTATAGTAGAGTGGTTGTTTTACTTTAGAGGCATGGGATACTATTTAATATATTTTTATACTATGGAGTTGATTCCACCATATGAAGCGGGCGTGGCATTTACATCATTTATAGTAGTGCTAGCACTTTTTTATTATTTAGTTTTTATGATGTTTAATGAGTTGAAAGATATCATATTACCTAATAAAAAATCTTGTTAAGGGGTGATAATATGAAATTGCTCGAAGTGAAGAATTTAAAAACATATTTCTACTTGGAGGGGAAGGAATACCCTGCAGCAGATGATATTAGTTTTGCGTTAGATGAGGGACAAACAATAGGGATTATCGGTGAGTCGGGGAGTGGAAAAAGTGTAACCGCTCTTTCTATTATGGGGTTAATTGATTTTCCAGGAAAAATAATTGGTGGAGAAGTATACTATAAAGGACAGGATTTGCTTAAGAAGAGTGAAAAACAAATGCGTAAAATAAGAGGAAATGAAATCGCAATGATATATCAGGATGTAATGTCAATTTTAAATCCTATGAATAAGGTAGGAGAGCAGATTGCAGAGGCTTTAATTATTCATAAAAGAGTTAACAAAAAAGATTCGAAAAAGGTTGTAATAGAGCTTATGAAATCAGTGGGAATTACCGATGGGGAGGACCGATTTAATCAGTTTCCAGATCAATTTAGTGGTGGAATGAGACAAAGACTTATGATAGCCATGGCAATAGCCTGCAACCCTAAAATATTAATAGCGGATGAACCAACTACAGCTTTAGATGTTACGATCCAAGCAGAAATTTTGGAATTATTACGTAAGCTTAAGAAAGAGTATAAAATGTCTATAATATTGAACACTCATAATTTAGGTGTGGTAGCAGAGATGGCAGATGAAGTATTGGTGATGTATTGTGGAAAGGTTATGGAAATAGCAAGGAGTACAGATATATTTGAAAATCCAATAAATCCATATACAAAGCAACTTATGGAGTGTATTCCAAGAATAGATGATAGAAAAAGGAGATTAGATACAATTGAAGGTTATGTACCACATTTGTCACAGTTATCAAAGGGATGCAGATTCTCTGATCGTTGTAATAAAGCTTTTGAAAAATGTAGAAATGAATTACCAGAGTTAATAGAGATTTATAAAGGGCATTGGTCCAGATGTTGGCTTCAAAAATAATAGTTTAAAATTAAGGATTTTTGCAGCAATAAAATAGTGTTTTTATATTTTAGTGTCACACATCTATTCTATACATAGCATATATTATAATAGTATATGTTTATAGAAGGAGATTTTGAAATGAAAAAATTTTCGAGTGTTGAGGGTCGAGTTATTGGAATAGAAATGATGAAAACTACGGTGAATGATGAATCAGGATGCACAATGATGATGTCTATAGAGACTAGAGATGGGGATAACTTTAATCTAGTAGTTGGAATTGATACTTACTTTGTGGACCATGTTAATATTAGAGTAGGACATAATATAATAGCATTTTATAATGGATTAGCACCTACACCAATGATATTTCCACCTCAATTCCGTGCTATTGTTATAGCAAGAATGTCAAAGAAGCAAATTGTTAAGGTGGATAATTTTAATGATGAATTAATAAGTGGCGATGAGTCACTTAGACTTAATATTGGACGTAAAACACATATATTGCTTCAAAATGGTCAAACTTTTTTAGGAGATATTAAAGGAAGAGATCTTGTAGTGGTATATAGTGCAAGCACTAAGAGCATACCCGCAATTACAACACCATCAGAAATTATAGTTTTGTGTGATAATTTAGACTGTGTATAGATAAAAATATAAACTCCATCTTAAGAGTGTTTTAGAGATGGAGTTTTTATAGCGCTATTTATATGTAAAATGGTAACATAACACGGTGTTTACAAGATTTTTATGGAAATGTATAATAGAATATAGAATTACATTCAAAATAATTAATAGAAGCTTATAAAAGTGTTAAACCCAAAATAATTAATAGAAGCTTATAAAAGTGTTAAATATATAGGGGTAGGTTATAGTATTTATGTCATTTGATAAATTTGAAGTGTTAATCTAAACGTAGACTCGTAGTGAGTTGGAAGGATAAAAAAATATGAGTATAGAGATAAAGAGAGTTACAGAAGAAAATTTAAGTGCAATATTAGAGTTACATGTATCAGAAAATCAAAAATCATATATTGAGACAACTGAGGAATGTTTAAAGGAAGCTTTAGAAGAATCTTGCTATCAGCCGGTAGGTCTTTATAAGGATGGAGATTTAGTTGGATTTGCAATGTACGGTATTTTCAAAAGTGAAAACCATAGAGTGTGGTTAGATAGATACCTAATTGATGAGAAATATCAAGGGAAAGGTCTAGGTAGTGAAATATTAGAAGCTTTAATAAATCATCTAGCTAAAGAATATAATTGTAATGAGATATATTTAAGTGTTTATGATGATAATGAATGTGCACTACATTTATATGGAAAATTTGGGTTTAGGTTTAACGGAGAATTTGATATAAACAAAGAAAAAGTAATGGTTAAGATTATATAATTAAACTTATAATATATAGTTTATGAATAAAAAGTTATATATTAATTTTGAGTATATATAATAAAATAGCAAGGGAATTACCCTTGCTATTTTATTATAATCTAAGTAGGTTAACTAAAAGGCTTGATGAAATCAAGTTAATAGTACTACGGTTATGGAAAAATGGATTTTACCTTTGTGTTAGAGAGCACTGAGGAGCAAATAAAAATATAAAAAGGGGGCGAAACAATGAGTGGATTACAAATTGACATAATAGAGCAGCCAAATCTTATTAAAAATTATTGGCTGAAAGAAAAGAAGGTTGTATTCTTAATAATATTTTTTGGGATTATATTTAATGCGTCCATGGTACTAGGACCTATCTTACAAGGGAGATTAATAGACTCTATTTTAAATGAATCTCCAGTAAATAAAGTATTGATACAAATAGGGGTGTTTATTGGAACCATTCTGTTTATTCAAGTTACAAGATTTTTTAAAAGATTTTATGTTCGGAGATTTGCAAATAGTACAAGCGCTACCATGCGTCTTATCATCTACAATAATATTATGAATAAGAATATCTCTGAACTTGATGATGAGAATATTGGTAATTTGATGACTAGGGTTATTTCGGATGTAGAGTTATGTGTGGAGGGCATGAGGAAGGTTACCACTGAAGTCTTTGATACCGGCGTTTTAATGACGGCTTATTTAATATCTATGATGTTCTATGATATTAAGATAACTATACTATCATGTATATTCATTCCTGTTGCAATGAAGCTAGCAGAAGTATTAAAGAGTGTTATTTATAAGTATTCTATTGCATATAGGAAGAAAAGCAGTGAAGTTGCAGACCTCATTTATGATAGCATTGAGCATACTGTTTTATTTAGGGTTAATGGAATAGAGGGTAAGAATAGAGAAGAGTATTTTTCAGCATTAGAAGATTTGCAAAGTAAGGCTATTAAAGCTAGTATTTTAGAAAATTCTATGCAACCTATTTACAATATTATTGCACTTATGGGGATAATTATCGTAATTTATTTAGGTGGAAGTAAGGTTATAGACGGAAGTTTAAGTGTGGGGGATTTTTCTGCATATATGCTTATGTTTACGGCTACAGCAACAAAGGCTAGTAAGGCTGCGAAATTATTTAATTCAGCACAAAAATCTAAAATTTCATGGATTAGAATAAAGCCATATTTAGGGGAATATATTAAAAAAGATGAAATAGTGAACACTTCTGTGGAGAAAATAAATATTAATGTAGATAACTTAAGCTTTAGTTATCCAAGTAATGAAGAGTTAATTATAGATGGAATAAATTTTAGTGCAAGGCCGGGAGAAATTATTGGGGTTACAGGACCTATTGCTTCTGGAAAATCAACATTAGGACTAGCTTTATTGGGACTATATCCTTATAAGGGTAGTATAAAAATTCAGGGTAAAGAGTTGAGTGAGTATACTTCAAGTGAAAGAAGTAGTATGATTTCATATTTAAGTCATGATTCAGAGCTTTTATCAGATACCATTTATAATAATATAGCCCTAGGTAAGGATATGGATATTAAAGAGGTTATTAGGGATATTTGCTTTGATAAAGATTTAGCATCTATGGAGAAGAAGGAAAATACCTTAGTTGGGAATAGAGGAATAAGATTAAGTGGTGGGCAACAAGCCAGAATGGCATTAGGAAGAGCACTAATAAATAAGAATAAAATTATAATTTTAGATGAACCATTTTCAGCAATTGATATTAAAACTGAAGAGCAAATAATTAGAAATCTTCGAGAGAATTATAAAGAAAGTATAATAATCATAATATCTCATAGATTAAATATATTTAAAGATGTAAATCAAGTTATTATGTTTAATGATGATAAAATTATGGAATATGGAACACATGAAGAACTTATGAAAACTTCAGATAGATATTCCACTATATGGACCTTGCAAAGGGGTGAAGATTATGAGAAATAGTTTAGTATCTAAGTCTATAAAAAAGGTCTTAGTAAACAATATAACAGTATTTATTTTTTTAATACTTATAATAGCGGGTGTTGTTATATCTAGTTTAATACCACCACAATTATTAAAGCTTATTATTGATAAGCATTTAGTAAGTGGCAATGTAAATGGACTTCTCAGTATTGCCATTGCATATCTTGCAGTTCTAATATTTATTGGCATATTTGATTTTATGAAAGAAGCTTTGTTAGTTATATTAGGACAAAAGATAACTAAAGAAATAAGGAAAGAGCTGATGTGTAAACTAGAAAAAATTAATACTAGCTATTTTTCAAATAATGAATCAGGTGTAATAGTATCCAGATTTACAAATGATGTAGATACTATCAATTCACTATTTACAAGTGGAATAATTAGTATGGTAATTGACTGCTTTAAAATATTAGGTATTATTATATCCATATGGTTTTTTAGCGTTCAGCTTGGCTTAGTTACTTTAATTTTACTACCTATTATTTATCTTATTACTCGAAGTTTTCAAAAACTTATGTTAAAGGCTCAAATGAAAAATCGTATATTAGTAGGTAAAGTCAACAATCATATTTCTGAAAGCTTGAAAAATGTTAGAATGATTAAGGCTTATAGCAAAGAAATATATATGGAAGATAAATATAAAGAATATCTTAAAGAAAATTTTAATACTATAGAAAAAGTGAATTATTTTGATTCAGTATATGCCCCAATTATTCAAGTTATAAGGGCTACGGTTATTTCAATGATAGTACTATTATCATCAAGTCAATTTAATTATATAGGGATTTCTTTAGGAATGGTGGCAGCATCCATAGATTTAATTTCAAATTTATTTTCACCAATAGAAAATCTTGGAATGGAGCTACAATCAATTCAGAGTGCTATTTCAGGGATAAACCGAGTAAATGATTTTTATTGGGAAAAGGAAGAGGACCCTAAAAATAACCTATTAACTGCTAGCGAAATTATCCATGACAGAACAAGAGTATTAATTAATTTTAATAATGTATCCTTTAATTATGAGGAAGATATTGATGTGTTGAAGAATATTTCATTAAAGATAGATTCTATGGAGAAGGCGACTTTTATAGGCAGAACAGGCGTTGGGAAATCCACCTTATTTAAACTTATAATGGGACTACTTAAACCAAGTGAAGGAACAATTACTATAAATGGAGTAGATGTATATAGTATTTCAAATAATGAGAAAAGAAATATATTTGGATATGTAGATCAAAACTTTAGCTTTATAAAAGGGAATATTTCAGACCAAATTAGTTTGCAAGATGAGAAAATATCAAGGAAAGATATAGAAGAAGCTTTTAAATTTGTTGGATTGCATGAGTATATAATATCTCTAGAAAATGGATATGAGACAATAGTAGAAAATAATAATTTATTTTCACAAGGTCAAAAACAATTGTTAGCAATTGCTAGGGCTATAGTTACAAATCCACCAATATTACTACTAGATGAAATAACTGCAAATCTTGATTCTATCACAGAAGAAAAGATTATTTCAGTTTTGCAAAGAGCTAGTGATACAAGAACAATACTTGCCATATCCCATAGGTTATCATCAATGATTACATCAGATAAAGTAATAATATTAGAAGATGGCAGAGTAAGAAATATTGGAAATCCTGATGAAATTCTAAAAATGGATAGGTGGTATAGTCAGCATATGCAACTTGAAAAGCTTACTTGGAAATAAGTAAGAATGGATTTAAGTCATCTGAGAATAAATAATAACTCAAAATACCCGAGGATACTGATTTATTATTATTTTAAGATGCCTAATATAAGAAGGTGGGGAATGTATGGATATAAAAGATGAAGGTGAATTTAAAAGAATATCTTTTAATGAATTAATCATAGATAATGATGGAAAGGCTGGTATATCCTTTGAAACTTTAAGAAGTGAATTTGGATTTTCTATAAATATAAAAGGTGCAAAGGTCTATATTAAAGAAGGCGGCAAGGATGTAAACACAAAGAGTACGGAGGAATCTAGGAGTGGAAAATTAATATCAAATGATGACTTTGAGTTGGACGCTAAAATATTGAAGGAGCATTTCTACTTCCAGGATTATTATCAAAAATCTTTAATATATAGTTCAGAGAAGAGAGGTCTAAAACATTATGATATTTTAATCTCACAGACTAGTCATTGTTATAACATAACAATTAAGGGTAACTATGAGGAAGGTTGTGCTCTACTTAATAGCAATAATGTTATTCCGAAGATTATAATGTTCTATTTTCCAATTGGATATGAAGATTTAATAGTTGATATCTTAGGTGAAAAAAATATCAGGTGTGAATATGATAATAGAGATGTATTAGTAAGGGACTATGATATTAATACCAAAGAAATTGTATTCTCTAAAATTGGTGGTAATTTAGGTTGATTTTTAAAAGGTGCCTAAGTGTTGAAATTGGGTTTTAATATTATAAGAGCGTAATACCATTTGTATAAGTAGGAAGGACTAAATCTATGATTTAGTCCTTCCTACTTACTTCATTTGAATGGATATGAAAATGAATTTCTCCCATATAGTAATGAAACTCCACCTCATATGCATTCGGTGTAGTAAGTTTAACTTGCAAAACATAAAATTTTGAGTGTTACTGATATACTATTTTTCCATCTACCATAGTTATTTCAGCGTGAATATCTTTGATTTCATCTTCAGGAATAGTAAAGATATCTCTATCTAAAACTACTAAATCTGCTAGTTTCCCAAGTTCTAAGGAGCCCTTAATATTTTCCTCAAAGGAGCAGTAGGCACTATCTATAGTAAACATTTTAAGTGCAGATTCTAAAGAGAGTTTTTCTAAAGGCATAAATCCATTTTCAGGATATTTAGATAAGTCCTTTCTACACACAGCTGAGTATATATTTTCAAAGGGATTAAAATGTACTACTGGTGCATCTGAGCCTATAGATAATTTTATTCCTAAATCATCCATTGTTTTAAAGGCATAGGATTCCTTAGCTCTTTCCCCAACTCTATCTTCTACTATGTGCATATCATAATCTAGGAATATAGGTTGAATGTATGCCATAACATCTAGATTTTTCATTCTCTCAATTATATCTTTACTAGTAATCTGACAATGAACTATACCGTGACGTTGTTCCTTCAAAGCTACTCCTAACTTTTCTAATGCATTTAAATATAAATCCATAGCATTATCCCCTATGGCATGGGCAGCAGTTTGGAAGCCGTTGTCATGAGCAACTTTTATATAATTATCTAACTCTTCTTGATTGTATATTGAGATACCACAGTTAGTAGGATCATCACTATAAGGATTTCTTAGAGAGGCAGTCCGTCCACCTAAGGCACCATCTAAAAGAAGTTTTAAAGGTCCGATTTTAAAGAAGTTATCCCCATCACCTGTTTTGTATCCCAGGTTAATAAAGTCTTTAAAGTTTTCTTTAGTCTCAAATAGACATTGCTCATAAATTCTCACTGGTAATTTGTCTTCTTCAATAAGTTCACGATAAGCTGTAAGAACATTTTTAAAAGACTTATTTGGCATAGCATCAAAATCATCGGTTTGTACGGAGGTTATTCCATAGCTTAATAATTCCTTGCAAGTGTTTATTATCATATTCTTCATAGCTTCAATACTTGGTGGTGGAATAATACCGTTGATTATTGAAATTGCATACTCTTTAAACACGCCTTTTTTTATATCAATATTGGGATTATCATTAATATCTTCAATATTTAAGTAGCTTAAAGCTTTTGTATTACAAACTGCAATATGTCCACAAACACGAGTGAAAATTACAGGTATATCTGTGGATATTTTATCTAAATCTTCTAAAGTTACAAATCTATTTTCTTTAAGCCTGTCTTGGTTCCAACCTCTACCTAATAGACAATTTAATTCTCCACTAGGTCTATTATCTATAAATTCTTTTCCAGCAGTTATGATTTCATCAATTGAATTTAATTTTGTTAAATCCATCTTTTCAAGAGTATACCCATAGTTTAATAAATGCATATGGCTATCATTGAAACCAGGCAGAAGAGTTTTTTTATTTAAATCAATGATCTTATCATAGGAATTTTTAATTTCTGAGGCTTCAAGGTCAGTTCCAAGAAAATTAATTTTATTATCTTTAATTCCTATAGCCTCGTAAAAATTATTATTACAATCTAAGGATGCAATTTTTCCATTAAAAAATAAAGTGTTCATAATTTTTCCCTCCTAAAAATCACTTAATATGATGATAAGTTTTTCTAATAATCAGATGTAGTTATGTATTGTTATTAGGTAGCATCCACCTGAGGAGAAGAATAACTTGATGAAACTTATTATATCATATTTACACTATGTTGAATTTGGATTATTTTGAATAGAATGTTATTTGGAAGTCTTATGGTATAATAAGTATATTAAAAAAGAAAATATAATGGTAATATATAAATTTTAACTAAGAGTATACAATTTAAAATGAAGGTCTTTAAAGAATTAAATGTATAAATTAGAAGATATATTGAAAGTAATGTTGTAGTAAAAGTATACCTGATGACTAGCCAATGCAACACGCAATCTTTTAAATGGGTTCTAACAGCGGCTAGACCTTAGATAAGTTCTTCTAACATTCATAGGGAGGTATTTCTCTTAAGCAAACTCCATCTGAATATAAGAATCACTTGGTATAATAATAGTTAAATAACATAGTAGAGTAGTGATAGGAGGCTTAAAATGGAAAAATTATTACATCCAGTTAAAGAATCGGATTTCAAAGAAAAAGTACATATAAGATTTAAAAATATAAATCAAGGCTTTGATGATTTTGAAAATGCAATATTACAAAGTGATGATATAGAGAATGCAGAAGAGAATATTATTAAATTTATGAATGAAGCCTTTAGGTTAAATGGCGACGAAAATTCTTATGTAGATTTTTACTTCCAAGTGTTAAGTGAGGAAGATAAATCAAGGTTAATAAGCTTGTTGTCTAAGGAAGATAAAGTTTTAATAGAAAAGTTTATTGAGAATCAAGCTGTAGAAAAACAACAGGAACAGAATATTTATTTTAAACTAACAGAAGAAAGCATTCCCTTTATAACTAGATTAAGCACTAGGGAAGTTTTATTTTGCACTGTGTATTTTACGAAGATACCTTTTACTATTTGGGGGAATTATAACAAGAAATTCCCATGTTTCTTTGAGGAGAATGATATACTAGAGGTATATAGAAATATTGCAGATAAGTATAATCTGGAAATAATATAGTATTTTAGTATTAAGTAGTTTTAAGGTTTTAGTGTAGGTTTAAGATAAATATTTTATACGAAAGAATTAAATATGTATAAATTGAAGTAAGGGGCTGCGATATGGAATTATGGGACGTATATGATAAATATAGGGAAGCTACTGGAAGAACTCATGAGAGAGGCAATAAAATGACTGATGGAGATTATCATATGGTAGTTCATATTTGGATTATTAATGATAGAGGTGAGTTTCTAATTCAGAAGAGGCAACCATGGAAAATTGGTTGGCCAAATATGTGGGATTGTGCTACAGCAGGATCTGCCCAGCAGGGAGATAATAGCACTATGGCAGTTATTAGAGAAGTAAAAGAGGAATTAGGGTTAGATATAAATCCAAGAAAGCTAGAACCTTTATTTACAGTGAAGTTTGCTAATGGCTTTGATGATATTTGGATTATTAGAGACAATATTAATATAGAAGATTTAAAGCTACAATATGAAGAAGTTGCTGATGCAAGGTGGGCTACTGAAAGCGAAATAAGGGAAATGATAGCAAGTGGGGAGTTTATATACCATACTTACATAGATTATTTATTTAAGTTAATACATTCAAAAATAAGACTTTTTAAAGCTACTATTGAAGATTCAGAAAAGCTTATTACTATTCAAAAAACTGTTTTTAAAGAAATATATGAGAAGTATCAAGATCATGAAACAAGTCCAGTAAATCAAAGTCTTGAAGGTTTTAAAAAGAGATTTGATAAAGGTGATTATTATAAAATTGTATATGAGGATAACCTTGTGGGTAGCGTATTTGTTTATAGAAAAACTCCAGGTGTAATGAGATTTCATATAATAAATATATTAAATGAGTATCAAAACAAAGGTATTACTCAAGAGGTAATGGAACGCTTAGAAACCATATATCCAGAGGCAGAAGCTTGGGAGCTGGACACAATATTAAGTGAAAAGCGTAATTGTCATGTTTATGAGAAAATGGGATATAGTCAAAGTGGAGAGCTACAGCAAATAAACTCTAAACTAACACTTGTATCATATACTAAAATGGATAAAATTCGTAAGATTATAAAATAACTATATAAGTTACATTTAGGGGGTAAATTATGGGGGAGTTAAACTTAGATAAAGGTAAAGAGGTAAGTAAAGTAACATTAATTATAATTGGATTATCAATTATAATATGTGGAGGATTTTATTCTGTAGAGCAGTTTACAGAACTTAATTATCTATTTACAACGGGTTGTAAAATAGTTTTATTTGGAGTGATACCGTACATTATATATTATAAAATTGAAAACACTAGTCCTATGAAAATAATAAAAAGAAGTAGAGATAAAAAATCTATAAGGCTAGGACTATTACTAGGAACTATGGTTATTATCGTAATTTGGACAGCTTATTTTATTGTTAAATCATATATAGATTTAGACTTAATTGCAAAGGAGCTTATGGGTTCTAATTTAATTACACCTAAAAACTTTCCTTTTGTAGCCTTATATATAACCTTTGGAAACTCATTTTTAGAGGAATTTTTCTTTAGGGGATTTATATTTCTACAGATACATTCAAAGGGATATAAGAAGCTTGCCTATATATTTTCATCAGGATTATTTGCAGTTTACCATGTTGCAATATTTAAAACGTGGTTTAATCCATGGTTGATAGCCCTTGCATTATTTGGACTATTTATTGGTGGGTTAATCTTTGATTATATAAATCTAAAATCAAAAAGTATATTAAACTCATGGATAGTCCATATTTGTGCAGACATTTCTATTATGGTTATCGGATTTATTATGTTTTACTAATGGATAATAATTATTATTGACATGATAGATGAGTAAGAATATTATAAATGTATAAACAGAAGTTATAAAAGAGTTAAACTAGCTTAGTATAACGTAAACTTTAAAGAAAAATATTAATATGGGGGTATACATTATGAAGAAATACATTTGTACAGTATGTGGATATGTTTATGAGGGTGAGTTAACTTCTGATTTTATTTGCCCAATATGCGGTGTTGGTGCAGATAAGTTTGAGGAGATGAAAGAAGACTCTATGTTTAAAGAATTTAAAGTATTTAATAAGGTTAAAGAGAATGAGGTGGTTACATCTTTTTACTTAACACCTAAAGATGGGTCAAAGCTTAAAACTCATAAAGCAGGACAGTTCCTTTCAATAAAACCAATAATTCAAGGTGAGAATTCAACAGAAGTTAGACAATACTCTTTATCCATGAAACCAGGGGAAGAGTTTTATAGAATTAGTGTTAAAAGAGAAGAAAAGGGATTAATATCAAGATACTTACATGATAATGTTAATGTGGGTGATATGGTAGAAATCACAGAGCCACTAGGAGAATTTATATTGAAAGATAGTAGTAAACCATTAGTGTTAATAAGTGGTGGAATAGGTATTACACCTATGATGTCTATGCTATATAAAGCTATGGAGCAGGGAAGAAACACTACATTTATACAAGCAGTGATAAATACGAATTTCCATACTTTTAAAAATGATATTAGTGATATGGCTAAGAAGAACGAAAATCTAAATGTGGAAATTTTCTACAGTAATCCATTAGAAACAGATAAACTGGGTGAGGATTATCAAGGCTCAGGGTATTTAACTAAGGATTGGATTGAGAAAAACCTTTCAATGGATGCAGAGTTTTATTTCTGTGGACCACTAGGCTTTATGAAGATGATATATGACGCATTAAGAGAAATTGGTGTTGAAGAATCTGAAATAAATTATGAAATGTTTGGACCATCAGCTAATTTAGCTACAATAAAATAATTATATGCTCATGACTAATTTTTAAAAAAGTCATGGGCATTTTTTATCTTATTATAAATATTTGTAGATTTAGGGGCAAATATAAAAGAAATTACATATTATAAATTATAATAATTTTAGGAGCCTATTTTATGATGGAGTTTAGAAATATTAAAGAACAGGTAGATGAATTTTTATCCACATTACCTTGTAAGTCGCAAGTACCGTTTCCAAAAGGTGAAGTTGAAAGAAAGAATATAAATTACGCAAACATGATATTAGATGCATATGCAAGCTCAGCGGATAGTGAGATACAAGCAATAACTCAATACTTATATCACCATAAAACAATTGGAAATAAAAATATATCTATGACACTGATGTGTATAGCCTTAGTTGAGATGTCACATTTTGGCGCACTAGGAGATATAATAGTAGCATTAGGTGGTAAGCCGGCATTTTATAATTCAAATCAAAACTTCTGGATGACAGGAAATATGGCTTATGGTGATAATGAGATGTTAGATGTAGAGCTAAATCAAGAGGATATAAAATCTAAGGAAGTTGTAAGACAAAAACTCATGCTAGATATAAAGAGTGAAATAAATGCTATAAATGGTTATAAATTTCTAATAGAAAATATTGATGACAAGTATATTCAAAGGGTTATTCATAAAATAATTAGTGATGAAGAGGTTCATATTGAAATATTACACAGTTTAATAGATAAATATTTAAAATAAGGTAATATTGGGAAAAACATAAATAAGAATAGAGTAGGCTTATGAAGTCTACTCTATTTTAGTGTGAAAATACATTTTAAATTGCAAGTATAAGAGGTTTAAAAATAACGATACAATACAGAATAATTTATATAATAGAGGTAATAATATGGTAAATAGAAAGGATTAGAAGGTGAAACTTATGAAAAAATTATTATATATAACAGTAAATTCAAAACCAGAGGAATTATCAGCTAGCAAAACTGTTGGTAGGGTATTTGTTAATAGATTTTTGGAGAAGTACAAGGATTTTGTTGTTGAAGAGCTAGATCTTTATCAGTGCCATGTTCCTAGATTAGAGTATGAGTATTATGAAAAACGGAACTGTATGATTAGTGAAAAAGATTTTAATAAGCTAGATGAAAAACAACAGGCGGAGGTACATAAAATAGTTAAGCTTACAGATCAGTTTAAGGAAGCCGATATGTATGTTATAGCAGCACCTATGTGGAGTTTGTCTTTTCCAGCACCATTAAAGGAATATATAGACTGTGTAGTTATGGATGGAAAGACAATAAAAATAACAGAAGATAAGATTGAAGGACTTTTAAATGATAAACCAAGAGGTATGGTATATATTCAATCCTCTGGAGGGTCAATTCCATGGATTCTTAGACTTGTAATGAATAGAGGCCTTAATTATGTTGAAGATATAATGAAGCTTACAGGAATTAAAAGATTTCAAGAACTTTTAGTGGATGGAACAGGATTTACAGATGAAGAAAAACAAAGTGCAATAAAAGAGGCAATAGAGAAAATTGACCAAGTTATTGACGATGTATGGAGAGAGTAAGATAATATATTGTTATATGGAATACATATATGTGGTGAAATATAAAGAATAGATAAGTTAAATTATAATTATATGGGTTATGGGGCTGTCGAAAGATAGCTCTTATTTTAATTTATTTCAATTATTTTTTAAAATTAGTATTTAGAATCTTCTTATTGATACGAGTATTAAGAGTAATAATCAAGTTTTATCATGGTATATGTGATAAAAGCATAATGATTATGTACATAATTAAATTTGATTTAAAATTAAGTTGGAAAATCAAATTTAATTAATTGGCTAAATAAGTTAAATGAGAAAAGGAGAAAAATATGTTTAAATTTAAAAAATTAGCTGTAAAGATGACTATATGTATAGTAGGAATAGTACTTTTAGGGATGATAATAAACCAAGTATTAACTACAAGTATGATGAAAAAAAATGTTAAAAATGATACGGATGAAAGAGGAACCACAGTAGTAGAAGAAATGGGGAAGGATTTTGAGGAAGAATTAATTCAATATGAGCAGGATTTAGGTCTAATTGGCGAAAATAATGTTTTTTTAAAGTCTATAGGCAAAGATGAGGAATCATTAAAACAGGCCGTGAGATTGTTTAAAAATTATACAACATCTAATACTGAAATATTAAGCATATATGCTGCACAACCGGATAAAGTTATGATTGCTGAACCGGCATGGGACATACCGGCTGATTATGATCCAACTCAAAGGGACTGGTATAAAATGGCGGTAGCAAATCCCAATAAAGTGGTATGGACAGAAGCTTATGTTGATGCAGATTCTCAGGTTCTAGTTATAACAGCAGCTAAAGCCATAATGGAAAACAATGAGGTTAAGAGTGTAGTAGCAATTGACTTATCATTAAACGAATCATTATCTAAAATTAAAGACTATAACTCGGGGTATAATGGATATAACTTCTTAGTTAATGATAAAGGGGTTGCGTTATATCATCCTACACTTATAAATAAAGATTTATCTAAAGAGGCTATGTATGAGGGGATTTTTACCTCAGAGGCTAGTTCTTATAGCTTCAAGGAAAATAAAGAGAATTTAAAGGTATATTATTATACAATACCAAATTTCAAATGGAAAGTTGGTACGGTATATAATGAAAAGGATATGAATGCAAGTATACTTAAAATTGAAGGCTTTTCTATAGGGATGACAACGGTTACTATAATAATTCTAACTGCACTACTGTATATAATTATAAAAAGTATATCGAATCCATTGGTTAGGTTATCAAAGGAAGCTAAAAAGGTTGCCGAAGGGGATTTAACAATAGATATAAAATCTCAGTCAAAGGACGAAATTGGACAAGTAACCAATAGTTTCAATGATATGGTTAAGGATATAAATAATATAGTATCTAATGTACAAAAATCTATTTATCAAATTAATGGGGCAAGTGAAAATTTAAGTGCAATATCTGAAGAAACTACAGCATCAACGGAAGAGATAAATGCAGCGGTTGCAGAAATTGCTAGAGATTCTACAGCTCAAGCCGAAACAATAGGTGAGGTTAGCGATAGAGTTGAAGAACTAAATAATTCAATAGAAGATATAAATAAAATAATTGATAAAATGAATACATTATCAAATTCTTCTACAGTTGCAGCAGAACTTGGACTTTCAAATGTTAACAATTTAAATGTAAAGATTGATGAAAGTACAACTGAGCTTAATAAGGTTAATGAGATATTCCAAGGACTAGTTTCAAAACTTATGGATATTGATAAAGTTATTGATATGATAACTAACATATCAGATCAGACTAATCTTCTAGCATTAAATGCAAGTATAGAGGCTGCTAGAGCTGGAGATGCAGGAAGAGGCTTTGCTGTGGTTGCAGAGGAAGTAAGGAAGCTTGCAGAGCAGTCTAACAATGCGACTAATAAAATTAAAGAATCTTTATCAAACATAAATTTAGAAACTAATAATGTGAAAAGTGCAATATATTATGCTAATGAAATAAATGCTGAAACAGCTAGTGCGGTTTCAAGTACAGAAAAATCCTTTATTTCTATTAATGGAGAGTTAACAGAGATAGTTAAACTTATAAAATATACTAGTGGGAAAACACAGGATATTAGTACCTATAGTGGAGATATTTTAAATGGTGTAGAAGAGATATCTACAAATGCACAGCAAAATGCAGCGGTAGTAGAAGAAGTCAGTGCTTCAGTAGATGAACAGTGCACAGCATTTAGTAGTGTTGCTAAACATTCAGAAGAATTATCAGAGTCTTGTCATGAATTATCAGAGATAATAAAGCATTTTAAGGTAAACTAAAAAACTGATTTAATATTATATAATAAGGCAACTTATATATAGGTATTAAGAAGCGTCATGTTAGTTTAAACCTAAGTAGTATATTGAAAAATAGTATTAAAGGAGATACCATCCATCGGTATCTCCTTTAACTTTAAATTAGAGTTGGTTTGTAACAGATATTTATTAAATCGGAATCCTTATCCTCAGTTATATAGGCATCAACCTCATAAACCTTTTTTATTAAATCCACAGTTAAGATTTCCTTTGGAGTACCATATGCTACTATATTTCCATCCTTTAAAACATAAAGTTTATCGCAGTACATAGCTGCAATATTTAAATCATGAATTGCGGCTATAACCTCTATACCAAGGTTTTTAACTATATTCATTAATTGGAGCTGATACTTAATGTCTAGGTGGTTAGTAGGTTCATCAAGTATTAAACAATCCGTTTGCTGTGTTAAAGCTCTAGCAAGGATTATACGCTGCTGCTCACCACCAGAAAGTGTGAGAAAGCTTCTGTCTAAGAAATCAAGCATATCAACCTTTTTTAAGGAATCATAGAGTATATCATAGTCTTTTTTTGTATCTCTTTCCATAAGCTTTTTATGAGGCGCTCGTCCCATGAGTACAATATCTCTTACAGTAAAGTCAAAGTTGTAATTGTTATGTTGAGATAAAACAGCCATTTTCTTTGAACTTTCTTTTACTGATAATGTACTTAAATCAAAATCATCTAATTTAACTATTCCGCTAGTTGGTTTTAAAGTTCTATAAATACATTTTAAAAGAGTAGACTTACCACTACCATTAGGACCAATGATGCCGATAAATTCTTTGTTACTAGCTTCTATGTTAATTCCTTTTAATATAGAGGAACCATCAATTTCAACCTTAATATCTTCAGTTTTAATATTCACTATTTATCGCCTCCAAAGCCATAGGAACTTTTAACCATAAGCCATACAAAGCAAGGAGCACCTATCATGGAGATTAGTATTCCAATAGGTATTTCCGTTCCTTTTATTATTATTCTTGATAATACATCAGCCCATATTAAAAATATTGCACCAAGTAGCGCTGCGATAGGTAATATCTTTTTATGGTCTGTACCAAAAACCATTCTTACAATATGAGGGATTATAAGTCCTATAAATCCAATCATACCTGAAGCATAGACTATAACACCTATAATTAATGAGGTTATTATAAGGTATATATGTCTATATCTATGAAGGTCTGTGCCTAGTGTTATAGATACATCATCGCCGAGTAGCATTAGATTAAGCGTTCTATATTGAGTCATAAAGAACAGGGTTCCCATAATAACTACAATGAGTATCCATGTTACATCGGTCCAATTAGCACCAGCAAGGCTTCCCATAAGCCAAAATGTAATGTTCTTCATGCCTTCTGCATCATTTGCAAAATAAACTATGAAGCTAGAGAAGGCACTACAGACTGAGCTAAGAGCCATACCAGCAAGAAGTAGTTTCATAGAGTTCGTTCTTCCGCCTACATTAGATATTAGTAAAACCAATATTGACACCGTAAAGGCTCCAAGGAAACCCATAATCCCAATAGACTTAGAACCAAAACTAACACCAATTCCAAGAAGTACAGCTAAGGTTGCTCCAAGGGAAGCCCCAGAGGAAACTCCAAGAATGTACGGATCTGCCAAAGGGTTTTTCACAATAGCCTGCATAACTATTCCAACTACAGATAAGCCCATACCTACCGCTATTGCTAAAATAATTCTTGGCATACGTATTAACCAAACTACATCAGTTTTTGGACTAATACCTGATATAGATGCATCGCCAACATTAAAAAGCTTAAATAAAATGATATCATAAACTTCCTTCATAGTTATATTTACTGAACCAATGGTAACAGCAAATATAATAGAGAGCAAAAGTATAATTAAAAGAATAAGAGAAGTACCTACATAAATAGGCATTCCCTTAAATATATTTGATTTATTGTTTTTTTTGTTAATACAAGTTTTATTCATAAGTTACCACTACTTTTCTAGATTTCCATATAAGCCTTCTGAAAATGTATTTATACCATCTATAGTTCTAATACCGCTAGAATACATATCTCCTAGTGGGATGGCGTAAACTCTTTTATTTGTAACTGCAGATAAGCTTTTAAGGGATTCATCTTCTAATATTTCATTTACTTTAGTTATTGGAATATTTTCATCTCCCCTATCCATATATACTACAAAGATAGAGTCAGGATTAAGGTTGATTAAATCTTCTTTACCAAGAGCAGTTCCTGCTTCGTTTAATAAGGTAGCACCAAGTTTAGTTACCATATCACCACCTAGAGTATTTGCTCCATAGGATCTAATTTTATCACTACCTAATTCAACAATTAGGGTAGTTTGCTTTTCTTTATCTTTAACAGCCTCAGAAGCTGTTTTAACACCATTATTAATTTCATTAACTAATGCTTTGGCTTTTTCCTCAACATTAAATATTTTACCAAGATTTAATATATCAGTTATCTCATTTTCAATAGTTTTTTCTTTAATTACTCCACTATTTAGAGACATATAAGTATTAATTTTATTATTATGCCAATAATTTACTTCGCCAAGTCTTTTTTCATCAAATAAAGAGTACCATCCAAGTATAAAATCAGGCTGTGTCATTATAACACTTTCTTTTGATGGAGTAAATTCTTCTAAATAATTAATTTTATTAAAATCACTTTGAAATTCTGGTTTAACATCATGATCAAGGCCAGAAGCCGCCACAATTTTATCAGATAAACCTAGAGCAAGTAAAGTTTCTATAGAATTTTGATATATTGCAAAAACTTTTTCTGGTGCTTTATCAAAAGTGATTTCTATGGGTTCTTTAGCATAGTTGTAAGTTTTTATTGTTACAGGGTAGTGTGAGTTGGTAGATTCGTTTTGCTGTGAAGTGTTATCATTATTTGGAGTACTAGCACCTTTGTCTTTATTGCCGCATCCTACGAGACTGAAGATAAGCATTGCGCTTAATAGAAGTGTAAGTAGTTTTCTCATGTTTTTCATGTTCATTCTCCTTTTTTATTCAAATTATAATTTAGTTAAATATTATAATGGTATGAATATATAAGGATACTCTAAGTAATAATACAATTAACTGATTAATCGTATCTAATATCACTCTTTACCCGAAGAGCATCGATATTTTAACATTGGCAAGTATCCTGACTTATAGATCATTATATTAATTAGCCTTCCCAAGCTTTAAAACTCAGTGGCATACTTTAATTAATACTCCCTAATTACAGTAGCGGTACTGTGTGGAAATTTCATCCATCTTCCTTGTGTAATTGACCAATATTATTCATTTATGATTATTATATTTTACTAAAGTAAACTCTATCATATTGACGAAATAGTGTCAATATATAGCGAATAATAGGAAAGGGGGAATTAGGAATTAAAGATTAAAGATTAAAGATTAAAGATTAAAAAATTGTAATGGATAAACTTTGAATAGGTTGTATAAGATAAGATATAAAAAATAATTAGATATCAAGTTAATTAATAATAACTATTGATTAATAGAAGTTGTTGATATATAATTTAATTAATAAATAATTGGAATTTAGGAGGAATAAATTATGGCAGCAGATAAAATGATATGTTTATGTAACGGGGTTACATATGCTTCAGTAAGAAAAGCAATGGCAGATGGGGCTCGTTCAGTAGAAGATATACAAGAAGCTACTGGAGCAGGTACAGTATGTGGTGGATGCATTGAAGAGATAGAGAAAATATTAGGCAATGCTTGCACATGCAAGAAAGTATCTACTGAAGAAGTTGTTGAAGCAGTAAAAAATGGAGCAGATACTTTTGAAAAGGTTGGGGTAGCGACTACAGCAGGAACTGCTTGTGGGAAATGTAAATGCCTTATAGAAAGCATAATAGAACTTAAAAAATAAGAAAAATGGATTGTCTCGTAAAATTCGAGACAATCCATTTTTCTATTGTGCACCTAGATATAGGTAATGATTTTACGTGATTATAGATTAATGGAAAGAATTTTCATCATCTTTTCTTTCAGTGGCATATTTTTTAGCTAGAGTACCTTCGTCACGAACCTCTTTATTCATTTGATTTTTTAAATCATAACTGAATTTTTTCCCGGAAAAAGTTTCTTTTATATCATCTTTTTTATTTTCATAAAGATTTTTAAATTCACTTAAGGTTTCCTTAACTTCGCCACTTAATTTATTTACACCTTCTTTTAACTCTTCACTTACCTTATGAACACCCTTCTTCATATCGTTAGTCAATTGGCCTGCTTCACTTTTCATATCATGACTTAATCGATTTGCTCCATATTTCATGTCATTACCAACTTTACTTGCATTATCAATTATTTTTTCACTTACATTTTCAATAGTTTTTTTTGTGTCTTTACCTAAGTTATTCATAACTAAACTCCTTTCTAAATGGTTAGACTTTAGTAAATTAGGTATCTGAAAATAAATAATAAGTCAAAAAAATTGAGGAGACTAACTTATTTATTTTGGAAGATACACTAAGGTTTTAAAGTGGTTTAAGTAAGAGAATGTGCGGTATTAATCAACATTGATTTAAATATAACATTATGATGATTAAACCTATATTAAGTTTGCTCAGAATTCCAAATAATATGTTATTTAATTGATGGGAAGCTATGTAATAATTTCATTTTATATTAGTTTGTTTACTTTTAAATTTAATATAAACACAACATATATTATAATTAAATTTATATGCTTGACTATCTGAGGAAAAAGATAAAAATATACTTAGTTATGAATTTTATATTATATATTCTTAATTTGAAATTCATATATTGAGAAAAATATGAGAAATATATGAACTTTTATACGAATTGTTTAGAATTTTCTAACAAATTAGAGTATAATGGTTATAGTTGTGTCAGTTGATAGGGAGTTTAAAGGGGGATACGTTAGTGAAAGAGAAATTTAAGGGGATAAAAAGAGAGGTTTTTATCTACTTTATCATAATAGCGCTATCGGCTTTAGCTGCGGGCTTTAGTGATGGTGTATTTTCAAATTATTTTAAGGATGCATATAATATAAGTGCTTTTCAGAGGGGTTTGATTGAATTTCCAAGAGAACTGCCAGGGGTATTATTAATAGTAATTATATCACTGTTAGCTTTTTTAGGAGATGTAAGAACAGCAGTAATTTCTTCTTTAATGAGTGTGGTAGGAGTTATGGTACTAGGTCTCGTAACGCCAAGTTTTGGGGTTATGCTTATATTTTTATTTATAAATTCATTAGGAATGCACATGCTTATGCCGGTCCAAGATGGCATAGGAATGGCACTTATAGGCACAGAAAACCCAGGGAAAAGAATGGGTCAGTATAAAGGGGTAAGCACTGCATTTACAATGATAGCTGGAATATTAGTATTTGTAGGCGTTAGGACAGGCTTCTTTGATTTTACAACAAAAATAAAACCTATATTTATTATATCTGCAATAATTTCAATGATAACCCTGATATTATTTGTTGTGCTTCAAAAATGTATAAAAACGCCTATTAAAACATCAAGAAAAACTAAAATTATATTTAGAAAAGAATATAAGTATTATTATATTTTAGCCATAATGCATGGAGTACAGAAACAGATTATGATAGTGTATGGACCCTGGGTTTTAATAGAAATATTAAATAAAAAGGCGGATACTTTGGCTATTTTAGGGATAGTTGGAGCTTTCATAGGTATATTTTTCATACCGGCACTAGGTAGGTGGCTAGATAGATTTGGAATTAAGAAGTTACTATATGTTGATGCATTATCCTTCATAGGAGTATATAGCATATATGGATTATTAGCAGGTGGATTTGCTAGTGGTAGGTTAGCGACAGTTGGGGTACCAGTTATTCTCATATTTGCGGTATTCATAATAGATAAAATGTCTATGCAAATGGGGATGATCAAAGTGCTTTATTTAAGAAGCATTGCAGTTGATCCAGAGGAAATTACACCAACATTATCACTTGGAATAAGTATGGATCATATAGTTTCTATAATATGTGCATATATCGGTGGTATGGTTTGGAGTGCATGGGGACCACAGTATATATTTTTCTTAGCAGCTGGGCTTTCATTTGTAAATCTTTTTGTAGCTAGTAAGGTTAAAAATAAAGGGGTGGATATCTCAAATAATACAAAAATTGAAGCCTAAGGTAACTTTTCTAGGAATTTATATGGATTATAGTATGGGTTAAATTTTATGAATAATACAATGCATAACCATATAATTACAAATATAAGCAAAAATTATCAATATATACTAAAAATAACAAGTGTAGTATAATAATAAAGTGTGAACAATGTAAAAATTAATGTTTTGATGAATAATTTTAGAACATCTTAAAAATTAAGCTGTGAATATAAATAGTAATTAAATGGGGGGAATAAAAGTGGAACAAGTTTTTAATAGTATAGATCATTATATTTTAGTTGTAGGGAAGAGTGGGAAAATTTTATTTTGCAACAATGCATTACTATGTAAACTTGGATATAAATACATTGAATTAGAAAACACTCAGTTAGATAATCTTTTGAATTTACAAAAAGAAGAATGGTCTAACATTTTAAATAAATTAGAAAAGAAGAGTGAAGATGAAATTTTAATAGGACTTTACTCTAAAAATCATGAAGAAAACTATTTTATTGCAAAAATAAATTTGGAACGGTGGAAAGATGAAGAAGCATTTATTATTACTCTCAAAGATCAAGGTTCAAAAATGTATAAAAAGGAAGATTTAGAGAGACTTTTGGATACAATTCCGTACAATGTATGGATGAAGAATTTAGAGGGTGAATATATATATACAAATAAATTTCACTGTGAATTAATATGTAAAAAAAAGGAAGAAATAATTGGATGTACTGATTTTGATTTTTGGGACCTTGAGGAAAGTGAAAACTTTAGATATGTAGATAACGCCATAATATTAGATGGCAGACCAATTATGCACGAGATTGAAACTAATGTTAGAGGTAAAAGAATATGGTTTGCAACCTATAAAGCACCTCTTTTTGATGCGGAAAATAAGGTGGAATATGTAGTTGGGGTTTCTAGAGATATTAGCTTTAGGAAAAAAATGGAAGCGGAACTTTCAAGAAGCCATAATGAATTAAATACACTGAACAATCTGGTAAATGTTAACTTTGAGGATGATGAAAGCATTGTTAAGAATATACAAGACGATATGCTTTCTAAACTATGTGCCGATGGTGTTGGCATTTGGAGTTATGATGATGAAAAAGAGGAACTTGCTTCTAAACTTCAGCTGGGATTGGGTGAAAAATTATCATGTAAAAATAGTAAACTAAAGGTATCAAAAGAAGGTATCAATAAATTTCTAAACGATTATAGTTATGAATTTGTAGCACCGATAGAAGAGTTGAAGTATTTGAAGGTGGACTTACAAGAATTAAAAAATAATGATATAAAGTATGTTGGAAGTTATAAAATAGTGTTTAATAATAAATTTATTGGAATTATGAATATTTTGTATAAGGAATATACCCCATCAGCTATGAGTAACAATGATTTTATAAAAACTTTATGTAGCCAAATTGCAACAATCTTGGTGAATAGCAATCTTACAAAAAGCATAAAAAGAGTACTCAAAAAAAATGCGGAGATTGAAAGTGAATTAAAGTTATTTTTGGATGCTGCAGTAGAGATTATGGCTATGTTAGATGAAGATGGTAATTTTATAAGAGTTAACGCTGGATGGACAAAAAACTTAGGGTGGAGTGAAGCTGAGATACTAAATATGAAGTGGAGCGATATATTACTTAAAGAAGATGTGGAGCCAACTATTGACTTTGTGAAGAAATTAAAAGAAGGCGACGGTGTTGGTAGATTTACTAATAGGTATATTGCTAAAAATGGAGATATTAAATGGTTAGAATGGAGTAGTAGATATATAGAGAGTAAAAAAGTATCAGTATGTACTGCAAGAGATGTCACTAAACAGAGAGAAATTGAAGAACAGAGAATCCAGTATGAGAAGGATATTGAAATTGAAAAAGTGAAAAACGAATTTTTTGCGAATATATCCCATGAGTTTAAAACCCCGTTAAATATTATTTTAGCCACAATACAAGTTATTAATAAAAATATCGATAACAAAAAAATACTAGGATTAGGTGGGGTTGATGTTAGAAAATATGTTACGTCAATCAAACAGAACTCCTATAGACTATTAAGGCTCGTAAATAATCTTATAGATATGAGTCGTATAGATACAGGGTTTTATCAAATACATTTGGAAAATCAGAATATTGTAAGTGTAGTTGAGGATATTACAATGTCTGTGGCACAGTATACAGAGAGTAAAGGATTAGAACTTACATTTGATACTCAGGTAGAAGAGCAAATAATTGCCTGTGATTCAGAAAAAATTGAAAGAATTATGTTGAATTTATTATCTAATGCAATTAAATTCACTTCTGAATGTGGAAAGATAGAAGTACAACTAACTATTAAGGGTGGAAATGTTATAGTATCTGTTAAGGATAGTGGTGAAGGTATAGAAAAGGAAAAATTAGACTTAATATTTAATAGATTTGTTCAAGTTGATAATTATGTAAATAGATGTGGGGAAGGTAGTGGCATAGGGCTATATTTAGTTAAGTCACTAGTTGAGATGCATGGAGGTAATATAAGAGTTTCAAGTCAATTAGGGGTAGGAACAACTTTTGAATTTGATCTGCCAATAAAAGTTTTAGAAACTGAGAATAGTGAAGTGCAAATGAAAACTATAGTGAATTCTAATGTGGAAAAACGTGATATAGAGTTTGCAGATATTTCAAATTAAAACTAAAAATTAAGGTTGAAGTATTTATGAAATTGAAAATTAATGTTAAAATTCTTGCAAAATTTCTTTGTTGCAATTTTTGAAAAAACTCCAAAGGGATTTCAGCAATCATTTCCAATTATAAATTCTAAATTTTCAATTAAATTCATCGCGTATAAATATTTATGAATTGTGGTATAATATTCTTTATAGTCTTGGGATTATGAGAAATTATTAATAAGGAGTGATTTTGCATTATATCAAATTGATGTAATCGAGTAATATGAATAAAACTAAAAAAGCAATTTTTGAAGCTGCAATTAAAATATTTTCCAGCAATGGCTATGATAGTGCAACTATGGATGAGGTTGCAACTACCGCTGGAGTTGCGAAAGGCTCACTATACTATCATTTTAAAAGCAAGGAAGAAATATTTTACTTTGTTGTACAAGCAGGCATTGATTTAATAAGCGAAGAGGTTAACGAAGCCATAAAAGAAATAGATGATCCTATAGAAAGATTGAAGGAAGCGGCCAAGGTACAGTTAAAATATGTATATATAAATAAGGATTTATTTAGAGTAATAATGAGTCAGGTGTGGGGACAAAAAGAACGTCATGAAGAAATAAGATGTCAAATAAAGAATTTAATTAATATGAATTCTAAATTCTTAGAAGGAACCATAGAAAACAAAAATATTAATAATGAGGATTCATCAATATTAAGTTACTGCTTTATTGGAGTATTGTTTTCTTCAGCACTATATGAAATTATAAATAATGATAATTATAACCATGATGAAGTGGTAGAAAAGTTTATGAATTACATCAATCATGGTGTAAGGTTAACTTAGAATTTAAAATTAAGAATTAAAAATTAAAAGCTGAGAATTTAAATTTATAGACTGAATTAGCTATTATATAAAAAGTTTTGAAAGATGAAAATCTATCTTTCAAAACTTTTTTTCTTTATGTAAATTTAATTAATAAATATAAGAGTTAGAATCTTGAAGCAAAATATGTAAAAAATATAAAATTATAATTTTGTATTGACTGTTCAGTACAAAAGGAGTATAAATAATAATATACTGACTATTCAGTACAAAAATTTATAGAGGGTGGTAACATGGATTTTTTTAAAATTGCGGGTAAGGACATTAGAAGCATTTTTAAGAACAGATTCATAAGGGTGTCAGTTATTGCAATTATAGTAGTGCCGCTACTATATTCATTGTTATACTTGTATGCATTTTGGGATCCTTATGCGCGAATTCAAGACATGACCATAGCCGTGGTTAACGAGGATACTGGTGCAGTATTAGATGGAGAAAAAGTGAATTACGGTGAGGACATTGTAGGTAACTTAAAGAACAACAAGAAGATTGGTTGGGAATTTACAAGTGATGAAAAAGCTAATGAAGGCTTAGAAAATCAAGGCTATTATGCTAAATTTGTAATACCTAAAGGATTTTCAAGTAGTATCATAGCTGCAAAGGAAGGTACTCCTAAAGTAGCAGATTTACAGTTTGTGTGTAATGAGAAGAAAAATTTCTTGGCGGCTCAAATTAACTCACAGGTTGAAAGTTTACTTAAAGAGGAAATTACAGGGACAATCTCAAATAATTATGTAACTGTAGCATTTGATAAGCTATATGAAGCAAAGGATGGATTTGTAAAAGCTTCTGATGGAAGTGAACAAATTTACGATGGAATTTCTAAGTTGAATGAAAATGTACCAATGCTTACAGATGGTGTAAACAAACTTGGGGATGGAGCTACAAAGTTAAATGATGGACAGGGTACCCTTAACTCAGGAATAAAATCAATAAATAGTGGGTTGGGAGAAGTTAATAGCAAGGTACCATCACTAAGCGCAGGAGTAGATAAATTATACGTTGGTTCACAGGAATTAAAAAATGGACTAGGAACTGCTGCCAGTGGAGCTAATCAGTTATCAGTGGGAAGTGACGGGTTATATAATGCCTTTAGAGGTACAGTTTATCCAGCAGTAACTTCACTTAAGAGTGGTGCTAATGAACTAAACAGTGCTTTAGAAGCTGGAAAAGGTAGTGTAGACACCCTAAGAAAAGGTGGTGAAGGCCTAAAGACAGCAAGTGGTAATATTACAGGAGCTTCAGCTAAAATAAAAAATGGATATGGAGAGGTTAAAGGTGGCGTTGATCAACTTATTGGTGGCGTAAATTCTTCCTCAGCTGCAATGAATGATATAGCTAAGAGTATTATGACAGCAGTTAAAACAAATCCAGAAGTAGCAAAAGATCCAAATATACAAGCAGCTCTTGGAAAGTTACAAGCATTGAATCAAGCTACCAGTGGAACACCACAGCAAATAGAAGCTTTGAAGGCTGGAACTAATGCTTTTGGTGATAAACTAGGAGAGTTTGATGGAGCAGTAAATATGTACACAGGCAAGGTTAATGAATTTGCGACTGGTACAGTAGCTTTAACAAATAGCGTTGGAAATGTTAGTGCAGGAGTAAGTAAAATAAGTGGAGGATTAAATTCACTAGAAGCTGGGCTTAATGAAAATACAGCAGGGTCCTTTGGAAATGGACTAAAAGCTGTTTCAGACAATATGTCTGGTTTAAATTCAGGAATCAATAAATTAAATAGCGGTTCTGGTGAAATTAATGGTGGTCTAGGAGAATTAAAAGGAAATGTTCCAGCTTTAGCTAGTGGAATAAACGCTTTATACAATGGTTCAAATCAATTAGTAGATGGCTCTAATGCCTTAGTTGATGGACAAAGTAAGTTAAGTGATGGAGTATCAGAGTTAACTGGAAAAGTGCCAGAACTACAAGATGGTGTTGGTAAGTTGTATGAAGGATCTAATGAACTTACAACAGCTTTAAAAGATGGAGCGAATGAGATGAAAGCAGGTCTTGTAAACTCATCAAAATCAATGGGTGATTTTGTTTCAGCTCCAATAAACATGGAAAATAAACCAGTAAATTCAGTACCTAACTATGGAACTGGTTTTGCACCATACTTTATATCCTTATCATTATGGATAGGAGCAATAATGATGTTCTTCGTTATCTCAGATAAAACTGATGATGATGCTAATCTATCTAAATTTGATAAGGTTATGGGAAAATATTTATCCTTTGGATTTATAGGATTATTACAAGCCATACTTGTAAGTGTTGTAGTAATGGTACTAGGATTGAATCCAACAAGTACAGCCATGTACTTTATATCAATTATATTCTTATCACTTGTATTTATAGCAATAATTCAATGTTTAATATCACTATTTGGAGATGCAGGAAGACTTTTAGGAATAGTATTATTAATACTTCAGCTAACAGCTTGTGCAGGTACATTCCCATTAGAAATCGTACCTAAGTTCTTTAAAGTAATTAATCCTTATATGCCATTTACTTATAGTGTAGAATTATTAAGAGAAGTTATTTCAGCAAATGCAATAAATTATGCAGTAGTTGGAAAAGATTTTGCGGTTCTAACAATAGTACTTCTTATATTCTTAACAATATCTGTAGTATTTAAAAATGCAGGTGAAAATTTTCAAAGAATAATTGAAGGAAGAAAAGAGAATTCAATTGAAGAGATGAAAGAAGAATCCATTTAATTTAAAATCCATAATTTAAAATTATGAATTATAAATTATGGATTATGGATAAAATTATATATATATGTTCAAATAATAAATTTTATTAGAACATATATATAAGAGATGATAAGAAATCACAAAAGAAAAACCCTAACAATAGCGTCTTGAAAAATCAAAATGTTCGTGTTATAATAAATATATAGTTAGAAAACTCGTATATAATCGGTAATATGGTCCGAAAGTTTCTACCTGCAAACCATAAATTTGCAGACTACGAGGAGTTGTATTTTATTATAAACAAGCATGGGGAGTTAAAGCTCCACTTGAAATTTTATGAAACTTTTGTGGATTTAGGAAAATTTATTATGATATTCCTAAAGTGAAGGATTTTGTTTATAGCTACAAAACACAGCACCTCAATATTTTATTGAGGTGCTTTAAGTTTTACTCCAAATTTTATATTTGGCTTAAAACTTGCAATTGGAAGGAGACAAACTAATGAAGAATGAAGAAACCTTTACAAATGACATTAAACTTACCTATTGTGTGGATGATAATCCATCATTAATTAAAAAGATATTATTCGGATTACAACATATATTTGCAGCTTTCGGTGGAATAGTTGTTGTGCCCCTAGTAATATCAAGTGCATTAAATTTCGATGCGAAAATGACAACAGCGGTTATCAGTGCTACAATTTTAGCCTCAGGGATTGCAACTGTAGTTCAAGCAAGAGGTGTTGGGCCAGCAGGGTCTAGAGTGGCTTGTATTATGGGAACGGATTTTACCTTTGTATCACCAGCTATTTCAGTTGGGTCAGTTCTTGGAATTCCAGGAATAATAGGGGCTACAATTTTAGGAGCAATATTTGAAATTATTTTAAGTTATTTTATTAAACCATTAATGAAACTATTTCCACCAATTGTTACAGGAACAGTTGTGTGTTTAATTGGATTAACCCTACTTCCAGTTTCCATTGATTGGGCAGCTGGGGGAGTTGGAGCAGCAGACTATGGTAGTATTCGTAATATATCAATTGCTATGTTTGTGTTAGTCTTTACTTTGTTTTTAAATAGATATGGCAAAGGAATGGTTAGTAGTGCATCTATTCTAATTGGAATGGTTGCAGGATATATAATATGTATTCCAATGGGACTTGTAGATTTCTCAGCTATAAAAGAAGCTAGCTGGTTTTCAATGCCTAAAATATTTGAATATGGTGTAACCTTTGATTTAAAAGCATTAATAGCATTTATACCAGCTTACTTTGTTACTACTATTGAGACAGTGGGATGTTTGAAGGCTATAGGAGAAACATCACAGGTTGAAATGGATGAAAAACGTGTTGGAGCTGGAGTGTTAGCGGATGGTATTGGGAGTATTGTAGGGGCAGCGGTTGGATCATTCCCAAACACAACATTTAGCCAAAATGTTGGATTAATACCTTTAACCAAGGTTGCAAGTAAACATGTAGCAATAATGGCAGGTATAATTATGATATCTTTAGGATTCTTACCTAAACTTGCTGGACTTATTAGTGGAATACCTCAGCCAGTACTTGGTGGTGTTGGAGTAGTTATGTTTGGTACGGTTGCAGCAGCAGGAATAAAAACTTTAAGTAGAGTAAGACTAACAGAGAGAAACCTACTTATAATAGCTACATCTATAGCTTTAGGCCTTGGAGTTACATTCAGACCAGATGTTATATCACAATTACCGGAAGGAATAAAGATGATATTTGCATCAGGAATTTCAACGGGAACAATAACAGCATTAGTACTAAATTTAGTTTTGAGAGAAGATAATATAGAAGACAATATAGTAGAAAAAATAGAAAGAAGTGAGGTTGCATAATGGAGGCATTAAAACAAAGAATATTAAGAGACGGACATGCATTAAATGAATCAGTATTAAAAGTAGATTCATTTTTAAATCATGGAGTAGATGCGAAATTGATGAGTGAGGTAGGAACATCATTTAAGGAATATTTTAAAAACCATGGAATAACAAAGATTTTTACAATTGAAAGTTCAGGTATTGCACCCACTGTGATGACAGCACTTCAAATGGGTCTTCCTATGGTTACATTAAAGAAGCAAACCTCAAAGATTTTAGGTGGAGAAGTGTATCAAACTACAGTCCACTCCTTTACTAAAGCTATAGATTATGAATTAACACTTTCTAAAAAATATATATCACCAGAAGATAATATACTTATAATAGATGACTTTTTAGCGTATGGAGAAGCAGCACTAGGAGCTATAAGATTAGTTGAAGAATCTGGAGCCAAGGTTGCTGGAATTGGTATAGTCATAGAAAAGTCCTTCCAACCAGGTCGTAAATTACTTGAAGATAGAGGATATGATGTATATTCACTTGCAAGAGTAAATAAACTTGGTAAGGGTATCATTGAGTTTGTAGAAGAATAATAAAAAAGAGGTTAATAACTTGTCATGTGACAGTTATTAACCTCTTTTGATGTTTGCAATTATACTTAAATGTATTATTTTTTATACTAAATTAAAAGCAAAAATACATATATATTTAGTTCAGTAGAAAAAACTTGGAATTTCAATAGTAAGTGATTTATAAAGCATAATATTGAGATTTAAAATCAGGCTGGAGTAAAATTAACTGAAAATTACGACAAATACATACAAAGTGAATTAACAAATTTTTAAAATTGCAGAATCACAATTCAATTGCAAAATTATAATATGGAATAAATTAAAAAATAGCATGGAATATATAGGTATATAGTATAATTTGAAACAATACTTTAGGGGCATGGAGTTATGTGGGGAAAAGGAATAATTGACTAATAAATACATATTATGTAACATGAGAAGAAATAATAGTTTAATTATTTATTGGGGAGGTTTTTGTGTGAAAAAGAGAATTGCTTTAATCCTTGCTACATTAATGCTTGGCTCTACATTCTTAGTTGGATGTGGGAAGAAAGAAACAGGTGGAAATAATTCAACTACAGGAGATTCAGATGTAATTAAAATCGGAGTTTTTGAACCATTGACAGGTGCTAATGCAGGAGGGGGAGCTTTGGAGCTTGAAGGTATAAAACTTGCAAATAAGCTTTATCCTGAAGTGTTAGGTAAGAAGGTTGAACTTGTAATTGCTGATAATAAATCAGAGAAGGTTGAGGCAGCAAATGCAGCAGCTAAGCTTGTTGAAAAAGACAAGGTAACTGCAATAATAGGAAGCTGGGGTAGTTCATTATCCATGGCAGCGGGAGACATAGTTAAGAAGGCACAAATACCAGCAGTTGGTACATCTTGTACAAACCCATTAGTTACTAAAGGAAATGAATATTACTTTAGAGTATGTTTCATCGATCCATTCCAAGGAACAGTAATGGCTAACTATGCTTTTAATAAGCTAAAGGCTAAAAAAGTAGCTATAGTTCAAGAAGTTTCTAGTGATTATGCTATAGGTCTTGCAAAATATTTTACAGATTCATTTAAAAAACTTACAGGTGATGATAACTCTATAATTGATGTTGCTAATTATAATACAGGAGATCAAGATTTCACAGCTCAGCTTACAAATATAAAATCTAAAAATCCAGATGCTATATTTGCACCAGGTAACTTTACAGAGTCAGCTCTAGTAATAAAACAAGCTAGAGATCTTGGAATAACTTGCCCAATAATAGGTGGAGATACTTGGGAAACACCACAGTTTATTGAAATTGGAAAACAGGCTGTTGAGGGTGTAACTTTCTCAACTTTCTTTGCAACAGAAAAACCAATAACAAAGGAATCAGAGAAATTCTTAGCAGAGTATAAAAAAGAATACAATAAAGAGCCAGCAGCAGTTACTGCTCTTGGATATGATGCTTATTTAATATTAATAAAAGCTCTTGAGCAAACAGGAGAAGTTAATTCCGTTAAACTTAGAGATACTCTTGCAAATATAAAAGATTTCCAAGGGGCAGCTGGAGTTGTAAACTTCGATGAGAATCGTGATGCAATAAAAGATGCAGTTATAAAAGAAGTTAGAGATGGAAAGTTCCAATTCTTAGACGTTGTTAAACCAACTAAATAGATAATAAAGACGGCTAAATCATCTTAAAAAAATAAATAGGTCAGTCTATACGGATATTTTACCTATTATTTATTTTCACATTCCTAAAGAGAACAATGAGAAATCACTGTTCTCTTAATTTTAAAAGAAGAAAGAGGGGAAATATATGGCTTTTAATATGACATTACCTATGCTTTTACAACATTTAGCCAATGGGATATCTTTAGCTAGTCTTTATGCACTAATAGCTATAGGATATACAATGGTATATGGTATTTTAAGACTTATAAACTTTGCTCACGGTGATATATTTATGATGTCAGCCTATTTTGCTTTTTATGCTATGGCAACCTTCACAATGCCTTGGTATGTAGCATTCTCAATAGCCATCATATTAACAGGAATTTTAGGGGTTATTATTGAGAGAGCAGCTTATAGACCTATAAGAAATGCACCTAAAATTTCAATACTTATTTCAGCTATAGGTGTATCATTTTTATTAGAAAATATAGCTATAGTTGTGTTTGGTGGAGTGCCAAAACCATTTCCACAAATAGAGTTATTTACAAAGGTAATTAAAATAGGAGAAGTTTCACTACAAAGATTAACTATTATCATTCCAATAATTACAGTGTTAATATTATTTGGACTCTTATTTTTAATAAATAAAACAAAGATTGGAATGGCTATGAGAGCAGTTTCCAAGGATTATGAAACTTCATCTTTAATGGGAATAAATATAAATAAAACAATTTCCATAACATTTGGGCTTGGCTCAATATTAGCGGCAATTGGTGGAATTATGTGGAGTTCTAAGTTTCCAAGTATCATGCCACTTATGGGAGTTATGCCAGGACTTAAATGTTTTATAGCAGCGGTTATTGGTGGAATCGGAAATATTAAGGGAGCAGTTGTGGGGGGCTTTGTACTAGGTATCGGAGAAATTATGTTAGTAGCCTTCATGCCATCACTTTCAGGTTATAGAGATGCCTTTGCCTTTGTTTTACTTATCGTTATTCTATTATTTAAACCCACTGGTATTATGGGCGAAAAAATTGCAGAGAAGGTGTAAATATGGAGAAAAACAACAAGAAAAGAAATATTATATTAAATGTGATTCTTATAGTAGTAGTTTTAGCTATGGTTTTAGTATGCAATTTGACCTTAGATGCGTACAAGCTTAGGATTCTTAATCTTTGCTTTATAAACGTAATTCTTGCATTAAGTATGAACCTAGTTAATGGATTTACAGGATTATTTTCTTTAGGCCATGCAGGGTTTATAGCCCTTGGTGCATATACTACAGCGATTCTTACTATGCCTCTTGCTATAAAGGAGCAAAACTTCTTTTTAAAACCAATGCTTGCTCCACTTTATAACCTTGAAGCACCATTTATAGTAGCTTTACTTGTAGCTGGACTTGTATCAGCGTTAATAGCTTTTTTAATAGGAGCACCAGCATTAAGATTAAGAGGAGATTATTTAGCAATAGCTACCTTAGGTTTTGCAGAGATAATCAGGGTAATAATTACAAATGCTCAATCTGTAACAAATGGAGCACTTGGTCTTAAATCTATCCCTACTCATACAAATTTATGGTGGACATCCATTATAGCTATAATCACCGTAATATTTATAGCAGCACTCATAAGCAGTACCTATGGAAGGGCTTTAAAAGCTATAAGAGAAGATGAAATAGCAGCAGAGAGTATGGGAATTAATTTGTTTAAACATAAAACTCTAGCTTTTGTTTTGTGTGCTTTCTTTGCAGGAGTAGGCGGAGGCTTACAGGCAAATCTACTAGGAACAATAGATCCAGCCATGTTTAAATTTACTTTAACCTTTAATATATTACTTATAATAGTTCTTGGAGGAATGAGTAGTATCACAGGAACAGTTATTGGAGCCTTTGTAATTACCATAGCTGGGGAGTTACTTAGATTCTTAGATGAAAGTATAAATCTTGGATTTGTACAAATAAAGGGAGTTCCTGGTCTTAGGATGGTTGTATTTTCAGCACTATTAATGATAGCCGTATTATTTTTCAGAAATGGAGTAATGGGGAATCGAGAAATTACTTGGGATAAGTTATTTAATTTCTTCAAAAACCTAAAGAATTTCAGAAAAAATAAAGGAGGAAAGCATCATGGAAGTATTGAAAGTTGATAATATAACCATGCAGTTTGGTGGGTTAATTGCAGTAAATAATTTTAATTTAACTCTTAACGAGGGTGAAATTATTGCCTTAATTGGACCTAATGGAGCAGGGAAGACAACTGCCTTTAATATGATTACTGGAGTATATGAGCCAACAAAGGGTAATATAAGGTATGGTGCAGAGAGAATAAACGGGTTAAAGCCAGATTTAATAACTAAGAAGGGCATTGCAAGAACCTTTCAAAATATAAGGTTGTTTAAAGATTTAACTGTATTTGAAAATGTACTTATAGCTAATCATTTGAGGGTTAAAGAAAACTTCATGGAGGCAGTAGTATTAAAAGGATTTCCAGGGACTAGAGCTTATAAAGAGGAAAAGGAAATGAGGGAAAAGACTACTCAGCTTTTAAAAAGAGTTGGACTTCTGGAGTTAAGTGATGAGAAGGCAAGCTCCCTACCTTATGGAAAGCAAAGAAGACTAGAAATTGCAAGAGCACTGGCTACAAGTCCAAAGGTACTTCTTTTAGATGAGCCAGCAGCTGGAATGAATCCAAAGGAAACAGAGGAGTTAACAGAATTTATAAAGGAAATAAGAGATGAATTTAAACTAACTATATTTATGATAGAGCATCATATGCACCTAGTTATGGGGATTTCAGATAAAATCTATGTACTGGACCATGGAGTTACAATAGCAGAAGGAAATCCACACGAAATTCAAAATAATCCAAAGGTAATTGAAGCTTATTTGGGGGTGAGTGAAGATGCTGAAGATAACTAATTTAGTTGTAAGTTATGGAGGAATAGAAGCTTTAAAGGGCATAGACATAAATGTAGAAAAGGGTAAGATAATAACACTAGTTGGAGCTAATGGAGCTGGTAAGAGTACCGTGCTTAGATCTATAGTAGGCTTAGTTAAAAAGAAGGCTGGAAATATAGAGTATAAAGGTGATGATTTAGGCTTAGTTAAAACTCAATACTTAACAAGCAGGGGTCTCACCCTTGTTCCAGAAGGAAGAAGAATCTTTAGTGACCTTACTATAGAAGAGAATTTACTTTTAGGTGCTTATGCAAGAAAAGATAAGGAAGAAATTAAAAAGGATATTAAGTGGGTTTATGAACTATTTCCTATACTTAAGGAAAGGCAGTTGCAGCTAGGGGGTACCCTTTCAGGAGGAGAGCAACAAATGTTAGCCGTTGGAAGAGCACTTATGTCAAGACCTGAACTATTAATGATGGATGAGCCATCCTTAGGTCTGGCACCCCTTATAGTTAAAGATATATTCTCTATAATAAAGGAGATAAATAAAAAAGGTGTAACAATACTACTCATCGAGCAAAATGCTAACCTAGCTCTTAAAATAGCTGACTATGGATATGTTATGGAAACTGGCAGAATCACAATGGAAGGCAGCGGAAAAGACTTACTAAGCAACGAGGATATTAAAAAGGCATATTTGGGTGAAAGTGTATAGTCATCTTCAAAAAATAAATAATAAGTCGGTATCACTCCAAATATAGAGAGACTTATATTCAGCTTGAGTATTATAGCCAGTAGATATGAGATAAAAGAATATATATTTAAAAGAAACTCTAGCTTGAGAGATAGCTGGAGTTTTTTTGTGGTATAGGGATTTGCTATAGATGGGTTCAACGCAATCAGTATTTTGAATTTCAAAAGTTTGGTAATCTATGCTATATTGAAGATGGTTTTAAGAAAATATTAAAATGTCTGGTACAAGGAGATTGATTATGGGAAAAAAGAGAATTGTTTTTGTAAGTCATTGTGTGTTAAACACAGCTTCAAAAGTTGATGATAATAATAAAGGCGGGATTACTAAAGAGGAGATAGCGAGAAAGGAATTTTTATATAAGGCAATTAAAGATGATATATGTATGATTCAATTACCTTGTCCTGAATTCAATATATATGGAGCCAATCGTTGGGGACATACAAAGGAGCAATTCGATAATCCATTCTTTAGGAATAATTGCAGAAGAATGTTAGAACCTTATATATTGCAAATTAAGGAGTATGTAAATTTAGTAGATAAATTCGAAGTTCTTGGGGTTATTGGCATTGATGGAAGTCCAAGCTGTGGGGTGAATATTACATGTTGCGGTGATTGGGGTGGCGAGTTATCAAGCCATGATGATATCAATGAGGTAATAAAAAGGGTTCATGTAAAGGAAGAAAAGGGGGTATTCATGGAGGTATTAGAGGAAATGCTTCATGAAAACCAAGTGAATATCAGAATGATTGGGCTAGAAGAGGGATTAGATAAAATAAATATATAAATATTAGGAGGAATAAAAATGAATAAAAAATTTTCATCCACAACAATACTCATGCTTGCAGGTCTTGCAATTGCACTTAATGTTGTATTAGGTATTATAACAAGTTCACTTAAATTACCATTTTATTTAGATACTATTGGGACTGTATTTATAGCAATTTACTTTGGACCATGGTATGGTGCGGCAGTTGGTGGGTTAAGTAATTTCTTAGCTAGTATCTTAACAAATCCACAAGCAATTCCATTTATGCTGGTTAGTATTGTAATTGGTCTTGTAGTAGGATTTGTATTTAGAAAGATAAAATTTACTTTTGTTTCATCATTAATCATCGGAATTATACTTAGTATTGTAGCACCTTTAATTGGAACTCCAATTGGAGTGTATGTATATGGTGGGCTTACAGGAACTGTATCTGATATTGCAGTAGTATGGATAAAGCAAAGTGGAGCAAGTATTTTTACAGCTTCATTTATTCCTAAAGTGTTTAACAATCTTCTTGATAAGATAGGAACTTGCATGATTCTATATTTTGTTATTTCAGCTCTACCAGCAGCATTTAAGCCACAGAGTTTTAGGGCATTAAATGGAAGTAAATCTATAGAGGCTTAGAAGAGTGAATTCCAGGGGTATAACCCCTGGAATTAATTACATATGTCCATAAATGTCTAAAATTTTCCAAGGAGCTCTACTGTTTTTCTGAGTAAGTACATAATATCTAGTCCAATTACCGCTACCCCATTGAGCAATGGCATTCCATTTATCTGTTAGCTTATTAGTGTAGTTCACTTCAATTACCTGAATTTCATTGTCCTTATAAGGCTTTAATCTCTCAATATATCCGTAGTACTTTATACCACTAGCTACATTAGTATAGACCTCTTTACTAATTTTTTCTAAGCTATGAACAGTTATCTCTTCAATATACTCTCCATCATCAAAGTTTTTCTTATAGTTATCTGAAAGGGGATTAAATGAATATAAGTCATTGAGTTTATCGTATTCATCACTTATTTCTATCTTTAAAACATCAAGAATAACAGTTTCTGGAATTGAAATTGGAGCAACCTCTGATTTAAAAAATCTTTCCCCATTTTTAAAATCTACCTGATAATTTTTAATTAATTCAGCCTCGTTATCTTGTTTCTTAGAGTTTGAACAACCCATAGCAGTGAAGGTAAATAACAAAACTAAACATAGGACTAATAAATTTTTCTTTTTTGCTTTCAATATTGAATCCTCCTAATTTATTATTTGGCATATATCATGGGTAAATATACAATATTATACCATAATATGTAAAAGTTAACTATGGTTATAATAGGATTTATTAAGATAGGATAGTAATAAATGAGTTGTTATTAGTTGAGAATATAGTTTGAAATAAGATGAGTTTAAATGTAAAGAGAAGGAAACAAATCAATGAAAATATATCTTTAATAAATGATAATAATATTTTATAAGTAATGATATAATTAGTGAAACTAAATCATTACAATTAAACTACGAGGAGGAAAAAATATGTGTATAACTACAGTAGGAATAAGTAGATTTAAATTAGATAAATTAATAGAGGAATCAGCTAAAAACTTGAAATGGGATATAAATAGCAAGGATCATGTGAAGTTTTTACGTGAAGACCAAAAAGGAAGTTATAAAGATGTGACGCAGGATGAAAATGTAGAAAAGAGTAGTTATTATGGATATTTAACTAACAACCAAAGCAATGGAATATTCATACCTTTTGCTATAGATGATATGTCAGATAATATATTAATGGCAAATGGGGAATGTAAAAAAATAAGTGAAGTAAACACCGGTTCCATTGAATTATATGAAGATATAATTGTGGGAATAGTAGCATCACTAGAAGATTATACCTACAACTTTCATATTGCAGAATTTGCAGCATCAACAGGGGATATTAAAATTAATAAAGACTGTGGAGACCTTGAAACTAGTGCAGTGGAATTTATTAAAGGTGCTTGTTTATAAAGGGAAATTTATATTTAGATGAGGGAATCAGAGCCGCTAGATATGGGATAAAAGAATATATATTTTAAAAAACTTTAGCTTGAAAGAGCTAGAGTTTTTTTTGTTAAAAATAAATTATATTGGGAGGAGATAGGAATTAAAAGTGGAGAATAACTCTTAAGAAAAGTTTGATAAAGATTAGTAGATTTCAATGTTTTTATGTTTTTATGTTCTTACGGGGTTCAAACCTTAGAGGTGACTGGGGTTGATGGCTCTAGGGAAATGGGGTATTATATTATTTCTATAAGAGGAAAATATGGTGGATATAAATTAGTAACTAAAATTTAATTATAAGATATAAATAATTTTAATATCAGCATGAGGTGCATTTAAATTTAATTCATATTAGAAATATATGTATTAGATGAATTTATTAACAACAACATGAGATGTGATACTTAATTTAGCAATATTTACAATTATATGTTAAATGAAGTATAATTAAGAAATAAAAAGTATTATAAACTAATAAAAGGAGGAGATTTGATGAATGTATATGAAATAACTCAGAAAGTATATTTGCTCAGAAACATTTCAGTAGAAGCGTCACTAGAAGTTATAGCAGAATTACTTGATAAATCATTAGTTAGTAACCAAAAATTTTCAAGTTTTCACAATGAAAATACTTTTAAAAATTATTGTTTCAACTCATTTTTCCCATTAGAAAAGGACGGTATATATAAAGCAAATAATATATATGACATTAAGATTAGAACTGTAGATAAAAATCTAGCAGATTATTTTAACAAAACTTTAGCTAATGAGTATACAGAATCTATTAAGGGATTAGTCACTAATATTAGGGTTATTCCTAAGAAGCATATAGAAAAAATTTATAATATAACGCCCTTAGTTATTAAAACCGATGATGGATATTGGAAAAACTCTTTAACATTTCAAAACTTCGAAAGAAGGATAAAAGAAAATCTTATAAAGAAATATAATGCTATTAATGATGTGAAAATTGATGAGGAGTTTCAGCTATACAATGTTATTGAGGTAAAGAATAAAAAGCCTATTGCAACTTCATACAAAGGAAAAAAGATATTAGGAGATAAGGTTAATTTAGTTATAGCAGAAGATTCTATATCTCAAGAATTGGCATATATGAGTTTAGGGACAGGCATTTCAGAAATGAATAGCAGAGGTATGGGGTTTGTAAACTATCGATGGTTATAGGAGGTAAGTGAATGTTAAATCAGGCATTGGATATATTCAAAAGAATGTATGAAGAACATGGTAATGAGTTAATTACAGATTCATATATTCCAAGTGATGGAGAATATATAGTTGTTGAAGAGATTGACAATGAACTAAAAGAACTTTGCAGAGTCAAAGTTAAGATGGATAAAAAAACTAGGACAATTGATAGAGTTCAAGATGAATTTGCTTTTATTGCTAAGGCTGATTATATGAGTAAATTAATAGATATGAATAAGCCCATTGATGGTAAAAAAGTTATTCATAGTAATAATTATCTAAGCTTTATGATAAAAAAAGATAGCTTAGTACCAGATAATAAAACTGGGGAGATTAAACTTACGCATGAAATCGTTAACAATTATTATGACATATTAAGTAATCCTATAAAGAAGTATGAGAAATCTAAGAAAGCTAAGGAATTGTATACTTTGGTAGAAGAGAAAAACGGGAAGGTTGACTTAGAAAGGCTAAATAAAATAAAGCTATGGATTAAGAATAATATATTTTTATTAGTTGATAAAGATAGTACTGACAAGGGTTATCTAAAGATATTTTTCAAATATGAGTTAGATGAATATAGGAAAGAAAGCGAAAAATATTTAATTCCAAATGTATACAACAATACTGATTTTAATGTAACAATAGGCGATACCGTATATGGGTTACCTAATGACAATATGGGTCTTAATGCTAAAAAGCCATATTTAGAAAATAAAACAAGAAAAAATAAGGTTCCATATTTAATTAGTGAAAAAGAAGTTTTGTTACAAAATAAGTTTTTCGATTATTTAATGAACCAAGTAGCTATTGGAAAAAGTAATATTTATATAAATGAGGAAACCATTATTCCTAAGGCAAATAATCAATTGTTGGAACAAAATTTTACGGGAATATATCTAAGAATAAAAAAAGGTAAAGAAGTAGAAATTCATGATATAGATACTGTGACAAGCTATAATCCTAAGATTTATAACTTTAGTTTTGAAAATGTTCTTGATACAGATATTAATGTTTTAAAACAGCAGTATGGAAAAATAAGTAGTTTAACTTCAGTGCAAAATTTAATAAACGAAGTATTTTTTAGTAAGTTTTTAATTTCAAACTATTTTACTGATGCTAAGGATATATCACTTAATGATTCCAATATAAAAAGAAATTTATTATTAGCTAGAAATTCTTTATTTACATGGTTTTATAAAGGGTCAAAGATTTCAGTTTGGCAGTCATTAGATAGAGCATCTCTGAGTATAGTCAAGGGTTCAATTGATAATGGATATAACATAAAGGCAGTCGAACAATTTAATTTAAGAGTTTCACTGCAACAATATTTTGAAGGAGGAGAGAAAATGGCAGATGTATTGCAAAGTGTAAAGGAAAGTTTGAGGAATAAGATATCTGAGAAGAATACTGGAGCAATAGAAAATGATATGGAGTATTTCTTTGCCGTTGGTCAGATTGCAAACTTTTTCATAGCTAAGAGTAAAGGTAAGAAAAAGCCACAATCATTAATAAATCCTATAATAAATGTAAGAAGTGATGAGAGGTTAAAGGAACAGTTATCGAGATTATATAAAAAATATAATTATGATATAGATAACAGTAGTAGAAGGTTTAACAATATGTTTGCATTAATTAAATCCTATGAACCCGAAGGTAAAATAAATGAAGATTTAATTATTGCAGGATATTTGCATAGTAGTTTAATATATGAAATTACAAATAAGGAAGGTGTATAAAATGAATAAAAGAGTATATGGTGTTTTAGGAATAGTTTCAATAATGAGTAATTGGAATGCGGATTTTACAGGATATCTAAAGACTACATCTTCAGGAGATATATTTGGAAGTGATAAAGCTTTAAAATATCCAATGAAAAAAATGTGGAATGATAGCGGAGAAAAAGTTTTATATATAAAATCAATGAAATTGTCAGAAGGTAAAAAAGGTGAAGTTAATATAGTACCTAGATCGTTAAAAGAAAGATATGAGCAGATATTTAATGAAGATGACTTAAAGAAAAACAAGGATAGTAGAATCGTACTTACAAATTTATTTAATGCTATAGATGTTAAAAACTTTGGTGCTACTTTCGCAGAAGAAGGAAATAACATATCTATAACAGGTGCTGTTCAAATAGGTCAAGGGTTCAATAAATATGAGGACTCTAGGGCAGAGGAGCAACAAATATTATCTCCATTTAGAGATGCATCAGAGAAAGCTAATAAGACGTCAGAGGATGAAGCTAAAAGTTCAACACTAGGCACTAAGATTGTTAGTGATGAAGCACATTATTTTTACCCATTTAGCATTAATTCTAAGACTTATAACGAATTTGTATCTATGGGTGTTACAGATGGTTATACAGATGAAGACTATAATAACTTTAAAGAAACTTCATTAGTATCAGCAACATCTTTTGCTACGAATGCTAAAGTAGGATGTGAAAATGAATTTGCAATATTTGTGGAGACAGAAGAAAATTTATATCTTCCAGATATTTCGAGATATGTAGAATTTAAAAAAGGTGATACAAAAAATATAATTTCAATTAAATGTGGAGATTTACTAAATAAGTTAGAAGATAGAATTATAAGTGTAGAGATTTATTTTAATCCATATACAAGTGAAATAATATCAGATATAAATAAGGTAAAAATGTTTAATATATTTACAAAAGAAGAGGTATAGGTATGAATGCTATCAAGTTTACATTAAGAGGAGGTACCGCATTCTTTAAAAAACCAGATGTTAATAGTTATTATTACTTTACCTATGGATGTATTCATAAAGTAGCATTACTTGGAATGCTTGGAGCGATATCTGGATATAAAGGATATAATTCAATGAGAAAAGAAGAGATATATCCTGAGTTTTACAGCAAATTAAATGATTTAAAGATAGGAATTGTACCTAGAAACCCTAAGGGATATATAAATAAGAAAGTGCAAACATTCAATAACTCAGTTGGATATGCATCTAAGGAGCAAGGCGGTAATCTAATAGTTAAGGAACAATGGCTGGAAAATCCAGGGTGGGATATATATATATTGGTTCAGAGTAATGAAGACGTTGGAGATGGATTATCGGATTCAATATTAGAACTAAAGTCTAGATTGCTGAAATCGGAGTTTGAATATATTCCGTATTTGGGTAAAAATGATCATATTGCTAATATAGAAGATGTAGTATTAATTGAAAATATAGAGAAAGTTAGTGATGTCACTAAAATTAATAGCATATTTAAGAAGGATAATTTTTTATTAGAGAATTGTGAAGATATATATAGTGATGATGATGAGCAAGAATTAATTTGGAAATATGAAGAGAAGTTACCGTATATGTTAGAGGAAAAAACTAATAAATATGAATTGCAAAGTTTTATATGTACTAATTCTAATGTGAAGCAAGTTAAGGAAGGGGTAGTTTACGCTATTAATAAGGAAAATATATTTTTCTTTTAATAATGATTTTAGTATTAGGATATACATTACAAATCAAAGGAGGGGTTGACCCTCCTTTAATAATATAGTTAATGGTAATTTTATAATATTGAGAGGTATTTAAATTAAGTGCGAGTTCAAGGTTAAACTTAAGATTAAGACTTGTTTAGTAATAGGCTAGTAATTTTAGTGACAAATGTTAGAACTTGCTACAATAAAGGAATTATTTAATGAGAGAAAAAGGGGAATGAAAAAATGTATTTTGACAAGGAAAAGAAACTTAAATTAGATGAATATATAAACCCTTCTTATAAGTTTTATGCTCATATTAGAGATAGTAAAGATGGTGGAGTTATTGAAAAGGAAACTTTAGAGGAACATTTGAATTTAGCTGAAGAGAATCTATATAGAATATTCAATGATAAGAAATTAGAAAATTTATTTATACGATTAGAAGATCAAATTTTAGGTGGAAGTATTTCGGATGAATTAAGAAGGCTTTTTAGAGATATGTTGTTAAATTTAGTATATATACATGACATAGGGAAAATAAATCCATGTTTCCAACTAAAAAAGATGAATAATAATTTAGGACTAAATATGGCAGTAACATCAAATTATTCTAATCATTCTATGCTATCATCAATTATTTACATGGATTATTATAATAAAGAAATAAAGAAGCTAGATAGGGTAAACCAAAAAATGTTTATACCCATAATGTTGATGAATAGCTACGTTATATCTAAGCATCATGGTAATCTAGATTCTTTTAAAGATTTTTTTAATAGGTTCACTGAGATTGATGGTGAAGGTTGGAAGTTGATAGAAGATAAATTCACAATAATAGAAGATGTATATTTAAAAGAGATAACATTAACAGAGAAGAGAGTAAGGAATTTATATAAAATATATGATATCTATAGTAGCGAGCTAAATAGCGAAGGTAAAATAACTAATTTTATATATGAAAAGCTAATTTTTTCATTATTACTTGCATGCGATTTTTATTCAACTACTGAATATATGACAGGTAATAAAATAACCTCATTAGGTGAAATGAAAGATATAGATAAGTTTTATGATGTTTATAAAGGTACTGATGTTATGGGGTGGATAAGGAAATATGAAAATGATGGATTAGGAAAATCAAAAGATTTCGCAAAAGTGACAGATATAAATGTTTTAAGGAATGAAATGTTTTTAGAAGCAGAAAAAGCATTGAAAGAAAATATTGATAGTAATATTTTTTATTTAGAAGCTCCAACGGGTGGAGGTAAGAGTAATATTTCAATGAATTTAAGCTTTAATCTTATAAAAGAGAATAGAAATCTAAATAAAATATTTTATGTATATCCATTTAATACGTTGGTAGAACAAAATATTAATAATATTAATAAAATATTTGGAGAAAGTCCTAATCTTATTAATCAGATTTCTGTAATAAATTCATTAGTTCCAATAAAAAAGGTATATAAGGAACAAGATGAAGAAAAAGTGAACTATGATGAGTCTGTACTAAATAGACAATTTCTTCATTATCCAATGGTATTAACAACCCATGTTAGTATATTTAACTACTTATTTGGAACTGGGAAAGAGGATTCATTTCCATTAATTCATATGGCTAATAGCGTAATAGTCTTAGATGAAATTCAGAGTTATAAAAATATAATATGGAAAGAGATAATAATGTTTTTAAAGGTCTACTCTGAAATATTAAATATTAAATTTATTATAATGTCAGCAACTCTTCCAGATTTAAATAAACTTATAGGAACTGATAGAAATACAATTAAACTTATAAAAAACTCAGCTATATATTTTAAAAGTCCAGTATTTAAAAATCGTGTAGAACTTGACTATAGTTTGCTAGATTCTATTGATATTAAAGCAGAGTTGTATGAAAAAGTAAAAGAGGTATCAGCTAATAATAATAATAATAATAATAAAGTAGTTGTAGAATTTATAAGCAAGAAAAGTGCTTATGATTTTTATGAAAGGTTAAAAGCTGATTGTGAGATAATCCCAGAGATATTACTAATAACAGGTGATGATAATTCTATAGATAGAGAAGAGGTATTAGATAAAGTTAAATCTAAGTCTAGTGTAATACTAATCGCTACTCAGGTAATAGAAGCCGGGGTAGACATTGATATGGATATTGGATTTAAGGATATATCAATTTTAGATGGAGATGAACAGTTTTTAGGTAGAATAAATAGGGCATGCAAAAAACAAGGGTCTAAAGTTTACTTTTTTAATTTGGATAAGGCAGATAGTATATATAAGGGTGATGTAAGAAAATATGAGAAGTATACTTTAATTAAGGAAGAAATGAGAGAAATTCTTAAGAATAAAGATTTTAATAAGTTTTATGAGGGTGTACTTAAAGAAATTATAGCAAATACTTCGCAGTGTAATGATGGCAACATAGATAATTTCTTAAAAGAAAAGGTTGGTGAGCTTGATTTTAATGCAATAGAAAAAAGAATGAAACTAATAGATGATGATAAAGAGGAGATAACATTATTCTTAAGCAGAGTAATTAAAGACAAGGATGGAACTTTAATCAATGGTGATAAATTGTGGTATGAATATAAAAATCTACTCAAAAATGAAGATATGTCATTTTCAGAGAAGAAGGTGAAGTTATCTGAAGTTAGATCAAAACTAAATTATTTCATATATAAAATAAGAGGAGCTAAGGATTTTACCTATAGTGATATCCTGGGTGAAATATATTTTATAGAGGAGGGTGACAGATTTTTTAAAGATGATAAATTTAATAAAAAATTATTTGAAATAGGAATTGGAGATTTTATATAGGAGAAGTATATGAGAGCTAATGGAACATTAATTAATTATTATTTTCATTGTAAAAGGCAATGCTGGCTTCATGGAAATAGATTAAATCTAGAGGATAATAGTGAGATTGTAAAAATCGGAAAGGCTATTCATGAAGAAAAGGCTGAACAAGGTAAAAATACAGAGTTAACAATAGAGAATGTGAAGATTGATAAATTAACAAATGAATATCTTATTGAAGTAAAAAAATCAGATGCTGATGTAGAAGCTTCAAAGTGGCAGCTACTACTTTATCTAAAAATATTAAAAAGTAAGGGTATAGAGAGAAAAGGAAAACTGGAGTTTGTTGAAAAAAATAAAAGCAAGAATAAAATTTTATATTTAGACTTAGATAAAGAGACAGAATCTAGGTTAAATAAGATAGTAAATGATATAGACACTTTGATAGGGGAAGAAGAAATACCAGGTACAATAAATAAGCCAACTTGTAAAAAATGTGCTTATTATGAGTACTGTTATATTTAGGAGGAGTCAATGGGGAGTACAAGATATATAACTTCTATGGGAGAGTTGACAAGAAAAGATAATTCACTTTGTTTTAGAAAAGATGGTAAGAATGTTTATATTCCAGTAGAAAATACTACTGAGATATACTGTTTATCAGAGGTAAGTATTAATACGAAATTACTAGATTTTATTTCAAGTAATAATATAATAATTCACTTCTTCAACTATTATGAAGGTTATAGTGGGACTTTTTATCCAAAGGATAAATATAATAGTGGAAAATTGTTGATAAAACAGGTAGAAGCATTTAATGGTAAGAGATTGATTGTAGCTAAAGCGATAGTAAGAACTATTGGAATTAATATAAGTGAAGTGCTGTATCACTACTATAAACATGATAAAAAAGAAGTGAAAGGCACTATTGATTGGATAAGAGGTGATTTTAAAACAAGAGTGGATAATGCTCCTGGAATAAAGGAGCTTATGGCAGTTGAAGGAGAAGTATGGCAAAGATTCTATAGAGAATTTGCAAATATTTTGCCAGAAGACTTTATAATGAATAAACGTGTAAAAAGACCACCAGATAATCCGATAAATGCACTGATATCCTTTGGCAACTCACTTCTTTACACTAAAACTATTTCTGGAATTTATAGGACTCATCTTGATCAGAGAATAAGTTTTCTACATGAGCCTTCAGAAGGCAGATTCTCTTTAAGTTTGGATTTAAGTGAAGTATTTAAACCAGTTGTAGTGTACAAAACTATATTTGAGCTTGTTAATAATAAGAAGCTCCAGGTATCAAAGCATTTTGATAAAAAGGTTAATTATTGTTTACTAAATGAAGAGGGGAGAAATATTTTTATAAAGGCGTTTGAAGAGAGGCTAGAGAGTGTATTTACTCATCCAAAGCTTAAAAGAAAAGTAAGTTATAGAACTGCAATAAAATTAGATGGATATAAATTAATAAAATTTATAATGGAAGGTAAAGAGTTTACTCCATTTAATTTAAAGGAAGGTGTTTAATATAACTAAAAATTTAAACTATAATTATGCATTTTTATTTTATGATGTAAATGAGAAAAGAGTAAATAAGGTTTTTAAGGTTTGTAAGAAATATTTATCACATTTTCAAAACTCAGTTTTTAGAGGAGAACTTACACCGTCTAAATTGATTCTATTGAGAAAAGACTTAAATAAGGTAATAAATGAGGATGAAGATTTTATATGCATAATAAAACTCATAAATGATAACGTATATGGTGAAGAAATACTAGGTAATCAGAAAAATAATACGGGAGAAGATCTAATCATATGATTTACCAGCACAATTAAAATGTAAAGTTGTACAAAACTGAGTGGTTTCAATGATTTAAGATAAATATTTATTTGAATTAGTAGTAAGTTGAATTTACTTGGTAAAAAAAATGAAAAGCTTGATTTCGCAATGGGTTTAGTATATATTTGTTTTAAAGAATGGCTTGTTTACTATAGATTAACCTCAACATGAGATGTATTTAAATATATTAAGACATTTCATAACTTTATATATTTCACTTGATTAACCTCAACATGAGATGTATTTAAATTAACTACCAGCCATTTGAATTGTTTCTCTATTTATGATTAACCTCAACATGAGATGTATTTAAATGGTGCCATATCATTGCTAATTTTTACATTCAACATGATTAACCTCAACATGAGATGTATTTAAATTTTAATGAAATTTAATTTAATAAATTGCCTTATAGAGATTAACCTCAACATGAGATGTATTTAAATAAGAATATGAATGTTTCTGAATTGATTTTATCTCTGATTAACCTCAACATGAGATGTATTTAAATGAAAATAATATCGTTAAAACAAGAAAAAATATACTTGATTAACCTCAACATGAGATGTATTTAAATAAGTGTCTATAGATAAAGATTTGGTTGAAATGTATGATTAACCTCAACATGAGATGTATTTAAATATCAATATTGACAATAATTTATTTTCGGGTTTATAGATTAACCTCAACATGAGATGTATTTAAATCCTACTTTATTCTAAATACTTAATATTTACAATAAAGATTAACCTCAACATGAGATGTATTTAAATTTTATTACATTCCCCCTTAATTAAACTATGTAATAGATTAACCTCAACATGAGATGTATTTAAATTTAAACTGGTAAGCATCTTCATTTTTATTCAAATACGATTAACCTCAACATGAGATGTATTTAAATTGTTTGATTATATATTATTTGTATTTGGACCTAAGAGATTAACCTCAACATGAGATGTATTTAAATAGGGGTGGTGATAATATGGGGAATATAGGAAAGATAGATTAACCTCAACATGAGATGTATTTAAATTCTAATTTTGTTTTATAGCTAACTACTTCTTCTTTGATTAACCTCAACATGAGATGTATTTAAATAATAATTTTAATATATATTACAGGGAACAAAGAGCGATTAACCTCAACATGAGATGTATTTAAATAAAATAGTGGAAGTGGTGGAAATGCACTAAAAGGTGAGATTAACCTCAACATGAGATGTATTTAAATTTATCCCAAGCGGATATAAATAAAGGAAGAGGAATGGATTAACCTCAACATGAGATGTATTTAAATATGCTTTACACACTGTATGCGACAATGCGACGTGGGATTAACCTCAACATGAGATGTATTTAAATAATATTGAGGTTGAGGGGCAAGTTAAGAGAATTACTGATTAACCTCAACATGAGATGTATTTAAATAGGACTAATCCCTTGTGGTAGTCCGTAGCAGATCCGATTAACCTCAACATGAGATGTATTTAAATAGATAAAACTTATTTTCTCTCATTTCCCAAATATATGATTAACCTCAACATGAGATGTATTTAAATCTTATAGGGATATGTTGGCTCATTGTTTGTATTCAAGATTAACCTCAACATGAGATGTATTTAAATACTTTATGTAAAAATAAAGATATTTCAACTTTACTTAGATTAACCTCAACATGAGATGTATTTAAATGAAAATAATATCATTAAAACAAGAAAAAATATACTGATTAACCTCAACATGAGATGTATTTAAATCAATTTTATTTGTAGCTTATAATTTTAATTTCGTTTGATTAACCTCAACATGAGATGTATTTAAATGGTGTTGGTAGGATTCAATATAAGTGGTCTTATTCAGATTAACCTCAACATGAGATGTATTTAAATGAAGGTTACAGCATTAAGTGCCGTAGCAGTCACTGGATTAACCTCAACATGAGATGTATTTAAATAGTTCATCCTTGAAGTATTCGTAGTCTTCTTTTATGGATTAACCTCAACATGAGATGTATTTAAATGATACTGTAGATATGAAAGAGTTAATAATTAGGGTTGATTAACCTCAACATGAGATGTATTTAAATTTATTGAACCATTTTTAAATTATAAGTACCTTTTACGATTAACCTCAACATGAGATGTATTTAAATTATAATTTATTATAGTCTTTGTTAAACTTACCGTTAGATTAACCTCAACATGAGATGTATTTAAATTGTATACCCATATAAGTAGTATTTGCAAGGATACGCGATTAACCTCAACATGAGATGTATTTAAATAAGATAAATAGATAATATGCAAGGCTTGGAGCAATGGATTAACCTCAACATGAGATGTATTTAAATGTATGTTGTGTTGGTTCAAAGGGAAAACTAGATTCAGATTAGCCTCAACATGAGATGTATTTAAATTTGGAAATAAGAGAGAGTAAAGATAGATATATAATGATTAACCTCAACATGAGATGTATTTAAATTAACCACTCGCCTTAATACCGTATCGTAAATTATGATTAACCTCAACATGAGATGTATTTAAATATATATGAGTCTCCCGGATTATGTCCATCTATCTGTGATTAACTTCAACATGAGATGTATTTAAATAAGAGGTATATATTCTTACTTATCTATTTGATGGACGATTAACCTCAACATGAGATGTATTTAAATTTATAGGTAAGGTAATCACTAAATACTCGCAGTGAAACTATAGTTAAGGATGCATTTTGTGAGTATAAGGATGAGGCGAAATCAAGTGATTATAAGTAATAGAAATAGTGTCAGCGAACATGGTTGGCACTACTAAAACAATATATAATTTATTTTTGAAATCTTACATACATTTAAATTATAGAAACCTTAGGAAAGTTATTTATGAAAAGTAAAACATAAAGAACTACGTATGTTATTTACGTAGCTTTTGATGTGGTTAAGTTCGTTGCTTCGTAAGTTCACCTGGTGTGTAACATTTATAAAAACAAAACCTGTCCATAGAAGAATTTTCACCACTGAGGTAATAGTGAAGGATAGCCTAGATGAATTTTATAAGATAAGATATTTAAGAGCGATTAAAATAAATTCAAATAAGTATAATGGGGTTGAATTATATGTATAGAATAGGTGAAGTGTCTAGTATAACTAAGATTTCAACACGTATGATTAGGTACTATGATAAGGAAAATTTATTAAAGCCGAGTTTTATTGGTGAAAATGGATATAGGTTTTATGGGGATAAAGATATAGAAGTAATTTATAAAATTAAAGAATTAAGACGATATCAGTTTTCTTATGAAGAGATAAAAAATATATTTATGAATAATAAGGAGAATGATGAAGGTATATATAGTGATAAATTAATAGAGCTTAGATCTAACATAGAAAACTTTGATAATTTGATTATAGAGTTAGAGAATAGAACTAAGGTAAATATAAATAATGCTATTATGAGTGATTATAATGTAAGTCTTTGCTATAAAAAACCATTCTTTGCATTATGTAAAAAAAGTATAGTAAATCTTTATGAAATAGAAGATTTTATAGATGAGATATTTAGCATCATTAACAAAAATAAGGTTGTAAATTTAGGAAGTTATTTTCTTATGTTCTGTAATAATGAACATTTAGGTGAAAATCTATGTGAGATTGAGTATTATCAGCCAACTAGTAAGAGCAAAGATGTTAAGGGCTTTGAAAGCAAGTATGTTGAAGAAAAGCTATATATTTCAACTATCCATTATGGCGCCTATGATAGTGTTTATGGCGCTTATAGTGAATTGCATAAATGGGCTAACTTAAATGGGTATTCAATTAAGGGGAATTTTATGGAGAAGTATTATGTGGATTCATACTTAACATTAAGGTGTAATGACTATATAACAGAGGTTTCCGTAGAAGTTTCAAAATTGTAGTTGACCTTAACACTATGATAACCTTTATACTGTGGTTATAAATAGTTAAGGGGGATTTGAAGATGAAAAAAATAGGTTTATTAGTACTTGTATTACCATTAGTATTTATAATTATGGGAGATTTTAAGGTGATAAAAGTAGAAGCAACTGAGGGTGAGAGTACTTCAGTTTATTATATGCCAATAGAGGATGAAGAGCATGAGGGCACTTGGCTTCAATGGCCACATAGATATACTTATGGACAAGAGTATGAAAGAAATATTCAGGATATATGGGTTAAAATGACTAAGCGTCTTACAATGGGAGAGAAGGTTCATATTGTAGCTTATAATAATAAGGAAAAAGATAAAATAGAGAAGCTGTTAAAGGCTGAAAATGTTGATATGAATTTTGTAGATTTTTATATCTATCCTAATGATGACGTTTGGATTAGAGATAATGGACCTATATTTGTATATGATGAAAATGATAAGCTTGCAATACTTGATTGGGGATTTAATGGATGGGGAAAAAAGGAACCATATAAAAAATCTAATGGAATACCTAAAAAGATAAGTAAGGATTTAGGGCTTGAAAGAATAGATTTAAATGGAGTTGTACTTGAAGGTGGAGCTATGGAGCTAGATGGAAATGGAACATTTTTAGCAACTGAGAGCTCTATAATAAACAAAAATAGAAACCCTAATTTAAGCCAAGCAGAAATTGAGGATTATATAAAAGAATATTATGAGGTAGAGAATTTTATTTGGCTTGATGGTGTTGTTGGTATTGATATTACAGATTTCCATATTGATGGATTTGCTAAGTTTTATGATAAATCCACGCTAATTACTTTAAATTCAAATGACTTAATGGATTGGGGATTAAGCAGAAAGGATGCTAATAAATTGCTAAGTGCTAAGGATAAAAATGGTACATCATATGATTATGTATATCTACCACTTACTCAAAATGATGTAAGGCTGAAAAATGGAGAGAATCTTGGATATCAAGGGTCATACATGAATTTTTATATAGGAAATGAAGTTATACTTGTTCCAAATTATAATGATCCAAATGATGTTGTAGCTAATAAAATTATTCAAGATTTATATCCAGACAGAGAAGTTGTTGGCATAGATATTAGGGAGTTATATAAAGATGGTGGGATGATTCACTGCGTTACTCAGCAGCAACCTATAGATTATAAAGAGGGTAAGTAGCGAAATAATAACTATCTTAAGAGTTTATATAACATTGAAATAGTTATATGAAAACCAAGCTCAAAATGAACAGCCATCTGTATTCAACACAGGTGGCTGTTCAAAATATCGGAGGGTCATTGGGGATGAGGTTAATATATCTCAATGATAATATAATTTATATTTATTAGACTTGAGTACTTTTCCATAAGTTCCAAAAACAAATATCTTCAAATCCTAGATTTTTATATATTTCTCCTGCTACTGGATTATCATAAAATAAACATACTGTTTTGTTCTCTAATAAGTCTTTAAAATTTCCACACATATTGATATTTTCACGCTTGAGTTTAGTCATCAGTACATTTAAGGTTTTATTTTTCAGTCTATGTCTTTTATAACTTTAGGAGCTAAGATTTCTTTTAAAAAATCTCTAAATTTATTTGAATCTCCAACAATAAAAGAGTCTTTAGATACCAAAACATATTGTTTATTCTTAGATAAAAAAATAAACTTTTCAGGTGTTTCATATACTTTTTTTATATGGGAATAATTAATGTTATTATTACCTAATTCGGATTCAGTTTTAATACAAGTCTCATAGAAATATACAATATTTTCTATATAATTGTGATTTTTATATTTGTCAATTGTATCTTTTTTCTCTTTCAACATAAGAGCTGGACATTTCCACGTGAATATACCTACGCAAATTATACCTATGCCTATGCAAATTTCTCTATATACAAAGGGATATGCAGAATAACTATAAAGTTGGTTAAAATAAATAAATCTACGTAAAGACAGATATACTTGTAGTATTATGAATGAAAAACCTAGAATTCGTAGTCCTAAAATATCGTTTTTTAATATATACATTCGTGCCTCTATTAAATCTTCTTCTTTGACCTTATTTGCAACCCTGAATTTAACTTCCATTACATTTATCACCTCTATTATTATGATATCCATTTAGCTGTATTTAACCATATTATAACATGTTTACAAATAATATATGGTTAATTCTTGAAATACTATTGGTTTATTCTTAGTAAGAATTTTTTTGTGGTTCGGGTAGATGATTAATGGTATGAAGAAAATTTCATTGGATATAAAGGTGATGTTGTGAAATAGTTTTAAAATACTATTAACTTCAAGTATTGGTGAGGGACATAGTATATTTTAAGCAGATATGATTTTTAAAACCATAACCTAGGATGTTAATTTTAATCATAAGAAAAAAATGTGACAACATACAATATATGTTATAATAAGGGTATATATTATTAATTCTAGATAGTATATATAATAAAATTGCAATACACAAAGGTATCATATGGTGAGTAATAAATGATAATTTATAGTGGTGCAGAGATGGGGTCATAAAATGATTAGGGATTATAAAAAATCTGATGTAGATGAAATTATTAGAATTTATACTTTAGAGTATAAAGCAATGCCAGAAGAAATTGAAACTTTAAGGACTGCTTCTAAAATTTTGGTGTATGAGGAGGATGGAATTAAAGGATTTATTCATTTGATTATTAGTGGAAGTTATTGCTATGCGGAAATGGGGGCTGCAAGTAATGAATTAATTATGCCTATCGGCTTAAAGCTTTGGTCTGCGGCTGAAAAAATATTTGAAGAGAAGTCTGTAAAATCTGTTGAGATTTTTCACGTAAAAGATAATCTAGAATGGGAACAATTATTTGATAAAATTGGATTTAAATATTGGTATTCTGTATTCCGTTTATCATATGAAGGCGAAAAAATTCCTGAGTCGAAAATTCGTGCAATAAAATATGAAGATGATTTCTTTGAAGAAAAAATCAGACTTGAAAGTGAAGCATTTTCAGTGCTAAGGAAAGAAAATCATATTGAGCCTTATAATTGGTATTTAAATGCTAGTAAAGAAGCACTTGAGGCAGCGAGAGTAGACACCCTTGAAAATAAAGAATATATTTATCTATTCTTTGAAAATGAAGATATGGTTGGAGCATCAATGGTTAAAAATGCAGAAGTAGAGTTATTATTCGTTAATGTTAAATATCAAAAGAAAGGTTATGGTAAACAAATATTGGAATTTAGCATCAATAAGGGATTAGAGCAAAATTCTACTAGCGTTAATTTAAATGCATTAGCAAGTAATGAAAAAGCACTTAACCTATATAAGAATGCAGGATTTAAGGTTGTGCAAGCGCAAGATGCTAGAAAGTTAGTTATAAAGTAGAAATTCGTGCTAAAAGAGCAGAATGAGTTACGCCTATAGTTGATTCAATGTTAACCTAACATTGCAAAATCGATAAATAGGAATTTTATGATTTCTAAATAATTAAACTTATGGGGGACGTATTTATGGGGAAAATGAATAAGAGTGAAAATGTATTAGTTCAGTATTCAGATGATAAAAACCTATCTATTAGGAGGAACCTACACGATAAACATAGCACAAATAAAAAAGGAATTACTCCGTGGATGTTTGAAAATTATGAATTTAAAAATGGGTGTAGAATATTGGAGATAGGGTGCGGTAATGGTGCTCAATGGGCAGAAGGTATATTTAATTTACCAGAAAGATACACAATGATTTTAAGTGATTTATCTCGTGGCATGGTAGATAAAGTAGGGGAAAAATACTCAAAATATGAGAATGTGATAGTACAGCGAATTGATATTCAGGACATACCTTTTGCAAATGAAACATTTGATGTAATTATTGCAAACCACATGTTATACCATGTTCCAGATTTAGATAAAGCATTATCAGAGATTCAGCGTGTGCTTAAGGCTGATGGCACATTTTATGCAACTACAAATGGAAATTGCGGTATGCGTTTATATTTGAGGGAAGCATTAAAAAGATTAAACCCCAAACTGGATACTTTTAAGAGTGAATTAACCTTTGCAACCCAAAATGGAGCACAGTTATTAAGTGAGTACTTTGAGGAAGTAAAGCTTGTAGACTATGAAGATTCTTTAAAAGTTACAGAAACCCAAGACTTGGTAGACTGGGTTAAATCTACTATAACAATGGCAAGTTATACAGAAAATGATCTTGATGGTTTATTCGAGTTTTTTGAAGAAATTCGTATAAGAGATGGGGCAATAAATATTCCCAAAGAAATGGGGATGTTTATTTCGAGGAAAAACAAATAACATATTGAAATATGGCATTATTCAAAAATGAGTTTGCCATATTTTTTATGTATCAATATAAATATAGGATATGGTTTTTAGGTAAAGCGAAACAGTACTGAAAATTGTTCTTCGAAAATTTGATAGTATGGCATTTGAAAATATGTTATAATATGGATAAAACAAATTGATTTCAATCGTAGCTGTTGTGGTAAATGTGGAGGTAGTTTAATTTTAAAACTACTCGATAAATAGGTTGGACACTTAGATTTGTTTAAATTAATTTAACTTCAACTTGATATAAAGATGTTTAATAAAGATTTAAGGAGAGTGATTATAATTAAACGGTTGAGAAGGACAATAATAGCAATTTGTTTATTTATACTAGCTATAAGCGTATGTTATAGTATCCCAAAGGGAAAATACTTTGATGAAGATTTAAAACAGTTAGTTAATGAAAAAAAAGCTCAAGTAATTGAGGTAGACAAAAGTATGAAGGTAGACAATGCTCCCATTTTAATTCACAGAATTATTAATACTGAAGATACAACATATATTAGATATTCATTCATAAGGTTTGAACATGGATGGTCTTTTCCTGGATCAAACATTCAAGTATTTGATGATAAAGAACAAGAATATTTTAATCATGGAGGAGAATCTAGTAGTAATATGTGGGGTGAAGATGGTTTATTGAACATAGAAAGGGTAGCAGATGATGCAAAATATATAATAATTAGGATTAATGTGTATGATAGAAAGAATGAAATGAAAATTTCTCTTGCGGAAGAAGGTGGAAGTAGTGAGGATTAATAACAAGTATAGGGCAACTATAGAGTGGTTTATAGCTATAGTTCTTATAGTATTATGCCTTAAATATTCTATATTCTCATATGGAAGTTTTTCACCGATAAAAGCACATGAACAATCAGAAAGAACATCCTATTATGGACCTTCAGAAATAGTTGAAACTATAGATTTAGGTGGAGGAAAAATATACTTATGCCGATATAAACAATGGTTTTCAGCAGATGTTGTAACAAGAAAAATTACATGGAATTCAGGAGGTGGACGTGGATTCCCAATAGATAATTCAAAGCAAATATCATATAGTTGGAGTAGTTTTAGGAGCAAGGATTATGATAATGGAATGCTTCTTTATGGGTATGTAACTGATCCTGAAATAACTACATTATTATTTGAAGATAAAAATAAAGAGAAAACACTAAGATATGATTTAGATGAAAACAGAATGTTTGTTTTTTATTGGAATAAGGATTATAACAAAAATGAATTGAAATATCTAAATGGATTAGATTGTAATGGTAAAGTTATTTATGAAGAAAATGTTTTTGGCTTTTAATATTTTAATAGTCTAGACATTAGAGCTATTTTATATATTAAGGGCTGTCTCTGCCATCTTCCATCGATGTTGTTTATACTGATATTATATATTAGATGAAGTTAAAATTATACTGCAATTTAAAGTTGGAGTTGCGGGACTAAAATCCTTAATTAATTTTTAAAATTAGGTTAAGGTATCTTGAAAAATAAATAAGTCAGTATGTTCGACTATTTTGTGTTACACTGCGTCAACAGAACTCAAAATATTTTTCACATCTTTGACTTATTATTTATTTTCATATGCCTAAAAAGTAGCAATTCCATAGAGGCCTTAAACATTGTAGGCTCTAAGGCTACATGGTGATAAGAACATAAAAACATAAAAACACAAAAACACAAAAACACGTAAATTAGGATGATTTTAAATGGCAAATATAAAATTTAATTTATAGTTTAATATCTAATCTGTAGATAAGGCGAACTAATTGAGACATATCGATCTTTGAAAATTGAATAATACGGTATTTATAAAATAAATTAAGGTATAAGTACATGTTTGATTATAATAAGATTATATGTAATACGTGCTATAATTATCCTTAAGTTATATGGAAATTGTAAAACAATTCAAATTGAAGATTATTTATATAATCGAAGGGGGAAATAAAGTGGCAAGAGTTTATGGAATTAAAAAGCGATTAGAACAAAATAATATTGACAAAAAACTTATAAGGGAAGTCATTGGAAACGAAGATTTAGTAGAAGTCATTACACGGATGGAAACTTTACTTGATTCTGATATTATGTATGAAATTCTAGATTCTTGTGCCTGCTTGGGCGGCAAAGAATATATAAAAAAATGTGAAAAAATCGGTAAAAAATTGACTGGCAAATCTTTAGACGAAAAAATACTCCATCTCAATAGTAAGATCTTTGCTTCAGAAAGTATAGCCTTAAATAATGACGGTACTTTGAATGTGGTAATGGTTTATAAAAACAATGATAAGTATTCATGCGTTTGTTCAGCCACTGTTTGTAAGGATGTGAAAGTTTCAGACCTTGCTCTATCAAAAAGCAATTCTGATGATCGTGACATGCCTTTATCATACTGTTTATGTTGTGCTGGGTCACTTCGCAGCCATTTACAATTAATGTTGGATGTTAAACTTAAAACAAAGAAAATTATTTCGTCTCCGATTAACAGTGGAGGTGAAAAACCATGTGAATTTGTTTTTGAGTTTAATTGATACAGTTTCCTTAAGTACCTAATCATTCATGAAATGAATTTTGGGGTGTTTTTATGTAGCAATTCAACCAGAATGTGTTAGTAAGCTATAAAGAGGACCAATTCTAAAATTATTATTAGATATTAAAAACTAAATACTATGTAGTATAATAAATAGGTAAAAGAATGAAATTAAGCCAATGATATTATACTTATCATTGGCTCTTGAAACTCCTTCAAGGTTCCCTCAAAAGTATCATCATACAATATTCTGTAATTCCTCTGACTATCTTTATCATTCTGCCAGTACCCAAAAAGATTAGATTTTTACAATTCAAATAAGTTTGTTGGCTTTGCATTAGAGTTAAAACATGAAGTATGTGGAGCAATATTTTGCCATGAAAAGATATGGTGGAATAACAATGAACTGTACATAGATGAACTGTTCATTACTCCCAACTTACAAGGTAATGGAAATGGAAGTGAACTAATAAAAGCTGTAGAAGAATATGTAAGGGAACATAAACTTGCAGGATTGACTTTGACAACTAATTCGGACTCATCTGCACCTGAATTTTATAACAAGAGGGGCTTTTGTGAAAATAAATATAATATTTTTATGTACAAGATACTATAAAAGCAGTCTGTAGTTTCTAATGTAAGTTAAATATAGTAGTTCAAAATTAATATAAGCCTATGGTGTAAGCACTTAGAGGAGATTTTAGAAAAAATGAATGTAATTGATTGTATGTATAAAAGGAGAAGCATAAGAAAGTTTCAAGATAAAGAATTAAATGAAGATACGTTGGTAACTTTAATAAAAGCAGCCACAGCAGCACCAACTGCATGTAATAGTAGACCTTGGGAGTTTATTATTATTACAGAAAAAAGTGTACTAAGTGAAGTTAATGAAAATATATATTTCGGAAAATATGATGCACCAGCAATGATAGTTGTATGTGGAAATATGAAACTAGCAATGTCAGGTCCAGTGAAAGATTTTTGGGTTCAAGATTGTAGTGCTGCAATTGAAAATATATTATTAGCGGCTACATCTATGGAACTGGGCAGTGTTTGGGTTGGATTATACCCAGTAGAGAGCTCATATAGACCTTTGTATAAAATTTTAAATTTACCTAAAGAAGTAATCCCTATGGGAATTGTATATGTTGGATATGCAGCTGAAGAAAAGGAATCACGAACACAATATGATGAGAAACATGTATATTGGCAAAGATATGAAGAAAGAAAGCATAGATCAAGAAAGAAGAATACAAAATTAAATTTTTAAATGTTGCAAATCAGATTATGAAGGGAATAGCACAAGATGTTTTATATTTATCAAATAGGAGTAATGACGATTTAGTATTTTTAAAAAGACAGATAGAAATTCATAATAAAAATTAGCTTTATATAGAACTTAGTGGGATAAGATATGAAAGAGGAATTTATATTCAAGAGATTACTTTTAGGAGTGTGCATACACGTATTATGTTGTGAATTAGATGGACGGGGGAAAGTTTTATGGATATAGCAAATGTTTTATTAAGGGTTCTTGACATAGCTGATATAGCTGTAAAAGCTGCAATTTATTCTATTATTGCATTTATAACAATCAGATGTTCAATTATTAGTGCTGTTACCGAGTTGAAGAAGCAAAACATATTATAAGTATCATGTTGATAATAATAACTATTAATGAGTGAACTAGGAATTTGAAGGTGAGTAAATGTATAGGGTTTATATGGTTCACTCTAGATGGTTCATTTAATAAATTATTAAGAGGTATTTTTAATAACATAGACTTTGACAATGTAAGAAAAAATATTGGGAGTGTAAGAATTACAGAGATAGAAGAAATTCATGGAACTATATTAGATATGATTAATCTTAAAAAGCAATAGAAAATACATGTGAAAATCACTCTAATTTAATTTGAACAATTTTAATATTAAACGTCAAAAATGACAAAAATAATAACTTATAATTTATTATGAAATGTAAATTCAATTGGGGGGATAGAAATGAACAAATGTAAATTCAAATCAATTACAGCTGACGATATACCTGCAATGGCTGACTTGCTAATAGAAAGACAAAATCTTGAGAGTAAAGTATATCCATTTCTTAAAAATAGCTGTCTTAACACAAAGTACATTACAGATATGTTTGAGGACTTGTTCGTTAATAGTAAAGTGATCGGGATAGGGGCATTTTCTAATGAGGAACTAGTAGGTTATCTAATAGGGGAAATAAAGATTGATAGTAGAAGAGGTAGGTATGCATGGGTACCCTATGAGGGAATGGCAATTAGAATGGGTCAATCATCTGAACTTATAAGGTATCTCTATGCAAAGGTTTCAGTTATTTGGCTTGAACAAGGTTGTTTCAATCAATATACTTTAGTACCGTTTGGAAGTAAAGAGTATTATGAGGCCTTCCTGAGATTAAGCTTTTCTATTCAGCAAGTACACTCGATAATGAACATGGAGGAGTACAAGCCTTTTGAAAATGTAGCTGATATAGATATTAGACTTGCCAATAAAACGGATAGTGAAGCCATGGGCAGGATGTCCAAAATAATCCAGTTCTATCAAAGCTCGGCACCAACTTTTGAACCTGTATTACCTGAAGTTGTATCACAAATAAAGGCTGGGTATAAGGGGACAGTAGAGGATGATGATGCAACGGTTCTCATTGCAACAAAGGACATGAAGGAATTAGGATTTCAAGTATACGGAACTATTAGTTCAGATTTGATGTCACCTGATGATGGAGTAGAGTTAAGTATTGCGGGTACTTATCCTTCCGAAATGGGAAGTGGTATCGGTAAAAAGTTAATGAATGAAGGCTATAAGACTATGAAAAAAAAGGGATATAACAACATAATTACAGATTGGAGAATAACCAATCTTGCTTCTTCAACGTTTTGGCCCAAATGTGGATTTAAGCCCATAGCTTACAGAATGTTTAGATATATAGACAATAATGTAGCATGGGCAAACATTTACAACCAAAGTATTAAGCAGTTGTAGCAATATCAAGTCCTAGGACCGTTCTCTATAACACCTTGATATAAAAATTATTATCTGTAAATATGAAATTCACATATCTAATGAAAAAGTCTATCTCATCGATTTTGAATATGCATTAGCAGCGAGCAGGATATCATTGCAACAATTAAATAGCTTTAAAGTAGTGGATGATACTTCTAACCAAATTACAGTACTCAATTGTAGTAAAAAGGTAAATGATTATAATTTATATTTTGTTTAGGAGGTAATATATGGAGGACAGTATAATAGCTGACTTGAAAGAAAGCTATGGGATAACTATCAATGAAATTGCTCCGGTAACAGAAAAATTCCCTCAAACCTAAGTCTGAGGGAATTTTTACTTATTTCATCCACCTTATGCTTATCTTTAACTTATCATTAAGTAACTCTGCTGATATTTCATTTCCAAGCTTTTCTACCAAGCCTTTAGTTATTGCTAAGCCTAACCCCGTATTTCTATCATTTCTCGATTTATCTGCTGTAAAGAATCTATCAAATAGCTGTTCAACTATCCCTTCATTTAAGTCTGGAGCTGAATTAGTAAATTCAGTTACAATAATGTTGCCTTCGCTTTTTAATGTAATTTTCACAAATCCTGCACCATGCTTTAGGGAATTACCAATGAGATTTGAAAACACTCTATTCACTGAACTCTCATCTGATATTATATTTTGCAAATTTTTTTCTATCTCTACTATTGGTTCTATATTATTACCTACAAAATCATTATAGTAAAGAGCGATATTATCGCATAATAGTTTCTCTAAATTAATACTTTTTAAATCAAATCTATATTCATTGCCTTCAAGTCTAGATAAATCGTAGAAACTAGATATTAAACTTTCTAAGTTCTTAGTCCTTCTCTCAATTATATCTATGTATTCTTCGTGTTCTTCTGACGTTATATCCTCTGATTTCAAGAGCTGAATATATCCCATTATGGAGGTAAGTGGTGTTCTTAAATCATGAGACATATTTGATATGCTTTGTCTTATCTCATCTTCCATAGATTTTTTAGCTGCATTAACTTTTTGATTTCCATCATATAAAAAGTTAATGTTTTTAACGATATCTTCTATTTCTGAATTTAAGCTTTTAGTATGAATATTTATATATTGTCCATGACTTTTCTCAATTTGCTTTGAGATGGATACAAGCTCTTGTTTGGTTTTTATAACATGTATTACTAATCCAAGGATAACTAGTGATAATATAATAACTAAATACGTCATTGAACGCCTCCTTAATGAGAATATAGATATGCTGAAAATATTATTTAATATCTTGTGCTTTGAAAATTTGTATTCCAACTAATAAACTGATAGCGATTGTAACTAAAGCAATAACCATTGACCTGATAATGTCTCCATTGGTTGCATAAATTGATGTTGCTAATGCTGAGTTGTAAAAGGGAGTTAGTTCATACATTTTATCAAACCACTCATATGTGCCATATAAGAAGGCTAAAGTTGTTGGTAGTAATATAAATCCACCAGCAGTGATTGCTATTGTTGCACCATTACTTTTTACTAATATAGCAAAGATCATTATAATTGCTATAACTGCTGAATTTGCAAATATTGCTGCCACAAAGCTTTTAACCATTCCTAGTAATTGCACTGTTTCAAATGGTTGTCCCCAGCCATTCATAATTACTGAGCCGATAGTTGAAACTATTGTTAATAATACAGTTAGTATTCCTACGCCTACAACTAGAGCTAAGAATTTAGCTATATAAAACTCATATCTTTTCTTACCATAGGCTAAAGTGTTTTTTAAGGTTCCATCTGAATATTCCTTTGCCATAAAGCCAGCAATTAAAATTCCAATCAAAATTTCGATTAATCCTGAACCGAAAGAAGAATGATATACCTCTAATGCAGTTGGATTCATAGTATCTTTTGCGGTTATATGTAGTCCCATATTCCCAGGTACTACAACCTGTTCAGTGGAAGCTGCTGAACCCATTTGTTCAAGTAACATTTGCTTTTCTTCGGAAGACATTTCTCCCATGGCGTCTGTTAATACATTTTCCATAATTGGTGATGACATAATCATAATTAAAATTGATAAGAATATAGCTACTCCACATAACACCTTGAATGTTTTATTTTTAAATAATTTATAAAGTTCAGCTTTAACTAATCTAAGCATTTTCAGCACCTCCAACAGCATTTACAAAGTATTCTTCTAAATTCTCACCCTTAACTCCAATTCTTTCTACAATCACTCCACCTTTTGAAATAACTGAATTGATTTTACCAACCTTATCTAGGTGATCAAATATTTTAATTGATTTATTTTCTAATACTTCATAATTTGTTATACCAAGGTCTTTTTCAAGGAAAGTTACAGTTCTTGCTGTATCATCTACCTCTAGCTCAATGTATTGTTTACATTTTTCATCTAAATCTTTTGAAGATATTTCTTCAATTAATTTTCCATCACTGATTATTCCATAGCAGGTTGCAAGCTCCGAAAGTTCACCTAAGATATGACTTGAAATTAATATTGTAACATCCTTTTCCTTATTTACTTTCTTAAGAAGTTCTCTAACTTCAACAATCCCCATTGGATCTAATCCGTTTATTGGCTCGTCTAATATAAGTAACCTAGGATTCCCAAGAAGTGCATTTGCAATCCCAAGCCTCTGTCTCATACCTAGTGAAAAGTTTTTAACTTTTTTCTTTCCTGTATCATCTAGACCTACAAGCTTTAATACCTCATCGATTCCATCTTTGCCTGCTATATTTCTCACTAATCTTGATACCTCAAGATTCTCTCTTGCAGTCATGCTACCATAAAATGCTGGAGTCTCTATTAAACTTCCAACCATTGCTCTTGCATCATTTAAATCATTTTCACCACTTGATCCAAAGAGTTCTAAATCTCCATTTGTTTTATGGATTAGCCCTGTAATAAGACGAATTAACGTTGTTTTACCAGCTCCATTTCTTCCGATAAAGCCATAAATATCACCTTTTTTTATAGTCATATTTATATTGTTAACGGCAATCTGATTTCCATATTTCTTTGTTATGTTATGAGTTTTTAATACTATATTGTTCATTTTGGTTACCCCCTCGTACCTTATGACTTAATTATATTGTCTAAGTTATAAGATGCCATAAAGTAAACATTAAGAAAGTCTTAAGATTGCTATTAGTATTTATAAAGACACTTACTCAGTCCTTTAATTTAAAACCAATACCCCATACCGTTTGAACATACTCCGTTTGTCCATCCACCTTAGCTAGCTTGGAGCGAAGATTGCTAACATGAACATTTACAGTATTATCATCACCTAAAAACTCATTACCCCAAATGGATTCAAATAAATTAGCTCTAGTAAATACTTTATTAGGGTTCTCCATAAGTAACTCTAGTATTGAAAATTCCCTGAAGGTTAAAGATATCTCCTCATCCTTAACAAAAACTTGTCTGCTTTCAACGTTTAGCATAACATTTTTATGCTTTAGCTTATTATCTTGCTTTTCAGATTTATAAAATTGCGTATATCTTCTTAATTGAACTTCAATCCTAACCAACACTTCATTTATATCAAAAGGTTTCGTAATAAAATCATCTGCTCCAAGCTTTAACACATTAATCTTATCCTCTTGAGCTGTTTTTGCTGAAATTACTATTATAGGCATGGTTTTATTCGTTCTAAACTCAGATATAAGATTCTCCCCAGTTACCCCTGGAAGCATTAAATCTAAAAGTACAACATCATAATTAAACTGCTCAATGCACATCATTGCTTCTGACCCTGAATAGGCGCCTCTAACCTTATATCCATTTTTCTTTAAAATATTACAAAGCAGACTATTAATATCTGCATCATCTTCAACAACTAAAATTTCAATATTTTTATTCATTGCTTCACCATTTCCCTAATATTCTTTATTTATATTTTACCATAATATTTATTTATGAAAATATAAAACCAACTACAAATAAATATTATCCGTAGTTGGTACTTTATTTTATTTAGGCATCTTCAAAAAATAAATAAGTCAGTAGGTTCGACTTGTTATTTGTTTTTAGATGACTTAGGTTTATTCTAGCTGCCACATTTCATTAGCTTTAGATAATAATGATTCGAAGCTAGCCTTATGCTCTTGAAAAATTCGAGATGAATCTGTGTCATCTTTCTCTACTGGATTCATATTTTCATCAACATAAATATAATATGATACCCCATTATCCTGTATAGTTATACTATATTTATACCCCCCAGATAGTAATGGCCATATAATTAAAAATTCGCCTTTTTCACTATTTGAAATTGCCAAATTCCCAGTATAATGTAAGTAATCTGGTTTCTTTACGTGGTAGTTATAACCATCTTCCTTTTTAGCGCCATAAGAAGATAAGTCGAATTTAGGTAAATCTTTAACATATTTATTATATTTTACACTTATTATTAAAAACCAACTAGCATTTAGAATTATAAATGCTACTAGTATAAAGATAATAATCCTGTTTTTATTGATCTTAATCATAAATTAATCACCTTATTTCCTTGTTTTTTTATATCCTCATCATGGGTAACTAGTATGATAGTTTTACCTTGTTTATTCAGCTGTTTTAAAATATTAAGAACAGCTTCTGCATTCTTTTTATCTAGTGATCCCGTGGGTTCATCAGCCAATATAACATCACATTTTTTTAGCATTAATCTGGCTAGGGCTACCCTTTGCTGCTCTCCACCTGATAATGTGTACACCTTTTTATTTAATTTTTCTTCTAACCCTACAATATTTAAAGCCTCTTCTATTGATAATGTTGTCTTACAATCCTTACGAATAAATTTCAAATTATCTTTAACGGTCTTATTATCAACTAATGCGAAGTTTTGGAATAAAAATCCTATTTTTGTTCTAAAGTAATTTAACTGATTTCTTTTATTTTTAATATCCACACCATCAACAATTATTTCTCCATTATCTATCTTTTCAATTGCTCCAATCATATTTAATAGTGTTGTTTTACCACAACCACTTGGTCCTGAAAATATGATGAAATCTCCATCCTCTATAGTTAAATTAAAATCTGAAAATATTGTTTTATCATCAAATTTTTTTGATAAATTCTTTATCTCAATCATAAAGAGCCTCCTTTTAATATCTTTTGGATATTGGATTTTTCAATTCTATTTATATAAAATATAATGGTAGATAATTCTAATATTAAGATGATGAGCCCTCCCAGAGCCAAATATTTACCCACATGAGTTTTCATTATTATATTAACAATAATGGCTGTTAGAATGCTTGCTATTGTAGTTATAACTGTCATCAGAATAATCTTTCTATTTTTTTGTAAAATACTATACCCAAGGATTTTTTTGATAGAGAGTTCAATAGCATTGACTTTGTATTCCAGCATAACAATTGAGTTGATAATAATAATCTCTAAAAGTAAAACTAAAGCACTGAAAATTAAATTAATATATAAAACTCTTTTAGCTATAATCCACATGTTTTCATATTTTTCTAAGACATTTGTTTTTCTTATAATTTGACCTTCTAAATTATGATCAGCTATAAAATTATTGAACTTTTCTAACTGCTTCTCTGATGATATTTGGTACATAACATCATATATTTCATCTTGGAGACCTATTTGTTTTGTAATATCAAGGTTTTTAACTTGATCAACTGACATATTATTATAAACAATAGCAGGATTTTTGAGTAGATAACTTCCATATATATAATCCTCATCTATCCCCACCATGTCAATGTTATCTTGGTAATAAATAACATCATAGTCGTAAAGAAAATTAATCTCATTAGAAGTATAAGTTGTGTTATTTTTTAAGGTTTCAATAATTTCAAGATTATTTTTTAATTTATCAGGTAATATAAAGTAGAAATCCTTATCTAAATTTAAATTGCTAAGTTCATCTATTTTACTTGATAGGTACTCAAAAGCATTTCTGTTTGCAAAAACAGTTGGTAGCTGTTGGTTTAGAGAGAGATCTTTTACTGAAATTGCATTGAATTCTTTGAAAAATTCTTTATAAAAGGTCTCTTGTACCAGTGCAGAATCTTCCCAACGGCTATTGGGGGAGCCATCCTTATTAAGGGTTGGTTTATACATAAGCTTAACATGGTAGTAATCAGAATGATCCCGAAAAAAGGCTTTTTGTTTGTAAAATGTATATGAATTATAAATTAAAACTATATTGCTAGATATTATAAAAATAGTGATAATAGTCGTAACTAGTTTTAAACCATAGTTAAGTGATAATAACTTTTTAGAGCTTTCTCCATTAGAGAAAACTTCTTTTACCTTAGAAAAATATAAACTTAAATATAGCAATCCATTGATAGATAATAAAATACCAAATATTATAATAGATATTTTAAAATTAAAGAATACATAAGTGTATTTAGATAAAATGAAAAATATTAATGTGAAGGATCCTATAAGTGCAAAGGAATCTATTAAAATGTTCTTCCAAATAATATTGCTTATTTTTTCTCCCATAGTCACTCGAATGAGATTTTCTTTTTTTTGTGAAATAACATCATAAACAGAAAATAATAAAACAATACTAGTTATAAGTCCCCATATAGCAATGGTATTATTTTTTGACTCTTTATCAAGATACCCAGGTTTAGGATGATTCCCCGCATATTTATCAATTAAATCCATTTTAAACTTATGAATATTCTCCTTACTACCGATAACACGATATTCATTTTGACTTTTAATATTAGGAATATCATTAATACTGTTAAATTTAAAGTTAATATCTCCCAAAAGAAGGCTTGTATACTTTTTTTCGAAGATATTTGAATCTTTGTTGACATGTGATTCAACTCCAGGGGTGCCATAAATATTATATTCAGTAAGGGAACTATTAGGGTGAGACGTTACAATGGTAAACACCTCAACATTATTGCTAGTTGCTGAATTAATAATATCAGAAATCATTTCAACACTTGTTGTAGTATCTTGCAAATATAATGTAGTATAGGAATACAGAGAAGAAAAATTATCTAAATAAAAAATATGGCTTTCTCCAATAATTAAAATACCTATAAACATAATACAAAAACTGATGATATATTTAATCTTTTTCAAAAAAACTCCTCCCAAAAACTATTTGATTTCCTTGTTGTAAATATATAAGTGCTAATTAAGGTTATGAGTAAAACTTAAAACATTAAATTTTACTAAGTAAATTAAATGAATTTTATTTTTGAAGATGTCTAATGTCAATCCATAATAATTATTATGTCTAATACTAAGTTTAAGATTTCCTTGAGGAAATAACAACCTTTATTGTAACAATTTTCATAAAGCGGCATCAGAGGTATAACTGAATATATTGTAAATAGAAGTTAGTTGTTATCAGAATTGATATTGATACAGGGGGAATAACTGAGCATATATTAATTAAGCGGATAAGTTAAATTCATATATATGTAAAATAATTAAAAAGCTAAAACCATATGGTGTATAATAATATAAAATTAGGGAAAAAAATAACAATATAGAATAGCCCAAGAGTAAGTAGCTAATACTATTTGCTCTTGGGCTTTATTATTATGATATGGGTTAGTGGATATTTATACCTTTACATGTTGGGGATTTTATGTGTTTTCATAATGAAATTCACATATCTAATTTAATGTGAAAAACATAAAAATTAAGATGTCTTTATCTTACCTTTAAACTTATCTTCTAAAAACATCAAAAATTCATCTGATGTCCCTACTTCAAATCCATCTTTATTAATTATTGAAAAAGATGGATTTGAAGTAAATTTTAGAATGAATAAATGATCAGATATATATACAGTATCAATCTGATCATAACTTAATTTTCCTAATGTACTGGTACCAACATGATTTTTTTCAAATAAATAATAAGAGTTATAAAAAGAAAATTTGTCTGGTAAATTATCACTTAAGTTAAACTTTTTATTTAATGTTGTTAATTGCAATTTTTCCAAATTAAAAAGCAGATAAGAAAATATAATGCTTATAAAAATTGCAGCTATAAGGAAAATTGAACTATTTGAATTTATTTTCATATATATTCCGCTAACAATACCAAACGATGGAAATAAACTTAATACAATCCTACTTGATAGTAAATTCTTTTTGAAAATTATTCTATAGGCTTCTACCATATTATTTTTATTATATTTATTTAAAATAACGAAACTTAAATTATCTTCCATATACTCATCTCCTTAACATGCCACTTAATTTTTCAAATGTTTTCATTGTAAATGTTATTTAGAAAATTAGTAAAATCGGATACCGTCCCAAGTGTAAAATCAGACTTTCTAATTATAGTATAACTTATAGGCTCTTTTAATTTTATTATAATATTATTTTTTGTAGTATATATTTTTTTTATTTTATTATAATAAGTTGTTTTAATTGTATAGTTTTCACCCCATACACTTTCTATTTTAAAGTAATTTCTATAAAAGTATAATGTAATATGCTCATCTGGTGAAATATAAATTTTCTTTGAGTTGTAAACCATGATACTAGGAATATTCCATATCCCTATAAAAAAAATCACATTAAGCATAGATTTTATTAATATATCTACTTCAGAAATATAATTTAAATTAATTCTTGATATTCCAAGTAAAAATAAAATTACAGAGCATACTCTTACTACAATATACAAATCCTTATTTGTAATTTTATATAGTTCAATATAATCTTTGATTGTATATTTAGGTATTACTTTATATAAAATTTCATCTGATTCTTTATTCAAAGTATAATCCCCCCCCTAAAATATAATTTTTATAAAGGTACAACAAGTGAACAATAGGCTTTTACAATGATTTGAATATATTGTATCATATTACCAAGTGATTATAAATGTTTTCAATTAAAAATAAAACTGGTATTACTACACTCATTGAATACAGAGATTCGTACGTCTACTTTATGAGTAGTTGGATAAGAAATCAATAAATTAAGGCGTTTAAGTTTGAATTCACTAAAGAATATTTAGATTTAATATAATTGCTCGCTGCCATTAACATAAATTTCAATTTATGTTAATATATAAGTGTTACGTGGTTTCTAAAAAAATTTTGGAGGTTTTTATGAAAAAATTTAGATTTATTTATATTATTTTAGCATTAATGACTTTATTAATAGTGGGGTGCCAAGATAAAGTTAATGAAAAAGAAGAAATACCACAGGTAGATACATCATATGTTGTCCCTATTATTCTTAATCCTTATGACGATGAGATAGACAATACTGTAATAGCAGAAAGATATAAAACTGTAAAAAAAGAAGATTTAAAGTATGAAGTAACACAAAGCAGCGGTTATTTTTACGAAAGTGAGAATGATTTAGTATCTAGTTACTTTTTAGATGAAATACCTAACATTGATGATAAAAAATATGGATATATATTGGAAGATTATACATATGCATGTTTAGTTAATTCAATTGACATAACATATGATGAGGCTTTAGAGTTAGCTTATAAAGTGTTACCAGAGGATATAAAAAAAGAAAGAGAAAAATTAAACGAGAATGGTAAAAGTAAACATACCAATATAATTTTTTCTTCTAGCAAAGGGAATTTCATTGTAGATTTGGCTCATCCTATGGTTAGTTGTGTAAATGGTGTTGAAACTATTGATACTAATTATGTAGTAGGTATAACCTATTTAATGGAATATTAGTAATGTTATCAAATTATAAACTATATGGAGGTATGTAATGAAAAAAAATTCTTCTTTAAAGTTGCCTTTAGTATTTGGATTAATACTAGTTTTCTTCATATTAGGGTTCATAGGATTTAATATGATAAGTAAAAAACAGAATGAAAAACAAGCTTTAACCAGTGATCAGATAAATACGGTGAAAACTAATTTAGGAATAATTTCAGCAACGCCAACTCATTCCTCAATTCCGTTGGATCAAGTGAAGGGGCATGAAAAGGAATATAATGAAATTATACAAATGGGTGAACCTGTGGTAGATTACTTTATTGATGAGTTTAAAAAAGGTAATTTAGATGGAAGTAATGAGTGGCTAACAGCGTGGATTTGCAATGAAATACTTGGGGATAAAAATCCTGTGAAAATTTGGGCTCTAGATAATGAAAATGGATGGGATTCAGGTAGGGATTGGTATGAAAAATATATAAAAATAAAGAAAATTAAATAGTTTAAGTAGAATTATAAATAGCAGCAATAAAATGTATTTAAATTTCGAAATATATAAGAGCGCCCAAGAGTAAGTAGCTAATACTATTTTCTCTTGAGCTTTGTTGTATAATGAATACCACCCGATAAACGGGTGGTATTCATTATTATTATTATATAGTTTAATAGATTGTTGAAATTGGACTTCAAAATTATTAGAAGATACAGCAGTTGAAGCTTGGATCAACAATAATTTAAGACCTTGTCTGGAATTAAAATTTTATATTACTATTAATTCATATTCCTTATTTCCTAAGCCTAATTTTACAGCATGATCTATACATACTTCCCAGTTAGTTTCTGGGTGGTTATTTATAAAGTGATCATGGGTATGGTGAGGTTTTTGGCCTAGGTGACTTGCATTTATAACAGTCTCTTTATTTGCAGCATCAACACAAGCCATATCAAGAGCTACTGGGTCAAAGGACGCAAACATACCTACATTTGGTATTATGGCTGCATCATTTTCAGAGTGACAGTCACAGTTCGGGGAAACGTCTATAACAAAGCTGATATGGAAGTGAGGTCTTCCAACAAGAACTGCTTTTGAGTATTCAGCTATTTTTTTATTTAACACATCATTTGCTGAGTATTCAGGGTTGGAAATTGCATCAAAGTTACATACACCTAAGCAACGTCCACAGCCTACGCATTTGTCATGGTCTATTCCAGCTTTTTTATTCTCATCAAAGCTAATTGCATCATGAGCACATATTTTCATACAAGCACCACAGGATACACATCTTTTTTTACTTACAACAGGCTTACCACTGCAATGCATTTCCATTTTACCAGCACGAGATCCACAACCCATTCCAATATTTTTTAAAGCTCCACCAAAACCAGTTGATTCATGGCCTTTGAAGTGATTCATAGTAATAAAGATATCGGCATCCATAATTGCTCTACCAATTTTAGCTTCTTTAACATATTCTCCGCCTTCAACAGGTACAAGAGTTTCATCGGTACCCTTAAGACCATCAGCGATTATAATTTGACATCCTGTAGTAAAAGGATTGTATCCATTTTCATAAGCAGCATCCATGTGTTCAAGGGCATTTTTTCTTCTTCCAACATAAAGTGTATTAGCATCTGTTAAGAAAGGTTTTCCGCCGTTAGCCTTTATTAAATCAACTATAACTTTAGAGTAATTTGGTCTTAAATAAGCTAAGTTACCAGGTTCACCGAAGTGAATTTTAATTGCAGCAAATTTTTCTTTGAAATTAATATCTTCTATTCCAGCTTTTTTAACTAGCTTTTCTAGCTTTTGAAGTAAGTTCATACTAGAAGTAGTTCTTAAATCAGTAAAATATACTTTTGAGTTTTCCATATTAACATCCCATCCTTTTCTCTTTGGAGTTATTAATATATCTATTATTTTCGCAAAGTAATAACAGATATATATATATACATGAATTAAATTTATGTTTTTAAATATATCCTTTTAAATCTTAAAACTTAAGTTTAAAATTGTGAAATTATATATATATAAACAATATAGTTTTCAATAAATTTTGTCAAATTTACCACCGTTTATTCCCATTTAATTGAACAAAATACAAATTAATGGTAAAATATTTTATATTAAAGAAGATTATTACATTACTGATTATACAAGGGGGAGATTAATTTTGAAGGCGGTAAAAAAAATAATATGTGTATGTTACTCTGTAATTTTTTTAGTTTCATTTACCGGGTGTAATTCTAAAACTAAGGTTGATGAGCCAAGTGATATAGCGAGTATAGAATTTAATGATTTTTCAAAGAATATTTCGGCTGATAAGATATATGAAAGAATTGAAGTGCTTTCATCAAAAGATGATGCAAGAATAACTGGATTCGAGGGAGAGAAGGATGCTTCTGCATTAATTTCTAAAGAGTTTGAAAATATGGGGCTTTCTGTAGAAGAACAGGAATTTCCTATAACAGCATTTAAATGTGAGAGTAATGAAGTAAAAATAGAAACCACAGAAAGTAAAGTGATTGAATCTAAAGCGTTGACCTTTAGTAAAGAGACAATAACTGAGGGCATAAATGAAGAGATAGTAAATGGAAATATGGGTACTTTAAATGAATTAACAAATGCAAAGGTTAAGGATAAAATTGTACTTATTAAGCGTGGAGGAGAAACTTTTAGAGCTAAAACTGATAGAGCAGCTCAATTAGGAGCGTTGGGTGTTATATTTTTTGATCCCAATAGTGATGGTGCTATATCAGCTACTTTAGGGCAACCTTCAAAAATACCAGCTGTAGCAATTTCTAAAGTAGATGGAGAAAATATTATAGCTGCCATGAATTCTGAAGAAGAGGTTAAAGCTACAATAAAGGTAAATAGTAAATATTATAATAGTACTTCTAAAAATATTATCGGTACATTAAAATCTAAAAAAGAAAATGCCAAAACTATCATTGTTGGAGCTCACTATGATGGTGTTGATACACCGGCAGCTAATGATAATGCTTCAGGTATATCTACGGTAATTGAAGCAGCTAGAGTTTTAGTAGATAAAAACATGGATTGCAATATTAAGTTTATTGCGTTTGGAGCTGAAGAAATAGGCTTAGTTGGTTCATATAATTATGCGTCCTCATTAAGCCAGGAGGATATAGCAAATACCATTGCGATGATTAATGCTGATATGGTTGGTATTGGTGAAAAATTATGTGTGTATACAGTGAGTAAAGCCGAGGAATCATTAACAGCGGATTTAGCCGTTGCTTGTATGGATTATTTTAAATATGAAAATAGAAGAGATGAAAGTACTAGAAGTGATCATGTAGCCTTTGATGAATTAGGCATTCCAGTAGCCTACTTTGAATATGGTCCTTTTGATAATTATCATACAGATAAAGATACAGTAGATAAAATAAGTAAGGAAAAACTTGCAAACACATGCAATGTAATTTCATCACTATGCTATGAAATTGGGAAGAATCCGGGTAGATTTGAGAAAAATTAGGAATTTAAAATTTAAAATTTAAAATTGAGAATTAAGAATTAAGAATTAAGAATTGAGGATTAAGGATTAAGGATTAAAGTTAAGGCTTGAAGGTTAAAAATTGCTTGGGTTTAAACTAATGTGTAAATATGGCTAAACTAAAGGATGTCCTAAAATGGGCATCCTTTAACATCGTATTAGGCATCTGAAAATAAATAATAAGTCAAAGGTGTGAAGGATATTTTTTCATCATGTATTCATCTAACCTTCTAAAGTTTCGCTAGATTTAATATAACCCATTAATGCAAAGTCATAGACCTCTTCTATAGATGTTCCGTTGTTCCTTGCATTAATGAAATACGCTTTATTATTAAGCTCCTTAGCGTACTTAACTGCTAACTCATTAACTTCTGCGAATTTACTTAAGATACTATCAATATAATTTATTTTAAACTTTTCTAAATAAATTAACTTTCAATGTACAAAAAAACTTAAAATGGATATAATATTAAGTGTGGTTGTACAATGAGGGGGTTGAAATTTAATATGGATAACTTAAATAAAATAATAAATTTGATAGAAAAAAATAATGGTATGATTACTTCAGCAATTCTTACTAAAGAGAAAATTCCAAGACACTATCTTAAAAAATTAGTAGATAAAGGAGTAATAATGAAAATAGAAAGAGGTATATATTGTAAAGTGGATATGTGGGAAGATGAGATGTACGTATTGCAATCTAAATATAGCAAAGGAATATTCTCATATGAAACAGCGTTATATATTCATGGTTTTACAGATAGAACACCTATAAAATATGTAATGACTTTTCCGTCTACTTATAACGTTAAATCATTAGAGCAAGAAAGTGTGAGGACAAAGAAGGCTATAAAAAACATTTATGAATTAGGGGTTACGGAAGGAATTTCTCCTTGTGGAAACAAAATAAAAATATATGATCTAGAAAAAACATTATGCGATATTGTAAGAGGGAATAATAGCTGCGATATACAAATAGTAAATCAGGCAATGAAGAAATATGCAGCATATAATAAAAAAGATATTTCAAAATTAATGGGTTATGCTGAAAAATTGAGAGTTAAAAATAAAATAGCTAACTATATGGAGGTGCTGTTATGATTACTAATAATCCAATGCAATTAAAAGCTTTCATAAAGAATAAAGCAATAGAGAAAAAAATCTCTGCACAACTAGTAATGCAAAATTATATGTTAGAAAGGTTATTAGAACGTATATCACTATCTCAATATCAACATAACTTTATTTTAAAAGGTGGATTTTTAATATCAGCTATTATTGGATTAGATAGTAGGGCTACTATGGATTTAGATACAACTATAAAAGGCTTAAATGTAACACATGAGGATATTAGAAAAATATTTATAGACATATGTAGTGTAAAAATAGAAGATGATATTCAATTCGAAATTGTATCTATAATAGATATTAGAGAAGGTGATGATTATCCAGGTATTAGGGTTGCACTTAAAGCTAACTATATTCCATTAAGTGTACCATTAACTGTGGATGTAACTACAGGTGATAAAATAACACCTAGAGAAATTGAATATACATTTAAACTTTTATTTGATGAAAGAACAATAAAAATAATGGCATATAATCTTGAAAGTATTTTGGCAGAAAAAATAGAGACAATTCTTTCTAGAGGGATTGCTAGCACAAGACCAAGAGATTATTATGATATCTTTGCATTATCTAACCTTAGAGAGCCTCAGTATGATATAGCTACTCTTAAAGATGCACTTATAGCAACAGCAACAAAAAGAGGTAGCATCAAAAGTGTGTTAAATTATAGAGCTATCATTAATGAAATTACAAATAGCTTTAAACAACAAAAGTTTTGGAAAAAGTATCAATCTGATTTTGATTATGCAAAAGATATTTCATTTTACGAACTTATAAATGTTATTAGAAATATACTTAATACGTTAAACCTAGATAAATAGTATTTTAAGATTTTATATATAAATAAGCTTTTAATTTACCGAAAAATTAAAAGTGTTTATAACATTAAGTTTAAGACCATCATATTAAAAGAACTTAGTAAAGAACTTACAGCCAACTATGGTAAGGGATATAGCCAAAGAAATCTATTAAATATGGTTGAATTATATAGTAGATGAATACGACTATATATCCAACATAAATATATGTGCATAATAATAACCCAAGAGTGAATAGCTAAAATTGCTATTTACCCTTGGGCTCTTATTATTAGTAAGCTTTCTTAGAAGCTTTAGGAATAAATATTACAAGTAATATAGATATAACTAATACTATTGTACAGGCTAAGCCACCTTCTGCTCCAAAGGTACCACCAGATATTAGAGAGCTACTAAAGCTATCAATCTTAAAAATTGAAGAGTCTATTTTTATCCCGCTAACAGAGATTCCATATAGATTTCCTTGGGCAAAGTTCCACATGGAGTGAATTGCACATACTCCAATAATATTATCTGTACTGTAGGCATAAACGGAAAAGAATATACCAACTAATACAATATTAATAAGAGGAACTATAGAAAATCCTGCATTGAAAATGTGAAGTAGTCCAAATAGGGAAGAGTTCAAGATTATAGCTAGGATAATTCCATTTTTAGCTGAAATGGAATTAAGTAAAAAGCCTCTGCATAAAAATTCCTCACTAGCTCCTTGTACCATAAATCCGAAGAAGTAAATAATAATTATAGGTAGAGAAGAAAGGGTAACTTTAACAAAAGATAATTCACCAGATAGTAATAAGATTAGAACAACGGCACTAAACATAACAAAACCTACTAGTAAACCAACACCATATTCTTTAAAGGCTCCATTTTTTATTAAGCCCATAGAACGAAGACTTCTCTTTTCAATAAATTTGCAGTATAAAATGCACAGAACAATTAAAGCAGCGGTACCAAATAAATTTATAAGATTTAAAATGTCATTATTTACAGGTGTATATAAACCATTAGAACTAATATTGATTATGATACCTATAATAATCATAGGAACGATAAGTATAATCTGACTTAAGAAAATAAGTAGTAAGGATATAAGCAGATTAAGTATAGGATTAAGTTTACGCTTTGCTTGTTTTGCCTCATCAATCATAATAGATGGTGTATTAAAAAAATTCATGAAAATCCCCCCAATTTAAATAGTAGGTAAATAAAATAACGACAGTACAGTAATGTATATTTAATGGTACACCCTAATTATTCATAAAACTATATATTTTGGAGGATTCATGGGATTCATTATTGGAAGCATATTTGATATGGAGTATAATAAAGTTAGCCTTGGAGAAGTGTAGAATCTTAGTAAAGGTAAATCATTAGTAAATCTATTTTAAGGAGAAGCATATGAAACTATTTGAAAATACTATAAATGAGGAATATAAATTTAAAGGTAGGATGATAAATTTAAAAATTCAAGCGGTGGAGCTTCCAAATGGAAGGATAAGTAGTAGAGAAATTGTGGAACATCCAGGTGGGGTTGCTATAGTTGCATATTTGGATGCGGATACATTAATTCTTGTGGAGCAATTTAGAAAACCTATTGATAGAATTCTTTTAGAGATACCAGCAGGAAAGTTAGAGTTGGGAGAAGATCCTAGAGTTTGTGGAATTAGAGAGCTTGAAGAGGAAACGGGATATAAAGCAAAAAAATTTGAGTACCTTGGTAAAATTGTTACTACTCCTGGATTTAGTAATGAATATATTTATTTATTTAAAGCGGAAAACCTTTATAAAGGCGAGGTTAACATGGATGAAGATGAATTTATAAATCTAAAAACCTATAAGATTAGTGAAATTAAAAAAATGGTTAAAAGTGGAGAAATTATAGATGGCAAAACCATTGCGGCTTTAGCTTATATTTAATTAGTATAAAAGACTGCAACGATCTTTAGAGAGATTGTTGCAGTCTTTTAAAGTATTTATTTAATGTTTTCAACAAATTGTATTTTAAGTCCATTAGGATCTAAAATAAAGAAGAAGCTTATATGTGGATTAGGCTTAAAAGGACCACTAAGAATATCTATTCCTTTTTCTTTTAAAAACTTCATTTTTTCTTCCACTGAATCAACCTGAAAGCCCCAAGAAATATCGGTTCCTACATTTATTTCTTTTATAGCTTCATTACTGATAAGTTCAATTTTAGTATCAGAATCTCCTAAAAATGCAATCTCAACACCAGGACCAGCGTTATACCTTTTATCTAAAGTTAAACCCACAACCTCTTGATAAAAATTTAAAGATAGTTCCATATCTTTAACTGTTAATGTACTCCAACAAAAACTCATAATACATACCTCCATTTAAATAGATAACTCTAGATTTACTAAATCATAAGTTAGCAAATTTTAAGTTAGTTACATTATATAAATAATTTCTAAAAATAAATACATAAATTTTTGATATAATAGTTTCAGGAGGATGATAAAAGATGAATAAATTTACAAGCACAATACACTTTATTACGGGTGTGGTAATCGTATTTTTTAGTATTATGATTATTTCACTGGAGGTAGATTCTTTAACTTTATTTTCATTTGCATTACCAATATCTTTAGGAATAATTTATTTTATTAAGAAGAAGCTTCAGCTTAAACCGAAGAAATATTATTCAGTTTTGGCAGCCTTCGTGGTTATAACCTTTATTGTTGCAGCAGTTAATATTGAATCAATAGCGGATGATAGTGCTACAGGTAAGAACCAAGATGTAAGCCTTGGTGCTGGGAATAATCAAGGTAAAGAAGATAAGCCTATAACTACTGAGGGAGATAAAGATAAGGAAACCTCAGGTGATACTGGAAGCACAGAAAAACAGAATACTGTAGTTGAAGCTTCAGAAGCCAAGATTCATTTCATTAATACAGGAAATAGTGATTCTATTTTAATTGTACAAGGTGATAAATCCGTATTAATAGACGGTGGTGACAATGATGATGAGGGGTTAGTATCTAGTTATGTTAAAAACCAAGGTATTAAGAAATTAACATATATAATTAGTACTCATCCAGATGCTGATCATGCAGGCGGTTTAGATGCCGTAATAAATTCTATAGGCGTAGAGAATTTATTTGTTTCGAATAGAAGTGGAGACACGAAGACATATACAGATTTTATTAATGCGGCAGCAAGTAAAGGTGCTTATTCTAGCGTTCCTTTAGAGGGGTCACAGTATGAAATTAGTAAAGGTAGCTATCTTAAATTTTATAATTCCAATGGTGGGAATGATAGCAATGAGAGTTCTTTAGTAACTTTATTTGTGAATGGAAACGATAAATTCCTATTCATGGGAGATGCAGGAGTAGAGACTGAAGGTGAAATAAAATCACAGTTACCAGATGTGGATGTAGTTAAAATTGGTCATCATGGATCAAAGACAAGCACTAGTCAAGAACTACTAAATGCAATCTCACCAGAATATGCAGTAATCCTAGTGGGTGCGGATAATAAATATAAACATCCATCAACGACAACTATGGACAAGCTAAAAGCTAAAGGGGTAAATTTACATAGAACAGATGAATGTGGAAATATAATATTTACATCTACGGGACAAGGAGTAGAAACTAGCTGTAATGCTGCGACCTTTACTCCAGGAGATTCAGGAAGTACAAGTGGAGGGGGTGCATCAAATAATCCAGTTACACCAAAACCGACCACAACTCCACCACCAGCTTCAGTTCCAAATACAGCGGGTAAGTTTATAATAACTACTTCAGGTACAAAATATCACTTATCAAGTTGTAGAACTATTAAACAGGTTAAGGAAGAAGCGACAAGAGAAGATGCAGAAGCTAAGGGCTACGGGCCTTGTGGAGTGTGTCATCCTTAGAATTGAAAATTATGAATTATGAATTATGAATTGAGAGTTAGAGATTATAAATTGAGAATTGAGAATTAAAGATTATGGATTATGGATTTAAAATTAAGATTATAAATTAATGGCAAGAAACCTCAGTGATTTTGAACAGCCACCTGTTAAGTAGACAGGGGCTGTTTAATTTGGTTGGGGTTTTGTTAGTAAAATATATATATATCATTGCTAATGTATTGTCTTTACAAGGGTTCCAATGGCCACTTTTGATGGAAACATATCAGTGGAGTTTTTAGAAAATGTATTTTATCCGTGGGGTCTGGAATTTAGCTGCATTTTAATTTTATTAGAGTGCATGTATGTTGTTTAATATGTAAGCTTTGGGTATAATTAAAACATATTGGTTAAATCGAGGGCAATAAAATGGGTGTAGATATAAAAGTAATGAATATCTAAATTTTAAAGCTAATGAGAACTTACGAAGAAGCGTAGTGAATGAGTATACTATAGGTTTATTAACTAAGACTACTATGAATAATAATGATTTAGAGAGGGTGGTAATTGAAATGAAGAGAATAGCCTTAGGAACAAGTGACTTCAAAACAATGATAGAAAATAATAGATATTTTATAGATAAAACATTGATAGTTAAGGATTTCCTAGAGGATAGCGGCGATATTGTTCTATTACCAAGACCAAGAAGATTTGGTAAAACTCTAAATCTATCAATAATAAGATATTTCTTAGAAAAATCAGATGAGGATAACTCACATCTTTTTAAAGGATTAAAAATTGAAAAAGACGCTGAGATAATGAATAAACAGGGTAAATACCCGGTGATATATTTAACTTTTAAAGATGAAAAACATAATGACTTTGATGGATTTATAGAGAGTATGGGAAATCGTATTTCATCTCTATATAAGAGTTTTTACTATATTTATGATAGCTTAAAATTTGATGATGATAGAAACTATTTTGACGTTATGATAAATAGAAAGTGTACAGTTAAGGATTTAGAGATATCAGTATTTAGATTAAGTGAATTTTTAAAAGTATATCATAATAGTAAAGTTATAATATTACTTGATGAGTATGATACACCTATTCATGAAGGACATTTCAAAAATTACTATTCTGAGATTGTTGGATTTATGAGAAACTTCTTATCATCTGCTTTAAAGGATAATATTAATTTAGAGAAGGCAATGATTACTGGAATACTTTTTGCAAATGAAACTCACTACTCACATTCGTTCTTAGGAGTAAGCGACCAGAACAAAAGGCAAGCTTTTGCCTGTCTGCTTAACGAATCAATTTTCTCAGGGTTAAATAACTTAGAAGTCTATAGCCTATTAAGTGAAAGATATTCAGATAAATTTGGATTTACAGAGAAAGAGACTATAGATCTATTAAAATATTATAGTTTGGATGGAAGTTTAACAGGGTTTAAAGCGTGGTATAATGGCTATATTTTCGGAAGCACAACAATTTATAATCCATGGTCAGTGCTTTCTTATATAAATAAGCCGGATAGAGAGTTTATGCCTTATTGGGTTAATACTTCAGAAAATAGTATTATTAAAAACTTACTTGCAGAAGGCTCAGAGGAGATAAAACTAGGACTTCAAACTTTATATAATGGTGGATATGTTGAGACCGAGGTAAACGAAGATGTAGTAATGAGTGAACTTCGAAATGGAAAGCAAAATATTTGGAGTTTTTTACTTCTTTCAGGTTATTTGAAACCCATAGAAAAAATAAGAGTTAAAAATAAATTTATTTATAAACTAGCTATTCCAAATTATGAAATAACCTATCTTTATGAATCAATTATTGAAAAGTGGTTTAGTGAAAGTTTTATATGTAATGACTTTAATAACATGCTAAAAGCTTTAGTACTTGGAGAAGTTCAACTTTTTGAAGAGTATTTCTCGGATTACGTGTTAAAAAGCTTTAGTTACTTTGATGTCTCTGGAGAAAATCCAGAAAGAGTATATCATGCATTTATATTAGGTATGCTTGTATCTCTAAATGATACTTATGAAGTAATATCAAATAGAGAGTCTGGCCTAGGGCGATATGATGTAAGCCTAATACCTAAGGATATTACAAAAATAGGATTAATTATGGAGTTTAAAAGTATAAGAATAAATTCTAAGGACACCTTAGCAAGTGCTATGGATAAGGCGATTACACAAGTAAATAAAAAGCTCTATGATACAGAATTAAAAGCAAGAGGTGTAAATAACATAATAAAGCTTGCATTAGTCTTTAAAGGTAAAGAAGTTCTTATAAGACAGGCATAACAATATGTAAATAGATTTTTAAACCCCCTTAGATTCTATCTAAGGGGGTATTTGTATTAGATGCCGTAATAAATTCTATAAAGTAGACAGTGGCTGTTTATTTCTTTAATTATCCTTTTCTATATTTACATCTTTTAATTGGATTTTATCATCCATTCCAAAGGCAAAAGAGTATTTAACATAACCGGAATTATTGTGATCACCTAAACTTTTATCAAACCCATTACCATTTATAGTTACATGAGAATAATTATAGTTGTTTTCAGCAAGGATTTGCTGTATTTTAGTGGAAGTGTTTACACAGTCCTCAGCAGTTTCAGCGGAACTATCTAGGGTTACATAGATATCCATTGGTTTATCTAAGATGATATCTTTTGACCAATTAGTATAATTAGGGTGTTGGCCTTTTATAACTTCAATATTACCACCGGCATTAAACACATTAGGAATCTTGCTTTTTAGGAGGGTTTCAATTTCAAGTGAAGCTTCATAACTAAGTTTACCACACAGTATTTCATCTCTACGTGCATATCTAATTTTATCCCAACTTACTTTTGGTTTAAAAAATCCAGTAACAGATAAAGAATAGTTTTGGGAAGAAGATATATTTACATAAGGGTCTTCATCAATTTTATATGCGGGATAGATATATTCACTAAACTTGAAGTTATATTCTCCAGATTCAACTCTAAATTCTTCACCAGGGTAAGTTTGTTCTAAATATTTTTCAGCTACATTCTTGCCGATGAATCTACTAATGGCATTTCCGTTGAAAGCATTGAAAACTATAACTATAAAGCTAATTAAAATAATCAAAATAGTACTATAAAATATTTTCTTTTTATTCATATTCCACTACAAACCTCTCTTTCTCAATAATTTTATTGCTTGAAATTATATTATGACTTATATTTATTTTTTAGAAGATACCTTATCTTTAGTTTTAAGTTTAAGAATTAAAAAACCAATCATACCACCTATAAATGCAAATATAAAATAAACAAAAGAAATCATAAAGGAGCTGAAAATGGAACCTATTACAAACTTAATAAAGGTAGGAGAAAGATAAGAACCAATATAGCCATTAAGGATAAAGTCTAAAATCATTGTAGGAAGAGTCCAAAGAAAAATAGGTATAAATGAAAGTAGAAAAATTATTTGCATGTCTTTATAAAATAAATACGTAACAATGCCTAGTACAGGGTACCATAATAGGAATCCAAAGCTTTCATTAAGAAGAGATGTGTTTATGGCAAAAAAGAATGAGATAGCTACAAATATAATTTGGTAAATAGAAAGCTTCCTATTTATATTTTTAAACATAAGGTCTTTATCCATAGAATTTTCCACTGGAATTTTAATTATTTCTTCCGAAGAGTATTCATATAATTTTCTACATTCAGTACATATATCTAAATGATTTTTAACCCAAGTAGTAGTTTCTTCACTAAGCAAATTCTCAGTATACAAAGGCAATAAATCCATAACGATATAACAGCTAGTGTCCATGATATTCCTCCAATTCCTTTTGAATTTTTAGTTTAGCTCTATGAAAATTAACTCTAGAATAATTTTCGCTTTCACCTATGATGTTACCAATATCACTAAAGGATAACTCACCATAGATTCTTAATATTACAATTTCCTTTATATTATCATCTAAGCAATTTATTGCTTTCATTAAAGTTTTTTTCTCATCCTTTTTTATAAATTCATCTTCAAGGTTCTCGTAGAGCAAGGTGTCATAAGAGAGTTTGCTTTCTAATATTCCATCATAATGTTTTTTCCTATAATGTTTTTTTAGTAAATTATTAGCAATAGAAAACATCCAAGTCTTTAAAGAAGATTTATTTTTAAAGGAGTTAAAAGATTTTAATGATTCATAAAAAACTTCTTGAGTTAAATCTTCAGCTAACTCTTTATTAGAAGTTTTCATATAAAAGAACGCATAAATTTGCGGTTGAATCTCATCATACACATCAGATATAGAACTCATTAAATTACTCCTTTAAATTATTATTTTTAGAATTGTATTTATGTAATAATCATGATTTAAGCTTAAGAAATCTAGCAACGTTATGCTATATCAATGAAGTAAAACCATGAATGTTTATCTATTCATATCATTAGTACCATAAAGTACATATTTGTTACACCAATTTGGAAAATTTATGATAATATTAAGCATCTTAAAGTAAATAATAGATGAGTTTGAATTTAATTACAAATGTAAATTTATATTTGTATCAACTGAAGCAGTATTTGGGAAAAAAGTGTAATGTAGCTATTGAGGCTGCCTTATTTTTAACTACAGAAAATCCTAGTGAGGTTAAGATTGATAAAAATAAAATGGATGTCTTAGTGAAGGCTAAAAAAGCTGAGGTAGCTCCAGATGTAGCAGTTTACTGTGACAAAAGTCAAATTTTTTATAGAGGCTTCATTGGTATTCCACAATTAGTTGTTGAAGTTTTAAGTCCATCAAATTCTGATGATGATTTAATTGTTAAAAAGGATTTGTATGAATCATATGGAGTTCCTGAATATTGGATTGTATCACCAATGAGTAAAAAAGTGTGGATATATTCATTAGTAGATTCTAAATATGAATTAAAGAAAAATTGCTTATTAAGTGATAGATTTAAATCTATAAGATTTGAGGAGTTAGAGGTGGATTTATCAGAGGTCGAATTGATAGAAGAGGAATAATGATAATTATTATTTTCATACCATATTGTAACATAAGGCAATAATATTTTTAATTACTTAAATCGTCAACTACTCTATAATTTGGAATTTGACTATTAATAATTTGGGAGAGTAGGTAAATTTGCTTTTACACAAATCTATCTAAACTCCCTTAGACACTAACTGTTTGAAGTTATTCTATTATCTCTTTAACTGTCTTCACAGAGATTTCACATGCTTTTGCAATATTTTCTATGGTCTCTCCATTACTAAAAAGTTTTAACACTTTCTTTGTAAGCTTAATGCCTTCTTCTCTGCCTTCTTCTCTGCCCTCAGCAATCTTCTCTCTATCACGTTCTAAAAGTGTCATATACTCCACCTCCATATTAACATCATTCTTAACCTTAATAACTTTATCATGTATTGTTTTCACAAGGGTTCCACTTGACCCCTCTGCTGTCTCATCATCAGACTTGAACATATATGTCTAAACGAATTCCTTTGCTTTCAAGTAGTAAATCTATGGTCTTTTGATTCTCTGGCATTTTAACTTCTTTTATTTTAATTCCAAGTAGTTTTTCTAAAAATTCCTTGCATACTTCCTTGTCACTCATTACTTTTGCAAATAGAAAGTCATCTGCTAAATTTAGCTCTTTTAAGGTTTTTGACATTATATTTTACCCTTATCATAACATTATCATTTGTTTAATTTATTACCTTAATTATATTAAATTATTCAGATTTCTTCAATAGGGAAGCTTATTTGAATGTGTTGAGTTAATTTCAACTTAGGCATCTTCAAAAAATAAATAAGTCAGTCTACTCGGATATTTGACTTATTATTTATTTTCAGACGCCTTAATAAAAATAAACCCCATATTATCAATTAAAGGTTAATGTGCACATTACACATTAACCTTTATATTTGGCTACACTAGACAATATTGAACATAACTAATATTAAAATTGTCGAAGTGATTAAAGGGATACTGCATCCTATCAATGTACATATTAAATATGGAAGACGTTTTTTTCGCTCCTCCGCAGATATCATATATGGGAGACGCTTTTTTCTTTCCTCCTCAGATATATCAGAATTTGACTTGCTAAACTCTTTTTCCAATTTTTTAAATCCTATTTGGCCAATAATAACAAGAACCACAGCTAAAACATAACTTATAATATTTATAATCATAATTACAGTAAAACTTTGCATTATTTTACCTCCTAATAATAGAAACTCTATATATTCAATGTTAACATATTTTCAATTTTATTCCAATAAATTTTTCTATGCATTAAGCTTCATGTTAGAATTCACATGTTAGTTTTTAGTTTTGATAAAATAAGATTAAATTTTAAGTGAAATATATACATAAATACATTGTTTGGATAATAAAATTAAATATAATTTAAATTATTAGGAGAGTGGAGGGGAAGAGATGAATAAAATAGCAAAAAAAATTGCGACGGTATTACTTGCAAGTGTATTCATGCTTACGGGATGCGGTGGAGCAGGGGCTAGCGGCGATAAAACTCCAGATAAGGATGCAAAAAAAGAGACGAAGGTTGGGTTTATTTATGTAGGGCCTGTTGGTGATGGTGGATATACTTATGCTCATGATCAGGGCAGATTGTACCTAGAGAAAGAGCTTGGGGTTAAAACTGTTATTAAAGAGTCAGTAAAAGAAGAGAAGTCTGATGTTCAAAAGACTGCTGAGGCTATGATAGAGGAAGGCTGTAATATTATAGTTGGTACTAGCTTTGGATTCCAGGAAGGGTTATTGGCAGTGGCTAAAAAATATCCTGAGGTGAAATTCTTACACTGTTCAGGCTTTGAAGTAGCTGAAAATATGGGACAATATTTTGGAAGAATTCATGAGATGCAATATTTAAATGGAGTTATAGCTGGACTTACAACTAAGACAGACAAACTTGGATTTGTTGCAGCATTCCCAATTCCTGAGGTAATAAGAAATATAAATGCATATACATTAGGTGCAAGATCTGTTAATCCAGATGTAACTGTAAAAGTTAACTGGACAAGTACTTGGTATGATCCTGCAAAAGAAAAAGAGGCAGCTAAGGCTTTACTCGATGCAGGTGCAGATGTAATTGGTCAACATCAAGATACAGCAGGACCACAACAGGCAGCAGAGGAGAAGGGTGTATTTGCAACTGGATATAATACTGATATGAGTAAAGTTGCTCCTAAGGCTAATCTTTCTTCAGCGGTTTGGAACTGGGGACCTTATTATGTAAAATCAGTTAAGGCTATACAAGATGGAACTTGGAAATCAGAAAAATACTGGGGTGGAATCCATGATGGTATAGTTGATATTACTATAACTAACCTAGTATCAGCAGAAAATAAAGCTAAGATTGAAACTATTAAAAAAGATATAAAAGATGGAAAGAATAAAATATTCCAAGGGCCTATAAAAGATCAAAAGGGTGTAGAAAAACTTAAAACTGGCGAAGTTATGAGTGATGAAGATGTTTGGAATATTAATTGGTTTGTTGAAGGTGTAGATGGAACAATACCAAGTAATTAAGTGAGAAATTAAGAAGGAAAGAAGGGTCTGTCTCAGATTTGATATGTTATAAACCTTGTGGAAAGTGAATTTTCAGTAGGGTAGTGAAACATAAATCAATAATTTAGAGGCAGGCTCTACTTTTAAATTGAGGAGGATGCTTATGAATGATAATACGCCATATATTTCCATGAGCAATATAAGAAAGATATTTGGTAATGTTGTAGCTAATAATAATGTAAATTTTACTGTGAAGGGTGGAGAGATTCATGCTTTGCTTGGGGAAAATGGAGCGGGAAAAAGTACTCTTATCAATGTTTTATCAGGGGTTTATAGTCCTGATGGAGGCGTTATAGAGATCCATGGTAAGGGGGTGAAATTTAGTTGTCCAAAGGATGCTATAAAAGCTGGTGTTGGAACTATATATCAACATTTTAAGTTGGTGGAGGCTATGACGGCTAGGGAGAATATTACCCTTGGTTTTACTACTGGAGTTTTTCATGGAAAGGATAAGGTTGATATTAAGATAAAGGATATTTGTAGCAAATTAGGTCTTGAAGTTGATCTTAACAAGTTTGTAGGAGATATGTCAGTAGGAGAAAAACAAAATTTAGAGATAATTAAAGTTCTTTATAGAGGGGCGGATATATTAATCCTAGATGAACCAACAGCGGTGTTTACGCCACAGGAGACTAAGAAGTTATTTGAAATAATGAATAAGATGAAGGAGCAAGGCTGTGCAATTATTTTCATTACACATAAAATGGATGAAGTAATGGAGGTAAGTGATAGAATTACAGTTTTAAGAAAAGGTGAGGCTGTAGGAACAGTAGAAAAGAAAGCTACAGATGCGAAACAGCTCACAGAGCTAATGGTTGGACGTGCGGTAAGTCTTTCCATAGAGAGAGCGGAGGTAGAGCCGGGAAAAACTCTTCTGGAGGTAAAAAATTTAACTATATTAAATGAAGAAAAGGCAGAGGCGGTTAAAAATATTTCCTTTGATATAAAAGCTGGAGAAATTTTAGGGATTGCAGGAATAGCTGGCTGTGGGCAAAGGGAGTTATGTGAAGCTATAGCTGGTATTTACCCTATTAAAGCAGGGGACATTATTTTTCAGGGGGAAAGCTTAGTTGGGAAAAAACCTAAGGAGTTTATAAAAAAGGGAATATCTATGAGTTTTATTCCAGAAGATAGGCTTGGCATGGGACTAGTTGGTTCTATGAGTATGGTGGATAATTTGATTTTAAAAAGTTATAGCATAGGAAAGGGCTTATTTATAAGAAGAAAACCAGTAGAAAGCAAGGCTAAGGCTCTTATAGAAACTCTAGAAATAAAGACACCAGGGATTCATTTTCCAATAAAATATTTATCAGGTGGTAATATTCAGAAGATTTTACTCGGAAGGGAACTAAGTTCAAATCCTAGACTTCTTGTAATGGCATACCCCGTTAGAGGCCTAGATATAAATACTTGTTATACAATTTATAAGTTAATTAATGAAGAGAAGAAGAAGGGTACAGCAATTCTATTTGTGGGAGAAGACTTAGATGTACTTATGGAGCTATGTGACAGAATAATGGTAATGAGTGCAGGAACCTCCACAGGAATACTTGAAAATAAGGATGTTACAAAGGATAAATTAGCACTTATGATGGTTGGAAAACATATAGAGGATATTGAGGGGGAAGATATAAATGGTTAAGTTTATGAAAAGAGGGGAGGTTAGTACTCGGACTAATTTCACTGTAAGAATCATAGCGATAATCCTGGCTTTAGCTGTTGCAGGGGTACTTATGGCAATACTAGGGCACAATCCTCTAAAGGTTTATGGGTATATGGTTAAAGGTGCCTTTGGATCTCCAAATAGAATAAGACAGACCATAATCATAGCAATACCATTGTTAATAACGGCACTTGGAATATCTATGGCATTTAAAATGCAGTTTTGGAACATAGGAGCTGAAGGTCAAATATTAATGGGAGCCTTCGGAGCAGCCTTATTAGCTTTAAATTTTCCAAACTTACCAATGCCTTTAATGCTATTACTCATGGTGATCTCAGGTTGTGTATTTGGAGGACTTTGGGCTTTAATTTCAGGAGTGCTAAAGGTTTATTTTAATACCAATGAAACTATAACTACCCTAATGCTAAACTATGTGGCCTTAAAAATTATAACTTATTTGCAATATGATGCATGGAAGGATAAAAATGCACTGGGCTTTCCCAAAATAGCAAATTTTCCAGATAACGCTGTATTTCCTTCTATTTTTAGGGTTCATATGGGGTGGATTATAGCTTTAATATTAGTAGTTATATTTTATTTGTTTATGAAACATAGCAAGATGGGATATGAGGTAGCGGTACTTGGAGAGAGTCAAAACACTGCAAAGTATGCAGGTATCAACATAAAAAAAACCATGTTAAAAGCGGTGTTTATAAGTGGAGCAGTTTGTGGATTAACTGGAGTTATACAGGCATCAGCTGTTAGTAATACTTTATCCATCGAGGTTACAGGAGGCATGGGGTATACTGCTATTATTGTGGCTTGGCTATCTAATCTTAATGCACCGATTACTTTAATAGTGGCTATATTATTTGCTGCATTATTAGAGGGTGGAGCTTATATTCAAACAGCCTTTGGGATTCCTAATGCTGCGGCGTCAGTAATGCAGGCTCTCATATTATTTTTTGTGTTAGGTAGTGAATTCTTTGTAAGATATAAAGTTGTTTTTTATAATGAGAAACCGAAAATTATTTCGGAGGAAATAAATAAAACGGCCAGTAAGGATGAGGTGATGTGATGGATTGGGTAGCATTTTTTGCAGCAGCAGTGGTGGCTGGAACACCTTTATTATTTGCAACTTTGGGAGAGATAATAACAGAAAAATCAGGGAACCTAAACCTAGGGGTTGAAGGGATGATGTTATTAGGTGCTGTAGCTGGATTTATTACGGGACTTAAAACTGGAAGTACTATTATAGCTTTAATGTCAGCTATGATAGCAGGGGGATTTGGAGGATTAATATTTGCTTATCTTACGGTTTCACTAAGAGCGAACCAAGTAGTTACAGGACTTGCCTTAACCATATTTGGAACAGGAGTTTCTAGTCTTTTAGGAGCAACGGTGGTTGGAGAGATAGTTCCAGAATCCATTAAAAAGGTATTTGTACCAACTAAGATTCCTTTGCTTGGAGATATTCCATTTATAGGGGAAATATTCTTTAGGCAAGATGCATTTATATATTTATCCTATGTAGTAGCGATAATTTTAGGTATATATTTGCTTAAAACAAATAAGGGTAATAGGCTTAAGGCAGTGGGGGAAAATCCAGCCGCAGCAGATGTAGCCAGTATTAATGTTTCTTTATATAAATATGTTCATACCGTATTAGGGGGAGCCTTATGTGGTCTTGGTGGGGCATACCTTTCACTAGTTTATGTTCCTGCATGGCAAGAAAATATTACAGCAGGAAGAGGTTGGATTGCGGTGGCATTAGTTATATTTGCATCTTGGAATCCATATAAAGCACTTTTAGGAGCTTATTTATTTGGTGGCCTTGATATAATTGGTTTCAGAATTACACAATCCTTGATATCGCCATATTTTTTATCAATGCTTCCTTATGTAGTAACAATAATGGTTCTTGTAATGGTATCAGCAAGAAAATCTAGAAAGAATTCTCCACCTAAAGGGTTAGGGGTGGCCTATTTTAGAGAGGAACGATGAGAATTACCAGAGTGGAACTATAAGGAACTATAATAATTACAATGAGTAGTAAAAATAATTATAAAATGTTATAATTTAGAAAAAGCATACAAGCTAAGGAGGATTTAGATTATGAATCTTCCTTGGCTTTTTATATAGGCATCTTTAAAAAAAATAAATAAGTCAAACATGACTAAGGTAAATTATTTTAAAATGGGGGGATAGCAATGAAACGAAATCTTGATAAATATATGATGCTTCTAGCCACAATATTTTGGGCAGGTGCATTTATAGCTGGTAAATTTTCTGTAGGGGAATTTCCGGTATTCTCTTTAGTGTTCTTTAGATTTTTAATAGCTGCAATAATTATATTTGTAATAATGATTAAGGTGGAGGAGAACTGGAAGATAACTAAAAAGGATATAAAAATGTTTTTAACCTTAGGAATCGTAGGAATGATAGGGTATCATGTATTTTTCTTTTTATCGCTAAAATATACAACAGCTACAAATTCCTCCTTAATAGGTGCTACAAATCCTATAGTAACTACTCTATTGGCATGTGCATTTTTAAAGGAAAGGATAAACTACAAAAACATAATTGGTATACTGATATCCTTATTTGGAGTTATGCTTATAATTACCAATGGGAATATAGGTGTATTACTTAATTTTAAATTTAATCTAGGGGATATATTAATGATAATTGCAGTAGTGTGCTGGGCTGCTTATAGCATTTTATCAAAGAAAGCTCTTGAAATATATTCTCCTATAAAAATAACTAGCTATGCATTTTTAACTTGCGTAATCTTATTATTTCCTTTAATGATAATGGAAAAGCCTTGGGTATATATTCCTAAGGTAAGTATTAATGGGTGGATGTCAGTAATTTATATGGCGATTTTTCCATCTATATTTGGATATTTAATTCAACAGATGTCTATTAAAAAAATTGGTCCAATGAAGACCTCCTTATATGTAAATTTAGTCCCTGTATTTTCTATGACATTAGCATTTTTAATATTAGGGGAAGCTGTTTCATGGATAAAAATATTGGCAGGACTCCTTGTTATAATTGGGATATGTGTAAATGTAATGAGTAAAAAAACTAAGGTAACTTTGTGAATTATGGATTGTGAATTATAAATTGGGAATTATGAATTATAAATTATAAATTATAAATTATAATTTATGGATTAAGAATTAAAATTATAAATTATAAATTATGAATTATGGATTAAAATTATAAATAATAGATGATATTTTTACCTGGAGAAATAAATTTAAAAATATTTTTTAAATTTAGGTAAACTATTTAATGTTCTTTGCCTATATATTAGTGGGATTAGTTTCAGGGTTTGAAATTACATTCACATTAATAATTTTAGGGGGAATATTTATGAAGTATACAATTATGGGATTTAGTCAGCAGGGGTTAGTGGAGCTTGGTCTTGATGTTATAGATGCTACGATTCTTAGGTATTTTATTGATTTTAAGGATGCTAAGGGTATGAAGATTGAGGTTGTAGAAGGCAAGGTTTATTATTGGATTCGTTATGATGGAGTAATAAACCAACTGCCTATTCTTAATATGAAAAAATGTACGGTGCAATCTAGATTTTTTAAGCTTAGAGATGCAGGTGTTCTTACCCATTATGTTAAACGTGAGGGCGGTACATATTCTTATTTTGGTCTTGGAGAAAAGTATTCAAAACTTATATATGAGACAAGCACTACAGAAAAGAAATCACAAGAAATACAGGCTAATTATATGGATAGCTGTGAGCTTGAAGCTGAAGATTATAAAGTTCAGTCTTGTGATGTTAAGTGTGAAAATAATCAGAGGGATAGTTATAAGCTTAAGGCTGTTGATGAAAATCTACGTGTTAGGGAAGAAAACCTACAGTGTGTAGAGAAAACACTACAACCCTATATAGAAAAATCTACAACAAACAATTACTCTATTAAAGATTCATCTATTAAAAACAATATTGTGTTCCTGAGGAACAAGTGTGTTGAGATAGTAGAATATTTCAATGAGAGAACTGGGAAAAAATTTAAAAGTAGCACCAAGGAGACTGTGAAGCTTATTCAGGAAAGATTTAAAGAGGGCTTTACTCTAGAAGATTTTAAAAAGGTAATAGATAACATGAAGGCTAAATGGACAAGCACTAAATTTGAAGAATATTTAGTTCCTACAACTCTTTTTGGTAGCAAGTTTGAGAATTATTTAAACCTACAGGCAGAAGCTTTAAGAAGTGGATTTAAAAGGGGAAATGTTGCATCAAGCTACAAAACCAATGATAATAGTAAGAATAAATCCTTTAATAATCAGGTCCTTAAAGCAATTCTTTTGGAGGATATGTAATATGGATATGGTTATGCCACATAGTCTTGAAGCAGAACAAGTTGTCCTTGGAGCCATCATTAACGATAAGGATAAAATTTATGAGGTGGAGGATATTCTAACTGTGGAGGATTTTTATTATGAAAAGCATAGAGGAATTTACAGTGGTATTTTAAACCTTAGAAGTAGAGATAAGGATATTGATTTAGTTACCCTTGCTGACCAGTTAAAAGCTATGGGATCACTAGAAAAATCAGGGGGAATAACTTATCTATCAGAGTTATCTTCTGCTGCAACTTATCTAAATAATGCTAGAACCTATAGTGAGATTTTAGTGGAGAAGTCTAGTAGGAGAAGGGTTATAAAGTCTTGTATGAAGGCAATTGATGATAGCCACGGGGATGCATCCATGGATGAAGTTGTGGAGGTTTTGGATGGGAATATTCATAAAGCCTACAGTGGGAAGACTTTAGAGGATATGGAACCTATCATGACATCTATGCAAGAGGCTATAACCAGTATCGAAGAGAGATATCTTGGGAAGAAGGAGATTCAGGGTATTACAACGGGGTATAAGGATCTTGATATACTTATTTCCGGACTACAGCGTGGAGATTTTGTGGTTATTGCAGGAAGACCTTCCATGGGTAAAACCGCCTTTGCCTTAAATATTGCCCAGTATGCATCTAAAGAAGGCAGCGTTGGATTATTTTCCTTGGAAATGCCTAAAAATCAGATTATGCAGAGGTTACTTTCTGCTAGATGCCTTATTCCTCTAAAGAATATAAGAAGTGGGGAGCTTAGTGAATATGATATAGAGAAGCTAATGCTTGGAGCTGGAGATTTATCAAAGAGGAAGTTTTTTATAGATGATAAATCTACCACCATGAGTGCAATAAAGAGCAAGGCAAGAACCTTAAAGCGTAAATCTGGGTTAGAGGTTATAATAATAGATTATCTTCAGCTTATTGAAGCTACAGATAAAAGCCATAGTAGGGAGCAAGAAATTGCAAAGATATCTAGGGAGTTAAAGGCACTAGCTAAATCTCTTGATATAACAGTAATAGCGCTATCTCAACTTTCAAGGGCGCCAGAACAAAGGGCAGACTCTAGACCAATGTTATCTGATTTAAGGGAATCAGGCTCCATAGAACAGGACGCGGATATTGTAATGTTTCCGTATAGAGAGGGATATTACGATAAGGAAATTAAGGAAGGCAACGCTGTGGAAATCATACTTGGTAAAAATAGAAATGGTGAAACTAAAACAATAAGACTCATGTGGATAGGGGAATATCAGAGGTTTACACCAGTGGGATTTGATAACTAATTTATGTTCACGTTTTAATTCGTATAGTACTTTAGTAATTATCTAACTTTTGATATAATTAAGGAAACAATGGTTATAATTAAACAGAAGATGAAAATTAGGAGAAAAAGATGAATAATAGAGATAATAAATTGGTGAACATTCTAGTAGATTTTGCTTTTAAAAAAGTATTTGCTGGAGATAGTAAGGAAAGTAATCATATACTTATAGATTTTTTAAATTCTATTTTAGAACTAAAAGGTAAGGATAAGATTCTAGAAATAGTATATTTAAATCCATTCAATGATAGAGAGTATGAAAATGATAAGCAATCTATAATGGATATAAAAGTAAAAACTGAAAAAGGTGAATTAATCGATATTGAAGTTCAAGTTAATGATGTAGATGATTATAAAAAGAGAAGTTTGTATTATTGGTCAAAGTTATATGGTGATACTATAAATAAGGGTAAATCATATTATGAGTTAAAGAAAAGTATTGTAATTAACATACTAGATTTCAACCTAATTACTGAAAATAACAAGTTCCATAATGTATTTGTAATTAAAGAAAGAGACGATAATTTTACATTTATTGAAGATTTACAAATACACTACATTGAACTTAATAAGTTTGAAAACAATAAAGATATAGATACCCTTAGTGATTTAGAAGAATGGCTAACATTTTTCAAAGAATGCAATTCACAGGGAGACTTAAATATAATTCGCAAGTTATCAAATCAAAAGGAGGAGATAGGAGTGGCAGTTGAAATCATGAAGAAATTAAGTGCAGATGAAATAGAATATGAACAATATCTGGCAAGAGAAAAATATCTGATGGATGAAATGTCTAAGAAGAAGTATGCTGAATATAAAATGAAAGAAATAAATGATGCATATGAACAGAAGACTAAAGAACTTGAAGTGAAAGACAAAGAACTTGAAGTTAAAGAGAAGGCTATTGAAGTCAAGGACAAAGAACTAGAAGTCAAGGACAAAGAACTAAAAGCTGCAACTGAAAAATTATGGCTAGCAATAAAAAATCTTCTATCTACTGGAATGGATAAAGAAATGATAGCACAAGTATTAAATGTTGATATGGCGTTAGTAAATGAATTAGAGGGTAATTAAGGTAAATTAGGCAGTTAAGTGGATTTCACTTAATTGCCTTTATTTTTATTCAAATTAACGCTATGTTCAACAAAGATGTTGAAATTTGATTATTAGTTCATTATCAAATAAAATTAAGGCGGATGTTAAGGCGAATAGATTTTCATCAGGTTATAAGAGTAAAAAGGCTTATACATACTCAAATAAGGGAATTTAAAACAAGAACATCAATTTATATTCAACTAACAATACAATATATGTATATTTTGGTGTATAATACATATGTAGGATGGTTCTAAACAGCCTAAAGACAAATCGATAAAAAGGTGGGAATGTATGTATATAAAAAAAAGAATAATTCCAATAATGTTTGTGGCTATTGCAACTGTTATAACAATTGCATCTTTTATTCATGGGGCGTCAAATAGAGAAGGTTCAGTAGAGGGTTTAGACGGAAAATATATGTTAAGCAAAATAGTTATGCCAGATGGAGAAGTTAGAAACTTTTCGCTTGATAGTGAAGGAGAATTGAATATTAAAGATTTAAAAGCTACGTTTACTACTGCAACAAAGACTAGCGAGTGGGATATTAAAAAAAACAGTTATGAAGTTAATAACTGGGGATTTATTGAAACGAATTTAGATACAAATCAAAAGTATACTTGGATGAAAATAAATAATTAAAATAGGCAGTTTATAAATGAATTCTGTAAAACTAATATCTATGCTGAGGATGGATACTTGAAAGTTGACTTCACTTTCGATAATAAGGAAATTGATGATTTGAGTCCAGAAAGTGCTTTTAGAGGAAGATGTAAGAGATTCTTAACACTGTTTGATATATTTAATTTAAAAGAGGATTTAAAGATAAAACTAAGATGTATTGGGGATTTGCCTTACAATAAAAATATATACGAGTTAGAAATAAGAAGAAAATTTGCAAGTATTACTATTAATGGTGAAGAACAAAATATTCCACAATATTTATGTAGTAGTCAGTTTTATTCTAAGGAAGAATACGTGGAGAAGTAAGATGAAGTTTCAACAATATATTTAAATAGAGTAGTAGGAAGGAATAAAATTAAGGCCCTTAACAATCACTAGTTTCAAGATTTTTTTAATATATCACAATATTAAAATCGGTGTTTCATAAAATGAAACACCGATTTATTTATTGTACAGAGTTTAAATATTCAAGAAAAGCAGGCTCATTTTTGATAAAAACATAAATGAACTTTGTCCTAAATTCATTTAAAGTTTATTACCATCCAAGTCAATATAATGCCATTTGTCGCCTATTCGAACAGGAATAACGTTATCATGAGGGAATCTCATTTCATCATATAGCAGCTCTGTAAAGGTATTTGTGGTTGCATTATAAATACCGTATTTATTATCCTTGCTTATAGAAAAAATGTTTTCTGAAAAATGAGTTATGCTAGTGTACTCACATTTTAATAAATCCTTTTGATATTTGCCAACAAGGCCATATTTATTATTTGTGGATACTATAAATAACTCGCCAATTTGACGTGCATTATCGTAAATTGGTGAAAGTATTTCTATGCCTTTTTTATTTATATATCCAACTTTATTATTTTTTTTAACTTGTAGTATATCTTGTGAATTGCTCATTAATGGCATTATTTTGGTATAATTAGTTTCAAAGAGAATTTCCCCATATTTATTTATACATACATACTTAAAGTTACCATTATCATCAATATAGGCTGCAGGTATTATATCAGAGTCCCCATACCAATCTATTTGTGAAAAGTTAGGTTCACAAAGGAATTCACCTTTAGTATTAATAAGACCAGATTTGTTATCAAGATAAACTATAGCAAGGCCATTGTAAAAAAGAGTTGTATAGTCATATATAGGAGGAATAACTAATTCTCCACTTGTATTAATATAACCATATTTTCCACTAAGGCTAGCGGGGGCTAATCCTTCTGTAAAGCAGGGGGAATCATCATATATAGGTTCAATAACTATTTCGTTATTTGTATTTATATATCCATATTTACCATTTATTTTAACCGATGCTAGTCCATCTTGAAAATATAAAGGATTTTCATATTGAGGATTAATTATAGTTTGAGTATCTAAATTCGCATAAATGGTATTTGGATTATTAACTTTATTATTAACAACTAAAGTTACTAGATTATTTCCATTACCATGATAAAATATTTCATCATATATTGGTTGGACATTAAAGCCTGTAGCTAAGTCTATAAACCCTTTTTTATTGTTGTCAGTGATTAATGCTATGGTATGTTTATCTGAACCATAAGATATTTCAATTGGGTCGCTGGATATGAAGTCTACAACAACATCTCCATTTAAGTTTATACAGCCATATTTATCATTTTCTTTAACAGATATAAGGTTATTAGGTGCCATGGAAGCTTCCGTATATTTAAAGGGAATTATTACAGTATTAGTTTTATCAATAAGGCCCCAAAGACCATTCTGTTTTACTAGAGCTGTACCATTATCGAAGCTTTGAACCTGTTCATAGGAAGGCTTTATCTTTAAATTACCCTCCATATCAATAAATCCATATAATCCACGAAGTTTAACTCCAGCTAGATCATCAGAAAAAGTCATTGCATCTTCATATTCACCCTTAGTGTTACAAGAAGTTAAAAGGAAAACAGTCATTAATATAGTTGTAAGTAAAAGGAACTTATTTAAAATCTTCATAGGCAACCTCCTAAAAACATATATGAACTTTGTCCTAAATTCATTTAAAGTTTATTACCATCCAAGTCAATATAATGCCATTTGTCGCCTATTCGAACAGGAATAACTTCGTCATGAGGGAATCTCATTTCATCATATAATAGCTCTGTAAAGGTATTTGTGGTTGCATTATAAAGACCATATTTATTATCCTTGCTTATAGAAAAAATATTTTCTGAAAAATTAGTTATGCTAGTGTACTCACATTTTAATAATTCCTTTTGATATTTACCGATAAGTCCATATTTATTATCTATATTTACAATAAATAAATCTCCGATGTTAAGGGCCTTATCATATATAGGAGAAAGTATCTCAATTCCTTTTCTATTTATATAACCAATTTTATCATTCTTGTGAACCTGTGTTATCGCTTGTGAACTATTATTAAATGGGGATATATCAGTATAATTAGTTTCAAATAGGGTTTCTCCATATTTATTTATACATACATACTTAGAGTTACCATGATCATCAACATAGGCTGCAGGTATTATATCAGAATCACCATACAAATTTATACTTAAAAATTTTGGTTCACAAAGGATTTCACCCTTAGTGTTTATGATACCAAGTTTATTGTTAAAGCTAATCCTGGCAATATCTTTATAAAAAGGATCTACGTAGTCATATATAAGGGGGATAACAATTTCACCCTTTGTATTTATACAACCAGATTTTCTATTTATAGTTACTGTAGCTAAGCCTTCTGAAAAGTTTGAGGCGCTATCATAGATAGGGGCTATAACTATCTCATTAGCTTTGTTTGCATAGCCGTATTTAAAATTAATTAGGATTGCAGCTAGGTCAGATTGAAAATATAGAAAATCTTGATAAGGGGCTTCAATTATAGTTTGAGTATCTAAATTTGCATAGAAGGCATTTAAATTACCTGATTTATCATTAATCACTAAAGTTACTAGGTTAGATTTATCATAAATATAAGATATTCCATTATATATTGGAGGCACCTTAAAGCCTGTATCTAAGTCTATAAACCCTTTTTTATTGTTGTCTGTGATTATTGCTATATTATTGTTATCATTTCCACAATATATTTGAATTTCATCACTGGATATAAAGTCTACAACGATCTCGCCCTTTAAGTTTATACAGCCAAATTTATCATTTTCTTTAACCGATATAAGATCCCCAGATATCATAGAAGCTTCAGTATATTTAAAGGGAATTATTACAGTATTAGTTTTATCAATAAGGCCCCAAAGACCATTCTGTTTTACTAGAGCTGTACCATTATCGAAGCTTTGAACCTGTTCATAGGAAGGCTTTATCTTTAAATTACCCTCCATATCAATAAATCCATATAATCCACGAAGTTTAACTCCAGCTAGATCATCAGAAAAAGTCATTGCATCTTCATATTCACCCTTAGTGTTACAAGAAGTTAAAAGGAAAACACTGATTAATATAGTTAGAATTAAAAACAACTTATTTAAAAGTTTCATAGCTAACCTCCTAAAAATATATATGAACTTTGTCCTAAATTCATTTAAAGTTTATTACCATCTAAGTCAATATAATGCCATTTGTCGCCTATTCGTACTGGAATAGCTCCATTCGAAGAGTGTTTAATTTCATCATATAGTAGCTCGGTGGAGGTATTTGTGATTGCATTATAAATACCATATTTATTATCCTTACTTATAGAAAAGATATTTTCAGCAACAAAATCTATGGTGGTGTACTCACATTTTAATAAATCCTTTTGATATTTACCAACAAGTCCATATTTATTATTTGTGGATACTATGAACAACTCACCAATTTGATGTACATTATCGTAAATTGGTGGAAGTATTTCTATTCCTTTTTTATTTATACATCCAACTTTATTATATTTTGTAACTTGTAGTATATCTTGTGTATTACTCATTGATGGCATTATTTCAGTATAATTAGTTTCAAAGAGAATTTCTCCATATTTATTTATACATACATACTTAGGGTTACCATCATCATCAATATAGGAGGCAGGTATTATATCATATTCCCCATATAAATCTATTCTTATAAATTTAGGCTCACAAAGGATTTCACCCTTAGTGTTTATAATACCAAGTTTATCATTAACGCTAATTCCGGCAATACCATCATAAAAAGGATATGCAGAGTCGTATATAAGAGGAATAACAATTTCCCCATTTGTGTTTATATAACCTGATTTTTTATTTATGGTTACTCTGGCTAAGCCTTCTGAAAATTGAGAGGCATTATCATAAATCGGGGCGATAACTATTTCATTAGTTTTATTTATATAGCCGTATTTACCATTGATTTCTACGGGGGATAAACCATCCATAAAAGATAAACAATTTGGATACTGAGGTTCAACTATAGTTTGAGTATCTAAATTTGCATATCCGGAATTTATGGTGCCAGACTTACCATCAATGACTAAAATTAATTGGTTATTTTCATTACCACTATAAAAAATTTCATTATATATTGGTGGCGATTTAAAGCCTGTATCTAAGTCTATAAAACCTTTTTTATTGTTGTCAGTGATTAATGCTACAGCATGTTTATTTGAACCATAAGATAGTTCAATTGGACTTTTAGATATGAAGTCTACAACAACATCTCCCTTGAAGTTTATGCAGCCATATTTATCATTTTCTTTAACAGATATAATATCCTCAGATATCATAGAAGCTTCAGTGTATTTAAAGGGAATTATTACAGTATTAGTTTTATCAATAAGGCCCCAAAGACCATTCTGTTTTACTAGAGCTGTACCATTATCGAAGCTTTGAACCTGTTCATAGGAAGGCTTTATCTTTAAATTACCCTCCATATCAATAAATCCATATAATCCACGAAGTTTAACTCCAGCTAGATCATCAGAAAAAGTCATTGCATCTTCATATTCACCCTTAGTGTTACAAGAAGTTAAAAGGAAAACAGTCATTAATATAGTTAGAATTAAAAAGAACTTGTTTAAAATCTTCATAGCCAACCTCCTAGAAAACATATTATATTCTATATTTTACCACAAAAAAGGTATATGTAGTATTAATATATATCTTTGTGTCAGCTATTTATGATTTTAAAATAGAAGTTTCAAGTAGTTAAATATTCAACTTGCGAAGACTAAAAACTCCAGTTATGGATGTTTCTAATGTTGATAATGTGATAAAAAACTTTAAAAATCTTTCATTATTTTTTACAATACTGTACCACTAGTGCATATATGTTCTATGAAAGGAGTTGATACTATGGCAATAACAAATATCAAAAACAGCACAGCTTTAGTTCTAAAATATGAGGATGGTAAAAAGGAGGATGGGTCTCCTAAAATCGCTTCTCAGAAGTTCTCAAATGTTAGTGGCGTTGCTACTAATGAAGCTATCTATAATATAGGTGCTTTAATGGGAGTTGTACTAAAAAATCCACCAGTAGAAATTAAAAAACTTGATGATTATTCTTTAAACCAGGAGTAATCTAAGATGACCTAAACCCCTTGATCTAAAAACCTTTAAGCTAAACCCTCTAATCTAAAATTCTTGAACCGATTCATTAGCAGCAGGTACAAATAAGCAATTAGGGAAGATGTGTTAATCTAAACCCCTTAAACCACTCCTCCCAGGAAATTTTTCTGGGGAGGAGCTACCCAAATAATAAAAATATAGGAGGAATGTAATATGGAAAGAAAATTAGTTATGTCATTTAAAGATGAAGGTGAGAAGAGATTTAACCTTATAGTTAACAACGTTAAAGAGGGGGTTACCCTTGCAGAAGTTAACGCTATAATGGATTTTGCTATAAGCTCTGGAGTTTTTCAAAGTAAAAATGGAGCTTTAGTCTCAAAACTTGAGGCTGGGGTAATTGATACTACAGAAACACCTTATATCCTTGCATAGAGGTTGATAGAATACACCCTAGAATTTAATTCTAGGGTGTATTTTAAAGAGATGAAACACAATGGTGACTATTTATTTTCAGATGTCTAATAGTGAATTTAAAATAATTTATTAGACACTAAAAGATGAATAATAAGAAAGGAAGGAGGATTTAGTGGGAGTTTGGTGCTTACAATACACTCTCTCACTGAAGATAAAATATGGAAAATGAAATTGTAACAGCAGCACTATCCCAAGGTGTTTGGGCAGTGCTCAGTGTATTCTTATTGTTTTATATTTTAAAAGCTCAAGAAAAAAGAGATGAAAAACAAGATGAAAGAGAAAGAAATTATCAGGATATAATATCACAAATAACAGATAAATTAATCATAGTGGAAGAAATGAAAAAAGATGTAGAGGATATAAAAAAGTATGTGATAAAAAATAATTAGAGTTAGTATTTACAGCAAAGAGAAGGCAGTATATAGTGTGGGTCACTATATACTGCCTTTTTATCATATTTTAAGTCTATTACCATCCAGGTCAATATAATGCCATTTGTCACCTATTCTCACAGGAATAGCTCCCTTATTATGGAATCTGATTTCATCATATAGCAGTTCTGTGGAGGTGTTTGTAGCTGAGTTATAAAGACCGTATTTGCCATCCTTGCTTATAGAAAAAATATTTTCAGCAAAAGGAGTTATGCTAGTGTATTCGCATTTTAATAATTCTGTTTGATATTTACCAATAAGCCCAGCTTTATCGTTTATTTTTACTAAAAATAAATCTCCAATGGATTGGGCGCTATTATATATAGGAGGAAGTATTTCTATGCCTTTTTTATTTATATAGCCGACCTTACTATTTTTACGAACCTGTGTTAGTTCTTGTGAATCAAATCCAAATGGGGATATCTCAATGTAATTAGTTTCAAAGAGAATTTCTCCCTTTATATTTATACATACAGTTTTACTTTTGCCGTCATCAGATCTATAAGAGGCTGGGAATATATCACCTTCGCCATATAATTCTATATTTGTGAATTTAGGCTCACAAAGGATTTCACCTTTAGTGTTTATAATGCCAAATTTATTATCAATGGAAATTTTAGCAATACCATTATAAAAAGGATCTACAGAATCATATATAAGAGGGATGACAGTTTCACCTTTTGTGTTTATATAACCAGACTTTTTATTTATAGTGACAATAGCTAAGTCATTTAAAAATTCAGAGGTATTATTATGAATAGGATTTAAAAAGCCAGAGGTATTATCATAAATAGGGTCAATAACTATTTCATTAGCTTCATTTATATATCCGTATTTGCCATTAATTTCGATAGCAGCTAGGCCAGATTGAAAAAATAAATGGTTTGAATATTGAGGCTCAATTACAGTTTGAGTGTCTAAATTTGCATATCCAAAATTCAGATTTCCGGATATACCCTTAAGATCTAAAGATATTATGTTGTAGTCAGAACCACCATAATATATGTCATTATATATTGGTGGTACCTTAAATCCTGTATCTAAGTCTATAAAACCTTTTTTACCGTTGTCTGTGATTATTGCTATAGTTGGTTTATTTAAACCATAATGCATTAAAATTGGCTCGCTAGATATAAAGTCTACAACAACCTCTCCCTTTAAATTTATACAGCCATACTTATTATTTTCTTTAAACGATATAAAATCAATAGCTGACCTAAAATTACTAGCCAACATAAAATTGTTAGATTCAAAGGGTGGCAGTTCATATTTAAATGGAACTATTATATTATTATTTTTATCAATAAGGCCCCAAAGACCATTCTGTTTTGCTAGAGCTGCACCATTATAGAAGCTTTGAACCTGTTCATAGGAAGGCTTTATCTTTAAATTACCCTCTATATCAATAAATCCATATAATCCACGAAGTTTAACTCCGGCTAGATCATCAGAAAAAGTCATTGCATCTTCATATTCATCCTTAGTGTTACAAGAAGTTAAAAGGAGAACACTAATTAATATAGTTAGAATTAAAAAGAACTTATTTAAAATTTTCATAGCTAACCTCCAAGTAAAAGTATGATTTTAAATATATTACCACGGGGTACTTGTACCTCGTGGTAATATATTTTTATAGGTTATTTAGGCTATAAGAGGTACAAATATCATTAAGGTAAGAAGGGCATCTAACAACATAAATAATCCGAATTTCCCTAAAAATACTCCTTCTAAGTCATCTATATAAACAAAGTATCCGTAGGTATACACCAGTAAGCCAATTAATAAACATAGAGTTAAGCCAACTGCCATTGGGGCAATGATGCTAGGTAGCATATAGGAATATGATCTATAAAATGTATCGATTATTACATAAGTTTTCATTGCTATAGCAAACGTAGCCATTGCAACATATACTATCTTTTTCTTCTTTTCACTAAAAGAGTAATCGAAGAAGGTTATTGCTCCACCAACAACGAGTACTGGTGCTATCCAACGGAATCCCATAAGGATTATATAGGATAAACTTTCCATAAGTCCTTCTAATAGATAAAAGAAGGCCCTAGTTTTTTCTGTGCTACGAGGTCCATTATTTGCAGTCTTAAAATCTTCATTTTCTGATGAAATGTTAATATCATATACATTTTTCTCATTGAAGCTTAAGAATGTACTGTAGCCGTCAGTGATGTAGGGAAGTATACATAAATCCCTTAGCCTTGATACAATTTCTACCTTAGAGGACTTACCATCTTTAACAATAAAGGATACAACAGATTCTTGCACTTCTTTTTTACCAAAGGCTGTGCTCATAGTTGCATAGAAGCTACCACCATCTTCAGAGTAGGCACCTTTTGTATTTACGATATAGGTTGAATTGTTAACTGAAAGTGTACTTATTTTACCCTCACCAACAGCTATATCAAATTCAATTAACTTTGTGCGTTCATATTCACCCTTAAGGTATTCTTCAATTAGTACATAACCATTTTTCTCATCTGAAGAAAAAGACATATTACCATAGGTTATTTTATCTGCTTTACTAAGTGTTGTAACTAAAATGGGCTCAGAAGCAAGTCCATCTTTAACGGAAAATGTATTAACATCATTTTCATTTTGAATATAGCACACCTGAACGCCATCCTTATTAGCACTTGCAGTAATCTCTGATACATTTGTTACTGGAATTGACACCAGCTTGCTATTTAAAGTGTTTAGAACTTCTACCTTGTCGTTATATAAAAACACTACGTTACTATCACCAGCTTGATAAGTAGCATTTACACCTTCTATGAGTTCTCTAGCAACTAATTTTAAATCTTTATCTAATGTGATTTTTTCAAGATACCCTTTACTGGCTTTTGAAGAATTGTACATTAATATATATCCAGTATCACTTTTCACAAATATCATATTCTTAAGGAAATCTTCCTCAATATCATAGTCCACTGTTCTTATAACCTTAGCATTTAGGTCAGTTTCACATATTTTAAGTTTACCTATATCTTCATAGGCTGTAAGTAGCCTGTCCTCCTCCTTGATAAGTACGGGTGAAATTTTACCTTTACCAGTACCAATTTTAACTTCTTTGCTCCAAGTCTCTGATGGTGGTTCCTTTAGTAAGTTATAGTTGTTAAGGTAACTTCCTATAATAATTAATATAAAAACTATACCGATAACTCCTAATAGTAATTTCTTTATATTTTTCATAACTTTCCCCCCCAAGTATTATTTGGATATAAATTATAGAGTAGTTTATTATTTATGCTATGAGTGGTACAAATATCATTAAAGTAAGAATAGTATCTATCATCATAAATATTCCAAAGTTGCCTAGGAATATGCATTCTAAATCATCGATATAAACAAAATATCCATAGGTGTACACTATTAAACCAATTAAGATACAAAGAGTTAAGCCTACTGATATAGGTGCCATAATGGTAGGGAGCATATAGGAATAGGTTTTATAAAATGTATCAATTATGATATAAGTTTTAAGTAATATACTCATTGCAGCCAGTATAATATATGATAGCTGCTTCCTTCGATTACTAAAGGTGTAATCATAATAAGTAACTACAGAACCTACCACTAATATGGGTATAATCCAATATATTCCTATAAGTATGATGTAGGATATACTTTCCATAACCCCTTCTAACATAGCAAACAACGCCCTAATGAATTCAATGAATCTAGGTTCATTATTTACGTTCTTAAACTCTTGATTTGTTGAGGCTATATTTATATCATATACATTTTTCTTATTAAAGCTTAAAAAGGTACTATAACCGTCAGTAATATATGGTCTTATACATAAGTCACTTAATCTTGTTACAATCTCTAAATTGGAGGATTTTCCATCCTTAATCTCAAAGGAAACAATAGATTCTTGCACTTCTTTTTTACCAAATTCTGTGTGCATAGTTGCATAAAATTTACCGCCGTCATCAGAGTAAGATCCTTTGGCATTCACTACATAATTTGTACTGTTGACTGAAAGTTTGCTTATCTTAGCATCGCCTCCAGCAATGGAGAATTCGATTAGCTTTGTAGACGAAGGTGCACCATTGACCCATTCTTCCACTAAAATGTAAACATTTTTCCCATCTGAAGAAGAAGCTAGATTGTTATATAGTGCTTGTTTTCTTTTTGGAAGCGTTGTAACTAAAACTGGCGGAGAAGCAACTCCATCTTTAACTGAAAATGTACCAATATCACTTTCATTTTTTATATAACACACCTGAATTCCATCCTTATTAGCGCTTGCAGTAAGATCTGATACCTTTGTTGAAGGAACAGATACTGATTTATTAGTTATAGTATTTAATACTTCTAATTTATCCTCATACGAAAACACTACGTTACTATCATCAGCTTGATAAGTGGCATCTACACCTTCTATGATTTCTCTACTAACTAAATTTAAATCTTTATCTAATGTGATTTTCTCAAGATACCCTTTACTGGCTTTTGAAGAATTGTACATTAATATATATCCAGTATCACTTTTCAAAAATATCATATTCTTAAGAAAATCTTCCTCAATATCATAGTCAACAGTTCTTATAACCTTAGCATTTAAGTCAGTTTCACATATTTTTAATTTACCTGAGGCCTCGTAGGCTGTAAGTAGCCTGTTCTCCTCTTTGATAAGCACAGGTGAATTTTTCCCGCTGCCTACACCGATTTCTACTTCTTTGCTCCAAGTCTCCGATGGTGGTTCCTTTAGTAAGTTATAGTTGTTTAAATAGCTTCCTGTAAGAATTAATATAAATACTATACCGATAACTCCTAATAGTAATTTCTTAATGTTCTTCATAACTTTACCCCCTCTTATGACTATTTAAATGCATTTTACATAAAAGTATTTTAATTACATTTAAGTAATCATACACTAAAACTATTGGGTGTGCAAATTTTATAATATGCATTAGTGGAATAGGTAAATTAATATTACTTAAATAAAAATTCACGAGATAAGTATTTAAGTAATAGAAATTTAAGAAATGAATGGTTACAAGATGTATGTATATATTTCCAGGGAGGAAGAGAGGGATGGGGGTTCTGCATAAAATATAATTAATTTAAACATCTGTATATAGATAAAAGAGACAGAAAAAATTAATTCTTCAGCCTCTTTACACTGGATTAGGGAATAGTTATTTATAAAGGTAATAGTCTTATTATCTTTTGAGTAATAAAGGTTAAAAAAGTTCATATATATTTACTGGTGAATAATCTATATTTTCAGTAGGAATCTTCTCTTCTTCAGAAATGTCATCTACATAAGAAAGTGTTCTTATACGAGATGCATGTGATGGAGTTGTATAAATAAGAAACATTCCTAAAGTATTCAAGGGTTTATATTGTATATTGTAGCGTTTAAGAAATTTTTCAAATTCATATATAGCTCCATAATCATTTAAATCAACTATATATCTTGTTTCCATAATCTCATCATCCATTTAATATATTTTGCATTTAGAATTGTTAGTAAAATCGTTCAATTAAGAGGGGTTCTTATTATATATATATTAGAAATTAAGTAGAGTGTGATTGTATTTTATGGCTGCAAATATAAATATATATTTGAAAAACAAGGTTTTATGGAGGGGCCGGTGTCATGTTTAAGTGTAGTGAATTATAAAATTACTATATTACATTAAATTGTTGATTTAATTATTTAGATATATTAAACTAATATAAAAGTCGGAATATTCACGCAAGTATCCAAATAGAATAGTAAGGGTATGTGAAAATATAGAGTAAGGAGAGTGGAAATATGTTTTGTACAAATTGTGGAAGAGAAATTGATAACAATGTAGAGATATGTCCATTATGTGGAGTTAAAACAAAGGTTGTGGAAACAGTTATTGAACGTGTTGTTGAACCAGCTAAAGTGACTACAGTAGATAACCCATCACATTTTGCAGGAATTGTGTCATGTTGTTTTCCGGTAGTAGGATTAATTCTATACTTTATTTGGAGAGATCAAAAACCAAAATCATCAAAACTAATTTGTTACTGGATGTTAGGCGGAACTGCAGCTTGGGTATTATTTTATATTATATTTGTTGTTATAGGTGTAGCAAGCGGATTCTCTACGTATTAATGCAAGATGGAAATTACAAATAAAATATTACATTACATGTTTTTATGTCACAGGATGCCTGAGAGGTCTTTTTTCTATAAGGGGAAACAGTTTCCAATATGTGCAAGATGCACAGGGATACTTATAGGATATTTACTTGGAATCATATATATTATAATATCAAAAAATACACATATTATATTTGAGGTTTCACTAATGGTTCCTATAGCCATTGATGGAGTAGGTCAGTTATATGGCTACTGGCAGAGCAATAATACAAGAAGATTTATTACAGGGATTATGGCAGGGATTGCTACTATAGGATTTTTTAGAATTGCTATTGTGCTAGGTCTTGCTACTGGCAGATATATTGTTAGGGTAATTATCAAGTAAATAGATGTGTAAGGTGGTATCTCGAAAGGATTTTAGAAATCGATTTGAGATACCATATTTTTTATTCATCATCTATTGATGTCACAACAAAAATAATGTATCATACATATATGTAATAAATTTCATGATAAGTATGTTGTTAACAATGAGGTATACCCGTTTATATATTATTTAAAAATCTCTTTTTTAACTATCATATTCAATCTAATGATTGTAGAGTTTATATGTTTTATATAATTTAAAACAGCTCTGGACGTTTAAAAAAGTGTTGATAAATAATCCTCTCATAAGTATAGGAAGTATATAAATTTTATCGAAAAGTGTTGTATGTATCTAATATAAAATATAATTATTAAGGAGAGGAATCTAAAATGGATTTATATGAAAATTTACCAAAAGGCTATTTAGAAAAACGGAAAAAGGCATCTTTAAGATTTGTATATAGTATCTATGCAGTCTTAATTATTGCTATAGCAGCAAAGTACATTAAAATAAATGAACTAAGCTTTTTAAATATGCTATATTACATTAGCGTGATACTTAGTATAATATTTATGACTTTAAGTCATACAACAAAAACTTCCTTTAACAATATACCTATTCCAATATATCAAGAAGTAGATGTTTTTACTAAAAAGTCAATATGTATTTATACTATACCTATATTGTTATTAGCACCATTTGTAATAATGGAATCTATAAAATATATGTTTATTTTAGGTATATTTTATATAGGGGTTAAATCTATGCTTAGACCAATGGATGCATATGATAATAAATATAAAAGGCATTATTAAATTAATCATTTTTACCTACTGTAAAACTGCTCTGAGTTTTTAAAAAGTGTTGGTAAATAATCCTCTCATAAGTACAGGAAGTATATAAATTTTATTGAAAATTATGTTATAATTGTACCATCTAAATAATTTAATGAATAACGGTTATAGACTTAAACTGAAGTTCAGCTTGATTATTAAATAAAATAATAAAACTTATAAAACTTATGGGGGGACTTACTATGAAAAACTGTCCAGGATGTAATAGCGAATTTAGCTTATCGTCTAAATTGAAAGCACTAAATAAAGAATTTGGGGAAATACAGTGTGATAACTGTAAAAACATTTACAAAAAGACATCAAATAGATCTATTTATATAGGATTTGGATTAGCTATACTTTTAACAGGAACTGTTATATATAGATTATTTGAAGGTATACAAAATATGTTTGTAAAATATGCAACAGTAGGAATAATCGGAGGTATTTTAAGTTTAGTATTTATTCTTTTATTTGATATTCGTGCTAAATATGAAATAGTAAATAAGCAGGAAAAAAACAAAATAAATATAAAAAAGTAAATAGATATGAGAAAGCAAAATAGATATATAATGTTTAAAGAGGTTAATATATATTTTTAGTTAATAAAACTTGTAGAATATAAAATTTATAGTACATAATCAGTATAGCCATAAGATGTTTTAAATGTGTCTTATGGCTATATTTATAGCTTTATTCATGGGTAATAGAAATTTCATAAGTTGAATATTAAATATTAAATATGATAAAAGGAGGATTTGATTTGGAGATAAATTCTTTAGCTGTATTAGCAGCAATATTAAGTGTAACTACAATAATACTTATTGCATTATTAATATGTAAAATTGTAAAGAAGAAAAAAAGTTGAATCTTAAATTTTACACACAGTGGAGGTTACCTACCACATTTAAATTTTATTTAAACATAAATACCTAAGATGAAAGGTTGTTACAGGTACAAGGTTTTAAACTTTAATGAATATATGGAGAATTATAATAGGTGTACACTAAAATATTATGAAAGGCAATTGTGAGTATAATTAAAAGCTTTACTTTTTTTAACATAAGAGTAAAATTAAAGTATGGCATTACAAATAGATAGAGTTAAGGGGGTGTTATATATGAATAATAAATTTCTTATAATTATATCCAGTTTATTAATTGTTCTGAATAGAATATTTATTAATGTTGCGGCTTCCATAGTTTTAGGAAGTGTGTCAGTAACTAATTATCACGATTTTATGAAAAATATATTATTTGCCTTAGGAATTGTTTTAATATGCTTCGGAATAAATATTATATCCAGGTATATTAGAATTACCTATATTAAAAAGTATATGATCAATTTTAGAAATAGAATAATGGAAAAAATATTAAAGATGTCATATGTAGAATATAACAATAGGTCAAAGGATTCATATATTTCAAATTTTATTAATGATGTTAATACGATACAAAATAACTATTTTACTAATTTCTTCGAATTAATATTAGATACGGGTACTTTTGTATTTTCAATAATAATTATTACTGCATTAGATTATAAATATGGTATTGCTACTTTTATATTTGTAGTTATATTGATGTTTATTTCTAAATTCACAGAGAAAAAAATAATTTCATTAGAAACAGATGTATCAAAGGAAAATGAAAGGTTCACAGTAGATATAAGTAATACATTTAATGGATTACAGTTAATAAAGTTAAATAATATTGAAAGTAAGTTTTTAAAGAGAACTCTATTTTCTGTTAAGTTTCTTGAGGAAAAGAAAGTTAAAAGAGATGTTTACAACAATACATATAATAGAGTTTCAAACTATTTTGTTTTAATTTTATATATTCTAGTTTTATATTATTTATTTAATCTGCTGATTAATGGGGAAAGCACTACAAAAATAGCAATGATAATCTTCTTTACAGACCAAAGCCTTTCTTTGACAAATGTTTTTCCATTATATAATAAGCATAAATCATACAATGCAATTCTTGATAAAATTTTAGAACGTGATAAGTATGAGATAAATTCTAATAATGTAGGTAGAGAGGATTTTAGCTTTGAGAATAATATTGTTCTTAAAAATGTTAGTTACAAATATGGAGATAAGCTTGTTTTAAATAAAGTAAATTTAACTTTGGAGAAGGGGAAAAAATATTTAATTAGAGGGAAAAGTGGTGAAGGTAAATCTACCTTAATTAAAATATTGTCCAAGGTTTATGATGATTATGAAGGTGAAATTTTTATTGATGGTGTTAACTATAAAAGTGTAGACTTAGAATCGTTTAATAGAAATATATCGTTTATAACACAGGATACTTTTTTATTTGAAGATACATTGCTTAACAATATTACTCTATATAAAGAATATGGAGATAGTGAAATAAATGAAGCTATAGACTTATCTGGACTTAACACCTTGTTGAGTGATGGTAAAAGTCTAAAGTCTATAAGCATTGAGGAAAATGGAAAAAACTTATCAGGTGGAGAGCGTCAAAGGATTTCAATAGCGAGATCAATTATTAGAAATACAGATATTGTTTTTGTAGATGAATGCACATCAAGTTTGGACAAGGATCTTGGGCTGAAGGTTGAAAATACATTATTAAATTTGAAAGCTACAGTGGTAGAAATATCCCATAAGACATATGAGGAAATACTAGATAAATATGATTATATAATAGATTTAAATGAGGGTAATATACAGCAGTGGAGTCCCTCAAATGATTATATGGAGGTTGTAAAATGAAGAAATATATTAGAAAAGCTTATATATATTTATTTCTTTCATTAGTGATTTCTATAATATATATAATGTTAGATGTTTACGTATCTGTAACTTTGGGAGAAATGATAGATGGAGCTATGCAGAAGGATAAAGTGTTATTTGCCAGCAAGGCTGGATTAGCGGTTATTTTTACAACGGTTCTGTTGATTTTTGAAATAATATCAAACATCACATATAATTTATATAAATCAAAAGCTACAATGAATTTAAAATATAATTATATTAGTAAAGTATTTAAAAAAGATATAAATCAATTTAAAGTTGAAAATAATGCAAGTTATATTTCTTCTATTACAAATGATATAGACACAATTGAAAAAGATTATATTAAAGCATTATATGATGTTATTGTATTAGCATTTAGATTAATAATTACTATTATATTAATCATGTCCATAAGTATAGAAATCTTTATTTTCATGATAATCTTAGGAGTAATAAGTATGTTAATCGCAGTTGTTGCATCTATTCCTATGAAAAAATGCAATGATAAAAAGAGTAGGATAAATGAAGATTTAGTTGTTTATGTTAGGGAAATATTGAATACATTTCATGTGATTAAGCTAAATGATTTAAGTAGTAGGGTAAAAGAAAAATATAATAACAAAGTAAATAGTGTTGAAACAGCAAACAGCAAAATTGCCAAACTACTGGCCTGGAGTACTGGAATACAAAGTTTAATATCTAATTTAGTGCTTATTGGAACATTTTCGATATTAGTGTATTTTATTATTGAACAAAAGACTACAATGGGAAATATATTTGTAATAGCAAAAAATGTCCAATATGTAATTACGCCCATTGTATCTATTGCATCCTTACTTCCTAGCTTTTTCTCTACAAAACCAATATTTAATCGATTGGAAGAGAGTTGTAAAAACAGTGGTTCCGATAATGAAAATATTGATTTAAATAAATTTGAAAAAGAAATAAGAGTAAATGATATTTCCTTTAGTTATGAAGATAAAAGAGTACTAAATAACGTTAATTTATCCTTTGAAAAAAATAAAAAATATTTGCTGGTTGGACCTAGTGGTTGTGGTAAAAGCACAATATTAAACATGTTAAAAAAATATATTACACCGGATCAGGGGATAATCTCTATAGATGGAATGGATTTAAATACTATTAAAGCAGATAGCTATTTTAAGCACATTTCAAGTATTGAGCAACATGTATTTTTATTTGAAGATACACTAAAAAATAATATTACCCTATATAAAAACTATACAGATGACGAAATAAATAAAGCCATTGATATGTCAGGCTTACGTAGCTTTGTAGATAGCTTGCCAAAGAAACTGGACACTATTATATATGACAATGGTAAAAATATATCTGGTGGAGAAAAAAGCAGAATAGCAATTTCAAGAAGTCTTATCATGAAATGCGATGTATTAATATTGGATGAAGCCTTTGCTAATTTAGACTATGATACAGCTAAAAACATAGAAAATACCATATTATCAATTCCAGAAATAACATTAATAAATGTTAGTCATGTTGTATTTGATAGCAATAAGCCGCTATATGATGATTTATATGTAATAAATAGATGATTTTTTTATGGGCAAAAATGAATATTGAAATAAGTATTAGGGTGAAAACTTAATAATTCTTTATTATAAGTTAAGGCTTGTTTATAGTATAATAGTATTATATTAATACTAATGGATAACAGAAACTAATAAATAAGAAGAGGTGTTTAGTATGTTGAAAAAATTTGCAGCAGAGGCTCTAGGAATAAGTGATATTGGTAAAATTATTGATCCAAAGGATTATAATAAGGTTGATGCAGATGATTATATAATGAATGAAGATGGGGAAAAAATATTCTTTTTAATTAAGTCTAAAACAGATGAATATTGCTTCACTAATTTGGCGTTAATCCATGTTGATGGGACTTCAGCATTAAGCAAAAAAAGACTAGTAAAAAGATATGACTATTATAGAAATCAATTTTCAAATGTAGCTATAGAAACAGCAGGAACAGTAGATTTAGACTGTGAATTAAAATTTATCATTGGAGAGACAAGCTTCTCTATAGATGTTGATAAAAAGGAAATTGAAAGTTTAAAAGATATCTATAAGGCATTAATAAAGATAGAGCATATAACTGAAACTAACAGAGTAATGTTAGGTAAAGCAGAACAAACTTTACAAATGGCAACTAGCGCTTGCGGATCACAAAAATTAGAAAATGGTGATTTAACTGGAGTATTTAAAGGCATAAATGAATATGCATTTGAATGGATAAAAGCATCTAGAGATGAATATATTAAAAAAGATTTTACAGATGTATTTAAAAATTATATAAATAACTAGGAATAGTAGAGTTTTCAAAAGAGAATTGAATGTGGTTATTTTTTACAGCTACAAGCAAACTATAAAAGTAGAATGAGATAAAGGAGAAGCGTCAAAGATGGCGGTTCTCTTTTCATGTAGAGGAAAGTATTTTTAAGAAAGTTATGGAGATTATCATGAATTGCGGAATAAAAAAATATCGTACATCATTTGAATAGTACGATATATACTTTATATTTAGTTTTAATAATATAATAATAGTGTGAATGTTACTATTTTATATCAACTATAAATACTTTAAATGTAAACTCATCAATTTCATTGAAATCTACCATTAATTCATATTGCCCATCTTTTTTAACTTCATCTACTAATATATTACTATTTACTGGTGATAAAGTTTTATTAAATATATATTCTTCATTTGAATTATCTTTTAGCATTACTGTAATAGGGTAATCAATATTAGTTTCAATTTTTAGCGATTGTCCTTCTCTTAGGTTAATATTAACTGCTTTCTTAGACATAATATCTTTACTTCCCATAGTTACCTCTCCAATAAAGTTGGCACTATTTTTATCTGGATTATTTGGTTCTTTAGCACTATATGACCATTTTACTATTTCTAAATCACCACTTTTTAATTCAGCATAACCATTAGATATAGTAAAGTCTCGTTTTGTTTCTTCGTTACTTCCTACTTGTTGTTTACATCCTGTTAACCCTATTATTAATAACATAGATGATAATATGATAACTATTTTTTTGTTCATTTTTCATCCTCCAATATATTTAAAGTATTGGTATAATATATGTTAAAATTAATTTTTGTAAACAGTAAAAATCATAACAGTTACTTTGTATTATAATACAAGTATTCATTTAATTTAATCTAAGTGTCAGATTCCTGTTTATTCCTCATAATTTGATTGTGTATTAACTTGTTAATATAGTCACTATTTTCGATAGAAAATTTATATTTATAATTCAAAAGTATTTTCTATAACACCTGGTAAAAGACTATATATTGATTTGCCCATCTTTTCTTCAAAGTGCTTTTTTAAGTCTAAGAAAGCTTTCCATTTTGGAATAGTATATTTATTCACATCATGACGTAATGCAACGTCAACCAATCTCTTTTCTATAAGTGTAAATCCATTAGGTAGTGCTATAGCATCACATAATTGTATTAATTTATCGTAATCATCGTAGTCTACTGTATTTAAAAAGTTTTCAACAAAAGTGTGTCCTTCACCAGTATTACTTTCTTTAACTTCAATAATATCTGAAATATTTTTAGATGGACATGAATGAGTTACACAAATCTTAGCTAAAAAATGGTATCCCATTTCCATAGAATAATTATAACCATCAATAATATGACTTATAGTAGTTCCTCCGTTTATTTTACCAATATCATGAAGTAATCCTAATATATATGCAACCTCAGAGTCTAAGTCCTTACAATTAGCTGCTATTAATTTTGCACCTTCAGCAACATATTTACAATGTCCAATCCATGGTCCTGGATTTATTCTTTCGGCTTCTTCAAATAATAACTTTGCTTTTTCTAAATCTGGAATACCTTGTATAGTGTTAATTTCCAATTTACACATCCCCTTAATGTTTGAGTTATATCGCATTTTAGAACATTTCCAAATTACTCAATATGTTTTATATTAACATAAATTACAAAATTAATCCAATGAGGCTTATATATAGTGTTTCACATGTAAATTCATAAAAAAATAACCTTAAACCATTTTACTAGGTTTTAGGTTATGTAAATTTTAATGTGATTTTAAAACTTGAAGCTCAAAAGTAAACAAAGTTCATTTAAACTTTTTCTCCAAGATTTATCACCATCCTATAATGTTATTCTATCATATTTAGGCAGGATTTAAACATTGATAAAATGAAATATTTGGCTTTAAATAGTATTATATTTGAAAATGTGTTACAATATGGATTAAGCAATATGTTCAAATTACAGTCGTATTTAATTGAGCATTTTAGCCAAATTTAGATTAGGCATCTTCAAAAAAATAAGTCAGTATCCACGACTATTTTGAGTTATATAACATCAGCAGAACCCTTAGATAGCGCTACGATCTGAGGAAGCTGCATCCTTGACTAACTCAAAATATCATTCACACCTTTGACTTGTTATTTATTTTAAGATGCCATTGTTATTGGGGAGGGGAAAAATGATAAAAGAAATTAAGGATATAAATGAAATATTAGAATTCACATGGTGCATTAGTAGGGATAACACCAAGAATAGTTATACTAAAAGAACTTCAAAGGATCAACTGATAAAAGATCTTGAATTTGCAATTAAATCTGATACACGAAAGGTTATCAGCTGTTATGAAAATAATATACTTAAAGGTGCATGTGTATACTATTGGCTTAAAGAAGATAAATATGCTCAGACAACAGTATTTATGATTGATAGTAATTTTAATATTATTGCAGATGAAATAATAAAATATATAGGAGCTGAATTACCAGGCTATGAATTGTTTATAGGATTTCCATTTGATAATGTGAATGCTACTGAATACTTTAAAGAGAGAAATATAAAATGTATTGAATCAAGCTTCGATACTAGGTTAAAGACTGAAAATTATATTGAAAAAGACATAGAAGAAGAAGTAGAAACTGTGGATTTAGAAACATTTGATGAATATGCCATATTTCATGATGAATATGCAAAGAAATTGGAAATGTATTGGACAAGTGATAGATTAAAAGAGCATATTAATGAATTCAAAATATATGTATATCGTTGTGAAGGTAAAATAAGAGGTAGTATATTTGTAAGGAAGTATACTAAAAGTGCAGAGATCTTTGGATTATTCCTTGATGAAAATTTTAATAATAAAGGAATAGAATCAGACCTTATCCAGCACACCTTAAAGAGTATCTATAAAGAGTATGAGCCTATTGAGGAAGTAACTTATTTTATTGATGAGGAAAGCAAAGATGAACTAAATATTGCTTTAGGTACAGGCTTTAAAATCAATGATACTTACAGATGTTGCAAATGTGAATTGTAAATTAGAGGGAGAATAACTATGAAAATAGCATGTAATTTATCAACAGAATTAATTGAATTAATTGATGAAAAAAAGGTGTCCGTTGATTATGTGAAAATTGCGTTATCAAAATCAAATAAAGTTATACCAGCAGAATATAAAAAATATGGGAAGTTATTATTACATGGAGTAGGTACAGATGTGCCACAGCATACTGGCACCAATGAATTAAGTGGTGTGAATTGGGATAAAGTCATGGAGAAAGTTGAATTTTGTAACAGCAGTTTTATTGGGATACATTGTGGAACATATAAGTCTGATTGGGATGAAAATGAAGTAACATTTGAAAAGGTAAAACAGCGTATGAAAGACTCTTTAAAGTTATGGAAAGAAAAGCTGGATACAGATATATTAATTGAAAATGTTCCATATACACCATATTATGAGGCTAATAGTCCCAATATTATTAAGCATTCAGTTTCTCCTAAATTGATAAGTGAATTGTGCAGCGAACTTGAAGTAGGATTGTTGCTAGATATAGCACATGCAAAGGTAACGGCAAGTGGATTGAACATATCCGTTGAAGAGTATTTAACAGCATTACCATTGGAACGAGTAAAAGAAATTCATGTTGTTGGAACAAGAGAAACAGAAAATGGATTGAGAGATAATCATTTGGAAATGAATGAATATGACTATGAGCTCTTAGAATTTGTATTAAAAATAGCTAATCCGGATATAGTTACTTTAGAATATGGAGGATTTGGAGACCATTTTTCATGGAGAAGTGATAAAAGTGCCATAGAAAGACAATTGAAGAAAATAACAGAGATTGTTAGTAGGAATTGTATAATATAATGCATTAAAGACCTGACCCATAATCTAAGGGTCAGGTCATTTAAGTTTTAGTAATATTTTAAGATTTTCACCCATAAGGTAATTGAGAAAGGATCTTGGGATTTGAGTTTGATAATATTTTAAAGAATGCTAGATGTGATGAGGGGTGATTTAAAGAATGTCACTTATAGCGAGGGTTATATTTTTAGTAATGTCAGATAGGACGAGGGTAAATTAGTAGTTATTAAAAAGTAATGAATGATTATTTGATAAGAAGGGATGTAGATTATGAAAAATAATAAAAAGAAGCTGAGGTCTGTGATTAGTTTATTTATAGCATTTTGCTTGTTACTTGGGTTTGTTCATAGGAAAACAATATTTCAATGTGGTAATCCAATACCTTATGTTGCCAAAATGATAACACTGAATGGTGATAAACACTATGCAAAAGTATTTAAAGATAAGGATATATATGTGACTAAACATAATGACTATAAGGAGTTTGAAAAATATATTGAAGATAAATATGATGTGACACTGTATGAACACATTGGAGTTAGTTATACATATGTATCTGATAAATATAAAGTAGTTTTGACACCCGAAATGTATTGGAGCAAATATGATGTTTGGAAAATAACTATAGAATAAAGATGAATACACTATTATTAGGGAATAGTTAATGGAGCGGGTAGTTATTTATTTGGCACCTGTTTTATACAAGGAGGAGATATGATGGTTAAAATACTGATTAGTGGATTTCCTAAGGGATTTCCAAATGATTTTAGCAGGATACTAAAGACACACATAAAAACAGGTATGAATCTTGTTTTTGTAGCTTCTGAATTTGAAAATATATATGAAAAAACAGACTGGTATTGTAATCATTTTTTAAAGATGTTTTCTGATTGCGGAATAACCTTTGAAGGTGTAAATGTTATAGATGGAAGAATCTCAAAAGAAGTGGCACAAGAGATTGTTAGAAATGCAGATGTTTTATGGCTTGCAGGAGGCGATACACCTACACAGTTTGCTTATTTGGAAGCTTATGGGCTAATACCATGTATCAGAGAACAAAAAGGTGTAGTTATAGGAATGAGTGCAGGTTCGATAAATATGACTAAAACAGCCGTGTGTACATTAACTTGTGAACACAATAAATTAAAAATATATGAAGCACTTGGATTAGTGGAAATTTCCGTTGAACCACATTTTGATAAAGAAAATATAACAGAAGAGTTACTTTCACTTTCTGAAAAATATCCATTGTATGGGATATGTGATGATGGTGCTATCATATGTACGGAGGATAACACTTTGTATATAGGTGATGTATTCTTGATAGAGAAAGGTCATGTAACTAGAGTTTAATTTGATTGGGAATATTAGTAAAGTGTGAGTAAGATTATATAAAAGTGTGTTTAAGTTAATACGAATACAATTAATAAATCAAAAGGATTAGTAGATACTGATTCTAATGAGAAAACTTAGCATAAAGTATATAAAAATATACAAGGAAGTTATCAAGTGATAAATATGTTGTGTTTTAAATATAAGGGTTTTAGGCTATAATAAAGAAAATAGGCAGTTGAAGTAATGAGGTGTGATGATGGATAACTTAAAGGAAATTAGATGGAAACAACGATTTGAGAATTTTGATAAAGCGTATAAATTATTAGATAAATATTCTAAGCAAGAAATAAAAACTGAGCTTGAAAGAGCTGGAATAATACAGTTTTTTGAAATGTCTTTTGAACTTGCATGGAAGGTTTTAAAGGATTACTTAGAATCTCAAGAATATGAGATAAAAAGTCCAAGAGAAACAATAAAGATGGCATTCCAAATAGGTATAATTGATAATGGACATGTTTGGATAGATGCATTAGCAGATAGAAATTTGACAACTCATACCTATGATGAAGAATTAGCTAATAAAATGATTGAAGAGATTCTAGATTTATATTTACCCGAGTTGGAAAAAATGCACAGTAGACTTTTGAAGGAAGTATAATATGTTTGGATTATTAGAGAGAGATTTAAAATATATAAAAATGGCTTTGAGTCAGTTTGAAGAGATTGATGAAGCTATAATTTTTGGAAGTAGAGCTATTGGAAATTACAAAAAAGGCTCAGATGTAGATATGGCTATCGTGGGTAGTAAAATCACAAGGAAAACTATTTTAAGGCTAAGTGACTTGCTAAATGAAGAATATCCATTACCATATTTTTTTGATATTATACATTATGAAACTTTAGCTAATGATAAATTAAAAGAGCATATAGATAATGAAGGCAAAAAAATAGGACCTAACCCATAATCTGAACTGCCCCCTGTCTACCTGACAGGGGCAGTTCAATCTATGGGTCAGGTCCTTTAAGTTTTAGTTTAACTAACAGTTACTATTAAAATGATATTTGTTGAAAGTTAGAAGAAAAACTATTAGTGAAATAAAGGAATGATTATTTAAATTTTACTTTTATTGGGTTATAATCAAGATATAGATTGGTTGGAGTAATGGTTTATTATGTTCATTGAATGAAGAAAAGGAGAGGGTAAAATCATGAGAAGAAAAGATAGAGAAATAACGGATAAGGAAAAAATTAATGAAATTATCGCTAATTGCCATTGTTGTAGATTAGGGTTTTATGATGATGGAGAAGTATATATTGTTCCATTAAACTTTGGGTATGTTGAAAAAGATGGCAAGAGAATCTTCTATTTTCATGGAGCTAAGGAGGGGCGAAAAATTGATTTAATCTCAAAAACACACTCTGCTGGGTTTGAATTGGATACGAATTATAATCTAAATAAAGGTGAAACTGCATGTCAGTATTCTGCAGGTTTTCAGAGCTTGATAGGGACAGGCCATGTGACATTTGTTGAAGAGCAAGTAGAAAAGAGAGCGGCTTTACAATCTATTATGCTTCATAATACGAGAAAGGATAGCTGGGATTTTTCGGATGAAATGCTCAATTCAGTGTGTGTTTTCAAGCTTGAGGTGAAAAAAATTTCTTGTAAAGAACATTTGTAAATAGGGGTTTGGAAAAGGAGAATAAGATATTTTTATTAAAAAAGATAATTTGTTAATTTATTATATTAGGAGGCTATAAAATGGTAGTGGATCCTTTAAATGATGTCATGTCTTATTTTAAATTTGAATTTTTGGCTTATATAGTATTGTTTATGATTATAATCTTGAATTTTTATAAAGCATTATATATTAAAAAGAATTTACTAGATGATAATTCCATTGGACGATTAATTCAAAGCGTTGATTTAATTATAGATGTTTTATGTGGATTAGCAATGGCTGCAGGGTTAGTATTTCAAGGGGTATTGGCAGACAATAATGCATTAGGCTACAATGTATGGTTTAACATACTTTTAGGAATATCAATTGTGAGTTTTATTATTTTTGTACTAAACTTAAATGTGGTTTTTAGAGAAAGAAAATAAGGATAAGATATGGATTGATTAAAATATATATGTGCTAAAAGCCAGGTTAAGATCTATAAGAATTTTCACTTCAGTGGTGATGTGAATAGATCTTGGGACTTGAGCTTGCTATTCTGGGTAGATAACAGTCATGTAACTAGAGTTTGATATGTTCAGATTTATTAGTATAGATTAATTTGTAATATTAAATAACGGAGAATCAAATAGGACCTGACCTACAATTTACAGGTCACAGTATAGGAGGGGATTAAAATGTTTGAGTTAAGTGTTTTAAATGGGTTTAAAACTGTAGGTTCATTTATTCTATACAAAGATACATTTGCATTTATGATTGGGCCTGATAATTCAGGTGAAAAATTGGGTATAATGCGGTTGGGTGGACACATTGAAGAAAATGAAAGTTTACTACAATCTTTAGAAAGAGAAATTAAGGAGGAAGGCTCAATTGAAGTAAAATTGTTCGATTCCTCATGTACATTTTATAAAAGAAATTGGGATGATAGCAACTATTATGAGGTAACCAATAATATTGAGTGGGATATTAAGCCATTAATTATAGTAGGAGATAAAACACGTTCAACTGCTGTCTTTTTATCATATGCTGATGAAGAGCCTAGGCCTTCATCAGAAGCATATGGGATAATTTTTCTTAAAGAAAATGATATAAGAGATATTTGTTCAAAAAGATTAAAACTAAGGGACTTTTTAGATAATGGTGGAAAACTTATTCAACAGAAAGAAATTAATTATGATGTGGAAATGTATGGAGGCGCTCATCTTACATTTTTAAATAGATTAATAGAAGATAACAATGATTTAGTTCATAGATATATCACAAGGAATTTAAGAATATAATATTAGCGGGATTTACTGTTTAATTTGATTGGGAATATTAGTAAAGTGAGAGTAAGATTATATAAAAGGAGTGGAATAAATGAAAAAATCAGTAGTATTCTTAGATTTTCAAGGCACCCTTGGAGGGGAAGGTATTGACGATATTAGATCATTTAAATTTTACCCTTTCTCAATAGAAGCTATAAAATTACTTAATACAAATAATATTTTAGTCATTGGTATAACCAATCAAAGTCATATATCAAAAGGTGAACTTACAATGGAAGAGTTTGAAAGTAAACTACAATGTTTAAAAGAAGAATTAGAAAGTTATAATGCACACTTTGATGCAGTATATTGTTGTCCTCATGTGAGAACAGATAAATGTAATTGTAAGAAACCATTAATTGGAATGATTGATAAAGCAAAGGATGAATTTGAGATTAATATGCAAAAAGCGTATGTAGTTGGGGACATGGGAATGACTGATATGGCTTTAGCAAGAAATATTAATGCGAAAGGAATTCTTGTTTTAACAGGAGTTGGAAAAGGTAGTTTAAATGAATTTAGGGATACATGGAAATGTGTCGAGGCTGACTATATAGCCGAAAATGTGCTGGATTCTGTTATGTGGATTATTAATGACTTAGATCTCGTGAAATGAGCTAATCTTTAGCTTTAAATCTTAGAATATTGTGCGTACAAGTATTTTATTAAACATAGCAGCTTTTGATAAGAGAATAAATTTAGAATAAAAATATTTGCATTCATGGATAATCTTATTAAATAGATAACCAAACAGGACCTGCCCATAATTTACGGGGCAGGTCCTTTAAGTTTTAGTTTAACTAACAGTTACTATTAAAATGGATATGTGTTAAAAGGTAGGTGTAAAACTATTAATGGAACCTTAGGGATAATTATTTAAAACTTACTTTTATTAGGGTATAATTAACAGGTGGGTTAGTGACAAGGGTAGTCATTTATTTGACACCTGATTTATACAAGGGGGGAAAATATTGAGTAGTGAAATTGATAATGAAATAATTATTACAGATAAAGATACATTTAAAATGTTAGATAGCATTCTTGAAAAAAGAGATAGTGAGTGGTGGGATAAATTTTATTTGGACAAGGAAAAGCCAATTCCATTTTTCAAGAATATTCCTGATGAAAATCTTATTTCATACTGCAACTCAGGTATATTAAGTAAGGGAAAAGCCTTGGATATAGGGTGTGGTAATGGAAGAAATTCAATGTATCTTACCAAACAAGGATTTAATGCCATAGGAATTGATATTTCTAATACCTCAATAAATTGGGCAAATGAATTATCAAAAGAGTATTCTAATAAACCTATGTTTATGTGCAAATCATTATTTGAGTTTGAGGATATACCACAAAGCTTTGATTTTATTAATGATAGTGGGTGCTTTCATCATATCAAACCACATAGAAGAAGTAGCTATTTTGAAAGTGTGTTAAAGTACTTAAAAGAAGATGGATATTTTGCAATGACATGTTTTAATTTAGAGGGTGGGGCCAATATATCAGATTATGATGTTTATAGAGATTATTCTATGCATGGAGGGTTAGGCTTTTCTGAATATAAATTAAGAAAAATTCTTGAAGTGTACTTTGAAGTAATCGAATTTAGAAAGATGCAAGAATCTAATAATTTAGAGGTGTTTGGTAAAGAGTTTATGTGGGCTGTATTAATGAAGAAAAAGAGAAGATAAAATCATGAGAAGAAAAGATAGAGAAATAATTGAAAAAATTTCTTGTAAAGAACATTTGTAAATAAGGACTTTCAAAAGGAGAATAAGATATGATTATTAAAAAAGATAATTTGTTAATTAGAAGTGCAACGGTAGAGGATGCTGAGACTTTGACTAATTGGTGGAATGATGGAAGAATTATGGCTCATGCTGGATTTCCAAATGGTCTTGGACAAGCATTGGAAGAAACGATAAATCAAATTAAAAAGAATGATATTAATCTTTCGCAAAGGTGTATAATTCAGGCTGACAATAATAGAATTGGTGAGATGAGCTTTACTATTGGAGAAAATTTTGCTGAAATAGGGATAAAAATATGTGAGATTTCATACCAAAATCATGGGTATGGAAAATGCATATTAAGGATGTTAATAGATTATTTATTTACAGATGAAGAAATAAATAATAAGGTTAAAATTGAAAAAATAATCTTGGATACCAACATAGATAATAAACGAGCACAACATGTTTATGAAAAGTTAGGATTTAGAAAAGTTGCAACAAATGTTGATGTATGGAAAAATCAACTTGGTGAATGGCAGACATCAATTGACTATGAAATGTCTTTAGAGGATTATAGAAAAGTGTGTTTAGAAAGTTAGTGGTTTATCTACGAATGAATATGCTTTATTGATAGTAATGGCTATGATTTTACTAGTTAGTATATTGGGATTATTAAGTGGTGTTATTTACTTTTAAAAATAAGAAAAGTGGAGTCTAATAATATAGCGTGGGTTAACCTGCTACTTGAAATCATTGATAATCTTTACGATTGGAATGCTCAGGATCTACGGGGTAGGCTTTTAAGTGTTAGTGCTATTCTAAGATTTTTATACCTGAGGTAAGGTTAAAGGAACTTGGAACTTGAGTTTGCTAATATTTTAAAGAATGTCAGATACGATGAGGGTAAATTAATAGTTACTATCAAATTGGATATGTGGGGAATTTGAAGGGGGAGAATTTATGGAAATAGTTAAGTTTGATTTAAAAGATAAAAATGAATTAGTAGAGTTAGATAAAGAATGCTTTGGAGCAGTAGCTTGTTGGAATGATGAAACATGGCAAGAAATTTTGACGGATTTAGAACACAATATTATTTATTTGGTGAAAGAAAGTAATGAAATAATTTCATATTTAATGATATTTAATTGGGGAAAAGAAAAAAATTACGTTAAAATTACTAGCATAGGAACTAAAAGCTGTTTTAGAGGACAAAAATTAGCTCATAAATTAATTGAAACAATGATAGACGATATGAAAAAAATTGGAATGAAAGATTTTAGAGGAGAGACAAGAGTTACAAACTATCCAATGCAAAAAATATTTAGCGATTTTAATTTCAAAAATGTAGAAACTTATAAAGAATATTATGATAACCCTACTGAAGATGCATTGAGATATCATTTAAATATATAAACATGTTTTAATATTCCAATTTGCAGAGCATAGTAGATGAATAATCTTAAACTTTATGCGAGCTAGTTGTTTAGTAAACTACTCTATAAATAGGAATTTGTAGTGAAGTACAAGCTATAATTTCTAAATTAGAATTTAAAGCGGAGATTATTTATATTTTGCGTATAACGACAATTATTGAAAAGTTGAGGTGAATTGCTATGTCATCAAGCAAAGAATATTTGAATTATATATTAGAACAATTAGGAAATTTGGAGGGGATAACTTATCGTGCAATGATGGGAGAGTACATTTTATATTATCGTGGTAAAATTGTAGGCGGACTATATGATGATAGATTATTAGTAAAAAATATTTCTTCAGCAAAAGCATATATGAAAGATTTCACCTATGAATTACCTTATGATGGGGCAAAAGAAATGATATTAGTTGAAGAAGTTGACAATAAAAATTATCTAACAGAATTATTTAATATCATGTATAATGAACTACCAGAGCCTAAAATCAAAAAGAAAAAATAACTTTTCACTATTGATTTTTAATTCTCACTATCTGCGCAAGTGGAGGTTATGAGCATAATACGAAGAAAGTTAAATTCCAATTTAGCTAAGCAATTTTATGGCAATCTTAGTAAATAAAGAACCTTAAAGGACCTAACCCATAATCTACGGGTCAGGTCCTTTAAGGTTTAGTGTTATTCTTATTAAGGATAGATTTTTGAAGTTAAATACATATTAGGACTGATCTATGGCTAAGTTACCATGTGAAAATAGTTTAGTCATCTTCAAAGAATAAATAAGTCATTATCCTTGGTATTTTTGATTTATTATTTATTTTCAGGTGTCTTATTCAAATATACGTTAGGTTTGAAGAGTTGCTATATTAGCAATAAACCTCAAGGATACTCTTTTCTTTTTCACCTACAGTAATAACCCTATCATTCTGATTTCCGACTTCTCCACTGAGTTTTCTAAAGTCAAAGATTAGAAGGTAACCCCTATCAAGACCATACTGATCTAGGTATTCTCCTAGTTGGATTAATCCCTTCTGATGATAGGATTCACCACTCCATCTTTTCAGCTCTAGTATATACATCTTTTTATTATAGGTTATAACAATATCAAATCTTTTCTCATCGCCACCTTGTACCTCTTTAAAGGCAAAGCCTGTTCCATTTATTATAGGACTTATAAACGCTAGAAATAGTAGCCTTCCATCTGCCTCTAAGAATGCTTCTCGCTTCTCTGAATACTCGTGCTTCATGAACTCAGAGAACTTTACAAGGATTTTTCTGATATCTAGGTTGCCGTCCTCGTTTATATAAGCGCTTCGCTCATTATAAGACCCGATATTAGTGGAGGTTTCTATAAGTGAACTCATATAATCATAAATAAGAAGTTCATAAATTCTATTATTTATTTTTAGTCTCATGTCTTCATTTCTAAAAATTCCATACTGCATTCCTAGGTTTATGTTTGGGTTATTAATATTATAGGTTATTTTATTACCATCTATAATTAATCCTTTTACCATTATTTTAAGTTCAGAATCATTCTCTATATTTTTTATAAGGCTATCAAAGTTAGTATTACTCTCCCTTAAGAGCTGTTTTACAGCAAGGTCCATGTACTCTTTTTCCCATACTAATTTATCCTCATCCATTATAGTTTCATCTATGATCTTACAAAGTTTACTCACCAGGAATGGGTATCCAGAGGTATAGAAATAGAGCTTTTCAGCAAAGTATTCCTTATCAAGGGTTACCGCTTTATTTTCTGTGTAATCATCCAGCATTGTCATTATCTCATCCTTTGAGAAACTCATATCCACATTGAAATCAGTGGCTATATTCCAAGGGCTATTATACTTCTGCTCCTCATCAGGCCTTAGCTTCACCTTCAGCGTCTTAATGTCATGAACCCCTGCTAAAATTACACTGTGAAAAGTAAGATCTTGGCCCTCATTTCTAAGTAAATACTTATTTCTAAGCATTCCAAGAAAGCTTAGAAATAGCTGATTGTTGCTGCTTTTATCAACTTCATCTATAAGTAAAACTACTTTTTTATTGGACTTTCTTATAAGCTTTGTGATGAAATATGATAAGTCATTTAAACTTTCCATGTCATCGTTAAAGCTACCTACGAAGTCAGCTAGGTCAGGATTATCAAATTCAAGCATATGTTGTAATAATTTTAAGAAGCCTTTACTAAATCTTCCTTCATTCTCAAAAATATAATCTCCTACCCCTTCAAAACTAATCTTTATAGGTAAATAATCCTCTGATTCTTTAAGTTTATTATTAAGTAAAAAGAAAGTAGTGGTTTTACCGTATTGTCTTGGTCTATTTATTATAAAATACTCCTCAGCATTAATTAATTTCATTACTTTTTCTATTTTGTTTGAAGTATCTACCATGTAGTGTCTATTTGGAATGCATGTTCCAGTTATATTAAACTTCTTCTCCAAAATTTATCACCATCCTATAATGTTATTCTATCATATTTAGGACTTATTTAAACATAAATCGTTGGTGATTATAAGGTTCAAGCCCCAAGAGCTTTCGACATTACCCCAAGGGCGAGTTATAGTAATTTTATTACAATAGTATAATAATATGGTACAATGGATATGAAGATTTTCATCTTAATTAATGTATTTTAGGAGGGGTGTTTATGGCAAGAGCTAAATATCAAGTATTGGTTTTACCGTTTCAAAAATATGAAGACAAAGTGCTTTATTGTATTTTCCAGCGAAGTGATATGGAGATTTGGCAGTTTATTTCAGGTGGAGGAGAGGATGAGGATCCTTCAGCATTAGTATCTGCAAAGAGAGAAGCCTTTGAAGAAGCTCATATTTTAGCAAAGGAAAAATACACTGTTTTAGAAACACAATGTAGTATTGCTACAGAATTTTTTGAGAAAGCACGTATAATTTGGGGTGAGTCTTGTCTCGTTATACCTGAATACTCCTTTGCAGTTGAAATTTCTAATGTAAATTTGCAGATATCACATGAACATACAAAATATGAATGGGTAGACTATGATACTGCTATTAGAAAGCTTAGATATGACAGTAATAGAGTTGCATTGTGGGAACTTGATAATAAGATAAGGTTAGGACTAGTTTAACAAAATACCTATTTCGATAATAGATTTGCTGAACAATATTATATTATGCGAATTATTTATTATATAACTAACAGGGAAATAGGAATTTAGAGATTAGATTATTTAAGATTAATATTTATAAGGAGTTAATATGATTGAAGATAATAATGTAGATAAAAGAAACAGGCTTGATGAAGAACCTTTTTCTTATAAAATTACTAAGGATAAAAAGGTTTTTTTATATTGGCATGGAAAACAAGTAAGTATGCTACGAGGTAAAGCAAGTGAACAATTCATAGCAAAAGTAAAAAATGCTGACACAAAAGAAGCACAGTTAATCATGGCTAAAATAACTGGAAACTTTAAACATGGTAATGAGAAAGATAATAAAAATAGTAATTAATATTATTTGAGTTAGTTATTAATTAAACTGCTCTATAATCTAATTTAGCATTAGCATTAGAATTAAATGAACAACCTTAATAAATAAAGAATCAAAAAGAACCTAACCCATAATTTACGGGTCAGGTTCTTTTAAATTTAGTGTACCAAGCTAACTACAGCCTAGAACTTATCTATTATAGCCTTCCATATCTAATGTTCCACCTAAAAATTCTCTTACTTTTTCATTAGAGTATAAATTCTTTACATCCTCATAATCATTTTCATGTAAGTTATTTATATTGCACCTATTTGTATTCAATATTTCATACCTCGCACTCTATCATAACTACTACTTGTTAAGCTTGTTTAGATTTTCAATTAAATTAATTGGATTTATTACATGTGGTATAGTGTAAATTTGAGAATTAACTGCACACTCCAATTTGTTACTTGTTTCCATTGCAACCTTATAAAATATTTCTGGGGTAATATCAGGATATACATCACAGGCTAAAACATAAAGTCCGGCCACATAAGGTATAGTCCAGCTATATGAACCATAAGGATAATAAACATATTGATCCTCGCTATCTGGGCCTGCTACAGTAATAAATTATTTTGTAAATTAAGTAAATCATATACCATGGTAAATGAATTTACTATCTATTTTGTAAATTATTTCAATATAAATCTATAACTGATTTTATTTGTGTATAATGAAGTAATGAATACTTGTAGTATGAGAGTTAGTTATTTTTTATGGAAGTACCATATACTTATGATAGATTCAGTATTATTAGTGCTCTTAGTGATGAGAAAGACTTCTGTATAGGCATCAAATTCTAATTTACCAAGGAGGTATTAAATTGAGTGAATTAATTTTAGTAAAACCATCAAAGGTTTTAGAAGAGAGAATTTTAGAGTACAAACAGGAATATTTAGATTTTGAAGAAATTAGTATCAATGGTGGCTGTGGTCTAGCCGTTGTAATAATTTTGATGAATGGCTTGAAATTGTGCTTTCAATTGAGAAAGATAAACTTCGCAATAATGTTCATGCCAGCACATTCCTTTCGGTAAGAAAATCTGATAATAGGATTATCGGTACTATTCAACTCCGTCACTTTTTAACTGAGGAATTAGAAAAACATGGAGGCCACATAGGCTATGGTATTCGTCCAACTGAGCGAAAAAAAGGTTATGGTAAGCAACAATTATTACTTGTTTTACAGGTTGCAAAAGATATGAAAATTCCAAAAGTAATGATTACCTGTGATAAAGATAATATTGCTTCAGGTAAGACTGCGATAAGCTGCGGTGGTATATTAACAGGTGAAAATTTCAATGAAGGTAAAGAACAACAAATATATTGGATTAACATTTGATTATGGAAGTAGATATAATAAATGTTTAAATTTAATTTTTTATTATCTATTATCTAATAATGGTTCAATGAGTCCATATAAAAAAATGCTTATAATCATAGATATAGTGGTTTTAATAGTAAGCATGCTAGTATTAGCAGGATTGATTTTTTTAGCTATATCTTTACAATGCCTTTTTTAATAATATTGTATTATTATGGGAGTTGATTGTTTAGTAAACTACTCTATAAATGGGGATTTTAGAGTAGATTAAATGAATACTTGTATTAAATTATGTGAGAAATAGGAATTTATAAGTTAGATTAATTTAAGTATCTTAATGGAGGGAAAATAAATTGAGAAATGAACAAGGAATGATGAAACTTATATTAGATACTGCAAATTCAGATGAACGTATTAGAGCTGTTTACATGAATGGTTCAAGAGTAAACCCTAATATAAAAAAAGATATGTTTCAAGACTATGATATAGTTTTTATAGTTACAGAAACCAAATCATTTTTGGATGATCAAAGTTGGATTAACTTGTTTGGAGAAATTGCTATTGTTCAGGAGCCAAATTCAAGAGACTTTGGGTGGGGAAGTAATCATGATTGTAGCAATTCATATGCTTGGCTAATGTTGTTTAAAGATGGTAATAGAATTGATTTACACATAGAAGTAAAAGCGGTGGCATTGGAAAGATACCTTTCTGATACATTAACAAAAAAAATCTTAGATAAGGATGATTTTTTACCAATGATTAATACATCTAATGATATGACCCATTGGATTAAACCACCGACAAAAGAAATGTATCTTGGCTGTTGCAATGAATTTTGGTGGTGTTTAAATAATGTAGGAAAAGGTATTGGGAGAAAGCAAATCCCATATGCTATGAGAATGTACACTGAAATTGTTCATTCCCAGCTTGATAAAATGATTGAATGGTATGTTGGTATGAACAATAATTTTACTATTTCTACTGGTATGTGGGGGAAATACTTTAGTGAATATTTACCTCTAGAATTTTATGATATGTACTTAAATACTTATTCAGATTGTGATTTGAATAATTTCTGGGATGCTATTTTTACGTCGTGTGAGTTCTTTGGAATTATAGCAAAACATGTTTCCGAGAAATTTAATTATTTATACAATATTAAAGATGAAGAAAGTATAATGTTATATCTGCATAATATAAAAAACAATGTTTATTAGATATAAAGAATTTTATTAACCCTATAAATTCCAATTTGTAGGTAGGATTAAATAAAATTCAAGAGAGGGTTTTTAGGATTGTGGGTACATGTATTTTATTGTGAGGTATAAATATGAATTTTGCGTTATGGAGGTTAAAAGAATTGGCAAGAGGAATTATTATTTTTGGTTCATCTGGTTCTGGAAAAACAACATTAGGAAAACTGGTTGCGGAAAAACTTGATTTTCCTTATTTTGATATAGACGATTATATTTGGAGAAAAGATACTGATAAACCTTTTACCTTTATGTATACTCGTAAGGAAAAGATTGATAGATTAATGACAGATATATCAAAAGGAACTCATTTTGTGATGGCAGGTTCAATGGACAGCTTTAATGAACCATTTGTTCCATTATTTGATTTAGCAATACATATTACCGCATCAATTGATACAAGAATTACCCGAATTCATAAGAGGGAATATGAAGTATACGGAGAGATGATTATGGAAGGTGGCGATATGTATGAAGAATATTGCCGTTTTCTTGATAACTCAACAAGATATGATACCGATGGTTCTCCGTGTATGACTAACCATGCACAATGGGCTAATTCCTTAGCTTGTAAAGTACTTAGGCTAAATGGAGATGAGCACTTAAACAAGAATGTTGAAATAATAGTCCATGAATATTTGAATCAATGTTCTCACTGATAAGATTATTGAATATATGATTTTATTGGGGTATAGTTTAGGGGGAGGTTAGTGGGAGTAGTATTAGAGTGTCGCGATAAATAGGAATTTGTAAAGGTAAAAGGAGAAGTTCTTGATGATAAAAGCAGTAATTTTTGACATGTATGAAACATTAATAACTCTTTATCAGAGTCCACTATATTTTGGTACGCAAATGGCTATAGATGCTGGTATTTCAGAAGATGAATTTCAATCATTGTGGAAACCAAAAGAGTATGAAAGAACTGTGGGAAAAATGACTTTGGAAGAAATATTAGAATTTATACTTAAAGAAAAGCAATGTTATTCTGATGAACTGTTTAGTAAAATAGTGGAGAAAAGGAAAACATCAAAAAAAGAATGTTTTAAATATCTTCATACGGAAATTCTTCCAATGCTAAATGGACTAAAGAAAAAAGGAATTTGTATAGGATTGATAAGTAATTGTTTTTCTGAAGAGGTTGATGCAATAAAAAATAGTGAACTGTTTCCATATTTTAATGCTATATATCTTTCTTTTGAGCAAGGGCTACAAAAGCCAGAAAAAGAAATATTTATTAGGTGTATGGATAATTTATCAGTGTCGGCTGATGAATGCATATATGTTGGAGATGGTGGTAGTTTAGAATTGGAAGCTGCTTCCCAAATAGGGATGAAAGCTGTACAGGCAGTGTGGTACCTGAAAGAGGGAACGACGCAACCCTCAAGAAGGAAGAAAAATTTTATACAAGCTGAAACACCACTTGAAATATTAAAATATATTTAAGTATGGTAAATTCCAATTTGTAGGCAGGTGGAATGAATACTTTTAGGCAATAGAAAACCAATAGGACCTAACCCATAATCCAAGGGGTAGGTCCTTTAAGTTTTAGTATCATTCTAAGATTTTCATCACTGAGATAATGGCGAAAGGCTCTTAGGACCTTAGTTTGCTAATATTTTCAAAAATGTCATATATGATGAGGGTAAATTAACAATTACTATTAAAATTGATATGTGTTAAAAGTCAGGTGAAAATCTAATGGACAATTATTAATAAAATTGTAAAGTGGACTTGACTAAAAATGTAAAGTTAACTATACTAAAAATATAAAGTGATTTTTACAAAGGTGGTGTTTATTTGGAAAATAAAATCCAGGAATTAAGAAAAAGTAAAAAGATCACTCAAGAGGAACTGGCTCAAATGTGTGGAGTTTCAAGACAGACCATTATTTCTCTTGAAAATGGTAAATATAATCCATCAATTTTGTTGGCTCATAAGATATCAAAAATTTTTAATTGTATTATCGAAGATGTTTTTATCTTTGAAATATAGCCAGCTTAGAAAGGAGAAAAAGCATGAAATCTTTAAAGAATACCATATTTGAAAGCATTATATTTTTTGGTGTATGTGGCTTAGCACTGATACTATATAAACAAGGTTTATTTCCTAATATGTCTGAAAGTGTTATTAAAGCTATGACGCCTATATCACTAGTACTTGCAGTAGGCTTTATATTTGTTGTTTTAATATCTTATCTAAAGTACAGAGAAATTAAGTGTAATCCAAAATCTAAAGAAGCATTTGAAATATATGATACAGATGAAAGAAATATTTATTTAAAAGATAAAACAAACTCAAAAACATATGATATCTTTAATATTATTGAAATTCCATTAAGTTTAATATTATTATTTATTGGATTTGATGAATTAGGCATTGGGCTTATGATATATCATTTTCTAAAGGAAGGAATCAGATTTTCAATTTATATGAATCTTTCAAAGAAATATTAATATAAAGGAGTTAATCCAGATAACTGGCGCATTTTTAATGCACTGAAAGTTAAAGAAGAACAGGAAAAATTTGTTGCTTCCAATGTGAGAATACTTGCAAGGTCATTTGCATTTCTAGATTATAATAGTTGTGTATATGCTATATAGAAGAGGATGAAGTCGCAGAAAATTTATACCTTGCAATGGGGTTCAATCATACCGGTGAAGTTGATGAATATGAAATAGGTATGGAGTATAATCTGAAGGATAAGTTATGATATGCCAATAAGTAGAGAATAAGTGAATTATAGGCAGGTATATAAATGGGGGGGCTTAATATGGAGGATTTTGGGCTAAATGAAATGAACATAATCCAAAAACAATTACAAGAGAAATATAAAGATAAATGGGGTGGCTTATCACCTGATAAGGGGCGTAATCAACTATTATGGATGATGATTGAGGTCGGTGAAGTTGCAGATATAATCAAGAAAAAAGGCGATAGCCACATTATGGATGACGAAGAGGTAAGAAACCATTTTTTAGAGGAGTTATGTGACGTTCTAATGTACTTTAATGATGTAATGCTTTGTTATTCAATATCACCGGAAGAAATAAAAAAGGTATATTTAGAAAAGCATAACAAAAATATGGGACGTTGGTAAATTCCAATTTATTTAATAGGTTTTAAATTGTAACATTGAGTAGTTTACTAAACAACTCAATAAATTAGATTTTGTGGGAGGGGTTGAAAGTATGGAAATAAGATTAGGTGAAAAGAAAGATTATTTGCAATTAGCAGAAATGAAATGGCTTCACATGGAAGATGATGATATAAGCTATAATGAAGATAACCTGAAGGGTGTAGATAAAGAAAGTTTCATTTATGATTTTGTATCTTTTCTGGAAAGTGATAATAATTATAAAATATTTATTGCAGAAGATAAGGATGTGATAATATCTGCAATGTATTTATGCATTATACCTAAACTACCTAAACCAAATAGGAATTCTGAAAGTATAGCGTATTTAACTAGTGTTTATACACGAAAAGATTACAGAAATCAAAATGTTGGAACGAAATTGATAACATGCATAAAAGAATATGCATATGAAAAAAAGTGTGAACTATTATTTGTTTGGCCAAGTGAAAAATCTGTAGATTGGTATAGTAGAAATGGGTTTTCATCTAAAAACGAAATAATGGAATGTATTTTACGCGATGAATAGATAAATTCCAATTTATTGTTGAGGTAATTGGCAATAAACTTCAAAGATCCTCTTTTCTCTTTCACCTAAAGTAATAACCATATATTTCTTCTTCAAGATTTATCAGCATCCACTAATGTTATTTTATAGCATTAGTGGATTATTTAAACATAAATTATTGGCTATTATAAGGTTAAAGTGGCAAGGTTTTTTCAGCACTACTCAAATGGTGGAATATAGTAATTTTATTGAAATAGTTCAACAATATGGTACAATTGGTGTAAAGATATTTATATTAACTAATATAAATATAGAAATTTGACGTGGAGGGATAAACATGTCTAATAAAAATCAATGCATTTATATTGATAGAGATAGTTTAAGCATTAATTGTGCTGGAAAAGGGACGCCTACTGTGATATTTGAATCTGGATTAGGTGATGATAATGGAGTTTGGACGGTAGTACAATCAGAGATTTCAAAAAATACAAAAACATTTTCTTATGATAGAGGTGGGATTAGAAATAAGGATAGAGCTAATTTATCAAGAACTAGCTTAGACCAAGTTTATGAGTTACATACTATTTTAAATAAGGAAAAGGTTGCAGCCCCATATATTATAGTTGCTCATTCAATTGGAGGCTATAATGCAAGATTATTTGCAGCTAAATACCCTAATGAAGTGAGGGGAATTGTATTGGTTGATTGTTCACATGAAAACCAATTTGAAGATAGAGTGAAACAATCTTCCTCAAAAGAGATAGAAATGTTGAAAAGTCAATTGAGTGATGAAGAGCAAACTTTAGATGAATTACTTATTAGCTCAGGTCAAGTAAAAGAAACAAGAAAAATGGATGCCTTAAGAAATATTCCAATAGCTGTTATTACCGCTGGACATAAAGGTGACAAAGCACCTGCTTTAATAGAAGAAGCATGGGTAAAGTATCAAAATGACTTAATATCATTATCAGACTATAGTAAACATGTCTTTGTTGAGGATAGTAGCCATTATATACAGAGGGACAAGCCGCAGATAGTAATTGATGCAATTAACGATATAATTAATGGAATGAATAAATAGATTAAGCAACATATTCTCAGCATCAAACAAGAATTTCAAAGTGAGAAGTTTATATGGATGATTGGTTTACTATAGAAAATATAGATAAGGAACCAGTTCATAAAATTAGTTATTTGAATGTGCTGAAAATATTACCTTATTATTATGAGTTAGATGTATGTATAGGTTTGATAAGAGAAGTTAATAGGGCATTTAATGAAACCCATAGCCATGGGAATTTAAAACAAGGAAATGGTGGTTTAGATATAAGGATTTTAGTATTCATATTTAATCAAATTACTTACTAAATTCCAATTTGTCAAGTAGTTGTATAGTAATATCATAAAATTTAAGGCAATAATATTATATTGGAATATAGGCAATATAATATTAGGGTTTCAGAACAAAGAAGGTTGGGGAGCCAAGGTAATTGATAATATCGCTGACGAGATAAAAAAAAAATTACCCGATTTAAAGGGTTTTTCATCTAGAAATTTAAAGTATATGAGAAAATTTACATTAGAGTACAAAGATATTGAATTTGTGCAAGAGGTACTTGCACAAATTACTTGGTATCAAAATATAACTCTTTTAGAAAAAGTTAAAGATCGAGAGAAGAGAGTTTGGTATATTAATAAAACTGTGGAAAATGGTTGGAGTAGAAACACTTTAGTACATCAAATAGAGAGTAATTTATTTGAGAGACAAAATAATGAAATAAAGACAAGTAATTTTATGGAGAAGTTAGATGCACCTAATAATAAACTTGCAGTAGAAGCATTGAAAGATCCTTATATCTTCGATTTTATTTCAATGACAGAAGAAATGAATGAACGTGATATAGAAAGACAATTAGTAAAAAAGGTTACAAAACTACTGTTAGAATTGGGTTCAGGCTTTGCATTTATAGGAAATCAATATAAGTTAAACATCTATAGGAATTATATTGTGTAAAGAGAAGAATAAATTACTTGCTGAATATTCTCTTAAAGGTATGACAAAGCCAATAGGAGTAAGTGAGTATAAGTTGCTTGAAAAAATACCAGAGGACTTAAAAGGAACATTGCCAAGTATAGAGGAAATAGAAGAAACATTAGATTAAGAGAGAAAATTAATAGTTACGATTAAAATAGATATGTGTTAAAGGGCAGGTAAAGATCTATCGACAAAAGTGAATTGGATAATTATTTAAAATATGATTTTGTTAGGGTATAATTTAGGTGTAGGTTGGTGGGAATAGTGTTAGAGAGTGAGAGATAAATAGGAATTTAGGGGGGGAAGAATGAGTTTTATTATTAAGAGTTGTGGAGTAAGTGACATTACTGATATTGAAAATGCAATTAACTATGTTAAAGCGGAAGAGGATACTATTCAAAGCAATAAAGAGGCTATTATTAAGTTTTTAAATAACAAAGATAACCTATTCTATGTTGCTAAGGACATGGGAAAAGTAGTAGCATATGCAATAGCCTATATTCAAAATAGATTGGATACAACACAAAATATGATTTGTTTATATGAGATTGCAACATTAAAGGAATGTCGTCAAAGAGGGATTGCAAAAAGCATTCTTCAATATATAATAAGTGATACTAGCAATCTTAATATTGTTAAAATGTGGATTCCAACTAATGTTTCAAATAAAGCAGCATGTGCATTATATAGCAGTATAGGTGCTACAGAGTCAGGTGAAAAAGATGAAATTATATTTACTTATAGATACTGATAAATTCCAATTTGTAGGTGGGATTAAATAAAATTCAAGAGAGCATTTCTTCATTATCATAAACTAGGCAGTTATTTTAGTGATATTGAGATGCCTGGAAGGTCTGGAAAAATCAAAGGTGAAAATATAAAGATGATTATTGAAAGAAATGAACTAGATAAAGCCCAGAAATATACTATCATATTTCTGGGTTTTGTAGGTTCTAAAAGTGTGTAGGTCCACATCCACCTTAAAATAAGTACTAATTTTAACACTTATTTTAAGGTTAATACATATTGGGACTGCTTTTCATCAACCATCACTTGGAGATGTAACAGTTCTTAGTGTTCTAAAAGAAGAGCTGTAAAAATATGCAGGATATTTCCAAGGGCTGCAATCAATTTCATTAATTTTAAGCTATGCCATTTTATTAAGGAATACAAATCACAGTATTTCAAGAAAAAATAGATAATAAATATCTTGGTAGAGTAATGTCTCTATCGGGTGCACTTATGGTAATTTGGACCCCTGTTGGCATAGCTTTATCAGGAATTTTATCAGATATAATTAGAGTGAATTGGTGTTTTGTACTTTCAGGAATAGGAATGATGGTGGTTGCTATTATTTACTTTAAAATATCAATAACATCTCAAAAATATATATTACAAACAGAGAATATATGGAATAAATAACTATTTATTTAATTGTAATGTGTATATTGTCGATATGTTTTGTGAATTTTTGTATCTTTAGACAAAAAATAAATCTACTTCATGATATTATATTGTTAAAGAAAAATAAAAGTTATATTTGGAACTAAACTTAAAATTTTTATTGATTTTATACAGAAAATCAAACGGAGGGGCTATGAATTACAAAATTATTGAACTAAATGATTTGCAGTTAGAAGACATTGAAAGATGTTTATATGAGTATGATAAAAAGCATATTACATATGAGATGTCAGGGAACATAAGAATTGGAGTGTTAGATAATAATAACTTAATTGCAGGTGCAGATGCTTGTATGACTGCTTTTAAAATATTGTATGTTTCTACTGTATTTGTAAATGAAAACTACAGAAATAATAAAATTGGTACACTACTAATGAATGAGGTTGAAAAACGAGCAAAGGAATTAGGCGCAAATATGATTAGATTAGATACTTTTGACTGGCAAGGCAAAGACTTTTATCATTCTTTAGGCTATGAAGAAGTCGGTTCTTATGAAAATAAAATTGATGGATTTTCAGAGTATTTCTTCCTTAAAAGATTATAAGACTCAAGTCCCAAGGTCCTTTCACTTTAAATATGATAAAAGGAGGATTTGACTTGGAGATAAATTCTCTTAATACTGAGCTATGGATAATTTACTATGTGAAAATGATTTAGGAATCTTTAAAAAATAAATAAGTCAGAAATTCTTTGATATTTGACTTATTATTTTTAGGTGCCTTATTTAAATATACATGGTTGGAGAAGAACTTGAATCTTATGTAAAATATATTTAATATTAAAAGGAGTAAATCATGAATATTCATTTTAAAGATATTGACGATAAAAATAGTGAACTAGTAAAAAAATTGAAAATAAAAAAGGATCAAGAAGGTTTTATTGAAACTGTAGGTGAATGTTTGGAAGAGGCGAGCTTATATAGTGAGTGGCATCCAGTAGCTATATATAATTATGATAATGTTATTGGGTTTGCAATGTATGGTTCCTTTGGCCCTAATAAGCATACTTGGATTGATAGGATACTTATAGATGAAAATCATCAAGGCAAAGGTATTGGAAAAACTGCAATGAAAAAGCTGATTAATATAGTTTCAAAGGAATATGATGTAGACACTATATATTTAAGCATAGTTGAGGGAAATACAGTAGCGTATAAATTATACACAAGTATTGGTTTTGAATATATGAATGAAAAAGACACTAGCAATGGAGAATTAATGTTTCATTACATAATTAACAGATAAAATAAATTGACTTGAAGTGTAGTTATATTTTGGGGGAGGTAATCATGGATAGAGTTCAAAAGGTTAGAGAGTATGTTAATAAAATTATTAATAATAATTCATCACAAGATTATCAAAAAGATGCCTATATCCATACTTATGGAGTTGCACAGCTTATGTCATTAATGGCTATGAAACAAGGGCTAAATACGGAACTGGCTTATATAATTGGGCTTTTGCATGACGTATATAATTACAAAACTGGAATAAGCAAATATCATTCACATAGTGGAATGGAAATGGTTCGTGTTGCTTTTAAGTATGAACTTTCAGATGTATTTTCTGAGGATGAAAAAATGACTATTCTTTCTGCAATTTTCCACCATTCAGATAAAAATCATAGTCATGATGAATATGATGAGATATTAAAAGACTCAGATGTTTTACAACGAATTTTAAATGGTGAAAATGCAGAATTCAAGAATACAATTAAGCCGCGTATTAACAGATTAGTGCAGGAGTTTTCTATCGATAATCGACACTTTATATTTAATGAAAATAAAGTTAGAGAGCATAAAAACATTGAAATAGATAAACAAAATTTGATTGCTAATATTGCAGAAAATCTTGCTGCGAAAAAGATTTGTGGAGAAAAAAGTAATGAAGATTTTATAGAAATAATTAAATATTACCCTGAGAATTCTGCATTTGATGAACTACGATGTAGTTGGTGTGCTGCTTTTGTTTATCATTGCTGTTTTGAAGCGGGAATTAAATTACCAATAAAGACTGCAAATGCTGAATATAGACTAGCAGGAGTTGGTGCATGGTATAAATGGGGAATGGAAAATGATTTTTGCTTTTATGAGAAAGATGGCTTTGTTCCGTCAAGAGGTGATGTTGTAATATATAATAATATTATTTCCCAGGATAACAAACCAAAAGACTCATCTTGGCATGACCATATAGGAATTGTGTTAGCTCTGGATAATGAGTATTTAACCGTGGCAGAGGGCAATATTAATAACGAAAATATTTCTGGAATTTTGAAAAGAAAACGTGATAATACTATTGGATGCTATTTGAGGATTCCAAATAATTATGAATATGACGGCTGGAAATATGATTATAAGACTGGAAAAATTAAATCTACCTTTTGACATTTACACATATTTTATAAAGTTATTCTAGAAGACCTATTGTGTTGAGGAGAAGTAACTCTTTTTTTATTTATAACAAATTAGAAATCATAAGGATAAATGGATATATTGGTTTCAACCCTAAACCTTCAATTATTATAAACTAAAATTAAAAATGTCTATTTATATATAGACAAAAATGAAATTATCACATAAAATATAATTAGAAAACTTTGGAATTGGAGTGGTTGAAATGAAGGGGAATGAAATTTTATGGGAGTCATCTATAGATGATATTAAAAAAGGTTATATTGAAGGTGAAGAAGAATTTACTTGTATATTTTGCAACAGTACCTTTGAAAAGGGGAAAATGTTTAAGCGGGAAGAAGATTTTTATGATGCAAAAAAAACAGCTGAAATCCATGTTAAAGAAGAGCATAACGCTTCCTTGGGTTATTTATTAAACATGAATTCAGATTTTATAGGGATATCTGAGGTTCATAGAGAGTTAATAAAGTTAATGGCTCAAGGGTTTTCAGATAAGGAGATAGCAGCAAAGCTTGGCATAGCGCAATCAACTATTAGAAACCATAGATTTAAACTAAGGGAAAAGGAAAAGCAGGCTAGATTATTTTTAGCTATAATGGAGCTTTTAAGTGATGCATCATCAAAGGGGATAAATGTTTTAGATAAGGAAGTTATATCAGATCCTCACAAAACAGCTACAACTTTAGATGATAGATATAACATTACTGATAAGGAAAGAGAAGCAACGATTAAGACATATATGGATGAAACAAATGCTTTAAAATCCTACCCAGCTAAGGAAAAGAAGAAGATTATAGTTTTAGGGGAAATAGTAAAAAACTTCTCTACAGGTAGGACTTATACTGAGAAGGAAATAAATAGAGTATTAAAAAGAATCTTTGAGGACTATGCGACTATAAGAAGGGCTTTAATTGAGTATGGTTTTATAGATAGAAGTAATGATTGCACCAAATACTGGGTTAAGGAGTAGGTGGGGTAGTATGAATGGAAAGAGATTATAAGATAAGGAAGTGAAATAATGGAGAAATTTTATGAAATTTCCGAAAAAGAAAAAGAAAATGTCTTAAGGTCATGTTTTAAATCAGGAGATAAATTAAAGCTAATAGCCTTTCCGGTAAAAAAGAAAAAACAGATAATAGTCTTGAAGGAAATTGCGAGAAAATTCAATGATTCTTATAAATACAATGAAAAAGAAATTAACGAAATTATTAAAGATATTTGTGATGACTATGTATCTATTAGAAGGCATTTGATTGAATATGGATTTCTAGAAAGAACTAATGATTGTAGTGAGTATTGGTTGAAAGAATAAGATTTTATACTATAGGATTATTGTGTAGAATTGATTTACTTCGCATACTTTCTAGATATCCTATGGGTATGAATAGAATGAGTGAAACTTTGATGGAATACCGCGTGCGGTGAAAGTCTTATGTATGGTGTTGAGAATGGGAAAGAATGCAGATAATATCCAAGGGAGTACTTACTATAATACACATTTGACAATGAATATCATATAAATATAACTTGAAAGTTATATTTATTTAGCATAAGAAAAAATGAACCGTATCACAAGTAAATGAGGTTTTTACTAAAATTAACAGTTGTAAACTAGTAAAAGAACAGTCAATTTAGTTTGAGAAATATTAGAGGTTTAATAGCTTGTCCCTATATGATACAATAACATTATTAAATGGAGGTGTATTATATGGGAGTAAGCTTAAAATTATTTACAGATAAAAAAGAATTGTTAGAATACATTAGAAGTGAAATTAATGATGAAGTAGAAAAAGTATCTAAGCAATCTATTGAAAATAAGAAGAAATCAGATAAAGTAAACAAGGAAATTGCAAAAATAAAAAATAATTTACTGAAGCAATTGAACGTTATAGTTAAAAAGGAAAAACTAGATAAAAAGCAAAATTTAGATGCACTTCTACTTTTAAATTATTGTTGTTATGTAGTAATGCTTGAAGCTAGAAATGGTGTTTGGAAGTATGATTATATGACATTTTCACGTAGAATAGGTGAACTGTGGGAACCATTTGCAAAGTTACCGTTTGAAATACCACTAAAGAATATTGAGTTAGTACAACCAAGTTCTTTTGAGAAAGTTCAAACTGGACTTATTAAAGAAGTTAATGACAATATATATTCACTAGATATAGAGGATGATAAAAAAGAAGGATTAGTTAATCAATTCAATATGATATGGTCATTTGTTGACTCAGGAAGTATTCAATTGAAGTTAGATTTACATTTTAGAGATGAAAGTGCTACTTACAATGTTGATTATAAGAGTGGTTTTAGTTCTAATGAAAAGGGAAATACTAATAGATTACTAACGGTTGGTAGCATTTTAAAAATGATAGATGATAAAAACAGACAAGTTATATTTGTAAGACAAGATGAAGAAGAAAACAATCATTACCTTCAGACGTTAAAAAACTCTGGTATATTTAAAGTGTATTGTGGAGATGAAGCTTATGATAAAATTTATGAGTTTACAGGATATAATATAAAGCAATGGATTAGAGAAAATATGAATTGGAAAAATGATATTTCCGATGAGTTTTATGAGTATTTAAAGGAAAATGATTTAATAAAGTATTTGAAATGGTAATAAAAATAATTTATAATGACTCTAATACTTAAGTATTTCTTAAGTATTAGAGTTTTTCAATTTAAGGAGGATAACAATGGAAGAAGTGTATAGGTCTTTTTATACAAAATCAGATTACATTACAGAATATATGGTTAAAATGATTGATGTAAAAGAAGGAGAAAGAATTTTAGAGCCTTCAGCTGGTGATGGAGTTTTTATTGATAAGGTATTAGAGAATAATCGAAATGCTAATATTTGTGCATATGATTTAAATCCAGAAGCAATAGAAAAACTAACGACTAAGTATTGTGATAATAAAAATATTAGAATAACAGAATCAGATACATTGATGAATGAAGAGTTGGATAGATACTCCATAGAAGGTGGAATATATGATAAAGTAATAGGAAATCCTCCATATGGTGGATGGCTAGATAAAGAGCAAAGGGAAGTACTAAAAAAGAAGTTCAATATATATTCAAAGGAAACATATTCACTATTTTTATTGAGATGTATTTCATTATTAAAAGAAGGTGGAGTTTTATCGTTTATAATTCCAGATACATACTTATTTCTTCATAGACATAAAGAGTTGAGGAAGTATCTATTATTAAATACAAAGATAAAAGAAATATTAATATTTCCATCTAAGTTTTTCCCAGGGGTTAGTTTCGGATATTCTAATATAAGTATAATAACTTTACAGAAAGCTGAAAAACAAGAAAACTTAGATAATATTATTAATATTATTACAGAGCTAAAGAGTCAAGAAGTTATAAGAGATATAACAAATGGTAAATTAGAAGATGTGAATGTAACTCAAATAAGTCAAAATGAAGTATTTAAATCCGTAGATAGTACATTTTTTATAAAAGGTGATGAAATATATAGAGATATTATTAATAACTCAGAAAATAAATTAGCTGATATAGCAGATTGTGTAACTGGAATTTATACTGGTAATAATTCAGAATTTATGAAAATTAGAGATATTACTGTAAAAAATTCAAAAGGTTATTCTAAAGTTGAGGAAAATGAAATATATGATTATGAAGATGTTAGAGGAAATATTTTAGATGGAATAGATTCAGAAGTTGCGTATTTACCTATAGTTAAAGGGGCTTCAAATATGAAATATTTGAGGTTTACAGATGATTGGTATATAGATTGGAGTAAGGATACAATTGTAAAATATAAAACAGTGAAAAAAGCTCGATTCCAAAATTCACAATTTTATTTTAAAAAGGGAATTGCTATACCAATGGTTAAATCTAGTAAGATATCAGCTACATTAATGGATAAAAGAGTATTTGACCAATCAATTGTTGGCGTTTTTCCTAAAAAAGAGAAGTATCTATATTATTTATTAGCATTATGTAATTCAAATACATTTAGAGATATTATACATACAATAAATCCTACAGCAAATAATTCAGCAAATTATCTTAAAAAAGTTCCAATAATTATACCTTCAGATAATGAATTGATGAAGGTTGAAGAAAAAGTAAAATTTATAATTAATGATTTAAATAGTAATTTTAAATTAAATGAAGAATTGCAAGAAGAGCTAAATGATTACTTTGCAACATTATATGGACTTTAAAGTATAGTTATTTCAAGTTTATAAAAATGTTAGGAGTAAATGATGAAGTTAGATAGGTCTTTGACATCGTCTGTATATGTTGTGTATGAAAATAAGGTACTATTGCATAGACATAAAAAATATAATACATTATTCCCACTAGGGGGGAAAATAAACTCTAATGAAGTTCCACATGAAACTGCACTCAGAGAGGTATATGAGGAATCCGGTCTTATGGTTGAACTTTATAGTATAGAAGATAAGTTGGAGTTAGGAAGAGTAATTCAATTGCATAATCCAATATATACATTACTTGAGAATGTAGGTCATGAAGTAGAGAATATAGATTTTATTTATTTTGCTAAATCATCATCAGATAAAGTTAATCCAGCTAAAGGGGAGAGTCAGGATTTATATTGGTTTACAGAAAATGAAATTCAAAAAAATGATGAAATTAAAATACATGTAAAGTCGATGGCTTTAGAAGCATTGAATGTTTTAAATAAATAATTAAGTATATATTATTATATTGAGAAAAGAACTTATATCTAAGTGCCTATTAGATATAAGTTCTTTTTATTATAGAATGAGGTGATTATAAATGATAAAGATATTTAATAAGGAGCAATTAGTAAATTTAAAGGTATATCCAACGGAGGTAATAAATAGTTTAATTGAACTTATACGAATATTGGATGAAAATTATGGAGAGGAAAGAGATGTTGAGAATGATTTAGGTGGATATGTAGTTATAGCAGAAAATATCGTAGATATCGAAATATTGAAGCAAGATAAATTGAAAGATTTAATACCAGAATATATTGATATCATTGAATGTAGTGAAGGAGTTAATTGGACTTCCTCACTATTTTTACTTTCAAGTGATTATGCAATAGTAGTGATAACTACAGAAGAACTTTCTAAGTTCCTATTAGAATAATTGGAGGAAGGTATGAGTAAGAAGAAAGAAAAGGAAGTAATAAAAAGTACTAAGTACTGTGACCTATTGGTTCAAGCAAGTTTAGTTGATGAAGCCTATACCTATTGTATTGAGAGAATTTATGTTAAGTCTAAGAAGACAGAGGAAATAAGATTTAGCTTATATAAAGATACAATAAAGTCTGATAATAGGTACATTCCAAGAAGTTTAGATGTTACAGAGCTAGAGTTAATAGAGCTAATAAAGAGTTCAATTAAAGGAAAAGTATTTTCAGATGGATTCATAGATATGTTGAAGCAAGAAATCAATAAAGTTTAAAAGCCTTAATTACTATTGGTGTAGTGATTAAGGCTTTTTTATATATAAGGAGTTAATAAGGGTATGAAGAGAATTTTGTGTGTAGGTGTAATTAGAAATGGAAAGTTTATAGTTAAATTTAATAATAAGGAGATAGAAATAGATGTTTAAACAAGATAGTAGATATGTAACAAGAGGAGTAAATTCTGAAATAGATATAAGATTACAACTAGCAATGTGGTCACTTATAGACATATTGAAAATGAAAGAAGGTGTAGAAGTTGATTATTTACAGGTATTTAGGTTAAAGAAGGAAGAAGATTTTATTAAGATAGAACATAGTCAAGAAGTGCCAGAGTATAGGAGTATTCATAGGATTGAAATAGATGATATAGAGCTAGTTAAAGATACTAAGATATTTGTAATTGATAGTGGGGATTACTCAACTATGTTATTACCAGAAGAATACTAATATGGAGGGTTAGAGAATGAAATTAAGCAAAGAAAAGACTTTTGATTATGATAGTAAAGAGCTTCTAGGGGTTATGAGAATTGATTTCTATGATGGAAGATTAGCTAACAAATGGAATCCAAGAGAGCTAATAATAGAACTTAATAACAATAAGAAAATAGACCTAAGTACATTACAAAAAGAGTTAAACTATATTCAATTTGAGTTGTTAAAAGACTTCAATAAAATTATAGAACTATGCAATGGTACAGGCTATGATAAAGAAACTTTAGTGTATATTAATTTAGAAATGGGTAAATATGTGATTAAGCTAATACCTGTTAAAGATAGCTATTCATATATTTACACATATATTAAGGAGGAATTTTAGATGAACCCAATATTAATATTAAAAATTATTGCAGTAGTACTTCAAATGATAGCAAGTGGATTATCAGAAGGTGAAGCAATAGCTTCTGTTTCAGCTAAATTTGGTATTCCTGAAAGTCTAATAAGAAAGTTTATGTAATTAAATTTTATAAAGGTTCACTAAATATCTTTAAGTTTAAAAGGTATTTAGTGACTTTTATAATAGGTAAACTATTGCTAAGACAATATTTTTTTTAGTAAAATATCGTCATAACCGTTATGTCGATAGTGTCGATATTTTCAAGGTGAAATAAAGTGACAAAAGATGATAGAAGAGAGGTTGAAAAGATGAAAGATAATAGTAAGAAAGTATATCCGTTAAGTGATTTAGTAGAAGAAATATATAATACTAATAAAGATTCAGGTAGTTTTGCTTCAAATTATAAAGACCTTCAAAGAATTGATAAAGTTCTTAGAGGAACTAGCGATTATGATAGAAGTAAAGGAATATTGGAAGAGAATAAAGATAAGTACGTAGAAAACTTAAAGAAAGTAATAAACAATGGTGACATAAGAAGTATTATAAACAAAATAGGAAAAGCAAAGAAATTAACAGAAGAAGAGCATGATAAATATACTAAATTCATATTAGAAAACTTATCTGATGATAGTGTAAAAGCAAAAGTTGATGAATTAGATGAGGTAGGAAAGAAAATATCTCAAATAGAATCTAAAGTAAAATACATACTGAATGTTATACCAAATTATTTTGATGTTGAATCTACAGATTTAATGAAAATTGTGTTAGATAAATATGAAGATGGAATAAATCGACTACATGCTGAGATTGAAAAGAAATGCAAAGAATTAGATGCTATTGATGATGAGAGATACAAACAAAAGCTATTAAAGACGTTCAATCAATATGGAGAGAAAAATCTAAAAATGAAAATTGATAAATAGAAGAAAAGCAAGGACAAAAAAATCTAAGATTTTATGTCTTAGCTTTTCTTTTTTTATGATGATAAACTCTTGAGTGTAGCAGGAATCAAATAAAAACCTAGGAGGAATAAATACATGATTACACAAAAACAAGAGTTAATAAAAGAAGTTACTAAAGGAATTGAGGTTTTAAGAAAAACTGATTGTCCTATAGAAGTAAGAATACTAAATACTAAAAGAGGTACAGTAAGTGGTTACTATGATGATAAAGAAAAGCTTCTAAATGATATTTTTAGATATGATGGAGTTAATAATATTTTCTTTACACTAAATGCAATATCAGAAGACTTACTTGCCAGAGCGAAAAATAGATTGATAGAGTATGCCAAGAATACAACATCTGATTCAGACATTATAAGAAGAACATTCTTACTAATAGATGTAGACCCTAAAAGACCAACAGGAGTATCTTCAACAGATGAAGAGCTAAAATCAGCAGAAGTGGTACTAGTAAAGGTAGTAAATTATTTAAGTAATGAAGGATTTCCAGAACCTATAATAGCTTGTAGTGGTAATGGATATCATGCTTTATATAAGTTAGACTTACCTAATACTAAGGAAGAAACTCAATTAATTAAAGATGTTCTTTATGCTTTAGATGATAAGTTTAGCGATGATAAAGCTCAAGTAGATAAAACTACCTTCAATCCAGCTAGAATAACTAAGGTATATGGAACTAAGGCTTGTAAAGGTGATAGTACTGAAACTAGACCACACAGAAGGTCGAAAATTATACAAGCTCCAGATAAGCTAGAAGTTGTTAATGAAGTTCTACTTAAAAAAGTAGCAGACTCTTATACGCAGAAAAATAATAATGTGAAAAAAGCAAACAATGAAAATAGTAAATCAGTTAAGAAAGGAACTGTTAAAATGGACAAGTGGTTAAGTAGTAATGGATTAGGTATTTTTAAGGTAAAAGAAGATGATGATAGAACTGTTTACGTACTTGAAACATGCCCTTGGAATTCAAGCCATACAGATAAATCGGCTTCTATAACACAATTTCATAATGGAGCTATTACTGCTAAATGTCATCATGATAGTTGTTCACATGAAAACTGGAGTACATTAAAGAAACGCTATGAGCCGAAGGCATCAGAAGAAAAGTTGGAAAATTCCGATAATTGCGAAGAAACTAAAAAGAGCTATGCAGATATGGTAATAGAACAAGCTTTAGGTTATGATGATATATTTTTTCATAACTCTGTAGAAGAAACTTATGTAGCAGTAGATAAAGGTAGGGTTTATGAAATTCATAGATTAGAAGATAAGAAGTATCAAATGTTGTTAAGAAAGAGATTTTACGAGGAGATAGGTAAAGCACTTTCTAAGGATAATATCAATCAAGCCATAGGAGTTTTAGAAGCTAAAGCTTTATACGAAGGAGCTGAATTAGAAGTTTACAAGAGATGTGCAGAAGTAGAAGGAGTTACTTATTACGACTTAGGTGATAAGGAATCTACAATAATAAAAATTGATGGAACAGGTTGGAAAGTTGATGAGGATAAGCAAATGTTGTTTATAAAGAAGAGCAACATGAGTGAACAAGTAATGCCTGTACCTTGTGATGATTTACTTGGATTACTAGGTAAGCATTATAGATTTAAGGAGTGGGAAGATACAATATTACATGCGGTAAGTTTAGTTACTAGATTTATATCTGATATTCCACATCCAATCGAAGGAATACATGGAGAAAAGGGAGCTTCTAAAACAACTACTATGAGAATGAATAGGAGTTTAATAGATCCAGCTCCAAGGGATGTAATTTCAATACCTAAAGGAATTCAAGACTTAGCAATAGTAATTTCAAATAATTATATGCCTTGTTTTGATAATTTAGATACTATTTCGGCAGAGAAGAGTGACTTGCTTTGTATTGCTTCAACAGGAGGAGGATACAGTAAAAGAAAGCTTTATAGTGATGAAGATGAAACGATAGTTAGCTTTAAAAGTCGTATTACTTTAAATGGAATTAATGTTGTTGCTACAAGAGCAGATTTATTAGATAGATGTATAGTTCTTACATTAGAAAGGATACCAGAAGATGAAAGAAAAGAAGAAAGGTTAGTGTGGAATAGTTTTAATGAAGACAAGCCTAAAATTCTAGGAGCTATTTTTACTATATTATCAGTAGCAAAGGGAATATATGAAACGGTAGAACTAACTAAACTAGGAAGAATGGCTGATTTCACTAGATGGGGTTATGCAGTAGCAGAAGCTATGAAGGTAGGAGGAGAAGTGTTCTTAAAAGCATACTTAAATAATCAAAAGAAAGCTAATCAAGAAGCAGTAGAGTCTAATCCAGTAGCAACGGCATTAATCAAATATATGAATGAAAACATAAGTTTTACTGGAACTGTAAGCAGCTTATTAACAGTTTTAAATCAAGTTGCAGAAGTAGAGCAGATAGATACAACATCTAAGCTATGGGCTAAAGAACCTAATGTGTTAAGTAGAAGACTAAATGAAATAAAATCTAACTTAGAGTTAGAGGGTATTTACTATGAGATAAGTCAAAAAAATCATGGAAGAGTGATTGAAATAGTTAAGATACCTAAAGAAAAAATAGCCTAAGTTAATATGTGACATTATCGGAGCTCATACTTCGATAATGTCGATAAATTCAAGATGAAAAGGAGTAAGAGGAGATGGAAAATTTAAATAAGATAATTAATAAGACAATAGGTTTATATATAAGAAAAGAACATACTGGAGAAAATTTTTCGATAGGATATGGAAGATTACAATGGTTAAGATATGAACTTGAAGAATATGAAGGGGGAATAGAAACATATATAGATGATACTAATGAAACTTTTAAATTAGCTAGATTATTAGAAGAAATCTTTATAGGCAATATAGATATAGTTTTAATATGGTCTATTGAAGATATTGAAGAGCATATGTTTAGACATTTAGCTTTACAATGCAAAGAAAAGAAAGTACAAATTATAAGCTTCTGTGAGTCTTATGAATGGATTAATGAGCAAGTAGAAATTATTGTAGAAGAAGCAAAATTGTTAAACAATAAGAAAGTTGGATAAGGAGAGATAAACATGACTAAAGATAAGCAAGTAAATGAGGTAATAGATTTAATTTCAGAGATGATAATTAAGTATATAACAGATAATAAAACAAGATAAGAATGAATGTAAGATAGAAAAAAAGCAAGTTGCATAAGTTTTACGGAAAATATCGAAGTATTGAAGTATCGAAATGATGATAACAACGATATTTTCCGTTATAAAAATAGAAGTTAAGTATATATTATAAATCTGATGATAAATAAATGGAGGTAATTAAAAATGATAAGTAAGAAAACATTAGTTGCAATTTATTCAAGGGTAAGTACTATTGAACAGGCAGAAGAAGGTTATAGCATAGATGAACAAGAGAGGTTACTAAAAGAATGGTGTGAAAAGATGGGATATGAAGTCTATAAGTGTTATGCCGACAGAGGTATAAGTGGGAAAGATATTAAAAACAGACCATCCTTAAAAGAACTACTTAGTGAAGCAGAGGAAAAGAAATTTGATATGGTTTTATCTTGGAAGATTAATCGTATTAGTAGAAAACTTGAAGATGTATTACAGATAGTGAATCTTTTAGAGAATAATAATATTTCATTTAAATCATATTCAGAACCATTTGAGACTAATACTCCAGCAGGAAAAATGCAGTTTCAGATGATGGCATTAATTGGAGAGTTTGAGAGAGGTACTATAGCTCAAAACGTAAAAATGGGGATGTGTGCTAAAGCTAGAGCTGGTGAATGGTGTGGTGGGCGAGTGTTAGGATATGATTTAGTTCAGCTTGAAAAGCAACCAGGAGCTAAAAGAACTAAAACTAAACTTGTTATAAATGAAAAGGAAGCAGAATCAGTAAGATTTATCTTTAATGAATATGGCAATGGAAAAGGATATAAAGCTATAACTAATCAGTTAAACAAGATAGGGTATAAAACTAAATTAGGAAACAACTTTTCTGTAGGTTCAATAAGAGAAATTATAACTAACCCTGTATATATAGGAAAGGTTAGATATAATGTTAGACAGAATTGGTCAGAAAAAAGAAGAAGAAATATAAATGCTAATCCTATAATAACAGATGGAATTCATGAAGCTATAATTGATGAAAAACTATGGGATAAGGTACAAGCTATATTAAGTTCTAAGCAAGGTAAACCAGCAAGAGTTCATGATGGAGAATTTCCTCTAACTGGAATATTGAAATGTCCTAAGTGTGGAGCTGGTATGGTTATTTCAAGAACTACTAACAAGTTAGCAGATGGAACTAAAAAAAGAATAGCTTACTATGCTTGTGGTAACTGGAAGAATAAAGGTACAGCAGTATGCAACAGTAATTCAATTAGAGTTGATAAGGCTAATGAGTATGTATTCAATAAGCTATCAGAACTTTTAACTAATGAAAAGCTGGTTAAGTCTATTGTAAGAAATGTTAACAATGAAAGAGTTAGAAAGGTAAATCCAGCAAAGAAGGATTTAGTAAAGATAGATAATGAACTTGAAAAGCTAGATAAGAAAAGAGCTAAACTATTTGAAGCCTATGAAGATGAGATAATAACTAAGGAGGAATTCAGAGAAAGAAAAGATGAGCTAACTAAAAGAGTTAAGGCTTTAGAGGAAGAGAAAGCTCCTTTATTAGTAACTCTTTCAGATGATGCTAATGAGGAATTACCATATGAAATGATTAAAAGTGTACTAGAGAACTTTAGTAAGGTCTTAACTGAAAGTTCAACTAGAGAGCAACAGAAAAAATTATTACATATGATAATATCTGAGATAACAGTTAATGAACTAAGAGAAATTGATTCAATAAAGATTAATTTAGATGATAATTTAATAAACTATCTAAGTAATGAAGAAGGTGTATCTATTAAAGGTACGCCTTCTTCTTTTATGTTAAGAAATGTTGGTATAAGTACTTTAAATTTAGATATTGCAATATAAAATAAATAAAAACTCTTAACTATTACTTTATTATGTTATTAAAAAATGTAATTCAATTTGTTATAATAGAAAATATAGGAATAAATACTAGAGAATATGGTGGATATTATGGAAAAAAGAATAGCTAACGTAAAGAATAAAGAGTTGAATTATATAGATAAAAAAGATTTAGAGAAGATAAAAGATATATTTGCAAAACCAATAGCTGATATAGTAAAAGTTGCAAAAGAGAATAATAAAGAAGTTGAGCCAATTCTAAAAGCTATTATTCCAGAAGAATTTATAGAAGAATTAAAAAATGGTAACTTTAAATTAATGGAGAGTAAGGCTGGAGAAATATTACCTAATATTGTAGATGGTAAAAATAAGATAGTAAAACAAGTTAGATTAGAGGAAATAAAAGAAAAATTAGACGACAAAAGAGTAGATAAATTAGGAGAGTACGCAACAGAACAAAAGCTAGATGCTATCAAAGAACAATTAGAGTGTATTATGTGCGTAGTAGAAGATATTGAAAAAGGTCAAAGAAATGATAGATATGGTAAAGTTGATGGAGCTATAAGAACTATAAAACAATCTTTCAATGAAACTGATTTAGATAGAAAAAATAGACTGCAAGATGGTGCACAAATAGAAATAAATGAAGCTATAGAATCAATAAATAAAGAAATTAAGGATGGATTAAACTTTTTTAAGGAATGGGAAGAGAGAAATTTTTTACAAAAAAATATTGGAAGTGTTAAATTTTCTTCATGGAATATAAATAGAAAGTTTAATAAGCTATGTGAAGACTATCTATATTTAAACCGTGCAAAGACATCTTTAATGGAATTGAAATTAAGTCAAGGTATGGATAAGTATAAGGTTGATTTAATGATACAGGATTTAAATGAAGTAGATATTCAGTTAAAAGAAAGAAAAATTGCAAATTGGTTAGATTTTAAAAGTAGTAATTACGAGTGGCAATATAGATTGCTGGATAAACCTAAATATAAGAATGAGTTAATAATAGAGTATAACATGAAGGATTTTATAGGAGAAGGAGAAGATGATTATGGGAAATAATTGTAAGGTAAAAGGATGTAACAACGAAGCATTGAATGGAGGGAAGTACTGTAACCATCATCAATCCCAAAAGGAGAGTAGAAATAGAGCTATTGGAAAAGGTGTTATGACGGTAGTGGGAGTTGTAGCAACCGTAGTTTATAAAAAATTTTTAAATGGGTCAGATAAGAGTTAAAATAAACCTCACTTCAATACGATACGGAGAACCGTACCATAAATAAATGAGGTTCTTACTGAAATTGAATTATTGAATACAGAGAGGTTAACGGTATATCTCATTTACTATAAACCATCAACAATGCAAGAATGTGTTGTTGATGGTTTATTGTGTTTAAAAAAGTAATCAAGTTTAATAAAATTACAAAAATGAAATGTTATTGTAAGGTTAAACAATACTTCATTTTTTATAGTTGTATTATAATCTTAGATAGGATTTAGAAAAAATATTTAATTTTATAAGAGGTGAAATAGATGAAAAAAAACAAATTGATTTTAGGTGTTATCATAAGTGGAGTAATTTTAGTAGGAGGAAAATTTTCATATGATAATTTTATAAAAGATGACAGTTTTACACATACGTTAACTTATATTTCAATTCAAGGCAATGAAAAAGAAAAAAATCAGATTAATGAGATAAATAGAGTAATTAAATCAAATGAATGTAAATATGAAGAAATAGACTTTAATATGCTTAAAGTTGATGAAGAAAACAATGTAGTTATTAAAGAATCAGAATATAATAAACTAGCTAAGAAGAAAGGTTTTAAGGAAGTAGATTTAAATGATAATGATACAATGATTATACCAAGATATGATGGTTTGAAAAATACTAGCTATATTAAAGAGTTAAAGGAAGTTAAGGAGTATAGTATAGATGATTTAAAACTTAATGCTGTTGGAGTAACAAAAAACAAGATACTTGTTGAGGGGATGTTTAAAAATCAATTAATAATAGATGATAGTGTATATAATAAATTATTAGAAGATATAGAAAATAAGTCTATTTTGATAAAGGGATTTGATATAGAAGATACTAAAAAGTCTAAACTTGTTAGTAAAGAACTTAAGTCGGATAAGTTATTCGAAAAAGTAAAAAATGAACAGTCTTATTTTATATTAAGTGAATATTAGAAAGAGATAGAAGAAGGAGGATATTTAATATGAAAAAAATAATTTTAATAATGAGTACAATTATTATATTTGCAACAATAGCAATGGGATGTTCAAGTAATAATAAAAAGACAGAGGAAGAATTAATTAATAGAGCAAATGCTTCAATTGAAGAGAAACATGAAGTTGAAATAAATAAAGATAATTATACATATAGCTTAGGAGAGGTAGTTAGTGAAAATGAATTTGTTAATATACAAGAAGGTCAAATTCCTGAAGAGGTATTTTTAAGAGCTGTAAATAAAGAAAAGCCATCTAGAGGGGAAGTATTTAGTTATTCTATTAAATTTAATACGGAAACAGATGAAATTATATCTAGTGAATGTGAAGTATATTAAACTAGACTAGACTAGATTAAAATATAAATTATTTTATTGATTTTTTACAAGGGGTGATTATATGAAGTATTTAAGTTCATTTTCATTAAAGATAATGGCAATTATAACAATGACATTAGACCATATTCTATATTTTATTGGAGCCAAAGGTGGCGTTGAGATACCAATATGGTTTGGGTATTTAGGAAGGCTTGCAGCACCAATATTTTTCTTTTTAATAATTGAAGGATTTTTTCATACAAAAAGTAGGAAAAAGTATCTTTTAAGGCTTGCCATGTTTAGTGGGTTAATGATACCTATTGATATAATGTTAGGAATATCAAATAATATCTTTTTATCATTAACTGTAGCTGTACTAATAATGTTGATGTTAGAAAATATAAAGAATAAGAAAAAGACAGCATTATCAGTAGTTGCTTTAATAATATTTACACTTGCAGCCTTTGTTACAGAAGCATCTTTATATGGGGTTGGAATGACATATATATTCTACTTCTTTAGGGAAAGAAAGGTCCTTATGGCTAGTACATATACTCTATTTAGTTTATTTCCAGTAATAACATCTATAGGTTCATCAGATATCTATGATAAATTATTTTTATTCGATTACCAATGGATGATGATATTCGCACTACCTTTAATTTTAATGTACAATGGGAAATTAGGATTAAAAAATACATTTACTAAATGGATTTTTTATGTATACTATCCTTTACATTTAACAGTATTAGCATTATTATCTACAGTGGTTTAATGGATAGATAAAATAAGTAAAATATAATAAAAGTAAGTAGTATTTACTAATTAAAAACACTTAAAGAGGACAAGTTTAAATTGTCCTCTTTAAGTTATTATAAATATTTAATTTAAAATATATATTAAGTTTAGAAAGGTAAAAAGCTTATTATTCCTAAACTTAGGAAAAATAGTACTACCAATAAATTTATCCATTTGTATATAAATAATATTGCTATAAACTCTCTAATTAATGCATTAGGTAGAAAAAATAATGCAGTTGGTGCTCCAACACCTTGGGCTTTTAAATTAGCCTTCCTTGAATAAACGGAAGCTCTAAAAACATGAAAGTTATTTGTAACTATTACACAATTACATCTATTTGATTTTTTGCTTTTATCAATTATTTTTTTAGAAAATAATATGTTTTCATATGTATTAAGTGATTTATCCTCTAAAATTATAGATTTATCTTTAATATTTTGAGATAGTAAATAGTTTTTCATGGCAGAGGCTTCAGATACTAACTCATCAGCTCCTTTTCCACCAGAAACTATTATTTTAACTTCTTTGTTTTCAATAATTTTTGAATTATAAATCTCTATAGCTTTATCTAGTCTAGATTTTAGTAAAGGTGGAACTTTATCACCTATTAGCCCAGACCCAAGTACAATAATATAATCTACAGACATCTTAACAGGTAAGGTTTGATATATGTAAGAATATATTAAATAAATAAAAAATAAACTACAGAAGTATACGCCATTCAAAATAAATTGCAATAATAGAATTAAAGTTATACTGTTTAGCTTATATCCATAGAAAAGGTAAATTATGATTAGTGTAATAAGTAGCAATATGTACAGTCCCAGAATTAGTGATAATTTATTAGCAAATCGATTTCCTTCCTTTGTTTTCAGTATCTTACTATTAAAAATTAATAGAACGCCTCCAATAACTAATGTTAAGGGAATTAGTCCATAAAATAAAGCAAGAGATATAATTTGAAGAACTGTACTTTCTTCATAGCCTAAATTTAAAAGAAACAGAGATATACATCCAATGCCTACAGCTAAAAAAATTCCTGTATATAAAGTTCTCTTTTCTATGAACCAAAGAAATAGACCTATGATTAGTGAAAGTATGCTTATTATAAAAAGTGATACCATATTAGTCTCCTTATATAAACCTAATAAATAGTATTTTCTCACTAATTATTTTAATATATACATAAAGTGAATTTAAGAAATACTAGATATTAAGTAATAGCATAAAAAGATATTAATTTAAAGTAAGTATAATGCAAGGATAAGACATTTTTATAAATATAAGATTTCAATTTGTGATAATCAATTATTTATAAAGAAAACTAAAATAGGAGAATCTTTATTACTAAATCCAGTTGAAGGTTGACCATATACAAATCCAAAACCTCATTTTATTATTGAGAGTTTGGATGATAGAGAATTTTTAGGAGAATTTATTAGAAGAACTTATGAGGAATTACCAGTGCCCAAACCTAAAAAAAGCAATAAATAACTCCTTTATAAGTTCAAATTTGTAGTAAAGTTAAATTTCACAAAAATTAATGTTTATTTTTATAAAAATTTGATATAGTATAAATAAGAAAAGCTTAGTGCTTCGATACTAAGTAATCCTTAGAACAAAAGCAGATATCCAAATCTTTGATTTGTGATAGTCGCTTTTACAGCGTGCTTATTTTGTTTTAGGGATATTGGATTTAAATGAATATCAACAAAAAAGGATGCTAATCTTGCGAGGATGGAGCATCTTTTGTTTGTTTTTAATTTCTATATCAAGACCAATAAATTTTACTGAAATATTTAGATAATGAACAAAAAGATTATGTATCTAATTATATAAATAACAACAAAGCTATTTATAATTAAAGATATGTAATATAGGGGTATAAATTGGAAAACTATTCGCACTTAGGATAGTTACGGAGAATCCTATCATAAAGATTTTAATTTTAAAATTTTTGGAGGGCGTTGTGGTACTGATGATAAATATATTGAATAAATAGCAAAGATATTAGTAGTATAAGTAAGATTCTAAATCGGTGGTTTAGATAATACAACTTAACAGAATGGATGAATACAGCTAAAGAAAATAGTAATGTAACATATTCTTGAATTTTAAACGAACTTAAAATTTTGTAAGGAGTGATTAGTGTGACGTGTTCTAATAAAAAAGGTGTACCTACAATAGAAGAAGCAAAGATAATTTTAGAAGAGGCTGCAAAACTTAGTCCAGGTGGGTGGGTCAAGCATTCAATGTATGTTGCTGAGAGTGCAAAACTAATAGCAGAGCAGATAGATGATTTAGATTCAGAATTAGCATATGTCTTAGGGCTATTACATGATATTGGTAGAAGATGTGGTGTATATGGTATGAGGCATGGTATAGATGGATATAATTATGCAATTAATAAAGGATATGATTTAGTAGCAAGAACTTGTTTAAGCCATATAGGGTTTAAATATAATAACGAGGTTGTTATTGTAGGCAAATGGGATGGTACAATGGAAGAATATAATTTTGTAAAGGATTATTTATCTCATACAGAAGAAACAGATTATGATAAATTAATAAAATTATGTGATTACTTATCACTTCCAAGTGGATTTGTTTTAATTGAGAAAAGACTTGTAGATATTGCGTTAAGGGGAGGCATTAACGAATATACAATTCCAAGATGGGAATCAACTTTCGAGAATAAAAAGTATTTTGAGGATAAAATGGAAAAGTCAATTTACAGTTTGCTGCCTAATATAAGAGAGAATACATTTGATATATAATTTATAGATTTATTCTAGTGAGTATTTTGAGAAGTAACTTGTTGTTTCAAAGTGAAGATCAAAGGGGATAAGAGAAAAAGTTTACTCTAATACAGCTATAATATATGAAGACGTGGCTATATATGAAAGTATAAAAAAACGAATTAATATAATATTTTACTGTGGGTTAATGCAACTATTAAGAGCTATTAAGGAAGATATAAATGTATTATAGAAGAAATGTTGAAAACGGAGGATGATAAAATGAGAGAAGAATTCATTTATTTAAAAGGGTGTAAGGAAAATAATTTAAAGGATATATCTTTAGATATACCAAAAAGAAAGATAACAATTTTTACGGGGGTTTCTGGGTCAGGAAAATCATCAATTGTTTTTGAAACAATTGCAAAGGAAGCTCAACGTCAGTTGAATGAGACATTTAGTGCATTTATAAGAAACTTTTTACCTAAGTATGGAGATGTAAAAGCGGATCATATTGAGAATCTTTCTACACCAATTATTATTGACCAAAGTAGAATAGGTGGTAATTCTAGGTCAACTTTGGGCACTATTACCGATGTGAATTCTTTTCTTAGAGCATTGTATTCAAGGTTTGGAAGTGCATACATTGGGAAAGCAAATATGTTTTCTTTTAATGATATAAATGGTATGTGTCCAGAATGTGAGGGTCTTGGAAAAAAACTAGTTCCTAATATGGAAGAGATAGTTGATATTAATAAGGCCCTAAATGAAGGGGCAATATTACTTTCAGGATTTGGGATAGGTTCTTGGCATTGGAAGCTTTTTACTGAATCGGGGTTCTTTGATAATGATAAAAAGATATGTGATTATTCAGAAGAGGAGTTGCAAAAGTTCTTATATGGAGAGCCTGAAAAGATAAAGATTGATGAAGTTGGAACAATGAATTTAACTTATGAAGGATTAATAGTTAAGTTTAATAGACTTTATTTAAAGAAAGAAGGAGAGGTTTCAGAAGCAGCTAAAAAGAAGTTAAGCAAGCTACTTATTGAAGGTAAATGTGACATTTGTAAGGGGAGAAGACTTCATGAAAGGGTATATGGATGCTTAATTAATGGATATAATATTGCTGATTTAACTAGTATGCAAATTGATGAATTAGTTAAAGTGATACAAGATATAAAGGAGCCAGAAGCAGAGCCTTTAGTTAAAGGAATAGTGGAAAAGTTGAATAATATTATAGATATAGGGCTTGGGTACTTAACCTTAGATAGAGAGACTTCATCATTATCAGGGGGAGAATCTCAACGTATTAAGATGGTAAAACATCTGAATAGTAATCTTGTAGATTTAATGTATATATTTGATGAACCTAGTATAGGCCTCCATCCAAGAGATGTTCATAAGCTAAATAATCTTTTAAAAAAATTAAGAGATAAAGGTAATACAGTAATTGTTGTTGAACATGATCCTGACGTGATTAAAATTGCCGACCATATTATTGATGTTGGACCACTAGCAGGAAGACATGGTGGAGAAATAGTATATCAGGGTAACTATGAAAATTTGCTTATATCGGGTACTTTAACAGGTGATGCTCTAAAAAAATCTCTTACAATTAAAAAAAATATAAGAAATCATAATGGGTATCTAAAAGCTGTTAATTGCAATAAAAATAATTTGAAAAATATTTCAGTTAATATACCTAAAGATGTTTTAACGGTGGTAACCGGTGTTGCTGGGTCAGGTAAAAGCACATTAATTAAACAGGAGTTTTTAAAACAAAACAAAGAAGCTGTACTAATAGATCAAAGCCCTGTAGGAGCAAATTCAAGATCAAGTTTAGTCACATACAGTGGAATCATGGATAATATAAGAAAAGCTTTTGCGAAAGAAAATGATGTTAGTCCATCGCTATTTAGTTCAAATTCAGAAGGGGCTTGTGAAAATTGTAAAGGTAGTGGAGTAATAGAGACAAACCTTGCATTTATGGAAAATATAAAAAGTACTTGTGATGTTTGTGAAGGGAAAAAGTTTAAAAAAGAAGTATTGGAATATAAGTTTCATGAGAAAAATATAATTGAAATTCTTGATATGACGGTTGTAGAGGCTATTGAATTCTTTAATCTAAAAGCAGTTAAAACAAAGCTACAGGCTATTGATGATATGGGAATTGGGTACTTAACATTAGGTCAAACATTAGATACATTATCAGGTGGTGAATGTCAAAGATTAAAGCTAGCAAGTGAATTACATAAAGAAAGTTCGGTGTATATTATGGATGAACCAACGACAGGACTTCATATGGCCGATATTGAAAAATTCATTAACATAGTAGAAAGTATTGTAGATAATGGAAATACTGTCATTATTGTTGAACACAATATCGATGTAATTAAAAGAGCAGATTGGATTATTGACCTTGGACCAGATGGAGGAACTAAAGGTGGAGAAATAATATTTGAAGGAACGCCTCAAAAGTTACAAGGATGCAAGGCATCGTTAACGGCTAAATATCTATAGGTAAATCAATATAGTTGCTAAAAAATATAAAAATATATTTAATCTAAACTGTTTTCATAGTTCACATTAAACAAGGAAATATCTAAAGGTGGAAGGAAGCTATTAGATTATGTGGTAAATCCTATTAATTATGCATAAAAAATTGAAAAATTTATTAAAAGTCAGATAGAAGAATAATCTATCTGACTTTTTCGCATTGGAGATAGTTAGGGAGAAGCCACATATTATATGTTATATCCTGATTCTTTAAGATTTCTTTTTATACCTTCACTAAGGCATTCTAACTCATCCTTCTTAAATTTATTTTTAGAGTAAGCCTGAGCTAGATTGAAAATTCCAAGACTTCTAAGGGTTTCAAGTCTTTCTTCAGTGTTTCTAGTTTGGAATAAATTCTCCTTTTCACTATACCACTCCTTTAGCTCCTGTTCTGTAGGAATATTATAGGAATTATAGTGTACTACAGCCTTCAATGGTAATCGATCTAAAAGCTTTCCTTCATGTTTTGGATAACCTAAGCAAAGCATCCCTGAGGGGAAAGTATATTCAGGGTTATCTATAATTTTCTTTACATCCATAGAAGTTACATCTCCATTGTAATATGTGCCAAGACCTAAACTTTCTGCGGCGACTACAATATTTTGAAGGCAGATTAGAGCATCCCAATTGTTCATGAAAAATCCGTGGGCTGTATTTACAGGTATTTCATTTTCTTCAAATGTAGTAAGCCATTTTTGGGTTCTGTAGGCATCAGCTAATGCTATTATTACAAGTGGTACATTATATACGCCTAAAGCTTTTAGCTTATCAGGGTCATCAATTACAACTAATGCATAGCCTTGCAAATTACCTGCATTAGCAGCTCTAACCCCTGCTTCTAATATCTCATTCAAAATTTCTTGATCAATTTTCTTTTTATCAAAAGTCCTTATAGATCTATGATTTTTTAAAGATTTAATTACTTCATTACTCATAGAAGTCCCCCTTTTTTACTATGTAACTAAAGTATAACAATGAAGCCCTTTAATTAACAGTCTTATAATTATGTTGATTTTATGGTATAATATTACTATAAAATGAAGTCGGTAAGATATGTTTAATGGGGTTAACAAGGGGGAAGTTATGAATATAGAAAAGAAAATTATTGGTGAATATATAGATTTAGGTGATAATATAAAGCTGCTTTATCAAGTGCCGGAGGTGTTTTCTAAATATCATGTTGTTTATCATGGTCAAAAATATGGTCATTACTATTTTAGAAGTTCTCAAGAGACTCTCTTAGAGAAAGCAAAATATCTAGATTCGGGGTACTTTATTTTTAAAGATGATAAAATTGTAGGTGGAGTTTTTTTGAAGCCAAATTCTATGAGTGATTTATTTGTTGTGCCACCCTACGTGGATTACATGTATTTAGCTGATAAGCTATTAAAGTATTTAAAAACTATCTCAATAAAAGAAGAGAAAATATTAATTAATCAAGTTGTGGAAGATTACCTGCCATTCTATAAAAGTAGAGGTTGTGAACTCTTTGAAGATGGATTTTGGATGATTAGACCAACAGAACATATGAATTGTATTGTTCCAGATAAGTATGAAGTTAAACCTGTGCTTGACCAGTATAAGAGTGGAATAGCAGATTTGATAATAGAAGCATACTTAGCTAATCCAAGTATAAAATCAGTTCATAGTAAAGAAACCTATATAAGTCATGTAGAGGAGGCTATTGAGTACAGTAAGCAGAACGATGCACTTTACAATAGTTCAAGAGTAGTGATTTGTAAAGATACCAAGGAAGTGGTAGGTTCATGCTTACATATGGAGTATGAAGGATTTCCACTAATTATGAGTTTCACCGTTAAGCCAAAACATCAAGGTAAGGGCATTGGAAGCTACTTAATTAAAAATTCAATTAGCTGTTCAAGTATTCTCTACCCTGCTACTAGGTTATATGTTTATAATAATAACCCAGCAATGAAAATTTATGAATATATGGGATTCATAAAAAATAAAACACTAAATGATATGTATTTGATTTTTGATTAAATGTAGTTGAAGGGTTTATATGAAGAAAATTATCAATAAGATATAGAAAATAAAAATAGTAGAGAGTAAAGATATTATAAATAAAGATTAAATTTATAGGGGGCAATCTATAATGAGAGCAGAAATTAACCTTATTACAATTTGGACAAATGATATAGATAGGATGAAGAATTTTTATAATAAAGTGCTTGGATTTAAGATTAAAAATGACCTTGGAAATTATGTTGAGTTTGAAAATAGTGGAGTGAGATTCGCTATCTGCATGAGGGAAGTTATGTACAATTACAGTAATGAATATGAAAAAAATGTATGTGGGCAGGCTTTTGAACTTGCTTTTCCGTGTGAAAATTCAGGTGATGTGGACAAGTCATTCAAAGAATTAGTCGCAATGGGAGCGACACCTATCCACGAACCACAAGATATGCCATGGAACCAAAGAACAGCATTATTTGCTGACCCAGATGGGAACATACATGAAATTTTTGCAGAGATTAGATAAAATAAAATATGAGAAGGGACAAAGAATATGGATATAGCAGTATTATCAGATGTACATGGAAATTATATTGCATTGAAGCGTTGCATTGAATATGCATTTTCACGAGGTATTAGTACATTTATATTTTTGGGTGATTATATTGGCGAATTAGCATACCCTGAAAGAACAATGCAGATATTATATAATCTTAATGAAAGATATCAATGTTATTTTATCAAGGGAAATAAGGAAGATTATTGGATTAATTACCGTGATGGTGGTGAAAAAGGTTGGAAAGATAAAAATTCTGCCAGTGGAGCACTGTTGTATGCATATAAATTACTTACATCCAAAGATTTGGATTTCTTTGAACAATTGCAACCAGTTCGAGAGATAGCAGTGGGTGATATGCCATCAATCACTATTTGTCATGGTTCACCCTATAAGACAAATGAAAAAATGTTACCAGATGATGATAGAACTATAGAAATAATGAACAGTATAAAATCATCAATCATCTTATGTGGTCATTCCCATATACAAAGAAAGATTGTACATAACGAGAAATCTGTTTTAAATCCTGGGTCTGTTGGTATACCTATTTTTAGTGAAGGGAAGACGCAGTTTTTGATATTGCATGGAAATGGTGTGGTATGGTCAGAAGAATTTATCAGTCTTGAGTATGACGTGGATAGAGTCATTAAAGATATGCATGAAGTTAAGATTGATGAACATGCACCTTACTGGAGCCTGGTAACTGAAAATATATTGCGAGGAGGGAATATAACTCATAGTAAAATTATAATAAGAGCTATGGAGTTATGTAGAGAAGAAACTGGTGATTGTGTGTGGCCTGATATTTCTGAAAAATGTTGGGCTAAGGCTGTAAATGAATTAATAGGATTATATAAGAAGGAGATATAATACATGGATAAAGTAATAAAGTTAATAATACTAAGAGGTAATTCGGGAAGTGGTAAAACTACAATAGGTAAGGCATTACAAAAGAAATTAGGGCATGGTACAATGTTAATTTCACAAGATGTTGTTAGAAGAGAAATATTATTTGTGAAAGATGGACCTGATACAGAATCAAGACAATTATTAAAGGAACTTGTACTGTATGGGAAAAAACATTGTAGTATTGTAATTTTAGAGGGTATCTTGAATTCAAAGTGGTATAGAGAATTATTTGAGAATTTACATTATGAATTTGATAATCAAATTTTTGCATATTACTTTGATATACCCTTTGAAGAAACATTAAATCGTCATAAACAAAAGCCTAATACTCATGAATTTGGAGAAAAGGAAATGAGGAAATGGTGGAATGAAAAAGATTTATTAGGTATCATTCCTGAGGCATTTATACATAAAGAATTAGGGGTAGATGAAATAGTGGATATGATCTATCAGGATATTATAAAATGAAAATCAAAATGATTTTATAGTAAGTGGTGGAACAAACACCGTCATGTAAAGATATGGTATTATCACAATCTCGTTATTGAGAATGTATTTACAGATAACCCATAGCTGCCTTTAACAGCTATGGGCACTAAAGTTATACATGTATCTTCATTATTCGACTTTTGAAATAAAAGGAATATGAATAATTACTTTTAATATAATTCCAATTATTAAGAAGCTCATAGGTATAAGTAAAGTATAGCTATCAAATAAATACCCAAATAATTTTAAGCCAATTAATCTTGATATAGTTATAAATAAACTTTCAATGGCTACATATCTGCCAAGCAAATTTGATGGAATTGAAGTTTGATAAAAAGTTCCATAGAAAACATCCCAAAAGGCATTCCCAAAGCGAAATATGAATATTATCATACTGAAAAATATAGTTATGATAATGAAATGATTATTTAATAAACTAATAAAAATTTTGCTTGCTAATGGAATTAAAAAAATACAGGATGAAAGTGAAATTGTAAGAACAATTTTAATGCACTTATCAATATCATATCTTTTTTTAGCCATAAACACAGCAAATATGGAAAGAATAGATCCAAACGCTGCAGCACTTTGAACAGTTCCATAAATTAGCTGAGTACCACCTAATATCTCAACAATTATATAAGGAAATCCAACAAAGATAAATGGAATTATGACTACATTTGTTATAATATTATTACTTACCAATGAAATAATTCCTTTATTAATAAATAAAACTTTAAATCCTTCAGCAATGTCTTTAAAAAAACAAGAGGTTTTATTAAGGGGTTTAGTTAAAGGTATTTCTATGAATATTTCAGAGAATGATGAGATTAAGAAAGTTAGTCCATCCAGTAATAACATTACCTTAAAACCTACTAGGTTAAGTAGAAGTGCACCTAATAATGGAGCAAAGATACTGGTTATTCTTCCGATAGTGCGTTTAACTGCGATAGCCTCAGGTAATTCATTTTTTGTAACGATGGAAGGAAGAATGGTTGTAAATGCTGGGTCAAAAAAAACTTCACAAGCTGAAAGAAATATAACCATAATATACATAATTTCAATGTTTAAATTTAATGATAGTGAAAAGATGAATAATGAAATTTCAAATACACCTCTAATTAAATCACCAAATATTATTAAATTTTTCCTATTAACTCTATCCGTAATGGTACCTGCTATAGGCCCTAAAATTAAGTTTGGTATCATACCTAATGCAATAATTGAAGCGAATTTGCCTGCAGAGCCAGTTATTTGAAAAACGTATAAAGCGGTAGCGAAGTGTAAAATATTGGTGCCCAAAGAAGAAGTAGATTGTCCAAAGAGAAAGAGTAAAAAATTTCTGTTTTTAAATATCATAGAATTCATAAATACCTCCATACATGTGATAGGTATATTGTATTGAAAATTACAGCCTAATATAAGACTGTTTTTTACATTTTTTACATGATATAATATAAATATAGGGAAGGTGAAGTAGAAATTACATACAGTAGGATAATAGGGGATGTTAAGAATGGATGTTAAAGGTATTGATCCATGGGAATTATTACAAAAGAAAATCACATGGGAACAGCTAAAATACATACATAATAAAAAGGTGTTGGATTTTGGAAGTGGTAATGGAATTACGGCTGATCATTTTGCTATAAATAATGAGGTTATAGCAATTGAACCAGATGAAAAGATGCTTCAGGGGAGATTTGCAGAAAATCATTATAAACAAATAAATGGAGATATCAGTGAACTTAAGAATTTTGACGATGAATCATTTGATGTGATATTATGCCATAATGTTTTAGAATATGCAGAGGAAAGAGAAGAAATTATAAAAGAATTTTCAAGAATATTAAAGAGAAAAGGTTGTCTTTCTATTTTAAAACATAATAGGGCTGGAAGAGTTATGCAGATGGTAGTATTACTTAACAACTTTGACCATGCAATAGAATTGCTGGAGGGGCAAAGTGGACATGCTGAGCACTTTGGGGATATTAATTGCTATGAAGGTGAAGATCTATTAAAATGGTCGGATAAATTTGAAGTAAAAAAAGAGCTAGGAATCAGAGTGTTTTGGCATTTGCAGCAGAATCAAGATATACAAAATGATGAGGTATGGCAACAGAAGATGATAGATATGGAATTAAAGGTAAGTGAAATAGCGGAATATAAGGGGATAGCCATGTTTCATCATATTGTATTAAGAAAAATGTAAATAAAAATAATAATCCAACATACTATAAAATTTCATATTCAGTACATTTAAATAGAATACACAAAATATAAATAAGTATATCTTTGGCATTAGAGTACGACAACTACAGATATAGAGCATTAAGTATTATAGAACAAACAAGGTGGTATACAAATGAAGGTAAGTAAAAAAAGTATTAGCACATGGGATAAGGTAGCTCCTAACTTTGGTAAAATAGGTCCAAAATATTGGGGTGATTTTGGTGATAAATTGATTGAATTTTCAAGCATTAGCAATGGGGCAACAGTGCTGGATATAGGAATGGGAAGAGGAGCTTCATTATTTCCTGCAATAGATAAGGTGGGTAAAGATGGATATGTTATAGGGATTGATAGTTCAGAAGTGATGGTAAATGAAACCCATAAGGATATTTTATATAGAAATCTATGTAATGCAGAAGTAAAAAATATGAATGCTCAACATTTAGATTTTGAAGAAAACTATTTTGATAATATAATTTGTGGATTTGGAATTGGATATCTTTTGATGAGCGAAGATAAATTAAATGGCGTTATGAGGATATTAAAAAGTGGAGGACAAGCAGGATTCAGTATATGGGGAGTACAAGAAGATCAAAAGTGGTTAACTGATATAATTAATAAGTATATTTCACCAGTTAAGCAAGATGAAAATCGTAGAAACTCAGATATACCTAGGTTTAATACCGTAGAGGATATAATGAAAATATTTAGTGATTTAGGATTTGTAAATATTAAAGTACATGAAGAGAATTCTGAGGTTATATATAAAGATAAGGAAGAATGGTGGCAAGAAATGTGGACAAATGCTGTTAGAGGCATATTTGAACAGATAGAAGACTTAGGTTTAGCTGTTTTTGAAGAGTTTAAAAAAGATATATTCAATGGACTTGAAAGGTTCAATAGAGGTGAGGGATTTCACTTTAATATGCCAGTAATATATGCTTTTGGTGAAAAACAATTTTAAATATTGAGTCCTAAAATATTGAAAATAAGTTGTAGAGATACTGCATATAAATTATTGTTTAGTCATTTATATTTAGTTGAAAATTGCTTTTGTAGAGGTGTAATTCACATGTAAGATAGTGGCTATACTATTGAACTCTGAACTAACTAATTGATTAGGGGGAAGTTTATGAAAAATAATAATTTTAAAGAATTAATGAAATGTATTGGTCTGGCTATATTTTGGACAATTGTTATTGTAGTCATTACCTTATTTATATCAAAGGTGAAAGATACCAATTTTAAAGACAGTCTGTTTTTTATTTCTTTAGCTGTTATTGCTATTGGAATATTCGTATTAATGTCTGGAAATCCATTAGGATTACCAGTTTATCATTTAGGAGGGAATTCTTCAGGATTTACTGCTAATATTATTCACATGGTAATGACTAGGGAGAAAGAAAAAAATAATAGGGGGCATCAGTTATCTTTAAAGAGTTGCTTTAATATAAGCTCTATAATCTTGGCAGGTATTATATGTTTTATAATTGATGTTTTAATTTAGGGGTAGATGTAATAAATATACACAACTAACTAAAAATAATTTTGAAAAAGTGTAATCAGTGCGTAGAGGGGCAGTTGTGGTAACAAATTACAAGAGAGATTAAATTGGTCTAAACAGAAGTTTAAAATATTAATGATAAGTGAGGCATAAAAAATGATAAAAATAATTTATAGATTAGAGGATGTAATTGAGTTTGCATGGGAATTAAGTCAGAATAATTTACATGCTAGTTATCCAAGAAGAAAATCAATGAAAAAGATTAAAGATGAGATGGAAAGGGCTATCAGTTCAGATAGGGAAAATGTAATAGCTTACTATAATCAAAATGTATTATGTGGAGTTTGTGTTTATCATTGGGACTGTGATGAAAAGTATGCACAAACAACACAATTTCTAATAAGTGGAGATTATGACCTAGTTGCAGATGAATTTATTGATTACATAGGTAAGGAATTACCAGGATATAGATTATTGATAGGGGTACCTCTTACTAATAAAAATGCAAATGCATATTTCAATAAAAGGAATGTTGAATGTGTGGACGCTACAATTGATACCAGGTTATGTAATTTACAATCTCGTATATATCCCAAAAATCATTGTGTAGAAAAAATTACTAACATTAACTTTGAAGAATATTCCGTATTTCATGACAAATATGCTATTCCTATTGGAATGTATTATAATAGCAAAAACTTACACATAGATATGGAGAAGTTTCTAGTATTTGTTTTCAGGGAAGATGGAGAAATTCATGCAAGTCTTTTTATTAAGACAGCTAAAGATATATCAGATATAGTTGGATTCTTTATTGATGAAGAATATAAAGATAAGGGTATTGAAAGTATTTTACTTAATGAAATGTTGATGCAGTTATATAATAAATTTGGTGAAGTAGAAGAAGTTTTATATTTTATTGATGAAGATTGCACTAATGAATTAGATTCAGCTTTGGCTGCGGGTTTTGAGATTAAAGATAACTATAGATGTTATAAATGTATACTTTAATTAAGTGATGAAAAATATTAGAGTGATTGATCTTGTCAATCACTCTTTTTCTATTAATGGTTTTGACTACACTAGTTTTCACAAAACAATGATTGAGTTTCTCTGTATGGATAGGATTTAATTTTATCCATATCCAAATCTTCTTTAAATAAATTAATGGCTGTAATCTGTCTGTTAGAATAGGTATGATAATAGTAAGTGCCAGATTCAGAACACATGGCAGCGGTATATATAGTTGTATCTTTGTGACCTTCGGTGGATAAAACCGTACCTCTAGGTATGTCACAACTAGATAATATATGAAAGAAACCAGCTACTCCATTGACTTCATTATCAATATCTGAAATATGATTCTTTAAAAATGAAGCTCTTACAAAGCGAGAGGCTGGTGTGAAATCTCCAGGGATACCAAAGGCACCAAGTCCTTGTCCGAATGGAAATAAATCTAAGTCTCCCCACTTAAGATCCTTAGGTTGCATAGGATTTATTCCTATATACTGATGTAAATTATATAGATGCCACTTAAAATCTGGGCTGTTAGTTAAGACGCCAACTGGATTATCAAAGATATTTAATTTATTTTTTACTTTTTCAATGACAATACTCTTTCCAGATTTATCAGAACAAATCCAATGTAATAATGGAATTGGAACTGCTGGAGAAAAAGGTTCATCAACGAGATTTAAATTTTTCAAACCTTCCTTTAATTCTTCGAGATTTTCAAAATTGCTTAGAGTCCAAAGTATAAAATCATAAGGTCCAATATTAAATTTCCCATTAATTGATTTTTTTTCGTATTCTGCAAAATTGGCGAAATAAAGACCGGCACATGTTAAGCCTTTTTCATTCATACCATCAGCAAACATGGGATGATTATCGATTATACTGGACATACCAATGATAGCGTATTTAGTTTTCATACTTTCACTGGTTACGTGATTAGTCCAAGCATAGTTTCTAGGAATAATATGAACTCCTTGATTAAACCCAAAGGGAATATCCATTGAACGACCAAATAAATGGTGACCATCTTTTGTTGTTAAAGTTAAACCTGTACACATATAAAACACTTCCTTAATTTATATTATTAACAATATATTTAAAATATATTGTTATCAAAAACTAGATTTATTAAATTTCATATATATTCTAATTAAGAATGTACAATTTAGAGTTTAAAAATTGTGGAGAAATCCTTAGTATATTATTAACGAATGAAATATATAAATTTAATTAGAATATATAGAGTATATGAATTTAATTAGTATTTTTAGATTACTCTTTCTTATTTAATTGGTATATAATAATAGAAGATTTTAAAAGACAATAAAGGAGTGGCATAATGAAGAATATTTATTTAGTTAGACATTGCAAAGCATTTGGACAACCTGCTGAGGCGGAGCTTACAGAGATAGGAATAGGGCAAGCAGAAGAATTGAAGGATTATTTACTTAAATATAATATTGATTATATTGTATCTAGTCCTTATGTTAGAGCTGTAAAAACTATAACGCCATTAGCACAACATCTAAAGTTAGAGATAAATATTGATGAAAGAATGAGAGAAAAACTATTACTTCCTTATGTAGTAAATGATTATACTCCATATTTATTAACAGCATATGAAGATATGGATATAGCATTTGACGGTGGGGAATCTTCAAATCAAGCTACTAAAAGAGCTATTGAAGCTTTAAGTGATATTTTAAAGAGTGAACATGAAAATGCAATAGTAGTAACACATGGGGAATTATTTTCACTTATAATGAGATATTTTGATAAGGTTTCAGGCTTCGATTTCTGGAAAAACTTAAGTAATCCTGATGTATATTTATTAAGATTTAGTAGTAGTGATATAAATAGTAATATAGACATTAAAAGGATATGGGATAATAAGTAAGTTGTGTACATGTCATTTTTTACTCAGTATAATAACAACACCATTTGGAGAACTTAAAATTATGGTTTAAAATACATTTTAAATAAGGAGAGAAGAATATGGAGACAATAGTTCCTTATCATAATTATATAGTAGTTACTCCAAATGGAGATACTATAGGCTTCCAAGAGGAAGATGAAGCACGTCGCTTTATTTCAGGATATTACGTTGGGAAAATAGAAGAACTTTCAAGTGATTCAAGTATGCTTTATGTGGATTATGCCACAGAGCCATTGGAGGCTTCTATTGATATTTGTACAGAGTTAGGGGCATATTCAGGAGATTGTGTTATCTATGATTTAGAAAATTTTATAGAGAATATAAGGAAGTCAGGAATTTTTGAAGAGGAAAAGGAAGAATTGATTTCTATGCTTTTGAAAAAGAAAATAGATTTAAATGTTAATGACTATCAGGTGGATAATATTTTAACAGATACCACAGTATTGCCTCGTAGTGATTGATTTAAACTATTAGCTATGTGTTAACAAAGATATGATATTATTTTGCCGAACTGTTTAGGAACCTTCATGAACCTAATATTGAAGATTAATTTCAATAATCATTCAAAATATAGGGTTATTATTATAAGTTTTTTAGGGATGTATTTTAAAATACATCCCTAAATTTATAATTTAAATATTTAAAGTCTGTTATAAAGTGAGTAATTTTAATTTGTTAATCTATTATGAGCAATAAGCATTTGATCATCAAGGTGAGCTGTAGTATGAGCACAGTTTAACAGCATGTTACTAATATCATTAGGCATTTCACCATTATATTTATACCTTAGCTTATGTTCAAGACTTGCCCAAGTATCCATGGAAACTGTTCTAAGTTGAATTTCAACAGGAACATATTCAATTTGTTTAGTGAAATACACAGGAATACTTACAACAAGATGAAGACTTCGATAGCCATTATCCTTAGGATTTTTTATGTAATCCCGTTCTTTAAGAATAGTTAAATCATCCTGAGCTCTAATTGAAGCTGCGATATCGTAAACATCACTTAAGAAGGAGCAAGTAACACGAATACCAGCGATATCCGTTAATTCTTCAGTTCCAGATATACTTAACTCAAAGCCTCTTCTCTGAAGCTTTTCTAAGATGCTCTCAGGGCTTTTAATACGTGATTTCATATGTTCAATTGGATTATGGGAGTGAATACTTTTATATTCATCATTTAATATTTCAAATTTTGTTTCAATCTCTCTAAGAGCACATCGATATTTTAAAAATATAGATTTAAAAGAAGCAACCACATGCTCTAATTCGGCAACTTCTATCTGTTGAAGACCGTTCATGTCAAATTCTTTCATAGTTAATTCTCCTTTGTTATGCTTTGTATTCTATATCAGTATAACATATCATAGGAAGAATCTTAAAGAAGATTCATTACATTACTAAGGATTTTACCAATAGAATCATTAATAACTAAATCAGCTTTAGAATCAGCCGATGTCTCGCTTTTATTTATTAATACAAGATTTTTACCCTTAAAATAATTTATAAGTCCAGCAGCAGGGTAGACAACTAAGGAAGTTCCTCCAATGATTAAAGTATCTGCCTTAGAAATAGCATTTACGGCACCTTTAATAGTATTTTCATCCAAGCCTTCCTCGTATAAAACCACATCAGGCTTAACTCTTCCACTACATTTAGTACAAGTAGGTACACCTACAGATTCTAAGATGAAATTAGCATCATAAAAAGCATTGCATTTAATACAATAGTTTCTATGAACGGATCCATGAAGTTCAAAAACATTTTTAGAGCCCGCTGCTTGATGAAGTCCATCTATGTTTTGAGTAACTATTGCTTTTAATTTACCCATTTCTTCAAGTTTAGCAAGGGCCAGATGACCAGCATTGGGCTTAGCCTCAGGATATATGAGCTTTGATTTATAAAAATTAAAGAAAAGCTCTGGATATTTAATATAAAAAGAATGAGAAACTAATTGTTCAGGGGTAAAGGTGATATTAAGCTTATCATTAAAAAGCCCATTAGCACTTCTGAAGTCGGGGATACCTGATTCGGTGGACATTCCTGCTCCACCGAAGAATACTATGTTATTGCTTTCTTTAAGTATTTGTGTTAACTTTTCTATATTATTTTCCATAAGTGAGCCTCCAAATTTTATATTAGGATAGGTGAACTTATCCATGGACGTTAAACGTCATGAGATTAAATCATCTCCAATATTATTTGAATTAATTATAACATAGGGAATTTAATTACAAAACTAAAATAGCCATTTATTGTAATAGTTTACTGGTTGTAGTAAAATAAAAGTAATTTAGAAAATGTGAATTTGAAATACAAATGATTTATACTATAGGAGGAATTATGGTTACTATTAAAAAGCTTAATGTTGAAAGCATAGAATCTATTATTAATTTTGATAAACTGTGTTTCCCAAAAGATTATTGGAAAGAAGAAGATTGGAAGGATCTATTAGAAGATGAAAAAGCAATCTATTATGCATTGTTAGATGGCAATAAAATAGTTGGAGATATCTTTATTTACAATTGGAAAGGTGAAAGAGATTACATAAAAATTATGAATATTGCGATTCATTCAGATTATAGAAAACAAGGTCTAGCTTATAAACTTTTAAACTATGTTACAGAAGAAATGAAGAAGCTGGAAATGAAACGTTTCTGCGGAGAAACAAGAGCTTCAAATAAAATAATGCAAAAAGTTTTTGAAGACTGTGGTTATAAAATAAATGTAATTGAGGATGATTACTATGATAATCCTAATGAAAGCGCCTACAAGTATGTTTTGCAATTATAGCGTTGAAATCAATGATTTAAGTAAAGGAAAATTAATAGAAAATATAGCAAAATATGTGGAGTTTCTGAGGAATAAGTTAGAGAAATAATAGGATAAAGATTGAATATAAGTGTCTAGTTAATAGGCACTTTTTGTTTAGAAAAAAATGAAGACTTTGTATCTAGATTCAGTGGACATACCTGCTCCACCGAAGAATACTATGTTATTGCTTTCTTTTAGGATTTGAGTTAGTTTTTCTATTTTAGTTTCCATTAAATCACCTACCTAATATATTTTATATTTTTATCTATTACACTATAGAAACTGGTGAAAATACAAATAAAAAAGTCTTGAAAAATATCAAGACTTCAAACTAAACTATAACAAATTTTAAAATTAAAGTCTAGTATTTTTTTAGAAAAAATGTATTATATAAACTATAAAATGAAATTATGGGAGTGAAGGATATGGAGAGGAAAATTGAAGAGAAAGCTAAAAAATATTTTGGAAAAGAGAGGGGATTAAAAGATATAGAAAGGCTCTTAGGGGGAGCGCAAAAACATACTTATTTAGCTACTTTAGATAATGGATTTAAATTTGTTGTTTATGTATGGGACAAAAGTACAAATTATTTTTCAGATTCTGAAAGTGTAAACAACAATGTATTTTTATCCAGTAGTCCATTAATGTTTAGGCTAAATAACGAATTAATGATACAGCATGGTGTAAAAACTCCAAAATTATATTATATTGATTCAAGTTTTGAAGAAGCAAGTTACGCATTTGTAGAATATATTGAGGGTTTTGATTTAGATTATATAATAGAAAACCAATCAGAGCGTTTAAATGAAGCTTTAAAATCATTAAAGGAAAGTATTGATGATTTACATGAGATTAAAGGAAAAGAGGTAGGTCAGGTGAACAACCTTTTAGGAGAAAGTTTTAATCAAATTAAGTATTGTTATGAGGAAGCTATGCAGAACATTAAGTATCTTATTAAAGTTGATTCAGACAACTCAAATATATATTTACAGTTAAATGGAATATTAGAAAACTTAATGAAAAATATAGAGAAAAGAAGTGAATTTAAATTAATTCATTCTGAATTAGGCCCTAATCATGTAATGGTTGATAAGGATAATAATGCATATATTATAGATATAGAGGGGGCAAGATTTTTTGATTTAGAGTATGAGGAAAGCTTCTTGAAAATTAGATTTGATAGTAATTATAAATATTTGAAGAGTGATAATTTGGATGAAACTAGAATGGAATTTTATCATATATGTCACTGCACTGGGAATTTAACTGGAGCTTATGAACTTTTATATAAGAATTACTATGATACAGAGGATATTTTAGGAATGATAAATTACTTTACAAAAGCTATACAGGCTGTGTGTTCATAAGAGTAATAAAATAATATTAAAATTTACAATGATTGAGTGTCTATAAATAATTAGGCATTTAAATAAGGACTTTGTTTCTTGATTAAGTTGACATACCTGCTCCACCGAAGAATACTATGTTATTGCTTTCTTTTAGGATTTGAGTTAGTTGTTCTATTTTAGTTTCCATTAAATCACCAACCTAATAATATTTAATAATTTTATTATTACATAAAAATTTAAAAATAAAAAACTTGAGTGAAATTTAGGCATTAATGATATAATTTAACTAAAATGTTGTTAGGAGTGAGATTTATGAAAACACTTATATTTAATGGTTCACCTAGGAAAAATGGGGACACTAAAAGTTTGATAGATGATTTCATAAGGAATTTAGACGGAGAGTGCAAAATATTTTTGCAGTTTAAAGTTGATGAGGATGGGATAAAGAGTGGACTATAAATTATTATTGTTTGATTTAGATGGAACATTGTTGAGAAGTGACAGAACCCTTTCTGAGTATACCCTTTTAGTTCTAAATATGTGTAGAAATAAAGGTTTAATGATAGGTGTATCTACTGCTAGGAGTGAACAAAATTCTATGATATTTTTATCAGAGCTTCTTCCTGATATTTTAATTTGTAGTGGTGGGGCATTGATAAAGCAAAATGGTGAATATATTTACAAAGCTGAAATTTTAGTAGATGAAACTAATTATATGATTAAAAAAGCTAGAGAGGTATGCGGAACAGCCTGTGAGATAACCATAGATACTGTGGAAAATCATTATTGGAACTATAAAATTGACCCTAAAAAAGAGGATAAAAGTTGGGGGGATAGTATTTATACAGATTTTGAAGATTTTTCAGAATCTTCACTAAAAATGTGCGTGGAAATATTTGATTCAAATAAAGCAGAAACACTAAAAAACATTTTGTCTGATTATGATTGTATTAGATTTTCGGATGGGTTCTGGTATAAATTCACCAAAAAAGAAGCTACAAAGGAAAAAGCAATTAAGGAATTATGTACCACCTGCGATATTACATTGGATGAAATCATTGCATTTGGAGATGATTTTTCAGATATTGGTATGATTAAACTATGTGGTAAGGGTATTGCTATGGAAAATGCGATAGAAGAGGTTAGGTCTATAGCTGATGAGGTAATTGGCAGTAATGACAATGATGGAATTGCTAAATATCTTATAAAGGCTCTGAACTTACAACTGTAAATACTAAGAGGCGAAAGTGTCTAGATATCAGGCACTTTTCGTTTTAAGTTAGGTGTTTTATTTCATAAGATATAGATAATCATGTCCAAAACGACTGTTACATATATTGGATATCAAACTCCTTTGTGATACACTTAATTAAATATTATTTATATAGCTAGGAGTGTTAAAGAATGAAAGTTATAGTGGGTAACGATAAAATATTTGAATCAGAGAAATTTAGAAAAGATATTGTTAGATACAATATAATGAGATTAATTAAAGATTCTAGCAGTCCTGAAATATACAGTGATGGAGCAGACATTATAGTTGCTAGATCAAATATTAATACACCATTATGGATTTGGACAAGCGAAGATATTACAAGTGAAAAAATAGAAGAGTTAATGCAACTACTAGATAAGTTACTATCAATTGGTAATAGTACTAATATTACTTATAAGGATAACATATATGAAAAAATAGAAGAAAGATATTCAAAAAAATTAAATAGAAATGATTATTTAAAAATGTGTTCATATCAATGTCTGAATCCAACTTTGAATAGAGAGAAAAATGGGAAGCTAGGGAAAGCTAGCTTTGGTGATAGGAAATTAATAGCATCCTTTCTCGTTGATGAATATGAAGAATTATCTAATGTTTCTACAACAATTGAAGAACAGTTAGATAGGGCAGAAAAATTGATTAGAAATGATGATTTTTATGTCTGGAAGGATAGTAATGATAAAATTGTTTCTATGGCACTTATAGCTTATGAGGATAGCGAATATGCGAGGATAAATACTGTGTTTACGGATAGAAGTAATAGAGTAAATGGATATGCAGGGATGTTAATGTATGAGATAAGTAAAATGATTTTAGCTAAAAATAAGATTCCAGTACTCTATACGGATAAAAGTTATATAGCCTCAAACAAAGCTTATAAAAATGTAGGATATATGGAGTGTGGCGATTTAAATAGTATAACGATAACTAATAGTAGTTTTAAATATGGAGGATAGAAAATGAACCATGGAATTAAATTAAAAAAAGCTACAATGGAAGATTTGGGAAATATAGTTAGTATATACAATAATGCTATTGAAGAGATGAATAAGAATTCAATTAATCAGTGGGACCATATATATCCAAATGAGAAAATCTTAAAGGATGATATCTTAAGAGGAGAGATGACATTAGGAGAAATTGATAATTCAATAGCATCCATATTTGTTATAAATAAGGAATGTGATGAAGAATATCAAAAAGGGGATTGGAGCTGTAAAACAGAATCCTATAGGGTTGTGCATAGACTATGTGTTAATCCACGGTTTCATAATATTGGGATAGGAACAAATACTATGATTTTAATTGAGGAAATCTTGAAAAATAGTGGGGTAGAGGCTATAAGGCTAGATGCGTTTTCCTTGAATCCTTATGCTTTGAAAATCTATGAAAATCTTGGATATGTTAAGGTTGGAGTAGTTAAATGGAGAAAGGGATTATTTTATCTCTATGAAAAAAATATAAGATAGTGGTATTATCTGTGGAACCTACTTACTTGTAGAGCTTAAAATATCCCTGGTATCTTTAAATTATTATTTGTTTTAAGAAATTCAACTTAATATTGGGAAAGGAAGACCGTGTATGAATATTAGGTTTTATACTAATAAATTAACAGCAGATGAATTTAATGGATTAAGAGAATCGGTGGGATGGGGAGGAATCCTAAAAATTCAAGTTGAAAAAGCTTTAGAATGTGATTTATATGATGTTGTTGCAATGGATGATGATGCTATAGTTGGTATGGGAAGGTTAGTTGGTGATGGCAGTATGTATTGGTACATACAAGATGTAATTGTATTACCAACATATCAAGGCAATGGGATAGGAAAAACAATTGTAAAAATGCTTAATGATTATGTATATTCAAATACTATAGAGAATACAACCACTACAGTAGCACTTATGGCTGCAAAAGGAAAAGAAGATTTTTATAAGAAATTTGAATTTATTGAAAGGCCAACTGAAGTTTTAGGGGCGGGAATGATAAGAAAGATAAGGAAATAGCCTAAAGATATATGTTAAGCAAACTCCATCTTTATATAAGAATCACTTGATTTTAAATATGGGGAATAGAAAATAAATCATGAAATTAAAAAATGGGAGGGGATACACCTATGGCAGTTCAGTTTAGAAATTATACAAAGCAAGTAGGTATTACAGAAGATTATTATAAAGTAAGAGCATTTTTGATTAAACTTGGTTATTGTGAATTCACATATGCTAGATGGGACTGGATGACGACTCATGGGTACTTAGATAAATCAGCTTTAGGGAAAATTGGTTTATGGGAAGATGAAGGTGAGTTAGTTGCATTAGCAAGCTATGATACAACATTAGGTTGTGGATTTTGTTTGACCTATGAAAAATATAGGTGGTTAAAAGGGAAAATGCTAGATTATGCAAAGAAAAACTTTATAAAAGATAAATATTTTAGAATTGTTATTCAAGATAAGGATATATATTTTCAAGACATAGCAGCAAAAATGGGGTTTGTAGCAACAACAGAAAAAGAAAATGATGCTGTTTATTATATGGATAGGCAAGAGATTTCTTATGATATTCCGGAGAGATTTCATATAACTAGTATGGAGGAATCCTATGATTTATTTAAGTATGGACAGGTTTTATGGAAAGGCTTTAACCATGAAATAAAGGGCGAAGGAAAATATGTATATACGGAAGAAGAAGAACAGTGTTTAAATAATTCAATGAAGAGAGCTAATGTTGATTTGAATCTTAAAATAGCAATGGTTGCACCTAATGGAGATTTTGTTGCTTACTGTGGCATGTGGCATGATCCAAGTTCAGGATATGCAGTAATAGAACCAGTAGCAACAGACCCAGCGTATCGTAAAATGGGTTTAGGGAAAGCAGTAGTTTTAGAAGGAATTAAACGTTGTGGTAACATGGGGGCAAAGCAAGCTTTTGTGGGTTCTTCTCAGCAGTTTTACTATAGTATTGGGTTAGTTCCTTATGAAACATCTACGTTATGGAAAGAGATATAGGTATAGGTATAGGTTATGGGGAAGGGGATTTTATCAATGTTTAGAGAAGATGTAACAATAAAAGTTATTGGAGATAGTATTGCTGCAGGGGCAGGAGCTTCTGATAGCGTGAAGAGTGAAGAAGTAGTACTTGAAACAAAAGAAAAAGTTTTTTTTAGGAGAAAGGGAAGAAAAAGTTGGCTAGGACTATTTGAGGAATATTTAAATGATAAGTTTCCGAATTGCAGTATAATAAACAATGGTTGTGGAGGTATAAACTCTACACAAATACGTGAAAATTTAAGTGCATTATATTCAAAAGATGATGATGTAATTATTTTAATGGTAGGAGCAAATGATAGGAAACAAAAGGATGGAATGAATATTTTGTTTGAGAATTTAACTTACATGGTAAGATTTTTTAAACAAAATAATAAAAAAGTAATTTTAATGTCATCACCTCCTTCAACTGCTGAAAATGAGTCCTATCCAAATAGATTATTTCATAATGAAGATGTAAATAATGTAGTTGCATGTGTTGCTGAGAATGAGGAAGTGCTATTTATAAATCATTATAAGTACATACAAGAATATCTGCTATATACAGGGAAAACAATTGATGAAGTTATGGTAGAAGAAAATTGTATGAATGACGGGCTACATCCAACGGATAAGGTGCACTATTTGATGTTTAGGAATTTAATCCAGAACTTAAATTTAGCAGTTAAAGTAAATGGAAACAATCAGTGAAAACATTTGTTACATTCTTTAAGAGTTTCATGTAAGTTTTAAGTAAAGCAATACACAAGAATATGTTTTTTAAACCATATTCTTGTGTATAATAATATATAGAGGTTCTAATTAGATACAAACATTTTATTTTTAAAAAACTAATTAAGGATTTTAGTCCTTAATTCTGCATTTTAAATTCTCAATTATTGTTTGTATATGGCTACAAATTTTGAAAGGCTAAGGTATATTAAAATGAAGCTTATTATATATCATGGAAGTGATAATATTATAAATAACCCTAGGAATGATGGAGGAAGAAAATTTAGCGATTTTGGAAAAGGATTTTATGCCACTACTAATATAGAGATGGCTAAAAGTTGGGCGGCTCGTAGAAGAAATAAGCCGGCATATGTTAATAAATATATAATAAATGTAGAAGGTCTTAATTCATTAACTTTTGATTTGGATATTCGTTGGTTATTGTTTATAGCCTATAACAGAGGGTTGATATTAAATCAAGAAGTTAAAGATATATTAGATAAAAAATATGCAGATATTAGTGAATATGATGTTATAATCGGTCCTACGGCAGATGATAGGATGTTTGATACTTTGAATTTGTTTTTCAATAACAATATAACAATGGATCACTGCCTTCAAGCTTTAAATTCAATGGACTTGGATGTTCAATATAATATAAAAACCTACACTGGCATACAATCAATATCTTTTGCTAGTTCTATGGAGTTAGATGAATTAGATAAGGAATATTACTCAAATGAAGTAAAAGCTAAAAAAGATATAATGAATAAGAAAATGACATTTATAAGGCAAAAGTTTGGTAAGGTAGGAAAGTATTTTGAAGAGTTAGAGGGGGCGGATATTAATGAATGAGCATTACATGGCTTCTAGACATCTTGGACAATTTTTTGAGTTATCAATTGAATATAATATGGATGAGATTGAATTTACTCTAGCTACTTTAAATAGTGAGTATAAACGAGGAATTGAAATATATCAACCACAATGGTATTCACAAAGTAAATATTATTATTTTGAGGAATTCATGGAGCAAAACAAAATTAAGAATCATGTTTATGGTAGTGATGAAATAACATATGAAAAAGAAAGAATGTATTGGCTAGGATACTGTTTACAGGATTGGGGTAATAGGGGAAATCTAACAGGAAATCAAATAGCAACTACTTTAGGCAAAGAAGGAATTAGTCATTTAATAAACAACTATAAGATATATCATACTGTTGACCCTATGTATGTTCTAGAAGATTGTATAGAGTGTTTAAATATAAACTTTAACCTTTAGGCATCTAAGGCATCTTCAAAAAATAAATAGATCAGTGTCCTGGGCTATTTTGGGTTGTTATTTATTTTAAGATGCCTTAGTGAAATTCTAAATGTTTATTTCATTATTATATGATATAATTAATAAAGATTATTATTAAACTATAGTTATTGTATTTAGGAGGAACTAATATGAAATATGAATTGACAATATATGAATTAGGAAAGTTACTGAAAAGTGTAAGTGAAGAATATAAAATGAACTTAGTATCAAAAATAAAATTAAGCGGTGGCTGGATAACAATGATAGGTGAAGTTGAAGTTGATTACATACCAGAAAAACCAGTATTATCAAAAGGAAACAATATCATAGGTCTAAAAGTGAAAAATGATTGTGGACAAGGTAATGATATTAAAATTACTGGAATAAAAGATTGTAAGTTCGCAGTAGATATAAATCCGAGAAGAGTTAAGGAAATACATGTGGGTGGATTAAATTTAACTACAGTAAAAGAAAAACATGATGAGTGCACATTAAATATAGATGAAAATGTAATTTTCAATATAAGTGCACCAGTTGAAGAAGTAATTAAGTTTTTATAACATCATTTTATAAAGGACTATTAAAAGATTATTGACTTATGTTTTATCTGGATGTTGAAAGTGGACTTTAATATTATTGATAGCAAAGCCATTTGCAAGGTTCCGAAATGGCTTGCGGCAATAATATAAGTCCACTTTCAACACTAATTTATAATATATTTAATCTTGAGACAGCCCTTTTAATTTATTATAAAACTTTTGATAAAAAGTCTATGGTTCTAGGATTCTTAGGATTTCCGAAGAGTTCTTCTGGAGTTCCTTGTTCTACTATTTTACCGCCATCCATGAAGAGGATTCTGTCTCCAACTTCTTTTGCAAATCCCATTTCGTGTGTAACTACTACCATAGTCATGCCACCTTTGGCAAGGTCTTTCATAACGCTTAAAACTTCGCCAACCATTTCAGGGTCTAGTGCGGAGGTTGGTTCATCAAATAGCATAACATCTGGCTCCATTGCTAGGGCTCTTGCGATTGCTATCCTTTGTTTTTGTCCCCCTGAAAGAGATGCTGGATAGGAAGTAGCTTTTTCTGTTAAACCTACCATTTTTAGAAGATCAATAGCTTTATTATTAGCAGTCTCAGATTTTTCTCCTTTAACCTTAACTGGTCCTATAGTTATGTTTTCCAGTATTGATTTATGTGGGAAAAGGTTAAATTGTTGAAACACCATACCCATCTTTTCTCTCAGTTTATTTATATTAGTTTTCTTATCTGTAATATTAATTCCCTCAAAGTTAATCTCTCCTGAACTAGGTTCTTCAAGTAGGTTAAGGCATCGTAAAAATGTTGATTTTCCTGAACCAGAGGGTCCTATAATTACTACAACTTCACCTCTTTTTATATGTTCATCTATGCCTTTTAGAACTTCATTTTCTCCAAAGCTTTTCTTTAAATTATTAACGTGAATCATTTGCCTTAAGCCTCCTCTCAATATAAGCCATTAGTCGTCCTAATGTAAATGTAAGGGTAAAATAACATAGTGCAGCTACTATCAATGGTTCAAAGTTTCTGTAAGTAGCTCCTGTAACAAGTTTTGCTCCATAAGTAATTTCAGCAACTCCAATTGCAGATGCCATTGAGGATTCTTTTATTATGGAAACAAATTCATTACCGATGGCAGGTAAAATATTTCTTATAGCCTGTGGTAAGATTATGTATTGCATTGCCATTCTTTGGCTCATACCTAAACTTCTTGATGCCTCTAATTGACCTTTATCAACAGCATCTATTCCAGCTCTTATTATTTCTGCAACATAGGCACCAGAATTAAGGGAGAGGGCTATTACACATGCTACGATTGGAGCAAGTCTTAATCCAAAGGAATTTGAACCAAAGTAAACTATAAAGATTTGAAGTAGTAGAGGAGTTCCTCTTATAAACTCTATGTAAACAGAGGCTATAACCTTTGGAACAGGAACATTCAATATAGAAAATTTTGATCTTTTCATAAAACATAGAATTGTACCAAGAATTACTCCAAATATAACTGCAAGTAAGGATACCAGTAGTGTAAAGCGAATACCCTCTAAAAATACTGGATAATATTTTTCTAAAAATTTAAAACTTAAATTATTCATGGTGCCTCCTTAAAGTTCTTCTTACGATGTGTTTAAAGTTTTGTATATATTTTAAATCAGGCATTTGAAAACAAATAATAAGTCAAATATCCGAGGAAATTGACTTATTAATTTTTGAAGATGCCTCAGTAATGATAAGGCCGTTAACAATGATTTAAAACATAGCTTGAATTTCAAATGGGATCTAGGTTACTGTCCTGTAACCTCCTCTTTACTTAATTTAACAGCATTTTTATAAAACTCTTCTATTTTACCTTCAGATATTAATCTTTGAAGTGTGCTATTAACTGCCTCTGAGAAAGCTGTTTGATTTTTAGGAAGAGCTATTGCAGAGCCTCCACCTGATGCATCCTCAATCTTTTTTTCTGCCACTGCTAAATTTTCATGTACTGCAGCTTGTATATCTGCTACAGGTAATTCAACTATAACTGCATCTAAGTTTCCTGTGATTAAATCTTGAATTAATGTTGGAACTTCTGGCAATAACTTAACGCTAGCTCCTTGAATTCCTTGAGCTATAGTAGCTTGGATTGAACCGTTTTGTGCTCCAACTTTCTTTCCTTTTAAATCATCAATGCTCTTAATGCTGCTTGTACTATTTTTATTTATTAATATTCCTTGTTCCGCTTCAAAATATATATTAGAGAAATCTACAATTTGGAGTCTTTCCTCATCTGGTGATAGACCAGAAACTCCTAAGTCTACGATTCCATTTCTTACTGCGTCACAGATTGTACTAAATTCCATCTCTTGAACTTCATACTTTACCCCAAGGTCTTTTGCGATTTCTTCCATTAAATCAATATCCATACCAACTTTTTTCTTTTGTCCATTTTCCATAACAAAGAATTCATAGGGTGCATAATCGATGCTCATACCTACTGTCATCTTTCCATCTTCTTTTATTTTAGATAGCAAGTCCTTGTCTGAATTACCTGCAGTGTTATTACCACAAGCCATTAGTGATAATGACATAATCCCCACTATTGATATTGCAAATACTTTTTTAAATAAACTCTTTTTCATTATTGCGTCCCCCTAATATGTATAAATTATTATTTTGTTACCGTGGAATCATTATACATCTATTGTGTATAAATATGCAAGTGTTTTTAAAAAAAATGTAGTTTTAAGGAGTAATATGCTGAAAACATATACAGGAATTAAGAAATAAACTATGGATATGTATAAATATAATGGATGCTATACATAGTTGATTAAGTATTATGAAGAAGTTGAGAATATAGGAATCAAGGCATTGATAGAGTGTTAATACTTTATTTAGATTAATTTACATCTATTATTTATGATTTTTTTGTAAAGTAACTATTACATTAAGGTAAACAATGATATTAAAAAACATATGAGTATATATACAGTGCATATACATATAATTAAATTTTCCGGCATATAATGTTATATAAAAATTTAGGAGGTTATATCTTATGGAAATAGTGCCTTTGATTATTGTAATTGTATACTTGCTCCTTATGCTTGCAGTTGGATACATTGCAAATAAGTTCTTTATTAAAAACAGTTCAGATTACATGTTAGCGGGTAGGTCTCTTCCAGCAATAATGGTGGCTTGTAGTTTGGCGGCTAACAACATAGGAGGAGGAAGTACAGTAGGACTAGCAGGTAAAGCCTATGGAGATTGGGGAATGTCGGCAGTTTGGTATGTTCTTGCAGCTGCAATTGGAATTATACCTATGGCATTCTTTGCACCAAAGTTAAGAAGGGTTATGGCATACACTATACCCGAGGTAGTGGGAAGACGGTTTGGAAAAACAAGTCACATAATAACATCAATCTTAAATATTATCTCTTTATTCTGTTTAACGGCATCACAGGTACTTGCATCAGGAATCATTATATCTCAGTTAGTAGGGATTGACCTTAATCTAGCTATTATAATAGGGGCAGGATTTACAATTATTTATACAGCTATGGGCGGACTTTTAGCAGATGCCTTTACTGATTTATTCCAATGGGCAATTATATTCTTTGGACTATTAATAGCAGTACCATTTGTTATTCATGGAGTAGGTGGATGGGATAAAATTGTAGCCGCAGTTCCACCAGCTAAGATGTCTATAAATGGTATGGGAGTAGCTTTAGTAATAAGTCTTATTGGTCAATATTTTATAACATTTATGTCTGGACCAGAGATGGTTTCAAGGGTTTTTTCAGCCAAAGATGAGAAGGCTGGAAGAAATGCGGTATTATTATCAGCTTTATTTATGGCATTATTTGCTTTTATACCAGCAATTATCGGGATAGCGGCGTCAGTAGCATTTCCAGGAATTCCTGCAAGTGCAGCTCTTCCAACTTCAGTGTTTAGCCTAGCTCCGAAGTGGATTTCGGGACTAGTATGTGCTGCAATTATTGCATCTACTATGTCTAGTGCAGATTCAGACATGCTTTGTGCATCAACCATATTTACAAAGGATATATATCAAAAGTATATAAATCCTAAGGTTGCAGATAAATCCTTAATTACTATGACTAGGGCAGGAAATATAATAATAGGTCTTTGTGCCATGATCATTGCATTATTCCAAATTAATATCATAACTTTAAATGTATTTTCATTCATGCTAAGAGCAGCAGGACCTTTTGGAGCGTTTATACTAGGGTTAACCATGACAAAAGTATCAAAACATTCCGGTATTGTATCTATATTAGTAGGTAGTGCAGTTGGAATAGGTTGGCAGATTATGAAACAACCATTTGGCATATTACCTATAATTGCAGGAAGTGTGGCATCAATATTAGCATTCTTAATTACAAGTTATATTGAAATAAAAATCACTAAGGAAGTAGCGCCATCCTTAGAAGTGAATGTAGAATCTAAAGAATAATTAGTTTGACTTTATAAGCCCCTATTGTAGGAAATTACAGTAGGGGCTTTGATATTTTGATGAGATAATTTAATTAGAGTACAAGCAATATGATAGACAATTCAAAAGTCGGGTTGGTAGTATAAGGAGGTAATTTAATGTATAATTATGTGTGTATAAATTAGTAAAAATGGAGTATATAAGTCCAAAATAATCAGATGTATAAATGAAAATAATGGATTAAATAAATTGGAAAGAATAAGGTTTATAAAGTAAATTAAACTATAGTAAAAATAAATATAAATATAAATATAAATATAAAAATAAATCAAAATTTGGAGGAGATTACTATGACTAAGGTATATTTTGTTAGACATGCAAAACCAGATTTTTCAGTCCATGAGGATTTAATTAGACCACTTACAGAAGAGGGATTAAGGGACAGTAAAAAGGTAACTGAATTTTTGTTTGATAAAGATATAAGTAGGATTTATGCAAGCCCATATAAAAGAGCTATGGATACAGTAAGGGATTTAGCTGATAAATTGAATCTTGATATTATAACTAAAGATGACCTTAGAGAAAGAGCCGTATCAGATGGGTGGATTGAGGATTTTAAGTCTTTTTTCAGAGCCCAATGGGAAGATTTTAGTTATAAACTTCCTAAGGGTGAATGTTTAAAAGAAGTGCAGGAAAGAAATGTACAAGCTCTCAAGGAAATATTAAAGGAAAATTGTGGCGATAATGTTGTAGTAGGAACTCATGGCACAGCGTTAAGTACTATAATACATTATTATGATAATAAGTTTGGACTTGATGAGTTTAATAGAATAATTGATATAATGCCTTGGGTTGTTGTTATGGAATTTCAAGGAGAAGAATTAGTTTCCGTAGAGGAAGTAGAACTATAGAGTTAGTTGATAAAAATTAGAATGGAGGAATTAGATTGAGAATATTACATACGGGAGATTGGCATCTTGGTAAAAATATAGAAGGACAAAGTAGGATGGATGAACAAGAAGAGTTTTTAAATGATTTTGTTCAGATAGTAGAGTCTAATAATATAGATTTAGTTATCATTGCAGGGGATGTCTATGATACAAGTAATCCTCCAGCTAGAGCAGAAAAAATGTTTTATGATACTTTGAAAAAACTTTCGAAAAATGGGGAAAGGTTAACCTTAGTAATTGCGGGAAATCATGATAATCCAGATAGACTTATTGCGGCAGGTCCTCTTGCTATGGATCATGGAATAATCATGGTAGGAACTACAAAGACAGTAGTAGAGCCGGGTGATTATGGAAAGCATAAACTTGTAAAATCAGGAGAAGGATTTATTGAAGTAAATATAAATAGTGAAAGTGCAGTTATTTTAACGGTGCCTTATCCAAGTGAGAGAAGACTTAATGAGGTTCTTTATGGTGGAATGGATAGTGACGAGGAAAAATTAAAGTCCTATAGTGAGAGGATTTATGAACTGTTTAATTCATTAAAGGAAAACTATAGGGAGGATACTATAAATCTAGCAGTTTCTCATTTATATGCCATGGGCAGTGAGGAAGGTGGTTCTGAGCGAAGTATTCAGTTAGGGGGAAGTTACATTGTAAATGGTAGTTGTTTCCCAAAAGAAGCGCAATATATAGCTCTTGGTCATGTTCATAAACCACAAATTGTGCCAGGTACAGAGAAGAAAGCAAGATATTCAGGTTCCCCAATTCATTACAATAAAAAAGAGATTAGCTATGATAAAAAATGTTTCATTGTAGATGTGAAGGCTGGAGAAGAGTGTCATATTGAAGATATTAGTATGAAGGTTTATAAGCCTATAGAAATTTGGAAGTGTAATGGCATTGATGATGCAATTTCAAAATGTGAGGAAAATAAAGATAGAGATTGTTGGGTTTATCTTGAAATTTCTACTAATAGATATATAAATGAAGATGAAATTAAGAAGATGAAAACTCTTAAGAAGGATATATTAGAGATTATGCCAAAGATTGTAGGGGTTGATGAGGACGATGAAGACACCACTAGTCTTTCGGAAAAATCCTTTGAGGACATATTTAAGGAATTTTATAAAAAGGAAAGAGGCGTAGATGCAGAAAAGGAAGTAGTAGATTTACTTCTATCTATAATTTCAGAAGAGGGGGGCGAGGATAGTGAGACCAATTAGTCTTAAAATAAAAGGATTAAATAGCTTTAATGAGGAGCAGTTTATAGATTTTGATAAGCTAACAGATAGAGGTTTCTTTGGAATCTTCGGACCTACAGGAAGTGGAAAATCTACTGTCCTTGATGGAATAACTTTAGCACTATATGGGGCGGTTTCGAGGAATAGTTCTAATCTTATAAATACGAATTGTGATAGCTTAGCTGTCAGCTTTGAATTTCAAATTTCGGGAGCAGAAGTTAAAAGATATAGAGTTGATAGAGAATTAAAAAGAGATAAAAAAACAGGAAGTCCGAAATCTGGGAAGTGTAAGCTGGTTGATATAACTAGTCATGAGGCTAATGTCTTAGCGGATATGGTTACTGAAGTTAATAATACTTGCAAAGAAATTATAGGGCTTAGCTTAGATGATTTTACAAGAACAGTGGTACTTCCACAGGGGAAGTTTAGTGAGTTTTTAAAGCTTGAGGGTAAGGCTAGAAGAGAGATGCTAGAGAGATTATTTAATCTTCAAAAATATGGCGATGACCTTGCAAGGAAATTAGGTAGTGAGATAAGTCGTGAAAAGACAGAAAATAGTGTGCTACTTGGAGAGCTTAAAGGTTATGAGGATATAAGTGAAGATAAGTTAAAGCTCAAGGAAGAAGAGCATAGCGATGCAAAGGGAAATCTTAATAAAGCAACTGAAGATTTTAAAGTAATAGAAAAGAACTATGAAGAAGGCGAAAAACTTTGGAATCTTCAAATGGAGCTTCAGGGATATAAGGAAGAGGAAAATAAACTTAGAGGTAGAAGTGAAGATGTTGAGAATCATAAAAAAACTGTAAAGCTTGGAGAAGCATCGGCTAAGGTTATGCCTTATATAGAGGCTCATGAAGGAACTTTAAAGGAGATAGAAGCTTCAACGGAAGAGTTATCTAAATTAAAGTTGCGACATGAAAATTTAAGTAATCTTAAAGACAGTGTTCAAAAATCATGGAATCTTTGGAGAGAGAAAAAGGATAGTGAACTTCCAGTTTTAAAAGTTAAGGAAGCAAAGGTAAAGGATGCTATAGCAGAGCAGAAAAATCTTAGCCTTCTTCAAGAAGAAATAGATAGGTTGAGAGTTAATATTAAGGCTATAGAAGAAAATGAAAAGAAGAATCAAGATGACATTAAGGTTATGGGAAGTAGAATCCTTAAGGGTGTAGATGTTGTTAAGGAAGCTGAGGATAAATTTGAAGCATTAAAGATTGACAGTGGACTAAAGGAAAGAGTTCAACAAGGAATTAGAGCAAGTGAAAAATCTAATGATTTGAGTGTAATGGTTACAAATAATAAAACTAAAATTAACAAGTTGGAAAAGGAAATAGAGGAAGGTAATACAAAGGAAAAATTAGCTATAGAAGATTTTAATAGTAAAATTCAGCTACTAAGTACTAAGAAGGAAAGTCTTGAAGAGCTAATTAAGGGTTGTCCGGGAGAGCAAACAGATTTGTTAATTCTTCAAAGAAAGCTATCGGAAAGTAAGGATAAATGTAAGCGATATGAGGAAGCTTTTAAAGAAAGTGAAGAATCCAAAGAAGGAATTATTAAACTAGAAACTTCTATAACTAAAAATTGTAAGGATAAAAAAGAATTAGAAATTATCATAGAAGAATTAAGAGCTAAAGTTAAAGAAATTCAAGTTGAAACACTAGCTCATAGTTTAAGAGAAGCTTTGAATGGTGGAGAAGTATGTCCAGTTTGTGGTTCGATGGAACATCATAAAGAAAATATAAAACATGTAGAATCTATAGATGAAAGTGAAATAGAAAAGGAATTATTAGCTAAAGAAAAGGTTCTTAAGCAAATTGAAATGGATATAACCAGAGGTGAAACTAATCTTTTAACATTACAGGAAAAAGTTAAAGTTAGAGCTGGTGAAATTGAAAATTTAGGGGAAGATTTTAAAAATAGTTCTTTAGAGGATTTAGAAAAAAACTTTAACACTTTAAGTGAAGAATTGAAAAAATATGCAATCCATAAGGAAGCAATAGAGGTTGCTATAAATAAGTTAAATCAAGAAACAGTTACTTTAGAGGGGAAAATTAACACAATAAAGTCTGTTGTAGTAGAAAACTCTAAGCAGTTAAATGAAGTTAGCGAAGAGTATAAGAAAAATACTTTAGAGTTTGAAGAAAGCAAGAAAATACTTTTAGCACTTAAAGAAAGTACTGGGGTAGAGAATTTCATAGAGAAAAATCAAGAGATATTAAAGCTGGAAAAAGAGCGAGAAGAACTAGAGATAAATATTAAAAAGTATAGAAATGGCTTAGAAAAATTAACAAGTGATAAGGAGTTATTACAGGTAGGTTTAAATGGTGTAAGAGAAAATTTAGCTAAAGAAAGATCATCCTTAGTTGAAAAGGAAAAGAGTAGAGAAGAAAAATTAATCCAAATTAAAAATAAGGTTGGAGAAGAAACCAATCTAATAGCTCTATTAAAGGCCGTGGAAGAAGAAATAGTAAAAATTGAAGCTGCATTTTCTAAGTGTGAAAAGGATAAGGTAGAAATAGAAGAAGAATTTAAAATCTGCAATGAAGTCCTTATTAAAATAATGGGTAAAGTAAGTGAGCTTGAAAAAAGAGTTATTATAGAAAAGGCTAATGAGGAAAATAATTTGAAATTAGAGGGCTTTGAAACAGTTGAAGAGGTAAAGAAATATAACATTTCAAAGGAAAAAATAAAGCAGCTAAAGGAAATTGTAGAAGAGTATAACGATAACCTATCAAAGTTAATGGGAACAATGGAAAATCTTATCAAAAAGATTGATAATAGGGAAATCACAGAGGAAGTTTGGATAAAAATTAAAGAGGATAAAACAGCTAAAGAGGTTGAAATTAAGTCTTTAAATGAAACAAAAATAAAGGTTGAGGAAGAGGTTAACTTTATAAAAAGAAAGCTTTTAGAACTTAAGGGATTACTTAAAAAGAAGGAAAAGCTTGAGCATAAGTTAGCACTACTTAGTGATTTAGAAAAATTATTTAAGGGTAAAAAGTTTGTAGAGTTTGTAGCTACAACTAGACTTAAGTATGTTTCCATAGAAGCCTCAAAAAGACTTAAGGAGATAACCAGTGGCAATTATGGATTAGAGGTTGATGATAATGGTAAATTTATAATTCGTGATTATAAAAATGGTGGAGCGGAAAGAGATGCCACAACGCTATCAGGAGGGGAAACCTTCCTAACATCACTAGCTTTAGCATTAGCTCTTTCAGCAGAGATACAATTAAAGGGAACAGCACCCCTAGAATTATTCTTCTTAGATGAAGGTTTTGGAACCCTAGATGATAATCTATTAGAGGTTGTTATGAATTCTTTAGAAAAAATTCATAATGATAAGTTGAAGATAGGGATAATAAGTCACGTAGAATCTATAAAAAATAGAGTGCCAGTGAAGCTTATCCTTACACCAGCAGAATCAGGTAAGGGTGGAAGTAAGGTTAGAATCGAGAGAAGTTAGGATTTGCACGATATACTTCATTTGAATTGTTATTTTAGAAAATAAGAAATAGGAAATATAAAATAGTAAATAGTGAATAAATTCAATTGTGAAAAATGAGACTTTGTAGGTTGTATCTACAAGGTCTTATTTTTTTGGATTTATATTGATGGAATGATTAATTTGTTAAATTGCAGAGATTTGAGTCGATAGTTAAATGGAAATATAGTTTTATTATGGAATAATATGTCGCAATATGGTACAATATATGTATAATATGGTATAGAATTAGATTGAGTTAAAATATATATTGTGAAAAATTAAGGGAGCGATTATAAATTTGGTAAATAAAATTAAAGGTAATTTTAAAATATATTTGTTAGTTATTAGTATGATAATAATTTTATTTGGTTTATCACTTGTGACTTTTAATAGGTTATATCAAAACGAAGTTAAGGCAAATGCATATAAAACATTAAAATCAGAGTCTAATTATAATATTTCTGCATTTCAGCAAAAAATAAGTAGTGAAATTGCAATGTTAAACACTTTGAAAATAGGTGTTATTGAAATGAATAGAAATAAGAAGGAGATTTTTGATTTTATAAAAAAATTTGCTGAAGAAAGTGTTTTTAGTTATGTTTCAATTGAAGATGCTAATGGTAACAGTTATACCAGTGATGGTAGCATTAGAAATATTGCTAATAGGAAATTCTTTAAGGAAACAATAAATGGTGGAGTGAAAATTTCAAAACCTACTGATTCATTGAGAGACGATAGCTCATATGTAGTATTATCTGTGCCAGTATATGAAAATGGGTTGAAGGTGGGTATGATATATGGTTCATATGAATATGCAAAGTGGGAGGAAGAGTTGCGTTCAAATGTATTTATTGACAATGCAGCATTTAGAATTATAGATGATGAAGGGGATATTATTATTACAACATCTTTAAGAGATAAGGAAAATAATATTAAAAACATCTTTGATCCACTATATAAGGTTACAACAATGGAGGGTGAGTATGAGAAGGGGATAAAAGAAAATTTGAAAAAAGGCCAAAGTGGAGCTTGTTATTTACAGGCAGTGGGAACAGAGATGTATGCTTATTATGAGCCGTTAGGAATAAATGATTGGTATGTATTTTCAGGGGTATCTGCAGAGTATTTAAACTATAATTCAATAGATGTTATAAGAAAAATAGATAGTACGATAGTAATGCTTATAGTAACAATGGTAGGTTTATTTGCATGGTTGATAAGGTTCAATAATAATCAAAATAGAGAAACTCATGAAATAAAGAAAAAATTAAATCTTATTACAAGCAAAATTCAAGGTGGAGTTATAGTCAATGCACTAGAAGAGGGGTTACCAATAATATACGTAAACGAAGGTGCATGTCATTTGACTGGATACTCAAATGAGGAGTTTATATCGAAAAATAATGATGAATTTATATATGAAGAAGATAGAAATATGTATAATAATACAATATATAATGTTGTGAAGAGCAATATTAGCAAATATGAAATGGAATATAGAATAAAGAATAAAGATGGGAATTTAATTTGGGTTTTAGAGCGTGGTAGCATAGTTAAAGATGAAAAAGGTAAAAAAACATTACACACTGTAATTATTGATATTCAAAAGCAAAAGGACATTGAAAAGGAACTAGTAGTAAAAGAGCAACTATATGAAGTTGCAGTTAAAATATCAGGTCTATCTATGTTTGAGTACGATGTTGTGAAAAAAGAAATTTCGGTATACCAAAATTCAACAGAAAATAACGGAGTGAATTTAAGGGAAACATATTCTTTAAAAGAGGCAATAGATAGCTTAACTATAAGTTCTAAATATAGAAATATTCTTGAAGAGTGTTATAAAAAAATTGATGAAGGAGAGCAGACTTCGGAAGCTATTACTAAAGAAAAAGATGAGAATGGTGAAGAGCTAGTAAAATGCACAAAACTTATTAGTGTCATTAATAACGGAAAACCTGTCAGAGCTATTGGAGTTGTAACGGATATTACTACTCTTTATAGGTTAGAAAAAGACAGAGAAATAAATGAAATATTGCAGTCTGATATACAACTAAATTTTAAAGCTAGTCTTAGTAAAAATAAAGTGGTATATGGGGCGCCTAAGTGGCTTGAAGCTCATGGTATTAAGGTTGGTATAAATTATGATGAAATGGTTTTGAAAATTACAGGCTATGTTCATGATGAAGATATAAATCAGCTTATTAACGGTGTCAATAGCAATAAATTGTTGGAATTGTTTAGTGATGGAGTTTTAAATTCTACAATAGAATATCGACGTCTATTAGATAGTGAAGATTACATATGGGTAGAAGCCAAAGTGAAAATGTTTAAAGAATCTGATACAGATGAGATCATGGCAATTGGATATATTAGAAATATAAATGAACGTAAATTGAAGCAACTGAAATTGCTAAATAAAGCTGAACGAGATGGATTAACAGGGGTTTATAATAGAGAAACTGCAGAAAACATGATAACAGAACACTTGAAAGATAATACAACTAAGATGAATATAAGTGCATTTATGATATTGGATGTAGATTATTTTAAAGGTGTAAATGATAAATTAGGACACTCAGCAGGTGATAAATTATTAAAAAAGATAACGGATACAGTAAAAACAGTATTTAAAAAAGATGATATTATTGGAAGAATTGGTGGAGATGAGTTTATTATATTTGTAGAAAATGCAAATAATGAAAAAACTATTATGATTAAGGCGAGGAATTTGATTAAAATGCTAAGTTATTGTCATGAAGAAAATGGTGAAAAAATAATGGTATCTATTAGTATGGGTATTACGTTTTCAAGTCTAGAGGGGAGCACATATAAAGATCTCTATGAAAATGCTGATAAGGCATTATACAAGGCAAAGGAGAATGGTAGAAATGGGTATTCGATTTTTAATAGAGAAGGCCGTGACTATAAAATGAATACAAATGCTGATTATGTTGATCCTGTTACTGGTGGTTATAATTTTGAAAAATTTAAAATTATAGCTAAAAAACTACTTATAGATAATCCAAGAGATAAGTTTATTTTATGTTATTCAGATATTAAAAATTTCAAAGCTATAAATTATATGCATGGATTTGAAAAGGGTGATGAAATATTAAAAAAATATAGCGATTATCTAGAATTTAAAAATGTTATTGCTTTTGCAAGAGTTAATGTGGACAATTTTGTTGCAATAAATAGGTATGAAGAAAAGGAGCTGGAACTTGAAAAAGTTAAAGAAATAATGGGTACTTCAGGGTATGTGACAGAAGTATTTAACTTGAACTTTTCAGTTAAGCAGACATTGGGTATTTATTTAACGGAAGGTGATAATCAGAGCAAAAGTCTTGAGGAAATGATTGACGCTGCAAATCTTGCTCAAAAACAACTTAGTATTAACCAGAAAACTGGTATGGCTGTCTATGATGATAGTATAAGAGATGTGATGATAGAAAATCAATTTATGGAGAATAGAATGAAAAATGCTCTTAACAAGGGAGAATTCATCGTATATATTCAACCTAAATATGATATAAAAATTAATAAGATTGCCACAGCAGAAGCATTGGTGCGATGGAATGACCCAGAACGGGGTATTATTCCTCCTATTAGTTTTATTCCGCTATTTGAAAAGAATGGATTTATAAAACATATTGATAATTATATGTTTCAGCAGAGCTGTATCTTATTAAATAAGTGGATAAAGGCTGGGAAAGAGCCAGTACCTATTTCAGTTAATGTATCAAAACCACAATTGAATAACCCTAAAATGCTAGAGGACTATTTAAATATGAAAAACAAATACAACATACCTGATGGACTATTAGAAGTGGAGTTTACTGAAAGTATGGTAGTGGAAAATGTTGAAAAATTAACTGAAGCATTAGTATTCTTTAAAAAGAATGGTATACAAACTTCCATCGATGACTTTGGTTCAGGATATTCATCGTTAAATCTTTTAAAGAATTTATCAGTAGATATCCTTAAATTGGACAAACAGTTTTTTGATGATGATGAATATCAAAATCGAGGAAAAGTTATAATTAAAAATATTGTTTCGATGGCTAAGGAATTAAATATGAAGACAGTAGCAGAAGGTATTGAATATAAGGAACAAGTAGAATTTTTACAATCCATTAATTGTGATATGATACAGGGATATGTATTTGAAAAACCAATTCCGATTAGTACATTTGAGGAGAAGTATATTAAATAAAATTAAACTTTCGCTAAGATGGTTAATTTATGAAGTATAAGGTATAAGGTATAGGTTATAAGTCAACTAATGTAAAATATAATGTATACTTCATATTTTATAATTTAGTTATTATTTACTTGTTGTAACAAATCATCTTAGTGTTATAATAGATACATTGCCATTAAAAATTAAATCCATGACTATACTAGTTGGTATAGGGAATTCGAAGCTTCACAGGTGTGAAAACCTTAAGTGATAGTAAGAACTTGGTAAGTGGCAAAATAAAATGTAAAGTAGGAAAAATTAATGAGAAATGAAAGATTAGAAAAGCAGATAAATAGATTAGATAATGATATGGATTGTCTTGCAGTATGTAAGAAATTTTTATCTAATGCTGATGAAATTAACGATGTAATTAAAGAGATAAACAGTAAGAGAATAGAGCTTGCTAATGAGTTATATTTTGAAGACCATGCATCATATGATGAATGTTGTGTAGAAATAAGAAACTTACTTGATAAGGAGCTTGGACAAGAAGAACAAGCAGAATTATTAGAAACTATAAAAGATATATATGGAAGAAAATCTCCGAATGTAAGTAAGAAAAGTCAAGGGCTTAACGCTTGGCTTAAAGAACTTAACATTGAGTACAGATGGATAGAAAAAGAAGATTCAGATTGGGCTGGCTTAATTATGAGCGGATTTGGATTACACGAGTAATAATTAGATAAAGAGTAAGGCTATGTTTTAATAATTGTTGATAAAGTATTCAACAATCATATAAAACATAGCCTTAAATATTAATTCATTTATTGGGGAATAAATATATACAAAGGTATTGACAAAATAAATATATTTACATATATTATATATAATACAAATAATAGCTATGATGAGAAAAGTAGATATATATATTCTTTTACAGAGAGTTCCAGTAGCTGAGAAGGAACATGGAAGTATTTATCGAAACAAGTCTCTGAGCTTCATACGGATCCTTTAATTTAGGTTTTTAATATTTATTCTTATTTAGTCAATAGGAGTAATGTATCGATACTATTAAAGGTGATGCTATGACGTGGGTTCACGTTACAGGACTAGAGTATAAGTATTATTTTAATACCGTACTTGAAGAGGTGAGTATGGTAACATATTAACGAATTTGGGTGGCAACACGGAAGTATAACTCTCGTCCCTTAGACTGAAAAGTCTTTGGGTCGGGAGTTTTTAATTTTGCTCAAAATCTTTAATTTGGATAAGTTAAGTTTTGAGGAAATGAAAATGAATTACCATGTAAAAATGAGTATGAGGTGGAGTTTCCATAAGGGTGAAGCAATAAACAACAATTAATAAAATAAAGGGGTAGAAGTTATGTTTAATGAAAAAGAAAATTTGAATTTTGTAGACAGATTAGTTAAGGAAGATATAAAGGGGGGAGCATGTGAAGAAATTCATACAAGGTTTCCGCCAGAGCCAAATGGATATCTTCATATTGGAAGTGCTTATGCCATTAATATAAGCTATGGCATCGCAAAGAAATATAAGGGAAAGTTTAATTTAAGATTTGATGATACAAATCCAGGAAAGGAAGATCATGAGTATGTAGAATCTATCATGGAAGATATGAAATGGATGGGTTTTGACTATGAGGATAGACTTTTTTATGGCTCTGATTATAGTGAAAAAATCTATGATTATGCAGTATATTTAATAAAAAAAGATAAGGCTTATATTTGTCATTTAACTAGTGATGAGCTTAGAGAATATAGAGGAACTTTAACTACAAAGGGGAAGGAAAGTCCTTATAGAAACAGACCAGTAGAAGAAAATCTAGAACTCTTTGAAAAGATGAAATCAGGTGGATTTAAAGAGGGTGAAGCGGTACTAAGAGCCAAGATAGATATGGAAAGCCCTAATATGAATATGAGGGATCCTGTTATTTATAGAATATCCTATACACCTCACTATAGAAGTGGAGATAAGTGGTGTATATATCCTATGTATGACTATGCTCATCCAATTCAAGATTATATAGAGGGGATTTCACATTCTCTATGTTCCAATGAATTTAAGGACCATAGACCACTATATGATTGGGTTTTAAGTGAGTTAAATTTAGAACTTCCTACACCAAGACAAATAGAATTTGGAAGAATGAATTTAAGTGGTGTTGTTACTAGCAAGAGATATTTAAAGATGTTAGTAGCTAGTAATTATGTTGATGGATGGGATGATCCAAGGCTTCCAACTTTAAAAGGTATGAGAAGACGAGGATATACTAGGGAGGCACTTCTAGATTTTCTAGATGAAATTGGAGTGGCAAGAGCAGATACAATGGTAGATGTGGCTATGCTTGAAAATTCCTTAAGAAAGGATTTGAAATCAAAGGTACCTTCAGTGATGGCAATTCTTGATCCATTAAAAGTAGTGATTACTAATTTAGAAGAGGACTATTTAGAGGACCTAGATATAGAGAATAATCAAGATAATGAAGAGTTAGGAACTAGGAAAGTACCATTCACAAGGGAAGTGTATATTGAAAGAGAAGATTTTAGTGAAAATCCTCCTAAAAAATATAACAGATTGATACTTGGTGGAGAGGTTAGACTTAAGGGTGCATATTTCATTAAGTGTAATGAGGTTATAAAAAGTGAAGATGGAGAAATCCTTGAGCTTAGATGTACCTACGACAAGGAGACTAAGAGTGGAAGTGGGTTTACTGGAAGAAAGGTGAAAGGAACTATTCATTGGGTTAGTGGAACCTATGGGGTATCTTGTGAAGTTAGGCTATTTGAAAATTTATTTAATGAAGCTCCAGCTACTGATAATTTATTTGAGTTTATAAATAAGAATTCTTTAGAAATAAAAGAAAATGCAGTAGTTGAGCCAGCAGCCTTAAAATTAAATGAAGAAGGTAGATTTCAATTTATTAGACATGGCTATTTTGTAAGGGATAATGAATTGTCTAAGGATAAGCTTGTATTTAATAGAACAGTGTCACTTAAGAGTTCATATAAGAAATAGTACTATATTTTAAACTAGAATATAATCATGTTATGTATATAGAACAAGTTCTTCAAAGTTTCGGATTGGGTAAGGATTTCATTTAAAGAAACTTCCGCCGAAGTTAAGAAGAACTTGCTTATTATAATATAGTATAAATATGAATATCTAATAAGTTGATAATTTAACTATTACAAATAAAAAATTAAAGTTAAAATATTAAAGTTAAAATATTAAGTGGTAGGAGTTATATTTTGTTGAATTAAGTCTATAAAAGTATCAGGATCAACTATTCTTACTTTAGGATTTTCATTTAACTTAGTAATAACATCCTGAACATTATCCAAGGTTTTACTCCATGCATGAACATAGACAAAAGTATATGAATCTGGACTTTTTACATCGGTATAACCTAAGTGAATTCTATTATTTATAGCTGCTACTAGTTGGATTTCATCCTCAATACCATCCCAAAGTAAATTACGGCAAGATACTATAGGTTTATTATTTGACCAAATTATTTTACCTTTATAATCATCATGTCTTGAATAGTTGAGGTAGAATAGACCATTTATATTAGAGTGACAAGTATATTTACACCATAAATCATCTCTATAAAAAGAATTATCATCAAGAATTATCACGGAATTTTCATTAACTTCTTTCATATAGTCACTTAGTATTTTAGTGTAAGCATCTAATTTATCAGAAGGGAATTTACTAGGATACATATAACCATTTCCTGATGGGGGTACTAAAAATTTATTATTATATTTTGAAGAACTAGCACTTTTGTAGTATTGATCAAAAACAGTAGGTGCTAAGTAATAAAGAGATGGACTTATGGACCAACCTATATTTAAATTATCCCTATAAGGGGAGCCGTACCATTTTACGGAGCTGTAATTACTTCCAAGATACCACTGCTGATTGTCACCATCAGACATAATAAATGTCACATAATGAACATTATCTTCCTTAGGAATTTCTTTATTAGTGGTTTTAGGATTTATACTAGGAGATGGGTAGGAACTTAGCACAGATAGGTTATAAGACCAATCGGCAGCAATTACATCTACGCCAAACTTTGAAGCTATATCTACATTAGTATGTTCATCAGGTCCCCAACCCAAACAGTGGGAAGTGTCATCCATGGATTTAAATATAGTTTCCCTCAAAGTAGTAGCAGCTACCTCATCCTCATAGAATATTAGAGATTTTGACATTATGGCATAATCCCTAAGGGCCATAGATTTATCAGGTGACAATTCTATAACAGTAGAGTGATTTAGTCCTAGGTTCCAAAGAGTATTATACGCCCAATATTTATCAGTATCGCTACAATCTTGAATTAAATTATTTATTCCACAATTTTTAACATTAGATTCTAAAGTTTTATCAATTACTATGGAATCTTTTAAGGAAGCAAGAGTGCAAGCATTATTTATAGATGGTGGGTTTAAAGGATTATATAGTATATATCCATTTATGTAGGGTTTAAATTTTTTTAATAATTTCCAGGGATCTTTAATATTTTTATATTTAACATGATAATTGTCCTTTAAATCTTCAAGCCATATTTTATAGTCGGGTTCATTAGAACTTAAAATGTAAATTTGATGATCAGATTTAGCAGAGATAAGACCTTGAAGAGTAGCTATCATAGTTTGCTCTGCTTTAGTCATATCATTTTCAGATATCACATACAAGTACTTGGGTACTATAGGGTTTTTGGTATATGAATCATTAGAATTAGATAGATAACTTAAGCAATTGACTGTATTTGAAGAAGTTTTTAAAGCGCTTATATCTGAACCTTCTATAGCATAAGATTTAATAGGCTTAAAAGAGCAGAGTAGAGCAAAGAAAACAAGTAAAAAAATTTTAAAGTATTTTTTCAATAATATGCACCTCACATGTAATTAGCATTTTAATATTATTTTATCAATATTTATTTTGTGATTATAAAGAGAATATATTCATAAAAATTTAATGTATAGTTTATATTTCAATTTGAAATTGGGAGTAGGCACATATTATTTATAAATATATCTAAATATTTATAAATCTATAAGTTGAGGTTTGTTGTAAAAATAAAAAAAGTTTGCTACAATTGGAATGAAGTGTAAAATGAAATGTTGAATAATAATAATATAGTATTATTCAATTTATAAGGAGATGTTATTATGACACAGAAATTTTTTGTATGTAAACATTGTGGTAATATGGTAGGGATGATACACAGTTCAGGGGTACCTATGATATGCTGCGGAGAAAAGATGACAGAACTAGTAGCTAATACATCTGATGGTGCTGTTGAGAAACACATTCCAGAAGTTAAGGTTGATGGAAACAAGGTATATGTTAATGTAGGTAGCGTTCCACATCCAATGGTTGAAGCACATTACATTGGTTGGATATATGTTAAAACTAATGAAGGTGGACATAGAAAAGACCTAGTAGTTCCAAATGAAGCAAAAGTAGAAATAGCTTTAAATGAAGGCGAAGTTGTAAGTGAAGTATATGCTTATTGCAATTTACACGGACTATGGAAAAAAGAAATATAATTATAATATAAATTCTAATTAAGAATGTAAAATTTAGAATTTAGAATGAAGGAGTAAATCCTAGTAGATTTTTAAAGAATGAAATATAGCAATTTAATTAGAATATATATAATTATGAAAAAAATTCAGAGAAATTTCTCTGAATTTTTTTTATTTTTTGGAGATAGAATTTTATTTAGAAATGGCTACTTACTTCTGCCTTTTCAATTCTTTTTATATCTTTTAGTCTAAGGTGAGTTTCATCCATAATTTTATCGTAGGATTCACCATTAATAAGCATTTGTTTAGCTTTATTATAATTTTCTACAGTGGCTTCAATTTTCATAAGAATCTCCTCCTAATATTATTTTATCAATACTTATTTTGTGATTATAGGGAGAATATATTCATAAAAAGCTTAATATATAGACTATATTTTTAGTTAAAAATCAGGAAAAGATACATATTATTTTTGTTAACATAGCTAAGGTATAAATTAGTTTGGGGGGAACACTGTGCAAGCTAGTTAATACAGGTAGTTAGATTATATGGTGCAAATACTAATGCTGTGTATAATTTGTGGAGAATACATAAATACTAGAATTAAATGCTAGATTGGGAGTTGATACAAGTGAAGAAAAAAAGAATAGCCGGAATCTTTATTATCATGGCTTTAGCAGTGGTAATAGCAACTGGATTTAAATCATTTAATAAGGTTGATATTCCAAATAAATTAATAATAAGTATTGGAAATAGGAATGTAGGAACGGTAAACTATGATAATTTTTCAATGACTGCTAGAAAAATTATTTCTAAGGCTGGGTTAGGATATTGTTTAGAAATTGATAAAGATTATCCAAGTGGTGAAGAATTTATATTAAAAGGTGATTGTACTGAGGCTGTTAAAAATATCTTAATTTCAGGATATCCTAACAAATCAGCACAAGAGCTAAACCTACAGTCAGATGATGATGCATATTTTGCGACACAAATAGCTATGTGGTGTGTTATTGAAGGGTATGACGTGAATAAGATTCAAGGTCATAACAAGAAGGTTTTAGACGCAATAAAAAATATATATAATAATAGTATGGTATCCACTAGAGGCAAAATAACATATGAAGCTAAAGAATATTATGTAAATGAAGAAACACAGAATATAGTTATGTTATTTAAAATAGAGGATATTGGAGGAACGCCTAATCCTCCAATAGAGGAACCAAGTTTACCGATGGAAGAATTAATTCCACCGATAAAAAAACCTATTGCACCGGAAGAGACTTTGCCACAAACTGGTGGAGTAAATAAATTTATAACTATTATAATAGGAGCATTATTTATTTCGATGGGTAGTTATTTTAAATTAAGTACTCATAAGTAAAGATAGAATAAAAATCTTACTACAATGCAAATATGAATTAAAATATTAATTAAAATAAAAAAGATATTTCAAACAAAAATTGAAATATCTTTTTTGTTTTTAATAATATATATGTTCTAATTAAATTTATATATTTGACTTTTTAAAAATCTATAAATGACTTTATCATTAATGTAATGTTTTAGATTTTTAGTTGGAATTTATATGTAAGTGTAATTGTGACTAAGTCACTTACCTAAATTGTAAAAAGGTTTATATTATAAATAAGAAATAGAAAAGTACTAAGCTTAAGGTGTTAAAATAACATAGGCTTTAATAAATATAGCTTAAAGGTACAAAAGTTATTTTAAATTATACTGAAAAGTAGAGAGAGGAGTAGAGAAAATGATTAAGATTACAGACAAGGCAGTTTCAGCTTTACAGAAGAAGAATGGAGAGTCAAAGGGAAGTTTTATGATTAGAGTTTCAGTTTCAGGCTATGGGTGAGGCGGTCCCAATTTCAAAGTTGTTCTGGATGAACAAAAACAGGCGGGAGATATAGTTACAGATGTTAATAATGGAGTAAAGGTTGTTTATAGAAGTGAGTTAGAAGGGTATATGAAGAATGTTACTATAGACTATTCTAAATTTCTAATGTTGGAATCATTTTTTGTGAGTGGAGGAAGCCGTTGTTAGCTATAGGTAGAGACAAAAGTTAAAATAAGAATGAAATCATAAGAATATAATGTGGATGAGATAGAAGTTGAAATACTATTTTAGTTGAATCTGTAAATATATAGTGATACAATGATGTTAACTTAATAAGTAGCTAGGGGTGCCGTTTGGCTGAGAGGGATAAGTCCTAACTCTAAGAACCTGATATGGTTAATACCATCGGAGGGAAGCAAATTAATATGTAGTTATACTATTATATTTGAATTAATGAGCTTGCTTTACGTAAGCTCTTTTTTTACTAAAACACCAGATTTTACATTTGGCAAGTTGAAGTTATTCCTTACCACCTAGCAAAAAAATGTTAGGTGGTTTTTAATTTGGGAATTTAAATTTATTAATACGAGTTAATGCAAGAAAAAATGAAAGGCAAATTTCAATGAGAATTTTGAGGAAAATTTAATAGGGATGTAAAGTGAAGTTTGGGGAGAAATTTCAAGGGATGTTTAATGTGAAAGAAGGTGAAAAAATGAGGGTTAATGGAAAAGATTTTTCAATTGAGGGACTTAGCACTATAACTAGTTTGTTAAACAAATTAAATATAAGTGAAGAAAAGGTTGTAGTGGAGCTAAATAAGGAAATATTTCTTAAAGAGGATTATTCAAAAATTAATTTGAAGGAAGATGACACAGTTGAAGTTATATCCTTTGTAGGTGGTGGCTAAGGTGTTTAGAAGCTTTAACATATATCTTAAATTGGGATAACAGAGAATACATTACTCTATAATATTTAAGTAGGTCTACACTTGAAGTGAGAGGTAAATAATTAAAATAATAAAAATAATACAAGTGGCATTGATGATGCAAAGAATATAAGCATATAGCTATACTATTAATTAATAGATATACCGTAATAAATACATATAGGATAAATGGAGGTACATAGCTTGGAAGAAAAAATTCTTATTAAGGTAAATGAACAGGATGAAGTTATTAACTTAGGTGAAACCTGTTTTAAATTAAGGGATAAGATTAAACCAAATAGTGACGTCATCATACTGAATGGATTTCCTTTAGAAGCAGATAAAGAATTACTGGATGGGGATAGGGTGGTATTTATAAAAAAAGGGCAAGTTCCCAGTGCTGAAGAATTACAGGGAATAATGATGGCAAGGCATACTCCAGGAGTCCATGAAAAAGTTAAGAGAGCCAGAGTTTCAATTGCAGGGGTTGGTGGACTTGGCTCTAATATAGCTATATCCTTAGCTAGACTCGGGGTTTCATATATTAAGATAGTTGATTTTGATGTGGTGGAACCTTCAAATTTAAATAGACAACAATATTTTGTTAAGGATATAGGAGAGTATAAGGTTAAGGCGTTAAAAAGACAGCTGGCAGATATTAATCCCTTCATTGAGGTAGAAGCTGTAGTTAGTAAAATTGAAAGTAATAACGTGAAAGAATTGTTTGAAGAGGTGGATATAATTATAGAGGCCTTTGATAATCCCATATATAAGGCAGAACTTTGTAATACAGTGTTAACTACAATGAGGGATAAGATAGTTATTGCATCTTCGGGGATGGCAGGGTTTTATTCTGCAAATGATATAACTACAAGGAAAGTAACTAGCAAGTTTTATATTTGTGGGGATGGAATAAATGAAGCTAAAGAGGGGTCAGGACTTATGGCACCAAGGGTAGCTATTTGTGCAAATCACATGGCAAATATGGCACTAAGAATTATTTTAGGGGAAGAGGAGATTTAATTATGGCAGATATATTAAAAATAGGCGGAGTAGAATTAACAAATAGATTGTTTGTGGGAACGGGGAAGTACCCATCCAATAAAACTATAAAGGAAGTGTTAGATAATAGCACTTCACAGGTTATAACATTAGCATTAAGAAGAGTAGATTTAGATAATAAGGAAGAGGATATTTTATCGAACATTCCTAAGAATGTTATTTTACTACCAAATACTTCAGGAGCTACAAATGCAGATGAAGCTGTAAGGATAGCAAGAATAGCTAGAGCTATGGGATGTGGAGATTGGATAAAAATTGAGGTTATTTCAGACTCTAAATACTTACTACCAGACAATGAGGAAACTATAAAAGCTACAGAAATACTAGCAGCAGAAGGCTTCACAGTACTCCCATATATGTGCCCAGATTTATATGCAGGAAGAAGATTAATAGATGCAGGGGCTGCGGCAGTTATGCCACTAGGTGCGCCAATAGGAAGTAATAGAGGATTAATGACTAAGGAGCTTATACAAATTATGATAGATGAGCTTGATATTCCGATAATAGTTGATGCTGGAATCGGTAAACCATCACAAGCAATGGAAGCAATGGAGATGGGAGCGGCAGCTTGTCTTGTTAATACAGCAATAGCATCTTCAAAGGATCCAGCAAATATGGCTAAGGCTTTCAACTTAGCTGTAGAAGGTGGAAGGCTTGCCTACCTTTCTAAATTTGGCTCAGTATCAAAGCAAGGAAATGCATCTTCACCATTAACAGGATTTCTAAAGTAAACTATTTTAAACTAAGTGTTGGTGATGACTTCATATTAAAACACGTTAAATATTAAGGGGATGAAGAAGATGAGCTTTTATAGTACTATAGAAAAGTTTAGGGATTTTGATTTTGATGGGTATTGGAACAAGGTACAAGTGGAAGATGTGATTAGGAGTATTAATGAGAGAAATCCAAGTTATGAGGATTTACTTAATTTATTATCACCTAGGGCGGAGGATGTTTTAGAGGATATGGCAGTGAAGGCTAGGGAGTTGTCTTTAAAGCATTTTGGAAGAACTATATTGCTTTATACTCCAATTTACATAGCAAATTATTGTGTAAATAAATGTTCCTACTGTGGATATAATCTTGAAAATTCTATATGTAGGAAGAAACTTACCATGGAGGAAATTAAGTTAGAGTCAGAGGCAGTTGCAAAGCAGGGCTTTAAGCACATTATTTTATTAACTGGAGAGAGCCAAGTTCATTCACCTACGGAGTATATAGTAGATGCAGTTAAGGTAATGAAAGAATATTTTCCGTCTATAACACTTGAGATACAACCATTGACTGAGGAGGATTATAGAAAAACTGTGGAAGCTGGAGTTGATGGGCTTACTGTATATCAGGAAACCTATGATGAAAAAGTGTATGATAAAGTTCATATAGCTGGACCTAAGAAGAATTATAAATTTAGGTTAGATACTCCAGAAAGAGGAGCTAAAGCTGGAATGAGAAGTATCAGTATTGGTGCTCTTCTTGGACTTGCAGAGTTTAGAAAGGATGCTTTTTTTACTGCTCTTCATGGAGAATATATAAGAAAGAAATATCCTCATGTGGATTTAACTTATTCACCACCAAGGATAAGACCTTGCGAGGGTGGGCTTAGAGAAATAAATACGGTAGACGATAAACGAATGGTGCAAATAATGCTTGCCTATAAAATATTTGCTCAGCAAAGTGGAATTAATATATCAACTAGAGAAGATAGTGATATGAGAAGAAACTTAATTCCACTAGGAATCACAAAAATGAGTGCAGGGGTTTCCACAGAGGTTGGAGGTCATTCATTAGAATCTAAGGGTACCTCTCAATTTACCATAAATGATGAAGGTACTGTAAAGGAAGTAAAGGATATGATAATAGAAGCAGGGTTCCAACCAATATTTAAGGACTGGGAAAGATTTTGATTTATCTAATAACCAATAGACACCTAGCTAATGAGGAGAAGTACCTTAGAACCTTAAGAGAAGCATCCTTAGCTGGTGTTGAGAGAATAATTTTAAGGGAAAAGGATTTATCAAATGAGCAGCTTGAAGAGCTATATTATAAAATTAAAAAAGTAATAAACCCTGCCACGGAAATTATAATAAACTCCAATATAGACGTATTAAAAAAAGTAGGAGAGAAAATTCTACAACTATCATTTAAACCTTTCATGGAATTTCATAATGAAGAAAATCTAGAAATAGGTGTAGCGGTTCATTCAATAGAAGAAGCCATAGCAGCAAGTGAAAAAGGTTGTAGCTATATCTTAGCATCTCATATATTTCCCACGAAATGCAAGGAAGGACTAGCACCTAAAGGCATAGACTTTATAAAGGAACTTAGAGAAAAAGTTACCTACACCATAATTGCGCTAGGTGGAATATCCACTGAAAATGCAAAAAGTGTAATAGAATCAGGAGCAGATGGAGTTGCGGTGATGTCAGCTTTCTTTAAGTGTGAAGATGTGGGAGAGTTGGTTCAGGGGTTGATAGGGAAATAGGATGGGGAGATAGCGGAGGAGCGCCTCCACCAATAAATCCACGATAGAAGTATCGTGGATTTTTAAAGTCGAAATATTTAAAAAAATAAATTTATATATTATAATTAAGTGGTGATGATTATAAATTAATATAAGTTGAAAATTAAGTAAATGAAGTATCAACGTCAATGATAAATACAATAATTAAGATATTATTGTATGATTTTACATATATATATCTGTGTGGTAAAGTTTTCAATGTAGATACTTAAGTAATAATAATTACAATGGAAAACTATGAATGAAAAAATATTGGTGTATTAAAATCAAATTAATATATCAGAACTATAGAGGAGGGGAAAAATGTTTTTAGCTTTATGTACTATTGAAACTCTTTTTGTGAATATGGTAATAACACATATATGTTCCAAAAAAAAATATAGCAAAGCAAAAACTATAATACTAATTACTTTACTTACAGTAATAGTAACTTTATTACTAGCTTTTTTAAAATATATTTTATTGGATCATAAAATAACAGTGCTATGTATAATAGGATTTGTGTATATTTTACCGTTAATGTATGTCTACGATGAAAAAATGGATAAATTAATAATAATAATGTGTTTTACATGGACATATACAACATTATTTAAAACACTGTCATTTGAATTAGTGAATACGATTAATGTAGGAGATATATATAAATCAGCGTTTATAATACAAACAATTATGTATAGTATATTAACACCTTTTTTAATATGCTTTATTAAAGAAAGATTTATATATCTAATTCAAAAAGTATCAGATAATGAGTTGATATATTTAAAATGTATAAGCATTATGTGGTTTGGTACAGCGATTTTATTAGATAAAGTGTATAGTGGGAATTTAAATATATATTATAAAATTTTATTTATTATTTGCTTAGTTATTAATTCTATCTTAACTTACAACATTATGTATAGACTTAGTATCTTTTATAAAAATATTGTTAATTTGGAGAAGATAGCCTATAAAGATAAATTAACAGGGGTAAAAAATAGAGCTGCAATATTTAAAGAAATACCTAGTATTATGAAGAAAAAATCTAACTTTAAAATTATATTTTTAGATTTAGATAAATTTAAATTAATTAATGATACTTTTGGTCATGATATGGGAGACAAATATCTGATTCAATTTGCAAATAAATGTGAAGAAATAATAGAACACAAAGGTGAAATTTATAGAATAGGAGGTGATGAATTTGTTATTATTATAGATAGTGATTCTACCGATGACTGTTTAGATAAAATAGAACAATTACATTGGGAAATGTTTGAATTAAGGATACATTTTAAAGGGGTAAGCATTGGGATAGCTAGTTATCCAGAAGATGGACAAAGTATTGAAGAGCTAATTTTTGTTGCAGATAGAAAAATGTATAGGGATAAGAGGCAAAGACAAGATTGTTGTAAATGAATTAAAAGTAATGGGGCAATGTAGCAAGTGTACAATGAGTGATGGATTAAAAAACGAATATAAAATATTCATATGCTAAAATGGGGTGAGAAAATACAGATAAACAGATTATTTGAAATTATATATATACTCTTAGATAATAAAGTTGTAACAGCGAAACAACTTTCAGAGAGATTTGAAGTTTCGCAGAGAACCATTTATAGAGATGTTGAAACTCTTTCCTCTGCGGGAATTCCAGTTTATATGAGTAAAGGTAAAGGCGGAGGTATATCTATTTTACCAGAGTTCATATTAAATAAAGCTGTTTTAACAGAAGTAGATAAATCAGAGATTTTATCTTCGCTTAGAGCTGTAAATGCAGTAAACCTAAATGATATAGATACAGATAAAGTTGTAAAAAAACTAAATAACTTATTTGGTGCAACCAATACTGATTGGATAGAGGTTGATTTTACAACTTGGGGTAATGCAGAAGTAGAAAAAGAAATTTTTAATAAGCTTAAAATATCAATATTAAACAAGAGAACAGTTGCGTTTACATATGTAAGCGGTAAGGGTGAAAATATAAAACGTGATGTTTATCCATTAAAGTTATATTTTAAAGGACAAAGTTGGTACTTGTATGGGTATTGTAAGATAAGAAATGATTATAGATTTTTTAAATTGAGAAGAATAAAAAACTTATGTATCCTTGATGAAAATTTTGACCTTAGTGCGCCAGTACAGATAGTGAATGAAAAAAATATGTTTAATGAAGAATATATAACATTAAAGATGAAGATTTCTTCAAGAATGGCCTATAGAGTGTATGATGAGTTTGCTATCTTTGAAGAGCTTAAAGATGGAAGTTTTATAGTGGAGATTATCTATCCAAAGGGGCAGTGGCTATTTAGTTATGTAGCATCATTTGGAGAAGATTGTGAAGTTTTAGAACCTGAGGACATAAGAGTTGAAATGAAAAACAAGCTTCAAAAAATCATTCAAAACTATTTATAATATGACATGTAGTTGTCAAGTTATGATAAGTATAATGAGCTTATCAGATAAATGGAGGTTGAAGAATATGAAGTATAAAATTGTAAATTTAGAACAAAAGATAGTTATAGGAGTTAGCACTGTCACAGGGAATGATGACCCTAAAATGGGCGAAACTATTGGGGGACTTTGGGAGAAATTATACAAAGGTGGAATTAATTCAGCAATAAAAAATAAAGTTAATGAATATGCTATAGGGCTTTATTCAGATTATCAAGACAATAAATATTGTGTTACAGCAGGAAATGAAGTTTCAGAGGTAGACAATGAAGAATTTACTGTAAAGGTTATTCCAGCAGGTAAATATGCAAAGTTTTCTGTACAGGGGCATATGCAAAAAGTAGTTGGAGAGGCTTGGAGCAAAATATGGGAAATGGATTTAGATAGGAGTTTTGCAGCAGACTTTGAAGAGTATTTAAATTCGGATTTTGACAATGCGAATATTGATATTTATATAGCATTAAATGAAAAGTAATGCTAAGTTCAAGATATATGTTGATATTTAATTAGTTTCTATCAGGTGATTTTTATATTCAGGTGGAGTTTGATTAAGATGAATACTTCACTCAAGTTGAATATAAGAAAAACTTATCTAGGGTAGTGTAAGCTGTAATACCCCAGCTTAAAGAAGATGGGTATTACAGCGGCTAGACATCAGATAAAATAGATTATGTTATAACTAATATATAAATTTTGAGGTTATAGCGTAGAGTTATAGTTATAAGAGGTGATGGAATAATGAAACATGAATATAAAAAACATGAAAAAGAACTTTATTGCCCTAAGAATAAGGCAGAATTAGTAAAAGTTCTTAAGCAAAAGTTTTTTTGTATAAAAGGTAAAGGTAATCCTAATGATAAAGATTTTTCAGAGAAGATAGGTGTTTTATATTCCATTTCATATGCAGTTAGAATGATGCCTAAAAATGGATTTACACCAGATGGTTATTTTGAATACACCGTTTATCCATTAGAAGGACTATGGGATTTAACCGAAGAAGGTAGGCAAAATGAAGTCTTAAATAAAGATGAATTGATATACACTATAATGATTAGACAACCTGATTTTGTTAATGATGAAGTTATAGAAAAAGCCTTTGAAATTGCGAATAAGAAAAAACCACATCCATTACTTAAAGAAGTATATTTCGATGAAATAGAAGATGGTTTGGCTGTGCAGATAATGCACATAGGTTCTTATGATAATGAGCCGGAATCGTTTAATAAAATGAAAGATTTTATAGAAAATAATGGATTGAAGATTAAAACTTTAGTCCATAGAGAAATATATTTATCTGATACAAGAAAAGTAGAAAAAGATAAATTAAAAACAATATTAAGATATAGTGTACTGAAGTAATAAATTAAAGTTTAATGTAGATGATTTTAAAACACGGTGGTCTCAATACTATTCTTTAATATGTAAAAAACAATAATTGGTATAGAGTATTTTAAATGTAATACGCAGCAAAACAATGAAATCCACGATATAAAATTCGTGGATTTTTGCTTATATAAAAAGTGCATTTATAATTCAGTTAGTTGCTTAGAAAATGTAGATTTGTTTCTATTTAGTGAATCATATATGCGTGTGTTTATTTAATATTGCAATAGATTGGGTTATAATGTAAGTAATTAATTAATAGATTTTACCGTGGATTAGTTATAAGTAAAGAAGCAGTTGGGTTTAATAAATGTAGACAATTTAAATAGTTAGGACAAGGATTAGAAGCAATGGAGGAAAGATATATGAAAAAAATATTGTTGATAAATGCAAGTAATAGAAAGAAAAACACATATGCACTTTTACTATCAATTGAAAATATATTAAGAAATAAAGGGTACGAAACAGAAATAATTACTCTTCATGATTATAAAATAGATTTTTGTAAGGGTTGTGAAGTATGTATAGTAAAGGATAATTGCTTTATAAAAGATGATTCAAGTAAAATAATGAATAAAATAATTGAAAGTGATGGATTAGTAATAGGAACTCCAGTATATCTAAATAATATGAGCGGAATACTAAAGAGCTTTATAGATAGGACTTGTAGCTGGTTTCATAGAAGTAAAGTTGCACAAAAGCCAACCTTACTTCTCGCAAATACACAAGGCTCAGGCATTAAAAATACATTAAATTCAATGGAAGAGGTTATGATTCAATGGGGTGTTTGTTTAGGTGAAACTATATCTAGAAATGGTAGAAGTTTTAATAAACCTATTGAAGAAAAAGAATTATCAGAGTTTATTAAATTAATTAATTCTGATGAAAACAAATATTCTCCTAGTTTTAAAGAGGTTTATACTTATAATGTTCAAAGAACATTAGCTACTAAGGTATTTCCAATAGATAAAGAATATTGGGACAGCAAAGGGTGGATTAACACAGCATATTTTAAAGGATCAAAACTAAGTTTTGCGAAAAAAATCTATGGTAACGGGATTTATAAAATGCTATGTAAGGTTATAAAGCCTATTGATCAAAGTAATAAAACCAATTAAATTTACTTAGTAAATGTAGAGTTTTTCTGTTTAATATCAATTGCATACTAGTGGTACACTGAATCATCAAAATCTATATATTTAAAGTAAACTTTCATATCAGAAAAAATCCTATTAATATTTCTCTTAACACTGTAGTTTTTACTTTCTATAAAAATAAGACTAACAGCTTGCCACAAAATAACAGTAGCACTTGTATCCAATATTGTAATAATGATTTTACCATGGAAAAACTTATTAGATATATATAATAAAATAGAAATAAAAAATGATAACAATATATAGTAAACCAATCTTTTTCTGCCTGCCTTTAAAGTTATATTATCTATTTCAATTTTAGAATTATAGTAGTTGTAAACACCTTCAAGTGCTAAAGCTTCAGTTTTAGCACTTAAATTAGCTTTAGGTAAATAAATTTCTAGGGAAACATTATATTTTTTAGATTTATGTATATCGATAGCTTTATTTAATATAAAAGTATCTATATCATCTTTTAAATCTCTATCATTTATAGGAGCAAAATCAAAATCGTAGAAGAGATTTTCATAATCATCAACTTTTATTTTTATAATATAATTATCATTTATTTTCATAATTCCTCACTTATTTATAGATATTAGTAATTATAATATGCCCATTGATGATAGGTTTTATTTAAAATTAAGACATCAAGTGTACAAATTTTTATTTGGAACATTTATGGTTTATACAATACAATATAATGAGTGTTTTTAATCAGTATTTAATCTTATTGTTATAGTTAAGTTGTCACTGAAAAGAAAATACAATTAATATTAAGTAGATAAGAAAAAAGAACACTGATATAATGTTTTTTAGAATGTATACAGAAGGAGTTTTTAAATGAAATATTATTTAGCACCAATGGAAGGAATTACTGGATATATATATAGAAATTCTTATGAAAAATATTTTGGTAATATTGATAAATATTTTACGCCATTTATTGTTACCAACCAAAGTAGGAGTCTTAAAACTAAAGAGCTTAGGGATGTTTTGCCTGAAAATAATAAAAGTATAAATGTTGTGCCTCAAATACTTACTAATGATTCAGAAGGGTTTATTAATACATCTAGAAAATTACAACAGTTAGGATATAATGAGGTTAATTTAAATTTAGGATGTCCTGCTGCAACCGTTGTTTCAAAGAATAGAGGCTCAGGATTTCTAGCAAAAAGAGAAGAACTTGATGTGTTTTTAGATGAAATATTTAAAATAGATGATATGAAAATTTCTATAAAAACTAGAATAGGAAAAGATAGCCACGAGGAATTTTATGAGTTGATAAAAATTTATAATAAATATCCTATAGAAGAATTAATTATCCATCCTAGAACACAAAAAGATTTTTATGGGAATAAACCTAATTTAGAGGTATTTAAAGATGCATTATCTTTAAGTAAAAATCCAGTATGCTATAATGGTGATATTTTTACTGGAAATAATCATAATAAATTAATAGAAGATTTTCCAGAGGTAAATAAAGTAATGCTAGGAAGAGGAATAGTTGCAAACCCATGGTTAATGAATGAAATTAAAAATAATACTTTTATAAATAAAAAAGTATTAAAGGATTTTCATGATGAGATTTTAAATGAATATATAGAACTATTTAACGAAGATAAAAATGCAATATTTAGAATGAAAGAGCTATGGGGCTATATGATTTACATATTTTCGGATAATAAAAAATATGCTAAAAAAATAAAAAAAGCACAAAGATTAAGTGATTATAATGAGGCTGTATTAAGTTTATTTAATGAGCAGGAAATCATAGTGGGAGCTGGATTATTTAGTAATAAATATTAAACCGGTATTTATTTAATAATCAGGATTAATAAGAAAAAGAGAAGGTAATAAAATAAATTTATAATATCAATAAAGTTTAAAGGATATAAATCACATTCATCATAAAACCTGGACAATACATATTTTGTATTGTTTGGGTTTTTATTATTTATATCTAAAATAGAATATCATTAAATATAATAAAAAAGATATTGACAATGATAATTATTATCAGTATTATATAAACAAGAGTCAAATGAGATTGATTATCGATGCAAAGTTGATTAAGTAAGGAGAACTAATGAAGAAAAGACATCTAGCGATAATTTTAATAATTTTATCATTAATATCGTTGTTTATAGGAGTTAACGATATAAAAATAATAGATATACTTACATTAAATCAAGAAAAGGTACAGATATTTTGGATTAGTAGATTGCCGAGACTAATAAGTGTCTTGGTTGCAGGTATGGGAATGAGTATATGTGGTCTTATTATGCAACAAATAAGTCAAAATAAATTTGTATCCCCAACAACGGGTGCCACAATAGATGCAGCTCAATTAGGATTGATTTTCGCAATGTTAATTGTGCCAAGTGCGGGGATTACGGGTAAGATTATAATTTCATTTATATTTGCGCTTATAGGAACATTTATGTTTATGAATATATTGAGAAAACTAAAGTTTAAAAATGCAGTATTCGTTCCTCTAGTAGGGATAATGTTTGGAAATATCATAAGTTCTGTTACAACTTTTATAGGATATAAGTACAACTTGATGCAAGATGTAACTGCATGGATGCAAGGAAATTTTTCTATGATACTTAAAGGTAATTATGAAATTTTATATGTAGCTATACCACTTATAATCCTCGCCTATGTATATGCTAGTAAGTTTACAATTGCAGGTATGGGGGAGGATTTTGCTACTAATTTAGGATTAGATTATAACAAGGTAGTGAATTTAGGGTTGATTATTATTGCTATAGTTACAGTAAGTGTTGTTATAACGGTAGGTAGCATACCATTTATAGGACTTATAGTCCCTAATATAGTTTCAATGTACAAGGGTGATAATATAAAGGATAGTATATGGCATACTGGATTGTTTGGAGCAATATTTGTATTAGTTTGTGACATATTTTCAAGAGTTATAATATATCCTTATGAAATTCCAATAGGACTTACTGTTGGGGTTATAGGAAGCATTATGTTCCTATATATGGTGTTTAGGAGGACTGAAAATGCAAACTAATATTGATATATTAAAAACACAGGAGATAAATAGCAAAAGTAAATTAAGTGTGGAACATAGATTAAAAAGAATGATGTTTATAATTTCTACGATGATAATAGTATTTACACTTTTATTTTTAATTACAGGAGTAAATTTAAAACATATGGACTATGCTATGGCACAAAGAATACCAAAGGTAATAGCGATAGTCTTAACAGGTGGATGTATAGCTTTTTCATCTATGATATTTCAAACTATAACAAACAATAATATATTAACACCAAGCGTGCTAGGGCTAGATTCGTTATATGTATTAGTCCAAACAATAATAGTATTTATAGTTGGGGTGGAAAGTAAATTTGTTATAAATAAGAGTAGTAACTTTGTTTTATCAGTCGGTATAATGGTTGTTGTATCATTTATACTTTATAAAAAACTATTTGAGAAAAGTAATAACAATATATTTTTCTTGTTACTTGTAGGAATGATTTCAGGGACATTATTTAAGAGTATTTCAACATTTATGCAAGTTGTAATAGATCCTAATGAGTATGCAGCTCTTCAAAATAGCTTATATGCAAGTTTTGGAAATATGAATACGGAGATTTTAGTGATTTCAACTATATTATTATTAGTAATAGTTCCATTTATATATGATGATATGAAGATGTTAGATGTAATAGCATTAGGTAAAGATCATGCTATAAACTTGGGTGTAGATTATAATAGAGTTGTAAAAAAGATGATAGCTGTAGTAGCTATATTGGTATCAATATCAACAGCATTAATAGGTCCCATAACATTTTTAGGGCTTTTAGTAACAAACGTGACGAGACAGTTATTTAAAACATATAAGCATAGTTATTTAATTATTGTAGCTATATTAATAAGTATATTAACGCTAATAGGTGGACAATTCCTCGTTGAGAGAGTATTTGTATTTAATACAACCTTAAGTGTAATTATCAACTTTATAGGTGGAACATACTTTATATACTTATTATTAAAGGAGAGTAAAGAATAATGATTACAGTAAAGAACATAACAAAAAAATATTCAAATAAAATAGTGGTAGATATGGTTTCGGTTGACATACAAAAGGGGAAAATAACTTCTTTTATAGGTCCAAATGGTGCTGGTAAAAGTACAATTTTATCTATGATTACTAGACTTATGAATATGGACAATGGTGAAGTTATAATAGAAGGTAAAAGTTTAGAACAGTGGGATAAGAAGGAACTTTCTAAAAAAATATCAATATTAAAACAATCTAATAATATAAATTTAAAGCTTACGATAAGGGAGCTTGTTAGCTTTGGAAGATTTCCTCATAGCGAGGGAAGACTTACAGAAGAAGACAAGAGATATATAGATGAAGCTATAGAGTATATGAAGCTTAGGGATATAGAGGATAAGTATATTGATGAATTGAGTGGTGGACAAAGACAAAGAGCATATATAGCTATGGTTATAGCGCAAAATACAGAGTATGTATTTCTGGATGAACCCCTTAATAATTTAGATATGAAGCATTCAGTAGAGATGATGAAGGTACTCAGAAATCTTTGTGATGATCTTGGAAAAACTGTGGTTTTAGTTATGCACGATATAAATTACACATCATGTTACTCAGATTATATTGTAGCTTTAAAAAATGGAAAGGTAGCACAGTATGGAAATACACAAGAAATAATGAAAAAGGAAGTTTTAGAAGATATTTATGAAATGGAATTTGATGTTAGGCAAATAAATGGGGATAAGATTTGTATCTATTTTTAAAAAATTTTAAAAATATACTGAGAAAGATAATCAATGGCGATTAAGAAAGTCAAATTATAAACAACAATAAAAATGAAAGAAGGTATTAATATGAATAAAAAAGTAGCAATAATATCAGGTTTAGTAATAGCAGGAGTAATTGCAAGTGCAGTATTTTTAGGGTTAAACAAAGACGATTCTAAAAAAGATTTAAATACAGGGGTTATAAAAGTACAGCATGCCCTTGGAGAAACTGAAGTTAAGGTAAATCCTAAAAATGTAGTAGTGTTTGATTATGCGGCATTAGATGCAATGGAGGTGTTGAAGGTTGAAGGCGTTACAGGGATTCCACAGGATTCGTCAATGCCAGAGTACTTAAGTAAATTTAAAGGTACTGAATATATTAATATAGGCGGACTTAAAGAGCCAAATTTAGAAAAAATTAATGAAATTCAACCAGAGCTAATTATAATAAATGGAAGACAGCATAGTTTTTATGATAAGCTTAGTGAAATTGCTCCAACTATATCCTTAAGTAAAGAAGATGGGAAATATATGGAGTCATTCACGAAGAATATGGAGATATTAGGGAATATATTTGATAAAGAAACTATGGTAGAGGAAGAACTGTCTAAAATAAATGCTAAGATTGAAAGAATTAACAAAAAAATAGTTGAAAAAAATTATAAAGCAACAACTTTAATGGTAAGTGAAGGTAATTTAAGTGTGTTTGGATCAGAGTCAAGATTTGGATTAATATATAACAACCTTGGATTCAAAAATACAGATGGAAATATTAAAACGTCTAATCATGGACAAGATGTATCCTTTGAATATGTTGCAAGTCAAGAGGTAGACTATATGTTTGTAATTGATAAATCAGTTATATCAAATAACAAAAATGAAAAGCCAGCTAAAGAAATTTTAAATAATGAGCTAGTAAATAATAGTCCTGTAGCTAAAAATGGGAAAATAATTTATTTAGATACTAATTCATGGTACTTAAGTGATGGTGGATTCATCTCTACAAATAAAATGTTAGATGAGATTCAAGCTGTTATTTAAGACTGATAAATAGAAACTTTTAAAATAAAATAATTTGAATTCCTAAACTGTAATAAAATCAAGAATTTTATTACAGTTTTATATTTATAAATAGATAGGTGTGGTATATAATTAGTATAAAAAATATAGTATAGATAGGGATTGCAATAAAGATATATTATAATAGAATTTTGAGAAATATTTATAGATGAATATCATTAATAAATAATTTACGATTTTGAGTGATAAGTATTTAAACTGCAATATTACGGGGAAATAGGTGGGGAAATGCTAAAGGTTTTAATTTGCGATGATAAAATTAATGAGAGGGTTAATCTTGAATATAATATTAAAAAATATTTAGATGATATTAAACAAGAATTTACTATGACATTTTGTAATGATGGTGAAGATTTATTAGAAAATTTACAAAAGTGCAGATATGATATCATATTTTTAGATATTGTTATGCCAGGAAAAAATGGTATTGATATTGCAAAGAAAATTAGGAAAAATGATAATAAAACTATTATAATATTAGTTTCAAGTATTGGAGATTTTGCGTTAGAAGGTTATGAAGTTGATGCGTTATATTATTCTATAAAACCACTAACATATGAAAAGGTAAAGCACATTATGGAAAAGTGTGAGGTTAAATTAAAAGAACAAAAGGGACATATAATTTTTATTAAGACAGTAGATGGGGTGCATAAAATTTATCAAGAAGATATAATTTGGGGCGAAAGTAGGGACAAGTACATATACATAAAAGCAAATAATGAAATAATGAAGTGCAAAACAAAACTAGATGATTTTTTAAAAGCACTAGATTTTGAATATATTAGAGTACATAAAAGCTATTTTGTAAATCCAAATTATATAAAAGAAATACAGGATTCATATTTAATTCTAGATGATGGTAGTGAATTACCCATAAGCAGAGCAATGAAAGGCAATGTAAGGGACAAGTATATAGATTTTATAGGAGGGTTAATTTGATTTGATAATTTTTTTAACGATTAATTTATTAATAAATATTACCCATAGTTTATTTTATTTGGATGCAAAAAAATATAAAGAAATAAATAAAATATATGCATTTATGTTACTTATATTTCCAGTGGTGGTTAAATACATGCTGATTTTAAATTTATGTAATTATAATAATAGCTATAAACATATAATTACTTGGTTGTTATATTTACCATTAATTATATACATTACAAAAAACAATAAATATCAATCTATAATTGTATTCATGATAGTGTTGTGTATTTCAACATTTATAATGAGTTCAGCAATAGTACTTTTAAGGACAATCATTGGAGATGAATATATAACATCAATAAATTTAGGTATAGTAGTAATAACTTTAAACAGTATTACGGTATATATTAGTTATAAGTATGTTAGACTCCCTATTAGAAGATTATTGAAAAGCTTCGAAGGTAAAAGTGGAGCATTTTGGATTACACCATCTGTTATGTTTTTCTTTATATATGTAATTTATTCTGAAATTTTTAAAAAAGAAGTAGCAATAGAATTTTTTGTGATAGGTTTAGTTATTATAGTACTAGTGGGTATTAGCGTTGCTATAAAAAGCTTAGATGGAATTCTTCGTAAAAATGCTATTTTATCACAGGAAATAGCTACATATGACAAGATTATAAATATGCATCTTCATTATTATGAGGAGTTAAATTATAAAGAGCATTGTTTAAAAATACAAAAGCATGATTTTAAGCATATGTTATCAACAGTTTCAACATTAGCAAATGGAGAAAAAAATGATCTGATTTTAGAACTTATTGAAAATTACGTTGTAAATATAAAGGATATTAATTTAAAAAGATATTGTGAAAATGATGTAATTAATGCAAATATAGCATATTATTTTTCGCGAGCACAGAAAAGTGGTGTTAAATGTAGTTGTAGGATTAATATTGAAAATAATATTAATATTTCAGCAGGAAATTTAACAAATATAATGGGGAATATTTTAGAAAATGCTGTAAATGCAACATGTATATTAAATGGAGATAGGTTTATAGATTTAACTGGAGATATGTATAAAGAGAGTTTTGTGATTAAATGTAAGAATAATTTTAACAAAGATATGGGAATACATGGTGAAGGCTATGGATTATTAAGTATAGAATCAATATGTAAAAAACATAACGGGTATTACAAAATAAACAAAGAAGGAAATATATTTGAATTAATAGCGATTTTATCTGTAGAAAAAGATAAGATATAATAGGTATAATTGTGGTTGTAAGACGAAACTTACGGTTGAAAGGCGAAACTTGCATACAGAAACTCTTTTTGTGATGTTAAAATAATCATGAAAGAGTTTTTTTTGTTTAATTATAACTAAAAATATCGGTTATCAAAACATATTTTAATCTAAGAAAAATAAAATTATTTATATTCAAAGGTATGGTAACTTTTTAGGTATTTGATGATTAAAGTGAAAAAACGTGATATTTATACTTTGAAATGGGTATATGTAATTATTTGGGGGAGTTAAGAAAGGGGAAAAGTATGAATAAAAGTGTATTCAAAAAGACAGTAGCAATGGTTTTAACGACTAGTTTGATTTTAGGTTCAAATTTTGGAGTTATAAAAGCATATGGAGAAACATTACCGGGAGTTCGTCATGTAAGTAATGGGAATGACGTGTTTTTAGGGGGGAACTTCATAGAGGTTGGAGTTAATAAACATGGATCATTTGGAACAGCAGGTAATGCACCATCTGGTTTTAGTACAACCAGTCAGCTAGGAATGAGAGCAGATGGAGATGGTTTTAATGTGGGAATGCCATCAAACACAGGAGATTTTTTCCTGCCTGGTGACCCATATGAATCTTATGTAGTTGGCTATAAAGATGACAAAGGAGTAATTACAACAGCACAAGTTGCTGAAAGAAAAGATGTATTGGGAATAACGAATATTTCTACAAGTGACACTTCTAGTGGAAATACTCTTTCAGCTACAACAGTAGGTATAACTAATGATGGTAAATTGGAAATAACACAGGTTGTATCTTTTGATGTGAATGATAAATATTTTAATGTTGATGTGACCTATCGTAATCTTAGTGACGTGACTATTTACGATGCAAGGTATCTCAGATCTGTTGACCCGGACCAAGATAGGGAAACTAAAGGTACACATGACACTAAAAATTCTGTCGTTAAAAATCCACCGAAAGATGAGATGGCTATGGTTATCGCAAAGGGTGGGGTGACAAATGAACCATTTATATATATGGCATGGGATTCAAGAGCAAGGGCTTCGGTAACTAGGACAACGAATCCATATAGTTTAGATTGTTACAATAGTGATATTGTAGCAGAGACAACAGCGGATGCATGGATAGCTATGACTTTTGCTATTGGAGATATTGCACCAGGTGCATCTGTTTCTTTGGATTTTAAGAATAGCTTGAATCCAGATATTAATGCGGCACTACCGGAGCCAGGAAAGTCAGGAATAGTAACATTTAAGGATTATGATGGAACAATAATAGGTACGCCACAAACTATAGAGTATGGAAAGTCTGCAGTAGCACCAACCGAGCCAGCAAGATTAGGCTATCATTTTGTAGGTTGGGATAAAGCTTTTGATAATATTGCAGGTGATTTAACAGTAACTGCAATGTATGGAGTTAATAACTATACAGTAACATTTAAAGATTATGATGGAACGGTAATAGAAACGTCACAGACAATAAATTATGGAAGTGCTGCAACAGCGCCAAAATCACCAACAAGAGTAGGGTACACCTTTGTGGGGTGGGATAAAGCTTTCAATAATATTGTAGGTGATTTAACAGTAACTGCAATGTATGGAGTTAATAACTATACAGTAACATTTAAAGATTATGATGGAACGGTAATAGAAACGTCACAGACAATAAATTATGGAAGTGCTGCAACAGCGCCAAAATCACCAACAAGAGTAGGCTACACATTTATAGGTTGGGATAAAGATTTTAATAATATTAGCAGTGATTTAACAGTAACTGCTAAGTATGAAATAAATAAATATACAGCAACATTTAAAGATTATGATGGAACAACAATAGGAATGCCACAGAACATAGATTATGGAAGTGATGCAATAGCGCCAAAATCACCAACAAGAGTAGGCTACACGTTTATAGGTTGGGATAAAGATTTTAATAATATTACAGGTGATTTAACAGTAACTGCTAAGTATGAAATAAATACGTATACAGTAACATTTAAGGATTATGATGGAACAGTAATAGGAAATCAACAAAAAATAGATTACGGAAAGGCTGCAACATCACCAAAATCACCAACAAGAGTAGGCTATAAGTTTGTAGGATGGGACAAAACTTTTGATAATATTAGTGACGATTTAACTGTAACTGCTAAGTATGAAATAAATCAGTATACAGTAACATTTAAAGATTATGATGGAACAGTAATAGGAATACCTCAGAGCATAGATTATGGAAAAGCAGCGAAAGCTCCTAAAAATCCAATAAGAATAGGATATAAATTCTCTGCTTGGGACAAGTCATTTGATAATATTACTGAGGATTTAGTAGTTACAGCAAGTTATACCACTGGGATAACTTATGTTATGCCAGTAATAGATATAGATTCAAACACTAAGGAAGTCAAAAGTTTAATTGGATATTTAACTAGTGGAAAAAATACTATAGTAGTAAATACTGAGGTGGCAAATTTAATTATACCAGCTAATGTGGTAAATATATCTGATTTAGAAGGTGTAGATTATCTTAAGACGGTACAAAAGATTAAAGACGAAATTAGCAAAAAACCACTAATTGAAAAATTACCAAGTGATATAAGTCCAGTTGGAAACATAATTGATTTTAACTTGCAATTATTTGATAGCAAAGATAAATTAATTAAAGATATACATGAATTTGCTAATAACCAAAAGGTTAGAATAAGCATAAAGCTTACAAGTGATGATTTAAAAAATGTAGATACAGATAATCTTTCTATGTATTACTATGATGAGAAAGAGAAGCAATGGATAGAATTAGGAGGAAGTTTCGATAAAACAACAATGGAGTTTAGCTATGATACATCACACTTTTCTACCTTTGCAGTAATGGAAAAACAAAAATCCAGTTTACAAGAACCTGTATTACCACAAACTGGTTCACTTATATCAGCTAATGATTTAGCTGCATTAGGTGGAGCAATTATGTTAACAGGAGCTACTTTAATGAGAAGAAAATCAAAGGATAAAAAGGATAAAGATATAAATATGTAGATTGAAGTAAATTAATACCTATAGTGTAGACACTCAAACAAGAGTCTATACTATAGGTTATTTTTGTATAATTATCATTTGTTTTTGTATTTCCTCACCTATTTATAAATATTGGTAATTAAAAGGTGACCATTGATGATAGCTTTTGTTTGAAATTAAGGCTTAGACGTCTAAGGTTTTACTAAACTATTGTATATATTAGTATGACACTGAGATAAAATATCCTATTATGTGTAAAATATTTGAAAATATTGAATATAATATGGTATAATTCAATGAAATAATTATGAGTGGGGGTTTTTTTATGGTAAGTTTGCCATGGTGGCAGTATGTACTTTCAATGGGTGGATTCATAATTTTCTTATTATTTCTAATTGATGTTATGAGGAAATATCCAAAATTCGCAAACATATTTTGGATTGGGGCGTTATTTACATTTCCGTTATGGATAATTAGTGGAGGGGTAGTAGGATGGTTTAGATGGGCTAAGACTTTAAGCATATTACTTCCAATTATATTTTTTAATCTTTGTAGAATAGCAAACTATGAGAAAAAGAAGGGGAAGGTATGGGAATCTATTCAAAAGAAGAATGTTATATGGTTTTTTTACGTAATACTCTTCTTGAATATTATGGAAGCTACAATAAAGGATGTTACTTTAGGGAATTATTATAATGCACTTTGTGGATTCTTATTGTGTATTACTATACCTTATGCACCAAAGTTTTGGAAAGTTACAGATGAGAAACCAAGTGATATAGTTGGATATACTACTGTAGCATGGAATTTTCTTTATACAACTTGGAATGCTTGTTTTGTTTTCGCAGAATCACCAATAGGCTTTGCAGGTACATGTTGTATTCTGTTCGCAGCTGAATTATATCCTATAATAAAGAAACGTCCTGAATTATATATTACTTCTCGTGTTTATACATTGGCTTTTTATCTTTTATTTAGAGCTTGCTTCCCAAGTGTTATACCTTCATTAATGGACGCATCGTCTTGGTATAATCCACAAGTACTATTCTATTGGGGGTTAGCAAATGCTATAATGATAATACCATATGTATTTTGGCACACATGGCAATTGCATACAGGAAAAGGTGACGTTAGTTTTAGAAGAGGGAAAATTGATGTTGATACTTCCTTTAAAAGTGATGTAATTAGCAATTAGTACCTTTGATCATAATATGACGTACAGAGTTTATGAAATATTGAGTTCAATCAATAAAAAAAGTGATGAGCTTAGAATTATATAGAGATAGCAACAGCTAAAGTAAAGATATATAGATATATTAAGCATTTATATAAATCCTTTAATTAGATTATTCTAATTAAAGGATTTTTTTATTAACATTTATTAAATTTGAAATGATAAATATTATGATAAACATATGGGTATATTAAAATTGTGGAAAAAATATAAAATAATAAATAGCAAAGGAGCTTTACAATGAAAAAGAAGATTAGTATTTTTTTAACTTTAATGATGATGTTATCGTTTATTCAAATGTATCCATCAACTTGTTTTGCGGATTCGGAAGGCATAAGTTTATCAGCAACTCAACAGAATGATAATTCCAAGGATATAGTTGATATAGCTGTAAGTGATGGTAGATTTCAAACTTTGGTAACTGCTTTAAAAGCTGCTGGATTGGTAGATACCCTTAAAGGGGAGGGTCCATTTACAGTATTTGCACCTACCGATGATGCATTTGCAAAGCTTCCAGTAAGTAAAATTGATGAACTTCTAAAACCAGAAAACAAGGAAGTTCTTGCAAATATTCTAACTTATCATGTTACTCCAAATAAAATTACGGCTGCAGATGTAGTAAAATTAAATGGTAAGGAAATTGAAATGGTAAATGGAGCTAAAGCTAAAATAATGGTTAAGGACAATGAAGTATTTATTGATGGAGCTAAAGTTATAATTACCGATATTATGGCTAAAAATGGAATAATACATGTGATAGATACTGTGATGATGCCATAGAGAATATAATACACAAGTGACAATGAAAAAATTAGATTTTGTGAATAAAGGTTATGATTGGCCTGCACAAATAAAATCCACCATAAATTAATATGGTGGATTTTTCATACTACTTTTTATAGTTAGCAAGTATTAAATTTAAGTCAAAAATTATGTTAGTTTTTAAATCATAACTTCCTTGATGAAGGCACCAATCAAAAATAACTCCCCTTGAGGTTCTTAAAAGAGTTTTAGTTAAAACATCAGAAGATACATCAGATTGAAGTTCATTAGTTTTTATAGCTAACTCTATAGCAGATTTAATTTCAATGGTAACAAAACGATCTGATTTAAAAGTATATTTTCTATCTGTAGATAGAAGGCTTTTATAAACATCACTTACAAACATCCATCCAAAATCTTGTAATAAATCACAACCCTCATAGAATAAGTATATAAGTTTTTCTATATTTGAATTAAAGGTTTTTGAATAAAATCGTTCTTTTAATAATAAATCGATTTGTTCATAACCTATATTGATTATTTCATTTTTAGATTTAAAATGATGGTAAAAAGCGCCTGTCGAAATTTCAGCTTCATCACAAATTTCTTGAATTTTTACATTTTCAAAGCCCTTCTTTTTAAAAAGGTCCGTTGATATCTGTGTGATTCTAAGTTTTGTGGAGATAGCTTGTTTTTGTCTTTCAGTCAATTGATTCATAATTATAATTCCTCTAATGTTCAATCTTAAATAGTATTTTATATTTTGTTAAAGTATATCATAAAAAAAAAATGATAACAACTTATGAATATGTTTACAATTTTAAGAATATTATGTTATATTATTAACATAATGTAATTCGGTGAATGTAATTCTATGAATTGTATTGAGTTAAATGGGTTTTCCACATTATGGATTTTATAATGTGATCTTTCAGTTAAGATTATAAATGATTAAAAAAGAAAAAGATGAAATTTAAAATCAAATGGAGGTAGAGTTAATATGGAAACATACAAAATTCTTGAAATTAAGCAAAGTATTTTTGAAGACAATGACCGACAAGCGGATTTACTAAGGGAAGAATTAAAAAAAGACAAGACCTTTTTATTGAATTTAATGTCATCACCAGGTTCTGGCAAAACAACAACGGTTTTAAGAACAATTGAAGCTTTAAAAAATGAAATGAACATTGGGATTTTGGAGGCTGATATTGATTCAGATGTAGATGCTCATGCTGTTGCAAAGACGGGTACAAAAGTAATCCAATTGCACACAGGTGGGATGTGTCATCTTGATGCAGATATGACAAGACAGGGTCTTTTAGGAATGGGAACAGAAGGAATTGATTTTGCTATTTTAGAAAATGTGGGTAATTTAGTGTGTCCAGCAGAATTCGATACTGGGGCATCAAAAAATGCTATGATATTAAGCATACCTGAGGGGGATGACAAACCTCTGAAATATCCTTTAATGTTTTCAATTGTAGATGTTTTACTAATTAATAAGATGGATGCAATGGATTATTTTGATTTTGATTTAGAGGCAGTAAAAGAGCGTGTGAAAAAATTGAATCCAAATATCAAAGTTATACCAATCTCTGCTAAAAAGGGCGAGGGAATTGATGAGTGGGCTGATTGGATACGTGCTGAAGTTAAGAATTGGAATGAAGTATAAAAATAGAATTTAAACCAGAGCGAGAATTAAAAATATAAATATAAATATAAATATAAATATAAATATAAATAAAAAACAGGTATAAAAATAGAAATAAAAAATAGGATTATAGTAAAATTTATTGGGGGGTAATATATATATGGTAAATCAGAAGGTGCTTGATCTTGCTAATCATATAAGTATGAAAAAGTCTGGTTCAAAATCAGAAATTAAGCCAGAACATCCGGAATATAAAATTCTTGAGCCGGTAGTTACAGATGAGATGGCAGAAGTAGGACTTTTCCTTGAGTTACGTAAACATAAGACAGTAGAAGAAATTTCTGCTAAGTGTGGTAAATCCTTAGAGGATACAAAAAGGATACTATGGGACTTAGTTTATAACGGTGTTTGCTTCATTGAAGAAGAAGATGGAGTGGATAAATACTGGCTTGAAATTTGGGTTCCGGGTCACATGGAAACCATAGTTAACCATCCTGATAGAGAAGAAATAAAAAATTTCAAGCAAATTGGAGAGGCGTTTGAGTCATATGGAAGAAAAAAAGCGCCTATAACAGCAGGTGTTTTTCCTCTAGGAACAGGTCCTATGCGTGTTATTCCTATAGAGACAGCTATTGAAGGTGAAACAAGAAGAGCGTCATATGAAGAAGTTTCAAAATATCTTAATGATAATACTATTTTTTCAGTTTCAGATTGTTCTTGTCGTACGTCAAGAGAGGCTATGGGAGAAGGCTGTGGTCATTTAAAGGAAGATATGTGTATCCAGCTAGGACATGCTGCTGAATATTATATTCGTACAGGTAGAGGACGAGAAATTACCCGTGAAGAAGCTTTTGCAATTATTAAGAAAGCTGAAGAAAATGGTTTGATGCATCAAATGCCTAATGCAGATGGTCCAGGAAAAACTCATGCTATTTGTAATTGTTGTGGTTGTTCTTGTTACGCAACAAGAATTGCTGGAATGTTCAGAAATAATGATATGATACGTTCAAACTATGTTTCAAAAGTTGATAAAGATAAATGTGTTGCCTGCGGAGAATGTGTTCAGGTTTGTCCAGTTAATGCATTAAAATTAGGACAAAAATTATGCACTAAAACACCAATTGAACAGAAGAAGAGAGTGGATTTTGCCCACAACACAGAATGGGGCGAGGATAAATGGAATGTTGATCATCGTATCAACAGAGAAAATGTTGTTGAAACGGGTACAAGTCCTTGTAAAACAAATTGTCCAGCACATATATCAGTTCAAGGTTATATTAAGTTAGCATCTCAAGGAAGATATAAAGAGGCACTTGAACTTATAAAAAATGAAAATCCGTTCCCAGCAGTATGCGGACGTATATGTCCAAGAAAATGTGAATCTGCATGTACTAGAGGGGAAATTGATGAAGCAGTTGCTGTGGATGAAATCAAGAAATTCATTGCAGAGCAAGACTTAAATAAAGATATTCGATATGTACCTAAATTAAGACATGAGTATGGTAAGAAAATTGCTATTATAGGTGCTGGGCCTTCAGGACTTTCTTGTGCTTTCTACTTGGCTCTTGATGGTTATAAGGTAACAGTGTTTGAAAAACAAAAAGTACTTGGGGGTATGCTAACACTTGGAATACCATCATATAGATTAGAAAAAGATGTAATAAATGCAGAAATAGATATTTTAAGAGAATTAGGTGTAGAATTTAGAACTAGTGTTGAAGTTGGTAAAGATGTAAGTCTTAAAGAGTTAAGAGGTCAAGGATATGAAGCATTCTATCTTGCAATTGGTGCTCAAGCAGGCAGAAACCTTGGTATAGCAAATGAAGATGCAGAAGGTGTTGTTACAGGTGTTGATTTCTTACGCGAAGTAAACTTAGGAAATGACATAAAGCTTGAAGGAAATACAATTGTAATTGGTGGTGGTAATGTTGCAATAGACGTTGCAAGAACAGCTACACGAGTTGGTGCTTCAACTGTTGATATGTTCTGTCTTGAAAGCCGTGAAGAAATGCCGGCTCTTGAAGAAGAGATTGAAGAAGCATTAGCCGAAGATATTAGGGTTAATAATTCTTGGGGACCAAAGAGTATTGTTACAGAAAATGGTCATGTTGTTGGTGTTGAGTTTAAGAAATGTATTTCTGTTTTTGATGAAAATGGAAGGTTTAATCCTGTGTTTGACGAAAATGAAACTAAGATTGTTGAGGCAAACCATGTTCTGATTTCCGTAGGTCAAGGAATGGATTGGGGTAATTTATTAGAAGCTAGTAAAATAGAATTAAATCCTAACAAGACAATTAAAGCAGATTCATTTACATTGCAAACAGGAGAACTAGATGTATTCGCAGGTGGAGACGCTTTGACAGGTCCTAAATTTGCTATAGATGCAATTGCGCTAGGTAAAGAAGGAGCAATATCAATTCATCGTTATGTTCATCCTGGACAAAGCTTAATTATCGGTCGTGATAGAAGAGCATATCATGAATTTGATAAAGCAAACTTAACACTAGAAGGCTATGATCATATTAAAAGACAGAAAATAGCTCATGTGGAAGGAGCTAAATCAAAAGAAACATTTAAAGATTTACGTCCTACATTTACGGAAGAGCAAATGAAGGCTGAAACAGAACGTTGTCTTGGATGTGGTGCTACGACTACAGATGAATATGAATGTATAGGTTGCGGTGCATGTACAACTAGATGTAAGTTCGACGCTATTACACTTTACAGAAAATATAACGCACATGGTCTAACACTTAAAGAACTTAAAGTGAAAGTTATTAAAAATACAATCAAGCGTAAAGGTGTAATCGCAGCTAGAAAGTTTAAAAAGTTATTTGTAAAGTAAATCTTATTTGGGGAATATGATTTAATGGGATAATTCTAAATATATAAAGGATTTAAGAAAAAATTATATTTTTAGGGGGAAGAATATGAATATTTTATATGAATCAGTAAGTTTTCAAGGTTGGGGCATTTGGATTTTTATATTATTTGCATTAATGGCATTTAATGAGCTTGCACGTTCTAAAAAATGGGCTGGGATAATACTTTTTGTAATAGTTCCAGTAGTGTTGACTATTTTTGTATGGCCAACAACAGCAGCAATAGGAAATGAATATGGGACTGGAAATTGGTTTAACTGGGTAAAAACTTATTCAGCGTTAGCGGGGTGTATTGGATTTATGGCTATTAGATATATTCCAGCACTTGCTAAGAAGAAGTGGGTATTATGGTTTCCACCATTAATTTTAGCGGTGAATATATTTGAGGCTGTTCTTCGAGATTTCCAATGTTTTTCATATGGTGCATGGGAAGGCGCAGTTATAAATAATCTTTGGGTGATGTCAGGTTCATGGAATATAATGAATGGTATTGCTGGGATACTTAATATTATCGCTATCTGCGGATGGGTTGGAATTTATGTGTCTAGAGATAAAACAAAGGACATGATATGGCCAGATATGATATGGATATGGATAATAGCTTATGATTTATGGAATTTTGCATATACCTATAATTGTATTGCAGATCATTCTTTCTATTGTGGGTTAGCATTACTACTTTCATGCACAATACCAGCATTCTTCATCAAAAAGGGTGCATGGCTACAGCATAGAGCACATACCCTTGCGTTTTGGGCTATGTTTGTTTTAACAGTACCGACCTTTGCAGATAAATTAGCACCAGTTGCAACTACTCATAATCCTACAGCATTTTTTATAGTTAGTTTATTATCATTAATTGCAAATGTAGTGGTTGTTATTTATCAATTTAGAAAAATATTTAAAAATAAGCTTAATCCAATTAAAGGTGAAATTTATACTGACACAAAAGCATATAAAGAAATTATAGCAGAGAATAAAAGATAGTAATTCAGATAAAATATGAGAAGTAAAAAACAAAGTGTAGGTGATTAATTTGCATGAGTTAAGTGTTGTATTTGAGGTTGTTAAGACAGTCGAAAAGATTGCTATAGAGCAGCAGTTGACTAAAATAGATACATTGATATTACAAATAGGCGAGCTTTCATCTATGATTCCAAGGTATATAGAGCAATGCTATCCAGCTGCAGTTGATGGTACTTTACTTAAAGATACAAAGTTAAAAATTGAAATAATGCCAGGTAATGGTATTTGCAAGGGGTGCCATAAAGTTTTTAACATTATCGAAAATGAAAGTACATGTCCAGGGTGTGGAAGTGAAAGCTGGGAGTTATTATGTGGGAAAGAGTTTATGATTAAGGAAATCATAGCTTGTTAAATTAAAAAGGAGGGTGAGGCAGAGTGGTACTAACCATACACTATGGCTCACCCTTATAACAGGGATAAAATAATATGAACTAAAGGTGGAATATGAATGAATAATAAATTAAAACGGTTTATAATAACATTGACTATAGCTGGACTAGCAGTAGGTTTAGCAGGCTGCTCTAATAATGAAAAGAATAAGATTGAAAAACCTAATGCTGAAGTTCAAGTAGGTAATTTTGAAACGGTAAAATTTCTATATTCAGATGGGGCTAAAGATTATGATGTAACAGTAGAATCGGCAAGACAAAAGGCAGTTACATTATCTCAATTTATGACAGAGATGTTATTGGCGTTAGAGTTGCAGGACATGATGGTGGGAACAGCGCTTTTAGATAATCCTATATTACCGGAATTTGAAGAAGCATATAACAAAATACCAGTGCTTAAAGTTGGAGAAGGACATTCAATATCTAAAGAAGGGTTTATAGCCACAGGTGCAGACTTTGTAAGTGGATGGGATTCATCTATAAGTGAGCAAACCACAGGAGGGGCAAGTGAACTTATATCAAAAGACATAACTCCGTTTATGGCTAAGTCTTATGAGGCAGATGCTACCGTGGAAACTGTTTATGAAGATTTTGAGTTATTAGGGAAAATATTTGGAGTACAAGGTAAAGCTAAAGAAGTAATAGATAAAATGAAAAAAGATATAGAAGTTGTAACGAATAAAGTTTCAAGGGTAAAAGATGAAGATAGAGTGAAGATGATGGTATATGATTCTGGTGAAAATAATGCGATGATAGTTGGATCTGGTCTTGCAAACAATTTAATAGACCTTGCAGGTGGAAATAATGTATTTGCTAAAAATGCAACTAAGCCATACATAAATGTATCGTGGGAGAGTGTAGTAGCTGAGAATCCAGAAGTTATATTAGTAACCGATTATATGGCAGGTAGTCCAGTACAAGATAAAATAGATTTTTTGAAAACTCATCCTGCACTTAAAGATGTGGATGCTATAAAAAACAATAAAATATATGTTGTGGGATTAGCTGATTTATCTCCAGGTGTTAGAAATCCTAAGCTTATCCAGGCAGTGCATGGATACTTATTTGGAGAAAGTAAGTAATGCAAGGGAATTTTAAAAATAAAAGAAGCCTTTCTAGAAAGAAAGGTTTTTTATTTTGGATGATAGTGTTAAGTCTAATATTGTTAGCGACAATAATTACAGCAATAGCTATAGGTAGTACATATATTAAACCTGGAGAAGTCTATAAAGTACTACTTAGTAAATTGACAAATGGAGCAGTGTATAGTGATTCCTTTAGTGTAATGACACAAAATATCATATGGGAAATAAGATTTCCAAGAGTTTTGCTTGGAGCTATATGCGGAGCAGGACTTGCACTTTGTGGAGTGCTTATGCAATGTGTTACTAAAAACCCAATAGCTGAACCATACATATTAGGTATATCATCAGGAGCATCTTGTGGTGCTGTTGCTGTTATAGTTTTAGGTGGTATGTCATCAATTGGGATAAATAGTATAACAACAGGGGCCTTTGTAGGTTCTCTTATATCAGGAATATTGGTTTTTGCTATAGGTACTCAAATGGGTAAAACAACATCTACAACAAGACTGGTATTATCAGGGATGGCAATATCAACAATATTTTCATCACTTACTAACTTGCTTATATATTCAGCGGAGAATTCAAATCAAGCAAAGAGTGCTCTGTTTTGGACAGTAGGTAGTTTAGGTGGAGCCAAGTGGGAGGTTTTATTATTCCCATTTATTATGTTAGTTATAGTTATGATAGTAGCAGTAATAATGTCTAAATCACTAGATGTATTGCTTCTTGGGGATGATAGTGCAATAATACTTGGAATAAATGTAAAACTGATAAAGTTCATTATTTTAATATTAGCTACATTACTTACATCAGCATTAGTTGCTATAACCGGGGCCATAGGATTTATAGGTCTTGTAGTGCCGCATATATGCAGAACAATAGCGGGCAGTGATCATAAAAAACTTATAGCACTCTCATCATTAATAGGAGCCATATTTTTAATAGCATCAGATATTTTAGCTAGAGGGCTTTTCCCGCCAATAGAAATACCTATAGGAATAATAACTTCATTAGTTGGAGGACCGTTCTTCTTATACTTAATTTCAAAGAAAAACTATTCATTTGGAGGAAAAGATTAATGTTTAAAGTTCAAGTTAAAAATCTAAGATTTAGTATAGATAGAAAAGAAATATTAAAAGATATATCCATTGATATTCCAAAAGGTTCATTTGTAGGCGTGATAGGGCCTAATGGAAGTGGAAAATCCACATTACTTAAAAATATATACAGACTGTATAAACCATCCAGTGGAAGTATATTAATAGATAATAAAGAATTAGCTAAAATGAAGGATAAGGATTGTGCAAAAGAAATCGCGGTTTTAGCACAAGAAAGTAACACTCATTTTGATTTTACCGTTGAACAAATAGTGAAGATGGGAAGATACCCATATAAATCAGTTTTTGAGGACTACTCTAAAGCAGATTTGCAAATGGTTAAAGAGATGCTGAAAAAGGTAGGATTAGAAAGTTTTAGTGAAAGGAACTTTTCTGAATTATCAGGGGGAGAAAAACAAAGAACTTTAATAGCAAGGGCATTAGTTCAAGATACTAATTTTTTAATATTAGATGAACCAACAAATCATTTAGATATAGGCTATCAGATACAACTTATGGATTTAGTTAAAAATCTTAATATAACTACTTTAGCAGCTATACATGATATGAATCTAGCAGCTATGTATTGTGATTATTTAGTTGTAATGAAAGATGGAAAGATAAAAGAATTTGGAACTGTAGAGGAAGTGATAAATTCTGAAATGTTAAAGGCGGTGTTTGGTGTAAATGCATATGTAGGGATTAATCCTATAAATAACAAACTACAGGTATCGTTTATGTACACCCATGAACATATCAAGGGACTCGGAATTGATCATATACATGAAGATGGATTTACAGGTGTGCATACTCATTAAAAAGGGGTTCAATAAAGGGTATAAGAAAAATTACAATTATATTACCAATATAACCACTGCTTATTAGAGGTTAGTAAGTAGTGGTTATATATTTATGGTTTTAGTAATTGAATAAAGGTATTATGTGTAGAGATATTTATAAAATTTCTAATACTTCTACAGTATAATTTTCTCCAGGAGCAGTAACTTCTACGATATCTCCAACCTTTTTGCCAGATAATGCTTTTCCTAAATCAGATTCTATGCTAAGAATCATATTTTCAGGATCCATATCCATTGTAGTTACTAATGTTATAGTATCTTCAAAGTCATCATCTACAAATTTAATTTTAGCCTTACTATTAATTCCTAATATTGATTTATCTAAATTAGTATCATCTATTATAGTAGATGTTGAAATCATAGTCATTAAATATTGAATTCTATTATCATTTTCTCTATAGTTTCTGCAAGCTTCTTTATATTCTGCATTCTCTGACCTATCTCCATGGGCAGCAGCTACTAATTTTTCCTTTGCTATTTCAGCTCTCTTTACAGTGAGTCTATAATCCAATTCTTCTCTTAATTTTTTTATGTTTTCTTCAGTTAGTGCATTATTCATAAAAACTAAACCTCCCCTAAAATGTATTACCATAATATTATATAATATATATTGAAAAATAAAAGATAATTATACATCTTTGTTTGTGAGAGTATAGGTTTTGGGTATAATTAAAATAAATCTATAGCTAAGTAACTTTTTATGTCCTTGTCATTCAAGTGGGTATAGTTTACAATTAATGCAGGGATTATATTAATTCGATTAGTATTTTAGTCTATAAGACTAAAAAGTATAATAAGGGGTGATGGTTTATGAAATCTTATAGTAACCTTAATTGTAGTAAACATGATAAGCTTCAAGCAAAGACCAGAATGATTGAGACGGCTAAACTTTGCTTGGAGCCTAATCTAGTTATTAGCTGTAATAAGAAATAGGCCTCCATAATACATAAGCTTACTTTTTCATGGGTCTTTGTCTTAATTTTAGAAAAATTAAGGAGGCGCAAAGGCGTGAAATATGTTAAAGCACAGAAGGTGTTACCAGAAGAGATAATAGAATTAATTCAACAATATATAGATGGGGAATATTTATATATTCCGAGGAAAATAGAAAATGAAAAATCGTGGGGTGAAAAAAATGGAGCAAGAAATAGCTTTAAGAAAAGAAATGGGGAAATTTTAAAAAAGTATATACATGGACTTAAAGCTGCAGAACTAGCACGGGAATACTTTCTTTCAGAACAGAGTATAAGAAGAATTATAAGCAATGAGAAAAAAAGTATTCCGAAGGTGAGTGCTTAAACCTACGATTAGGTATAGGGGTATTAATATTATTAAGCATGGTAGAGCGTTTTATTGTCAATTTTAAATTGATAATAAAATGCTTTTTAAATTTAGAAAAACAGTTACGAATACTTTAAATTTGTATTTATAAATCAATTTGATATAATAGGGCTATTAACAAAAGAAAATATAAATGGAGATAATAAATTATGGATTATTATAAAATACTTGATGTGGAAAAAAATGCATCAAAAAAACAAATTAAAGAAGCATATGAAAAACAAGTTAAAAGGATTACGTCAGAAATAACTGATGAAAAGAGACTTAAATTATTTTTGAAACTCTTTGATGAAGCATATGAAGCTTTAAGTAGAATAAAAGAAAACGAAAATGTTATAAAAAATACAGAAGTGAATAGAAATGAAACAGTAGTTGGAAAGCCATATGAAATAGAACAGGAGATAGAAAAGCAAAATAGAGTTAACAATAAAAGGAGAAGTTCCTTAGCTAAAAATAAGTCCAAAAGCAAAACAAGTAAAACTAGAAATAGTGGTAGTCGTGGGAAATTTAGTATAAAAAACGAAGATTCAAAAGAGCAGCATAAGGATAAAATTAGAGAAAGAAGTAGAAAACAGAATTCAAGTAAAAAAAGTAAAAGACGTGTTGCAGGGAATACATATAATCTATTTATGTTGCCAATAAAAATATTAGCAATACCCCTAATAGTAATATTATCACTAATAATATTACTATGTCAGATAATAAACATAGTTTCATGGTTAGCATCTAAGGTTATGATAGTTGGAGGTATATCTATAGGGGCTATACATTTATATCAAATTAACATTGGACATACTGCGGACTATAAAATTTTGATTTTTGCTATTGTAGTAGTAATAGCATCATTCTTTTTACCTTATATTTTAAAAATGGTGCCAAGAACACTAGGAAGATTAAATGATAAACTAAAGAAATTTGTTTTTTGAAGTAGAAAATATAGTTGATATAAAAGTATTCCCAATCATAACCAATATACTTTATAATATAGGTGATTGGATGTGAGTATAAATATGGGGATTGAAATACTTTGGGAAGATTACTTATTACATGTGGATATGCTAGAAATTATAAGGCGAGGTAGCGCTGAAATCATATTTGGGAATAATAGAGGTGTGCTACTTAAGGATAACATATCAGACATATATATGATGTCTGCAAAAGATATAGAAACTGCACAATTGATAATTAATAAGATTCCAGAGGATACATTAATGATGGTTTCTCATCAAGAATTTTATCATGATTTAATTGTTAAAAGATTTAATTTTAAAGATGAAATGATTTGTTACAATGTTGCTTATACAAAGAAAAATATTATAGAAATACCAAAGTGTAAAGCGGATATTAGAGTACTTCAGGTGGATAATATTAAACAAGTTATAGAAAATTATTCTAGTCTAGATTTAGCAAATGAAGAATATATTCTTGAGAGAATATATACTAAGACTATGTTTGGTGCATTTATTGGAGAGCAATTATGTGGATTTGTAGGAACTCATGAAGAGGGTTCTATAGGAATATTAGAGGTGTTACCTGAATATAAAGGATTAGGAATAGGAGCTGCGCTTCAAGCTACAGCTACTAATCAAGGATTATTAAATGGTAGGTATCCATATGGACAGGTTAAGGTAGGGAATGTAGCTTCAATTAGTTTACAAAAAAAGTTGGGTTTTGAAATTTCAAAGGATAAGGTTTGGTGGTTTTTTAAGTAGAATTAGCTTCAAAAAAATAAAGGACATAAATAGGGATATTGTAAAATATATAAATTAGAAGAAAGCTATATAAATTATATGTTTTATAAAATCGCATTTTATTTTTACCATAGAATAGGATATAATGAAATTAATTTATAAAAGGAGTGATAATGGTGGGATTATTTAGTGGAATATTAGGAAATGCAGCAGAAATGGATATTAATAAAGTTAGACAGGATTATTCCAATTTGTTGGGTCCTAGTGAACAAATAGAAAAGGCATATAAGTTAATAAGGGATATGATTATCTTTACAAATAAAAGATTAATAATTATAGATATACAAGGTGTAACTGGTAAGAAGGTAGAATATCATTCAGTACCTTATAGGGCAATTACTAACTTTAAGGTAGAAACATCAGGACATTTTGATTTGGATGCAGAACTTAAAATATTTGTTTCAGGAATGGCCATGCCAATAGAAAAGAAATTTAGCAGCAGTTGCAATATTTATGAAGTACAAGGAATACTTGCAGAATACTGTAGTAGATAAGATTTTATAATTAATGTTAATTATAGCGAAAGCACTAACCTTTTAGTAGGTTAGTGTTTTTTGTTCAACTTCTATACAGAACTGTTTTGGATATATAGGTGAAAGCTAGTATATAGTAAAATTTTAACAAGATGAATTTAACTAAAATATAAAGGGAAAGGATATGGCAATTGAATGGATAAGAGTATATATAGTACAGTTGGTATATTTAAAATTCCCTTTAAGTTTGCTCCGCTATATGCATCTTTAATGGGAATACAAAAAGTTTTAGAAGGCGTAGTACCAATATTGAAGATGATATCAGTAGCAAAGTTTTTAGATACTGCTATAGCGATAGTGTCTAAAAAGATGAATTTTAATGACATATTTACACCATTAATCTTATTAGTTTTACTTATAACATATTCTTGGGTATCACAGAACCTTATCAAATTTATTGATATGAAATTAGAGATGAGACTTAGGGAAACATTTAGGGTTAATATTACAGAAAAAAGGGCTAAGTTAAAGTATAATCATATAGAAAATAATGAAACCTGGGATTTAATTTCAAGAGTTGCAAAGGAACCAGAATTACAGTGTAAAAATGCTTATAAAGACTTTTTATCAATAGTAGCTATGTTAATTAGAATCGGAGGATTATTATTAGTACTTACTATCCATGTTTGGTGGGCTGCAGCAGTTATTTTTATAATTTCAGTACCTTTATTTAAAATATCATTAAAGAATGGAGAAGATAGCTATGATTCAGATAGAAAAGTATCTAAATATAAAAGGAAATTTGAGTATTTAGAAGAGATTCTAACTGGTAGAGAAAGTGCAGAGGAAAGAACACTTTTTGGTTATACTGATGAGGTTAATAGAAAATGGGAAGAACAATATGAAATTGCGAGAAAGATTGAGTATAAAACAGATTTAAAGTGTTATATAAGATCGAGGGCTAGAAGTATATTAACAACAATCATTTCTATAACTATAGTAATGATTTTACTAAAGCCACTAGAGATGGAGATGTTAAGTCTTGGACTATTTATTTCTATTACAAATGGAGTTTTTGAACTCATCCAAATGATGTCTTGGCAATTTTCATATTATGTTAGTCTGTTTTCAAAAAATAAGGAGTATATAAAAGACTTAGCAGAATTCTTTCAGTTAGAAGAAAAAGAGGGTGCGTTAGATAAGCCTTCAATGAAAAAAATCAGGCTCAAAACATTAGAATTTAAAAATGTATTTTTTAGGTATCCAGGAACAGAGAGTTATATATTAAAAAACCTATCATTCGTTATAGATGAAGGTGGACATTATGCTTTCGTAGGAGTTAATGGAGCTGGAAAGACTACTATAACAAAGCTCATAACAGGACTATATGAGGAATTTGATGGAGAGATTTTAATAAATGGAAAGAGTATTAGAGAATATAAACAAAGTGAATTGAAAGCTATTTCTTCAGTAGTTTATCAAGATTTTGCTAAGTACTATGTTTCTTTTAAAGATAATATTGCATTAGGCGATGTCAATAGTATGAGTGATGATAAGCAGGAAAAAAATATTAGATCTTCTATGCGTATTATGGATTTAAATAGGGTATCAGAAAATTTAACTGATGGAGTGGAAACACATCTTGGAAAAATTAAAAGTCATGGAGTAGATTTATCAGGAGGACAGTGGCAAAGGATAGGAATGGCAAGATCTATTGTTAGTAGAGCAACTCTTAGAATTTTGGACGAACCTACAGCAGCCCTTGATCCGATAAGTGAAAGTAATATTTATGAGAAGTTTGAAGAAATAAGTAAGGGCGGAACAACAATCTTTATAAGTCATAGGTTAGGTTCAACAAGAATTGCTAATGAAATATTTGTAGTTGAAGATGGAACTATCATAGAAAAAGGCTCACATGAAAAGCTTATGGAGATTAATGGAGTTTATGCAGACATGTATAAAAGCCAAAGGAGTTGGTATTTATGATGAATGATAAGAAGAAAGAGAGTATTTCATTTTGCAATATAATAATTAAAATAACTCCTATGGCTTTTGCAACGTGCCCTATTTATTTCATTGTGAGTAATTTGATTGGACTTTTACATGGAATATCTCATGGGTTTAGAATGCTAATGACCCAGAGATTTTTTGATAGCGTAACGCTCTTAGCAAATAGTAGTGGAATATTAAAAAATACACTATTAATGGCAATGGCGTTGGGACTAGCTTTGATATTAAATCAAATTTTAAATGGAATTGATAACTTTATGCTTACGAGTAAAGAGAATATGATTATTAGAGAGCTAGGAAAAAAGATCAATGATAAGGCGGGAAAGCTAGATCTTATAGTGTTTGAAAACACGGAATATTTAGATGATATAAAAAGAGCAAAGGAAGGTATTAAAAATAGTGCGGAATTACTATCTATATTAACAAGTATAGTTACTCTATATCTACCTTATTTTATATTTATTGGAGGTTATCTTTATAAGTTGAATCCAATTCTTGCTGTATCATTGGTAATAATATTTATTCCTACAGTATTAACTCAGGTTGTTAGAGTAAAAGTTTTTACTGATTTAGCAGATGCGGTGGCACCAATAAGAAGAGAATATGAGTATTATGAGAGATGTATAGTGGATAGAGAGTATTATAAGGAAACTAGAATTTTAGGATCATTTGGATATTTCAAGAATTTGTATACAGAGTCATTAAAGTTGCTTAATAAAGAAGCATGGAAAGCGGCAAAAAAAGTAGAACTTTTGGAGTTGGGAATGAAATTGATAACTCTTTTAGGATATATGGGAGTTCTATATCTGCTTTTTAAATCTCTTCTAAATGGTGATATATCTGTTGGAGCGTTTGCAGCGGTATTCTCATCTATAGAATTTATGTTTAGTGTAATGGAAGAAATAATATGCGTAAGACTGGGTAAAGTTACTAGCAGTCTAGGAAGTATTAAAAATTTCATAAGATTTTTAGATATACCTGAAAGAAATGGAAAAGATGTGATTATTGAGGGCGTACCTAATATATGTTTAGATAATGTTTCTTTTAATTACCAAGGAACAAATAAAGCGTCTCTATCAAATGTTAATTTAGAGGTTAAAGCTGGAGAAACTATTGCTATAGTTGGAGAGAATGGAGCTGGAAAAACTACTTTGGTTAAGATTATGATGGGGATATATATTGCAACTGAAGGAAGGACATTAATTGGAGGACAAGATACATCTGAAATTTCACCTGAATCTATATATGAAAATATCTCAGCAGTGTTTCAAAAATATCAAAGATATCAAATGACACTTGGAGAAAATATTGAAATAAGTTCATTAAAAAGTGGCCACGACAAAAATTATAAGCATAAAAGCATTGTTATTCAGGAAGCCGCCTTAAAATCAGATTTAGAGGTTAGAGAAGATCAGTTTAAGTATGGGTATGAAACTATGCTTTCACGTGAATTTGATGGAATCGATTTATCAGGCGGACAGTGGCAGAAAATAGCTATTGCTAGAGGATTTTACAGAAATCATAATATGATAGTCCTCGATGAACCAACGGCAGCTATAGACCCAGCTAATGAAGCTAAAGTTTATAAGAAGTTCGCTAATATGGCACATGGAAAGACAGCTATAATAGTAACTCATAGATTAGGATCAGCTAAAATAGCTGATAGAATAGTAGTTATGGATAATGGGAAAATTGATGAAATAGGAAGCCATGATGAGTTAATCATTAGAAATGGAAAATATGCAGATATGTATGAAGCACAAAGCAAGTGGTATTATAGATGATTTGTTTGAGTTGTAGATAAGTAAGGGATTACGAGGGAAAAGGTAGAATGGTGTAGTAAATAAAATAAGAATATACAGTAATGATGGAGGGAGAAGCCTTGGTTTTATCATCTTAATTTATGAAAAGTCGTATTATATACGGCTTTTTTTTATTGATGCAAATGAAAATAGATATCAATTAAATTTAAAAATCTATTGAAAATGATTATCAGTTGTGATAAATTAATTATAGTAATAAGGGAAAAGGAGGTAATAAGAGTGAATAACTTTAAAAAGTTTATATATATAATAGTAGGATTATTATCATTTAGTTTAGGAGCTATAGGTGTAATTCTTCCAATACTCCCTACCACACCATTTTTACTATTAGCATCCTGTTGCTTTGTAAAAGGTTCTGATAAGTTTGACATATGGTTTAAATCAACAAAAATTTATAAAAATCATTTAGAAAGCTTTGTAAATAAAAGAGCTATGACTATGAAACAAAAGAAAACTATATTATTATTTGCAGATATTATGTTAGTGTTTCCTATAGTGATATTAGAGAGTTTACATATTAGGTTATTTTTAATTGCATTAATATGTTTTAAATATTATTACATTATGTTTAGGGTAATAACAATAAAACCAGAGGAATAAAAAATAACTAAATACAAACATAGTAATATGACATAAGGTATATGAAAATAAATAGTAGCTCAAATATCTGAGGAGATTACTTTAGTTATTTTTGAAGATGTTTAAGTTGAGATAGTATGAAAATGTTTTAATGAAAAATTTGTAGATATGTATTAATAATGTTAATCATAGCTAAAAAGTAAACCATGAATATTAATATATGAAAGGAGATATATAAATGCTACATAGATTAGGGTCAATATTATTTTTATTAGCAATAGTAACATATTTATTTAAATACTTAAAATTTGTTGATAATAAATTAAGTCTAAATTTACATATTATATTTGGTACATTAGGAGCATTATCCATGGTTATATATTCAATAACAGACTACATTAGGGAGAGAGAGTTTACAATAATTTTGGAGGGTGTAGCTAGTTTATTAATAATATTATCTGGAACTAATAAATTTAGAAAGAAATATAAATGGTTACATATAGCATCTGTTATATGTTTTGCGAGTGCACTTGCATATCATATAATCAATTAATAAATAGGAGGAAATATTATGGTAAATAAGAGGTTACTTTCACTTAGTAAAGAATCTAAAAAATATGTATATCTTACAGTTCTAATGAACTGGATATCAATAATTTGCAATATAGGCATAGTTTTATTTGTTGGAAGTATAGTAGATAAATTATACAATAATGATTTGAATTTCAAGATGGGAATTTATACACTTTATTTAGGTACATTAATATTAATAAGATTCACGTGTAATTATATGTCAGGAAGATTTTCTTATCATTCATCAGCAAAGGTAAGAACATCCATAAGAGAAAGTATTTATAAAAAATTATTAAAATTAGGTGTAAATTATAATGACACAATATCAACATCATCAATTGTCCAAATATCTGTAGATGGGGTTGAGGCACTTGAAATTTATTTTGGTAGGTATTTACCTCAATTATTCTATAGCCTACTAGCCCCAATTACATTATTTGCAGTTATAGCGCCAATAAGCATTAAGGCTGGAGTAGTACTTTTAATATGTGTTCCATTGATACCTATATCAATAGCTTCAGTTATGAAATTTGCCAAAAGGCTTTTAAGTAAATATTGGGGAATTTATACTAATTTAGGGGATTCGTTTTTAGAAAATATTCAAGGTCTTACAACTTTAAAGATATTTGATTTAGATGAAGAAAAAAATGATGAAATGAATCAAGAAGCTGAAAATTTTAGGAAAATAACAATGAAGGTTTTATCAATGCAATTAAATTCTATAACAATAATGGACCTAATAGCATTTGGTGGAGCAGCAATAGGTATACTAATAGCTGTTAATGAATTTTATAAAGGCAATATTACAATAGGGGCCACAGTAGTAATAATATTATTATCATCAGAGTTCTTTATACCAATGAGACTTCTTGGATCATTTTTCCATGTAGCTATGAATGGATTAGCGGCTGCTGATAAAATTTTTGATTTACTTGATACTGAAATTAAAGAAGAAAAAAAGTTATCATACATAAAAAAAGAAAAATTAAAGGATATATCTATATCTATAAAAAATGTTGACTTTAGCTATGAGAAAGAAAGAAAAGTTTTACATAATATAAATCTTGAAATAGAAAATAAATCAATAGTTGCTTTAGTTGGAGAAAGTGGTTGTGGGAAAAGCACAATAACTAATTTGCTTTTAAAGTTAAATCAGGTTGATAAAGGAGAAATTTCTTTAAATGGAGTTAACTTAAATGATATACCATTTGATGAATTAAGAAAAAAAGTAAGTTTTATAAGTCAGAGCTCTTATATATTTAACACTACAATAGAGGAAAACTTAAGAATAGGAAAAGAAGATGCAACAAAAGAAGAATTATATAATGCACTTCAAATAGCAAATCTTTATGATTTTGTAAATGGACTTGATAAAAAATTAAAAACTCCAGTTGGAGAAAATGGATCATTTTTATCCGGCGGACAAAAGCAAAGGTTGGCTTTAGCGAGAATGGTGCTTACAAATCCAGAAGTTTATATATTTGATGAAGCAACATCAAATGTTGATGTTGAAAGTGAAGATTCAATACTTGAAACAATATATGAACTATCAAAAGAAAAAACTGTGGTAGTTATATCCCATAGATTAGCTAACATAAAAGATTCAGATAAGATATATGTGTTAGATAAAGGATATATAGTCGAAAGTGGAAATCATAAGAAGTTAATGAATAACAATTCAGTATATGCAAATTTATATAACAAACAGGAAGACTTGGAGAATATATATAAAGAAGGTGTAATTAAGGAGGTGGCTGTAAGTGAATAATGAAAAAATAAGATTATCAGGTAGTAAAATAATGCTTAGGCTAATAAAAATACTAAAGCCACTATTACCAGTAATGCTTATAACAATAACTTTTGGAGTGTTAGGATTTTTAGTAGCTATAGCAATAACTACATTCGGAGCAGTTGCCATAGGAGATGTTATAGGTATTAATATGGGGTATACCTATAAAACTGTAGTGAAAATAATAATAGTGTGTGGAGTGATTCGAGGAATATTAAGATATATAGAACAATACTCAGGTCATTACATAGCATTTAAAATACTTGCTATACTTAGAGATAAGGTATATAAAGCTTTAAGAAAATTAGCACCTGCAAAGCTTGAAAGCAAAGAAAAAGGAAATTTAATATCTGTTATAACTAGTGATATAGAATTACTTGAAGTTTTTTATGCTCATACAATAGCACCAATAGCTATAGCTATAATTACATCATCAATAATAGCCATAGTTCTATATAGCATAAATCCTTATTTTGGGTTTATAGGATTAGTTTTTTATGTAATAGTGGGATACATAATACCAGTTTTATCTTCTAAGCTAGGAAGTGAAGCAGGATTTGATTATAGAAATGAATTTGGGAAAACTAATAGTTTTTTACTTGATTCATTAAGAGGTATAAAAGAAATATTATTGTTCGGTCAAGGCGATAATAGACTAGATTCAATAAATAAAAATAGTGATAAACTAAATGAAAAAATGAAAGTTATAAAGGGTCATGAAGGTTTAATAAGGGCTTTAACAGATATAACTATAATGCTTGCAATACTTATAACACTTTATGTTGGTGTTGAGTTATTTAAAGCTCAAACTATAAACTTAGGAGAAGTGATAGTAGCATTAGTGCTACTGTCTAGTTCATTTGGGCCTACTGTAGCATTAAGTAATTTATCAAATAATTTAATGCATACATTTGCTTGTGCACAAAGACTATTCGATATACTAGATGAAGTTCCTGCTGTTGAAGAAGTAGCTGGAAATTATAATTTAGAGATGAATGAAACTAATATAGATAATTTAGAATTCAAGTATGAAGGTAGGGAAGAAGTATTACTTAAAGACATTAATTTAAATATCAAAATTGGTGATAAGGTTGCGATAATAGGAGAAAGTGGATGTGGAAAGAGTACACTTTTAAAACTTATGATGAGGTTTTGGGATGTAGAAAAAGGAAGTGTTGAAATAGATAATAAAAACATAAAAACTATTCCAACAAAAGCATTAAGAAGGGCTCAATCATTAGTAAGTCAAGAAACCTTCTTATTTAACGATACTATTGAAAATAACTTAAAAATAGGTAAAAACAACGCAACTCGTGAAGAAGTAATATATGCTTGCAAAAAAGCATCGATACATGATTTTATAGAAACACTGCCTAAGGGATATGAAACTAATGTTGGTGAAATAGGGTCAAATCTTTCATCAGGAGAAAAGCAAAGAGTGGGTATAGCAAGAGCATTTTTACATAATCCACAAGTTTTAATACTTGATGAACCTACAAGTAATTTAGATACATTAAATGAAGCACAAATATTAAAAAGCATAAAAGCGGAATCAAATAATAAAACAATTATAATGGTATCGCACAGGAAATCAAGTACATCAATATGTGATAAAAAAGTTTATGTGAAAAATAGCACTCTTAAATTTAATTAATATAAAAGGGATATGTATAATAAAAATATTCAACTCAATCTAGGATATAATTATTATTAATAGCTTCCATAAATAAATCCACTACATTAATTTCTGTTGTGGATTTATTTTATTTAGAAGGTAATTTTATTTTTTATTAGCATAAATAGAAGAGTTAAGTTAACAGATTAGGGGAATTAATTACACAATTTGATTATGTCGAAAAGTTAGTATCAGATATGTATTTAGTATCATTGGTCATAAGTAAGTAGTTGGTTTTGAAAATCGAACTTCGCAGCACCATGAAATCTTAGGGTAATTTTTAGTGTTAATTTTTGTTGTTTAAGAAAATAGTTCCTTAGGTTATAATAATAGCAAAAGATTTAGTAGTACAGATAATAATGAAATGGTGCAAAGAAAATAGGGTTATATATTAAGTTGATTAAACAAATAATAAGAGAAAGTACAAGGTAGTAATAAAAAATGTGTATATAAACTTAATATGCATTTCTTTTTTATGTAGAAACAATGAACATTATATATTTTAGGTAAAGGAGGGAATAAAGTAATGTGTCCCAAAATATCAGATGACAAAAGGCAAGAACAAGTAAATAAGATTATAGATGGTGCTATTAAGGTTTTTAGAATAAAAGGTTATGAGCAGACTACGATGAAGGATATAAGAGAAAGTGCTGGTGTGAGTACTGGATCACTATATATGTATTTTTCTAATAAAGAAGAGATTTTTATTAGAGTTTTAGAAGATACAATTATTAAGCAAGATTTAAAGAAACCATTAAATAAGCAAGAAAATTGTTGGGGGAAAATTGAAGCATATATAGAAAATGTTAAAGATTATTGTAATAATATACAAGATGGAATAGCACCAATTGCATATGAATATTCTATATCTGCATGGAGAGATGAAGAACGTAGGAAGTTCATTAATGAAAGATATGATTTAGGTGTAACTTATATAAAAGGGATAATACAAGAAGGTATTAATTTAAAAGAATTTTCAAAGGATGTAGATGTGGATAGAATAGGTAATTTTGTAATTGTTGTATTCGAAGGTATAAATACTATAACGGTATCCTTAGGTAATAAAAAAATAAATATAGAGCAACAATTAGATTTGCTTAAATACATATTAGATAAGGAACTTAAATAAAATAATCATTGCAAAAAGACACTTATGTCGCTATAATTATATTAACGACATAAGTGTCTTTTTGATGAGGGGTGTTTAATATGGACAAGTGGATAAAAGAAGAATTTAATAAATTTAGTGGTAGCATTCTTGTAACAAAAGGTGAAGAAACTATAATTAATAGTGGGTTTGGATTAGGAGATGAATTAAATAAAATTAATAATGCTAGTAATACTAGATTTATGATAGGTTCAATTTCAAAAATGTTTACTGCAGTAGCTATAATGAAGTTATATGAAGAAAAAAAGTTAGATATAAATGATTCCGCATCTAAGTATTTAAATATTAAAGGATTAGATACAGATATAAAAATAGTTAATTTGTTAAATCATACTTCAGGATTAAAAAACTATGTTATGTGTAATAAAAAATTTAATTTGTATAATGAAAATGATCCTTTAATTATTGCGAAAGATATTTGTAGTATGAAAAGAGATTTTGAGGTAGGTAAGAAACTTTCATATAGCAATACTGGCTATTTAATTTTAGCATTAATTATAGAGAATATTAGTAAGATTAAATTTGAAGAATATATAGAGAATAATATATTAGTTCCATTAAATATGAATGACAGTGAATTCTTATCAAGGTCAAATAAAGAAAGAGCTATTGGATATAAAAAGGGAAAAGCACAAGGAATTTTTCATCACAGTGCATTCTTCGGATGTGGTGATATTATATCTACAACAGGAGATTTGAAAAAATTTATATTAGCCTTCAATGGGGGAGAAATTGTTAGAAAAGATTTAGTAGAAAAGATGAAAGAAATAAGTGCGAAAAATAAACTTATGAGGTATGGATATGGATGTATGATAACAGAACTAGCAGGTGGCAAAGGATTTGGTCACGGAGGTTCTGTGCCAAATAGTTTTTCTTCTCAAATATCACATTATAATAATGGTGATATAACCATAATAGTCTTATGTAATGATATTAGGAGTGTTAAAAATTGTGTTCCAGGTGTTTTAATAACACAATATATGGAGAGATGTATATATGAGAAATTAACATTAACCAAGTTAAGTTACATCAATAAGATAATATTCTAGTATGACAAATATCATTAAGTTAGGTTGAGGATATTAATAGTAACATCTAGGTTCAATTAATTAAAGATATTATAACTAAAAGCAAAGCACTAAGCTTAGACAGATTAGTGCTTTTTATACGGAGTAATAATTCTATATAAATTTTAGTTTCAGAACTTTTTCTTTTCAATATTTTCGGATGAAAACATCTTTTTAAAATTTTAATCACCTGAACAAATTTAAGTTATAAGAATATTAATTATTCAAAAATTATATTGCCAAAGAATTCAGGTTTATGAAATGATGGTGATGGAGTATCTATGTAATTCCAAACACCATAATGAGGGATTAAGGTTTTAGAACCAGTTTTGTAAAAGTTACCTTTCATGGTATAGCCAGGATATACTTTGAAATCTTTAAAGTAAGTTTTTATAAATGAGAAGGGGATTTCATATTCTACTTTCCATGGGATTGAGTTAGAAAAGCATTTATAGTTATCGTGAGTTACATCCGTTTTAATATTAAATATGCTTAAATCAACATCATTAATATAGGCTCTATCATAGGTTTTAGAATCAAGTTGAAGTAATAAAACACCTGCAGCATTGATTTCAAAATTAAAGTAACGGTCATCTTTTGTAGGTTCAGGCATAAAGAAAAATTCCACCGCACTATCTTCATAAACATTATCATTAAATTTAGTAGATTCAACTCTAACTACGGCTTCTTGTGATATAAATCTTATATGCAAAGCATTATTAGTGTAGAATAGTTTTACTACGGTACAGGGCTTGTATCCAGTTTTATCCCAAGGAAATTTATCAATTACGATTCCATCTATTTTGTCCCAAATATGGCTAGTATACTTCTTTACTTTTTTCACATAATACTTCAATTAGTTCACTCCTAAATTTATTTATAGATGATTAGTTTTAGTATATGATTGACGAGTTTAGAATGTACAAGATAAAGAAATAAATTAGGAATAAACTTTAGCTTATAGACATATATAGGTTAGAGTTTTTCTATTAGTAATTAATACTTTAGGATTGTAATATTAATGTAATAAATTAAAGTCATTTCGATAGTATAATATTTTTAGACAAAACTAAAGGATGATGATAATAATGAAAATACTAAAGAAAATAATTCTATGGAGTGTGCTAATAATAGGTTTTTTAGTTATATATACAACTTTTATAGAGAGAAATTTATTAATTGTAAAAAAGCATAAGGTGGAAGTGAGTAGAGATAAAAGTAATAATGAGAATATAGGTAGAGAGCTTAAAGTAGTTCAATTTACAGATACTCACTTAGGAGAATATTATAGTTTAGATCAGCTAGAAAAGGTAGTAAATAAAATAAATAAATTAGAAGCTGATATAGTGGTTTTTACAGGGGATTTAATGGACAATGCATCAATGTATAATAATATATCAGATATATCAGGTATACTTGGGAAAATAGAATGCAGCACTGGAAAGTATGCTGTTTATGGAAATCGTGATTATGGTGGTGGAGCTGTAAGATACTATGAAGATATAATGAATGAAGCTGGGTTTCAGGTTTTAGAAAATGAGAGTATAAGTATTGAATTAGAAGGTAGAAATATAAATATTCTTGGCGGAGATGATTATTTAATGGGGTATCACGATTCAGTGGAAACAGTTAAAGAGATTAATGAAGATGATATAAATTTATTACTTTTACATGAACCAGATTTAATTGATGAGTATAAGGATTACCCAATTGACTTGGCTTTAAGTGGTCATAGCCATGGTGGACAAGTATATATTCCTTTTTATGGGGCATTAAAGAAAAATGTTCTATCAGAAAAATATAATAAAGGATTTTATGAACTTAATAATGAAAGAGAAACGAAATTATATGTTAATAGTGGAATTGGAAATACAAAGGTGCCTTTCAGGTTATTTAATATTCCACAAATATCACTGTTTACTATTAGATAAATTATTATAGTAATTAAAAGCACTAATCTTTACTGGATTAGTGCTTTTTTAGCGGTATAGCATCATTAGGAGTATTAATAGGAATACTTAAGGGGTGTTTTTATTAACATCTGATGACATTAGAACCATTGTTGTATATTGTAAAGAACTATATTATAATAAATCTATATTTATGTAAAAAAGTAAAATAATGTGTTTAAATTTCGTCATACTATTTAGAATATAGGGGTGTGGGGATGAAGAGAATTGATATTGTATATGAGAATTTAAAGAATGCATGTTACCAAGATGGAATTAGTGCAAATTATTTGGCAGAACTATTAGGTCTTACCAGAGCAAATGTAAGTAGTGACTTAAATAAATTATGTGCTGAGGGTAAAGTTAGAAAAAGTAGTGGTAGACCTGTATTATTTACTGTTAGTCACCAAGAGCACCAGTACAATGATGAATGTATATTTGATAGATATTTAAGTGAGAATAATAGTTTATCAGTAGCGATGGAGCATGCTAAGGCTGCTATATTATATCCACCTAAAGGTATGCATACATTAATATTAGGCGAAACAGGGGTTGGAAAATCAATGTTTGCAGAGTTGATGTACAGATATGCTATAGATGTTGAAAAAATCAAACCAGATTCTCCATTCACAATTTTTAATTGTGCAGATTATTGTAATAATCCACAACTTCTGTTAAGCCAGCTATTTGGTGTAAAAAAGGGTGCATATACTGGAGCTGATAATGATAGACAGGGGTTAATAGAAAAATCACATGGCGGAATATTATTTTTAGATGAGGTTCATAGATTACCATCTGAAGGACAAGAAATGCTTTTTACAGTTATGGACAAGGGTATATTTAGAAGACTTGGAGAAAGTGAAAAGGAAAGAAGGGCGGATGTAATATTTATTTCAGCTACCACAGAAAATCCTGATTCTAGTCTTTTGAAAACATTTACCAGAAGAATTCCTATGATTATAAAGATACCAAGCTTAAAAGAGCGAGGATTCAAGGAAAGATTTAATTTAATAAGAACTTTTTTCACGGAGGAATCCCATAGGCTTAATAGGAACATTTTAGTGTCTATTAATTCTTTAAGAGCACTTTTTAGTTATGATTGTAAAAATAATGTTGGACAACTTAAGACTGATATACAACTTTCTTGCGCTAAGGCCTATTCTGATTTTTTAAGTAATAAAAAGCAGCAAGTAAAAATAAATAGTTGTGATTTGCCTGTGTATGTTAGAGAGGGTTTATACAAGGAAAATGAACACAGACAAATATGGAATAATATTATTGGTATAGATAATAAATATTATGTGTTTAACAATGAAGGCCAAGAAGTTATATTTAATTTTGAGAATAAGGAAAAAAATATATACGAAATAATAGATGAAAAGGTTAATCAATTAAAGGATAAGGGCATTGATGATATATCCTTTGAAAAAATAATGGAAGAAGATATTCATAGATATTTCACTCAATATATAAATAGAGTAAATAGTAATATAGATGTATCTAATATTGGAAATTTAATAGATCCACATATTGTCCATGTTGTGGAAGAAATTTTAAAGTATAGTGAATTAAAGTTAAACAAAATATTTAGTAAAAAAGTGTACTTTGGATTAACATTTCATATAAAAACTCTTATAGATAGAGTTAAAAAAAACAAACCAATAATTAATCCCCAAATTAAAAAAGTTAAAAATTTATATAGAGATGAATTTGATGTAGCGGTGGATTGCCTTGAGATAATAGAAAAAAACTTAGATATAAAATTGCCAGAGGATGAGGCGGGATTTTTAGCTATGTTTTTTGTGTTAGATTGTAAAGCAATTGAAAATGAAATTAACAATCCAGGGGTAGTAGTTATAGCCCATGGAAATAGTACGGCTTCATCTATGGTTCAAACTGCGAATACTCTTTTAGGGATAGAATATGCTGTAGCATTTGATGCACCACTGGATTTAAGTGCAAATAATACATTAGATAAAGTAAGGGATTATGTGGGGAAAGATAGTAGGAAGGCTGGATATATTTTTTTAACGGATATGGGGTCATTAACTACATTTGGTCAAATAATAGAAAAGGAATTCAAAATACCTGTTAAGGTAATTTCTTTAGTTAGTACTCTGCATGTTATTGAAGCAACTAGAAAAGCATCCTTGGGGTATAAAATAGAAGATATATACAAGGAATGTTGTGATATAACACCCTTTGTTGAAAATGAGTTTATAGAGGAAAATAAAGAAAAAACAATGGCAATATTAACAATATGCATGACTGGAAAAGGAAGTGCAATAGCGATTAAAAAATTACTTTTAGATAACTTGAAGATGGATCAAAGCATATTTGAAATTATTCCAATTGACTTGATTAATAAAAAAAATATTGAAAGCAGAATAAATTCATTAAATAGAGAAAAAGAAGTCATTGCAATAGTCTCTCACTTTGCTGTTAATGTGGATATACCCCAATTTAAATTAGAACAAGTTATAGGTATGGATGGCATTAGTGATATACAAAAAATAATAGATATCCAAAGTACTTATTATACAATGGGGAAAACTTTAAAATCTCATCTAGAAAATGTTGATGGTGAAAAAGTTTTTGAGGATGTAAAACAACTAATTTCTAGAATTGAGAAAAGCATAAAAGGAAAAATATCTGTTGAAGATTTGATTGGTATTACTCTTCATATTAGCTGTATGATAGATAGATTAAAATCCGGAGAAAAAATTATAGAATATAGAGATAAAAATCATTATATTGATAATAATAAAGGGTTATATTATATAGTCAAGAATTCACTATTCTTTATAGAGGAAAAATACAAGATAAATATAATGGATGATGAGGTCTGCTATATTATGAATATAATGAAGAAAAGGAAAATGCAATTTGAAGAAATTTAAGGATAAAACAGTAATTGTATAGTGTTTTAAAATGGCATTTTAGAGAATTAAAATATTGAAACACTAAATATTTTCTTAAAACACTATGAATGAAACCAAAAGAAATTAAATAGTAAAAATAATATAGTGTGTTTTATAAGAAATAAATTAAATAGAGTGAAAATATTTTTAAATTATATCAATAAGAACTATAGTTTACTATTAACAACTTCAAAGGGAGGTTTATACTCCAAATGGGAGTTGTTTTCTTTGTTATGAGAGAATTTAAAATTAGAAATCTAGTGTTTTGGCATGGGTATTGCTAAGTATATAGATATAGAAATTAAAAAGGTGAAGGGAGGGGCAAAATGAATATTTTATTATGTTGCTCAGCTGGGATGTCTACAAGTTTGTTAGTGAAAAAAATGCAAGAAGCAGCAAAGCAAATGGGTGTAGAGGCAAAAATATGGGCCGTTGGGGAAGCACAAGTAATAGATAATCTAGAAAATGCAGATGTTTTATTATTAGGACCTCAAATTAGATTTAAACTTAATGACTTAAGAAAATTAGGACAAGAAAAACACATACCTGTTGATGTAATTAACATGATAGATTATGGACGGATTAATGGGAAAGGTGTACTTGAACAAGCGATAAGATTAATTGAAGTGCAGCAGTAAAATTAGCATATTTTAAAGATGACAATTACCATGATTTATTATTAGTATTATCAAATACAAGGGGGTATTAATGTGAATAGTATATTAGCATTTCTTGAAAAAAGACTTATGCCAGTTGCATCTAAAATTGGTGCTCAAAGACATATGCAAGCAATGAGAGATGGAATGGTTTTAGGTATTCCACTTTTAATTGCTGGTTCCATATTTCTGATTTTATGTAACATACCTTTACCTAATGGAGCGTGGCCTAAATGGTTAGCAAGCACTTTTGGAGAAAACTTCCAAGGCGCTTATTTAGCAGCACCAGCTCACGCTACTTTCTGGATATTTTCTTTAGTAGTATGTATTGGTATTTCGTATTATCTAGCTCAAAGCTACAAGGTTGAACCATTGCCTGCTGCAGTTATAGCTCTAGCATGTTTCTTTACCGTAACACCACAAAATGCTGGAGGCTGGGGAGTTTCTTTTGGGCATATGGGACCTGGAGGCGTTTTTGTTGGAATTATAGTTGCATTTATATCAACGGAAATATATAGACGTATTATACAAAAAAATATAGTTGTAAAGATGCCAGAAACAGTGCCACCTGGAGTTGCAAAATCATTCGCAGCGTTAATTCCAGGGATAGTATGTATTTTTACTATGTTCCTTATTCATTGGTTATGTAGTATAACGCCGTATGGAAATTTACACGCACTCATCACTAAATTAATACAAATACCGCTTAGCCACTTAGGAACAAGTTTAGGTGCAACATTACTTATCGTATTTTTAATTCATTTATTATGGGTATGTGGACTTCATGGAGCAATCATAGTTGGTGGATTAATGGAGCCAATATGGTTAAGTTATATGGAAACAAACTTAAATCTATATAAAGTAGGTAGTCCAGTAACTGAAATAATTAGCAAACAATTCTTTGATTCCTGGGTTTATATCGGTGGATCAGGAGCTACCTTAGCATTAGTTATTTTAATGTTAGTGAAATCTAAAAGTAAGCAAGGTAAAACCTTTGGTAAAACTGTTATAGGTAGTTCATTATTTAATATTAATGAGCCAGTTATATTTGGTATGCCAATTGTAATGAATGCATTACTTATAATACCATTCTTACTAGTACCATTAGTATTGGTTATAACTACTTACTTCGCTATGCAGTGGGGAATTGTAGCAAAACCAGTAGGAATACTAGTACACTGGGCTACACCACCGATTATTGGGGGATGGCTTGCAACCGGTGGAAAAATATCAGGGGCTCTTCTTCAATTATTTAACTTTGGAATAGCAATGCTTATATATTATCCTTTCTTCCGTGCATGGGACAAAAAATGTGTACAAGAAGAAAGTCAAATTGCTATTACTTCAGCAAAAACTGATGTAAATATGTAATATTTGTAGTATTTTTAGTAGAAAATTGAGAGTGAATAATTAAAGTTGAAGGAAAGTTTTAGATTGAAATAGGGTTTATGATTTTTCTAAAAACAGTTTAGAAGTTATTTATTTTACTCTCAATTTTATTATATGAATTTAATACAGAGGGGAGAGGTTAATTATCAAATTAATAATCAATGCTGACGATTTAGGTTTGAGTAAAGGTGTAAATTTAGGAATAATAGAGGCTCATAAAAATGGAATAGTAACATCGTCTACACTTATGACTAATATGGCAGAGTGTGACCATGCATTGAATTTAATTAAGGACAATCCCAATCTTGGAGTAGGAATTCATCTTGTACTAACGGCAGGAAAACCTATAAGTAACAATGTGCCCTCACTTATAAATGAAGATGGGTATTTTAAAAAAATAAATGACATTATTATGAATGGGAAAGTTGAAGATATAAAAAGAGAATTTATAAGTCAAATAGAAAGATTTTATTCACTTGGATTAACTCCAAGTCATATTGATAGTCATCACCATGTTCATGGCGTTGAAGGTATTAATCCTATAGTTTTAGAATTATCAAAAGAATATTTTATACCTGTTAGGAATGTAAATAATAGAAAGTTCAGTGAAGACAATGGTGTTAAAACTACAGAATATTTTAGTGAAAAGTTTTATGGAAAGAACATAAGTACTGACTATTTAAAAGAGCTTTTAAGTGAAACTAGAGGTTATGAAAGTGTAGAAATAATGTGCCATCCAGCTTACATTGATTATGAATTATATAATATGAGCTCATATTATAAAGAGCGTACAAAGGAACTTTTTGTACTAACAAGTTCAGATATTAAAGAGTTTATAAAAGCACAACATATTCAACTAATTAGTTACAAGGATATATAGTAGAGCTCTACTCTGTGAAATTATAAAAGGGGATGTTAAGTATGGACAATCAAGAAGTGATAATGCAATTAATAGTTTCAGGTGGAAATGCTAGAAGTTTAAGTATGCAAGCAATCGGTGAAGCTAAAAAAGGAAATATTTCTAGAGCTAGGGAGATGATCAAGGAAGCATTGGGGGAATTAAATAATACACATAAAATTCAAACTCAGCTAATACAGAAAGAAATATCAGGAGAAGGTGCAGATATAACTTTATTAATGATACATGCCCAAGACCATTTGATGAGTGCAATACTTGTAAAAGATTTGGCAGTAGAATTCATTGATTTATACGAGAATATAATAAACTAAATAAAATTAAGTTATTCATAAATAGCTGTAGCAGATATATAGAGGAGTGTGTATATATGACAAGGCTTAAAATTGTTACCATAGGTGGTGGTTCAAGTTATACACCAGAATTAATAGAGGGCTTTATAAAAAGATATAATACATTGCCAGTAAGTGAAATTTGGCTTGTGGATATTGAAGAAGGTAAAGAAAAATTAAACATAGTCTATGAATTAGCAAATAGAATGGTTGAAAAAGCAGGAGTACCAATTAAGATTTATGCAACGATAGATAGGGCAGAGGCATTAAAGGATGCTGATTTTGTAACGACTCAAATTCGGGTAGGGGGACTAGCTGCACGAATTTTAGATGAAAAAATTCCACTAAAATATAAAGTTATAGGCCAAGAAACTAATGGTGCAGGTGGTTTGTTTAAGGCTCTCAGGACTATTCCAGTTATATTAGAGGTTGCTGAAGAAATGAAAAAGCTATGTCCAAATGCATGGCTTATAAATTTCACTAATCCAGCAGGAATGGTTACAGAAGCTATTTTAAAATATGGAAAAACTAAGAAGGTTATAGGGTTATGTAATGTGCCCATACATATGGAAATGAATATTGCAAAAGCTTTGGAGGTAGAACCGAAACGTATACGTGTAGATTTTGCAGGATTAAACCATATGGTTTATGGATTAAATGTATATTTAGATGGTGTGAAAATTACTGAAAAAGTTATAGATACTATACTTCATAGTGATGTTTCCATGACTATGAAAAATATAATAGATTTAGATTGGGAAAAGGATTTTATAAAGGCATTGAAGATAATACCTTGTCCATATCATAAATACTACTATAAGACAGATGAGATGTTAAATAATGAGTTAAGGGAAGCAGAAAGTTCGGGAACAAGGGCGGAGGTTGTAAAAAAGGTCGAAGAAGAATTGTTTGAAATTTATAAGGACCAAAATTTAGATGTGAAGCCACCACAACTTGAGAAACGTGGAGGAGCCTATTATAGTGATGCAGCTTGTAGATTGATTGATTCAATTTATAATGATAGAAAAGATATTCAAGTAGTTAATACTAGAAATAATGGAGCAATTTCAGATATTCCAAAAGACTCAGCTGTTGAGATAAGCTGTGTAATTACAAAAGATGGACCTGTGCCATGTGTAGTAGGAGAATTACCAATAGCTACGCAAGGACTTATAAAGCAGATTAAAACCTTTGAGATTCTATCAGTAGAAGCTGCAATAGAAGGAAGTTATGATAAAGCCTTATTAGCAATGACTATTAATCCATTAGTTCCGTCTGATACATTAGCTAAAAAGATACTTGATGAAATGTTAGAAGCACATGAACAGTATCTTCCTAAATTTCATAGTGAAAGTAGAGGTTTAGAAAAGGAGGAAGTACATTGAAACAAGATAGTGTAATTGTAAAAAATGAAGTTGGACTTCACGCAAGACCTGCTGCATTAATTGTAAAGGAAGCAACAAAATATAAAAGTAAGATAAATATCATAAAGGGCGAAAATAGTTACAACGGAAAAAGTATAATATCAGTTTTATCTATGTGTGCAATAAAAAATGATGAGTTAACTATATTAGCAGAGGGTGAAGATGAATGCGAAGCGATAAGTGCAATTAAAGAATTAATAGCAAATTATGAAGAATAGCTTTAATTTTACTAACTACATGAATTACCTATAATTGTATTATAATCAGCTGTTATTGGTAATCATAAATAAATACTTATGATTGCATAATAAAGGCTGGTTATATTTATAGAGGGGAGCAATATAATGAAAAAGGGAATACAAGCATCAACTGGATATGCATTAGGAGAAGTGTTTGTTAAGCAGGAAGAAAATTTTAGTTTTGAAGAGAAGAAAATAGAGAAAATAGAGGATGAGAAAAATAGATTAAGGGAAGCGGTTGAAGTTTCTCGGATGCAATTAAATAGAATTAAGGAAAAGTCGGAGAGGGAATTAGGTCATCATAGGTGTGAAATTTTTGAGAGTCACTTAATGTTACTTGATGATCCTGAATTTATTGGAGCAGTGGATAGTGGAATAGAGACTAATAAAGTAAATGCAGAAAAGGCCTTAGAAGATGTAGTAGTGATGTATACAGATATATTTGAAGCTATGGATGATGAATATATGAAGAGTAGGGGAATTGACATAAAAGATGTGGGGCAAAGAATATTACAAAATCTCTTGGGAAAAAAGTCTTATAATATAGGAAATATAAAGGAGAATACAGTTATAATAGCCCATGATTTAACACCTTCAGATACAGCTCAATTAGATAAGAATAAGGTGGTAGCTTTCTTAACTGATATAGGTGGGAGAACATCCCATAGTGCTATTATGGCAAGGATTTTAGGAATACCAGCAGTAGTAGGGTTAGGCGATATTACTCATAGTGTAAAGAATGGAGATAAAATCATAGTTGATGGAGTTAAAGGTATGGTTATAATAAATCCTGATGAAGAAACTATAAGAGTATATGAAGAAAAAAATCAGGATTTCGAAAAAGAAAAAAATGAACTTAAAAAGCTTATAAATGTAAAAGCAGTAACAAAGTCTGGAAAACAAATAAAATTGTGTGGAAATATTGGACAACCAGAGGAAGTGCATCAAGTTCTAGAAAATGGTGGGGAAGGGATTGGACTTTTTAGAACAGAATTTTTATATATGGATAGAGGAGACATGCCTTCAGAGGAAGAGCAGTTTGAGGCATATAAATATGTAGCAGAAAAAATGGAAGAGAAACCTGTAGTAATTAGAACATTAGATATAGGTGGCGATAAAAATTTAGTAAGTTTACCAATGACTAAAGAAGAGAATCCGTTCTTAGGATATAGGGCTATTCGCATATGTTTAGATAGAGTAGATATTTTTAAAGTTCAGTTGAGAGCAGTTCTGAGGGCTTCAGCATTTGGAAATATAAAAGTTATGTTCCCTATGATTTCATCCTTAAATGAATTCCTAGATGCAAAAGGGATTTTACAGGAATGCATGGAGGAGTTAAGGGGAGAAGGAAAGAAGTTTAATGAAGGGTTAGAAGTCGGTATTATGGTGGAGATACCAGCGGCTGCAGTGATGGCAGATGAGTTTGCGAAATATGTGGATTTTTTCAGCATAGGAACTAATGATTTAATCCAATATACTTTAGCGGCAGACCGAATGAATGAAAAAATATCTTACATGTACAATCCAATGCATCCAGCTGTATTAAAACTTATTAAAATTACCATTGAGGCTGCTCATAATGAAGGAAAGTGGTGTGGGATGTGTGGTGAAATGGCAGGCGATGAAACTGCAATTCCAACACTCCTAGAGTATGGATTGAATGAGTTTTCTATGAGTCCATATTCAATTTCAGGAGCGAAAAAGATAATAGTAAATTGGTGAATAGTAAGAACTTTAAGTAATAAAAAATAGCCCTCATTTTAGATATGGAGGCTATTTTTTATTACTTAAATTATAGTGGAGCTGTAGAAAACTATCGGAGGTCTAAGGGGAGAATAGTCTTATAAGTGCAATCTGAAAACTCATAAGACATTGTAGCAGTTCGGCTAAATTGAGTTAGAGATTAAACCATAAACTCAATAAATCTCGTTTAATACTTTACAATATTCCCACAATACCAAATATAATAGGCAAAAATACTGCAGGTAGAAGGTTAGCTACTTTTATTTTAGTAGCATCTAACATGTTAAGGGCTAGTCCTATAATTAGAAGACTACCAATAGAAGTCATAGAACTTATTACAGTAGCACTTAAGATATTTGATAAAACTACTGCTGATATAGTTATAACACCTTGATATATAAAAACTGATACTGCTGAAAAAATAACTCCGATGCCGAGACTAGCTGTAAATATAATAGCTGCAATACCATCTATTATAGATTTGGCGAAAAGTGTAGAGTGATTTCCTTGTAGACCACTTTCAAGGGAACCTACCACAGCCATAGCACCAACGCAAAATATTAAACTTGAATATATAAAGCCTTGAGAAATGGAAACTGTTTTAATAGTTTTATTAGATATATCCTGAGAAATTTCTGATTTTTTATTTTTGATGAATTTTTTATTAACCTTATTTTCAATAAATTCACCTAAATTATTTAGTTGTTTATCTAAGTCGAAAAATTCACCAATAAGTCCACCTAATGCCATGCAGACTATAGTTATGAGGGTATTTTGACCCTCAAGGGAACCGTTTATGCCTATGTAAAGAACACATAAAGCTAATCCTTTCATTATGGTATTACTAATTTTTTCGTTTATTCCACCCTTTATTAGGAGACCCAATATAGACCCTAAAATAATGGCTAAACTATTTACAATTGTACCTAACATCTTAGCAACTCCTATCTGTATAGTTTTATTAAATTATTTATTTGTATGGGAAAATTAAAGTTTTATGACCTTAATTTATTATAAGGCTTGAAGACAACTAAGTCTAGAATATTGAATCTGAGTTAAAAAATTACATACAACTAATAAGTTCTACCATAATAATTTTGAACATGATAGTATAAATTTTATTATTTATACTACTACAAAACGTATAATATTCATAAAAATAAAGTTAGCAGATAAATTTTTTATCTGCTAACTTTATTTTTATTAGTGACTTTATGTATAAATTCATCGATACTTATTCTATCTATAAAGTCACCTAGTTTTTCGCCCATTAAAGCCTCAGATTTATAAAAATCAAAGATATTATCTACAATACCTAGAGCTTCAGCTTCGGTTAAATCTATAGAAATTACATTTGCAATTCTAGGGGTATATCCAGAAGAACCACCAGCGGTAACTCTGAAACCAGTAATATCTGCTATTATACCTATATCCTTGCTATAAACACTACCACAGGCATTTCTACAACCGGACACACCTATTTTAGTTCTACAAGGCATCTCCATTCTCATATATTTATTATACAGCCTCATTCCAGTACTAATAGTATTAGCCTTGCTTCTTTTACAAAAACCAGCAGGACACATTTCTACATTTTTAACTGAGTTTTGTGTAAGAACTGCTGGCTTCATATTTAAAGCTTCCCAAACAGAAGGTAAATCTTCAGACTTTAGATTAGTAATGAGTATTCTTTGACCAGAGGTTAATTTAATCACACCACCATATTTTTTAGCAACTAATGCTATTCTTTCTAAAGCTTCGGGTGTAGTGAAACCACCAGGAATATCAGGGGTTATGGCAAAGGTCCTTTTACCATCCTTTACTTTTTGAAGATTTCCAAAATGAGTACTCAACCTAACATCTCCTTCTTTAATAAATGGTCTATTACTAATAGTTTATATCTGCTGAAGCAACATTTTCCTTGTTGCTAGAAGAACATGGAGTAACTCCATATGTCATATGGCAATGAGGACAGTTATCAACAAGCTTTGACATAGTAAAAGTTTTACCACAGCTACACTCTATTTCATGAGGGATTGAAAGGGGAAAATCGGCCTTTCCTTTACTTCTAACTAAATCAACGATACCTTTACCATCTTTTTTTATAGATGAACATCCACAACTCATAATTAATACCTCCGTTTTAATATTATATTTATACTTTACAACAAGATAAAAAAATATTCCGTAACAAGAGGTACAGAATTGAATATTGAAGTTAGAAAATAGTATTAAATAAAATTTGGAGATACTTTATGTAGTTATAAACTATGTTGGAATAGTGAAACAATAATTAATAAACCAACTGAAATTTATAGCAATCATACAATACCATAAAAACTGTATAATAAATTGTACGGCTTTTTATTGATTTAAATGATATAATTATAGTACTTAAATTGGGAATGAATTTGCATATACTTATATGAGAATAATAAGTTTTGGAGAGGAGTATATATGGATAATATATTTAATAAACCAATACATGAAGTAATAAAGTTAAGGCATTCAGTAAGAAGCTATGAGAATAAATCATTATCAACGGAAGTACTTAAACAAGTAGAAGAATATATAAGTAACATAGAAAATCCTTTTGATATAAAAATAAGGATTAGGTTAATAGAAAGTGATTCTGCTAATAAGGAATTAAAACTTGGAACTTATGGGGTTATAAAGGGAGCTAATTATTACTTAGTTGCTGCATGTGCGAAAGAAAACTATAATTTTGAGGCCCTTGGGTATGTTTTTGAGAAAGTAGTTTTATATTGCACATCTTTAGGTCTTGGAACCGTATGGCTTGGTGGGACATTTAACAAAGGTAATTTTGCAAGTGCTATGGAGATAAAAGAAAATGAAGTTCTTCCTATTGTATCACCGCTAGGATATGAAGGTGGAAGGAAATCGCTTTTGGCAACAATGTTTGGAAGTAACACAAACAAACGCAAATCTTATGGGGAAATATTCTTCAATGATGATTTTCACACAAAACTAAATAAGGAATCATCGGGGGAGTATTATGAAGTTTTAGAGATGTTAAGGCTAGCACCATCTGCTATGAATAAGCAACCTTGGAAGGTATTAAAGCAAAATAATGAATTCCATTTTTATATGGATGGTAAATTAGAAATGAATAGGATTGATATGGGTATTGCCCTTTGTCATTTTCATTTAACGGCCAAAGAACAAAAACTAAGTGGAGAATTTAAAATTATAGATCCAAAGATAGATATTAAGTATAAATATATAATATCTTGGGTAGTGAAGTTAAATTAAAAATTAAAAACTTAGAATTAGGAATTATAGATTTAGAGGTTTAAGTGAATAGTATATATTTATTAATTAACGCTATAGTTTTTTAGGCGGTTATCACTTATTCTGAATTGTGCATTTTAATTAGAATGCATATACAAAAGTAAAGTTAGGAAAGTGGAGGAGATATAATGTTAAACATAGGATGTCATTTGTCAACAACTAAAGGGTTTGAAAATATGGGGAAAGAGGCACTTGGAATTGGTGCTAATACTTTTCAATTTTTCACTCGTAATCCAAGAGGTGGAAAAGCTAAAGCTATAGATGTAAAGGATGTTGAAGCCCTTTTAGAAATCTTGAGGAATAATAACTTTGCAAAGATTTTAGCCCATGCACCTTATACATTAAATGCTGCGTCTGCAGATGAAAGTACTAGAAATTTTGCTATGGATATGATGATAGATGATTTAGTTAGGATGGAATATGTACCAAATAATTTGTATAACTTTCATCCAGGAAGCCATGTTAAACAAGGTGTTGAGGTTGGGATTAATTATATTGTAGAAATGCTTAATAAAGTTATTAAACCTGAGCAGACAACTAAGATATTACTAGAAACTATGGCTGGAAAGGGGTCAGAAATAGGAAGAAATTTTGAAGAGATAGCAGAAATTATAAGTAGAGTAGAGCTTAAAGATCATATGGGAGTATGTATGGATACATGTCATGTGTATGATGCTGGATATGATATTGTAAATGATTTAGATAAAGTATTAGAGGAATTCGATAAAATTATAGGACTAGAAAAACTATATGCAATACACTTAAATGATAGTAAAAATCCTTTTGAGAGTCATAAAGATAGACATGAAAAAATTGGAGAAGGATCCATAGGAATTGAGGCAATTACAAGAATTATTAACCATCCTAAGTTGCGTCATTTACCATTTTTCCTTGAGACACCTAATGAACTAGATGGCTATGGTAAGGAAATAGAAATATTGAAAAGCTTGTATAATGACTAGTAACATAAGGTAATAATTTTATTGAATGAAAATTAAGATGTAGAAGTTTTTATTAAGAATAAATTCTCCATTTGGATTTTTAGGCAATGTATACTATAAGCTAGGTTTAATATTGTATCTTACTCACAATGATTTATAAAACCCCTTATGATATGATTTTTTTTAGAATAATTATTATATATAAATTGTACTAAATAAAATAACTTAGGGGGATATACGATATGACTGCAAAGCTTTTTACAAATGTTAGATTAAAAGGGCAAGAAGATTTATGTGATATTTTAGTTGAAGATGGCATATTTGTAGAGATTGGTTCACATCTTAATAAAAAATATGATATGAGAAATTTGGAAATAGTTGATATTGAGGGGAATTTAACAGTTCCACCATACGTTGAACCACACATTCATTTAGACTATGTATATACTGCACATAATTCTGGTGCAGGTAATTCAACGGGAACATTATTTGAAGGAATTCAAAGATGGTCAGAGACTAAGGGTAGCTTGAAGGAAGATGATGTTAAGGAACGAGCTAGAAAAGCTATGAAGAAGCAAATATTAAGTGGAATACAAAATATTAGGACACATGTGGACGTTACGGATCCTAATCTAACATCTTTAAAAGCAATGCTAGAACTAAAGGAAGAATTTAATGAGTTACTAACCATGCAGATAATTGCTTTTCCGCAAGAGGGAATGTATGCATATAGAGGTGGAGATGAGCTAGTTGAGGAAGCTCTTAAGATGGGGGCAGATGTAGTTGGTGCAATTCCTCATTTTGAATATACTAGAGAGTTTGGTGACAAGTCTGTAAAAAAAGCCATAGAACTTGCTTGTAAATATGGTAAATTGATAGATATTCATTGTGATGAAACTGATGATGAGCAATCAAGATTTTTAGAGGTTTTAGCAGCACATTCATACTTGGAAGGGATTGGTAGTAGGGTAACTGCAAGTCATACTTGTGCTATGCATTCATATAATAATGCATATACTTATAAGCTTTTCAAATTACTTAAACAATCTAAGTTAAACTTTATTTCATGCCCAACTGAGAATATACACCTACAGGGCAGATTTGATGGATATCCCAAGAGAAGAGGGGTAACAAGGGTTAAGGAAATGGTTCAAAATGGAATAAACGTATGCTTTGCTCAGGATTCGATGTCAGATCCATGGTATCCACTGGGATCAGGTAATCTTATGAATATTCTTGATGCGGGACTTCACATATGCCAGATGATGAGTTTTGAGGAAATAAATAATGCGTTAGATCTTATAACTATAAATGGTGCTAGAACTCTTAATATACTAGATCAATATGGTATAGAAGAAGGGAAACCAGCTAATTTTATTGTATTAAATGCTAAAAATGAGTTTGAGGCTATATGTGATAGAGTTTCAGTTTTATATTCAATAAGAGATGGTGAGTTTTTATTTAAGCGTATAACAGAGAAAATAGAAACAGACACAATGATATTAAAATAAGGAATAAATGGTAAGTCATCTCTTGGGACACAATTTAAGAGATGACTTTTTATTATGAAAGGGTTTTATGATGATTAAATGTAGAGAATTGATGGAACTTAGTTCGTTTAAGAATATAGAACTTGTAGCTGGAATAAATGGGCTAGATAGAAATGTATCGTGGCCATATGTGGGTCAAACGGAGTCAGTGGCACAATGGGTTCATGGTGGAGAGTTGCTTTTCATAACAGGAATGGGCAGAAACATTGATGATAAAAGTTTAGTAGGGCTTTTGAAGGAGTCTATACATAAAAATTTAGCGGGTTTAGTTATACTTATAGGGAATGATTATATTAAAGAAGTTTCTTGTGAAATTATAGATGTAGCTAATGAAAATGACTTTCCAATTTTCCAAATGCCATGGAATATAAAGCTTATAGATGTAACTAGAGAAATTTCTAGTTTTATAATGGAAAAGCAATTTGAAGAAAGAAAAGGAAAGGATTTTTTAGGGAAATTATTATTTTCAGAAGAATATACTAGAGAAAATATATATAATATAGTTAAGTCCTATGAGATAAGTATAAAACCAAAATGGTTTATATCAATTTTCAATATAGGTACAAAAAAAATTGATGTTAATTACAAATATAAAAATGTAATGATTGACTCGGATTATGTGCAGGAGACTATTAATAGTATGTGTAGGGAAAATAATGTATCCGTAATATCACTAATCCATGGAGATAACATTATATGTTTAATAAGCGAAGAGGAATGTGGGGCATCCAATGATAGTGATAAATATATAAAAGTAGTATATAAACTTCTTAAAGAAAGATATAAAATATTAGATATTTACTTGTGTATAGGGAGAGCCTATAGAGATATATATGATATGAAAAAAAGTTATGAGGAAGCAATTAATGGATTGAGATTACAGATAAGAGGTTCTATAAAAGAAGACATAATAGAGTACTCTAATTTGGGGATTTACCGGTTATTATTTGAAGTAGAAAACATAGAGGAGATTAAGAAATATTACAATGAGGTATTAGGAAACCTATTAGAGTATGATAGGAAAAATGGCACAAATTTAATTGATACATTAAAGGCGTATCTATTTAATAATTGCAATTTAATAAAGACATCTCAAAATGTGTTTATACATAGAAATACATTAGTTTATAGACTAAATAAAATAAAAAACATCTTAAATATAGATTTAGATAGTTCTATATGTAGAGTAGAATTAATGAATTGTATAATGATAGCCAACTATTTAAAATCACAGGAGTAATAAAAGCAGATAAATCTAAGTGGTTGTGTAGTTTACTTGATATAAATAATATAGGTGTAAGGTTTAAAGATTATCTGCTGGATTAACAATAAACTGTCTAGTTTTACCCATAGTGTAGGCAAGTTTTATCATGGCTTTTTCTTCCTCGGACATCTCTCTATTATACATCTTTTTAAATTGATTAATTAATCCGTCCACATCAACTTTTTCTTTAACAACTTGAATTCGATTAGAATGCCCAGGAGTATATATTATAGGGGATATATTATCATTATAAATTTTCTTGAAAACTTCAGAAGTATAGTATGCATCGTTGAAGGCATCGTGAAACTCACCTTGAAATTTAATATTTAAAAGTTCAACAGCATTTCCTAATCCGATTTTACTTCCCTTTGGAGTTTTGAGGTATTTTGAAGCATAACCTTGAATATCAATATATTTTTTAGGAATATAGGAAGTTGGAAGGTTATGAAATATTAAATTACGTAGAAGCTCTTTAATATCAGTATTTCCCCAAACAACAAGTATAGACTCATCTTCACCTATGAACTTTATAAAGTCTTGATAAAGTTGAGGAAGGCTTTTAGATGAATCTAATTGTTGATTGCTTATTTTGGTAAGATTTTCAACATATGGATGTATAGTTTTGTGAATTGTTGGCTTGATTAAATTGTTAAATGTGGAAAGAATCTCGAAATTTTTATTTAGCTTTATTGCTCCGATTTGGATAATCTCAAAGGTGAGAGCAGGGTTAGTATTAGATCTAATATTAGTAGTAGTGGGTAAAGCCTGATTAAATTCTAAATCAAATATTATATAGTTCATTTTATCACCTTCCTAAGATAGAGAAATAGGTTGTCTTAGGATAAAGAATTCAACCTTAAAACAACCTTTTCAATATTATATTTTTTGAATATTTACAGCCATTGGACCTTTATCACCTTTTTCAACATCAAAGGTAACACTTTCACCCTCGTGTAAATCTTTATTGGGTCCTTTTTCTTTAATTTGTGAGTGATGTACGAAAACGTCATCCCCTTCATCGCAAGAAATAAATCCATATCCCTTTTCTTGATCATACCATTTAATTATACCTGTTCTACTAGACATTAATAAAGCCTCCTTTAGATTTATGAATAATAGTATTTGTATTATTATATATTTTTACGCATTATTTAAAAAAAATGTGATTGTAGGTTATACGGTAAGGATATATGTGTATAAGATGAAATTTGCAAGTTAGGATTATAAGATAACTCTTGGGTGGGGAATAAAATCAGAATATCAATGTAAAAAGAAGTAAAACAGGGGTAGAATGTATGTGAAAAATGTTATTTCGCCATTTTATTACATAATAAACAATAATAGTATAATGAGGGTGAGAAATATTGAACAAAATAAGAAAAAAATTAAATTTGAATAAACAAAATAAAAAAAATATGGTATAATACTTTTGGCTACAGGATATATAGTGTAGCACATTAAAAGAGTAATTAGTTTTACATTGAGAAAGGGAGATACACATGAAGAAAATAATTGCATTACTTTCACTTGTACTTTTAACAATGGGAATATTAGTTGGTTGTGGTTCAAAGAATACAGCTAACGAGGATTTAGTGGTATACTTTGTACCGTCAAGAAATCCAGATGAAATAAGAACAGCTACAGCTCCGTTAGCAGAAATGCTAAAGACTGAGTTAACTGCTCAGGGATTTGAATTCAAAAACATAAAGGTTGAGGTTGGTACTAGTTTCGAAGCAGTAGGAGAAACATTATCAGCAGGAACAGCTCACGTTGGATTTATACCAGGTGGAACTTATGTTTTATATGATGATGGTGTAGATGTTGCACTAACAGCTACTCGTAGCGGATTAAGTCATGATTCAGATAATGCTGCAGATTGGAATACAGCTCCAACAGAAGCGACAGAAGACAAAGTAACTTACTATCGTTCATTAGTAATAGCTGGTCCAACTGAAAAAGGTAAAGAATTAGCTGCTAAGATAAATGGTGGAGAAAAGTTAACTAAAGAAGACGTAGAAAGTGCTACTTGGGGAATATCAAGTAATACAACGTCTCCAGCAGGATATATATATCCAAGTTTATGGTTACAAGAAAATTATGGCATATCTTTAACTGATTTACCAAATAAAGTAGCGTTAGATAACTATGCTACTTCATTATCACAACTTGCTAGTGGTCAGATAGATGTAATGGTAACTTATGCTGATGCTCGTCGTGATTATGAAAAGGACTGGACTACTACATTTGGTAGAAAAGCTTCAGTTTGGGAAGAGACTAATGTTATAGGGGTAACTGAACCTATATATAATGATACTATATCTGTAACTAAAGATAAGAGTATGACGCCAGAATTAAAAGAAGCTATACAAAAAGCTTTTATTAACATAGGAAACACTCCAGAAGGTAAAAAAATTATATCTATATATAGCCACACTGGTTATGAAATAGGAGATAATAAAAACTATGATGGGGAAAGAGCTGCACAAGAATTAATAAAATCTATGCAGAAATAATTAAAGTAATAAAATGGGTTCATGATTTACATGAACTCATTTTATTCATATCAAGGTAGAATACAGTAAATGTAATTGCAGTTATCTAAACTTAATTAAGATAAAATATAGAAAATACTATTTGAAATATATAACATGGAGGGATACTTTTGATAAAATTTGATAAAGTAAATAAAATATATCCAAATGGGTTACATGCGTTAAAAAATGTATCACTGGACATTGAGCAGGGAGAATTCGTTGCAATAATAGGTCTATCTGGGGCAGGGAAATCTACATTACTTAGAACAATAAATAAGATGCACGATATAAGTGATGGTGTATTAACTGTAGATGGACAAGAAGTTAAGGATTTAAAAGGAAAAGATTTACGTAAATTTAGACGTAAATTAGGAATGGTATTCCAATCTTTCAACTTGGTTACTAGAACAACGGTTATAAGAAATGTATTAACATCTAGAGTTCCAGATATGCCACTATGGAAATCTATACTAGGCATATACTCAAAGGAAGATAAAATCATTGCGTTAGAGGCTTTAGATAAGGTTGGGATATTGGACAAGGCTTATGTTAGAGCAGATCAACTATCAGGAGGACAGCAACAACGTGTTGCATTAGCAAGGACTTTAGCACAAAATCCTGAAGTTATATTAGCTGATGAGCCAGTTGCAGCCCTTGACCCAATAACAGCAGCTCAAGTTATGGATGATTTTAAAAAAGTTAATAAGGAAATGAATATATCAATTCTTATAAACATACATCATGTAGATTTAGCATTAAAATATGCTGATAGAGTAGTTGGCATAAAAGCTGGACAAATAGTATACGATGGACCATCTAACAAGGTTGATGGAGAAATATTAAAGCAGATATATGGACGTGAATTAGCTGCTGATGAATTAATGGGGGACTAATTATGGTACAAGCTATTAAAAATATTTTCAAACCAGAGAAAATCGTATTGAAGGATGGTAGAGAAATTCAGCCACCAAAATCGGTAGTACCTTATGTGATAATTGGATTAGTTGTAGCTATATTTATATCTGCACAGATAACAGGATTTGATTTTTCAAAGATAGTAAAAAGAGGAAACGAGTTCTTTGTAATATTAAAGTCTATGTTCCCACCAGATCTTAGCTTTGCAAAAAGTGCATTACCACCACTGGTAGAAACTATAAAGATGTCTCTACTTGGTTCAATGATTGGTAGTTTTATTGCAATACCTTTTGCAATTGTATCATCAGTTAATATAAATAAATCAAAGATTGTATTAACTATAGTTAGATTAATATTAAGTGTAACAAGAACTTTACCAACTCTAGTGCTAGCCCTAATTGCAACCTATGTATTTGGACTTGGGACTTTTGCTGGAACAGTTGCAATAACAATATTTACATTTGGGTTAGTAGTTAAAATGTTATATGAAAAAATTGAAACTGTAGATATGGGACCATTTGAGGCTATGGAAGCTGTTGGAGCAACAAAGTTAAAAGCTTTTATAGCAGCTATAATGCCACAAATTCTACCAACATATATTTCAAGTTGTTTATATAGTTTAGAAATAAATGTGCGTTATGCAGCAATACTTGGGTATGTTGGAGCAGGTGGAATAGGTCTTATATTAAATGAAAAAATAGGTTGGAGACAGTATGATAAGGTTGGTATGATACTTATCATGTTATTTGTAACGGTTGTGATTATAGAAAATCTAAGTAAATATGCAAGAGAAAGGTTGGGGTAATATGGAATTGACGGTAAATAAGCAATTAGAAAAAGAGCCAAAACTGTGGATTAATAAAGCCCTAACTGCGGTATTTGTTATACTTATAATAATGTGGGCTGCTAAATCAGTTGCTTTTAGTGGTGTTAAAGATAATGGAGTAGAAATAGCTAAAAATGTATTATCAGGAATATTACATCCTGATATGGAAATGCTATTTGATTTCAAAACAGGGGTGCCATACCTACTACTTGAAACAGCGGCTATAGCATTGTTAGGTACAATAATTGGAACAATACTTGCAGTGCCACTTTCATTTATGGCATCTAGCAACATAGTTCCAAAGTGGTTAAGTACAATAACATTATTTGTAATAGCGGCAATAAGAACTTTTCCGTCTTTTGTTTATGGATTAATGTTCATACGTGTAACTGGTCCTGGTCCATTTGCCGGAGTGCTTACTATGTCTGTGGTATCTATAGGGATGTTATCTAAGATGTTTATAGAAGCTATAGAGGATTTAGATACTAAGATATTAGAATCCTTAGATGCGGCTGGATGCAATACATTTGAAAAAATAAGATATGGTATATTACCACAACTATTTACAGATTTTGTATCGACGGCTATATATAGATTTGAGATAAATATAAAAGATGCATCTACACTAGGGCTTGTTGGAGCTGGTGGTATAGGTGCACCCCTAGTATTTGCTATGAACGCCTTTAATTGGAGTGAAGTTGGGGCAATACTATGTGGATTGATAATTCTTGTATTAGCAGTAGAAATAACATCAACTAAAATAAGAAACAAACTAGCGCGGGGATAAGTGACACTCCAAATCTATGATTTGGGTAGTGGAACTTACTCCACCGAATGTATATGAGGCGGAGTGTCCTTGCGAGCAAAGCGAGAAGGTCCAAATCTATGATTTGGGTAGTGGAACTTACTCCACCGAATGAAGAAAATATAATATTTGTAGGAATCACACCTAAAGTCATAAGTAGATTTACACTGATCGTAATTTATCGGTGTGAACTTTACCTTGAATTTAGGTGTGATTTTTAGTTTGTAGAATATACAATTTACTTAAGTTAGAGAGATTATGATATGATTGAGATATATTAATGGTTGTGATTGAATAGTATAACCATTTTCTGTATTAAGCATATAAATTATCTTCATATAGAAACAAATTTATGATATTGGGTTTTAGAATGGATAGGAGTATAGGATGAATGTAGAAAATTTTATTAACATATTGAGTAATTATGGTAACATGGCTGTATTCATAAGTTTATTTGCAAATGTGATTATAGGGATAGTAGGTGTGTTACCGTCTATATTCGTAACTGGGGCAAATATCATTTTCTTTGGTACTGTAAATGGATTTTTCATATCATTGATGGGAGAAACGATTGGTGCAGTAGTAGCATTTTCGTTATATAGAAAGGGTTTTAAAAGGAGAGCTGAAAAATTTTCGATTAACAATAGGTACTTGAAAAGGTTGGTACAAAGTGAAGGGGTAGAAAGTTGTTATTTGGTGGGTTTAACTAGGTTATTACCATTTATACCGTCAGGATTTGTGACGATAGGTGCTTCAATAAGCAATATAAATATAATCTATTTTACAATAGCCACATTCGTTGGGAAAATACCATCTATTACATTAGAAGCTTTAGTTAGCTATGATTTTATTAATATACAAGATAATTGGATTAGACTTGTAATTACATTAATATCATTAATATTAATTATAAGCTTTATAAATAACAAATATAAAAACAATGAGTAACATTTAAATGTTACTCATTGTTTAAAATGGTGTGTACACTGCTAGTTAATAAATCACATTAAGATATTTACTTCTATCAACTACTACATTTTTATGAGTTTTGAAGTAGTCTATTATAATATCAGGCATTTCATTTAATACTTCTTTTACAATTTTACAATCAGTATAGAAGTCATAACCACCTGCACCTGTTGCTCTATAGTTGTTCATAGCAAGAGTAAGTTTATCATTTTCAGTAATTTCCTTGTCTTTGAACTTCATAGAAGTTACACGATTACCTACTTCTTTGGTTAAATCAAAGGAGTAGTTTAAGTTTGCAAAATAATCATAATTATAGTGCTCAACCTTAGGTTTTAAAAACAAATCAGATACACAGAATTCTCCATTTTTCTTATCGAAGTAACTGGCGGATCTTTCCAAAGCTAATTTAAGGACCTTTCCACTTACCTCTAAAATGCTTAAGGTATTTGGAAACATGTAGGTAGAGGTTATATCTCTCACTGTTACATTTTTATTAAAACCTTTTATAGAGTTAGCAAATGATGTGACAGAAATGTCCGCTCCACTCTCAGCTAATTGTATTTGGTTTATAAAGTTAGCTAGATATGAGCCATTTAACGCCATATCAATATGGGTAGTAGGTTGAAGTTCTATATCTAAAAATCCTACTGGAGTATCAAGCCACTGTTTAACATCATTTTCAACATCAAGGTATTTATTATACATTTCTTTATTAGGATTAATAGATACCTTCTTTAATGATGAACTTATATTTTTGCTCAAATTTTCATTAAGCTCTAAATTTAATTCTAAGAATTTAGTTCCGTTAGGTGGAGTTTGAGCTATATAAGTGCCGTGTAAAGAATGACCATGAATTTCCATGTGCTGATGACCGGTGAGTAATATATCAAAGTCAAATTCTTTACAGAGTTTATAAGCTATATTTTCTTTGGTTTTGCTTAATTCTTTATGTGAATCTAAATCATATTCAAATCCACCATGATAAATACCAATAAGAATGTCACATTGGTTCTTTATTTTATCATAATGCGAGTGTATAGAAGTAAATGTATCTGATACAGTAAAGTTTTCTAGATTGGAAGGTCGTTCCCACCTATTTATAAAATCAGTTGTAAAACCTATTACTCCCACTTTCAAACCGTTTTCCAAGGTTTTAATATCACAAGGAAGTATAGGGATATCATTTGTTTTATCAACTACATTTGTACATAAACATTTAGCATCTAGATTATTAATATATTTCTTTAAATAGTCATATCCATAGTTAAAGTCATGATTACCAAGGGTTACATAATCATATTTACCTTGATTCATAATAGTAGCTATTGGATGTTGGGTGAAATCTGTATTACTAAGGTAATTAGTAAAAGGTGAACCTTGAATGGTGTCACCAGCATCGATTATCAAGGTATTTCCATCTTTATTAAACTCATTAATAATATTTAATAGTCCCATGTTTTTTTCACTATCATCTCTATAATCTGTTGGATATATATATCCATGTAAATCGGATGTAAAGTAAATCTTTAGTTTTTTCATTTTAGCACCTCATTATATAGTTTATAAGTAATTATAACATATCTAGTATTTACATATAAAAAGAAAGAATAGAGAAAAATTATAAAAAGTATTTTTAGATTAATGATATGAATATAGTATGACAATGAATATGAAAAAAATGTAATAATTTGAAGAAGTAGAAAGAGTTTTTAAAATATATTTTACTTAAATTTAAATATATTTTAAAAAATGTTGCTATTATTTATTAAGTGTGTTATTCTAAATAAGAAGTGAAACAAGAAAAACAATAACGCGGGGTGGAGCAGTTGGCAGCTCGTTGGGCTCATAACCCAAAGGTCGTAGGTT
>NZ_JAVXAO010000001.1:0-643917 GCF_036660475.1 Clostridium sp. | reverse complement strand
GTGGAGGAGTTCCCGAGTGGCCAAAGGGGGCAGACTGTAAATCTGTTACGTTTCGTTTCGATGGTTCGAATCCATCTTCCTCCACCAAATAGAAGACATTAAGAATATTCTTAATGTCTTCTATTATTTTATGTGTTAATAAACATCAAATAAGTTGATAATATTGTAGATATTAAAAAATATGCTGGTATGACTTAATGTTATAAAAAATTATGATGTGTTGACAGTGATATTATGCTATGTTATCATGGAATCATAAATTAATAAAAATAGTTCTCTTATCAAGAGAGGTGGAGGGATTAGGCCCTATGAAACCCGGCAACCGGCGTAAATCGCAATGGTGCCAATTCCTGCAGCAATGCTGCAAGATAAGAAAGTTTAGTAAATTGATTAGCTAACCTCTTCTTATCATGTAAGAAGGGGTTTTATTTTTTTATAAGTTGTAATATGAAATATACTTTAAGGAGGAATTTATAATGAAAAAATTATTTACATCAGAATCAGTAACTGAAGGGCATCCAGATAAGATGTGTGATCAAATATCAGATGCGATATTAGATGCGATATTAGAAAAGGATCCAAATGCTAGAGTGGCATGTGAAACGGCTACAACAACTGGGATGGTTCTTGTAATGGGAGAGATAAGCACAAACTGCTATGTGGACTTCCAAAAGGTTGTTAGAGATACAGTATCAGAGATAGGCTATACAAGAGCCAAATACGGTTTTGACGCTGAGACGTGTTCTGTATTAACTTCTATACATGAACAATCAGGAGATATTGCTATGGGGGTTAATGAAGCGTTAGAGAGTAAATCAGGCAAAATGGAAAGTGATGAGGCTATTGGAGCTGGAGATCAAGGTATGATGTTTGGATTTGCAACAAATGAAACTGAAGAATATATGCCGCTACCAATTGCTATGGCACATAAATTGTCAAGAAGATTAACAGAAGTAAGAAAAGATGCAACTTTAACTTATTTAAGACCAGATGGGAAAACTCAAGTAACTGTAGAGTATGATGATAATAAACCAGTTAGAATTGACACAATTGTAATATCAACACAACATAGCCCAGATGTTACAAGAGATCAGATTGAGAAGGATTTAAAAGAATATGTTATAGGTGCTGTGGTTCCTAGTGAGTTACTTGATGAAAATACAAAGTATTATATAAATCCAACTGGAAGATTTGTAATTGGAGGACCACAGGGAGATGCTGGGCTTACAGGCAGAAAAATTATTGTTGATACATATGGTGGATATGGTAGACATGGTGGTGGAGCATTCTCAGGAAAAGATCCTACAAAGGTAGATAGATCAGCTGCATATGCAGCAAGATGGGTTGCTAAAAACTTAGTAGCTGCTGGAGTTGCAGATAAATTAGAAATACAACTTGCGTATGCTATAGGAGTTGCACAACCTGTATCTATAGAAATAGATACTTTTGGAACAGGAAAAGTTTCTGAAGATAAAATTGTTGAGATAGTTAACAAGTCATTTGATTTAAGACCATCAGCGATTATAAGAGAATTAGGATTAAGAAAACCTATATATAAACAAACTGCGGCATATGGTCACTTTGGAAGAAATGACTTAAGCTTACCATGGGAAGAATTAAATAAGGTAAATGAAATAAAGAAATATATATAAAGTCTAATTTAAAATTCAAAATTTTAAATTAGGGATAAGATTCTTATGGATTTTAAAGAGTTTTTAAATTTTGAAATGTATCAAATTCAATTAGTTGATATATATTTATTAAAAAAGTCCACACTAATAATAAGTGAATTATTAGTGTGGACTTTTTTCAATTTGGCTTTTAAAATTTTTTAAGAAATTTTGATTATAGATATGAAAAACTCCCTTGGAGTTTCACCATAAATTCTAAATTCTAAATTCTAAATTCTAAATTTGGTATTTTAAATTCAGAAGTGTAACTATATTTGAACTTTAGTTATATGATGATATTATAAGAAATTAGTGATTGAAATTAACCTTAGGCATCTTCGAAAAATAAATAAGTCGGTATCCTCGACTTTTTTGTGTTATGAAGATTAATTTTGTTATAATAGTATTTATGAGTGTAGAATAAGATGTATTAGGAGAGGGTTTATGATGACGATTGAAGGTGTAATTGAGAGCGTAGTATTCAGGAATGAAGATAATGGATATACAATATGCAAACTTAAAGGCGATAAAGAAATGATAACTGCTGTAGGAGTGATACCATATATTAATGAAGCTCAAGAATATAGCATTCAAGGTGAGTGGACTGTTCATCCTAAGTTCGGGAAACAACTAAAAATAGATACAATAACTGAAATAATTCCAACAACAACTAAGGGTATCGAAAAATATTTAGCTAGCGGAGTAATTGAAGGGATAGGTAAAGTTACTGCGAAGAAGATAGTTGATTTTTTTGGAGATGAAACTATAAAAGTTCTTGATAATAAAATTCAGAGATTAGAGGAGATACCGGGTATAGGAAAGAAAAGGATAGATACTATTACAAAATCTTATTTACAGCAACGTGTTACTAAAGACATAATAATGTTTTTTCAAGGTTATGGAATAACGGTGAGTAAAGCTATGAAAATTTATAAAAAGTTTGGTGACAATTGTATAAACGTTGTTAAAGATAATCCGTATATATTAACAGAGTACATAGCTGGTATAGGATTTAAAACTGCAGACTCTATAGCAAGAAATCTTGGCATTGAATTAGATTCTTTATTTAGAATTAAAAGCGGAATAAATTATGTAATAAATGAATTTTGTGCTATTGGAAACACCTTTATACCTATGGATAAGCTTGTAGATAAATCTATTAGTTTATTAGGCGTAAATAAAGAAAAAATAGATGAGGGAGTTTACGAATTAATAATAGATGGGAAAATAAAGGTGGATATGGTAGATGATATAAGTGCAGTATATAACATGTCTTACCTTTATCTAGAGATGTCTGTCACAAAGAAGATAATTGAACTTTCTACAACTAAATATGATGAACTTAAATTAAATATAGATAAAGAAGTTACAGAATTTGAAAAAAATCAAGGAATTAAATTAGCTAAATCGCAGAAGGAGGCTATTGAAGGGTCGTTTTTGAATGGTATAGAAGTTATAACAGGAGGTCCGGGAACTGGTAAAACTACTATTATTAATTGTATTGTAAGTTTATTTGAAAATTTGGGGTTAAAGGTATATATGGCTGCACCTACAGGGCGAGCTGCTAAGCGCATGGCAGAGGCAACTGGAAGAGAAGCTAAAACTATACATAGGTTACTAGAAATAGGAAGCTATATGGATGCGGATCCAGATGAGATTGAGAATGAAACATCTTCAATTGAGTGTGATGTACTTATCGTAGATGAGGCATCTATGATAGATATAAGTCTTATGAATGCATTATTAAAGGCTATGGAAGTAGGTACTAGACTTATTATAGTAGGGGATGTAGATCAATTACCATCAGTAGGTCCGGGAACGGTTTTACGGGATATAATAGAGAGTGGTGCGGTAAAGGTTGTAAGACTAAATGAAATTTTTAGACAAGGTCAGGAAAGCATGATAGTTCAAAATGCCCATTTAATAAATGAAGGGAAGATGCCACTTCTTAATACTAAGAATAGTGATTTTTATCTTGAAAGAGCTAGTGATAGTGAGATAATGCTAGAAAAGATTATAGGGTTGGTAAAGACTAGACTTCCTAAATTTAATAGTAAATGGGATAGTGTTAGAGATATACAGATATTATCGCCAATGAGAAAAGGTCAAATGGGAATAGATAATTTAAATTCTGAGTTGCAGCAGGTTTTGAATCCTAAGAGTAAAGATAAAGAAGAAAAAGAGTTGCGAGACATTGTATTTAGAGTCGGTGATAAAGTTATGCAAATTAAAAATAATTATAGTTTAAAATGGAGCAAGAAAGGTACAAATGAAGAAGGTAAGGGCGTTTTCAATGGAGATGTTGGATATATAACAGAGATTAATGAAGAAGATGATAAGCTTATTATATGTTTTGAAGATGATAAAATAGTTGAATATGAGGAGAGCGAGTTAGATGAAATAACCCTAGCCTATGCTGTTACAATCCATAAAAGTCAAGGAAGTGAATTCCCAGTAGTAATTATGCCTATGTTTATAGGTCCACCATTGTTAATGAATAGAAATTTGCTATATACAGGTATAACCAGAGCGAAGAAGTTAGTTGTCTTAGTAGGAAGTTCTCAAGCGGTTGAATTTATGAAAGATAATAATAGAAGTTTTGAAAGATATTCAGGTTTAAAATGGAGAATAAAAGAGATAATTAATATGTAGATTAGGAGAGGTTGTATGTTATCAATAAAACCAAATAGAGGGGCAGGGAAAAGGAGTAAGAAGGCGATAGAAGACAAGTTGATAGAGGCGGTAATGAAAAAAGTGGAGAAAATTAATATCGTTTCGTCTTTAAATAATAAAACACAAATTTTTAATGATGTATTTAAATGGTGTCTTAGCCAGGGGCGAAGGATATTATATATTATAAATGAAGATAAAGAATCATTTGATATTAGCAAGGTTATAAGTAATGAATTTTTAATTCAATACATAGATAATAAAAATCATGCGGTTACTAATGGTAAGATAAATGTGTGTACTCATAATGTTGCTATCTATTTAGAAGAAAAATTCGATGTTGTAATATATGATGAGGTTAATTCTAGACCTAGATATAGTAAGGATGCAATAGTAAGAGTACTAAATTGTAATTGTAATAATTATGGGACTATGATTAGTTACTCTATGGAAGAGGCATTTAAAAATGAATTGACATTATATAATCTCAGAAAAGATAAACAGGTACCTATAGTAGAACCAAGAATTATAACCACTAGAATGAATGTTGCAGAAGAAATACCAATGGTTGTATATGAATACTTAAAATGGTCAATAAATACAAATAAAAAGGTTGTTATATATGTTCCTGATGATGAGCGGGTGGATAAAATTTATGGATATTTAAAGAATATAAGCAATAAGCTAACAAAGAATATCTTTAGTGAAAAACTTAAAAGTTTAGACAGGAAAGATGTATCTAGATTTTTGTTATCAGAGTGTGGAATATTAGTTACAGATAACTTTAAAGAAAATTTTAGAGGTGTTCATCCATTAAATGTTATGCTATTTTTTGCAGATGATATAAATTTTAATTATAAGGATTTGGTTTACATTTCAAGTAAAATAAATAGATTGTCTATGGCTCAGAGGGAAGAAGTTATATTTATTTGTAACAGCGAAACAAAGCATATGGATATATGTAGAAATGTTTTAAGGGAGTTAAATAAGAGAGCATGGGAAGAGGGTTATTTGAAACTATAAAGTCTATAATAAATAGTGTCCTAAATATTATTTATTGTGATGAAGATAAATGTTTGATGTGCGAAAAATATGAGGACTTGGATTATATATGCAATGAATGTAAAAATGATATTAATATAGTTAATTTAAAGTATAATATAGAATACGATGATGAAAAAATTCAGTGCAACTCCCTTGGATTTTATTCCTATGGGTTAAAGAAACTTATTTTGGCGTTTAAATATGAAAAAAACTTTTTTGCAGGCCAGGTTTTATCAAGATATATGAGTGAGTTTATATTAAGCAATCTTAAGGAAAGCGTCGATATAATAACATTTATACCGAGTAGTGAAGAATCTCTTAAAAATAGGGGATTCAATCAATGTGAAGTGCTCTGTGAGTTTATAAGTAAAAGCTGTGGGATACCTTGTGGTGAATTGTTATATAAAATTAAGGATGGCAAAGATCAAATTGGGTTAGATAACAAAAAACGATGGGATAACGTAAAGGATTCATTTGATGTTAGAGGTAATAAAAATATAGAGGGAAAAAGAATTCTTTTGATTGACGATGTGATTACTTCGGGCGCAACGGGATTTTATGCAGCTAAGGCTCTTAAAAAAGCTAAAATTAATGAAGTTTTTATCTTGACAGTTGCAAAAAGTAGAGTATAATGTAAGAGTCGGGTTTGTGGTTGAAAGTCGATGCCAGTCGCAGGCGAAACGATCCACGTAAGTTAAATAAAATGTTTAATGATCATGGTGCGGCTTAGAGGTAAGTCCTACCGCTTAAATGCGAGAGGGTTAGTAGTGAGAGGGTAATTCTGGGTAGCGAAACATCCAGTAGGCGAGTGTGGGGTCAAAGACCAGGTCAACCGACAAAAATAACATCTTGTTTTACAAGGTGTTATTTTTTATGTCATATATAGCACGTGTAATCTAATTATAACATATATTTGAAAAAAAAGCATATGGTATAGGGGTGCGATATATGACGATTTTATAAGAAGTATTAAGGTAATGGCAATGTAAATTAGTATGGTTCAGAATAGTGAGACAAAGCTAGTTTGAAACATATTATTTAATATATTAAAATATAAATATAATATATATTCTAATTAAATTTAATTTTAAAAAATCCTTAATGATTTTATTGTACATTCTAAATTGTACATTTTAATTAGAATTTATATGGATACTTAATATGAAGGGGGCCTACATTATGAAAGTTAGAGTTATTGGGAAAAATATTGAGATTACTGAAGGGTTGAGATTAGCGGTAGAAAAAAAATTATCCAAAATAGATAAATACTTTATTGATGATATTAAGGCAACAGCTACATTAAGTGTAGAAAAAAATATGCATAAAATTGAGGTTACTATACCTTTTAACAATGCATTATTAAGAGCTGAAGTAAAGAATGATGATATGTATAGTTCAATAGATTTTGTAATAGATAAATTAGAGAGTCAAGTAAGAAAACAAAAAACTAGATTAGAAAAAAGAAACCATAATAACTCTCTAAGATTTAATAATATACAGGCATATGATAATTACACTGAGGAAGATGAACCTAGGATTGTAAAAACTAAAAGATTTGCTATAAAACCTATGAATGAAGAGGAAGCAGTACTTCAAATGGAACTTTTAGCACATGATTTCTTTGTATTTATGAATGCAGACACTGATGAGGTAAATGTAGTTTATAAAAGAAAAGATGGAAATTATGGTTTGATTGAACAAGATTTTTAAATAAAAATTAAGCGCATTAAATGGTGAACAAACAAGTAAAACCCTATAGTGGAAGCTATAGGGTTTTACTTGTTTAAATTATAATAATAAGATAAAGATTTTACTTACTTATTTTGGATAAAACATTTGGTATAAAGTTGAAGTAGCAATCAATAACTGATATAATCTTAATTAGTATTTAAAGAGAAAACTAAAACATAATGAGAAAGAGTGAGGATGGTTTTAAATGAAATTATTTAATAAGATATTTGGAACTTATAGTGAGAGAGAAATTAAGAGAATAATGCCAATAGTAAAAAAGGTAAATGATATTGAAGGTAATATAGAAGCATTAAGCGATGATGAGCTAAGATTGAAAACAGAAGAGTTTAAAAGTAGGATTAAAAATGGGGAGACGTTAGATAGTATTCTTCCAGAAGCGTTTGCGGTGGTTAGAGAAGCTTCAAAGAGAGTACTTGGACTTAGACATTATGATGTTCAAATTATTGGGGGGATTGTACTTCATCAAGGTAGAATTTCAGAGATGAGAACTGGAGAAGGTAAGACTTTAGTTGCTACACTTCCATCATATTTGAATGCATTAACTGGTGATGGAGTACACATTATTACTGTAAATGATTATCTAGCTAAAAGAGATAGAGATGAAATGGGAAGAGTTCATGAATTCTTAGGGCTTACAGTAGGAGTTATAATTCATGGTCAAAATCAAGTTGAAAAGCAGCAAATGTACAATTGTGATATTACCTATGGTACAAACAATGAATTTGGATTTGATTATCTAAGAGATAATATGGTGGTTTATAAAGAAGAGAAGGTTCAAAGAAAGCTTAACTACGTTATAGTAGATGAGGTTGACTCTATTCTTATAGATGAAGCTAGGACACCTCTTATTATTTCAGGACAGGGTGAAAAATCTACAGATTTTTATAGAATTGCAGATTTCTTTGTTAAAGGATTAATGGAAGAAGATTATTTAGTAGATGAAAAAAGAAATTCAGTTATTCTAACAGATGATGGAATAGCAAAGGCAGAAAAATATTTTCATTTAGAGAATTATGCTGACCCTGAGAATATGGATGCTCAACATCACATAGTTCAGGCATTAAAAGCAAACCATATGATGAAAAATGAAAAAGATTATATAGTAAAAGAAGGAGAAGTTATCATTGTAGATGACTTTACTGGAAGACTTATGGAAGGTAGAAGATATAGTGATGGGTTACACCAGGCTATTGAGGCTAAAGAAGGAGTTAAAGTTGAGAAAGAGTCTAAAACTTTAGCGACGATAACATTCCAAAACTATTTCAGAATGTACTCAAAACTTGCGGGTATGACTGGTACAGCTGAAACAGAAGAAGCAGAGTTTAGAGAAATTTATGGGCTTGATGTAATAGTAATACCAACAAATATGCCAATTGATAGAAATGATTTCCCGGATGTTGTTTATAAAACGGTTAAGGGTAAATATAAATGCTTAGTTGATGAAATTACAGAGACTTATAAGTTAGGGCAGCCAGTACTTGTAGGTACAGTTAGTATAGAAAAATCAGAAGTAATTTCTGCTATGCTGAAAAGGAAGGGAATTCCACATGAGGTATTAAACGCTAAATACCATGAGCGAGAAGCAGAAATTGTAGCACTAGCTGGACAAAAGGGTGCTGTAACTATTGCTACGAACATGGCTGGTAGAGGTACTGATATTAAATTAGGTGAGGGTGTTGTAGAGCTAGGTGGCTTAAAAATACTTGGAACGGAAAGACATGAATCAAGACGTATAGACAACCAATTAAGAGGGCGTGCTGGTCGTCAAGGAGATCCTGGTGCTTCAAGATTCTATATTTCGCTTGAAGATGACTTGATGAGGATATTTGGATCAGAGAGACTTGGTGGAATGATTGATAAGTTAGGACTTGAAGAAGAAGATGCTATTGAGAGTAAAATGGTTAGTGGAGCTATAGAAAGTGCACAGAAAAAAGTTGAAGGAAATAACTTTGATGTTAGAAAGAATGTTGTTAAATATGACGATGTAATGAATAAGCAAAGAGAGATCATATACAAACAAAGACAAGAAGTGCTTATGGGAGCCGATATTAGAGAACAAATTCAAACAATGATTGAAGGTGTAATTACAACTTCAGTTAACAACCATATAAGTGGAGTGGAAGATACTTTTGATATTGAGTTAAATAAACTAATAAAATATATGGAAGATGTTTATCTTCCTAAGGGTGAGGTAACTGTAGAACAACTATCTAATTTATCAGATAGTGAAATCACAGAATTACTACTTAATAGGGCTAAAGAATTATATACTGAAAAAGAGGTTGACTTTGGTGAAGAACAAATGCGAGAAATTGAGAGAGTTATACTACTTAAAATAGTTGATTCTAAGTGGATGGAGCATATCGACAATATGGATCACTTAAAGCAAGGTATTGGACTTAGAGCTTACAAGCAACAAGATCCAGCACAAGCTTACCAAATGGAAGGTAGTGACATGTTTGCTGAAATGATAGAAAATATTAAAGATGAAACAGTTAAATACTTATTCCATGTAAGGGTGGAAAAAGCGCCAGAGAGAGAGAGAGTTGCTGAAATAACATCAACCAACGAGGATAAATCTTTAAAGAAAGAGCCAGTGAAGAAAAAAGAAAAGCCTAATAGAAATGATCCATGTTCATGTGGGTCAGGATATAAATATAAGAATTGTTGCGGAAGAGGCGAATAAAAGTGATATTACAATTAGAAGAATGCTTAAACCAAGTTAGTATATTGAGTGGAAAAATACAAGAGTTGAAGGTGTCTCTTTGACATAGCAGCTATGGAAATCAGATTATCGGAACTGGAGTGTAAGATGCAGGAACCAGATTTCTGGAGCAATATAAATAACGCTCAGGAAGTTACACAGACATCCAAGGCTCTGAAGGATAAACTGGATAGTTTTAAGAATTTAGAGCTCAGGGTTGAAGAAGTTAAAATATTAATTGATATGAGTTTGGAGGAGGAGGATTCGTCCTCCTACCCAGATATTAAACTGGAAGTAAAATCTATTGAAGAAGATATAGAAAATCTTAATGTGGAAACTTTGCTTAGTGGTGAATATGATCGCAATAATGCTATCTTAGATTTACATACGGGAGCTGGTGGAAATGATGCTCAGGATTGGACTAATATGCTATATAGGATGTATTCTAGATGGTGTGAAAATCATGGGTTTAAAATTGAAATTTTGAATTATATACCAGATGATGAAGCTGGCATAAAAGGTGTTACTATTAAAGTTATAGGTGAATTTGCATATGGATACTTAAAAGCAGAGAAGGGTGTTCATAGACTTGTTAGAATTTCACCTTATAATTCTAGTGGGAAAAGACAAACATCTTTTGCAGGTTGTGAAGTTTTACCTGAACTGACAGAAAATCAAGATATAGATATTAGACCAGAAGATTTGAAAATTGACACATATAGATCAGGTGGAGCTGGAGGTCAACATGTTAACACAACAGACTCAGCAGTAAGGATTACTCATATTCCTACGAATATAGTAGTGCAGTGCCAAAATGAAAGAAGTCAGCATACCAATAAAGATTATGCAATGAAGATGCTAAAGGCAAAACTAGTGGATATGAAAATTCGAGAACATAAGGATAGAATAGAGGATATAACTGGTGAGGTGAAGGATAATGCTTGGGGGAGTCAAATTAGATCCTATGTATTCCATCCTTATAATTTAGTAAAGGATCACAGGACAGGTGCAGAAACTGCTAATGTAAGTTCAGTTATGGACGGAAGTATAGATATGTTTATAAAAGAATATTTAAAAAAGATAAAAGAGTAGATTAATCTACTCTTTTATTTTGTGTTATAAAGTATAAGTATAAGAGATTTAGTTATAATATTTTATTATCATTTCAGGTGTAGGATTAACTATTAGATCTCCTAAGTATAAATATAAATGTTAATGAGCTAAGACAAGAAAAGATAAAAATCATTTCTAAATTATCGTATAGTATGTTACGAGAGTATCCATCTTTAAAGAGTTGAGGTTTCATAACACTAAAACATCTATCAATAGCAGCTTCACTAATGTAATTGACCTTATCTGCAGGTGTATGGATTCGAGATGTATCATTATCACATAAGGTTACAGCATCTATACCAGCATTTCTAAATGGTCCATGATCACTAGCATCTTCAAAGAGGTAGTTAAAGTATATTTTCTTCGATTGAAAAACTTCGGTCAATTCTGAAATTAAGGGAGTGTTGGCAGTATCGTGATCCCCACCCATAATACATAAAGGGATCCCATCAAAACTTCCTATCATATCAAAGTTATAAACTCTGCTATCTTTTAAAATATCTTTGTATTCATCCACGAATGCCTGGGAACCAAGGAGACCAAATTCTTCTGCATTAAAAGCCACAAATATAATATCCCTATCAGGAGTTCCTAATCTCTTTATATATTTAGTCAGACTAAGAAGGAATGAGGTTCCAGAACTGTTGTCTAAGGCGCCACTATAGATGGTATTATTTAAATCCATTCCTAAATGGTCAAAATGGGCACCAAGAACTAAAGGTGGTAAAGTTGAATCCTTACCCTTTAAAACACCCACTACATTATTAATAGTTGTAGGTTTTATGGATACAGGAATATAGGTGTAAATAGAAAAGCCGTCGTTTAAGTAAGTTTTTATATCCTCAAGAGTTTGTTTGGTAACAATAATATATAAGTCCTGCTTGCTGTTTTCAACAAAGGAGCTTCTGAAGGCTAGATCATTGTCACTTGTAGTATAAAATATTACGCTGCCGATAGAATTTTTAATATAGATTGATTCATCATTTTGATTTAGAATAGCAGATTTGTTAAACTCAATTTCTGTATTTCTAAAGTTGAGTAGATCCTCCTTGTAATTAACGCCATATTCTAAAATTTTATGAGTTTTTCCATTGCTATCAACAATGGCAATCATTGGATCGGCGGATAAAGAAGTAGGATAGTTAACCTCAAAGCTTTGATAGTAATTACCCATAAAGGGTTCTAGTCCAGAATTTTGAAACTCACTTTTAATAAAGGAAGCTACCATGGCATTCTCTAAACTTCCGCTGAGTCTACCTTTAAATTCATCAGAGGACAGGTATTTCACGGTATCTTTTACTTGCCCAGTATCAAAAGTGTTAATGGATATATAATTTATATAACTTATGGAGGATAAGAGAAGAGACATTGTTAAAAAACAAGAGAGCAAAATTTTTCTCATGGCATCACCTAACATATTACTTTAATATTATAAGTATGAATTATTTTTTTGGTTATGATAAAAATCAAGATATTATGTTAAAATTAAAGGATATGATAGTTACCAAGGTAGGAGGAATAAATAATGACAATTATAAATGAAAAATTACTTAAAGAATTTCCTATGAATAAATCACAGGTAGAAGATGTTATAGAATTATTAGATGAGGGAAATACAGTCCCTTTTATAGCTAGATATAGAAAAGAAAGAACAGGTGGACTTGATGATGTGATTTTGAGAAATTTTGCAGAAAGACTTACCTATTTAAGAAATCTTCAAAGTAGAAAAAGTGATGTTATAAGATTGATACAAGAGCAAGATAAACTTACAGATGAAGTTAAAAACTCTTTAGAAAAAGCGGAAACATTAACTGAAGTAGAAGATATATATAGACCATTTAAGCCTAAAAAAAGAACGAGAGCTATAATAGCTACAGAAAAGGGCTTGGTGCCACTAAGTGAATATATTCTAGCTGGTGGTGGGGAAATATCATTGGATGAATATGCTTTAGAATTTGTAAGCGAAGAAAAAAGTGTAAATTCTATAGAAGAAGCTTTTCAAGGTGCTATGGATATCATAAGTGAAAAAATAAGTGATAATGCCAAGTTTAGAAAGTGGATAAGAGAGTATATATTTAACAATGGATTCGTAGAAACAAAAGGAAGCAGTGAAGAAAGAACACAATATGAAATGTACTATGAGTATAAAGAGATGATTAAATTTATACCATCACATAGAATTCTTGCCATAAATAGAGGTGAGGATGATAAAATTTTATCGGTGAAAATTAATTGTGATATAGAACGAATAAAAATGTATATTAGTAAATTAGTAACAACCACTGATGAAAAATGTAACATATACATTGAGAAAAGTATTGAGGATTCTTTAAAGAGGTTAATATATCCGTCTATTGAAAGAGAGATACGTAATATATTAACAGAAAAAGGTGAAGATGGAGCTATCAACATATTTAAAGAAAATCTTAAGGCATTACTAATGTCACCACCAATAAAAGGAAAAGTTGTTATGGGGTTTGACCCAGGATTTAGAACCGGATGTAAGGTGGCAGTGCTTGATGATACAGGTAAATTTTTAGAATATGTTACTGTACATGTTACAGCAGCAGGTGAGGCTAAGGTTAGAGAAGGCAAGGAATTACTTAAAAATATGTTAGTTAAATATGATGTAGATGTAATATCACTTGGAAATGGTACAGCATGTAGGGAATCTGAGGCAATACTAAGTGAAATTATAGGCAACATAAAGAAAGAAACGGGAAAAGATATATTTTATGTTATAGTATCGGAAGCAGGAGCATCGGTTTATTCAGCTTCAGAGCTTGCTACAAAGGAGTATCCAGATTTAGATGTAACGGTTAGGGGTGCTATATCAATAGGAAGAAGGCTACAAGATCCTTTAGCTGAACTTGTTAAAATAGATCCTAAATCTATAGGAGTAGGGCAATATCAACATGATGTTACTGTTAAAAAGTTGGATGAATCATTGAAAAATATTGTAGAAGATTGTGTTAATAATGTAGGTGTGGATTTAAATACAGCTACACCATCATTACTATCTTATATATCAGGAATAAATTCAACAATTGCACAAAATATAGTAGCATACAGAGATGAAAGTGGTAAATTTAAATCTAGAAAAGAATTGTTAAAAGTAAAAAGACTCGGAGCTAAAGCTTATGAGCAGTGTGCTGGATTCTTAAGAGTTGATGATAGTAAAGAGCCTTTAGATGGTACATCTGTACATCCAGAAAGTTATGATGGTTGTAAAAAACTTATGGAAATATTAAAGTATACTAAAGAAGATTTGAAAAAGAATAATATCAAAGATATAGATGAAAAAGTAAAAGCCTTTGGAGTTAAGGCCTTAGCTGAAACTCTAGAGTTAGGAGAACCTACACTTTTAGATATGATTAAAGAACTTAAAAAACCAGGAAGAGATCCAAGAGAAGAACTTCCAAAGCCTATATTTAAAACAGGTGTTGTAGAATTATCTCAGCTTAAAAAAGGTATGAAACTAATGGGAACTGTTAGAAATGTATCAGACTTTGGAGCATTTGTTGATATCGGAGTACATCAAGATGGACTTGTTCATAAGAGTCAATTAAGTGATAGATTTGTTAAACACCCATTAGATGTAGTTAAATTAGGAGATATAGTAGAAGTTACAGTAATTGATATTGATGAAAAGAGAAATAGAATATCATTATCTATGAAAAAGGATATTGAAATAGTTTGATTTTTGTGATAATATATTAGTGTAATAAAAATTAATATGCACTTCAGGGCGGGGCGAAGTTCCCCACCGGCGGTATAGCCCGCGAGCCGAAAGGCTGATTCGGTTGAATTCCGAAGCCGACAGTATAGTCTGGATGGAAGAAGGTAGCAGTATAGTTGTATAATTATGCGTAGTTTTGCCCTGGTTTTTTTAACCAGGGCTTTTTTATTTAGGCATCTGAAAATAAATAACAGGTGAAAGATACTGACTTATTTATTTTTGAAGATGCTGTAACTAAGGGTTGAATCAATATGAAACTTAGTTACGTAAAAACGCATTTGATGTAAGATATAAAATTAGTAATGAAAAATGGTGAAGAGTTAAAACTTTAACTGTAATTTACAGTTTTAAATTCTAAACCTATAATTTCTAATTTTAAATTTCAAATTCATAATTACAACTGTATGCACCCTTTGAAGGAAGCAGAAATTTAGGGGGTAAAAAAATGAACAAGTCAAAAAATGTAAACAGGTTAGTGAAAATTTCTTTATTGGTAGCTATGGGTTTTGTGCTAATGCTATTTGACTTTCCGATACCAGGGTTTCCACCATTTCTAAAATTAGATCTTAGCGATTTACCAGCACTTATAGGTGGATTTGCATTAGGACCAGTAGCTGGGGTAATTGTAGAGGGTGGAAAAGTAATTTTGAATTTAGTTTTCAGTGGAAGTATCACGGGGGGGGTTGGAGAGTTTGCAAACTTTTTAATTGGAGGAACCTTTGTGTATGTGGCAGCGTTTATTTATCATAGAAATAAAACTAAGAAAAGTGCTGCAATAGGACTGATTTTAGGTACTATAGCAATGACTATAGTAGGAGCTGTATTCAATTACTATATATTGATACCACTATATGGAACAATAATGGGTGGCATGAGTAATGTTATAGGTGCATCTGCAGAGGGGAATGCAAATATAAGTAGCCTTGCAGGTATAATAGTTTTAGGCATAACACCATTTAATATATTAAAAGGTGTACTAGTGTCAGTAATAACCTTTGCATCTTATAAAAAAATATCACCACTAATAAATAGAGAGAATAGCATAATGGAACAATAAAATTCAATATTAGTAAATAAAAGGTTATAAAACTTAGAGTAAATCTAGTTTTATAGCCTTTTATCTTTTTATTATATTAGATATAACGAAAGAAACTTAAATGTTGTAATTCCACATTATGTGGGCATCTTCGTTTGGATGTTCGTAAAAATTTTTTCGGACACCTTCTAACGTAAAGTTATGTTTTTTATAAAGATTTATTGCGGCTAAATTAGAGGCTCTTACTTCCAATGTCATAGAAGAAATCTTTAGTTCTTTACAAGAGTTTATTAGGTTTTCAACTACAATATCACCAAAGCTATTTCCTCTAAAGTTAGGATGTACAGCTATATTTGTTATATGAGCTTCATCTAGTATAAGCCAACAACCTCCGAATGCCACAACTTTATTACCAAGTCTTATAACAATATAAACTGCATTTTTATTAATAAGCTCCTTTTCAATAGAAATTAAAGACCAAGGAGTTGCAAAACTTAAATCACAAATATCCTTAACCCCTAATATATTTAAAGGACTCAATTTCTCAACAGTTAAATCAGTCATTTTGTTTAACCTTCTCTTCATATTCTCTTTCGGCTTGGCATAATCTAAGATAAACTGGGGCTGCACTAAGAATATTATGGCATTCGTTATTCTTTAGGTGCAAATGGCCAAGAAATCCTATGGAGGATGCCGTAGCCACATTAAGATGGCTAGGTGCTATAGAAGCTAAAGGAAGAGATGAGAGTAATGTTTCTCTAAATTTATAAGTACCATCACCTATAAAAGTTATTTTCTCATTAAAATCTTTACACTTGGATATAACATCTTCAATTGAAAGAAGCTGAGGTTCATCTAAATCTATTAGACTTCCATTTTCAAATCTATAGAAGTTTGTATATACATTACCTCTTAAAGCATCAATGATAGGGCAAATTATACCATCTATATTAAATAAATTATTTGCAAGACCATCTAGAGAACTTATAGCTACAAAGGGTTTTTCTGTAGCTTGAACTAGACCTTTAATTGTAGACATACCAATTCTAAGGCCTGTAAAAGATCCAGGACCATTAGAAACGGCAAATCCATCTATATCAGCTATAGATAATCCACAACTAGTGAGTAAACTATCTATCATTGGCATCATAATAACGGAATGTTGCTTTTTATAGTTGAAAATAATTTCACCTAAAAGTTTAGTGTCATCTATAATAGCAGCAGTTGCACATTCGGTTGCAGAATCTAAGGATAAAATTTTCATAGTTTTAACTCCTTTATATAATCATATCTGTTATTAGTATAGGTAAGGATAATTTTTCTGTAAGTATCTCCTAGAGTGGGAAGTTTTTCTATATTAATAGTTAAACTCTCTTCGGGGATTAAATCTTCAATATAATTTGCCCATTCAATTACACTTACACCATCACCAAATATATATTCATCAAAACCTATAGCGGCGATTTCGTCAGGATCATTTACTCTATAAACGTCAAAATGGTATAGTTTTAATCTACCATCATATTCATTAACGATTGTAAAGGTAGGACTTGTGATACATTCAAAAATATCTAAACCTTTGGCTATACCTTTAGTAAGATGTGTTTTGCCGGTACCAAGGTCACCTATAAGACAGATGATATCATTGCGTTTACACATTTTTCCTAGTTGTATTCCTAGGGAAGTTAATTCATCAATATTACTAACTACAAATTCCATGCGGTTCACCTCATTAATATTTTAGCCTAAAAGAAAAAAAATGAAAAGTAAATAGTAAAATTACTTTTCATGATATTTAAATTTGTTAAGTTGATTCAACTTGAGATATTAATGTGTCTTTAAGATTTTTTACAGCATTGCTACAAATTGAACCGTAGCCAACCATTTCATCAAGAATGTCAAAGGCTTGATACATATACAAACCACTTCGATAAGGTCTATCAGCAGTTAGTGCTTGATATATATCGCAGACACCAATAATTCTACATTCTTCACTAAGTTCATCAGCGCTAAGACGTCTAGGATAGCCAAGTCCATTTAATTTTTCATGGTGACTTGAAGCCCATAAACTTATATCTGATATATTATCGATTTTATCAAGAATTAATTTAGTGTAATATGTATGGGATCTAATAATTGAGAATTCATCTTCAGTTAGAGGTCCCTCTTTATCCAAAATATAAGTAGGTATAGCTAATTTACCAATGTCATGAAGTAAACCAGAGATTTTCATTTTTAAGCATTTTTCTTCATCATAGCCAAGATGCTTTGAAACGTTATAAGCAAGAATAGCGATTTCTTTAGAGTGGGTAGCCGTAAATGAGCTCTTTGTATCTATAATATTGGCGAATAAATCAGCTATTGGTTCAAATTCTTCAAGAGAAATTAGAGTATCCTTTTTAGGGGCTAGATTATTCAAAATAAAATCCATAGTTGGGATGTTTAAGAGATTTAACCAAAATGCCTCTGGTTCAGATATCTTTAAAAATGCATCAACAACTTGGGGTGCAAATATAATTCCATTTTGAGCTAATACCCAGTTTATTATATCATTTTTTTGTAAATATGATGGAATGTCAAAATCAATTTGTATTTCAACTAAATCTGCAAGCCGAAGTATCTGTGACTCTATTGGATTTAAAGAGTTTTTTAGATTTAAACATCCACTACCATCATAATTTTCATGGTGGTATCTTATAATATCATACACTTGTATTAGAGATGGAATTGTTTGAATCATTTCAGAGCCGTCGATACAGTGCTTTTTAATATACCAATTTGAATTGTGAGATTTATCAAAAATATTTTGAGTGCCAATGTCATGAATCATGCAAGCTATATATAAATTATAATATGAAGTTTCATCTATATTCATAGCACGAGCAATTTCAAGTGATATATAAGAAGTGCATTTAGAATGATTTGAAAATTTATGAGTAGAAGTATTTGATTTTGAAGGTATATTTACAATATTTTCAAATTTGCTCCAGTTATTATCGGATAAGTCTAAAGATAATGAAAGAGCGGAAACTATATTTTTCATACTAATATTCATATTATCCTCCAGGTTAAATTTTAATGCTAATCAAAAGTCATGGAAAAAAGTTCTATTTATAAATATTTTAGCATATATTTAATGAGAAATGTAGGTGGATTATATAAAAAAGAGGATAAACTATGTACATAATAGTAAATAAATATTGTTTATAATTATTGTTCATAATTATAAAAATAGTATTATAACAGAATTGAAAATAATCTTGGGTTAAGAATACAAAAATGTTTAAAAATTACTAACTATATTATATGAAAGTAATGTATAATATAAAGTAATTCAAATAAAGGAGGATAAATTATGTTTGTAAGCAACTTAATGTTAGCAAAGGAAAAGTTAACAACAGTAACTTCAAAGGTGACGATAGGAGAGGCATTGGAGGTTATGGAAAGAAACAAATTCTTATCTATACCAGTTGTTGAAGGTAATAAGTTTTGTGGAGTAATATCTAAAGAACAGATATACACATACTATTATGAAAAATCAATAGAAAGACAATGTTTATTATCTGACTTTTTGGTGGAAAATGTTATGAGAACAGATGTACCATCTTTATCTCCATTTGAGGAAGTGGAAGAGGCAGCACATTTCTTAGAGACAAAAAGTATTTCATTTGTACCAGTTATAGATAAGACTGGTAATATGCAAGGAATTGTTACTCACCATGGAATATTCCATCAGTTTACAGAACTTTTTGGATTAAATAAGGGCAAGAGATTAGCGGTGATTGCTTATGATATACCAGGTCAAATATCAAAGCTCTCAAAAATTATTTCAGAAAGCAAAGGTCAAATAATAAGTTTTGTTGTTGTTGATCCTAAAAGTATGACAGAAGTTAAGGAAATTATTATAAGATTAAATACAGATAATTTAGATGAAATAATAGAAAATGTAAAAAAAGCAGGGTTCAAAATCCAATAGATAAGATTATAAACCGAGGAGTATAGATTGAATTCTATATACTCGGTTTTACTAATTACTAAATTATTTAAAAATAGTGGTAATGGGAAGAATTTTGTAATATACTACTTTATAAATAGATTTTTGTTTTGATTATATAGTTAAAACCAAAGGATATCTAACCAATATTTACATTTACAAGTGGTAGAGCGAAATAGGTATATTAGAGTAGTAATAAGGTTAAAAACAATGTGGTTAAGGAGCTGATTAAAATTAGTGATGTAATAGATTTTAATGAATTAAGGAATAAAGCTACAGATAAAGATGTAGATAAGTTTGAAGATTATATATACTCAATGTATTATTCTATGGCCCAAGGAAAAGTTTCTATGTCAGAAATGAGTAAACAAGTGTTTAAGTATATGAAAGATAACAATATATCTCAAGAAAAATTTATTAATATACAAAAAAAAGTTATGGATAGGTATGGGGTTTCAACTGAAGATTTAGAAAATCAAATGAAATCCATGGGAATAGATACACAATTTGATTCGTTGACTAAAGATTATGAAGAAACAAGAAAAGTTATGGGGTTTCAAGAAAAGTATAAAGGTAAGCTTAATGTAAAAAATGTAAGGATGTATTACATTAAAAATGAAAAAAATGATTTAGAGGTAATTTTAGATGAAGAGAATATAATATTAAAAAGTTATATGAAAATAGATGTAAATGATAATGAGTTAAATGAATTTTTATGCTCATATAAAAAAGTTATGAATGATAATATGCTGAATATATCTATATGTGAAAATTCATCAACATATAGATATTAAAAGTGAATTGTATAATTAACTATAAAATATAAGAAAGCCATAAAATATAAGAAAACCTCTTGCATTTATATTTGGAATATAATATAATGAATAAGTAATGAAGGGGTGTAGCTCAATTGGTAGAGTAGCGGTCTCCAAAACCGTTGGTTCCGGGTTCGAGTCCCTGCACCCCTGCCAAGAAACCTAGTAAGCGTAATGCTTGCTAGGTTTTTTTATTTTTATTTGTTTGAAATAGGGTGTGGATGGGGTGTGATTTTATTTTAAGTGTGTAGAATTAACTTAAAATAAAAGGAGCTTATTATAAAGCTCCAAATAAACCATTGAGTTTTTCAGCGGCAGCACGTTGCATAGATGGTAATACATGTGAGTATGTATCTAATGTTATTGAGATGGTACTGTGACCTAGTCTCTCAGAAACTATTTTAGCGGGAACGTCATGGAGTAATAATATTGTAGCATGAGTGTGTCTCAAATCATGAAATCGTATTTTGGGAACATTATACTTAGATATTAGAAGTGGGAATTTCTTAGCAATATACAGTGGTGCATATGGTCTACCATCCTCCCAAGTACATACAAAGTTATCATCAGTATAGTTTCTTCTATTTAACATTTTCATTTCAGTTTGATATTTTTTATATTCTTTAAGCACGTTAACTAAGTCAGGAGCAATAGATATTCGTCTTATAGAGCCTTTTGTTTTAGGTTCTTTCAAAGTTAGTACACCATCTATATTTTGCAATGATCGCTTAACATATATCTCACCATTCTTAAGATCTACACAATCCCATTTAAGAGCACATATTTCTCCCTCACGCATGCCAGTACCAAGTGCTATAGCAATTACGATGTAAATGCCTTCATCTCTTGATAAAAATAAGAAACGTTTAGTAGTTGATTCATCCCAAATTTGTATATCAACTTTATCAGGCCTAGGAGGCTTAACATTATCACATGGATTGCTATTAAGCATATTCCACCCAACAGCCTGTTTAAGTGCTAATTTAAGGCATCTATGAACTTTAAGAACTGTAGATTTACTTAAACCTTTATTCAACAATTCAGTATATAGTCCTTGTATTATTATAGGGGTTAGTTTTAATAATTCAATTGACCCTATATGATTATTTACACTAGTGCAAAATTCTTTATATCTCTTGAAGGTTGATGGTGCAATATTATTTTTATAACTTTCTATCCATTCAGTGAGAAAGTATTCAACACTTATTTTTTTATCTTCTATATATTTACCATCATTAATTTCGACTAATTTTTGGTTTAGTGCTTTTGTAGCATCTTTCTTAAGTTTAAATCCACTTTTAGAAATGGTTTTACGCTTATTAGTTATTAAGTCTTTATTTAATTCTATTCGATATCTATAAGAACCATTATGTTTTTCTACCCAGCCTGTCATTTAATCACTCTCCTTATCTATATTATGAACAAAATGTTCTTCAAATATGCAGTTATTAGACCATGACGTGCTGTGAATTTCTATACATTCTATATTTTCAATTATTAATTTATAAAGTTCATTTAAATCCCCAATTTTTACATCTCTCATTTTTACATCCCCTTTTAAAAATTATCAATTGTAGTCAAATATAGTAATATTTACTGTTATTTATAGATTTTATATTAAAATACTTATTTTGAAAGCTTTTTTAGTAATTATTTATAGAATAGTTACACAAATTCGGTATACAGATATTTTAGAACTTATATATATATTATAGGATAAAAAAAGAGTATTACTTTAAATATTAGTAATACTCTTTTTTATCTATTTATATTTCTCATTTAACTCTTGTATAAAGGCCTCAGCATCAATTTTATTTTCTTCTAACATTTTTATAAAATCTTGCATTTGTTTGTTCTTTATAATTTTGCTATTTCCACTTTTAAATTTTAACTTAACAATACCGGCATTAGTAATTATATCTTTTTTACCAGTTAGTATATATTCAACTGGTACCTCTAATATCTTAGAAATTTCAGGTAGCATGTCAATAGGTATTTTTCTATCTCCGTTTTCATAGTAGCTTATACTTCTTGGAGTGGTACCTAGCATTTCAGCAAATTGTTTTTGAGTCAAGTTTTTATCTTCTCTTAAATCTTTTATAACATTTCCTACATTCCACATAATGCACCTCCTCCATTTTTTTATGTTCATATTGTACCACTGATATTAAAAAATATTTTACAAAAGAACATAAAAAACTTTAAAATTGAAAAAATACTGTTGACATAGAACAAAATAAACCATATACTTAAAACAAGATTTAGAACATAATGAACTGTAATACAAAAAGGAGGTGTAAAATGAACTATAAATTGAAGCTCGCAAGAATAAAAAAAGGTCTCTTGCAGAAGGATATAGCTAAAAATATTGGAACAACAGAACGGACATACTCTAACTACGAAAATGGAAAAAGAAAAATAAAGGTAGAAGATGCTATAAAGATAGCTAATGTTTTGGACAAAACAGTAGAAGAGCTATTTACAACAGAAGAGGAGCCATTTACAAATGAAAATATTAAAATTGAAAGAAATACGAGTACAGAGGAAATATACAATGAAAGAATTATCTAAAATAACTGGGATTTCACAAGGGTATATAAGCGATATAGAAAGAGAAAATTATGACCCAACAATAAGAATTATATGCAAGTTATGCAAAGCATTAGAGATTACTCCAAATGATATTATAAATAGCGATTATTGGAGATAAAAAAAGGGGATGGGTATTATATATACAGTAAAAGAAGTTGCGGAGTACTTAAAGATAAGTGCAACTACACTTTATAGAATGGCAGAAAATAAAAAAATAAAATCTGTTAAAGTCGGGGGACAATTAAGATTCACTAAAAAAAATATTGCTGAATTTATTAATGTGGGAATAGATGAAATAAACATAGATTAGTAGCTATAAAACATAATAAGAAATTTAAAAACAAAGGCAGTAATGCCTTTTATAAAAATCTACTTTCAAAGAATGGACAAACACTGGTTAGTATATTCTATGGTGATAACCATGGGAATATGCCAAAATTAAAAAAATATGGAGGGGTATGTAAATGAAATCAACAGGAGTAGTAAGAAAGGTAGACGATTTAGGAAGGATAGTAATCCCAATAGAACTTAGAAGAACCTTGGATATAGACCTAAAGGATCCATTAGAGATTTACGTGGATGGGGACCAAATAATATTAAAGAAATATGAACCAGCATGTATCTTTTGTGAAGAGGTAAAAGGGATTAAGAATTACAGTGGCAAGAATATATGTCCAAGCTGTTCAAAGAGTATAGGGAGGTTATAGAGTTGACTAAGAAAGAAAAAGTAATTGATTTTATTTTAGGCAGCTTAGGAACGTGGGCAATAGTTGGAGTATTATTTTTAATAGCGAATAGGATTTACTAAATAAATATAAGTGGGGGATAGGATATGAATAAAATACAAGCAATGGAACATCTAGAGAAGCTCAAAGCGGACTGTGAGGGATTTACAAGCATAGAGACTAAAGATGCAGATGTAGAAGCATTAGTAGTAGCAATAGCGGCATTAGAAGAAACTAATCAAGGAGCACCAGTTCAAGAACGGTCTAAAAGGGATGATAAAGATATATACACTCAAGCGCTAAGAATGGCAGATGAGAAGATAAGTGAATATTTATTAAAATTTCCCAAACAAGTGTACCCAACAAATAGTTTATGGTTTATAGAAAAGGGGGAAGGCGTAGCACAAATAGGAGAAGAGATACTAAAGACACTAAAGGAAAAAGAGTTAACATATGTTGATGCATATGCAACTCTTGAGTATGTGTATAGATATTTAAAATTTATGAGTGAGTACACTCATCTTTAAAAGTATTAGTCAATGATATAACTTCATATTCAATTGTAGAATCAAGGTGTATAAATGGTAATGATAAATTTGTTTCTAAGTTTTTAGCATTATATAGAAGTGGATTTAAAGTGATGGTAGGAGCTGGAATATCTACAACCACTTTAAATAAGTCCAATAATAGAAGATAAGCAGTATCTGACTTAATATTTCTATAATCAACAAACTTAAAATTATCTGGAAGTGTAAATATATCACTAGGATATAATCCATTGGATTCAATTGATGAGTCACAATCTATATACCGATTAATGATAAGTGGGTGTTCATATTGAATGAAGTCACCAGTCCATAATGAGTTATTTATACTTATTACAATATTCAAGTTTTCATTTTGAGATACAATAGGAAATCTTGAAATTAATCGCTTTAGGTACAAGTCTAAAGCTTGAATTTGATTTAGTGTAAGTTTCATAAAATTCACCTCCTTTCAACAATATATTACCATAAATGACAGAAGGTGTACAACCGGTCTAAGGAATCACTTGAAAGTAAAGAGGTGATTTAAATGAAATCAGGACCTATTGTTACTAACGATGAAGAAAAGAAAGAGGTACTGTGGATAAAGCAGTGTACAAAGTGCGGATATTCAGTTTGGTCATTAAAACATAACACAATTTGCAGTAGGTGTGGAAATATTTCCACATGCAATAAGTAATAAAAGAAGATATAAAAAAGGCTATCCAAGTTGGAAGCTTGGATAACCTTATGCCGTGAACGATATACTAAATAATCTACTTTAAGTATATCAATTTTCATGGTGAAGGTCAATGAAAAATACAGTTCTTTGAGCTGTTAACCGGGCTTGTATGAGGTATTAACATTATAACTATAGATATTAATAATAAATAAAAAACAATAGTTATGATTTTAGAAACAAAAAGATTACAAGGCAATAGGAGGGGGCCATGAAAAAACATTTCATTCGTGAGAGAAGGATATACTGTGGAGAGAAATATTGTGAAGTAGATATAATACCTAGAACTGCAATGCAAGAAAAAGTAGCAAAAGGGAAAAGAGCTAAAAGAACAAAGGAGTCTGCTCCAAAACAAAATAATATTAATGATAAAAATGCAAGGAGATATTTAGTACAAACTGTAAATGGAAATTTTGGAACTGGAGATTATCATATATCTGCTACTTATAAGCCTAAGTATATGCCAGAGACAATAGAAGATGCAGAAAAGGTAGTAGGAAATTATTTGAGGAGAATAGCCTACGCAATGAAGAGAAAAGGAACTGTGCTTAAATATGTCATAGTAACAGAATATATAATGTCGGAGAATGAGAAGCCTAAAAATATACATCACCATATTGTTATAAATAGTGGATTGGATAGAGATGAAGTAGAAGCTTTATGGTCCATGCGTAGAAAAAAAGGAGAGAAAAAAGGTGATGGCATAGGAATTATTAATTGTGACAGGTTGCAGGCAGAAGGGAATGGACTTGAAGCTATAGCAAAATATATTACTAAGAGACATGGATCAAAGGGAAAGAAGAGATGGAGTTCTTCGAGGAATTTGATTAGACCTGAATCTATTAAAAATGACCATAAATACAGAAGTAAAAGAAAAATTGAAATGATAGCAAAAGAGAATGATAACAGCTTCTGGGAAAAAGAGTACAGTGACTATAAAATTTCAGAAGTTGAAAAGGTATATTACGAGGATACAGGATGGCACATATATCTGAAGATGTGGAAAAAAGAATGATGGGGGGAATATTAATGGAAGGATTTGAAATAGGGAGAAAAATAACATTATTAGCTAGGCAAAAGAAAAGTGGCGAAAATAAGTGGCAGGAGAAACAAGGAATAGTACTAGCAGTAAATAGTAAATCGGTGTTGATTGGGCACAAGAACTATAAAGAAAGCTATATGATAAATGAATTTCATACTGGGGATTTAAGAATAAAAACAAGGTAATCATTAGCTAATTAAAATATTGGAGGGTTATGTTATGTGTATTACAAATGCTATAGAAAAAATAAACCAAGAGATTAAAAAAGAGAACAGTGAATTTGTTAGAGTCATAGGAGCTTTCTTAATAAATCTGATAAAGAACAATGAAGAAGCTGCAAAGATGATAATGAATCAAGACAAGACTATAATGGGAAGTTTAAATGAAATGTCCAAAGAAGCGAAGAAGAAGGCTGTTAAAGGATGTGCAATGTTAAGTGATGAAGAAGGGTTTGGAATAGTACTGAAGTATTATGGGATAACTCAAGAGGTTGAAAAAGAAGTTAACAGTAGCAATAAGGTGATAAGCATTAATGAATATAAAAAGGAATCCAAGGAGCTTGACATAAACCTAGACGACTTGCTGGATTTATAGGAGGGATATCATGGGGGACTATTTATACGAGGAATATCTAGATCATATAAATTTTGAATTAACTAATGATGTTGAGAAATATGTTGATGATGTAGTTTTGGAAAAAAGTAGATATTTGTTTATTACTAAAAAAGGAAAGCAACACTATGCATATTGCACTCATTGTAATAAAGAAACAAAAGTAAATTTTGATATAAAGCATAACATAGAAGCTGAATGTCCAAGCTGTGGAAGTGAATGCACTGTTAAATATGCTGGATATTCAAGAAAAAAATTAATAGACCAAGATTATTTTTTAAGATTCGATAAAAGCACATGTGATAAAAATGTTATTACAGCTAGGGGATACTTTGTTTATAGAGATTACAGTGGAGATTATAAAAATATTGAGACTCATTATAGTTTAGTTGCTGTATATATATTTCGTCCAGGTGAGAAATCTATAATGTTAAGCAGATATTATTGGCATCGCAAGTATAATACGTATGAAGGCTGGGAAATGAGAAAGTCTGTTCATGACTTTTCAGTACAGACATATGGATCATCAGGTCTAACATGTAAATGCTTTACCGACCAAAAAAGTTTAGACGAGTCAATTAAGGATACTGTTTTTCAATATATGGATTTTGGAAGATATAATTTTGAAACATTAATAAAGGGTATAGGACTATATAGTCATTATCCATTAGTTATAGAACATTTAAGTAAGATAAAATTTTATGGGTTAATAGATGCAAAAATTTATGGGCTTAACACATACAGTGCGGTTAGTTGGAAGGGAAAAGATCTATACAAAGCTCTCAAGATAAATAAACAAGATTTAAATGCATTAAGGGATTCAAACTTAAGAATAACACCATTATTACTAAAGTTATATCAAATAAACAAGAAAGATGGGTCAAAGTTGAAGCCAAAAGAGCTTAGTGCAATAGCGGGTACAATTGAATACCCGGTGGAATTTATTAAACTTTTAAAATATGGAAGCTTAAAGAAAGTATATAACTATATATGTAAACAGAGAGATACAAAGAGATTACAAGGTTATTACAATATCATATCAACTTATAGAGATTATATAGAAGACTGTAATAAGCTAAATATGGATTTAAAAGATAGTCATGTATTATTTCCTATGAATTTAGTAAAAGCACACGAAGAAACAATTAAGAGGGTTAAATATAAGGAAAACAAAGATTTAAATCAAAGATTTGAAAAAAGATACAATGAAGCATATAAAAAATACTATCTTGAATTTGAAAATATATTTATAAGGCCTGCGAGAAGTGCAATAGAACTTATAAGAGAAGGCGAGAAGCTGCATCATTGTGTTGGCGGATATGCAGAAAGACATGCAAAGGGTGAAACTACAATTCTTTTTATAAGAGACAAAAGCAAACCAAGGACACCATTTTTTACAGTTGAAATTAAAAAAAATGAAATAGTTCAGGTTCGTGGGAAATACAATTGTAGGCCAGAGGGTGAAATAGCAGCATTTATAGAGAAATTTGAAAAAGAGAAGCTTGAAGAAAAGAATAAAAAGGCAAGGCTCACAGCCTAGGAGGTTAAAATTATGAATGAATTAGTAACAAGTGATACATCCATAACTGAAAGGACACCAGAGTTAATTGCAGCAGAGATAAACAATATAAAGAATCAAACAAAGCTTATGGTTTTAAATAATAGTATTGAAATTGGCAGAAAGCTTATAGAAGCTAAAAGTTTAATAAATCATGGGAAGTGGGCAGAGTGGTTAGAACAATCAGTTGATTATTCTCAGCGTACTGCAAATAACATTATGAGGATATTTACGGAATATGGGTCCAATCAGATAAGCTTATTCGGGAATACAAATTCGCAAGCGTTTGCGAATTTAAGTTATAGCCAAGCTGTATCACTCCTTGGAATACCGGATATAGAAGAAAGAGAAGATTTTGTTAAAGAAAATGACATAGATAATATGTCTACAAGAGAATTGGATAAGGCTATAAAGGCTATGAAAAAGGCTGAGAAAGAAAAAGAAGAAGCTATTAAGGCAGCTGAGGAGTTTAAAACTAAGTCTAAAGCGGTAGAGAAGGAAAAGGCAGCGCTAGAAGCTGAAATAAGGATTAAAGAAGAGTCTTTAAAGATTAGTAAGGAGAATATATATAAGATTCAGGATACGCTAGAGAGGGAAAGAGAAGGGGCAAAGCTAGAGGTTAATAAACTTAATAAAGATGTAGAGAGTATTAAGAGTGAATTAGAAAAAGCACAAGATGATGAAGATGATGAGGAAGCAGAAAAGCTTAAGGAGGAATTAGACAATAAGAAAACAGAAATATGTGAGTATATGAAAAAGGTCCAGGAGCTAGAAGAAAAGCTAAAGGAAAAGCCAATAGATGTAGAACTGGTAGAAAAGGTGCCAGAGGAGATAGAAAAAGAATTGGAGAAGCTTAGGGAAAAGGCGAGCATAGGGGAGGCAACAAGCAAATTTAAAGCTAATTTCAATATGATACAACATGCATTCAATGAGATGTTTAAGGCTATAGAAGAAATACAGAATGAAGAAGTTAGAGGGAAATATAAAGAAGCAACGAGAACTCTAATAGGAAAAATGAATGAGAGGTTATAAAGATGGCATATAAAGTACATGAACTAAAGAAAGGTTTTAATGCAATTAATCAAGGCGAGTGTTTAGTGGAAGTAGATTTAAGACCAGAAGTATATAACATTCTTAAAGTTGGAGATAACGTGTATAGTGTACACGTTATCTCAGATGAATTAAAACTTGTAGGAGTTAAGAAGCTAGATGTAAGAATAGGAATAGATTGGGGAAAAGTAAGTGAAAGGATTTAGGGTGATTCTATGAGTGGGGTAAAACAAATAAATATGTTTGATGAAATAATTACAGAGGATCATAGTGTTGAGATAGTAAAAAGCAAGATATTAGATAACTTTTATACAGCATTTAAAGATGAAAAAAGTATATTTAGCTATAAGGATTACGGTAGTTATGTAAGCATACTACCACATGCTAAATACTTTTCATCAGTAGGAAGATTTGAAATTGAAAAGAGTAAGCTAAATGAGTTTATTGACGCTGTAGACTTACAAGGTGGTAATTTAAGACCAAGCTATATAATAAGGCGAACTCTGTTATGAAGCAGTATCAGAAGCATTTAGAAAAGTTGAAGAGTAGACCAAGGGTTAAGAAATGAAAAAGTTAAGCAGCATGGGTGGAGGAGAGTAAGATGTTTAAATGTGTTAAAGAATTGATTATAGATAGGTATGATGATGAAATTATAGAAGATGAATACATGAAGGTCGATAAAGGCAGTGAGTGGCTCATTGAAGAGTGTGAGTATTGTGAGAATGACGTAAGGTTAGTAAATGACAATGCAGAGTGGATTGAGATTAGCAGAAGAGTATTTAAAGATCATTTTACAGAAGTCATTAGTTTATAATTTGTAGGAATGGTGAAAGAAAGGAATTGAAATTATGAAAGCAAATAAAAAGACATTGTTAGCTGTTAAAAATTATCTTCAACAACAAGACGGTTGGGATTTAGATGCGATTATAAATGATATAGTAGTCGATACTAAACTTTTAAGAACTAAAGAAATGGGAGAAAGCACTCTTTCTATGGATGAATGTGGAATTCAATGGGGCGGAGAAGATGTTTGTTTATTAGAAACATTTGTAGAAACTTATACGGATTTATTTATTGAAAATATATGCAATGTATTAGATTCATTTGTTGGAGAGCATATAGATTACTACTTAGAGGACGAAGAGTAGCGAATAATTCAAGGATTAAATTTAGGAGGAATAATATGGAAAAAGTAAAATTATCAACATTATCTAAAGATGAAATACTTTCAGTGGATGGGGAATATAGAGCGTTATAGAGATATGGAAATATATACTACAACACCACATCATGCTAGTTTCGATGTAAAAGATATTATAGATGATGCAATTGAAAATGTATATTGCAATGGCATGTACGAAGATTGGGATGATAGAATTCATGGTGATGTAACTGAGGAAGATATAAAAGATATACAAGCTATATTCGATAGAATATTAGCTAGAAGTCCAAGTCAAGGAGCAGATGCAATGCAGGTATTGTGTATTAAGAAGGGAGATATATTATTGAAAAATATAAGTAAATTATCTGATAAATGTAGAAAATGTTTAAATATTGATAAATGCAACAATAAGAAAATGGTAGGGTGTGCTGTGGTAGTTCCTATGATAACACAACATTCACAGCCAGTAATGAGAGCAGAACATACAATAAGTATTAACATGGGTGAATATGAAGAAATAGCAGAAAAATTAAAGAAAGACTTATATAAAAATTTGTATTGTTCATTTAATAGCTAATTTCACAATACAAGGAGCAGATGCAATGTAGGAATTGTGCGTGAGAGGGGTGATGGATTGCTAGAGTTAAATGATATTTATAACATGGATTGCAGAGAAGGTTTAAAACTCTTAGAAAATAACTCAATAGACTGCTGCATAACTTCTCCACCTTATTGGGGATTAAGAGATTATGGAGTACCAGGACAAATAGGGTTAGAAGATTCTTTACAAGAATACCTAACTGAAATGGTTGAATTATTTAGAGAAATTAAAAGAGTTTTAAAGGCAGAGGGGACATTGTGGCTTAACTTAGGTGATAGCTATGTAGGCACTGGTGGAGATAGAAAAAAGAAAGTTAAGAATGAGTTATTTCAGACTCAACAAGAACATGGTCCAAAGGATGGAAGATATGAAAGAACTAAGAAAATAAAAGAAGACGGATTAAAACCTAAAGATTTAATGGGGATACCTTGGAGAGTAGCATTTGCATTGCAAGATGATGGTTGGTATCTACGCAGTGATATTATTTGGAATAAAACTAATTGTATGCCTGAAGCTGTAAAGGATAGACCTACAAAGGCTCATGAATATATGTTTTTACTAAGTAAGAGTAGAAAATATTATTATGATGATGAAAGCATAAAAGAACCATGTGTTAATGGAGATCCTAATCTGCCTAGAGGAAGTAATGGAACATTAGGGAATCCGAATAAAGGTAGAAGGCTTAAAGGGAATTCTAAAACTTTTAGAGGTGGAGGAGCATATACACAAGGAAGAAGTTTTAATAATTCCATTACTGCAGAAAGAGAGAGTCATGGCAATGAACCAAATAAATTAGGAGTAAGAAATAAAAGGTCAGTTTGGAGTGTGGCCACAGATAAATTAGGAGCAGCACATTTTGCTACATTTCCACCAGAGTTAATAAGGCCTTGTGTATTAGCTGGATGTCCAAAAGGTGGAACAGTCTTAGATATATTCATGGGATCCGGAACAACTGCAATGGTGGCTTTAGAAAATCAAAGAAACTTTATAGGATTTGAACTTAATCCGGAATATATAAAAATAGCAAATAAGTATAGGTTGAGTGAAGTTCAATTAAAGATAGTATAGTTCACAATTCAAGGAGGAGTTAAAGTGGCTATTAACATGATGTGTATGAATGATAAATGTAAATATTATTATGAGGATAGTTGTACCAGAAACATCAATGAGGAAAGAATAGAGATTGATGAAAATGGTAAATGTGAAACTTTTGAACTAGGTATTTCAGAGATGTATTAGAGTTATATGATGGAGAAATGGAATTCAAAATAGTTGTTGATGGATGTGAATATGATTTTGACAAATTAGAGATATCGGTTAAAGGCGATGAACCAAAACTTTTAATCAAGACTAATTAATTTCACAATTAAAAGAGTATTCGAGGGAGGAATGTAGGGTTTGGATAAAAAAGAAATCAATATCAATCAGAAAGTTAGTTATATAGAACATTGTAGCAGAAGTGATGTAACAGGAGTTGTGACTATGATAGCAGAGGTACTTGAAAGTGATAGAAGTAATTTAGTAGGAAGAAAAATATATTACGTTAGCCAAGGGCCTCAATATATTACAGCGATGGTTTTTGAAGAGGAGATAATATTAATAGAATAATTAAAGATTAGGAAGTGATTAAGTGAGTTGCAAAAATGCTAAATATGATGCATGTGATTTTTGTTATATCTGTTCAATTACAGGCGATACTTGTATATTTATCAATCCTAATAGAGAATTCTGTATTGATAAGATAGAAGGTCAAGGAAAAGAAAAACAGAGTAAAAACAATAATGTGAATGGTAAGAGGTTATAAGATGAATGCATTTAAATTACTTGAGATAATGCCAAAGTATGAAAATTGCCTTGAATGTGGCAGTGATATTATTGGTGATGGAGAAGGCGGGATAATAGTTGAAGATGATACATTTACAAGGACTTGCAAGTGTGGGTTCAAGATAACTGTAGATGAGGATGGTAAAGAGGTTAATTAGGAGGTTGCAATGGGAGATAGTTATTGTGAGGTATGTGGGAATAGTAGAGTTGAATTACATCACATTGTATTCAGGGGACAAGCTTCATATATGAGAAATGTGAAAATAAATTTTAAATATTTATGTCAAGAACACCATAGAGGAAATGAGAGTCCACATATGAATAGTGATATAGATTTTAAATATAAGTATGAACTACAAAAGGAGCTATTTAAATTATTTGATAAAGAGTTTTATTCGGAGGATGAAATTAAGGAACTGTTAGGAATTAGTTATAAAGATGTTATACAGATAACTAAGAAGTTAAGAGTATACAGCGAAGGATATGAGAAGCTTGATATATGTATAAGGTTAATGGGTGGAAGACTATATGCAAAATGAAGCAGCATAGTTAAAAGAGAGGAGGAAATAGCAATTGAATAAAGAAGTTGAAGAAGCTATTAAAAAAGCTACTAGAGAAGCTATAAGAGAGTTTGATAAAGAAAAACAGTTAGAGAAGAGAGGGAAAGTATTTCAAAATACTAGATTGCTAATGAGGCACTACAACGACCTAAAGGATCATACCAATAAAGGGATTGATAGTTTGAGGTTTGCTATAGAAGACAAAGATTATGATAAGTTAACAGAAGATGAAATATTCATAATATCAATTAAAAGGAGTAAAGCGAAAACATTAGTAATGATAGCTCATATAGATATGGCATTAGATGAACTAAAGAAAAGACAGATAAAAGAAGATGCAATTGAAAAGTATTTTGCTTTAGAGATGTATTTTATAAAGGATATGAGTTATGAAGAAATACAAGAGAAGCTTAATTGTGGTAAGAACACTCCAAGTCGTTGGGTTAATCAAATGATAGATAGATTAAGTGTATTATTGTTTGGGATTGATGGAGTAAAGATTGACATGGTGGGGTAATTATGGGGAAAAGTTGGGGTTTTAATAGTGAGTTGAATAATATAAAATGGTAGTAAGTAAAAGTATATATAAATAATAATTCCCTCTTAATCAAAAGGCACTTATAGAAATATAGGTGTCTTTTAATTATTTAAAACAAATAAGTTATACACAACATATTGTGTATAGTGTGAATAACAAATACTATATATTGATATTGAGGGGTGAAGTAATGGCATTAATGAAGTTATGCAGATGTGGTAAGCATATAGAGCTAGGTGATGTTAGATGCTCAGAGTGTGAAGATAAGGTAAAACAAAAGTATAAAGAGACAGATAGAAGGCGAGGCAGTTCATATAGTAGAGGATACACAGATAAATGGAGAGCTTACAGATTGAAATTCCTAAGGATTAATCCTATATGTGTAAGGTGTTTAGCTGAGGGAAGATATGTACCAGGAACTGTAGTAGATCATATAGTTCCGCATAAGGGTGATATGAAATTATTTTGGGATAAGAATAACCATCAAGCGTTATGTAAGATGCATCACGATGTAAAAACAGCTAAGGAGGATGGTGGATTCGGAAACAAAGTGGGAGGGGGGAGTCGATAGCTACATAGCTAAGACCCTAAGACCACGTATCCACCCTTTCTGTGCAAAAAATCCGTTTATAAAACTTTCGAAAGGGGTGGCTGTAGAAAATGCCAAGAAATGCAAGACCAGTAGAATTGATTCAAGCAGATGGAAGAAGCCATCACCTAACTAAAGCGGAAATTAAACGAAGAAAATCAGCAGAAATAAATATATCAAATAAAACTTTTAAAGCTAGTGATTATGTAATGCAGGACCAAAGAGCATTAAAAGAATTTAAAAAATTAAAGAAATTATATAAAGAAATAGATTTTATAGCAGCATTGGATGAGCATATTATAAATCAATACTGTTTATCAGTTTCAGAATTAGATGATTTAATTATGGCCATGAATATTGCTAGAGAAAAAATGAAATCATTAGATCCATTGGAAAAAGAAAAAGGCTTAGAATTATTTATGACAGTAGATGTTGAATTGAGAATGAAGCGTCAGGAGATATTAAGACTTTCTGACAGACTATATCTTAATCCAGTTGCTAGAACTAAAAATATACCTAAAAAACAGGAGAATGACACACCGAAAAATAAATTTAATAAGTTTGTAGGTGGTGCTAGTGGATAGAGTAACAAAATATGCTATTGATGTCCTAGATGGTAAAGAGATAGCTGGGGAATATGTTAAGCTAGCTTGTAAAAGGCATTTAGATGATTTGGAAAAAAGTAAACTAGCACCATACAAATATGAATTTAACATAGAGAAGTCTCTGCGTATTATAGATTATGCAGAGACTTTATATATTGCTGAAGGTGAGGAAAAACTACAATTAGAATTATATTCATTTCAAGACTTTATATTAGGTTCTTTGAATGGTTGGGTTACAAAAGGAACTGGATATAGAAGATTTAGAACATCTTATATACAACTCGGAAGACAAAACGGTAAATCATTTTTAAATGGTATTTTAGGAACTTTTTACGGAAACTTTGATGGATATAATTATGGTCAGATATATTGTACAGCTACCAAACATGCACAGGCGATGATAGTATTTATGGAAATGGTTAAATTTATTAATTCAGATGAAGATCTTAAAGAGTTGTTTAAGGTTCAAGAATATAAAAGTACTATCATTTGTAACATAACTAATTCACTTATAACAGCGTTAGGGAGAGATACAAAGTCTATAGATGGATTCAGGCCACTATTAGGAATAGTAGATGAATATCACGCCCACAAAGATAACCAGATGTACAAGTTACTTGAGGGCGGTATTAAGAAAATGAAACAAGCCCTAATTAGTGTTATAACTACAGCCGGGTTTGATTTAAATACACCATGTTTTGAATTATATGAGTACTGCTGCAACTTGCTAAAAGGTGTATTTACAAATGAATCACAGTTTGTTTATATAGCTAAGATGGATGAAAAGGATGATATTTGGAATCCGGAAAATTGGATTAAGGCTAATCCTACTCTTGCATTTGATAAATTAGCCCTAGAAAACCTCATTCCAGTAGGTGATACAGCAAGAGACATGGGAGGAGAAACTCTTAGAGATTTCATTACGAAACAATTAAATATTTGGATACAGGCTACTGATAATGTTTATATTAAAGATATTTTAGCATGGAAAAACTTAGCTAGTGAAATGTCACTTGAGGATATGAGAGGAAAAGAGTGCTATGTTGGTTTAGATTTATCATCAGGTGGAGACTTGACTTCATTAGGGTTAGTATTTCCATTTTATAATGATGAAGGATTTAAGAAATACTTTTTACATTCACATAGTTTCATGCCGAGCAAGAGACTTGCAGAACATATTAAAACAGATAAAGCACCATATGATATGTGGGTTATGGAAGGACTTATTACCCTAACTGAAACACTTGGGGGGATTAAAACAGATTATAAATATATAATTGCTTACTTGAAGGAAATAGTTAAAAAGTATGATTTAAAAGTAAGAATGATTTGTTATGATCCACATAATGCAAGTGCATTTTTAAATGATTTAGAAGAGACTGGTTGGGATAGTTTACTAATTACACAATCATGTAAGTACTTAAATGATGCAACGGTGGATTTTAAACTTGAAGTTGAGAGTAGCAATATAATTTACAATAAAGATGAAGGAAAGGTATTAACATGGTCACTCGCAAATGCAAAAGTAGTACACAATAGTTTTAAAGAACAAAAGATAGATAAGGATTTAGCGCAAAAAAGAATTGACTGTGTAGATGCAATAATTGATGCGTGGACAGAAGCTATGAAGGGTAACCCAATTAAGAAAAGTATTTACGAAGAACGAGGTATTAGAACTATATAGATATAACTGAGGGGAGGTGAAAATTTGAGTATAAAAGAAAAGGTAATCAAGTTTTTAGGTGGAGAAATTAGAGAAATTCAAGATGTAAGTAGCAGTGATGAAGCTGGAATGAGAGCTATATTTGGAGTTAATAATAGCAAAAGTGGAATTGCGGTTACAGAAGAGAACTCTATGAAGTTATCGGCTGTTTATGCATGTGTAAGGATACTTAGTGAGAGCATAGCATCGCTACCATTAAAGATATACAAGTGTGGTCCGGATGGTAGTAAAAAAGTAGCTTATGAGCACCCACTCTATACAGTATTACATGATATTTCTAATTACAATCAAAGTTCATTTGAATTTAGGGAAACAATTATTGCGCACTTAAATTTATGGGGAAATGCTTACGTTAAAAAAATATTAGATAAGACAGGAAGGGTAGTTGAATTAGAACCTATAGAGCCTTGGAAAGTTAGAGTATATAAGGATGAAACAAGACCTAAAGAATTTCAGCTACAGTATGCAGTTAATACAAAGGAAGGTTATAAAATTTATTTTAAGGATGAAATATTACACATTAAAGGGTTAAGCTTTAACGGTAAAGACGGATTAAGTCCTATAGCATATGCTAGAGAATCAATTGGACTTGGATTAGCAGCTGAAAGGTTTGGAAGCCAATATTTTGGAGAAGGTACAAACCTTGGAGGAACTCTTGAGAGTCCTACCGCGTTGAGTGATGCAGCATATGAAAGATTGAAATCAGATTTATTAGCTAAAAGGCAAGGTTTAGATAATGCTCATAGTGTGATGATCCTTGAGGAGGGGCTTAAATATGCTAAAACAATAATTCCACCTGAAGATAGTCAATTTATTGAAACAAGAAAGTTTCAATTAAATGAAATAGCAAGGATATTTAGGGTTCCACCGCATATGATTGCAGATTTAGATAAAGCAACATTTTCAAACATTGAGCATCAGGGTATTGGGTTCGTTGTGCATACATTAAGACCATGGCTTGTTAGAATTGAACAGGCTATTTTTATGCAATTACTTACAGAGGAAGAACGTAAAACTTATTTTGTAGAGTTCAATGTTGATGGGTTATTGCGGGGGGATTTTAAAACACGTCAAGAAGGATATGCAATCGGTCGTCAAAATGGATGGCTTAATGCTAATGATATTAGGAAGCTTGAGAATATGGACCCGATTCCGGATGGAGATGCATATTTAGTAAATGGTAATATGATTTCAATAAAGGCGGCAATGAAAAATGTAATTGGGAAAGGGGGTGAGAAGAATAATGACAATTGATAAATCTAAAATTAAGATGCCAGAGATTGAAAAAAGGGAATTAATTAGCGAAGGTATAGAGATAAGAGAAGCTGAAAATGGAACTAAAACGATAAGTGGTTATGCTGTTAAATGGGAAATGAAATCACAAACATTAGGTTATTATTATAGATTTAAGGAGCAGTTTAAAAAAGGTGCATTTAATAATTCATTAACGGAAGATGACCAAAGAGGCTTGTGGAGTCATGATACGAGTAAAGTATTGGGGAGAACCAAAAACGGTACTTTAAGATTAGTAGAAGACGAGATAGGGTTAAGGTTTGAACTTGATTTACCTCAAACAACTTTAGGGAATGATGCTTATGAAACAATTAAGCGTGGTGATGTGGATGGGGTATCTTTTGGATTTAAAATGACAAAAGAGGAATGGGATGAAAGTGATCCAGATAATATAGTAAGAAGTGTAACACAAGCTAAACTGTTAGAAATTTCTCCAGTTGCGTTTCCGGCTTATCCAGACAGTATAGTTAGTGCAAGAAGTTATGATCCTTACAAAGTATATTTAGATAAGAGAGAGGCTGAAAATGAGCCTTTTTTTAATACCCAGAATTTTAAAAAGAAATTAGAATTAAAAATTAAGGAGAGTGGAGTATAAATGACAATTCAAGAACTAAAACAAAAAAGATATGGATTATACCAAGAAATGAGAGGAATTATAGATAAGGCTGATACAGAAAAAAGGTCAATGACAGGTGACGAAAATACTAAGTATGAAAGGTTAGATGCAGAGGTAGATGGATTAACTTCTGAAATTCAAAAGAGAGAGAAGCTACAGGAGCAAGAAAGACATTTTGCAGAAAAGCAAGAGCAGCAAGAAAAGAGAGAATTTGAAGATAACAAAGAAGGTAAAACTAAAAATATACTAGAAACTGAGGAGTATAGAAGTGCATTCAAACAATATATACTTGAGCCGGGTTCGATAACCTCAGAACAAAGGAATTTACTGATGGAAAAGAGAGCTCTTTCATCAGTAACAGGAGCATCGGGAGGGTATACAGTTCCACAAGGATTTTATAATCAAATTCAAGATGCAATGAAGTTTTACGGTGGAATGAGACAGGCTAAAACAAGTATTATTCCAACTACTAGTGGTAATGACATGCCAATTCCAACCGCAAACGATACTTCGATTATGGGGGAACTTTTGGGAGAAAATGCACAAGCAAATTCTGCGGATGTTACGTTTGGACAAGTAATTTTGAAAGCATATAAGTATTCTTCAAAAACAATACTTGTGCCATATGAGTTACTTCAAGATAGTGCGTTCAATATTGAACAGTATATTGCTAAAAAATTGGGAGAAAGAATAGGAAGAATAACAAATCAACACTTTACAACTGGGGATAATGCATCTAAGCCTCAGGGGATAATAACTGCATCAGCGTTGGGAAAAGCTGGAGTTGTGGGACAAACAACATCTGTTACTTATGATGATTTAGTTGACTTAATACATTCAGTAGATATAGTTTATAGGGCTAATGCTGAATTTATGTTTCATGATTTATCACTAAAGGCACTTAAAAAATTAAAAGATGGACAACAAAGACCATTATGGGTTCCAGGACTTGCGGTTAAAGAACCAGATACAATTGCAGGATATAAGTATGTTGTTAACAATGATATGCCTCAGATGGCTGCTAGTGCTAAGTCAATTGCATTCGGAGATATGTCAAATTACTTTATTAGAGACGTAATGGATATTCAATTGTTTAGAATATCAGATAAATATATTGAAAGTGGTCAAGTGGGATTTTTAGCATTCTACAGAGGGGATGGAAGACTTGTAGATGCAGGAATGAACCCGATAAAACATTACGCTAACTCAGCAACGTAAAATATGAAGGAGGCATAGCCTCCTTTAATTTAATTTGAGGTGAAAAAATGAAAAAGGTGAGAATGAAAATAAGTATTGCTAGTGCTGATTGGAGTTATTATCCAGGGCTTGAAGTTATTTTAGGAGATGAAGTGGCTGAGGTTTGGGATAAAGTTGGACATTGTGAAATCATAGAAGATATGAATAGGATAGAAGAAGATGAACAGTTAGAAGCTGAAAATAATATAGTTGATGCAGAAGAAAAAGAAGATGAAAGTAAAGAGAATTCAAATGAAAAAGAAAGCCAACTACCATCGGATGAAAAAGTTAAAATCGAAGATAAAAAGGAAAAGCGTGGTGGTAAAAGTGGAAGTAAATCTAAATGAAGTTAAAGACTATTTAAGAGTTGAAACAATTGAAGAAGATAAGGTAATAGAAGTTCTAATGGGTGCAGCTATAAGCCATTGTGAGACCATTATTAAAAGACCTATATTAAACAGTAATATGAATAGTACAAACACATGGAAAGTGCCAGAAAGCATAAGAATCGCAATATATTTACTAATATCACATTGGTATGAGAATAGAGCTGCAGTTGGACAAGTTACAGAAGAAATGGCATTTAGCGTTAATGCTATATTAAAACCTCATAGGTTTTGGAATGTGTAGGTGAATATGCAAGCGGGTGAATTAAGGGATAAATTAACCTTTCAGGAGCTTATAGGAGTTCAGGATAGTTTTGGACAAACAGCCGAAACCTGGACTGATATATGCAAAGTTTGGGGGAATATTAATCCTATAGCAGGTAGAGAATTCTTTGCAGCTGAAAAAATCAATTCAGAAATAACACACAAGATAAGAATTAGATATAGAAAGGATATTAAACCTAGTATGAGAGTAGTTTATAAAGGTAGGATATTTGAAATAACTAGTCTTATAAATGAGTATGAGAGAAATACTATATCTTTATTAATGTGTAAGGAGTTGATTTAGTGGCTAGTTATAAAATTGAAGGCATGAAGGAGCTAGTAAAATCATTAAAAAAACTCGAAATTCTGCCTCAAAAGGTAGTAAGTACAGCAGTGAGAAAGGCAATATTAATCCCTAAAGCAGCAGTTAAGCAAGGTGAATGGGTAGATCAAACTGGATACATGAGAAAAGGCATTATTTCAAAAGCTGAAAGATCTAGAGTGAAAGGTAAAAAAGTATATCAAGTTGTAATGGACCCAAAAATGAATGATGTATTTGTTAAGATGTCTAAGGATGGGAAAAAACGATATTATTATCCGGCATCACAGGAATACGGGTTCAAAACTGGAAGAGGATATACTCCAGGATTCCACTTCATGAGAAAAGCTATGGAAGATAACTCAAGTAAAATTGAAAAAGAAATGGTTAGCATAATGATAAAGGAGATTGATAAAATATGATATTTGAAGAAGCTCTTAGAGCGGAATTAATGCAAATATCTGAACTAAATAAAAAGGTATTCCCACTCGCAGCACCTAAAAATGAAAAAGGACCATTTGTAACATATAAAGAAGATGATGTAACTTTTAATAAAATGTTGCAAGGAACAGGGAATAAAGCAGAATGTATTTACAGTTTAATAGTTGTATCAAATGATTATTTGGTTTTACAAGGTGTTAAAGAAAAGGTTAAGGATAAGTTATTAACCTTTTGGGGCAGAAAAATTGGCACAGATGGACCTATGATACAAAATATTACTGTGAAATATAAGGGGAATGACTATATAGAAAGTACAGATGAATATATCGCAAATATTAATTTAAAAGTAAATTATTAAGGGGGCATGAATATGCAATTTGGGATAGGTACAAAGTTACAAATAGGAGCGAATTCTATTGCAGAGTTAAAGAGCATTGGGGGATTAGATCTCAAGGCGGATACAGTAGAGACAACAACATTAGATTCTACGGGAGGATGGAAAGAATACATTCAAGGAACTAAAGATGGAGGAGAGGTATCTGCAAGTGGATATTTTAACCCATCAGATACAAATGGTCAGATTGCTTTATACAATGCATTTAACAGTGGTACAATCATAAACTTTACGATATTATTTCCACCCGCGTTAGGGGCATCATGGACGTTTCAAGGGATAGTAACAGGGGTAAAAACAGATGTGAATACAGAGGATGCAATTCCTTTTGAAGCTACAATAAAAGTAACGGGAAAACCAACACTGGGGCTAACACCTAGTAACGGATTAACGGGGTTAATGGTGACTGGAGCAGGTGGAAGTTTAACACCAACATTTAATGCAAGCAACTTTTATTATACTTACAGTGGAGTTACTGCAACTAGTGTAACGGTTACTGCAACAGGTGTAGGAACATTATCACTTTATGTAAATGGTGCTTTTGTACAGAATTTAACGAGTGGTGCTGCATCAAATGCAATTACGTTACCTGCCATAGGGTCGACGGCTGATATGTTTATAATTCATCAGGAGACTGGTAAAACACAGAAAATTTATGAGGTTATTGCTGTAAAAACAGCTTAGTTGGCTAGGGATTAACCCTAGCCTTTATTTTAAGGAGGAATTTAAATGTTAGATAAAAATGATGTTGTAATTATAGAATTAGATAGACCAAGACAGTTATGGTTTGGGCATAAAGCTATCAAAACATTAGGAGCATTAACAGGTAAAGATTTTGATGCAATGGATATGAATAACATGGACTTAGGGGAAATAGAAAAGATAATGTATTGTCTACTTCTTAAGGATGCAAAAGAAAATAATGAAATTTTAAAGCTTGAAGATATGGAGGATCTATTAGATTGTGCGCCATTCGGAGTTGTAACTGAAAAACTATATGAAGCAATTACGGTAGGTATGGGTTCTATGAATGAAGGTGAAAGCGGAAAAAACTTACAAAGGATAGCAATGGAGGCTCAGAGCAAAAAGAAAAGTGGGACTGGGACAAAAGCTTAAGAGTTGCTATCCAACTAGGAATAACAATAAAAGATTATGAAGATATGACACCATATCAGTTACAAATACATGTAGAAGAACAAAATAAAAAGACTGAATATGAAATAGAAGAGAAACTTCAATTAGTTTATATTCAGTCTTCATGGATTGCAAGGTTCGTGCGTGCGAAAGAAATTCCGACATATGAGAAATTGACTAAAAAAGAAAAAGAAATGACAGCAGAAGAGTTGTTGGAAAAAATAAAAAGGTTTAATTTAGCTTGTGGAGGAATCGAGGTGAAGTAATGGCAGTTGTTAAAAATTTAATGGTTAGAGCTGGATTTGATGCATCAAGTATGACAAAAGGTACAAAGCAAGCACAAAAGACTATGACAGAATTTCAAAGTAGTATTAATGGTTCATTAAGGATGATTAAAAATGCTTTAATTACACTAGGGGTAGGTAAATTTATCAAAGATGCAACTAAATCAGCAGTAGGGTTTGAAAGTGCGTTTAACCAAATTGGGAGAACGCTTGGAAATAATGCGGGGGAGTTTAGAGATTGGGTAAATAATCAGGCATCAGTGTACGGTATGGCGAAGAGTGAAGCATATAAGTATGGTGCAATATACAGTAATTTGACAAGTGGGTTTACAAAGGATACCGCTCAAACAGTTGAATATACTGAAAACTTATTAAAGGCATCAGCAGTAGTCGCAAGTGGTACAGGTAGAACAATGGAAGATACTATGGAAAGGATTAGAAGTGGTTTACTTGGGAATACAGAAGCTATTGAAGATTTGGGCATAAATGTTAATGTAGCTATGATAGAGAGCACTAAGGCATTTCAACAGTTTGCTAATGGGAGGTCTTGGCAACAACTTGCATTTCAAGAACAACAACAAATTAGGTATATGGCAATTATTGAACAGGCTACAGTTAAATATGGAGATGCTTTAGCAAACACAACGGCAACCAGACAATTAATGTTTACCTCATCCCTTAAAAATTGTCAATTAGCGCTAGGACAAGCTTTTTTACCAATATATAATATTATTTTGCCAGCACTTACGAGCTTTGCAAATTCACTAGCAAGTGTTTTGAATTTAGTAGCTCAATTTATGAATGCTATATTTGGAACTTCTCAGAGTTCTGCAGGTGGTGGAGTATCAACAGTCAACCAAATGACAGCGGCTAATAACGAACTTGCTGATAGCTATGCAGATACAGGCAAAGCAGCCAAGAAGGCACAGGGATTTTTAGCAGGATTCGATGAAGTTAACAATGTTAGTAAAGAAGATGATTCATCATCAGGTGGTGGTGGTGGTTCAAATCCAGCTGGAGGTGGAGTAGATACATCAAAAGGATTAATGGGTGGTATAGGTGAAAGTACAGTAATAATATCAAAACAAGTACAAGAAATGGCAGACTTGGTAAAACTTAAAATTTCAGAAATTAAAGAATTCATGAAAGATTTAGCAATAACTATAGCTAACTCAGATGCATTTAATATATTAAAGGATGGTGCATTAAGCGCATTTAATATTATAAGCGCGGCATCAATAGAGTTTTATAATTCATCATTATTACCATTTGTATTGTGGATTAGAGATGGAGTGATAATACCTATAATAAATTCAATAGCTGAAATAGCGCCTAAGTTAGCTCAAATGCAGTCTGATACTTTTAATATATTAGCTAATATGTTAGCCGATAATCTTAAATTTGTAGGTGAATTCATAACTAATTTCATAATGCCAATAGGAGATTCAGTAGTGGGATTAATACCGGCATTTTTAGAGTTGTTAGTAGGTATTGGAAATATACTAAATGATGTATTAAATTTAGTTAGAAGTACTCAGGAAAACTTAGTGAATATATTAATTAGACCAGCCTTAGAATTAATAAAAACTATAGTAATTGATTTCTTAGAAATTATAAAAAATCTTTGGGATAAGTATGGCAAGACACTTATTGATAATATACGAAACTTCATTAAAGGGGTACAAGAAACTATGCAATTGTTATGGGAAAATGTTTTAAATCCTATAATAAAACCTTTTTTAGAAATGCTTACATGGCTATGGGAAAAGCATTTGAAGGGACTAGTTGAGCAGGTTGGTGAATTTATAATGAAGTGTGTAAATGGAGCTTTAGAACTTTACAATGGGTTTATAAAGCCTATAGTAGATTGGTTGGTAATAACTTTAGGACCAACATTCGCCGCTGTAATAAATTATATTGTAGATGTATTTGGAACATTTATAGCTATAATATCTGACATTGTAAAAAGCATATTGAGAATACTTGGAGGAATAATTGATTTTGTAGTAGGTGTTTTTACTGGAAACTGGGGAAAGGCATGGCAGGGTATTGTAGATGTGTTTGGAGGCATTGTAGATTTAATCAGTGGCATATTCAAAGGGGTTTTAAATGCAACAATAGATGTAATTAACTTTGCAGTACGAGGTGTAATAGCTGCAATAAATGGATTAATTCAGGGTGCAATTTATTTGATTAATAAAATACCAGGTGTAGATATTAGTTTGAATCCTATATCTGCTCCACAGATACCTAAATTAGCTAGAGGTGGTATTGTAAATAGTCCAACAACGGCATTAATCGGTGAAGCTGGTGCTGAGATGGTAGTACCATTAGAAAATACTAGTTTTGTTGATAAATTAGCAAGCGCATTGGGAACAGCAGTAATGAGTGCTATGCAATTTAGTAATAATAGCAGTAATAACTCTAATAGTGGGGATATATACCTTCAAGTAGATGGTACTACATTCGCAAGGGTTATCAATCCATATGCAGCTAAAGAGAATGAAAGACTAGGTAACCGTATGATAATTAAAACAGTATAAAAAGGAGAGGGGCAGATGGCACTTATAAAAATTAATGGAGTAGAAATTCCTACACCTGCTTCTTACAGTGTAGGGATACAGGACATAAGCAAAGCAGAACGTAATGCTAATGGAACGATGATAATAGAAAGGATTGCAACTAAAAGGAAAATAGAGATAGGGTGGGGATTAATAACAAGCGAAACAGCAGGTATAGTACTTAATGCTGTTTCTCCTATATTTTTTACTGTAGAGTATGTAGATCCACAAGAGAATGCAGTTAAAATAGGGACATTCTACTGTGGAGATAGAACAACTCCGATGTTAATATTTACAGATGGTATTGCTAAGTACAAAGATTTGAAGTTTAATCTAGTTGAAAGGTAGGTGTTACTAATAAAAAGTGTAAGTAATAAATTTAAAGCTGCAATAGTAGCACCTAGCAGAATGTGTAAAATGCGAGTAACATTTGATATTAGTGATATTACAGCAAATGGCGATATTAGCAATGTAATAACATCTACAGAGTTTAGTTTAAGTGATAAGCAACAAATGTTTAATAAGGAAAGAGAAAGCTCCTATAAGTTAGCTACCTGGGAAAAGAGTAGGTGGAAACTTGATGGGAGTTTTGTTATTCCTTCTCAGGTTCCTGCCACAAATGGAGAAATGGGGTGGTGGAGTAATACGTTGTGTGGAGAAGATAGTATGTTTACTACTCCAGCGGATATAGAAATTATATTTAGTAATACTCATAGCTCCATGGGACTTACAATAACATTTGATACTCTTTGCAATGAATATGCTGTAGACTTCGATATTATTGCCTATAGTGCGGACAACAACATAATAAGCACTGTAAATATTACTAATAACACCAAAGCTAGGTTTGTAATAGAAACCCCTTTATATCTCTATAAGAAGATCTTAATTAAGATTAAAAAATGGTGTAAGCCATACAGTAGGGCAAAGGTATTAGAAATAGATTTTGGAGTGGTAAGAGTCTACGATGATGACAATCTAATTAAGGCGAATCTGTTAGAAGAATTGCACCTTACAAGTGCTAATATAGTTCCTTCGGAATTTAAGTTTGTAGTTTATAACAAAAATAGAGAATTTAATATATTAAACCCTACTGGTTTCTATAGGTTCTTGCAGCAACGGCAACAAGTAATAGTGGAGATCGGTGCAGACATAACTAGTGGATTTGAATATTGCAAGATGGGGACTTATTGGCTTAAAGAGTGGACCAGTGATGAGGGAGCTATGACAGCTACATTTACAGCTAGAAATATTATAGATTCCTTGGACGGTGAGGAATATGAAAGCTTAACATCCAGTACTACTAATTTAAAGGCCGTAGCCATAGCAATTTTATCTAAGGTAGGAATAATCGATTATGAATTAGATGCTACACTGGAGCGTATAAGTACTACTGGACTTATTAAGAAAGTAAGTTGCAGGACTGCACTACAGATGGTTGCAATAGCAGCAAAATGTAATGTTTATGTTGTAGATAATAAGTTATATGTTAAGTTGATAAACATTAATTTAGGGGTATCTAGTGGAATTATAGACATGGATAATATGTTTAAAGAACCTCAAATTTCACTAGAACCATTAATAAAAAATGTTGAGGTTAAATACTATACAAACTTAGGAAATAGTGTAGATGTTATATGTACTAATGCAATGGTTAAAGTAGGTGATAGTCTTAAAGTAGATAATACATTAATATCTACTTTAAATGTAGCTCAAGCTGTAGGAAATTGGATTATAAGTATTAAAAACTTAAGGGCATTATACACAACTAACTGGAGACAAAACCCTTCATTTGAGGGGTTGGATGTAGTAGATATCGAAAATGCATATGAAACTAAAAAGGTAGTAATAGTTAAGCAAGAATATGAATATCAAGGTGACTTGAGAGGTAAATCAACATTGATAGGTGGGATTAATATTGTTGACTAAAATAGATTGGACAAACATAGACTTATATAATCCAGAAGATCTCAACAGAGTAGAATCTAATATTATTGAAACATTGGATGAATTAAAATATCTTTGTAAAACTGCAGGTATAGGCAAAACTAAAGTAGATAGAACTTATGCAGATGTAGAATTTGCTGATAGTTTAAATAGAATTGAGAGTAATATAGAGAGTTTGAAAAATCAGTTTCATGAGGTACCTGGATGGATTCCTACTAAAAATACATGGAGGCCATTAGAACCATTTAGTTTTATTGATGCAAATAGATTAGAAATCAATATTAAACTTTTATATGAACTAATAAGAAGTGCAAAGGCAAGTATACAGTTCTGTGGGGTTATAGATTGCGGGGATGATACAAGGTTATTTTAGAAAGGAGCGAATTAAATGGCTTATATAAAAACAGTATGGAAAGATAGAATAGTTGAAAAGCCTAGAACTTACGATGTAACTAATAATCCAGATGGGAGTATAACACTTACACCAAAATCAGGGGTTATTACAGAAGAAGGAACTCCAATAAGTGCTAGTAATATGAATAACATAGAATACGGTATTGCTAAGGCGAGTGTTATTGAAGACACAATTACTAAAGAAGAATATAAATGGGGAATTGAAAATGGTGCAGTATTTTTAGAAAAGGTGGTGGAATAAATGGCTAGAATATATTTAGGTACAACAATTGATATAAATAAAGAACAATATTTACCTATAATGCAAAGTAAATGTACTGAAATTAATTCATTTCAAAATGATAGTATTGGAGTTATGGAATTCGATGCAGATAGTATAATATCGTGTTCTAAAAATAGTATATCTATAAGGGATTCATACTCATTAGCTGTCAAAAAAACTATTATACCTTTAAAATCTATAGTAAATATGAATACGAATATTTCTGCATATTCTCAAACAATATTTCCACTAGCAATAAGTACTGATAAAAATAAAATTTATTGTGTTACCTCTTCAGATAACACATCATATTATTTAAGTGAATATAATTTAACTACAAATTCTTGGACCGAACGTCTATTAGCTGGAAGTAATATTACATCTACGTATATGAATTTTGTAACTCAATTGTATGTAGATAATGAGTATGCATATATATATGTTAATAATTATGCAAAAATGTTTAAAATATCTCTTACAGATTCTACTTTAGTATCACAAGCAACAATAGGTGGAACTAGTTATAGTATAGTAGCATTCGATGGCAGTTATTTTTACAGTTATTCTAGAACAACTGCTACTGGGTGTGCTTGTAGTAAATATAGTAAAACTACATTACAATCTATAGCATCATCGGCTACTATACATGATAGCCTTAATTCAAGTTATCCTGCAGTAGTACAATATATAATTGTGAAAGATAATTATGTATATTTAGCTTGCGGTAAATCGACGCAAGTAGATGCTATGATAAAATTAAATAAAGATACATTAAATATTGTTGCCTCGTTAACACAAGTAAATATAGTCGCAACTAGATTTGATGTATCATCTAATAGAATAATATGTACAGGTACCAATGGTTCTAAAGATTTCTATATCGAGTTAAATATAGATACTTTAGCAATTACAATACCATTAACTGAAATTACATTTAAAAATAGTACTTTATATGCATATGCTCATGACAAAAGTGATACATTTATTGTTGGTGGTAAAGTACAAATAGAAAAAAGTTATACTATTCAATCTTATAAAAAAGTAAAAGGAAGTGTTATATAAATGATTTATTTATTTGAAAATCCAGATAATACTTGCAGTGTAGTATTTGATGAAGAAACTTTGACAGAAAAAGATAAAGTTAAAGGTATTGCAATAAAATCGTTACCCTTAAAAGAAAATATAGAAGGGAAACAAGCGGTACTCAAATGTAGAAAATCTACAAATGAAGTTTGGTATGAATATATAGATATAGTACCAAGTACAATGGAAACTAGAATGGTGAACATAGAAATAGCCATAGCTAATATGATGGGGGTGTAGATGTATGCCAAGTTGGAAAAAAAGTATATTTGTAAATGCAATAAAGGCTAGAATGATACAAGAAAATAGGACAAGTGAGGATATTATATTAGAATATACAAAACTTATTGAAAGTGAAAAAACTGAAATATTGGTAGAAGTTAATAAACTTTAGACAGAAATTACGAAGTAAAAAGGGGTAGATTTAATATGTCAATAAATAAAAATGATTGTTTGGATTGTGCTAATAGCTTTGTTGGTAATAGAAAAACACAAGAGTATCAGTGTAGTAAAGGGCATATAATCACTAAAGATAAAAATGGAATAGTTGAAGTATTAGACGAAGATTGTGAAGATTTTGAGTATCAACAGTAATTCACAATTCAAGGATAAAGCGAACTAGATGGATCATAGAAGATTAGATTAAATTCTAGTCTATTTTTATGTAAAAAAATAAAAGGTAGGTGTAGCAATGGAAACTATAAGCATTGGAGCAATATGCGCGGTAATTGGTGCGGTGATAGGTATAAGCACGTTTAAAAGAAATCAAAACAAGGATATTAAGCAAGAAGGGCGAGATGATGCGGTGATATCTACTAAGTTGGAATATATAAGTAGAGGGGTAGATGATATAAGGTTAGAAATTAAAGCACAGGACAGAAAAATTGAGGATATTAACGGAAGATTAATTAGGGTTGAAGAAAGTACTAAATCAGCTCATAAGCGCATTGATAGCCTAGAAGATAAGGAGGAATAGTATATATGGAATTTACAAACTATCTTAATGTAGATACAATAGTAACTTTTGCTATAGCAATATTATTAATAGAATTATGGATAAACTTTACTAAGGAATTACCAATAATAAAAAGAATACCTACCAAAATATATACTTGGATGATAGCGGTATTACATCTATGTATAATAAATACTAGTTTGATATTATTTCCATTAAGTTTAATTGGAGTTTATACGCTGCTATGTAATGCACTAATAATTGCAGTTATTCTATGTGGTGGATATGATGTTGTAACAGGGAAAATAACAATAAATCAAAAGTAAGTCAGAGTAGATTAATTTCTACTCTTTTTATATTTTAATAATCGCAAGCGTTTGCGAATTTGAGGGAGGAAATTATTATGGGTAATAAAAAAGTATTTAGTGGCGTAGGGCATGGTGGAAATGATGGTGGAGCAGTTGCGAATGGTATGAAGGAATCGGATGTTAATCTAACCATGGCACTTGCATGTAATAAAGTTTTAACATCTCATTGTGTGCCAAATCCAATGTCAAGATACAGAGATGAGAATGACCCGCTTGAAGAGGAAATTAAAGAAGCTAATGCTTCAGGTGCAGCTATAGCTATTGATTTTCATAACAATGCTGGTGGTGGCGATGGATTTGAAGCATATTACTCTATAGGAGATGTAGAAGGAAAGGAATTAGCACAGTGTATAGAAAAACATGTTGTAGCGTTAGGACAAAATAGCAGAGGTGTTAAAACCAAAGTTGGAGATGGAGGAAAAGATTACTTTGGATTTATAAGAGAAACATCAATGACAGCTATTATTATAGAATCATTCTTCCTTGATTCTGCAGATTATGAAATAGCTGATACAATAGATGAGCAAAGAGCTTTTGGGGTGGCGATAGCTAAGGGAATTCTTGAGTATTTAGGTATAGAGTACATGGGTGAGGATATAACTAATGGGTCAACTCCAGGACCTAAATTAGAAATAGATGAAATGAGCCATGAAGGAAAGGAAGAGGTAGATAACAAAATTACAGTATATGCACATAGTACAGATCCAAATGTATTATATAAATATTTCTATGAGTTAAATGGTGAATGGACTACGGTTACTGATTGGCAAGAAAGTAATAATTGTAGCTTTATGCCAAGGGATAAGGGTATTTATAAGGTTGTATGCCATGTTAAGTATAAGTCAAATACAACAGATACTGAGGATGATTATAATTTTATAACTATAGATATTAAAGAAAAGATTGTCCAAGATAGTACAAAATTTAGGGTTGTATGTGGAACTTATTCTAAAAAAGAAAATGCAGTTTTACAACAGGAGAAGCTTAAAGAAAAAGGCTTTGAAAGTTTTTTAGTTGTAATTAAATAGGTATTAAATAACTGAAAGGTAGCAAGAATTATTTGGTCTTGCTACCTTTTTTCTTTTGTTAAAAATTAATTTAATATGAGAAAAAAATGATAGTAAAAAGAGGAGTGCTTTTTACATATGTTAATGCTTAGATTATGTACAGAAATTTGGGAATTATACATAATAATAAGTGTATTAAATTTAACTCCTAGAATACAATTAAAATCTTAAGCTTTTGTTATATTTTAAACAAAATATGGATTTGGCTTGAATAATAATATAACACAATCTATTACATAACCTATACCGAATAATCCTCCAGTAAGTAAGTACAATATGCCCATTCCAATCTTGCCTTCATAAAATTTATGAACTCCAAAGAATCCCAAAAATAGACATAATAAAAACGAAACCCATTTATTCTTTGCGCGACCAAGTCCAGAATTAGTATTTGTATTCATATTAGAATTGCTATTATTTATAATAACTTGTGGCTGTTCTGAACCTTTGAGATTTTCGACTTGAAGGCCACAGTTTGTACATAAAACGGCTTCTTTTAAAATAGTTTTACCACAATGCTTACAAAACTTTGTGTTTTGAGAATTAATATTTTGATTGTTAAAATCAGTGATTTCCATAATCAAACCCCCTAAATATGTTAATAATTTCATTAATAGTATATATTAAGAAGGTGTAAATAACAATGATTATAAATAACAAGGAGATATAATTCTGCATATTAATTAATTTTAATACCTTTAAGATATACCTATCAAATCAAGTTGCCAAATCAATGCCTTATTAGGTACATTTTAAGCTTAGTAACTGGCTAGTTATATACAATTCATATTATCAATATTCGAGCGTAGCGAGATTATTATCTCATCAAATTTTTCTAAGTTCCAAGGAAGAAAATATAGTACACTTTTAGTTCTCATTTTGCATATTCCCTTTAATCTTTATATATATTATAGAATAAAATTGGTCAAAATTTAAAAGCAGAGATATAACTTTAAATAATTTTAAAAAGGAAATAATTTAAAAAAAGGAAATAACTTAAAAAAAGGAAATCATTGGATGGCGGAGAATGTATAAGAGAGGTGATTGTGTGGTTAAAAACAGACTAAAAGAAATTAGAATGAGGGAGTATATGATGAAAGCTAATGAGTTTTGTTGCATTATAGAAGTTCCGGAAAGCACTTATTCTAAAATCGAAACTAATAAACAACAGGGGAATATAGAAACAATATTAAAAATTGCTAAGGCTCTTAATCGCAGGGTAGAAGATATATGGTACCTAGATTAAGGGCCTTATTTTTATTTTAAATTCTTTTTAGAAAATTTATTTCTATTTAGAAACTTTTGGAGCAATGTTGCATACATATATAACAAAGGAAGAAAAGTGGAGGAAGTTTGAGCATGATTTTAGGTGTAGATATAGGCAATTATAGTACAAAAACATCAGAGTTGAGTATTTTTGATTCAAAAGTATCAATCATAGGCAACATCTTAGAGAATAACATGAAAATTGAATTGAATAGAGAAATTTGTTATCTAGGTGATGGAAATTTTGACACTTGTTACAGAAAAGTTGAGAAAGAAAGTTATATTAAATTATTGTTTGGAGCATTGGCACTTTCAACGAAGGAAAGAATGATAGATTTGGTTTTAGGATTACCATTAAGTCAATTTAATTCAGACAAGGATTTACTGAAAGAAAGAATAATGGATGATAGGTATTTGATTGGGAAATTCAATAATGAACACAAGGAATATGTAATACGTAATATAGAAGTTTATCCAGAGGGACTTGGGGGGATAGATAACAACTATGAAGGAATAATCCTTGATATAGGTGGATTAACTACAGACATAGCATTGCTTGAAATAAAAAATAATAAGAGGAAGATAATTAATCCATTGTCACTTAATCAAGGAACATTGCATTTATATAGCAACTTTATAAAAGTTATAAATAGCAAATATAGTTTAGATCTAACTTCAAATGATACAGAAAGAATACTTAGAAATGGACTAAAAATTAATGGAGAAACTAAGAATATAACCTTCGCTATGGATGTGTTTAAAGAGTTCACAGAGGGCATTATAAGACAACTAAATGTCGAGTATAGCCTTAGCACTAATAACCTCGCAATGTTAGGTGGTGGAGGTATTATATTAGCTAAAAGTATTATAAAGAGAGTTCCTCAGGCTTTTTTAGTTGATGAACCATTATTTGCAAATGCTAATAATTTTAAGAAGAGAGGTGTAAGTTTGTGGGAATGAAGATTTCATTAAGTTTCAAAGAAGATGAAATAGATATATATGAATTTATAAAGTCTAAAAGAAATGCAAGTTGCTATATAAAAGATTTAGTTGAAAATGATATGAGCAATAAAGGGTTTGCTAATACTAAAAACGAGGTTAAAACTATTAAAAAATCCAATGAGTTAGAAATTGAATTTTAGGATAAATGGCAATAAAAAAACCGCCATATCCAGGCGGTTGGTAATTTTTAAAGCGAAACAAGTTACACTTTAAGTATATGCTATAAAACTAAAAAGATTACACTTTTTAGGTAAAATTAAAAAATAATCACTGCTGCTGCAAGTGTAAAACAAGCTAAATATCCAAGGGCAAAAGTAAACATAAAATCAACTCCTTTTAAGCTTATGTTAGTAGTATAACCATATTAAAAAATAATATTCATAGGGGGAATTAAAATGAAAGAAATAAAAATGACAATACCACAATTTTTAGCAGTACAACGTGGTGAGTTAAATATTAATGAAATAAATGAAATTAATAGATTAGATAATTTTATAGGATCACTTAGCAACAAAGCTTATAAATGCTTAGTATTTACAATTGCAAGTTTAGGATTTGCTAGTAATAGGGTTTATGGAGATTCTGGGGTTGCATTAAACAAACTTGATGAAGCTGGTATGAAAATACTTTCAATTTTGCAAAGGGCGGGATTTTGGGTTGCTATAATCGGATGTATAACTGAAATATTGGTATCAGTTTTCAGAAACGGTGGAGGGCAAAAGGAAATATTAAATTTATTATTTAAATGGCTGTTAATATTTAGTAGTTTTTATATAGTACCATCTTTATTCAGATTTATTGTTGGACTATTTGGGTAGGAGGTAGTAATAAATGAATGCATTGAAAAGTATCGCAATAGATAAGGCTATAGATGGCTTGAAAGTGCTATCTATTACAATTATAGATAGTAGTTATGTAATATGTCTAACAGTTGCAATGATAGGGTTAATAGTATATATGGCTGGATATAAGAAAGGGGCAAAAGCAGTTACATTAAGTTTGATAACACATTTCGTATTACAAGCAGTAAAGTTGGTGATATAGCATGAAAGTTAAAACTATGAAATTATCTGATTACTTTGAGGTAAGAAAACAGCAGTATATATTTATTAAAATTACACCTCACAAATCTATAAGGAATTATACAAGTAATAATATTGCAAAAGCTATAGCACATACTTATAAAGCTATTAATAAGAGAATTAAAAGAGAGCAAAATAAATTCGTTATAGAAACAAGCTTTAAAATCTCTTATATAATTGACATAGAAAATAACAATGCTAACTTTTACTTTTTAGTACCTAGATTTTTCACCAACATCATACTAGAAAAGATAAGGGAGATTTGGAGCAAAGCAACTATAGAATTATTAGAAGATGGAATAAAGGAGTTTGGGGAGAATGCAGAAATGTATTCTCTTGGGTATAAAAAAGAAGATGCTATGAGTTTGCTAGTTGACAGAAAGAGTAACGAGCCTTTAAATTCAATTTTGAATGTTATGGAGATAATGAAGGATAAAGACAGAGTTACTATTATATATAATTTTATCCCAACAACTCAATATCCATGGATTAATCAATATAATTCTACATTGAAAAAAATTACTGAAAAGAAAAGCATAGATAAAAAAGTATTATCCGTTGATTATATAGTTAGAAATGGAGTTGTAACTATATTAAATATTCTTGATAGCTTAATGAACGTAGTTGCTGATTTTTTAGGTGGCAAAGCTAAGGATAGTAAAGAAAGTCTTTATACTAGCATTTTAGGAGTATTGGAACAACAAAATGAGTTGAGTGCTGCGACTAAAAGAAAGAAGGAAAGTAATATAATTAAAACTCAAATAGCTGTAATATCTGAAAGTGAAGATACTATAAGGAAAGAAAATAATGCTATAAGTATATGCCAGAGTTATAGATCCATTGATGATAACAATGAATTAATATATAAAAAAGTTAAAAAAGTACCAGCAGTTACAGATTATGATTTCAATATAGATACAAATATAATGAGTTCTGAAGAGTTGGGCAATTTTATACAAATACCTGGGCGAAGTTTATTAACTCAATTTGGAATTAAGCATATTCAGATTGAAGAAAATATGGTAGCTAAGGAATTGCAGCAAGGGTATATGTGCCTAGGTCAGAATAGTTATAAAGGTAATAATATTAATGCTTACTTACAAGATAACTATGATGTAGGTTCTTATCCTTTAAGCATAAACGGAAGTCAAGGAGCAGGGAAAAGCACATTTATGGCTAATATATATAGATTTGCTAGAACTAGGGGCGAGGGGGGAGTATTAATAGACTATATAAAAAATAATGAACTTGCAGAAGAAGTTTTGAAGTATGTTGACAAAAAAGATGTAATCGTGTTAGATTATTCTAATGAAAAATGTATGCAAGGGTTCGCATTTAACGAATCTACTAATCTAAATCTAACTACACCATTCAAGCGAATAAAAAATGCTAATCTCCAAGTAATGCAATTTGTTGAACTTATAAATGCTATCAATGATGAAGCACAACCACTACAAGCAAGAATGAGAAAGTATCTAATAGCAGCTGGAACTATAGTATTTTGTGTTGGAGAAACCTCTCTAAAAGCCATAATTGATTGCTTAGAAGATTATAAAAAAAGGGCAGAATATATAAGTAGACTTGATAAAGAATTAATTCCATTATTAGAGGATAAAATTAAAATGATTTGCGAGTTGGATGAACATTCAAAGGCAACTAAAGAAAATCCTATAAGTGAAGTAATAGGAAATAAAGATGCTAGAATTGATGGTATACTTGATAGAGTTAGTTTATTAAAAGAAGATATAGCTTTAGAATATATGTTCAATAAAGGTTCAAATGATAATATAGACTTTTCCAAGGAGTTAGAAAAAGGTAAATTGATAATAATAAAAATGTTACAAGATGAATGGAGTAATCAAGCTAAGGATATTATAACTACATTCTTCATAAGCAAAATTTGGATGGCTACGGAAATACGAGGTAAATGGAATAAGCAACCTAAAAGAACTTATATATCAATAGATGAAATATTTCAATGTCCTACTGCAATGCAAATGCTAAGTAAAAAGAATATATTACCTCAAACTCGCAAATTTGGGTGTAAGTTTGTATTTAGTACACAAGGACTACCTCAACTTAAAAATCTATTGATAAGTATTGTTGATGCTGGTGGAACATTTATGTTGCTGAAAGGAACTAAAGAGGAAGATTTTAATCTGCTCAAAAACAAATTTGAAAATTATGAGTATGAAGATTTGCGAGATATGGCAAAAACTTATGATTATCCATCTTTGAATTTAGTTTACTATTCAAAGGGCTATTCTAGCTTTATTACTAGGTTGCCAAAGCCTATGATAAGGGTGTAAATGAGGTGTGGAATTTTGATAAAGCATGATAAAAATATAATAAGTACGATAAAGCGAAAGCGCGAAAACTATTGATTCAACTTAATTATGGCATAACTTGTCCATAGATGATTAAATCGAAAAACGGTCTCCAAAACCGTTGGTTCCGGGTTCGAGTCCCTGCACCCCTGCCAAGAAACCTAGTAAGCGTAATGTTTGCTAGGTTTTTTTATTTTATATGATGTAAAACTTTAAATGGGTAAATTGTAAAAAATGAAAATAAATGAGAATTTGGTGAAAAGTTCTTATAATGATTTAACGAATTAATCACAAAAAATTAATAAGTTTATTTTGGATTATAGTATAATATATACATATAGAATCTAAAAATGCGGAGAATGCACAACGTGGACAAGTTTTAAATAGTTGGACTAAGTAATCAGGAGTGTGGTAAAATAGAATAGTTGAATTTACTACATTAGGCCATGTAAAGTAAAGATAGAGAGGGTCGAGAATATGAAAATTCTTATTTTATCTGCATCTACTGGTGGAGGTCATATTAAGGCTTCAAAAGCATTGGAGTCATATATTTTAGAGCATGAAGAAAATTCTGAAGTAAAAGTGGTAGATGCATTAGAGTACATTAACCCACTAATCAATAAAATAGTTACTAAAGGATATATTATATTAGCAAAGTATTTTAATTTTATTTATAAAAGAATATATAGCGTTACGGATAGAGCAAGTGCGTTAACGTTATTGACTACAAGATTAATTGTACATTTTGCAAAGAAGCTTATACCTTTAATTGAAGATTTTAGCCCAGATGTAATTATAACTACGCATCCTTTTCCTACTGAGATGATTTCAATATTAAAAGGTCAAAATAAAATAAATACACCACTTCTATGTATAATGACAGATTATGCAGCTCATAGAACGTGGATAAAACCTAATGTTGATGAGTATTGTGTGGCTAGTGAAGCAATGCGATTAGAGATGATAGATAGAGGTGTGCCTGGTGAGTGTATCCATCCATATGGAATACCAGTTTCGAGTGATTTTTTTCAAAAAACATGTGAGGATAAGCTGAAATTAGTAGAGGAATTGCAATTGGATGAAAATAAAAGTACGGTATTGATTATGGCAGGTAGTTTTGGCGTTCAAAATATAGAGGAAATTTATATGGACATATCTGAGATTTCTATGGATTTTCAAGTTGTAGTTCTTACAGGTAATAACCAAAGGTTATACAATAAAATTAAGAAATCTATAGAATTAAGTAAAAAAGAAACTAGGGTTATTAAATTTACGAGGGAGGTTCATAGATATATGAATTTAGCTGACATTTTAATAACTAAACCAGGAGGGTTAACCGTATCAGAAGCTTTAGCATCAAATTTACCTATGGTGGTATTTGATGCAATACCTGGACAGGAAGAATCTAATGCTAGATTTTTACTAGAGCATAATATGGCTATATCTATAGGACGTGGACATAATTGTAAAGATACTATAGAAACCTTGTTTAAGGATGAGGAAAAATTAAAACAGCTTAGTGAAAGTTGTACTGAGTTTGATAAGTCATCCGCTACTAAAAATTTATTGCAACGTATAAGGGTAATTATTGAAGAAAATAATTCTCAAGTTGTTAAAAATCCTGAAATAGCATAGAGGCAAATTAGTGAATTATTATGTATGAATAAATAGTATAATATAGAGAATAAATTAGACTTAAATAAAATTTAATTTTATTTAAGTCTAATTTATTTTTATGTAAGGGGGAGGGAAGTTAATTTATACATAAAACATTTAAGCTCTATGCAATATTAAATTTAGTGCTAATATGAATTTTAAAAAGCGGTTATATTTTTGTAAATGAGTTAATAAAACCAGTTAAAAATTTAAATGAACCATTTTTACAATGGAAATATCCCAGTATGGCAACTGGTAAACCACCTATAGTCCCTATTATCATATCTGACATTGTATCTACAAGGCTATTAAATTGAGAGTCAAACCCAAAAAGTTGATCACCTGCAAATTCCCAAAATTCCCATAAAGCAGCTGAAGAAACAATAGACAGTAGAATGAAAAGAAATATTAAAAGAGGAGACAATTGCTCAAATACATTTTGGGTTGCAAGGTTCTTAAGTAGTGACAATGAAAGAAAACCTAAAACAACACCTGAAATTAGATGAAGAAATAAATCCCAACAAGATATCAGAGAATAGAAATGATACATTCTACCTAAAAACATAGATAAAAATATGAAAATTTGAATTAATAGGTCGGCGGAATTTGATATCTTATATTTTACCAGTCTTAAAATTAAATCTGGTGCAAAAGAACATATTAAAATTAATATTCCGTTAAGGATGTAGTTTATATCCATATTATTAGTATTCATTATTATGTGGTAAGCCATTAGTGTGAGTGTAATGAATCTAAAGGCCCATTTGAAAAGTGAGTTAAAAGATAGATTTTTTTTAATCAATTGTATTACCTCCAAATTTAAAAACTAAAAGAGCTTAATTAAAAGCAGTTCCAATTAAAAGTATTTTTTTATCTCTAGAAAGCTTTTTGATTTCGCATTCCCGTTTTAGGGCTGAAGATTTATCTTCTAGAATTTCAGAATAAACTATTTCCACAGGGAGTCTACATCTTGTATATTTTGAACCTTTTCCACTATTATGACATGTAAGTCTTTTTTTTAGGTTTGTTGTCCACCCAGTATAGAGTGTATTATCATTGCATTTTAAAATATATACATAACACATTAAATTACCTCAATATATCTAAATTTGTAATAAAAATTATAATTAAAGTATATTATTATAATATGTAGATTGCAATAAGTATATCCGTTGGTATAAATAGGTATAGGGTATAAATAATATAGCATTTTTATAAATGTCAAGGTAATTATGTTGAATTAAGCTTTTGTATAAGGTATAATGAAAACAACTTGCGGAAAGCGTGAGTTAAAAAGATTAATTATAACTGAATATATAAAGTTTTGGGTACATTATGTTTAATAGGGAAAGTGGTTAAAGTCCACTACAGCCCCCGCTACTGTATACGGAGACGAATCTCATAAACCACTGGAATAATTCTGGGAAGGTGAGATAAGGATGACCGTGAGTCAGGAGACCTGCCTAAAACAAATTAGTGACACTTCGGAGGGAAGAGAATCGACATATTAATTTATATTTGCAGTGCAAATTGTAAATATATGTATTTAGATTGGATTTTAACCTCTACCGTTTGGTGGAGGTTTTATTTTTGTAGTATTTTATTAAGGCGTGCGGAGGGTATTAGAATGAAAAAAGCTATATTGGTAGTAAGTTTTGGAACTACATATAAAGATACATTAAAATTAACCATAGAGAAGATAGAAAATGAGATAAAGGAAACATTTAAGGATTATTATGTTAAGAGAGCATTTACGGCACATATGATAATTAAGAAAATTAAAAATAGGGATGGAATAATAGTCCCAACTCCAGAGGAAGCTTTAGAAGAGCTATATAGGGAGGGATATGAAGAGATTATTGTTCAACCACTTCATATTATTCCAGGTGAAGAATTCCAATATGTTAGATTTGTGGTAGATAGATTTAAAGCAAGTAATAAATTTAAGTCTATAAAGTTAGGAAGGCCGGCTCTTCACTTTCAAGGTGGAGAAGAAACACCTAATGATTATGAAATTTTTGTAGATGCCATAAAGGATATTATACCGGCAGATAAAACTATGGTGTTCATGGGGCATGGAAGTAATCATCCTGCAAACTCTGCATTTGTAGCACTTCAAAGTATATTTAGATATATGGATCATAACAATGTATATTTAGGGACTGTAGAAGGGTACCCAACTATAGACATGATAATTGATATGCTTAAAAAGGATAAAATAAATGAAGTTAAGCTTGCACCATTAATGCTTGTGGCAGGAGATCATGCTACTAATGATATGGCTTCAGATGAGGAAGATTCGTGGAAAACTGTCCTTGAAGAAGCTGGTATAAACGTAGAGATTTATCTTCATGGATTAGGGGAGATTAAAGCATTTAGAGATATTTATGTAAACCATGTAAAGGATGTAGTGGATAATAAATATTTACACTTAGGGGATACAAAAAAAGCAAAATAAAGGAGTTAATTATGAAAAGTATAATAATTTCTTCAAATAGTAGTGGTGGTGGAAAAACAACAATAACCTTAGCTCTTATGAAGACTCTTATTAATAGAGGATTTAAGGTTCAGGGTTATAAGGTTGGACCAGATTATATAGATCCAGCTTTTCATAGAGAAATAACTGGAGTGGCATCGAGAAATCTAGACCTGTTTTTAATGGGAGAAGATGGCATTAAAGAAAGTTATTTAAGAGGTACAGGTGAATTTGGTGTTATTGAAGGTGTTATGGGACTGTATGATGGAAAGGGAATAGATACTAAGTTTTCCACAGCCCATTTGTCTAAAACATTAAAGCTTCCAGTAGTACTTGTATTATCACCAAAGGCTCAGTCAGCTACGCTTTGTGCTGAGATAGAAGGCATAAGGAACTATGAGGATGTCAATATTGTAGGTGTTATATTAAATAATATAAGTGCTAGCTATTATAAATTGCTTAAAACAGCTATTGAAGTTAACTGTAAGGGGATCAAAGTTTTTGGATATATACCTAAGGATGAAAGATTAACTTTAAAAAGTAGACATTTAGGTCTTGTACAAAGCAGTGAAGTTGATGATTTATCAACTAAAATAGAGTTGTGCAGTAGTCTTGTAGAAGAGTATATAGATGTGGATGAACTTATTAAAGAGTTTAAGGAAACGGAAGTTGATCATTCAGAAGAACATGGAAAGTTTCATGTTGAAAATAAGGATATTAAAATTGCAGTAGCTTACGATAAAGCTTTTAGTTTTTATTATAAAGAGAATATTGAGCTTTTACAGGAATCGGGAAACATAGTATACTTTAGTCCTTTAAAAGATAAGGAGCTGCCTAGGAATATAGACTTTATATATATAGGTGGTGGATATCCTGAAGTGTTTAAAGAAGAATTATCTAGGAATAAATCCATGCTAGAAAGCATTAATTCAGCACTAGAAAGTGGAGTTAGATGCTATGCAGAGTGTGGAGGGCTTATGTACCTCACAGAAAGTATAGATGGCTACAAAATGGTAGGCTTTTTTAAAGGGACGTCATATATGACAGGGAAACTTAACAACTTTGGATATGCTACTATAAATGTAGTAGAGGAAAATAAAATGGTTCAAAAGGGTGTCGAGATAAATTGCCATGAGTTTCATAAATCATTGGTTGATTTAAAGGATACTAAAGTGTATGAACTAAAAAAACAGATGTATGATGGGAATATTAAGACATGGAAATGTGGGTATGTAAAAAATAATACCCTAGGTGCCTATGGACATGTGCATTTCTTTTCAAATGTTGAATTTTTACAGAGTCTAATTTATGAATTGTAAATTATCAATTATGAATTAAAAAATTGGAGGTAATTATGGATTATATAAAAGTACCAATGGATATAGAGAAAAAAAGTTTTGAAATCATAGGAGAGGAAATGGGAGACCACAACTTCAATGATAGAGAACTTTCAATAATAAAGAGGGTTATTCATACAACGGCAGATTTTGAATATAAGGATTTAGTTTATATGAGCGAAGGTTCTATTGAAGCTGCTCTAGAAATTCTTAAAAAAGGTACAACTATTTATACAGATACAAATATGGCTCTTTCTGGAATTAATAAAAAGGCATTAAAAGAATTAAACTGTAAGGTTGTATGCTATGTAGCGGAGCCAGAGGTAGCTGAGATTGCAAAGGAGAGAGGTATAACTCGTTCTATGGCAGCAGTTGAAAAAGCTGTAGCGGATGGAGTTGAATTCTTTGTATTTGGGAATGCTCCAACAGCTTTATTTAAGCTAAAAGAGATCATTGAAGCAGGAGAATCAAGATGTAAGTTTATAGTTGGGGCACCAATAGGATTTGTAGGAGCTGCAGAGTCAAAGGAAGAAATCGAAAAGGTAGAAAATATGCCAATGATGACGGTAAGAGGTAGAAAAGGTGGAAGTGCAGTAGCAGCAGCTATAGTTAATGCTCTTATGTACATGTTGATAGAAAGATAAAAAGAAGGTATTAAGATGCTGGACTTATATGTTAATAGTAATGGTAAGAAGTTAAGATGTGGATATACAACAGGTTCTTCAGCAGCTGCCGCCGCAAAAGCTGCGACTTATATGCTTTTTACAGGTGAAGAAGTTAGAGAGATAGAAATAAATACACCTAAAGGTATAGTGCTTAATTTAGTCATTGATGAAATAATTATAAAAGATAACTATGTAGAGTGCTCGGTAGTGAAAGACGGGGGAGACGATATTGATGCAACCCACGGTTTACGTATATGGGCAAGGGCAGAAAAAAGTGAAGAACGATATACTTTAAAAGGTGGAATTGGGGTAGGTGTGGTACAGGGTGAAGGACTCTATATTGAAAAGGGTGAAGCAGCTATAAACCCAGTACCTAGACTTATGATAGAGCAAGAGGTCTTAAGTGTGCTTCCAGAAGAAGCTGGAGTAACTATAACAATCTTCGTGCCTAGAGGTGAGGAAGTTGCAAAGAAGACTTTTAATCCAAGGCTCAATATAATTGGTGGTATATCAATTTTAGGAACCACAGGAATTGTATATCCAATGTCAGAGGAAGCAATTAAAGAGTCTATAAAAATTGAGATAACCCAAAAGGCCCTAAAGCATAATATTTTAGTGCTAGCCTTCGGAAATATGGGTGAAAAGGTAGCTGAGTCATTGGGGTATAATCTAGAACAAGTGGCTATAATATCAAACTTTGTTGGATTTGCAATAGAGTGTTGCGTGGCATGTGGAGTTAAAGAGGTTATCATAATAGGTCACATAGGAAAGATTTGCAAAATATCCGCTGGATGTTTCCATACCCATAGCAGAGTGTGTGATGTGAGGCTTGAAGTAATTGCACTAGAGCTTGCATTAGCAGGTGCACCACATGAGATAATTAGAAAGATATATGATGAAAAGACAACTGAAGGTGCTATTAAAGCTTTAAATGGAACATATGAAGAGATATATGACACCATTGTAGATAAGGTTAAGAGGCGAATGGAACTTTACAGCTATGGTGAGTTAAATTGTGATGTAGTAATGTATTGGGGAGCAACGAATCCTAAGGTGTTAGCTTCAACGATATAATTTAAAATTTAAAAAGTATACTTTGATTCAGGGGTGAAGTAGATGATATATATAGTGGGAATAGGTCCAGGAAGCCGTGATTATATACTTCCCAAAGCTATTAAGGTTTTAGATGATAGTGATGTTATAATAGGATTTTCAAGAGCATTAGAAAGTGTAAATTTTGTTGCGAAGAATAAAATTGCAGTTAAAGGTTTGGTGGAGATTTTAAAGGTTGTGGAAGAGAATAAGGATAAAAACATATCCATAATTGCCTCTGGGGATCCTTGTTTTTATGGGGTTACTGATTATATAAAGAGGAGTCTTAATGGTTATGAGATAGAAATAATACCTGGGATTAGTTCATTTCAATACTTAATGAGTAAAATCGGGAAGAGCTGGCATGGCAAATTTTTAGGTAGTGTCCATGGAAGAGAAGAGGACTTTTTAAACATCGTAAGAAGTAATAATACTTGCGTATTTTTAACAGATGGCAAGAATTCACCAAAGGTACTAGCAAAGAAATTATTTGATGAAAATATAGATTGTAGAATATGGGTAGGAGAAAATCTATCCTATGATGATGAAAAGATAACTACGGGAAATCCAGAAGAAATAATGTTACAAGACTTTTCATCCTTAAGTGTTTTTGTAGTGGAGGAAAATTAATATGAAGTATATAAAAGATGAAGAATTTATAAGAGGAAATTGTCCAATGACTAAGGAAGAAATTAGAATTCTAAGTATGGTAAGACTTAACTTAGAAGAGGATTCTACTCTTTTGGATGTGGGTACAGGAACAGGTTCTATAGCAGTTCAAGGAAGTAGAATTTGCACTAAAGGGAAAGTTGTAGCTATAGAAAAGGATGAAGATGCTTTAGAAGTAGCTTATAAAAACAAAGAGAAATTTCAGTGTGATAATCTTGAGATTATCCCAGGGGAAGCTATTGAAGTGTTAGATACTATTACTGATAAATTTAATAGTATCTTTGTTGGCGGTAGCGGCGGAAATTTAGAGGATATAATTAAGAAATGTAGCAACATACTCGAAGACAACGGAACTATGGTGTTAACGTTTATAACTATAGATAATGTATATAAAGCAATGAGCACTTTAAAAGAATTAGGCATGAAGATAGCTTGTACTCAAATTGGAGTAAGCAAAACAAGAGGGCAAAGTTACATGTTATTTGGGTATAATCCAATATTTATTGTAGAAGCAGGGTTTTAGATTATAAATTATGAATTAATAGAAAGGCGTGAGTTAAATGGCAAAATTATACGGAGTTGGCGTAGGTCCTGGAGATAAAGAATTATTAACATTAAAGGCGGTTAAAACTATAGAGATGTGTGATGTAATAGTTGCACCAAGTGCAATGAAGGGCGGAACAAGTATTGCTCTTGGGATTGCAGAGGATTTCATAACTGCAGATAAAGAGGTTATGATAAAGCAATTTCCAATGGGTGGGGAAGATCAAGAAGAGAAGATATTTGAAGCATTTAAGGCTATAGAAGAGAAGCTTAAAGAAGGCAAGAATATTGCATTTTTAACTTTAGGAGATCCTTTTGTTTATAGCACATATATTTATTTACTTAAGTATATAGAGGAGCACGGTTTCGAGGTTGAAACAGTTCCTGGGATAACATCATTCTGTGCGAGTGCAAGTCTTGCACAAAAGCCACTTGTTATTGGGGATGAGCCACTACTAATTATGCCAGCATGTAGAGTAGCGGATATAAAAGATGAAAAATATGTGGTAATAATGAAGATTTATAAAAGAGAAGAAGAAGTATTGGACGTTCTTGATGCAAAAGGCTTTAACTATGTATATATAAAAAGAGCTGGTAGAGAAGGACAAGAAATTTTAAATAAAAGAGAAGATATATTAGATAACAAAGAATATATGTCACTTATTATTGCAAATAGAGAATAGTTCTAGATATGAAGGAGGAAATAAATATGGTTTATTTTATAGGAGCAGGTCCAGGAGATGCAGAGTTAATTACGGTTAAAGGTAGAAATACTTTAGAGAAGGCTGATGTTGTTATATATGCAGGTTCACTTGTAAGTAAAGAGCACATGACTTATTGCAAGGCAGGGTGTGAGATACATAACTCAGCATCTATGACTTTAGAACAGGTTATAGAGGTTATGAATAAGGCTGAAAAAGAGAACAAAATGGTAGTAAGACTTCATACTGGAGATCCAGCTATCTATGGTGCTATAAAAGAGCAAATGGATGAATTAGATAAATTAAATATAGAGTACAAGGTTATTCCAGGGGTAAGCTCATTTACTGCAGCAGCTTCAGTTATAAAGAAAGAGTTCACTCTTCCATCAGTAACTCAAACTGTAATATTAACAAGAGTAGAGGGAAGAACTCCAGTACCAGAAACAGAAGACTTAGAAAGACTTGCATCAATCGGTGCATCTATGGCGATTTTCCTTTCAATTAGCATGATTGAAAAAGTTGTAGCTAAACTTAGAAAAGGTTATGGAAGAAACGTAAATATAGCTGTTGTTGAAAGAGCTACATGGGAAGATGAAAGAGCAATAATAGGAACTCTTGATGATATAGCAGAAAAAGTAAAAGAAGCAGGAATTACAAAATGTGCTCAAATATTAGTTGGAGATTTTATTAACTGTGACTATGAGAAGAGTCTTTTATATGATAAAACCTTTACTCATATGTTCAGAGAAGGTCAAAAGTAGTTAGAAAGCTTCTTAAAGAAATAAATAAATTAGTATGTTCGAATTACTATTTATTTTTAGATGCTAATGAACTATTTTGAGAAAGTAGGAGAGTTATGAAATTAGCAGCAGTGTCTGTAACAAGACAAGGAGACAACATTGCCAAAAAGCTAAAGGAAACTTTTGAGCTAGAGATTTACTCTAGTTATAATAATAAAGAATTTAAGCTAAAGACTGTAAGTGAAAAGCTTATGGGAACTGTAGATGGAATAATATTTATTTCATCTACGGGTATAGCTGTAAGAGGCATAGCACCTTTCTTGAAAGGAAAAGATAAGGATCCAGCAGTAGTGGTAGTGGACTGTGAGGGTAGATTTGTTATAAGTTTAGCAGGTGGACATTTAGGTGGAGCAAATGAGCTTACACTAAAGGTTGCAGAAATTTTGGAAGCGACTCCGGTAATAACTACTGCCACAGATAGTATGGGGATTGATGCTCCAGACATGATTGCAAAGGATAATAATCTTATAATACATGATATGAAAATAGCTAAGGATGTGGCTGCAAAGCTAGTAGATAGTGCTAAGGTAGCGTTCTTAGATGAAGATAATAAAATAAAAATGCCAAAAGGTTATGTAAATGTAGCAAATGATATTAAGGGCATAGTTACTGTATCAAATAAGATACATGTGGATAATGTTCCACGTATAGAATGGCTTAGTCACTTAAGATTAATAAGAAAAAATATAATATTAGGCATGGGATGTAGAAAAGATGTGGATAACATTAAAGTTCAGAAATTTGTTGTGGATACTTTAAAGAAACACAATATAGATTTAAGAGCTATAAAAACAATATCTACAGTTGAAGTTAAGAAAGATGAAAAAGCATTAATTGCATTAAGTGAGTTTTTGGGATGTGCTATGGAAATACATTCATTAGATGAGATAAAGAGTGTGGAGCATAAGTATAAAGGTAGTGACTTTGTGCAAAAATCTATTGGGGTTAGAGCTGTATGTGAGCCTTGTGTAGAACTAGGTGGAGGGACACTTCTAACTGAAAAGTTAAGTTTTGAAGGCATAACTCTTTGTATTGGGAAATTAATTTAAAGAGAGTATTAAGTATAAATAAATGATATATGTTCTAATCTGTATTTAATAAGATTTTAAAACAGATGGATATAAAATCAAGAGTAACTATAAAAATAAGTAGCAACAAGGTTTGCAATTAAATGGAGGAAAGAAAAAATGGGAAAATTATATGTAGTAGGAATAGGTCCAGGTGGACTTGATCATATGACAATCAAAGCAGTAAAAGCTATAGAGGAAAGTGATATCGTAGTAGGATATACAAAATATATAGAAATGATAAAGCCACTTTTAGATGGTAAAAAAGTTTATTCTACAGGAATGATGGGTGAGGAAGCTAGATGTGCAGAAGCTTTAAGACTTACTAACGAAGGTACGGTAGCTGTTGTAAGTACAGGAGATGCTGGAATATATGGTATGGCTGGATTAATTCTTGAAATGAAAAAAGATGAGGAAGTTGAAGTTATACCAGGAGTTACTGCATCGTCTTCAGCAGGTTCAATAGTTGGAGCACCTCTAATGCACGATAACTGTAACATAAGTTTAAGTGATTTAATGACTCCTTACGAAGATATTAAGAAAAGAGTACAACTTGCAGCAGAAGGAGATTTTATAATTTCTCTTTACAATCCAAAGAGTAATGGTAGACCACATTACTTAAGAGAAGCTTTAGATATAATTAAGAAATATAGAAAAGATGATACGCCAGTAGCTACAGTTAAGCATGCCCTAAGAGAAGGTCAAGAAGCTAAGGTTTGGACTTTAGGAGAATTTGATGATTCAGCAGTTGATATGATGACTATAGTAATTGTAGGAAATACAAAGAGTTATATTAAAGATGGATTATTCATAACTCCAAGAGGATATAAAGTAGGCAAATAATATAACCTATATCATAAAAATATAGGTGAAGGTAGGCATCTGAAAATAAATAACAAGTCAAATATCTGAGAGTGCTGACTTAGTTGCTTTGTGAAGATGCCTTAGGGAGGAGAATTACAATGATAGGCTTAATAGTAGGAACATCAGAAGGGAAGGTAATTCTTTCCCATCTTAATAAACATACGGATAATATTGTAGTGTCAACAGCTACCACTTATGGAGGAGAGCTTTTAAATAACTATAGATATAAGGTGTTAAATGATAAACCGTTAGCGTATTTAGAATTAAAAGCATTATTTGAAAACAATGGAGTAAATGTCCTTGTAGATGCATCACATCCTTATGCTGTAGAAATAAGTGCTATAGCTATGAGAATAGCTAAAGAGCTTAATATAGAGTATTTAAGGTATGAAAGAAAGAGCACTTTAGATACATTTCCAAAGAATGATTTAATAGTAGAAGTACCAAACTATGAAGATTTAGGCGAGATCCTGGGATCTGTAGATGGATGTATTTTAAATACAACTGGAAGCAGAAATATAGGTAAAATACTAGATTTGAATGTTGAGAATAGAATAGTTCACAGAGTATTACCTTCATTAAAGGTAATGGAAGAAGTATTTGACCTTGGAGTTAAGGTAGAAGATCTTATCTTCATTAAAGGGCCAATAAGTTACGAACTAAATAAAGCCTTTATCAAAGAATATAATGGTAAGGCATTACTTACAAAGGATAGTGGACCTCAAGGGGGAACTTATGAAAAAATAAAAGCTGCGATAGACCTTGGAATTAAGGTTATAGTAGTAGAACGAAAAATTATGGAGTATGGGGAAGTCTTCAATAATGAAGATGAGTTATGTGACTATATCTGTAGTAATAAACAATATTTAAGTTAACATTTCTGGATATGATAGCTATGAATGCTCGGGTAAAGGTGGGGGCAAAGGCTGTCTAAATAATGATGAGATATTAATATAAATAAAAATTATATATTTAAGTGCACATTAAGTATATAGGGGAATTATAAAGTTTATTAAATTACAGTTAGTATATATTATTTAAATATGAGCATTGCTAGCGGCATGATATTTAAATTAACAAGTTTTAGATTTAAATATGGGGGGAGAATTATGAAAAAGTCATTTGTATTGAAAAAATCATTTATATTTGTCTGGGCATTAGCATTATTATTCACAATTCCACAAGCGGCATATGGTATGCATATTGCAGAAGGTTTTTTACCTATAGGATGGGCTGCATTTTATTTTGTAGCATGTATTCCATTTGTAGCTTTAGGAATTAGAGATATTAGGATAAAGACATTAAATAAGAAAGATTTAAAAATGCTTTTAGCATTAATTGGGGCATTTGCTTTTGTATTATCTGCAATGAAACTACCATCAGTTACAGGAAGTTCATCACATCCAACAGGAACAGGTCTTGGAGCTATGATTTTTGGACCTTTTGTTATGTCCGTGGTTTCAATAGTAGTACTTTTATTCCAATCACTATTCCTTGCCCATGGAGGATTAACAACATTGGGAGCTAATGTGTTATCAATGGGTATAGCAGGACCTTTAGCAGCTTTTGGAGTTTATAAATTACTTAAGAATAAAAATAAAAAAGCAGCAATATTCCTAGGAGCAATGATAGGGGATTTAGCAACCTATTTAGTTACATCAATTCAACTAGGACTAGCATTTCCGGCTACTACAGGTGGATTTGTGGCTTCATTTGGTAAGTTTGTATCAATATTTGCCATAACACAGATACCACTTGCTATAGTAGAAGGAATAATAACTGTTATGATATTTGATTTTATAGAAAAACACGCCTCAGAAGAATTATTAGAGATTGGAGAGGTGAAATAATATGAAAAAGAATATAGGATTAATATTATTATGTGTTGCTATAGTTTTGGGATCATTATTCATTGGAAGAAATGGTGAGTTTAATGGTGCAGATGGGGAAATAGAAGTTAAAATTCAAGAAATAAACGGTGATTATGAGCCATGGGCAGAACCTTTATGGGAACCGCCATCAGGTGAAATTGAAAGCTTTCTTTTCTGTTTACAGGCAGCAATTGGAGCTGGATTTATAGGGTACTATATTGGACTTAAAAAAGGTTCTAAAAAAAATAATCAGCAGTTAAAAGGAAACAGTTAAAAGGATGTTAAAAACAATATTAGCGTATTCAAAGCTAAGTAAGCTAACTAATATTCATCCAATAGAAAAAATCCTTTTATGTATACTACCAATAATAGCACTTAGTTTTAGTACTAAGTGCTACCCATTGGTAGTAAATATAATATTTTTTCTTGGACTTCATATTGTTTATAAAAATCCATTACATGTGGTAAAACATTTTGTAGAAGCAACCTTTATATTTGCATTAATTTCATCAATAACTTTTGTATTTGACTATGGATGGTATAGTACATTAATTCTTATCTTAAAGTCAGTATCAGGTGGTATTACAGTGAGTTTTTTAACACTTACAACGCCAACGGATCATATTTTCTACTTAGGGTCTAAAGTTAGCTTTCTTAAGGATATTTCTGATATAGGAAAGTCTATGGAAAGATTTTTAATACTTATAGACGATGAATTTCACATGCTACGAAAAGCAATGATTTGTAGAGGTGGATTTAATGGATTTAAGGCTAAAGTAAAAGATTCCGGAGTTATTGCTTCACTACTTTTCGTAAATACCTTGAATAGGTGGAAAGATATTAAAAATGGAATCAATAGTAGATGCTATAAGGGAAATATATATTATAGGTATGAAGAATTTGATTTGTCATATAAAAGAATAGTGCTAATAATAGGATATATTATGTGTCTTATTATTCTTGTAAGTATATCTAAGGTAAGATAGTTATTTAGATATACTTTTTTATATTTTATAAAATATAAAACCTCCACTGAGTATTAATTCAGTGGAGGTTTTTCTAAAATTAAATTGAAGTTTTTTTATTGTTAACTGTGTCGATAATTACCTTAGTAATTTGGATAATTACTGTTGGTAAGAATGATAGAAGATATATATATCCTACTTGAGAACCAGTTAAAGTAGCTACTTCGAATAAGTTTTGTAGGAATGGTACGAATAGTACTGAGTTCAAGAATACTAATCCTAAACCAAATGCCATCCAGCTATATCTATTAGAGAATATTCCTATAGTAAATATAGAATTCTTACCTCTGCAATTAAAGCCGTGGAATAGTCTAGATAGACATAATGTAGCAAATGCCATAGTTGAACCTACAGCAGGATTAACCTTTAGACCTATGTAGAAGGATGTTAGTGTAAAGATAGCGATAACTAACCCTTCAAGACCGACTTCTATCATAAAGTCTTTTGAAAGTAATGAAGAACGACTATCACGAGGCTTATCTTTTAATAAGTTATGACGAGACTTCTCCATACCTATTGCTATTGCTGGTAAGCTATCTGTAAGTAAGTTTATAAATAGTAGGTGTACAGCTGCAAATGGCATTGGTAGAGCCATTAATGTGGCATATAGCACAGCAATGATACCAGAGGTATTACCAGATAGAAGAAATTTAATGGAGTTTTGTATATTATTATAAATATTTCTTCCATTAGCTACAGCTTTAACTATGGTAGCAAAGTTATCATCCGTAAGAATTACTGATGCAGCATCCTTTGAAACCTCAGTACCTGTAATACCCATAGCAATTCCAATGTTTGATTGCTTAAGTGCAGGGGCATCGTTAACTCCATCACCTGTCATGGCAACTATTTGACCTTTTTCTTGCCATGCGTTAACTATTCTTATTTTATGCTCAGGTGAGACTCTGGCATAAACAGATATATTTTCTATATTATTTTTAAGTTCTTCATCAGACATTTTATCGAGTTCTAAACCTTCGATAGCTAAATCACCAGTTCTTAGTATTCCGATTTGCTTTGCAATGGCAGAAGCAGTTATTTTATGGTCACCAGTAATCATTATTGGTTTTATACCAGCAGTGATACAGTCAGCAACAGCAGTAGCTGATTCTTCTCTTGGTGGGTCTATCATTGAGATTAATCCAATAAAAGTATAGTTATCTTCATCTTCGATAACGAGGTTCTTTTCAGTGTCAAATTCTCTATAGGCAAAAGCTAGAACTCTTAATCCGTTTTCAGATAAATTTTTGTTTGTTTCAATTATATTTTCTTTATCTTTAGCCGAAATTTCTCTTACACCTTCAGAGGTTTTAATATATTTAACTCTATCTAAAAGCACATCGAAGGCACCTTTAGTGAACATTAGGTACTTATTATCAAAGTGGTGAAGAGTACTCATAAGCTTTCGATCAGAATCAAAAGGTAATTCACTTATTCTTTTAAAGTTCGTTCTAACTGAGAGTTCGTCCAAAGAAAACTTATGACTTAAATTAACAAGAGCAACTTCAGTTGGATCACCAATTTCTTTTCCAGCAGAAGATGTAGAGTCATTACAAAGTATAGAGCTATTAAGTAAATAGTTTTCTGGGGAATTGTTTAGGTTTAAGGATTCACCATCAATTAACTTATTATCTACATAAACTTTTTTTGTTGTCATTTTATTTTGAGTTAGAGTACCAGTTTTATCAGAACAGATAATGGATACAGATCCTAACCCTTCAACTGCTTTAAGTTTTTTAATAATAGCATTTTGCTTAGCCATTTTTTGTGTTCCTAGGGCAAGAACTATTGTAACAATAGAGCTTAAAGCCTCAGGAATAGCGGCTACAGCTAGGGCAACTGCAAACATTAAGGAATCAAGCATTGGAGTTCCTCTATATAGGCTAAGTCCAAATACAAGGACACAAACGCCAAGAATAGCTATTGCAAGTTTTTTACTAAAGTCATCTAAATTAGTTTGAAGTGGAGTTTTCTTTTCTTGGGTTTCATCCATTAGATGGGCTATCTTTCCTATTTCTGTGCCCATACCAGTATTCGTTACAACAACTAACGCTCTACCGTAGGTTACAAGGGAGCCTGAGAATACCATGTTTTTTTGATCACCTAGAGCAAGTTCATTTTTTATTATAATATCACTAGTTTTAGTAACACTTTCTGATTCTCCAGTTAGAGAGCTTTCATTTACCTGTAGAGAGAAGTTTTCAATAATCCTTCCATCTGCGGCAACTAAATCTCCGGACTCTAAAACTAATATATCGCCAGGGACAACTTCATTGGAATTTAATTCAACCTTTACACCATTTCTAAATATCTTAGCAGAGGGTGAGGATAGTGCTTTTAAGCTAGCTAATGATTGCTCAGCTTTAAAGTGTTGTATGGTTCCAAGTAATGCATTAAGAATAATAACAGAAAATATAACTAAAGTACTTTCGACATTACCTGTCATCATAGATATAACGGCAGCAGCTATTAGGATGCATACTAATAAGTCTTTAAATTGACTTATAAATACTTCGATAACACCTTTCTTTTTCTTTTCAGAAAGTTGGTTATAACCATACTTACTTAAGTTTTCTTTTGTTTGGGTATCATTCAAACCTTCTTTAGAAACATTAAAGTTTTTTAATACTTCCGTAGATGATTTAGAAAAAAATTTATCCATAGTTTTTCCTCCTAAAGTTTTTAACACTTCTTTTTTCTTTTGATTAGTTTATATAATACTATTAATATTACTAAGATTAACAGCGTTATAGCTACAATTGAGTAATTTGATAAGATTTTTTTTATGAGATCTGTATTTTCGCCGAGATAATAACCTAGAGAGATAAGTATTGTATTCCAAATTACTATGCCTCCAAAGGAATATAAAATAAATTGGGAGTATCTCATTTTTACAGCGCCTACAGCCAATGAAATATAGGTTCTAGTCAAAGGAAATAATCTAGTTATAAAAACGGCAGTCTTACCATACTTTGCTATAAATGTGTCTAGTTTGTCAAAACTTCGTTTTGCTCCAGAGGATTTATTGCATAGCCAATTAATGATAGGCGAACCTCCGAAGTAGCCAATAAGGTAACAAATTGTTGAACCGATTAAGCCAGCTAGAGTACTAATTACAATAACTCCTGGAAAGCTGAAATTTCCACTAGAAGCTAAAAATCCGATGAAGGGAAGTAATACTTCACTTGGTAATGGGAGACAAGCATATTCTAAAACAACTGCTAGAAATACACCAGTATAACCAAAACTTTGTATAGTAGTAATTACTAAATTTAGAAAATCATTTAATACATCCATAATACACCTCAATATAAAAATTTGTCATAGCAATATATTTTTTACATATATTGCTATGAAATATACATAAAAAGAGACCCTTAATATAATTTTTATCTAAAAACTATATTAAAAGTCTTGTAACCCAAAAGGCAATAACACCAGGTTTTAAAACCGTTGTTGTTGATGTTATATTTATTACTACTCCCTTTTAATAAGAACTATCTTATCTTTATATGAATTATAGATTAATATAAGGATAATTACAATGATAATTAGGTTAAGAATTTGTTAAATTAGTAAAATCAAAAATAACTTGATAAAATTTCTTTTATAGATTCGATAGCATAAATAACATCATCTTCCGTGTTGAAAGCTCCAAAGCTAAATCTTACAGTTCCATCAGGAAAAGTTCCTAATGTTTTATGGGCAGATGGAGCACAGTGAAGTCCACATCTTACAGAAATTCCATAATTTTTTGAAAGTTTATATGCTACTTCACCATTGTCAATATTTAAGAAATCTATGGATACTACGGAAGTTTTATTTTTAGCATACAAGCTCCCGATAATATTTAAACCCTTAATATCTTGAAGTTTGTCTAAAAATATTTGGGTAAGAAAACATTCATGAGCACGTATGTTTTCAACGCCAGTTTCTTTCAGAAATTTAAGGCTAGCATTTAATCCAAAAATTCCAGGAATATTTAAAGTTCCACCTTCGAATTTATCGGGCATATACTCTGGTTGGATTTCGTATTCAGAAAGACTTCCTGTACCGCCTTCTATAAGTGGAGAAGTTACCTTAGCTAGAGCATCACTTATTAAAAAACCACCAATACCTTGAGGTCCTAGAAGACTTTTATGACCTGTAAAACATAATATATCTATATTCATTTTTTTCATATCGATTGGCAAAAATCCAGCTGTCTGTGCTGTATCTACAATAAAATGTAAGTTATGATTTCTGCAAAAGCTTCCTATTTCATCTAAGGGTAGAATGGTTCCACACACATTAGAACTATGGGTCATTATTATAGCCTTAGTATTATGCTGTATGTACTTATGTATATCAGCTGCATTAAGATTACCATCCTTATCACAGGGTACTATAGAGTATTTTACACCCTTGTTTTTTAGAGAATTAAGAGGTCTCATAACTGCATTATGTTCCATGGATGAAACAATGACATGATCATTTCTCTTTAGAAGTCCCTTTAACACTACATTTAAGCTCTCGGTAATGTTTCTAGTGAAAATCACATTTTCAGGTTTGGAGAAATTAAATAGTTCGCATAAAAGTTCACGAGTTTCGTATATTGTATTTTCAGCATCAAAAGAGCTGTCATAACTACCACGATTAACGTTTCCACCAATACCAACTATATAATTGGTCATAGATTCTATTACTTCCGTGGGTTTTGGAAAAGAGGTTGCACCATTATCTAAATATACTTTTTTCATAATTAGCCTCCTTATATATAAATTCACCATACTATATTTTTAAAGCGAAATATTCATTTGAATAACAAATAGATGTAGTAATATGTATTTGAAATTAAAATTTAATAAATATAGCAACATATGGTAAACTGGACGTGTAATTAAATATTAACAAATATGTAGGGGGTAGTAAAGAGATGAGGGAGAAAAGAGGTATCATTTTTGCTGGTGGAATTATTGGATTAATGTCTGTACTTCTAGTTTACTTTGGAAATCCTAAAAATATGGGAGCTTGTATAGCTTGTTTTTTAAGAGATACAGCAGGCGCAGTAGGATTACATAGAGCAGAAGTTGTTCAATATATTAGACCAGAAGTTATAGGAATTATTTTAGGAGCATTTATAATAGCAATATTTACAAAGGAGTTTAAGGTTAAGGGTGGTTCATCACCATTCCTAAGATTTATTCTTGGAGCTATAGTTATGATAGGAGCGTTAGTATTCCTTGGATGTCCACTTAGAATGGTGCTAAGGATTGCAGGTGGAGATTTAAATGCAGTTATAGGGTTACTTGGATTTGCTGCAGGGATATTCATAGGAATTCAATTTTTAAATAGAGGATTTAGTTTAAAAAGAAACTATACTCAAACGATGGTAGAAGGATATGCTATGCCGGTTATAGCAGTAATGTTATTAGTATTACTTATATCTGCACCAGCATTTATATTTTTCAGTGAAAAAGGTCCAGGTTCTATGCATGCTCCAATATGGATGGCGTTAGGGGCAGGGCTTATTATCGGGATTGTATCTCAAAAAACTAGACTTTGTATGGTTGGAGGAATTAGAGATGCAATAATGTTTAAAGATACTTATTTAATGTGGGGATTTATATCTATATTTGTAGTTACATTAATAGGTAATATAATATTAGGGCCAGAATTCTTTAAGCTAGGGTTCAAAGGTCAACCTATAGCTCACAATGATGCTGTATGGAATTTCATGGGGATGGTTGTTGCAGGATGGGGGTCAGTCCTTTTAGGGGGATGTCCATTAAGACAATTAGTATTATCGGGAGAAGGAAATGCAGATTCAGCTATAACTGTAATGGGAATGGTGGTAGGAGCAGCATTTGCACATAACTTTGGACTTGCATCATCAGGAGAAGGTCCTACTGGAAATGGTAAAATCGCTGTAGTTATTGGAATAGTAATTTTACTTGGAGTTTCATATTTATGTGTTAACAAGGCATTTAGTATAGGTAAGAATAAAACAGAAAGTAAGGATGGTGTTTCTATTGGTTAAAATAGATGCAAGAGGTATGAGTTGTCCTCAACCAGTATTAATGGCTAAAAAAGCATTAGGGGAAAATAAGGATGGATTTGAAATACTAGTTGATAATAATGTAGCTAAAGAAAATGTTTCAAGATTCATTAAGAATGCTGGATTTAAGGTAATAGTAAAAGAAGTGGGTGAAGATTTCTCAGTAGAGGCGAAAAAATAGTATGCAGTATATTGTTGTTTTCTTTACGCACTCAGGAGCAATAAAGTATCATAGGTACTTAAACTCAGTTGGAATAAGTAGTGAAACTATGCCGATACCAAGAAAGCTTAGTTCCAATTGTGGAATTGGAGTTATGTTTACTATAGATAAGGACATAAATGACATGATAACAGAGGATGTTGAAAAGATTTTTAAAGTAGAAGGAAATAATCATATTGCCGTGTATGAGTGTGATTAATTATTATCTTTAAAGGGAAAAAGAACTCATCTCTAGAATGAATATAGTAGTATAGATATGGAGTTGATAGTTTAATATGACTATCAACTCCATATAATTTTTTGTAGGTTAAATATCAATAATTATTTTTTTGCATTTGATACAACTGTGAGCCAAATGGGTAGTGTTACCGAAAATAGCTGCCTCAGCTAAAATTATACAATCCGTTCCCATAAATTTTGATAAGAGACTTCGCTTATGGTAGGAATCAGACCATAATAAACCACCTCGTCCATCACATTCAATATTACCTATATCCATTTCATTGTTACAATACGGGCATTTCATAATTTAATCAGCTCCTTTTAATATGGATATATTAAACCATAAGATAATTAGAATTATATTACTGCTTAAATTCATTATACATATAATTCTTTATTATATAAATAATTATTGTAAAAAAAGGAAATATATAAGTTGAGTATAATATATATATATCTAATTTAATTTGTACATTTATTTTTCAAAAAAATCCATTAGGGGTTTTATCCTTATTTTTAAATTTTAAATTAGAGTATATATTTTAGAGTTGGAGGAGATTAGTTGAAAAAATTAAAATATTTAATGGTTATATTGTTAATAGGTATTGTTCTTACCGGGTGCGACAGGGTAGACAGTGATAAAAATAATAAAAAACAAGAAATTATAATTTCTGCTGCAGCAAGTCTTGAGGAAGTTATGAAAGATATAAAGACCGTTTATGAGAAAGATAATAATATTATTTTAACTTTTAACTTCGGAGCTTCAGGGTCACTGCAAAAGCAAATAGAAGAGGGAGCATCAGTAGATATATTTATATCAGCGGGAGAAAAGCAATTCAAAGCCCTTGAGGAAAAAAACTTAATAGTAGAAGGTAGCAAAAAGACTATAGTAGAAAATGAACTTGTGCTTATAGTGAACAATGAATATAAGGATAAGATAACAGATATAAATGATTTAGAGAAATTAGAAGGGTATATAGCGTTAGGCGAAGCTGGATCAGTTCCAGTAGGACAATATGCAGAGGAAGCTTTGAATTATTACAATCAATGGGACAAGATTCAAGATAAAATAGTTTATGCTAAAGATGTTAAGCAAGTTGTAAGCTATGTTGAGAGTGGAGATGCTGTTTGTGGGATAATTTATAAATCAGATGCAATGCATATAAAAGAATCATCAATAGTTGTTACTTTTGATAACTCAAGTCATAAGACTATAATATATCCAGGTGGATTAATAGGAGCATCTAAAGAAAAAGATGAAAGTGTTAAATTTCTTGATTTCTTAGGTAGTAATGAGGGTAAAGAAATATTAAAACAATATGGTTTTAAACTGGATTAATAAGGTGGTTTTGATATGAAGAATGTGATATTAAGTCCAGTTATTATTTCCTTAAAAGTAGCACTGGTAGCTACTATAATAGTATTTATATTAGGGATTGCTTTAGCATTTATATTTACTCGATATAATTTTAAGGGAAAAGCTTTTTTAGAGACTCTTATACTTTTGCCTATGTGTTTACCACCTACTGTTGTTGGTTATGGATTATTGCTTTTTATAGGGAAAAATGGATTGGGAGGAAAAATAACTACGGCTTTGTTTGGGAATACTTTAGTATTTACATGGTTAGGCGCGGCTATTGGGGGAGCAATTGTTGCACTCCCCCTTATGTATCAAAGTACTAAGGCTGCATTTTTAGACATAGACATAGCATATATAGAATCTGCAAAGTCCCTTGGAGCTAAGGATAGTAGCATATTTTATTACATAATAATACCCCTTGCGATTGAGGGAATTGTTAGCGGTGTCATACTATCATTTACAAGGGCTTTAGGTGAATTTGGTGCAACACTTATGGTTGCTGGAAACATACCAGGGAAAACACAAACAATACCTATAGCTATATATTTTGCAGTAGAAAGTGGAAATAAACTTCAAGCAAATATACTTATGGCTATAGTTGTTATATTTAGTTTTAGTGTAGTATTTTTTTTGAATAGAGGGATAAGGCTCAGAAGATAATGATAAATAGTTAAAAAAATAGTATAATTAGTTGTAAAAAGCATTAGGCTAAAAGATATTTGATGTATTAGCTATTAGATAATGTTTTAGGAGGTTTTTTATGAAAGTTTTTGATTTAGTAGTCATAGGAGCAGGTGTAAGTGGTCTTACAGCGGCTATAGAAGCTAAAATTAGAGGTGCTCAGGATGTAATAATAATTGAAAGAGAAGAAGAACCAGGGGGAGCAATAAATTGTTGTGTTCATACAGGGTTTTATTATAAAAATATAAAAGAAAATCTAACTATACCAGAATTAATTTCTAAATTGATTAAAGAGGCTCAAAGCTTAGGCATAATTATTAAGTGCGAAACTACGGTTTTGGAAATTGAAAAAAGTAAAAATGTTACTTTAGTTAATAGTGATGAAGGGATAACTACAATAGAGGGAAAAGTAATAATACTTGCCATGGGTTCAAGAGAAATACCATTTGGATATAAAAACATATTAGGATATGGTAAAGAGGGCATAACAACAGCTTATTCAACACTGAGATATATTAATAAAAAGGGTGTAATGCCTGGAAAAAAATGTATCATACTAGGCTCTGATGATATAGGTGTATTAGCAGCCAAAACCTTAATATTAGAAGGGGCTACAGTAAATAGTATGATTGAAACTAATAATAAAGTGAGAGCTATAAATGAGCAATCTAGTTATTATATACAGGACTTTAATATTCCAGTTTTATTCAAACATAGAGTAGTTAAGATATATGGTACATCTAGAGTAAGCGGAGTTGACATTGTACACATAGATGATGATTACAATGTGATTGAGGGGACTTGTAAATATATGGAGTGCGACACCCTAGTTTTATGTATGAATTTAAAACCTGATACCGTAATAGCAAAAAAAATGGGAATACAGATAAATGACGAAAATAGCGGAATCATTGCCTCAGAGTATATGGAGACTTCTATACCAGGAATTTTTGCTTGCGGCACAGTAATTACTGGATATAATTCAGTTGAAAATGTAATGAATCAGGGAAGAATTGCAGGAAAGTATGCTATAGAATATTGGAGAGAACATGGATGCTAAGGAAAAGATAATAAAATTTACTAAAGAGCTTGGTATAGATATTATTGGATTTACGGAGTGTAGAAGATTTGAAGAGCTAGAAGATTTTTTTAGGTATCGTGAAGAAAATAAACTTTTCAATGAATTTGAGGAGCAGGACATAGAGAAGAAGCTTAATCCAAAGCTTTTAATGACAGATGGAGAAACCATAATATCTATTGCATTTCCATACTATCATGGAGAAGGCGATAGTGAACATGGATTTTCATTATATACTAAGGGGACTGATTATCATAAGGTACTCAAAGGGTATTTGAAAAAAATATGTGAGTTTATAGAAACTATAGGTGGCAGGGCTGAAAGTTTTGTAGATAGCAATCCTTTACCAGAGAGATATATAGCTGCTAAGAGTGGAATCGGATTTATAGGTAAAAATAACACATTAATTACAGAAAAGTATGGTTCATATGTATTTTTGGGGGAAATAATTACAAATCTTAAATTAAAGGTTGATGAACCTAAGGGGTATGGATGTATGGGCTGTAATTTGTGTGTGAAAAAATGTCCAACAAATGTTATAATAGATGATGTGAAAAGCTTTAATTCAAGCTGCTGTGTTTCTTATTTAACACAGAAAAAGCATTTAGAATTAATTGAATTACCTATGATTGAGGGAAACATATTTGGGTGTGATGCGTGTCAGAAGATATGTCCACACAATAAAGATATAGATATATCATGGATACAAGAGTTTATTCCTATGAAATATATGAAAGAAGTTGACTTGTTAAGCCTTATAAAGCTAGATAATAAAGGGTTTAAGGAGATATATTCAAATCACTCTTGTGGGTGGAGAGGTAAGAATTTATTAATAAGAAATGGACTTATTAATTATTATTTCATGTATAATGATGATAAAGATGAAATTAAAGAGGTGATTAAATCACCTTATATAAAAGAATACTATGACATGTTATTTAAACAATAAATTTAAGTAAACTAAAGGATGATTATTAATGCGTTTAGTTTTAGAAGGGAGAGTTATATGAAAAAGGAAATGTTAATGAAAATAGTAGATAAACTACCGAAAAATCTTTCAGCAAAATTAGTAAGGAATTATGTTAAATCAGCTATAAAAAAATATGCAAATCTAAAAGTTGAAGGGTATGATAAAATTAAGGATATAAATGGTCCTATAATATTTATTTGCAACCATTTAAGTAATGCAGATGGACTTATACTTAATGAAGTACTTAAAGAAAAGGATCCTACATTTATAGCCGGAGTAAAACTTTCCGACAATGACTTTACGAAAAATGGATTTAAATTTGTTAAAACTATATCAATAAAACCTAACTCAGCGGATAAGGAAGCAATAAGTAAGATAATACAAAGACTTAAGGCTGGAGAAAATATAATGATGTTCCCAGAAGGAACAAGAAGCAGAACAGGAAAAATGATAGAGGGTAAAAAAGGCCTTTTACTTATAGCCAAGTTATCGAAGGCAAATATCGTTCCCATTGGGATTACTGGAACAGAGGATTTTTTGCCAATAAATGATAAGGATATGGGAGAAGAAAATTTTAAGTCAGCAAAAGTAACAGTGAAATTTGGAGACGTAATTTCAATGCCATCAAAATTTAAAGACGAAGATAAAAATGATTATAATGATAGAGCTATGACTGAGGTAATGAAATCTATAGCAGCACTTTTGCCAGAAGATTATAGAGGGCTATATAAGTAAGTTAAACATGTGTCATGTTAGTTTATGGTATAAAAAAGAAATTTTTTTAAGTAAAAGGATGTAAATGTCATTGAAAAAGATGTTATTTTGGAGTATAAATAAACTAACATACATTATAAATATTCATTTGTATGTTGTTAATTTAAATTAATATATAATTAAGGTGGAGGTAATCATATGGGAAGTAAATCATTAGAAAATTTTCTTAAAGTGAATTTAGAGGACCTTAAAAGCAAGGGACTTTATAATGAAATCAATGTTATTACGGGGCAAAATGGACCAATCATTGAAGTGGATGGAAAGAAACTTGTGAACCTTTCTTCAAATAACTATTTAGGACTTGCTACAGATAAAAGAATGATAGAAGCTTCATTAAAAGCTACTGAAAAATATGGGGTAGGAGCAGGTGCTGTTAGAACAATCAATGGAACTCTTGACATACATATAGAACTTGAGAAGAGATTAGCAGAGTTTAAACACACTGAATCTGCAATAGCTTTCCAATCAGGATTCAACTGTAATATGGCAGCAATATCTGCTGTAATGAATAAAAAAGATGCAATACTTTCAGATTCATTAAACCATGCATCAATCATTGATGGATGTAGATTATCAGGAGCTAAAATCATAAGAGTTGAGCACTCTGATATGGAAGATTTAAGAAATAAAGCAAAAGAAGCTAAAGAGTCTGGATTATATGAAAAAATAATGGTAATTACAGATGGAGTATTCTCAATGGATGGAGATATTGCAAAACTTCCTGAGATTGTAGAAATTGCAGAAGAATTTGACTTAATAACTTATGTTGATGATGCTCACGGTTCAGGAGTACTTGGTAAAGGTGCTGGAACAGTTCATCACTTTGGACTATCACATAAAATAGATTTCCAAATAGGAACACTTTCTAAAGCTATCGGTGTAGTTGGAGGATATGTTGCAGGAACTAGTGATCTTATCGACTGGTTAAAAGTTAGAGGTAGACCATTCCTATTCTCAACTTCATTAACTCCAGCATCAGCAGGGGCTTGTATTGAAGCTGTAAGAATATTAACAGAGAGTACTGAACTTCATGATAAAGTATGGGAGAATGGAAACTATCTTAAAAAAGGATTACAGGAATTAGGATTTGATATTGGACATAGTGAAACTCCAATAACTCCATGTATAATAGGTGATGCTGCAAAAGCACAAGAATTTAGTAGAAGACTATTTGAAGAGGGTGTATATGCTAAATCAATAGTATTCCCAACAGTTCCACTAGGGACAGCAAGAGTTAGAAATATGCCATCAGCAGCACATACAAAAGAAATGTTAGATGAAGCTATTGCTAAATATGCAAAAGTTGGAAGAGATATGGGGTTAATAAAATAGATAAGATAAATAGATTTTAATATTTGGTGGGAGTTTTTACTCTCACCAAATTTAAGAAAACGTTATCTGAAAATCTGTAAGACAGTATACAGTCTAAAAAAAGAAATATAAGACTCGTAGATATTAGGTATATCATTTTAAATAATATTAAATAAGATGAAATGGGGAGAATTAAAGATGAAAAGAATAATAGTAACTGGATGTTTAGGACAAATTGGTACGGAACTTGTAACAAAGATGAGAGAAGTTTATGGTGTAGACAATGTTGTAGCTACAGATTTAAGAAGACCAGAAGGAAATGCGGTTGTTGAGGGTGGAATATTTGAAACTCTTGATGTTACAGATTATGATGCTTTCTTATCAATAGCTAAAAAATATGAAGTAGATACTATAATTCATCTTGCAGCATTATTATCAGCGGTAGCAGAAGCAAAACCACAACTTGCATGGTCATTAAACATGGGTGGACTTGTTAATGCATTAGAAGTTGCTAGAGAATTAGGTTGTAAATTCTTTACTCCAAGTTCAATAGGGGCATTTGGTCCATCTACACCAAAAGTAGGCACTCCTCAAGATACTATCCAAAGACCAAACACTATGTATGGTGTAACTAAGGTTTCAGGAGAGTTATTATGTGATTATTACCATACTAAATTTGGAGTTGATACAAGAGGAGTAAGATTCCCAGGACTTATTTCTTATGTTGCACTACCAGGTGGTGGAACTACTGATTATGCTGTAGATATATATTATGAAGCATTAAAATCAGGTAAATATACTTCATTCATAGGTGAAGGAACTTACATGGATATGATGTATATGCCAGATGCTATAAATGCAATAATTACTTTAATGGAAGCAGATCCAAGTAAATTAGTTCATAGAAATGCATTTAATATAACTGCTATGAGTTTCAAACCAGAAGAAATAGCAGAAGAAATCAAAAAACATATTCCAACATTCGAAATGTCTTATAACGTAGATCCAGTAAGACAAGGAATTGCTAACACTTGGCCAGATTCAATCGATCCAACTGCAGCAACAGAAGAGTGGGGATTTAAAGCAGAGTACGATCTTGCTAAAATGACCATAGATATGCTTGAGAAACTAAAAGCTAAAGGTGTAAAATAATACAGTTTTAGACTAAAGTTGATAAGGAATTCATATTATCTTGGCTAAACCGTTTCGGAACATTGATTTACTGAAGGTCAATTTCAACAATCATTCAAAACATATGCAAACAAATAAATCCATGGTGGAAATTTCACCATGGATTTTTTGTGGTAAAGTGAAAATCTTCTATAGTATAGTTTTGTATGGGGGATAGAATCAGTAAAATGTAGATTTATAACACTAAGCAATTTTTGACGGTACCACTACTTATTATGCTAGGTTAGTTAATTGTAAAAATAGCATATAATGGTATAATATTCTTACACATGATAATTTAAATAAAGATATTCAAAAAGTTTTTTAAGTCTTCAATAAGGCTATATTATAAAAAATTAGAAGAACCAGATAGTGTTCATTGCCAAATCAATATAGTACTATATCGTGAGCGATAAATAGGAATTTATTCTTTAGATTTTTAGATAGTCAATAAGGTCATAAAAAGGGGATGAATATATGGGAGTTCATCAATTTAGCACAACCGCTTTATCAGATGATGAATTTGTACAGGGGGAAATTAAACATATCGTTAATAGTAATCAGTGTAGGCTATTAGATGGGAGAAGAACACCAGGTTACATAGAAGAATATTTTGAAGAAATAGCAATGTTTAGATGGAGAATTACAGACTTTGAAGACAAAGGTAACTATTGGGACTTGCCTGCTGAAGATATAAATCTATTTCAGGTTTTAAAGAACTCTAGAGAGTTAGAAAGTAAAGATATAGAGCGTATAACTAAAAAAGTTAAACAGTTTAATAAACTATTAACCATTGAAGCAAGTAAAGAAAATAAAGCAATAACAGAAGAAAAGATAGCTATTGCTGAAAATAATATTATTAATTGGCTTAAAAATAACTTAAGTAATGTAATAAATGGACAGACCATAGACTTAAATGCTAAAGAGGGAAATGAATTTCTTATTAAAGATATAAAACGGTATATGGAGTCAATAGGATTAGATTGTATAGAAGAAAAAACAACAAGTGAAATTGTTTTGAATCCAAATTTGGAATGGATTAAGGGCATCAAGATTATACTTGCAGAACTAGGAATTGTGAGTTATAAAAATAAGATATTAAGACAAAATGAAATATTTAACAATGTAGGAGGCAAGGACAGAATTATAGACTATATAATTAATCGTATTGCTTATTTACGAGCTTATTTTAAGCTGCTAAATATTGATGAGGTAATATTATATAGGGGAATGTCTACTGAGGGAAATTGGATGAATTACTATGAAAAATCTCTTACATCATGGACGTTTAGTTTAGATGTTGCTCTATCATTTGCTGATTTAGATAAAACTAGCAATAATAAAAATGGGTATATTTTGAAAAGAACAGTACCTGTTGAAACTATATTTATGACATACTTAGAAACAGAAGCAATGAACAAACAATATAAAGAGGGTGAAGCGATTTTGTTCTTTAATAATGAAAAAGGATATTATTAATATATTCATAATACTAAATGATGATTGTAGAACTCTATAAACTCTAATTTGTAGGATGGAAGCTATGAAGTAAGAATAGACGATTTTGTGTTGTGTGAATATGGATTTGAAATAAAAGTGTAAATGATAATATTAGGATTAAATATAGAGAGTTAAAAAATAATAACTTGTAAAAATGTAGTATTATTCAAATGAATATGCGGCATTTTTGCTTTGATATTCAAGAATTTTATACAAATAACTGGAGTGGCGCTAACATTTCTTTTAAAGTTTTTGATTAATTTAGATCGATTCCTGAATATATTAATGCATTTCAAAAGTACATACATATTAGTGTATAGAACATGGGATATAGTATAATAAATTATGAATTTAAATATAAAGAAGGGATATGAGGTTGGTATGTATAAGATTTTAATAGTTGAAGATGATATGATAATTGCAAAAGGACTTGAAAACTTTTTGTGTCAATGGAATTATGAAGTGGGATGTATAACTGATTTTAAAGATGTTAAGAAGGGATTTATTGAATTTAATCCACAACTTGTACTATTGGATATATCTTTGCCATTTTTTAATGGATATCATTGGTGCAATGAAATTCGTAAAATATCCAAGGTGCCTATAATTTTTATTTCTTCTATGAGTGATAATATGAACATTGTTATGGCTATGAATATGGGGGGGGACGATTTTATTGCAAAGCCTTTTGATTTAAATGTTATTGTGGCTAAAGTCCAGGCATTGATGAGAAGGACATATTCTTTTGGAGGACAAATGAATGTAATTGAACATAGAGGAATAGTATTAAACCTTAATGACACTACCATTGAATATAAAGACGTTAAGATTGAGCTTACAAAGAATGAATTTAAGATAATACAGGTTTTATTTGAAAATATTGGTAGAGTGGTGTCTCGTGATACTATTATGGAAAAACTGTGGGAAAGTGATAGTTATATTGATGATAACACTTTGACAGTGAATGTTACTCGTTTAAGAAAAAGGCTTAGTGATATTAGTATTATTGATCTTGTTAAAACGAAAAAAGGCATAGGATATATGGTGGAATAATATGAGTTTAAAATATTTATTAAAGGTAATGTTGTTATACGTTAAAGATCATATTAAATCGATAATTAAATATATTATTTTTAGTGCTATTTATGTAACTATATTTTTCTTATATTCAATAGATATTGAGCCTATAGTATACGCTTTTCTTCTGGTTAGTTGTCTTGGAATAATATTTTCTTTTTATGATTTTATTAAATATTATAAAAAATATAGTGATTTGTATAATATTAAAAATCAAATTTCTGTAGATTTAGAAAAAGTACCAATAGCTAATGGTACTATAGAAGCATACTATCAGAATATATTATTTGAGTTATATAATCAAAAGCAAGAAATAGCTTTGAAGTCAGATATAAAACAAACAGAGATGATAGATTATTATACATTGTGGGCGCACCAGATTAAAACACCGATTGCTGCAATGAAATTATTATTACAATTTGAGCAAAATAAGCAAAATAAAGAATTATTAACAGAACTTTTTAAGATTGATCAGTATGTGGACATGGTATTAGGATATTTAAGAATTGAAAGTTCATCTTCAGATTTAGTATTTCAGAATTATGATTTATCGAAAATTATAAGGCAAGCAATAAGAAAGTATGCACATATATTTATTAAAAAGGGCATAGCGGTGGAGTTTAATGAAATGAACTGTAGTGTATTAAGCGATGAAAAGTGGTTAGTTTTTGTAATTGAACAAATTTTATCAAACTCATTGAAGTACACAAAGAAAGGGAAAATATCAATATATATGGATAGTCTTGAAGAAAAGACATTAGTAATTGAAGATACAGGAATAGGTATTGAACAAGAAGATTTGCCAAGGATATTTGAAAAAGGCTTTACGGGATATAATGGACGGATGGATAAAAAAGCAACAGGAATTGGATTATATCTTTGCAAGAAGATATTAAACAAGCTTTCGCATAGTATAACCATTACATCTATAGTTGATGAAGGAACTACAGTGAAAATTAATCTTTCTTCTATAAAAATAATAATGGAATAGGAAGACCTTACAAAAGTGTAAGGTTAAACAAGGAAATGTAAGTCAGGATTATGGTTTTACATTTCCTTATTTTCTATAATAATAATATAGTTAATATATGAATTGGAGGAAAGTGATATGGCATTATTGGAAGTAAATAATTTAAAGAAGGTATATACAACTAGATTTGGAGGAAATCAGGTACAGGCGTTAAGTAATGTGACATTTTCAGTGGAGAAAGGTGAATATGTTGCAATAATGGGGGAATCGGGTTCGGGGAAAACCACGCTTCTTAATATCTTAGCTTCATTAGATAAGCCTACTGGTGGAAATGTAATGTTAAATGATAAAAATATAGTAAATATAAAAGAAAGTGAAATATCAGTATTTCGTAGAGAAAATTTAGGATTTGTATTTCAAGATTTTAATTTACTTGATACATTTTCATTAAAGGATAATATATTTTTACCACTTGTTTTAGCTAGAAAGAAATATGATGAAATGGAAGGACGATTAGAACCTATTGCAAAGAGGCTTAATATAGAAAATATATTATCAAAGTATCCATATGAAGTATCAGGTGGACAAAAGCAAAGAGCGGCTGTTGCAAGGGCACTTATTACTTCACCTAAACTTATTTTAGCAGATGAACCAACAGGAGCATTAGATTCAAAAGCTACAGATCAATTATTAAAATTGTTTTCAGAGATAAATAAAGATGGGCAAACAATATTAATGGTAACTCATAGTACAAAAGCAGCAAGTCATGCAAGTAGGGTATTGTTTATTAAAGATGGAGAGGTATTTCATCAAATCTATAAAGGAGCAATGTCTAACGAAGAAATGTTTGAGAAAATATCTAATACATTAACAGTCATTACTAATGGGGGTAATGGGGATGAATAAATTGTTTTATCAAAAGTTAGCACTAACAAATATAAAGAATAATAGCAAAACCTATTATCCCTATATAATAACCTGTATATGTACTATTAGTATGTTTTATATAATGCATTCATTCTCTATAAATAAGGGGTTAGATGAGATAATTGGGTCTCAAAATCTTAAAACAATATTAAATTTAGGAACAGTAATAATAGGTGTTTTTTCAGTTATATTCCTTTTTTACACAAACAGCTTTTTGATAAAGCGGAGAAAAAAAGAACTTGGCTTATATAATGTATTAGGTCTTGAAAAAAAACATATTGCAAAAGTATTATTTTTTGAAAGTATAATAATTTCAGGTAGTAGCCTTTTGGTAGGAATTATTGGAGGAATTATATTAAATAAACTTATGTTTTTATTATTTTTAAAGATACTTAATTTCCATGTAACTTTTGGTTTTTCAATTTCAACAGTATCAATAGTAGTAACTTTACTTGTATTTTTAGGAATATTTATTTTGACATTAATGACTAATTTAATTCAAATTAAGACCTCAAAACCAATTGAACTTTTAAAGGGTGGAGAGCATGGGGAAAAGGAACCTAAAACTAAATGGGTTATAGCAATTATAGGATTAATAGCGCTTAGCTCGGGGTATGGAATAGCATTATCAGTAAAAAATCCAATTTCTGCACTAAATTTATTTTTTGTTGCTGTTATTTTAGTTATGATAGGAACATATGCACTTTTTACAGCAGGAAGTATTGTTATGTTAAAGCTTCTTAGAAAAAATAAAAAGTTTTACTATAAAACAAGAAATTTTATTTCTGTATCTAGCATGATGTATAGAATGAAGCAAAATGCAGTTGGACTTGCTAATATTTGCATATTAAGTACAGCGGTGGTTGTGATACTGTCAACTACAGTTTCTTTATATGTTGGAATGGAAGATATTTTGAGATATAGGTTTCCAAGTGATGTAACTATAAGTACGAAAGAAATCAATACAGACAAAATAAAGAGAATAAATGAAATAGTAGAGAGTGAAATTAAGGAAAGTAAAGTTAATATTAGCAATAAAATTAATTATACATCAAATTCTATTATATCTATAAAAGAAAATACTAGTTTTAAATTAAAGAATGATAATCAATACAGTCCTAACACATCTACATTAAGCATAGTTTCTATTTCAGATTATAATAGACTAGAAGGAAAGAATATTATTCTTAAAGATAATGAAGTTATTCTTTTTTCAATTAATAGTAATTATGGGAAAGATGTTATTAGCATTGGAGATAAGACTTTTAAGATAAAAGAAGAGGTAGATTCATTAACATTTGCTAAAAAGAATCCTTCAGATATACTAGACACACATATAGTGATCTTAAATGATATTGATTCTTTTGGAGAATTTAAGAAAAGCTATGATGTTGCTTTTGATGTTGATGGAAATGATTCAGAAATGTTAAAGATTATCAATGGATCAAATCAAAGTTTTATAGAGTCAGGAATAAATGTTACTATTGAAAGTGTCGCTAACAGTAGGGAGAGTTTCTTTGCTCTTTTTGGAAGTTTATTATTCTTAGGACTTTTCTTAGGCTCATTATTTTTAATGGCAACAGTATTAATAATATATTATAAGCAGATATCTGAGGGGTATGAAGATAAAGAACGTTTTGAGATAATGCAAAAGATTGGAATGAGTAAAGTTGAGATAAAGAAAACAATAAGCAGTCAGATACTAATTATATTTTTCTTGCCTATTATTTTTACAGCAATCCATATTGTTTTTGCATTTCCTATAATAACTAAATTATTAGCGCTGTTAAATTTAACCAATATGCCATTATTTAGATTGTGTACTATAGCAACTATAAGTATTTTTGCAGTTATTTATGGCATAGTATTTATTTTAACAGCAAAAATTTATTATAAAATTGTTAAGTAGATAGCAATAGAAAACGCAAGTCACAGGATCCTTTAGAATTTATACTTGGGATAAAAACTTTATGTTTTATCATTATTACTACCTCCTAATTATTTGAAAAACATAACAGATAAAAAAGCTAAAATAAATTACGGAAATTACAATGTTTTTATGTTCTTATGGTATTCAAAGCTTAGAGGTGACAGGGTTTGAGGCCTCTAGGGGAAATGCTAATTTCAGTATGGTTTTTAGCTTCAAATTCAAGGGAATTATTTTATTTATGTTTTAAATTAGATGTTGAGAAGAATTTTAAACATAAATAAGGCATCATGAAATATATAACCAGCCGGCCTTCAAATAAATAAATTCATGGTGGCAATTTCACCATGGATTTTTTTGGTTAAATTGATAATAATCTGTAAATAAAATAATTAGTAAATATCTAATAATGATATTTGTAACTAAAAGCAATTAAGTTGTAATAAATACATAAATTTACTATAATGTAATTGTAGCATGAACTTAGTTTGTATATAAATAACGTTAATTAGATAAGTAGACTTATAAAAAATAATGGAGGCGGTATAGTGAGTGATAAAAATAATAATGAATTAAATCCACTAGAAAAACAGTTAGAAGATATAAATGACTGGCAAAGAAACTCTACAAATCCTGGACATTGGGTTGGCACAGGTCGTATTCCATTACCGCTGAAAAATATAATTAGATCACCAATAGTAATGATAATTTTGGGATTAATAATATTAGTTCCGATAATCATAGGCTTAATAAATAATTTTGCTATTGGACAGTTATTCTCAAGTATGATTGCATTGGTATTAGGTGTAGGATTTCTAATAGGTGGAGTTATGAGATTGATGAGAAGGAAGTAGAATGAATTTATATTTTAATATTTTATAGCGATAGTATTACTTAAGGATGTCACTAAATATGATTTAGATACTATATCTCCAAAGTTATATGAAGTGCTACCAAAATATATAAAGCGTAATTTATAGGGAAAAGGGGGGGATATACCATGAAGATACAAATAAGAAGAGTAACGGAAAGTGACGCTAAAAACATTGCAACATGGAAGTTTGATGGAATATATTGTTTTTATGATAATGATAGGAGTGAGGGAAAAAAAGAGTGGGCAATGAATCTAGATAAAGATGAGAGTGCTTTTGGTATTTATAATGAGACGAATGAATTAATAGGTAACTGCTGTTTTGATAGAGATGAAGATGATAAGGAAGTTTCCTTTGGAATACAAATGAGGCCAGACTTAACCGGAAAGGGTATTGGAAAAGAAATCTTAGAAGTTGTATTAGAGTTTGGTAGAGAAAAATATAATCTTGAAAAGATTAATTTGCTTGTAGTAAAATTTAATGAAAGAGCAATAAAGGTATATAAAAGATTAGGATTTAAAGTCACTGAAGAATTTGTTTGGAATGTAAATGGCGGTGAATATGAATTCTTAGCTATGGAGATGTATTGGGAGTAAATATTCAAAGGGGATTTTATATGAGAATCTATATTGTTGGTTCTGTTGCAAGTGGTAAGACAACGTTAGCAAAAAAACTATCAAATAAATTAGGGATTAAATGCACACATCTTGACGGTATTGTACATATTAAAGATAAGACTAATAAAGAGTGGGGAAATATTAGAAGAACTGATGAGGAGATTAATCTGTTGTTCAAAAGCATAATAATAAAACCTTATTGGGTAATTGAAGATGCTGGTAGAATAATGTTTTCTGAAGGCATGGAAGCTGCCGATGTAATTGTACATCTTAAACCTAGCATCTTTGTCAGGAAGATGAGAGTTATGACTAGATTCTTTAAGCAAAAACTAGGATTAGAAGAATGTTTATATAAGCCTAGTATACATATGCTTAAGTTTATGTTTAAGGCCTTAAATAATTATGAGATTGGAAAAGATGATTTAGAAGTTAGACTTAATCAATATACTAACAAAGTAGTGATTTTAAGTAAAGGCAATGAAATTAAGAAGTTTATGGAAAGTATACTTAAGTCAGATTGTGGTATAGGGTCGTATGAGAAATTGAATTGAATGTTCTAATAGTCTAAATCCCAAGTTAAAGGGAACATTAATATTTTTATGAGGTAAAATATTAATATATTAGACTCCACAATAATAGATAAATTAAGGTAGAGTTTTGTACATTAAAAAATATAGAGTTGCATCAAAGTAAATTTTGAGGCAACTCTTTTTAGTATTATTAAACTTAATTGGAGTTCTTACTATTAACTACCGATAATAGGCATAGAATGAAGGTATTTATTATCTGATATTTGATTAACCATAAAATAGGCAATATCTTCTCTGGAAATATTAAAATTTAGGTTAACATCACCAAAGCTAACTTTAATTCGTTGGGTAAATGGAGAATCTTTTGGAGCCATAAATCTTATAATTGTCCAGTCTAAATTAGAACTAATAACTTGGTTGGTTACTTCCACAAGAACCTTTTTTGCTTTTGGCAGAAATAATGACGCCATAATACCGGGAATAATTGTTGAAAAAGAAGGTTTATCATTTTTAAATTTTACGGTTGGAGTAGACCAATCTATAAGTCTTTTCACATTTAATTCTTTCATAGCTTTAATAATATTCTTATGAGCTTCTATTGAGGAGGTATCTTCATATCCAAATTTCATAGATATTCCTAAAGTTATTATAACTGCATCACAATCAGTGATAGCTTCTCTAATTTTATTATAATCAGATATTTCACCAACAAAGACAGTAAGATTTTTATAGGTATTTTCAAGTTTAGATGGATTACGTACATAGGCATTCACACTATATCCTTGTTCTAAAGCATGCTTTACAACGAATTTACCAATTCCACCTGTTGCACCAAACACTGCGATTTTCATAATTTAAGTCACTCCTCATTATATATGGTGTACAGACTTGTACACTGAATTAATTATTTTATTGATAGCCTCAATTTAACATATTATAATAAAGATATAAAGTACAATTAAAAAAGATAGTACTATCTATAAAGATAGTAGTAGGAGTGTTTTTTATGGAAAATTATGAAGAAAAATCGTTTAAAGATTGTTCATTTGCAAAGGTTCAGAAAATAGTAAGTGGAAAATGGGATATGTTAATTATATATTTATTAAGTAAGGAAACACTTAGATTTGGAGAATTACATAGAAAATTGCCAGATATGACACAAGCAACATTATCAAAACAGCTGAAAGGGTTAGAAGGTTATGGAATTGTTCATAGAAATGTTTATAATCAAATACCACCTAAAGTAGAATATTCTTTAACGGAGGTTGGTGAAAAATTTTTACCAGTATTAGAGGCTTTAGAAAAATGGTCAAAGGAATATGAAAAGTATAGTTCTAATAAAAACAATGGGGGGATATAAATGAAAAAGTTAAAAATAGGTGATGGTATAGGAATGTTTTCTCCATCATCACCAATAACATCTACGGTACCCATGAGATATAAAAGGGGAAAAGAGTTTCTAGAAAGTAAGGGGTTTAACATTGTTGAGGGATTATTGACAGGGAAAAGCGATTACTATAGATCGGGCAGTATTAAAGAAAGAGCTGAGGAGCTAAATGAGTTAATCAGAAATCCAAAAGTTAGATGTATTATGTCTACTATAGGTGGGATGAATTCTAATTCAATATTACCCTATATAGACTATGAGGCGTTTAAAAGGGATCCTAAGATTATAATTGGATATTCAGATGTAACGGCAATACTTCTTGGTATTTATGCGAAAACTGGAATAAATACATTTTATGGACCGGCAACAGCTGCCTCATTTGGAGAGTTTCCACCCTTTGTAGATGTAACCTATGATTATTTTAAAGAGGTTTTAATAGAGAATATAAAATTACCATATACACTTAGAAATCCAGAGGTGTGGACTGATGAAATGGTTGACTGGAAGACACAAGATAGGTCGAAATTAGAGTATGAAAATCAAGTTATAACAGTTCATGATGGAAGGGTAAAAGGCAGAGTAATAGGTGGAAACTTAAATACTATGCAAGGTATATGGGGAAGTGAATATATGCCGGAGATAAAATGTGGAGATATATTATTTATTGAGGATTCTTTAAAAGATATAGCTACAATAGAGAGAAGCTTTTCTTTTCTTAAATTAAATGGGGTTTTTGAAAAAGTCTCAGGAATTATCCTTGGCAAGCATGAGCTATTTGAGGATTGTGGAACTGGTAGGAAACCTTATGAGGTACTGATGGAAGTTATGGGAGAGTGTGATATTCCCTTCTTGGCAGAGTTTGATTGTTGTCACACACATCCAATGATGACTCTACCAATAGGAGTAGAGATACAGCTTGATGCAACAAATAAAAGGGTAACGATACTTGAGGATAATTTAGGAATCTCATTAATTTAAGGTGTTAGTTAGAAGGAATAAAAAAAACTATTGACATAATATTCAAAAGAATACTATAATAGGTATATAAAGTAAAAAAGGAGGTAGGAATATGTTATTTGTAATTAAAAACTTAAAATCAACAAATAAAATATATAATTATGCCCTGCCTCAAATTATAGGTTTTTAAAGTAAGGTTTAAAATGATGATTTGTAGTTAAGTCCCAGGGTATCTCTGGGACTTTTTATATTTTCATGTTTTAATCTAACTGTAAGTGTAAAAGTAAACTATAGAGTTAGCATTTATGTAAGGTGTATGTTCACATTATATAAATGGAGTATAAAAGTAGACTCTAGTCATTGTAAGTTTATAAGTTATACTTGAAAACAAATATGTGCGTAATAGCCATATCCTATCATTTTGAGTGAAGGATATGGCTATTTTATTTTGTAAAAAGTTATGTTCTAAATGGGTGTAGATAAGGAATTTGTAATTTTATTTATTTAGAATAGTGTATTGCGCTAGGAGGGATAACATAAGTGGTACAAAGGTGTTTGAGGTGGAGGAAGTTAGCAAGTTAAGAAGCTAGGAAGCTAGGAAGCTAGGAGTGTTGGGACTTAGAAAAAACAAAAAAATATAAAAGAAGGGGTGAGAAAATATGAAATTACCATTAAAAGAATATTTGGGGTTATTATACAAGTATTTAGAAAAGAAAAAGCTTAGTGTGATTATATTGTTAATAATACTGATATTAAATGTAGGGTTGCAGCTATATAATCCGCAGATATTACGATATTTTATTGATACCGTAGAAACCGGAGGAGGAAGTAAAAATTTAATAATAGCGGCATTATTATTTATTGGATTTGGACTTGTTAGACAACTGTTTAGAATTATATCAACTTATATTAGTGAAAATATAGGTTGGAGTGCAACAAATGATTTGAGGGTAGATTTAATTGATCATTGTATTAAGCTGGATATGTCATTCCATAAAAAACATCAATCGGGGGAAATGCTTGAAAGAGTTGATGGAGATGTAAATGCTCTATTTAGTTTCTTTTCTACATTTATGTTAGAACTGTTAACTAACGGTGGATTAATTATAGGGATTCTTATAATTTTACTTAGGGAAGATTGGAGAATTGGAGTAACTTTAACTTTGTTTGCTAGTTTATCATTGATTGTTATGAGATTGATTGAAAAAAAGGCTTCGGTTCATTGGGGAATAGCAAGAGAGAATAGTGCAAAGCTATATGGTTTTTTAGGTGAGCAAATCACTAGTGTAGAGGACATAAATACTTGTGGAGCAAAGTCTTATACCATGAATACTTTGTATAAGTTTTATAGAAAGATGTTACCAACAGAAGTAAAGTCAACATTAGGTTATTACTATATGTGGATTGCAAATTTGATTGTTTTTGGCCTTGGGAATGTAATGGCACTTTTATTATCAGCATATCTTTATGGAAATTCTGTTATAACCTTTGGTACTGTATATTTAATCTTCTATTATACAGAGCTTATGGTAAATCCGTTAGAGGAGATTAGGTCTCAGATGCAAGAACTTCAAAAGGCTGAAGCTAGTATAAAAAGAGTAAAGGAATTGTTTGATACTAAGAGTACTATAGAGTTTGGTGAGAAGGTTTTAGATCCTAAAAATCCTGTGGAGGTAGAAATAAAAGCTGTAGACTTTAGTTATGAAGATGGAGAACAGGTACTTGAAAATATAAATGTGAATATACCTAAGAATACTGTTTTGGGGGTTCTTGGTCATACAGGTAGCGGAAAAACTACTTTAGCTAGAGTTATTGTGAGGCTTTATGATGTTTGTGGCGGCAGTATAAAATTTAATGGTGAGGATTTAAAAGAGATAAGTGAAGAGAGTTTAATGGAGAGTATAAGCTATGTGACTCAAGAGGTACAAATATTTCATGCTACAGTTAGAGAAAATCTTACACTATTTAATCCGAATATAAGTGATGATACTATTCTTGGGATAATTAAGGATATTGGTTTAATGTCATGGCTTAATAATCTACCTAAAGGCTTAGATACTATGTTAGACAATGAGGGTAGTGGACTATCAGCTGGAGAAGCTCAACTATTAGCTTTTGTAAGGGTTTTTCTAAAGAATCCTAAGTTAGTTATATTAGATGAGGCTACTTCTAAGTTGGATCCTATAACTGAAGGGCTTATAGATGCTTCATTAAATAAACTTTTAAAGGATAGGACATGTATAATAATAGCCCACAGATTAGGAACTGTTCATAGAGCAGATAATATTTTGATTTTAGAAGAAGGTCAAATAGCGGAGTATGGAAATAGAAAGAAGCTTTGCGAAGATAGTAATTCTAAGTTCTTTAATCTGCTACAAAAGGGCCTGGAGGAGGTGTTAGTATGATAAAAAAGAAGGAAGAAAAATATGATGTTCTAAAGTATATATGGCAAATGATAAAATATAGACCCTGGTTATACACTTCAAATTGTATTTTGTGGATGATGATTCATGTTTTTCCCCTTATACCAGGATTAATTACTAAAAAATTCTTTGATGAATTACAAATTAGTGGAAGAATAAATAATCAGGTACTAGGACTTATGGCCATGCTTATAGTAGTTGCTTTAGTAAGGTCCATTATTATAAGAATTGGTGGTGAGGTAGATGCAGTTCATAGATTTAGTATGAGCGCAATTCTTAGACGTAATTTACTGGAGTGTATATTAGATAAAGATAGCAATGAAAAACAAGCATCTTTAGGAGAATCTATGAATTGCTTTAGAGATGATATAGGCGAGATAGAAAATGTTATAAGCTATACGCTAGATATATTAGGAGATGGAGTTTTTGCAATAGTGGCAGTTTGTATTTTATTAAGTATAAATGTGAAAATTACTCTATTTGTATTTGCACCACTAGTGATAGTTATAATTTTAGCTAAAAAAGCTATGAAGAGTATAAAAGAATATAGAACTACAGCTAGGGAATCTACAGGTGAGGTATCTGGAGCAATAGGAGAAATTTTTAATGGAATACAAGCTATTAAGGTGTCCGGTAGTGAGAAATATATAATTAATAACCTAAATAATTTAAATAAAGAGCGACATAAATATATGGTGAAAGATAAAATTCTTAATAAAGTTCTTGATGCCATATATGATAACACTGTAAATATTGGGACAGGATTAATATTACTTTTAGCAGGAAGGTATATGGTAGATGGAAGTTTTTCTGTGGGTGATTTTTCGCTATTTGTATACTACTTAACCTTTGTGGCGGATTTTGCTAGTTTTCTAGGAGAAATTTTAGCAAGATATGAACAAGGGGGAGTGGCATTTAGAAGAATGTTTATGCTCCTTGAAGAAAATAAGGAAGAGCAGTTATTAAAGCATAATTCAATTCATTTAAAGGGCAATTTACCTAAGGATGAAGTTAAGACGGTTCATGAAGAGCTTAAAACAATAAAAGTTGAAGATTTAACTTATAAATATAATGATATAAGTGGGATTAAGAATGTAAATTTCACTGTAGATAGGGGACAATTTGTTGTCATTACAGGTAGGATAGGTTCAGGAAAAACTACCCTTATAAAATCAATTTTAGGGGTGTTACCGAGGGATAGCGGTAAAATTTACTTTAACAATCATGAAATTAAAGATAATAGTAAAGAATTTATTCCACCTATAAGTGCATATACTTCTCAAAGTCCTAATTTATTTAGTGATACCTTAAAGAATAATATTTTATTAGGACTAGATGAGGAGAGTAGTAATATAAATGAAGCTATATATTCTGCGGTGCTGGAGAAAGATATTGAAGGTTTTAAAGATGGTATAGAAACTGTAATTGGCTCAAAGGGAGTTAAGTTATCAGGTGGGCAAAGGCAAAGAGTTGCAGTGGCTCGTATGTTTGCAAGAAAATCAGAGTTATATATATTCGATGATATATCAAGCGCCTTAGATATAGAAACTGAGATAAAGCTTTGGGATAGAATGTTTGAAAAGAAAGATATTACGGCAATAGTAGTTTCAAATAGGCATATAGCATTAAAAAATGCAGACAAAGTTATAGTGATGAAAGATGGAAGAGTTGAAGCGAATGGGGAGTTAGAAGAACTACTAGTAAATTGTGAAGAAATGAAACAAATTTGGGGAATGGATGTGTAAAGTGATGAAAGTTTTAGAATTAAAAGAGTTAAATGAAGAACAAGTTAAGGAAATAAGAAAATTAGAAGGTATTTGTAAGCAGCATGACGGGTTAAAAGGAGATGTATTTTTATCAAGTGATTTAAGTTTTAATAAAGAGGTCAATTGTTTCTTTTTAGGATATAAGGATGATGTTCTTGTAAGTTTTTTATCTATGTTTATACCAACCTCAGAAGAAGCAGAGATATCAGCATATACGCTTCCTTTAGAAAGGAATAAAGGGTACTTCAAATTACTGCTTAAAAAGTCAATGGAGGAGATAAAAAAGTACGGGGTTAATGAAATGCTCTTTGTTCAAGAGCCAGAAAGTAAGGCTGCGAAATGTGTTTTAAAGAACCTTAATGCAAAATACGATTTCTCAGAGTATTTATTAATCTATGGCTCAAATAAGGGGTTAAAGAGTAGAGGTATATTGAATTTAGTACCAGTACAACGAGAAAATGCAGATGAAATAGCAGAAGTGTACGTTGATATTTATAATAATACCTTAGAAATGGCACAATCAATGGTTAATAGAGCTTTGGATTCTGAAGACAGGGAACCTTATATGGTTAAATCAAATGATGAAATTGTTGGAGTAGGTAGCATTAGTTTAGAAAATAATGATGGACTCATTTGTGGCCTAGGAATTTTACAAAAATATAGAGGTCTTGGATATGGGAAGGAACTATTAAATCTACTGATAGAAAAGATGTTAGATATGGATATTAAAGATATACTTCTTGAGGTTGATAGTAAAAATCACATAGCCTATAATTTGTACATTAACAATGGATTTGAAATTAAAACACAGTTTGATTATTATAGATATGAATTGTAATTTAGAATGTAGAAGCGAGGAAGATGATATGAATAAAATTGATCTAGCTTTTGATAAATTTCCAATGATTGAAACAAATAAGTTCATACTAAGGCAAGTTAAGGATACAGATTATAAAGATATATATGAAATATATTGTGAAGAAGAAGCTGTTAAATACCAACAAACTACACCTATGGAAACTATGGAACAAGCACATAAATCAGTAGCAGCTTTTCTAAGGGGATTTGAAGAAAAACGGTTTATTAGATGGTGCATTGAGGAAAAAAGCAGTTTTAAGGTCATTGGATTAATAGCACTTAATAATTTTAACAAAAATAATTTCAATTGTACAATTGGCTACATGCTCAATAAGAAGTATTGGAGAAAAAATGTTATGAGTGAAGTTGGCGAAGCAATTATAGGATATGGATTCAAAACATTAAATTTGCATAGAATAGAGGCTTTAATACATCCAGATAATATTCCATCTATTAGTTTATGCAGAAAATTAGGGTTTGAAATAGACGGAATAAGTAGGGAGTCAGTGTACAACAAAGAGGTTAATAAATATGAAGACAGGGTTATATTTTCAAAATTAAATAGTGGTGTAGAGGAGAGAGCTTAAGGTGAATATAGAATTTAAGCCATGTGGTATTAGTGACATAATTAAACTTATGAATTCATATGTAAAAACATTATCATCACCCTTTGATTCATATTTAGATGATCACGTTATAGCATCTGAATTTTATGAAGTAGTTAAAGATAAAGTTGGAATTGGATATTTTGCAATTTTCGAAGGAAAATTATTAACTCAGTTTTATATAGAATATAAGCACTTAAGACATGCTCAAAATGTCTTTAAAATTATTCTTGAAAGTTTTAAAGAAATAGATTCTGCGTATGTATGTACTGGTGATGAATTGTTTTTAAGTTGTGTTTGCGATATGGAAAATAAGAATATAAGTAACCAAGCATACTTTTTTCAAGACAACAAAGAATATGAGGATGAAATTAGTTTCTGTGAAGGTGGATCACTTAGATTAGCTAATTTACAGGATGTGAATATCATAAAGGAACTTAGTGTAGATTTCTTTGAAGATGTAGATGCTCAGATAAAAGATGGCGAGTTGTATGTATTTGAGAAGGATGATAATGGTGAAGTCCTAGGTTTCGGTATAACTGAAAAAGGACAGATACTCAAGGGATACACAAGCATAGGAATGTTTACTAGAGAATGCTACAGACAAAAGGGTATAGGGAGAACTATAATAACTAAATTGAAGCAGTTGTGTTATGAAAATGGTGAGATTCCTATATGTGGCTGTTGGTACTATAATACAAACTCAAAGCTAACATTAGAAAGTTGTGGCTTTGTTAGTAGAACTCGTCTTTTGAAAGTTGAAATTATAAGGAATTAAGGCCTGAAAACTTAGAATATAGATTATAATAAAAGATATAACCTTAGAAAGTTGGAGAGATTGTATTAATTTTAAAATAGGGAATTAAAGGGGGATAAAATAATGAGTTCAACAAGGATGTGCAATGAAGAAAATTTAGTAAACTGTGTGAGAACATTATCTTTAATAGAAAGTAGACATTATTTAAATGAGGGAAACAAAATAGCAGAAACATATTTAACTGATGAATTAAAAAAGATAGGGTATAGTGTAGAAGTAGATTCCTTTCAACATGAAGGTGGTTGCTATAATAACATAATAGCTAGGTTAAATAATGGTGGAGATAAAAACTATATTGTATGTGCCCACTATGATTCTATTTCAAAGGATGAAAAAGCACCAGGCGCAGATGATAATGCTTCTGGTGTGGCAGCAGTTTTAGAATTAGCTAGACTATTAAAGGTTAGTGATTTAAAGTTAAATATGGAATTTGTACTTTTTAACTTAGAGGAAGCAGGGGGAATAGGGAGCAAGCATCTTGCAGGGCGATATAAAGAAATGGGAATCAAATTAGAGGGTGTTATAAACCTTGATACTATAGGAACTTGGGAAGGAGATTTATCAGAATCATATCCGGTAACCTATGTAACTAATGAGGATTCAGAGGCATTTATGAATACCATAATAGAGAATAGTAATCTTAACTTATGCAAGTGTAAAGATATGTGGACTGATGATCATGGTTCATTCTGGAAGGTTGGTTATAAAGCTATTGAATTAACAGAAATAGGGGTGACTCCATATATGCATACAGGTGAAGACACTTATGAAAAACTTAACTATAAAAATATAGCTAAGATTGTTAATGGGTTAGAGGGATATTTTAAAAAGAATATATAATATAAGGTTAGCGTTGTATTAATGAATACAACGCTAATTTTTTAGCAAAGATAATATGGAGGCCTCATTAACAGTAATTTAAAACATAGCCATAATTTAAGATGTATCTGAATTTTGAGAAATTAATATTGCTAAAATATGACCTTTCATTTACTAGTGATTTTTGGTATGATAAAACCTGTCTTAAAAATTAGGAAGTAGTGTTGAATTGAAAAATAAAAATTTAAAATTCAGAATATAAGGCTAAAAAATTATAATTTTAAATTTACAATTCTAAATTATAAATAGGGATATAAGAAGGGGAAGACTTTCGATATAAATAATTTTTAGGATCCTAATGATTAACCATATACTATTTCATTTTTTTCTGTAGTATTCGTTACAAAACTTAATAAAAATAAGTAATTTCTATAATAATGAATATTCTATAGAGAAATTACGAAAAACTATATGATAAGATATAAAATTACAGTTATAAAAACAAAAGATGAAATTAATGGAGGTATGGGTAGGAGATGAAGTTAGCATTAGGAATAATAGCGATAGCTATTTTGATAGGTATAAGTTTTTTATTATCTAGCAATAGGAAGAAAATCAGTTGGAGAGCGGTGGGGATTGGACTATTAATACAGACGCTTATTGTGTTATTTGTATTAAAGGTACCCATTGGTCGTAGAATCCTTGAAGGAATAGCAAATGGATTTAGTAAGGTGTTTGAGCTTGGAATGGAAGGTGTAAACTTTGTGTTTGGAGGACTTTCTACAACGGGATTTGTATTTGCGATTAACTCATTATCCCTTATAGTATTTACGTCAGCAATTATATCGGTATTATATTTTTTCAAAGTAATTCCATTCCTTGTAAAGTACCTTGGAGGAGCTATAGCTAAGGTATTAGGAACGTCACCGGTGGAGTCTATGTGTTGTGTATCTAACATGATGCTAGGTGGATCTGAGGCGATTCTAGTTGTAGGAAAGTATTTACCAAAAATAAGTAATTCTGAGTTGTTTGTATGTATGGCATCAGGGTTTGCCAGTGCAAGTGTTGGTATACTTGCAGGATATGTTGGTATGGGTTTTGATTTATCATATATGCTAATAGCTGTATTTACAGTTCCTTTCTCAACTATTATGATTGCAAAGATAATAGTACCACAAGCTGAAGAAGTTAATGTGGAAGAAGAGATAGAAATAACTGGAGAGTCTTATGAGAATATATTTGAAGCAATAACTACTGGTTCTCTTACAGGAATGCAGGTTGCATTAGCAATTGGAGCTACATTAATAGGATTCTTAGGGGTAGTAGCAATCATAAATTACTTCCTTAGTTTACTTGGGACTTCACTATCACAAATACTTGGATTAATATTTATGCCTCTTGGGTGGCTATTAAGTATTCCTACAGGTGAAATATCAACCTTTGGGCAGGTCCTTGGATATAAGGTTGGAGTAAATGAATTTGTAGCCTTTGATAGTATGGCTAAGGCTGTAGAATTAGGAGCCTTATCTTCAAGAACAGTAGCTATATTAACTACTGCATGCACAAACTTTGCTAACTTTGCATCGATAGGAATAGTTAGTTCAGCTATGATAACTTTAGCACCAAGTAGAAAATCAGAAGTAATGAAATTTGGTTTAAAAGCTTTAGTTGTAGGAACTATAGCAGCTATGGTAACTGCAAGTTTAGTAGCAATAATGTTATAAGGAATATTTAACTTATTATTTATTTTCAGATATGTAAGTGTCTATCTTAACAGATAGGCACTTATATCTTTTTTGAGATATTTTAATGTATTGATAAAATTGATATAAATATTATAGTAGAATACTTACATGAATTTGAAAAGGAACTATTCTACCAAAGTGGTTACATATAAATATTTAATTATTAAGTTTTTTATAATAATCATTATAATGTTGTAAGATTAATATAAGTACATTCGATATATAGGGTGAAAGTAAAAACTAATAGTTTTTATAATATTAGTTTATAAAGTGTAAATCGTAATTATCTAAAAGTGATAGTTACTTCATGGGAGGAAATTTAATGAGGGTTGATGAGAAAAACTTTATAGAAGAATTAAAATATAAAAACCCAAAAGCGCTCGATTATATAATTGATATATATGGGCCATTAATAAAAGCAATTATAACTAAAACATTATGTTCTTTAGAGGATAAAGGAATTATAGAGGAATGTATTTCAGATGTATTTATAGCAATTTGGGAAAATGGTCACAAGTTTACTGGTGAGGATTTCAAGTTTAAAAGTTGGCTTGGCGCCATAGCTAAGTTTAAGTCTATTGATTATTTTAGAAAATATTCTAAGAAAAACAATAATGAAATTGTTGATGAAAACATCATAAGTGTAAGAAGTGCAGAGGATAGTTTCATAGATAATATTGAAAGTAATAGATTAATTAGAATAATAGAGTCTTTTGAAGAGCCAGATAGAACTATATTTATTATGAAGTATTTACTTGGTGAGAAGAGTAAGGTAATAAGTGAAGCTTTAAAATTATCAGTAAGTAACATAAATACGAGGATTAGCCGTGGGAAAGAGAGACTGAGAAGGTTATATTACCAAGAAGTGAAGGAGGGTATCTAACTATGAATAAGAAGGATATTTATGATACATTCAATGATGTGGAATTCGATGTGAGTAACTTTGAGGAAATACCGATGACTGAGGATGAAAAAATAAAATTAAAAAAATCTTTAAGAAAAAGGTTAGATTTAAATAAAAAATATATTAATAATAAAAGATGTAAAGTAGCAGCAATGGTAGCGATAATAGTATTAGTTCTAGGGTTCTCACCAATAGGACAAGAAGTTATTGCACAAATAACTGAGAAGTTAATCTTCACACCATCTCAGGGTGTTATAAAAGGTGATGGAGATAAAGTTCTTTATATTTTAGAAGAACCTAGGAATGTTAAAATAGATGGCAAAGATGGATTCATAAAGAGTATTATTAATGACGGGAAGCATATATATGTGGAACTATGGAGCGATTCAAATTCAGAAAAAGGGATATCATATCCAGTTATAATAAAAGAGATTACAATGAAAACAAAGGATGGAAAGACCTTGGAGGTCGAGGGATCGTCACATGCTGGAGGTTCAGATAAGGTATGTTCAGAATTTAATTTTACTCAAAATGATGGGTTGATAACAGAATTTGATTTATACCATGAAAATGAAAAGATAGATAGCTTTACTTTAAATAAAGTAGAATTTAAAAATGGATATAATGAAATTGGTGGAAATTCAACGGATAAAGATATATTAATTGGAGCGACTAGTTACTATGAAAATGGTGAAAGATATTTTAAGATATGGAGTGATAGAGAGTACGAGGACCTTGAGAATTATATTTTAAGATTAGATCATATTAATGACATAGAGGTAAGAGATGAAGAAGGAAATATTTTAATCATAGAAAGTGCTAATGATGGAACTGGAAGAGCATATAAAATATCGAATGGATATGAAGGAAAGCTTTATATTAAGATAACAAATATAGATTTGGCATATGAAATGAAGGTGGGAACTAAGGTAGTTTTAAAAATCCCTAAAGAAGGGAAATACCATGAGGTAAATGAAGAAATAAAATTAAAAGGCTTAGATGATAATATTAAGGTTACAACTATAGAAAATAATAACGGAGAATATAAAGTTAAGCTTGATTACTCTGATAATTATGATAAGGATAGATTCGTATTCATGATTTGGCAAAGTTTTAGAAGTGGTGGAAGTATGGGCGGTCAAGGTGATTTTACTGGAGAATTATATCTAGAAAATGAAGATTTATCAGTAAAGGAAAAGCTATTGAAAAAAATATATTTCAATATAGATAAAGTTCAGATAAATCAAGGTGGAAATTGGAGCTTTACAGTGGAATAGGATATATAATATATAATAGGGTGTGTAGGGTTATACACATCCTTATTTATAGTGAAGTTTTATTAATACTGGTTTTGAATATAATCTAAGATTTCTGCTAAAATAGTTAGAATTTTCTTGAAATGCTCGATTTAATTAGCAAATACGATTATAATTAAAGTAACAATAGTAAATATTTTCAATAAACTTTACAATAAGTTACTGTCATATTCAAATAATTGAAGAGTATTACTATTAAGGTAATGATATTATTAAAATTAACAGAAAATTCAGTTAAAATTCAAGGGGGGATAATATGAGTAAATTTACAAGGTTAGAAAAGCAATGGATTCTATATGATGTAGGTAACTCGGCATTTACCATGCTAGTATCTACAATAATACCAATTTATTTTAAAAACATAGCAACGACTGCAGGAATTTCACCATCAAATTCAACGGCTTATTGGGGTTATGCAATGTCATTAGGTACAATTATAGTAGCAATACTGGGACCGATGCTTGGGACGCTAGCAGATACTAAGGGATATAAAAAGCCATTATTTTCATTATTTATGATGCTGGGAGTAATAAGTTGTGCGTCTTTATCACTTCCAATACCTTGGATTATATTCCTAGCCATATTTGTTTTAGGTAGGGTAGGATTTTCAGGAAGTCTTATATTTTACGATTCAATGCTTAATGATATAACTACTGATGATAGGATGGACAATGTATCTTCACAGGGATTTGCATGGGGGTATATAGGTAGTTGTATTCCCTTTACTATAAGTTTGTTACTAATACTTTTCGCAGGGAAGATTGGAATTTCAACACCTATGGCTACGGGAATGGCATTTTTATTAACTGCTCTTTGGTGGTTCCTTATAACAGTGCCTCTTTTGAAGAATTACAAGCAAAAATACTATGTTGAGAAAAGTGAAAAACCAGTAGCAGACAGTTTTAAACGCCTTGGAAAAGTTCTACTTAATATTAGAAAACAGAAAAAAATATTCTTGTTTTTAATTGCATTTTTCTTCTATATTGATGGAGTTAATACTATTATTGGAATGGCAACATCCTATGGAAAGGATGTTGGTATATCAGATAATAATCTATTATTAGCATTACTATTAACACAAGTTGTAGCATTCCCATGTGCTATACTGTTTGGGAAACTTTCTAAAAAGTTTAGAACAGAAAAATTAATTGCAACCTGTATTTTGGGGTATACGTTAATAACAATATTTGCATTGCAACTGGATAAAGCCTGGGAATTTTGGATGCTTGCTGTGTGTATTGCAGTATTCCAAGGAGCAATTCAAGCACTATCGCGTTCATATTATTCCAAGATTATTCCAAAAGAAAAATCTAGTGAGTACTTTGGATTTTATGATATATTTGGTAAAGGTGCAGCATTCATGGGTACAATGTTAGTGAGTATAAGTACACAATTAAGTGGGAGTTCAAAGGTTGGTGTAGGTGTTATTGCAATAATGTTTGTAATAGGACTTGTAGTATTTAAAATGGCAACTAAAGATAATATAGTTGCTGATTCAAAAACATCAACTAGTATTTAATTAATACATGAAGTATGGAATAAGAAAAAGGTCATTAATATAGGTATAATTATATTTTTATTTCGAATTTTGAAATTCTTGTTAGGAGAATAAGTTTTTAAATTTATACGAAGAAATAAGAAGTGAAGTTTCTTTTTCAAGGGAACTTCACTTTTGTATTTATAAAAATGGAATTAATCTTAAGTATATACTTATTAATAAGCCTTGATAATTAGATTGAGGTAACAATTCATTGAAAAGTGTTACAAATTTAAGTAAAATAGGAGATAGTATGTATTTGAAGAATAGTAATGGGGTGGGAATGTTATGAGGATAAAGGTATCAACGCCAAGTAGAGTTTGTTTATTTGGGGAACATCAAGATTATTTAGGATTACAGGTTATCGCACAAGCTATAAATATAAGGTTTCATGCAGAAATTGAACCTAGAGAAGATAACATAATTGATATTAAAATAGGAAGTAGAAAATTCAATGAAAATAGTGGACATGTACATAGCTGGGTTCATCATAGTGTAGATATTTCAAAAGAAATAGTATATGAAAATAATAGAGATTATATTAAAAGTTCAATTAATGTGATTTTAAAAGCAGGTTATGAGATAAAAAATGGATTTAATATAATTATGGTTTCAGATATTCCTATGGGGAAAGGTATGTGTTCTTCATCAACTATGATAATAGCATTAATTAAAGCTATACTTGAAGGAATAAATTCTCAAGATAAAGATGATGTTAAAAAGATTGCTCATCTTGGATACGTAGCTGAGGTTGAAGAGTTTAACGAGCCAGGAGGAATGATGGATCATTACACATCTGCAATTGGAGGGCTTGTAAACTTAAAGTTTCCTAATAATACTACAGAAGTTTGTCCTATAGATAAGGTTATTCCAGGAAAGTTTATTTTATTTGATTCACTTATGGAAAAGGATACTACTAAAGTTTTAGCAACTGCAAAAAATCCTGTAGTAAATGGACTAAAAAAGCTTAAAGATAAAGGTGTAAACGGAATTGAAGATTTTCTTAAGGCTGAAGAGTTAGTAAAGCTACTAGATGAATTAGAGGATGTAGAGAAAAAGAATATTCTGGCCAATATAGATAACTTTAAAATCTTAAATGATGCTAAGGAACTATTTAAAGGTGATGAATTTTCAGATAAAAAATTGGGTAACCTTATAAGAAGGCATCATAATAATCTAAGAGATGGACTTAATATTTCAACTAAGGAAATTGAGGAAATATTAAATACGGCCTATGAAAATGGAGCCCTTGGTGGAAAGATAAATGGATCAGGTGGCGGAGGTTGTTGCTTTGTTTATGCAAAGGAAGAGGACTGTGAAAAGATATTATCAGCAGTTGAAAAATTGGGATATATCGGAGCTGTAGTTGCACCAGATTCAGGCTTAAGAGTAGATAAAAATTAAAATTATCTCTTGAAGTAATTATAACTAAATTTGTTATAATTACTTCAAGGGATTTTATTTTTAATATATAATTTAGGAGAGTCTGGTTTTATAATTGTAAGTTATTATGAAGTGGATTTTAGAAGTCTTGATTAAGGCATCTTCAAAAAATAAATAAGTCAGCATGTTTGACTTGTTATTTATTTTCAGATGCCTAAGAAAACTCCAAGAATATAATAATAACTTTATATGAAAGTGATATAAAATGTTAAACTCCTTGCTTAAGACAAGTTTTTAAATCATCATCAGGTGTACTTATAGGTCTTATTCCAAAGGTGTCAACTAAGTACTGAAGTACATTTGGGCTGATGAAGGCTGGTAGTGTAGGGCCAAGGAAAATTCCCTTAATGCCTAGTGATAATAGTGCTAGTAAATCTGCAACGGCCTTTTGCTCATACCAAGATAATATAATGGATAAAGGTAATCCATTTACATCGGTACTAAAGGCATCTGCTAGGGCAGTGGCAATTCTTACAGCAGAGTAAGCATCGTTACATTGACCAATATCAAGTAATCGTGGGAGACCTGCAACTTCACCAAATTCTAATTTATTAAATCTATATTTACCACAAGCTAGGGTTAGAATAATACAGTCATGAGGAACCTTTTTTGCAAAGTCTGTATAATAATTTCGGCCAGTTCTTGCTCCGTCGCAACCTCCAATTAAGAAGAAGTGACGTATATCCCCATTTTTAACGGCATCCACAATTGTTCCAGCATTGCTTAAAGTAGCATTATGTCCAAATCCAACAAGAATTTCTTTGGGTTCCTGTGATTCTTGAAACCCACCTAACTCTAAAGCTTTGTTTATTATCTTAGAGAAGTCTTTTGTACCATCCTCTTTAGCTGGAATATATGTTACTCCATCCCAACCAACTACACTAGTTGAAAATATTCTATCTTTATAGGTTTCTCTAGGTCTCATAAGACAGTTTGTAGTCATTAGAATACAACCAGGAATACTATCAAACTCAGTCTGCTGATCTTGCCATGCACCACCATAGTTTCCTACTAGGTGAGAATATTTTTTCAAATCTGGATATCCATGAGCAGGTAACATTTCACCATGGGTATATATATTAATTCCTTTGTCCTCAGTTTGCTTAAGTAACATTTCAAGGTCCTTTAAATCATGTCCTGACACAATAATAAAAGGTCCTTTTTCAGTGTGGATATTTACCTTTTGTGGAGTTGGATTCATATATGTTTTAGTATTAGCTTCATCTAGCTTTTGCATAACGGCTACACTAACATCACCGGTTCTCATTGTCATATTAATTAAATCTTCAAGGGCAAGATTATCATTAGTTGTACATTCAAGCCCTATAAAATAAAAATTATCAACTTCATCGTTAACGTAATCTAGCATTCTTCCTTGGTGACCATATGCACTTATACCCTTTAATCCATAAATTATAGTTTGTCTTAAAGACCTTATATCTGCATCAATTTCTTGGTCATACATAATTCCAGCCTTCACTGCATCCTTAAGCATTTCTTCTTTGGTTTCACTAAGATTATATGTAGCTTGTTCTGGGTATTCTTTATCACCTTTAACTCTGCTTCTTAAATCAGCTTTAACCGTCTGACACTCTTTAAGAAGTTTAACATGTACTTCAGCATCGAAATTGACATTAGTTAAAGTTGTGAATAATACATTTTCAATTAAAGAAACTGTACATTTATCTATAACTTCACCAGCATCTATAAGAGTCTTAGCATAGCAACTTATTCCCTTTACTTGATATATTAATAGATCTTGCAAGCCAGCAATTTCAGGATTTTTACCACATACACCTAATTTAGTACACCCTTTACCACCTGCAGTTTGTTCACATTGATAACAAAACATTGGATTATCCATTATAATTCCTCCTAAAACTTTAGTGTTTTATTAGTAGTTTATTCATAACTTTAGTGTATTCATAACTTTTAGGATTATTCTCTAATTAAATATAGTTGTAGATAGATAATTAGAGGTGAAATGAAAACTCATTAATAAGTGCTTACAAAATGAAAAAGAGAAAACAATAAGTGAAAGATATAACTTTAAAGCTGTGTTTAGTGAAGTAAAACTTTCAAAATCTGATATAATATAAATAAAAGGGTGATAAACAAATAAATATATATATTTTAATTAAGAATTTAAAATGAAAGATAAAATCTTTAGGTATTTTAAAAGAATGAAATGCATAAATTCAATTAGAATATATAGAGCAAGAATAACAAATAATTATAATCATTGAAATATATTGAGGTGGTTTTATGAATAAGGAAAAAAGAAAAAAGATACTGGAGATTTTAGAAGAAACCTATAGAGGTGCATCTTGTGGTTTAGATTTTAATAGTCCATTCGAGCTATTGATATCTACTATACTTTCAGCGCAATGCACAGATGTAAGGGTTAATCAAGTTACAAAGGAACTTTATAAAGAGTATAATACACCGCAGGCTATATTAACATTAACTGAAGAGGAACTAGGGAAATGGATTCATAGCTGTGGCTTCTATAAGAATAAAAGTAAAAATATTTTAGGTGCATGTAAGGCAATAATGGAAAGGCACAATGGGGAGGTTCCAAGAACCATGGAAGAGCTTATTGAGCTTCCAGGCGTAGGACGTAAAACAGCTAATGTGGTTTTATCAAATGCCTTTGGAGTGCCAGCTATAGCAGTGGATACCCATGTGTTTAGAATTTCAAATAGAACTGGATTTGCACCAGGAGATAATGTGGAAATAGTTGAAGAGAAGCTAATGAAATACGTACCAAGGAGTATGTGGAGTGATGCACATCACTATATAATTTGGCATGGAAGAAAGATATGTGATGCTAGAAAGCCTAAGTGTGAAGAGTGTCCAATTGAACCTTATTGCGAGTATAAATTGAAAATTAGGAACTAGGAATTAAAAATTATGAATTATAAATTATTAAGATAAAATTCCTGTGGAGTTTTAAGAAAAATATAAAAAATACAATTAAGAAATTCCAAAGGAATTTCTACAATCATTATAAATTTTGAATTTTGAATTTTGAATTTTAAATTAAAAAAGGGGGATTTAATTATGTCATATGGTGAAGAGTCGTTAAAAATGCACAAGGAAAAGAAGGGTAAATTAGAGGTTATAAGCAAAATTAGTGTAAACACTAGAGAAGATTTATCAATAGCTTACACTCCAGGAGTGGCTCAACCTTGTATTGAAATAGCAAAAGATAAAGATAAAGTCTATGATTATACGATAAAGGGAAATACAGTGGCTATAGTTTCAAATGGAACTGCAGTTTTAGGTCTGGGCAATATAGGTGCTGAGGCTTCAATTCCAGTAATGGAAGGAAAGGCTTTACTTTTCAAGGAATTTGGAGGGGTAGATGCATTCCCAATATGTCTTGATACTGAGGATCCAGAAGAGGTAATTAAGACAGTAAAATTAATAGCACCTGTATTTGGTGGAATTAACTTAGAAGATATAAAGGCGCCAGAATGTTTTTACATAGAAGACAGATTAAAAGCAGAACTTAATATTCCAGTATTTCATGATGATCAACATGGTACTGCAGTGGTAGTTTTATCAGGGCTTTACAATGCTTTGAAACTTACTAAAAAGAATATTAAAGATATTAAAATTGTTATAAATGGAGCAGGTTCAGCTGGAATTGCAATATGTAAATTACTTTTGAAGGCTGGAGCAGAGAATATAGTAATGTGTGATAAAGAGGGGGCTCTTTATGATGGTGGTAACTGTCTATTTGATTCCCATGTAGCAATTTCAAAGATAACTAATAAGAATAAAGAAACAGGAAGTCTTAGAGATGTATTAGTTGGGGCAGATGTATTTGTAGGAGTATCAGGGCCTAATATGATAAATGCTGAGGATGTAAAAACAATGAACTCTGATGCAATAATATTTGCCATGGCAAATCCAACTCCAGAAATTATGCCGGATGAAGCTAAGGCTGGTGGAGCTAGAGTTATTGCTACCGGGCGTTCAGATTTTGCAAACCAGATTAATAACGTTTTAGTATTCCCAGGAATATTTAAGGGAGCCCTTGCAGTAAGAGCAAGTGGAATAAATGATGAGATGAAGCTTGCAGCAGCAAGAGCTGTAGCAAATCTTATTTCAGATGAAGAATTAAATGAAGAATATATAATACCAGATGCCTTAGATAAAAGAGTTGCAAATAAGGTTGCAGAAGAGGTTATGAGGATAGCAAAGGAAATGGGAATTGCAAAAAAATTAAAATAAGAGGATAAATATATAAAAGACATTTAAATGGAATGATATAAAAATAATTATAAACTAACAAAAAATACAACAGCCTATTGAAGTGATGATTTCTAGAATCAACGTTTCAATAGGCTGTATTTATATTTAAATTATAAATTGATTTCTATATTAAGGTTTAATTATAGAAAATGAAGTTATGTCCACATTATCAAGTATGAGATCTCCATTACCAATATGAACAGTTCCATATTGGGCTATATTTACTGCAGTAAGGGTTAAAGTTCCACTACCGGATTTAGCAGTTAAACTTCCAGTTATATCAACATTTTTAAAGGATAAGGTTCCACTGTCAAATTCAACATTCACGGTTTTAGCAAAGTTGACATCCGTAAAGTTAACATATCCATCACCAAAATTTGCAGTTACATTTTTGTTTATATTAAGATTTATAAAACTTACATTTTTAGTAAGAGTTAAACTATCGGCATAGATTACTACCCATCCTTTGATGGTGGTAATAATATCAGTATATCCATAAGATCTGTTATTATTTTCATTGGACATATATATAATAAAGTTTTTATTAATTGGGGTAGTAGAGTATGGAATTAGCTCTCCGGGTTGAAGGATTATAGTATCGGGCTCCCCAAATATTAAGGTGCGATTACCTAAGATGAAAAAGCCAAAAGCGTCCTTGGTCTTGGGATTAGGCACTGTATTTAGAGACATTTCACCGGAATCGGGAAGATCACCGGGTTTAAATAGGAATGTAATTTTATTTCCACCTATAGGGTCGTACAATGCATCTATAGGATATATTATTGGATTACTTGAAATACCCGTATTTATATAAAAATCTTGAGAATTTATGCAAGGATAAAATCCATTTTCACCATTATAGGAATAAATTAAACTGTTAGGTTTTACTTCAATACTACCATCTGAAATATCTATTCTTTTAGCAGGATTTCCTAATTTATATTTAACGCAAAAATTATTTATATTTCCACTTTGTGATAATACATATTTAACTGTAGTTAGATATATATATCCTACACTTAAGGTTTTAGTGTTATTAAAGATTGGATTTTTATTGTTAAATACAGTAAATTTTACGGTGAATCCGTTTACTGGCTCTTCAATTATAATACTATTTAAATCGAGAGGATAGATATCAATTAATGAGTTATTAGCATCAGTTTCTAAAATAGCATAATTATTTGGCATAAGATAACTGTGATATCCTAATCTCATCATAGGTGTATTAAAATATATAATTATACTATTACCTAGGTAAATTACTCTCCTAACATAAATAGTATTATTTTCACTCACTTTATCACCTCATATCCTTTAATAATAAAAGGATTATTGTATTACTTTAACTCTTAAAATTGTAGTGAAGTTTGCTGTGACTAAATTATTATTAGTATCTTTGGTGTCTAATATTTGAAAAGTTACTGGATATGATGAAGTATTTTCAATATATGGTTGCTTAGGGATTATGGCAGTATCTGGTGCATTTACAACTTTAATCCCTAAAGATTTAATATCATTATCACTAATATCAGTTTCATTTATCTCTAACAACTGAACTTGGTAAATTCCTGGACTACTAGGCATTTCGTAATAAATAGAGGAATCACTATAACCTATATTGTTAAATATAGTAAATAGGGAAACAGTTATTGTGCCATAAGCAGGTATAGGGTTATTAAGTGCAGTCAGTACTTCTTTTGTCAGTGTTATAGAAATTTTATCTTCAATATCGAGTTCTTTCCCTAGGTTAAAGTTTATTTCACAGGAGGTAGTTGTAGAATTTTTTATTGTATAAAATTTATTTAAGCCATTACCATAGTTTTCAAAAATCATACCATTATATTTTTTTACATTGATATCATTATCATTGGGACTGTTTACTAATTCATCATATGAGATATATATAGACGCTATTTTAAATTTACCAAGTAAATTATTAGCTATAACTTTTATTATTAATAATTTTATTTGTTTCATAAATTACTCCATTATAGAAACCATATTTAAAGTGCAATATAAATATGCTATGGTTCTTTAGTGATTTTTATATCGATAGTATACTTGGAATCTATAACTGGATATCCCATTAAATCTTTTAAGTCAAGGGTTATATTGAAGGGGATATTTACTATGGGTAAACTATCTACATTGACATTGGATGTAGTACCTATTCCACTAGATAAGATTTGTTGTCCACTTATGTTACTTAAATCTTCACTATTTGTTTTAATAAGGTCAATTTTAATAAGGGAATCTTTCGTAGGATCAATAAATAAATTTGGTAAAAGTGTTAGCGATTCCCCTAGGTAAAAATTTTGATATAAGTAGATTATATACTTATCAGAGGTATATAAAGCACCATGGAGATTGAAAAGAATAACATCATAATTATCTAAAATACTTCCTTTATCTATTAAGATTGTATATTGAGGATCATTAGAAATAGGAGTAATTAGTGAAAAGTTTACAAATACATTATTATTCACATGTAGAAGTATATCTTCTTTAGATATAGTTAATATATCTTGATCATTAGAATCCTTAGCAGAGAAAATAATTTCGTAAATCGATGCGGTTAAAATATAAACATTTACAATAGTTGCCATATAAAAACCTCTCTATGACTGTAGTGATTAACTAACAGTTAATATATATTATAGATTTGTAATTGAAAGTTATGAATATTAATTAAAAAGGTCTAGGCTTACACCTAGACCAGAGGTGTATTAAATTTAAATTATTATGGTACTAAAATAGTTGTAAATGCTGTTCTATAATCACCTGCAAAGACAGCTGGAGTAGATTGATTATCCTCAGCATTATCAATTTTAATTTTTACAACTTCGTTAACTATCTTATCTACATAATCATTGATTATTATTGTTGCAGTTTTAACAGGATAATTAACAGTGGTAGTAGCAGCTGTAATAATTGTACCATCAGGAGCAGTTTCGTTTGTTTGTGTTAATTTAAAGTTATAATTACCAGCAGTTGCAGGTACTTGGAATGGTACGTTAGCACCAACATCTCCGCTAGCATCGAAAGTGGTATACAAATCTTCAACTACAAAGTTAGTGTCATTACTGTCTGTAGGAACAGTAGTATCAGTTTCATATAATCTAATTTGAATAATATCATTTTCAGTTAATTTAGTTCCAGCAACATAAGAAAATAATCCATTTGTTTTTGCGGAACCGACTACTGCGGTAAAGGCATAATTTCCAACTACAATAGCATCAAAAGCACCAGTAACAGAGTTAAATTTCTTGAAAACTTTTGTTACAAGAACGTTGTCTAAATCATTATCAAAGGCAGATGCAAGAGATACTGGAATAACAGTAATCTCAGCAGTACCGGCGTTATCGTTAGAAGTTGGTTGACCTAGGGATAGGTTTATAATATTAACAGCCATAATATAGTTCTCCTTATATAATTTAATTTTAATTATGATATTAATTTTTTTATACCACAATTAAGTAAAATAAAATTTATGAAGGATTTACATATATGTGATTTATATCTATCGAAATATCTTTATTATCTAAATAGAGGTCTGACATTATACTATAGGGACCTATCTCAGATATTTGTATAGCTAAAGTTGCCTTACCATTTATAAAATTTAAAATATACGATGTTTTATAAAGGATTAATCTATCATGACCTGAACCTGGAGTGATTTTTAATCTATTAAAAACATACTCTTGGGCGGTTATTAGAGTGTTAGAATTTATATCAATGTTAGAAATTTTTGTATCTCCGCATAATCGTAAGTCTATATTTCTAAGTTGGCTTTTAATGGTAAGCTTATAAAAATTACCATCCAATCTTAGATTTGTATATGAATTAACATTGAGTGATGATATTGATAGGTTTCCATTCAATGAAACTAAATTTTCTATAGAATCATTAGATGTGTTATTAAGATTTATATCTATTGCAGGTGAAAATCCATAGCCATTAAAGCTACTTATAGAATAAGGACAAGTTATATTACAGGAGCAAAGTATTTCAAGTGTTTTAATTCTTGAAATATCTCCAATAAAATAAATTGAAGGCTTTTCTATAGAATCTATAGTTATTTTTTCGCAGCTACAATTATCATCTATTTTTATAATTGCAGATGAAGTTATTTTAATAGGGTTTAAATATTCACCTTTTAATTCGATTAATTTTTGTTGGATAATTTGATCATTAGTAGTGTACTCTAAGTTAAATATACTGTTATTACTACTAAGGGTTAAACTTGAGTCAGTTGTAATAGCAAAGCTATTTTTAATATTGCAATTAGTTAAAGATATATTACTCAATCTATAGTCACCCCTAATACAATATATACACTAGCACCAGAAATGTGATTAAGTAATTAATTTATTATGGGACAAGTATGTGAATATGTAAATAAGTTTGATAATTATATATTATTAGACTTATAAATTATATTTTTAATAATATATATCTAATATGATTAATAAATAAGAAGAGAGAGGGGTGGCTAGTATGAATATTAATGATTTTTCAATTCAAGGTGGAAAGACTATTTTCATTCATAACCAAATTAATAATAATAATAAAGATATCATTATTAATAAAGATATAGATTTGGTTGGGGATGATTGTACTATTGTAGATAATATATTTGTGTCTAGTCATTGTACTTTTCATAATATACTGTTTAAAAATTCAGTTGTATATTTGAAAAAAGGAGCAGAGGTAGAGTTTAATAATTGTCGCTTTGAAGGTAGTGATAAATCAAGTTCAATCGTATTAGTAAAAGAAGGAAAAAGCTTCGTAACAATTAATAAATGTACTTTTGTTAACTGTAAAAATGCTATTAAAATAAATGATAACTATGCAATATCTATTGAAGATAATTATTTTCAAGGCTGTGGAAGTGCTATTGAAGCTGATAATGAAAGCTTCATGGAGGATGCATCAGATATATGTGGAAATACAATGTTAAGTTCTAAAGAGAGTATATTCATAAATATAGATAGTTTTAAGGGCAAATTTAAAGAAGTGCTGAAACTTGCTAGAGGATTGACCTTTGATAACAATAATGGACGTGTTGTGTGCATTAAAGATTACGAAGTGATAATAGATACATATAATTATTATGTGGAAAACACCAGGGAGCTCATTTTGGCTATAGCGGATGCAAGTCATGGAGCTATAGTTTATTTGAAATCTAATATCTACAATGGAGACATAGAGATTAATAAATCAATAATGATTATAGGGGATAAAGGTGCAGTAATAGTTCCTAATGAAAAATCAAAAAATAAAGCGGCCTTTTTAATAAATGCTTCTAATATAATAATAAAAAATATATTGATAACAACAAATAGTAATATAAAGTTTAGAGATGGTATAGTATTTTTCCCATTAGGAGGAGCAGAATGTGAGTTCATAAATATAATAGTAGAGAGCACAAGAAGACGAGGAATATCTGTTTGGGGAAAAGCAACTAATTATACTAAAATAGTTCAATGTACATTTAAAGACATTGTTGAAGGAACAGCTATTAACGTATGGAGAGACGTAATAATAGATGGATGTAGGTTTGACAATTGTCTTATAGGAATTTTAAAGAAATTTGATGGAGGGATGAATATAACCGAGAGTAAGTTTCGAAAGATAGGAATATTGATTAGTACAAAGAAGAAATACTTAGATGAAATTGTTTTAAAAAACAATGAATATTATTGGATAAATATGTTTTTTAATAACTTATAATATGCACAGATTAGTAGAATTACTCATAGAATATTATATAAATAAAGCGAGGATTAATTGTGTGATTAAGATTGATAGCTTAGAACTACTACCTATTGAAAATAGTAACTTTAAAATTTTAACTACAGAAGCTATTTTGAGAAACAATAGAGTAATTTTAAATGAAGGTAATTATATATTGCATTTGAGTTTAAAAGCAAACAAAAATAATGAGGGAGATATATTAGGTATATATAATAATGATAGTATACTTTCGTTCATACATGTACCAATAGGTGTAGAGGAGGATGTCGATATTAACCTTACTTTAGATATAACTGATAAAGATACAGTATTAAGCATTACAAATGAGAGTGATGATTTTATAACAATGGAAAATTTAATAGGAGGATTATATATGAGTGATCAATTAAAAATATTAAATGTTAATAACTTTAACCCTTTTAGTTTTGATTTAGAATTAAATGTACCATTTACTGAAGATATTGAAGTAGAAGTTAAAGAAGTATGCCGTGCTCCAAGAATTCCAAGTTCTAGTACAATGGCTACAAAGGTTGTTGATAAGCTAAACCTTAAAGACCCAGCACAAAGTACAGAAGGAAATCCAAATTTAAAAACAGTAATAGTAACTGATAATACAAAGCTTTTTGAAGTAAATACTATATATCATGTTACGGTATATAGTGGACAAAATACGGCAACTGGTGATTATAGTTTTAATTTTACAACTTTCCCAATGATGAATCAAAACAACTGTACAGTTCACGCTGTTGGAACAAGATTAATTATTGCAGAATTTGATTATCCAGTTAAGAACTTAGGTGCTGTGGTAACTGATACTGATCCGGGAAGTACAGATCATACAGAATTGAATAACTTTTATATATCATATTACGGTGTTGATACTAACTTAGGTGAAATGGTAAATATATGGGCTGGAGATATTGATATAATAAGAACAGAAGGAACAGGTGCATCAGCAATTACCTATTATCCATTTAGTGCTACTGTTAGTGCAGATAATAGAAGACTAGAAATACAAAGTAATTTAGGTAATTTTAATACTGGTGGAACAAATAAACTTTCTATCAACTTTACAAAGCATCAAGACTTTGCAAATCAATTAACAGATTATAGTAATAGACCTATAGCAAACTTTGAGAAAACTTTTACTTGCACAAGAAATACAGTGGCAGCAGAAATAGAAGATGTGGGAGGCATAGTAGCATTATCAAACCATGAAGTACAAGTTACCTTTAATTCTGGCGTATGCTTGCCAACATCTACATTTGAATTGACATTTCCACAATATTTTAATATTAGCAAGATAGATGGTTCAAGTGTTCCAGTTTCTATACCAATAAATCGCGTAGAAAGAGTAGGGAATGGATTTAATGAAATATTGTACACTTTAGATGGTACAGATGTTACAAAATTACTACCAATTCCTAGCGCTACAATAGTGGTAGGAACAGTATTAGATGCATCAGGATTGGAAACATTACCAGTACAGGCAACTATTAATGTACCACCAACAACACCAAGGTTTATAATGGCAGTGCAAGAAGGGAAAAATGATTATAATAAAACTAAAATACGTGCAACATTTAATGAAACTATGAACATTATTCCTAATGGTATAAATTCAGCTATAAATACTTTAAATTATATTTTAAAGGGTCCTTTAGGTGAAATTATAGTATTAGATTCAATAACACCAGTTAGTGGAACTTCTAATATGGAATTTATTATAACTGTGAATTACGTTTTAACAACAGGAACCTATGTATTAACTGCACTTGAAACAATTTGCGACTTTGTAGGAGTTCATATAAATACTAAGTCTATACTATTACAAATAATAGATTACATTTCACCTGGCATAACAAAAATATTAGCAACAACACCAACACCAACAACTCCAGGAACGTTAACAAATCTTGATAATGGTATGGTAATAGTATTTGATAAACCTATGAATGTTACCCAAGATGATAGACACTCAGTTTTAAGACAAACTAATTATATTATGGAATACCTTCCAACTAGTGGCACACCGATACCGTATATTTTAGATTCACTAACTACTATAGTAGATATTAATAAAAGTATGTGGATTAGATATACATTCCCAACACCAACTACAATGCCAGATTTTACAGTACCTTCCGATTATAATATTCATGTAGGGTATGTTGATGGACCATATATAAAACACGTAAATAGTCAATCAGGCAATGTATATCCATTATGTACACCAGGAAAAATAGATTATTTAGTTAAAAAGTTAGATATAGCAAACGGTGTAGCAACAATAACATCAACTAATACTATAGAGTATAAATTAAGTAGTAGTCTTGCAGATAGTACAATTGTAAATAACTTATTCTATAATGTAAGTGCATCAGACTTTCAAGCTATTTTTGTTCAATCACCTGCGAGTACTAATACAGCAGTAGAACCTATAAATTATGTATTAGATACAATCAACTTTAATAAAATAATATTCACCTTCCCAGATAACAGCTTTACTAGCACTACTAGCAATGTTAAATTAGTTACTAAGTATATTGTAAGTGCAGGGTCACCTGCATATATCGAATATACAGCTAATACTGTAGATATATTTGGAAAAGGGATTTTAAGAAGTACAGTAGCTTATACTACAATAGATTCAGGTACTACTGGTGTAGGTCTAATAGCTGCAAATAATCAAATTCCAACGGCAGTCCAAGGTATTGGTAGCTTATTAAATATTAGTACAGTTAATAAAACTGCTGATATTGAATTGAATTTTGGAAAGAATATTAGTGTCACTAATAGAAATGATTTTGATGTATACTATAAAGATCCAATCACAGGCATAAAACAAGATCTTGTAATAGGTGCTGCTAGTGTAGCAAGTGTACCTGCACCTAATAATACTAATCCAGTTAGATTAACAGGTATTGCATTACCGAGTGTTAACTATACTGTAATTGACAATTTATTTGTAAATACTGTTCCAGATGCATATCCTAGCTTTACAACTAAGGATAGTAATGGCAATTATATTAAACAATTCTTTAACCTTCCAGTAGGAATGTTGAAGGTTCAAAACTTTACTTGGACTTATGTACCAGCAGTTACTACGCCTGCGGCTATAGGGGATAAATATAAATTAGTATTGACATTTAATAAACCTATAAGCACTCAATATGCTGGAATACCAGCAACAACAACAACCCCAGTAGCAAATCCACCATATGTTGTAACAGTTGCTTCGACAGCTTCAGTGGCAACAGTAAATATAGGAAATGCTGCAAGGAAAGTTGAATTAGGTCAATTTAGCTTGGCGTTTACAGGAACACCTTTATCAGGATTAACGTTAGCTTGGCAAGCAGAAGGTATCACATTAAGTCCAGACGGATATGTATTGACGATTGTATTACAAAATACAACTCCTGCAAATGCTTTATTTACAAATAGTAGTACTGCAACACGTACAACTACAGGAAGTATCTATAAACCTGTAGCAACCGTAGATGCCGCTTATAGTGCAGCAATAGTAGATAAAGATGATACTATTAGATTAGATATAATAGACAAAGATCTAGATACTGTTAACTAAAAACAGTGAATTGATAATAAACTTGAAAGCTTAGAAGCTTAGAAGCTTAGAAGATAAGAAGTATATAAGATATAAAAAATAACTAAAATAATTAAGGACTATATCAAAGTATTAATTTTGATATAGTCCTTTTCTTTAAATTGTTATTTTAAAATGTGAATTTGTAGGTTTAGCACATTACATTTATTTTCCGAATGAAGTTCTACATCAGGAATTATATCACCTATAGACATATGAAGAATAAGAGCATCACCACTATTTAGGCTAATAATCTTATTATCAATAGTTATAGAGATGGATTCTATTGGAGAATAAAAAATATTGCTAAACATTTTATAATTAGGGCATAGATTATTTAAATTCATAGTCACGCGGATATCTTCATTTAAGGATATGTGTGTCATTGAACCTATACATCCAGTTCCTAGCATTAAATTGAAATCTTTAACCTTTCCAAAGGATTCAGTATTTACATCCCCAGAAAATTCATGGATCTCAAAAGGGTTTAAGTAAATTAAATCACCATTATCATGAGAAAGACTCATATTTCCTTCTAATGGGGTTATAAATCTATAGATATTTGGAAGAGGTGTAAAAGTTGAGTGTTCTAGGTCAACAGTGGCAGAACTTACCCTCCATTTAAAGTTTAAATCTTTGTAATTAGAATTTTCAGGGTATATATATATTTCACTTGTAGTACCACCGCTCCAAGTGGATGTTTTTATTTGTTTTTTTGTAACTAATTCTATTTTATAGCTCATAATATCACTCCAAGAATATTTTGCATATAGGTTTATTTTTAAGTAAAGTTGATTATGTCACAAATTAAACTAGAGCCATAGATTTATTATTTTCTAAGTCCTCAAGGACGAAGTTTGTTATGACATAATTTAAATGAAAAATTGACACTTAATAGATAATAGGAAGTGATAAAAATATTTATATTATAATATTATATTTAAAAGATCTGTCTCTACTAAATCATTATATTTTCCACTTCGGTACTCTGCAACAAGAACTTTTCTCTCATCATTAGAGATTAAAGGCATTTTTTTAGATAATTCCTTTGGCATTTCTACATATGCACCCATTGGTTCGAGTTTTTCAGAAAAGGTTATTACTGCAGGAATACTTAATCCTCCAACAGCTTCATTTAAAAAGTCTTCAAATCCAGTTCTAGGGAAAAGGTGCACCTTTAAATTTTTGTTTTCTTCTGATAATCTTTGAAGGAATGGAATAGTAACTATACAATCAGGACAAAAACCTTCTGTAAAAATTGCAGCATGAACAACATTGTCTAAGGTCTTGATTTTTTTCTTCGTAGTATCAGAAAGCTCAGTATTTTCATAAGTTTTATCTTGAATATCTCCATATTTAGCATGCTGTTTTTCAAGGTACTCCTCAAAATTCAATGCTTTGTTAAAATCTAACATATTATCCCTCCGATTAATTTTAAATAAATTTAAATAATATTGCATAAGTACTATTAGTGTAGCGTCGAACATGATTTAATCAATTATTATAATGTTCAGTTATTAGTCCTAATAATAATTTTATCAATATGACTTATTAATGACTATTATAACAAATAAATTGATTTAATAGTATATATATACAATTTGAAATTATGAATTTTATGTTCATTGATTTGAGTGTGATTATAATTAGAATTAGGGATTAAAAATGTTAAGTAGATAAAATTTTTATATATTATAGGTATAAAAGTTCTGAAATTTTGTGAAAAATAAGGTGACATGTTTAGAGGGATAGTCAGGAAAAGAAATAAACAGTATAATTGATTTATTAGAATATTTAAAAAAGGCGGCGATGATTATGTCAAAGGTTATTGAAAGATTTTTAGAATATGTAAAATATGATACTCAGTCAAGTACATCAAGTGGTACTACTCCAAGTACAGCTAGTCAAAGAGTTTTAGGGGAAGCACTAGTTGAAGAGTTAAAGAAAATAGGAATGAGTGATGTTACTATTGATGAACATAGCTATGTTATGGCAACATTACCAGCAAATACAGATAAAAATATTCCTACTATAGGATTTATAGCCCATATGGATACAGCACCAGATTATTCAGGTAAAGATGTAAAACCTCAAATGGTAAATTATGGGGGTGGAGATATTAAGTTAAATGAAAATACAGTGTTATCTCCAATAGATTTTCCAGAACTTAATCATTATGTAGGAAAGACTCTTATTACAACTGATGGAACTACACTACTCGGAGCAGATGATAAGGCTGGAATTTCAGAAATTGTTACTGCTATGGAGTATTTAATTACAAATCCAGATATAAAACATGGAACAATTAAGGTTGGATTTACTCCAGATGAGGAAATCGGAGAAGGTGCAAATCATTTTAATGTAGAAAGATTCGCTGCTGATTTCGCTTACACAGTAGATGGTGGAGAACTTGGCGAAATGGAGTATGAAAACTTCAATGCAGCTGGAGCTCATATTGTTATAAATGGAAGGAATGTTCATCCAGGAAGTGCTAAAAATAAAATGATAAACTCACAACATATAGCAATGGAGCTTCATAATTTATTACCAATGAATGAAAGACCAGAGTATACAGAAAAATATGAAGGGTTTTTCATGCTTGCAAATATGGAAGGTACTATAGAAAAAACTACTATGTCTTATATAATAAGAGATTTCTTTAAAGATACCTTTGAAATTAAGAAAACTTTACTTGAAAATATAGTGGAATTATTAAATCAAAAATATGGAGAGGGAACAGTAGAGATTGCAATGAAGGATCAATACTATAGTATGAAGGAAAAAATAGAACCTGTTATGCATATAGTTGATACAGCAGTTGAAGCTATGAAAGCTCTTGGCATTGAGCCAATAGTAGTGCCAATAAGAGGCGGTACTGATGGAGCAAGATTATCATATATGGGGCTTCCAACACCAAATTTATTTACTGGAGGGCTTAACTTCCATGGTAAATTTGAATTTATACCTATTGAGGCTATGGAGAAGGCAGTTGAAACTATAGTTAAGATAATAACTCTTTATGCAGAAAAATAAAAAATCTATTTAGCATCATTTATACATAAAACTTCTATTTTAAATGCAAACTATAAAAAAGCATTTAAGTATCTTTAAAAAATAAATAAGTCAGTATACTTCATATCTTTGACTTATTATTTATTTTAAGATGCCTTAGGAGGTAAATTATGAATAATGATAAATCACAACCAGTATATCCACCAGATAAACATGATTACTATGGAGAATATAGAAGTATAACTCCAATGGCAGATAGCGCTTGGGATAATGTAAGAGAGGCTGAAATTGAAGCTGCAAGGGCAAGACACCACAGAGATTACAGTATGGAAATGGGTGAAGATATTACATTCGATAATTTAAATGAAGATATAAATAGTGAAGATGAAATCGAATTTAAGTCAATAATAGAAGATGTAGATATGAGTAATCATGGAAATGAGTATGGATATGAGGCAGGAAAAGAAGTAAGGTAATAGGGATCAAAAGGTGGAAGACTACTGAAGCTACAATGTTTTAGTAGTCTTCTATTTATGAATGTAGAATTTTAAATTTAGAATGAAAGATAAGATACTTAAGTATTTTCAAAGAATAAAATGTATAAATTTAGCAATAATATATATGTGAAAATTTTAATTGAGGATATACAATCTAAGGTTAAGGATACAATACATAGAATTTAGAATTTAGAATTTAGAATTTAGAATTTAGAATTTGAAGTTTGGAATGAGGGATAAAATCCATTAGTTTAAGACTTAAGATTTATAAATAAATTTATTAATTTAAAGTTCATTAATAAATTAGTCACCTAACTGACACATTAATGTTGATAATAATAAGTATAGAAGAAATGAAAAAATAAATATTGGGATAAGGGGGAAGATTGAATATGGATAAGGATAACAATGGAATAGGTAGTAATGGACTAGATAACAGTTCAGACGGAATAGATAAAAATGTAAACAATGAGGTTAACAATAATACAGGTTATGGTGAATTTATAAATGCAAATCCTTTAAGTGGTACTAGTGAAAATATGGAGGAACAACATAATATAAATTACACTATAATTAAAGATGTGGAATTTAAGGAAGAGAATAGCGAGAATCCTTATACTAATAATGAATTTTCGAATACACCAAAAACTAATAAGGAAAGTGAAAAACAAAGTAAAAAAGAGGCAAGACAGAAGAAGAAGCTAGAAAAGAAAGAGAAAAATAGAAATAAACATTCAATAACTTCTTATATAGCAATAGCTCTTATATGTTCTATACTAGGTGGATCAATTGGAACAGGAGTTACATATGGAGTAATGAAGTATAATAATAAAGGTGTTAATTCAGGAAAACAGCCAAGTAATCCTAACAGTGGGGATACATCAGGCCTTAACTCTATAGGAGCTATGAATATACCGGATATTGTATCAAAAGTTTCGCCAGCGGTTGTAGGAGTAGCTACAAAGTCGGTATCAACTAATATATTCGGATTTAACATGGGAGAGCAGCAAGGAATAGGTTCAGGATTTATATTCTCAGAAGATGGTTATGTACTTACAAATTACCATGTTGTTAAAAATGTTAGTCAAGTTAAAGTTATATTTAATAATGGTCAAGAAGTTAATGCTAAGGTTGTGAACTATCAAGAGGATGCGGACCTTGCAGTTGTTAAAATAACAGATGATGTTAAAATGCCAGGAGTTGCAACCCTTGGGGACTCAGATAGTATTCAAGCTGGAGAACAAGTTGTAGCAATAGGGAATCCGCTAGGAAAAGAGTACCTAGGTTCAGTTACTACAGGAATAATAAGTGCTGTTAATAGAGGAGTAGCCCTTACTGAGGGTGGAACTAAGATGAATCTTATTCAAACTGATACAGCTATAAATCCAGGAAATAGTGGTGGACCATTAATAAATTCACGAGGTGAAGTTATAGGAATTAATACCGCGAAGATAGATTCTAGTGGTGTAGAGGGAATTGGATTTGCAATTCCAATAAATGATGCTACAGCGAAATTAGACACCTTAGTAAAACAAAAGATAAGACTTGGAATTTCAGTTAGAGATATAACAAAGGACCTATCAAAACAATATAATTTACCAGTAGGTATATTCATTGCAAGTGTAGAAGATTTTAGTATCGCACAAAAAGGTGGATTACAAGCCGGTGATGTAATTATTGAAATTGGTGGTAAAAAGGTAGAAACCGTAGAGGAATTAAATAAAGCTAAAGAAACTTATAATGATGGAGATACAATTCCAGTAGAGTTTGTAAGAAAAGGTCAACAGATGACTGCAAATCTTATAGCAGAATAAGTAAAATATATTAAATAGTTAATAATATAATTGTCCCCCAATTATAATATTATAAAATGGACCATGATAAATTTAATAATTATCATGGTCCATTTTTTAGTATTTAGCTATAATTATTTTCTCTCTTTAATAATACCTTTTCTATAAGCTGTAAGTAGCATTTGAAGGTAGTATACTTGATTTATAAGCTCACCACCGATATCGGTGTCACGTACCTTCATTCTTTTAGCGCTATACTCAAGTATTAATGTGGTTGAAATAATATCCTTACCCTCATCTATAGCAGTTTGCGTAGATTCAAAAGGTTCATGTTGAACTAATTGAAGTCCATAGGAATTATATATTAATGTATAACCTGCAATGCCAGTTTCAGGTTGATACGCCTTAGAGAATCCTCCGTCAATAACTAAAAGCTTGCCGTTAGCTTTAATTGGATTTTCACCTTTTATAGTTTTAACAGGTACATGCCCGTTAATTATATGGGATCTATCTGGGCATAGGTCAAATTCTTTTAAAATCATATTACAAACATCTTCATTATCCCTAAGAATAAAATAAGGACATTTAGCCTCTTTATGAGTAAGTTTGTCATTAATAAAGTATCTCTCAAAGGTAGCCATTTTATCTTTTCCAAACAATGGGGAGTCAGGACCACACCATAAATACCACATATAGTCTAAAGCGTATAAGCTATCCTTAGCATTAATTTCATTGAAATATGCTTCTCTTGCAATTCTATCAACCTTATCTAAATACTCTTTTCCAAAGTATTCATGATTTCCAATCTGAACATTTCTAAAACTGCCATCTTCATTTAGTGGAATAGAGGCATGATATAATAAATTATGATTGCTTTTTAAATATAAGCTACCTTTAGAATAAAGGCATCTTATATGCTTTTCAAGCTTCTCACTGTTAAGAAAAGAAGAATGTAGTCTAGTCATAAGTTCTCTTTCCTCATCAGTTAACTTGTAAGGATTAGCAGGGTCGATAGTTGGGAAATTAGTATCGTTAAGTGGATATTCTTTACCATCTATTGTAATAGTTCCTGCTTCGTAGTTTATTTTATCTAAAAGGTCTCTATCATTCATTTTAAATTCAGGATGTCTCTTGATTATTTCATGCTCAAGTTTAAACTGGATTATAGAAATAGCTTTATGCATTTGAGCCATTAATTTTAAGTCTTTTTCTTTATAAATATTATCGGTTATTTTAGATTTAAAGGATTTACATGGGTCCTCAGAATATACATCCATAGCAAAGCGAGCTAGGGGAAGTATGTTTATTCCATATCCATCCTCTAAAGTTTCTAGGTTTGCATATCTAGTAGAAATTCTAATTACATTACAAATGCAACTATCATTTCCAGCGGCGGCGCCCATCCAAAGAATATCATGGTTTCCCCATTGAATATCATAGGAATGATAATTGCATAGGGTATCCATAATAATATGGGCACCAGGGCCTCTATCGTAAATATCTCCAACAATGTGAAGGGTATCTATAGTTAATCTTTGAATAACATTACAAATAGCAACTATGAAATCTCTGGCTCTACCGATTGAGATAATAGTATCTAAAATTCCATTGAAATAATCTTGTTTGTTTGGTCTAGCTCCAGATTCATGAAGAAGCTCCTCTATAATGTATGAAAAGTCCTGCGGTAAAGATTTTCTTACCTTAGAACGTGTATATTTAGATGAAACGTTCATAGAAACCTTAATTAATTGGTTAAGGGTAATCTTATACCAATCATCGGGATCATCTTCCTTAGCAAGAGCAATATCTATATGTTGATCTGGGTAATATATAAGTGTACATAGAGCTTTCTTTTCAGATTCTCTAAGGGTATTTCCGAATATATCATTAACTTTTCTTTTTATAACTCCAGAAGCATTTTTAAGAACATGTTGGAATGCCTCGTATTCACCGTGTAAATCTGTTAAAAAATGTTCAGTACCTTTTGGAAGGTTCAGTATAGCTTCTAGATTTATTATTTCCGTACAAGCGTCTGATATAGTAGGGAAATTATGAGAAAGTAATTCAAGATATCTTAAATGCTTTTCAATTATATCAACGCTGATTTCACAAGGGTTACTCATAACAATCTCCTTTTAGCACATATAACTATTTAACTAATTAAATGTAATATGCTATATTATAATTAGTGTATGCTAATATTATACAATAAAAACATATAATTTTCTAATAGTATAAATAAAAACCAATAGGTTATCTTATTATCTATGTATATAACGCATATATAGATACGTGTATACAGATAATATATTAGGCATCTAAAAATAAATAATAAGCAAAGATGTGAAGAATTTTTTGAGTTAGATAAAGAGATAGGTTACACAGGCATAGAACTGTCTAAGGGTTATGTTGACGTGGTATAGCACAAAATAGTTGAGAATACTGACTTAGTTATTTAAAAAAGATGACTTGTAGAACAAATTCAATAATAATACTAGAAATAGGAGTGGTAGAGATGAATAAAATGTTAAAATTAAAGAGATGGGCATTACTTGGTGCTACAGATGACACAACTAAATTTGGATATAAAATCTTTAGATTGCTTGAAGATAAAGGTTATACGGTTTATGGAATAAATCCAAAGTATGACTCTATCGATGGGATAAAGGTTTATAAGTCAATTGATGAGTTGCCAGAGGTTATAGAGGGAGTAAACATAATTGTTAATCCTAAAATTGCATTAGATGCACTTCCAAAAATAAAAGCTAAAGGAATTAAAAATGTATGGTTCCAACCAGGTTCATTTAATGACGAAGTAATTGAAAAAGCAAAGGAACTTGGCTTTAATATAGAAGTGGAAAACTGCATGCATGTAGAACTTAATAAAATATAGCAAATTATCAATATATATGATAAACTGATATTAGAACTATATACATAAAATTGTATTATATTAAAATAAATGTTAGGAGGAAGTAACTGTGAGAGATCTTAATATAAAAAAAGGTTATACCCCAATGAGCAGCAGTTCTATGTCTAAACCTGCAGTATCATATTACAAGGGGTTACTATATCTTTTTTTAAGATGATTTTGCAGGGAATATAACTTCTAATTGCAAATAAGTAACTCCGAGACTTTATTATGATGATTAATTATCACTATAATAAGGTCTTTTATATTGCCTAAAAATAAAAGTTAAAAGGATATGTTTTAACTAAGTGTTGCTAAGGCCTTCATATTATATTCGCTCAACCGTTTCGGAACCTTGATTTACTAAGGCTCTGGTCAGTTTAAATTCTAAACTACAACAACTCGCGTTCGCTCAAACAGATTATAGTTCTTAACGATTTTAAACATCCCATAGCCTAAGTAAATTCAAGAACTCTGCAAATGGTGTTACGCTCAGATAATATTGAAGTCCAATATCAACAATCATATAAAACATACAGTATATAAGGTAAATAGGGGGAGTTAACAATGAAAAATATAGATAATAAGTTTAAAATAAAGGGTGGAAATGAAAATACATTAAGGGGAATAGAGAAAAATATAAAATTAGATTATGTTTATAAGTTTTTATCATCTGTAAATATTAGTTCTGCTATATGGATGTTATATTTAGCCTATAAGGGAATGTCCTTAGTTGAAATAGGAATTTTAGAAGCTATTCATCATGGAACAAGTCTTTTATTTGAGGTTCCAACAGGGGCTTTAGCTGACATTTTGGGGAGAAAAAAGACTATAGTAATAGGAAGGCTTGTGTCTGCAATCCATGCAGTGTTAATGCTTACATGCAATTCATTTATAGGATTTGCAATAGCCTTTGTAATCTCACCCATATCATATAATTTAAATTCAGGTTCAGAGGAAGCGTTAGTTTATGATAGTTTGAAGGTTATTGGTAGGGAAGATGAATATTTAAAGATAAACGGAAGGCTAAATTTTATAATAGAAGTAGCTCAGGGAATTGCGGTTTTAGTTGGCGGAATATTGTCAGATTATTCATTTGCATATAGTTATGTACTAGCTGCAATCATAAGTATGTGCGCCTTTGGAGTATCCCTTGGATTTAAGGAACCAGATATTCATGAAGAAAAGAAAGAAAGAGTAACGGTAAAAGGCCATTTTAAAGAGTGTTATAGGGTTGTGAAAGAAAATAAAAGTCTTATATTAATGATGATGTTCTTTGAAGGAATATTTATGGTAGGAACTACTACACATTTTTATAGTCAGCAGTATTTTAGTGATATGGGATATTCTAGAAGCTTAATAGCTATAATCTATGTATTATCTAGCGTTGGGTGTGCAATAGTAGCAACCCAAATTTATAAAGTGGAGAGAAAAATGAAGTCTCATATTTTATATGTAGTTCCAATACTAAGTGCAGTATTTCTTATTATACTTGGTGTAAGTACGGGGGTAATTTCTATCTTAGGGTTTATAATTTTCTCAGCCATTATAAATAGTTTATATCCAGTTAGTTCTGATTATATAAATAAACTTATACCATCAGCCCAGAGAGCTACTTTAATATCGGTACAAAGTATGTGCTTTAGTCTGTTTATGATAGTGGTATTCCCGATAATAGGTATTATAGGACAGTTTGTATCTCTAGATTTTACATTTATAATATTATCAGGAGTACTTATATTACTTGGCGTGTTTACTTTAGTTAGGACACTTAAGGCGTCTTAAAAAATAAAAAAGCAAGTATGTTTGACTTGTTATTTGTTTTAAGCCTTCTAAGAAACAAATATAAGTAGGTCGTTTGGTGTGAATATATATGATAAAAACATGGCTGTGTTTTGAATTGAACACAGTCATGTTTTATTTTGTGAAAATTCATGCAAGGAGGTTTTTAAATAAAATAGTGTATAATCTAAATAAGGATAGTAAGTTTAAGATTAAGTTATCTTCAAAGAATAAATAAGTCAGTATGTTCGACTTCTTATTTATTTTCAGATGACTAAATTACTAAAAGATGAAAATTTGAGAGGAGATAATAATGGAGGCATTTTTTTATTCAATAAATAAGATATTTGAGTTTATAGTTCCAATAGCGGATTTCTTATGGGATTTTCCGACTAATTTACAATGGTATTCTGAAGTTCCTATTTTAGGAAACTTTTCTTTAGCTATATTACTTTTACTAGGATCAGGGTTGTACTTTACTTTTAAAACAGGTTTTGTTCAATGTTCTAAGTTTAAAAAGGGATTAAAGATACTAGCTGAAAAAAGGGCTTGTGAAACTGGGATTAGTCCATTGGCATCATTTTTACTTAGTTCAGCAATGAGAATAGGTCCAGGGAATATAGTTGGAGTTACGGGAGCTATTAGTGTAGGTGGACCAGGTGCTATATTTTGGATGTGGGTATCTGCATTCTTTGGAATGGCAACAGCCTTTGTAGAAGCAGTTCTAGCACAGATATTTAAAGAAAAGAAGGGTGACGAATTCGTTGGTGGACTACCTTTCTATGGAAAGAAAATTTTAGGAAATAAAAAGGGTGTGGGAATATCCCTTGCAGTATTATTTATAACATATGCTATGTTTTGTATTCCGGCTCAAACATTTAACATAGTAACTAGTTTAGGTTCAGTGGTAGAAACAATTACAGGTACGACTTATGATAGACAATCCTTTTTATATTATGGAATTGTAATAATACTATTAGCGGTAGTTATAATAACTGTATTTAAAGGAATTAAGGGTGTCACTAAGGTTACAGATAAAATAGTTCCTATAATGGCATTAATTTATACCGGTATAACATTAATAATAATTTTATGTAATCTTGACAAAGTTCCATTCTTTTTCACATCAGTATTTGCTGGAGCTTTTAAGCCTGAGGCAATGTTTGGTGGAGCCTTTGGTGTAGCTCTTGCACAAGGAATAAAAAGAGGACTTATGTCAAATGAAGCTGGACAAGGTACAATCACTATGGCAGCAGCAGTTGCAGATAATGAACATCCAGTTGAACAAGGTTTAGTACAAGCTTTGGGAGTATTTTTAGATACTATAGTAATTGCTACAATGACAGGAATAGTTGTAGTTATGGCAAGTCTTTGGACAGGAGAAGCGGGAGTTGCATGGGAAACTATTAGTGGATCAAAACTTACGGTTTACCTAACTTCATTACAATACTTAGTTCCCGGTACTGCATTTGACTCTATAGTTACAGTTATTATTTCATTATGTTATGGAATGTTTGCATTTACCACTTTATTGGGGATGATATTATTTGCAGAGATATCAGGTAATTTTATTTCAAAAAGCAAGAAGTTCATTAATGGAGTAAGAGGATTAGGTGCATTAGTCTTTGTTCCATTTGGATGTCTAACAGTTTTAGCAGGATTAGAGCTGGGTAATTTGTGGTATATATCAGATTTAGTAAACATCTTAGTAGTTTACGCTAACGTACCAATTTTATTATTAGGTTCTAAGATGGTATTTAAAGCTTTGGATAACTATAATACCACTGGCGGAAAGAGATTTAATTCCTTAGACATCGGTATTGAAACAGACTATTGGAATAATGATGTTAAATATGATAAGAAGAAAAAAATATCTATGTAGGTAGACTAGGGTATTTTTTATGATGTTGAAAAAAGTATTAATAGAAAAACTATTAGTAATAGATTAGGATAAAAAAATAAAGGTTTCCTCTAATTTTTAGGGGAAACCTTTATTTTTACTTCTTTAAACCCGCAGTTAGAAAAAATATCATTTAAAATCTTCATAGTATCTACAGTTACTTGATCTAGGAAACCTTCATCTATAACTTTTTCCTCGGTCTTTGTTTTTTCAGCTACTATTTCACTAAGCATATCATCAATAGATAATTCATTAAATATAGATGTTTTTTCATCAAAGATAAATACTTCATCCTCGTTAACGGTATGAGTTAGAATTGTGCAAGGTGGAATAGTTATAGTTAATATATCTTTATCTATAGAAAAAGTGGCAGCACTAAGATCTAATCCAGCGGTAATGAAACCATTATATTTAATGACAAAGGATTTTTCAGTAAACGGGATTGTGTAATCCTTAAAGCTAAGGCTGTTTTTGATTGAAATTACATTAGAATAATCATATCGAGAAGTAGCGAGCTCTGAAATAGATACAAGTTTTTCAGATACAAAATCACTCTTTTTTACTATATTATTCTTGGTGTTTAATGAGTTAATAAAGAGTAAGAGAATAATAATAGCTGCTAAGAATATAATAAGTTTAAACTTTTTAAAGAGCGAAAAAAACCTTTTAGAGATAGAGGGCCTCATAATAATCACCTCGTAATATTATCTTTATTGATGTTTATGATTAGGGGTATAGATTTATGCATAGAAGTGAAAACAGGCATATAAAGTGAAAATTCTTATGTGGTTATGTCAATACTATCACCTATAGAGTTATGGGTATCATTGCAACAGAAAATGTGCATAAATGAGTGTGATTTATGCTATAATTTAAGATAGAATTTAAGATGTTTGATAAATGGAGGAGATAAAATGTTTACGAAGGATGAACTTTTAGTAATTAAAGATGCATTTAAAATTGCGGATAAGGAATATATAAAACAAATCGATTTAAATAAGAATAGTAGAACGGGATTAGTTGCTTATAATAGAAAGCAAAAGAAGTTGTGGATGGCTCAAAATAAACTAAATAAGATCTTAGATGAAAAATTGTATGAAGAAGAATAGTAGTGTGAGTTAGATATTTATTGGTACAATCATCCATAAAATATGTATAATACTTCATGTTTAATTGAATACGGGTTAGAAAGATAGTAGAAGCTTTGAAATAAGAGTTTTGCTATCTTTTTTTGTTCTGTTATAAATGTGTTTTAGTGGGAGGCAAATATATTATTTAAGTTATTTGCAACTTTATACCAAAAATTGTGGTCTAATAAGTATAACATTAATGTTTTAAATATAATTAAATAAGGAGATCAGTATGGAGAAAATATTTTCTTTACCATGGCAAATGAAAGAGATGGAATCTTTAGAGCTAACGTTAGCCAAAAGAGCTAGGAATGGAGATTCAGATGCTTTTGCAGAGTTATATAAAATTCATAAAGTTTATCTTTATAAAATTGCATATAGTTATGTAAAAGATGAACATAAAGCCCTAGATATTCTACAGGATTGTGCATATAAAGGATTTTTAAATGTTCATAAACTAAGAGACCCTAATATTTTCAAAACATGGATAACAAGAATATTGATTAATATAGCTATTGATTTTGTAAAGAATGATAATAAAGTTATTTATTTGGATAATGATAATCTAGGAGTATACAATGAAAAAAACGTAGATATAGAAGAAAAGTTGGATTTATATAAGGCCATTAATAGTCTAAGAGAGAACTATAAAACTGTTATTATTCTAAAGTACTTTAATAATATGAGTATTGATGAAATTAAAGTGGTAATGGATATACCGGCTAATACTGTTAAAAGTCATCTAAGAAGAGCTAAAGAAACTCTAAATCAAATTTTGAAGGAGGATTATTTAAATGATTAGTGATGAGTACAATAAAATTAGGATACCTGAGAATATAGATAAAAAAATAGAAGATGGAGTTCAGAAAGCATTACTAGAAAAATCAAAAAACAAAGTTGAGAAAAGAAAGAAGAGTGTTGTAGCTGTTGTAGCAAGTTTAGTGGCTATATTGACTTTAGGGTTAACAAGCCCAGCATTAGCATCTAGGATACCATTGATAGGAAGTGTATTTGAAGCTATAGAGAAAAATATTCACTTTCCAGGTAACTACTCACAGTATGCAACATCGGTGAATGAGACGGCTTATTCAAATGGGATTGGCATTACTCTTTCCGATATACTGTGTGATGGGCAATCACTATATGTAACTTACGTAGTTGTTAATGAGAAACCATTTAAATATACTTCTTGGGGTAAAAGCGGTTTGATGGATATGAATCAATTACTTACAACTGAAGCATATAATATAGCAGACTTCACTGATGAAAGGGTAGATAACTCAGGATTTGCTGGCTTAGAAGGTAAATTTATTGATGAAAATACTTTTATTGGGGTTGAAAAGTATAATCTTAGTAATTTGAAATCAGAAATACCAGATGAATTTATGTTTCAAACAAAAATAAAATCATTGGGAAATTATAGCACAGTAAAAGGTGATAAGGATTATGTAAAATGGGGAACCTGGGCTTTTAAAGTTCCAGTAAAAGTTAATAAAGAACTAAAAAAAGTTATTGGTTTAGATAGTGTTGAAGAATCTATAGTAAAGGTTAATTCACTTTCCATAACCCCATTTGACATAGTTATAGATATTGATTATAAAAATGGAGAATTTCATGAATATAGAACAAAAATTTATGATGAGAATGGTGAGGAGTTACAACCAGGGGATGGAATTGCCACTGATAATAATAGGCGTCAAAAACAAATTTTTGCAGCTCCATCTAAGGACAGTAATAATATAAGGGTGGTCATAGAAAAACAAAATTCTGAACAAGAAGAAATTATTTTGGATAGAGTTATTCCATTAAATTAAAGTAAAAAGGAAAAAAATAAGGTCTAGATGGAACTCTAGACCTTATAAAACGAATTAAGAAGATTTCCTATTCTATAAATAAATACACAATTTTAAAAATAGCAAACTATATTAGGTGAGATTAATTTTTGAGATGCATTTTTGGGGGCAAGCAAGCTGACAAGCACCACAGTCAACACAAGCAAATTCATTAATTAATCTTTTGTTGTTGTTTATTTGGGTTATGCATCCAACAATACATACTCTTTGGCAGATTCCACAATTTACACACTTAGATTTATTAATTCGTCTAGGCATATCGTTCTCCTTGGTTAGAAATTATTATAGTGTTTGTTTACAAGAATCAACAGTGATTTCTAATACTCTTGTTAGGAATGGATATTTATCGATCATCATATTAAAATGATCTCCGGTTTTTAGGAATTTAGCAGTCCCTTCAAGTAAGAATCCTGTTCCCATATATCTATATCCCATTACGTCTTTACTACCTAGTGTTAATTTAACTTTAGGATTAATAGTGATATTTTCCTCAGTATTAATCATAGCAGCAGCAGGTATTAAAATTTTATTTCCGTCTACAACGACTAAATAACTGTTCCATGTATTAGAAGCGTGAGCCTCATTATTTGCGCAAGTTACAATAGAAACTACTCCCTCGTGATTTAATACTTCAAAAAACTTTTCTGTTAACATTATATATTCCCCCTCAATTATAGATAAGTTATATCGTCGACAATACTTGTCTGGAATAAATATATAATAATTTTCTTCTTTAGTCAATAGAAATATTTTCATTGAAGTAAGTGATTTGATATATAAATTAGTAACTTGAATGAGAAGAAATAATAGGCTATTATAAGAGCATATTAAAAATATACTAAAGGAGAATAAACACAATGAAGTTTTCGGTTGGAGTAGAGTATGCACTACATTGTTTATTATATATGGTAAATATAGAAGAGGGTAGATCAGTAGGAATAAGAGATTTAGCAACATTTCAAGGTATATCAGAGACTTATTTATCAAAAGTATATGCAAAATTGAGTAAGTGTGGAATTATTAAATCTGTATCAGGAGTAAAAGGTGGATATGAATTAGCTCGTAGTGCTGAAGATATAACATTTTGGGATATTGTTGAGGCGGTAGAAGGGAAAGAGCCATTTTTCCAATGTGCGGAAATTAGACAAAATAACATATTATTAGATAAAGATAATTTACCAGATACCCATACTAAATGTCCTTGTCTAATTAAAGTAGTTATGATAGAAGCAGAAAATGAAATGAAAAAATATTTAAATAATAAGAGCTTATCATGGCTATATGATGAGGTATATAACAAGAAACTTCCAAAAGATGTGGAACAAGCAACAATTGAATGGTTTGCTAATAGTAGAAAATAATTTAAAAGGTTGGATTAGCAGTTCAATAGGTATATAAAATTAAGGCTATTAATCAAGTTAGTTATTACAGAACTAACAGAAAAGAAATTTATGTTGCTATTGACGTATGTGTTACAAGAAGCATTACAATAAAAAATATTTAGGCGTAAAGGAGAGGTAATATGAATCAAGGGCAAGAGAGATTTTTAAATTTTATAATGCAAAATGTAGAAGAGAAAGACCAAGATAATGCAAAAAAATTATTGGCGGAAAGTTTCTCAAAACAGGATAGTGGTACGTTTAATCAAGAATATATGATGACTTTCATTCCAAGAATGTTAGCTTTAATAAAACCAGAGAATATAGAACAAGTAAAAAATATTATGATGAATCATAAAGCTTAAAGATTTAATTATAAACAACTTGTTCTATAAAAAAATTATATAAACTGAAAAAGAGACTTCTTCTTGCAATGATTTAGGTATAAATAAATTATAAGGAGGAGTCTTTTTATAATTGTTATATAATTTATTTGTTTGATATCATTTCAATACAGTATTTCCGTTTATTGTTATAAGCAAACAAAAATATGCAACGGTATTTAGAATATTATTCTAAAAATGGTATTATAGAAATGTGCAATTAATGATGAATTACATGTTAAATAACAATAAGCTAAACAGGAGTTTAAAATATTAATGATAAGTGAGGCATAAATAATGATAAAAACAATTTATAGATTAGAGGAAGTAATTGATTTTGTATGGGAGTTAAGTCAGAATGATTTATCTGCTGGTTATCCAAGAAAAAAATCAATGACAGAGATTAAAGAGTGTATTGAAAGGGCTATCCGAGCAGAGAGGGAGAACATAATAGCTTGCTATGATAAAAATGTATTGTGCGGAGTTTGTATTTATTTTTGGGAGTGTGATGAAAAATATGCACAAACAACACAACTTTTAATAAGCGGTGATTATGACCAAGTTGCAGATGAAATCATTGGTTATATAAGTGAGCAATTAGCTGGATATAGTTTATTTATACCTGTACCATTTACTAATATAAATGCAAATGGATATTTTAAGAAAAGGAATATTGAATGTACCGAGGCTCATATTGATACCAGATTATATAATTTAGAATTGCATACAAAACAAAAACATGATTGTGTAGAAAAAATTACTGAAGATAATTTCGAAGAATATGCTATATTCCATGACAAATATGCTATTCCTTTAGAAATGTATTATAATAGTAAAAATTTAAAAATGGATATGGAGCGCTTTCGAGTATTGGTATTTATGGAAGGTGACGCTATTCGTGGAAGCATTTTTGTTAAGGTTGTAAGGGACATAGCAGAAGTTTTTGGCTTATTTGTTGATGATGAATGTGAAAATGAAGGTATTGGAAGTATATTAATTAATGAGATGATAATGCAGTTATATAATGAATTTGGAACCATAAAGGAAATTTTATATTTTATTGAGGAAGAGTGTACTGATGAATTAAATACAGCATTGAGATCTGGTTTTCAGATTAATGGTAGACCTAGAACTTATAAATGTATGCTATAGTTGACTAAATTTTTAGAAATAAAGCATTATAATGGTAGGGGTTAATTAACATACTCATTCACTTAGCTCTTTCGTAAGTTCTCTTTGGGTGTAAAATTCTCAAATATTTCATGCAAATTAATTAATGTCAAGCTGTTGGGATTATTGATGAAGGACCTTGGGGATTGAGCTTGAGGTTGACACTTGCTAAATTGGAGTCTTGTGCCTGGAAGAATTTTCACCTCTGACAGGCTGGGCATAAATCAAAACTGAATGCAGTTTCTCAAGAGTAGTTTTCAATTTTAAAATGTATAGGGAAGTACAGACTTTTAATTTTATAATGATTATTACTGTATGACTCTTTAAAAGTTTAACAAATAAAAAGTTAAAAAATTATAGGAATTACAATGTTTTTATGTTTTTATGTTCTTAGGGGGTCCAGCGCTTAGAGCCAACAAGGTTTAAGGCCCCTAGGGAAAATGCTAAAATTCTTGCTAAAGAATAGAAAAGAGACTGACATTTCTAATTATTAATTAAAAGTGTCAGTCTCTTTCTTTTGAAGGTTTTATACCTAAGTTTTTTAATGAATTAAAGCCTAAATAAAATTATAAATATTCTCATGAGCTAAACTGCCGCAATCCTATCTTTTGGCATACCATCAACTGGTACTGAAAAATGCATATGATTAAATTTCCACTTTTCATCTTTTTTTATTAACAGACCAACAAACTTCAAAGGAATAATCTCATCTTCATCTGAAGTTTCTACACCACATAGTCTTGCATTTATGTTCCATAAAAATTCTGAAAGCAACGCTTTAGAGGATTTCTTTTCTGGTATTAAGCTATTATGAAGAAAATCACATAAACCTTCATATGTACTCTGCTCATTAGATGAGAATCTTACAAATGCCTTAGAATAAACCACAGCAACATTATTATAAGTTCGAATAAATGCATTTTCTCTATTTACATTAAAATCTCCCCAATAGCCCCAATCCCCTTGAAGTAGTTCCCTGCATTGATCAAATCCATGAAATTTTTCAGAATCACATGTTCCAAATATAAATAAATTTTCATCTTTATTAAATAATTCTTCGCTATACTTATCAACTAAATTTACATCGCGCTTACAATATGCTTCTTGTAACCTTTCCATTACCTCTTGAATTTCTAGGATATCGTAATTACTCTTTTTTTCTATAGGAATAACACTAAATTCTTGATTAATACTTTTATTAGTAAATGCAATGTCAGAATCAAATTCACAAAATGAAATGCTCATATGCTTGATCATCCAGTTTTTACCTTTATTAATCATTAACATAGTTATCCTGAAAGGCCAATTATAATTTTCTCCTAAAGTTGTTTCAAGAAATAATCTAGAAATATCTCTAGAAGCTTTTAGCACCTCTTCTTTTGATATATTAATCTCTTTAAATCCTTTTGATAATTTCTCTATCTCATGACTATAAATTTTTTCTTCATCAATATTTCCTTTACTTTTACCACAAATGGCTATAGTAGCTACGCCACCCTCAACATTGATTATAGAATTATCTATATCTAATTCTATATTTTTTAGGTACTTATACTCATCTTCCCTGTAAGCATTAATTCCATTACTTATTTGAGGTAGTCCAAAATACCAACTACTAGAACCTGGCCCTATAAAGCTTGTATCTTCTTCATCAATAAAGAACTCACTAATAAAATTGTCTAAATTACATGAATCGTTTTTTATATACTGATGTTGAAATTTTGCTAAAACTTCTTTTATGTTTTGGATTGTTTTATTATCATCTTTCATGTTATTCTCCTCTATATTGTTCTATTTTAATGTACAATATAATACAAATAAAAAAGTTTATTTACTCTTTTAATTATGTTTTCTATAGAACACTATACTATCTTCTACTTGCCCACTGTCTTATTTAAACTAATATTTAAACTAATATTTAAATGAATTCATCTTTTCTTGTGTTTATCAGTCTTATTCACTTAGCTCTTTCTTAAGTTCTCTTGGGGTGTAAAAGTCTCAAATCAATTAATGCCAGGCTGTTGAGATCATTGAGAAATGACATTGGGGCTTAAGATTGCTAATCAATAAGTTATTGATAGAAATCCTATTAAGCAAAGTATTACTGTAGCTATTGAAAATATAGCAACTATTTTACTTTCATGCCAACCACTAAGCTCAAAATGATGATGAAGTGGTGACATCTTAAAAACTCTCTTTCCAAAAACTTTAAAAGAAAATACTTGAATTATAACAGATAGAGTTTCCATTACATATACCCCACCAACTATGATTAATAAAAGTTCTAGTTTTAATACCATTGCTACAGCTGCAACGGCTCCTCCAAGAGCCAGAGCCCCAGTATCACCCATGATAATTTGGGCAGGGTAGGCATTAAATCTTAAGAAACCAAGCAAACTTCCTGATAATAAGGCACAGAAAATGGATAAAGTATAATATCCCATTCCAAAGCTTACTAGTGCAAAAAATGTCATTACGAGTAAAGTTATTGAACTTGAAAGTCCATCTAGTCCATCAGTTAAGTTTACGGCGTTAGTAACAGATATAAAATAAATTAGTAAAAATGGAATAAAGAATATTTTTAAATCAAATGTGAATTTCGCAAAAGGTATCATTATATCTGTACCAATTTTATTAATTGCATAATATCCTAAAAAGCATGAAACAACCAAAAGTAATATCATTTTTTGGTAGCTCTTCAATCCTTCATTTTTCTTTTTAATTATCATTAAGATATCATCTAGAAATCCAATTGCTCCAAATGCAAGTAGTGAATATAAAGCAATCATTGCCTCATCATTTGGATTTTTAACAAAAATAAACATCGTTAGACACGTAGTCAGAATAAATATTATTCCACCCATTGTTGGTGTCCCTTGTTTTTTTTGATGGCTCTTTGGCCCTTCTTCCCTTATATTTTGTCCAAATTTAAGCTTGTGAAGAATTGATATTAATAATGGTGAAACTAATAATGTTACTAAAAATGCAATTAAGACAGAATACACAACTCTATTCATAGTTATTACCTCCCAAATGTTGTCTTTTGTGTTCTAATGATTTGAAATTCATTAACTTAGACGATTTTACTAAACCAACATTGTTTTTAGAAATATTTTATTTTGTCATCTTATTTTACCAATATGACACAACTTTCAAGAATATTATAACATTAGATACTATTTTTACAAATATATAACATAGTATAATAAGTAGGTTTTTAGAAAACTTATTCATTTTCACCATCATCCTTATTTCTGTTATGTAACACATCTATAATTCTTCTTATCTAAATAGACCGCTAGTATGTTTTAATTTTAGTTGATATACCATATTTTATTTGCATATATAATATATTTATATTGATGATTTTAATAAAAGGAGTGGTCTAATTGAAAAAAATCTCAGCTTTAATATTATCTTTCTTACCAAAGATACGTTTTGCAGATGAAGAAAAAAGTTCAATAATACTAGAAAATCATATTGAAGCCCCAGAATTTCAAGTGTTAAGTAATGATGTGGAACTTTTGCTGAAAAATTACTTAGATTGGCATTACAAAAATTTGAAAAATAACAACAGTGATTATATTGATAATTTGCATATACTTATAACTAATAAGGATTTGATTGAGTTTAAAAAGGCAAAATTGAATTGGTCATATAATTGGCAAAACAAACTGAATGAAGAAGTGCTAAGTTACTCAATATATTTGGATTTAAATGATTTTAAAAATCAGGGTAATTATATTTTAATGAATGTTACCTATGGAGAAGACTTAGTCACAAAGTCAAATCCTGAGGTAGTTCAACAAATAAGGAATCAAAATCATAAATTAGTAATTAAAAATGAAAATGGTATTTTAACTATTGTAAATGATTATTATAGTGATGAACTTTTAAATGAGAATTTTGATATAAGTGAAGATGAGTTTTTTAGCAGTCTTGAAGATAACATTTCAAACTCTAGATTGAAAGGGGCTACATTATATCTAAAAAACAAATTAAATTCTATTGATACACACTACAAGCAGTATAAGGGTAATTTAGATGCATCAAAACGTGCGAGTGAATCCTTAAGTCCAAAGAGATATTCAAAATATAATGGTGATGCTGCTGCAAATTATGCTGTTCAATATGCCCTTAGTTACAATTCTAACTACACAAATTGGACGAATGAAGGTGGAGATTGCACCAATTTTGTTTCTCAATGTTTATTAGCCGGTGGTATTCATACTGACGCTGCATGGTATAAAGATAGTAACAAATGGCTCCGTGTTGTTGAATTACATGATTGGTTAACCAGGCGGAAAGACTATGCACGTTCTTTAACTTGGCAAGAAAATGCTACAGCTGGAGATATCGTTCAACTTTATACCAGCGAAAAGGGATGGTATCATAGTCTTATTATTTCTTGTAACCGTAATAATAGTGGTGAATTATTTATATCATCACACTCCGGCGACTGGAGAAATAGAGCTCTCTCAAATTATACACAAACAAAAAGGTTTTTAATTTTAACATCTTAGCATACTCATTCACTTCGCTTCTTCATGAGTTCTCTTGGGGTGTGAAATTTGGAAATTAACGAATAATTTTTACCTTGGGAGGATTGCGAAAGGACCTTGGGGCTTGAGATTACTATTTGTTTAATTATATCCATTATATTGAAATTATGGTATGATTGTGACTGAAGTGAACTGTAATTTAATATGAACATATAACAAAAACATAATAATTATTATTAAGCAAACTCAACCTGAATATAAGAATCATTTGATGTAAGGAGAATAATTATGATTAATAAGAGTATAACATCATATTTAAAATTAAAGTGGTTTGAGCAATATGTAATAATTGCTATGGTTGCAATTATTACAATGTATATTAGTAGCTTTTTGAAAAATTTAGAAAAACCGTGGAGAATATTTATAGTATGGATGATTATAAATTCAACACTTATATTGTTAACAAACGCATATACACTTATTAAAAATAGAAAATGAATATACAACCAAATATAAAAAAGGAGCTATATTAATAGCTCCCCTTAGTATTAGACTAGGATGTATGGTGTTTCTGTAGTGTCTATAACAACGGCTTCTAACTTAGAAACTAAGTTTCATTTTTATATTTTTCCTACGGAACCTCTTTCAACAATGTATGGATCTAGTACCTCAACCATTTGCTTATTATTTTCACTAGATAGAAGGTCCTGAAGCATAACAATGGTTTTATCTATTAATGCTTCAATTGGTTGATTAACTGTTGTTAAATCATAGGCTTTCCAATTTGACATAACAATGTTGTCATATCCCATAACAGATAAGTCTTTTGGTATTTCTAAATTAAATTCATGTCTTGCAACATCTATAACTCCCATAGCAATTAGGTCTGATGTACAGAATATTGCTGTAGGTCTGTCTTTTATTGATAAAAGCCTTTTTCCAGCTTCATACCCTGACTCATAAGAGTAATCTGCTATGTCCTCTTTAATTAAATGAATGTTATACTTCCTAAGTTTTGAGGTGAATCCTATTTTTTTCTCTACTTCTTCTCCAGTATCTTTGAGGTACTTTATATATCCAATATTTCTGTGACCTTTTTCATATAAATGATTGGCAGCAATTGCACCACCCTCTATGGGATCTACATATACTGTGCTCATATCCATACCTAATATAAAACGGTTGAACAATATAACTGGAATATCCGTTTCAACTTCAACATTAGACATATCTTTGGACATTGCAGGTGCTGTAATTATTATAGCTTCTACTTGAAATTGAATTACTCTTAAAATGATATCATTAATATGACCTCTTTCAGAAACTTTAAATACTAAGCATTGTTTACCAAGTTCTTGCACTTTCTCGATAAACTTATTGACAATATTATTATAAAAAGGTCCTATTCCATCGCCAACAACTAATCCTATCATATTAGTTTTTCCTGAAATCATTCCTCTTGCAACCAAGTTAGGCATATAACCAATTTGATTGGCAGCCTCCATTATTTTTTTCATTGCTTCTAGTTTCACACCTTTACCATCTACACTATTAAATGCTCTAGATACAGTAGATTGTGAAACTCCTGCAAGTTTTGCAACATCTCTAGATGTTACGGATTTATTATATTGAATTTTATTTTGTCCCATGTAGTACCCCTATTTATAAAATATATTTTATTAGCTATATTGAATTACAAACAAGATTACATATTGAAAAATGAAAAATGATAATGCAATTATCTCATGCTTACCAAAAGCAAATGGTAAAGTTGAAACCCCATTTTCTGTTGTTTTCCCATCTTTCATTATTTCTTGACGCATTCCCATAGCCGTATATCTCTTAACCTTCTCTAAATCCTGTTTTGATTTAATTATAATACTTAGTAAGTACCCTGAAATAATTGTAATTACCGATCCAATAGCAGGATTCCATAACCAGCTTGTATTAAATATTTTAGCTATTATATATCCTCCAACTAAACCAATAATAAAGCCACTAGCAACACCATTATCGTGAGATTTATAAGTAAACATTGCTAATATAAATGCTCCAGTAGCAGGTCCCGCAAAGTATGAAATATAGTTTCCTACCACATCTAGAATTGATTTTGCAGTGCCACCAAAACCTAATATTACAAATGCAATAATAAGTAATCCAATGAAAACTGTTATTATCATTGATAATTTCAAAGAAGTTTCTTTATCATCCTTCTTAAAATAGTATTCATATATATCCTTAGTAAATACAGTAGTCATACTATTTAATAAGGAGTCAATGCTAGACATTGCAGCTGCAAATACTCCAGCAATAATTAATCCTATTATACCAATTGGTAATTCATTTATTATAAATGTTATCATTATTTCATTTGAAGTGTCAAATACTCTGCCTCCATAAAAAACAAATAATATTACTCCTATAAATAGCATTAGATAATAAACCATATTCATAATTATTGAACTAACTACTAATGAGTTTTTTGCTTCTTTTAAGGATTTGGATGTTAAAATTCTTTGAACTTGAGCTTGGTCAAAACAAAAATATCTTATCCACATGATAGAACCACCAATCAAAGTAGCCCAAAATGTGTTAGTTAAAGTTATGTTTGTACTGAAATCTAAGGTGTTCAATTTTCCACTAGCCTTAATCATTCCTAAAGTATCAAAGATGTTAGCATCTATTCCATTTAATGCTGTTACAATTACTAAAATAACTCCACCAATTACTACAACCATCTGAATGGTATCGGTCCATATAACAGCCTTTATTCCACCCATCAAAGTATACAATATAGATATTATAACAATAATAGGGACAACTGTATACAATGACCACCCAGTTAAAGTTTGAATTATTAAAGCTGGAATAAATACCATAGAGCTTACTTGTATTAATGAATTGATGAAAAACTGAATGATAGCTAAATTTCTAGATTTGGTGCCTAATCTAACTTCCATATATTCATATACTGAAGTTACCTTGAGCTTATAAATAACTGGTGTTGTAATCCAAAGCGAAATAAATATTGCAAAAGGAACTGCTATGTTAACCATAACAGGATACATTCCGTCATTATATGCCCATCCTGGGCCTCCAATAAATCCATTTGCACTAATCATTGTTGCTGCAACAGATAGACCAACAGGTATCCATGGCATTGAACGACTGCCTAAAAAATAATCTTCCTGACTTTTATTGTTTCTTCCAGATAAATAACCAATTACAAGCATTATAGATAAATAAGTACAAATCACAAATATATCTACTACAGAAATCATATATTTCCTCCTTATTATAAAATAGATATATAGCTTAACTGAAAGCTATATATCTATTAATTATCAAATAATTATTTCTTTACTAATGTTTCAGGTAATACTAACCACACAATGGTTCCAGTAATGAATACTGCTATAGAAATATAGAATATAGTTAACATTCCTGATGAGCCTAATGCAGTTCCTGCAATTGCTGGTATTGCAAAGGTAGAGATAATTCGTCCACCATTAAATGATATACCAGAAGAAAGTGAACGATATTTGCTTGGGAATAACTCTGTGTAATAAGCTCCCCATGCTCCTGAATATCCTACTGCAAATCCAATAAGAAGTGAAGTTATATAGAACGCTGTAACGTTATCTCCACTTAACTTTGTATAAGCAAAAACACAAACGGCACTTAAAGCCATACCTATTGCAGGTATCTTTCTTCCAAACTTATCGGCAATAGAACCCCAAACTAGATATCCAAAGAGTTGTCCAATTCCTTGAAGGCTGTATATTGATCCTGCAACTGCTGCTGTTAAGCCTACACCTGTAACTAGATAAGTAGTTGCATTATTTGAGAATGCTGAATAAGCTGTAAAATTAGCTCCCGATAAAAGTATAACACCTATTCCAATCCAAAGATATTTACCCTTATACATACTTAGGTAGTTGATTTTCTCTCCAGATTCTTTACCTTTTTTAACTAATTCCTTAGTATATTCTGCATCATTAGGAACAAAGAAGAACGTCATAATAGCTCCAAGGATTGGAGGTATTATTGCAGTATACATTAAAATCTTCCAATTAGCATCTCCAAGTGATCCGTATAATTTTCCACCAAATATCATAGCTAATGAGAAGAGGGCTGTTAAAGTAGCTGCAAGTTTTCCTCTATATTTTGTAGGGAACATATCAGCTACAAGTGGCATTGCTGTTCCAAAAACTCCACCTAAAACAAAACCTGTACAGAAACGAGCTACTTTCCAAAGTATAACGTTTGTTGGTGATAACATTGGTATGAATGTGGTTGCTGATATTAGTACAGCAACGGTCATAAGAGTATTCTTCTTTCCAATCTTAGAGGATAAATACCCAAAGATAAAGGTTCCAGGAATTGTACCAAAAGACATGACTGCGAAAATCTCTTCAGTTTGCTTTAAAGTAAATCCAAATCCACCTTGTGTTACTTCATAAATCATAGTTGGCTTAACAAAGGTTCCAACCATGAAGTTGTAACAATAAAAGAAGTAAATTATTGCTATTGAGAAATAAGCAATTCCTCTTTGAAGATTGGTATAGTCTTTTCCTAAAATGATGTCATTTTCAACATTTGATTTTGTTACATTATTAATCATTTTAAATCCACCTACTTATTTTTATTTATTCTTCGATTCCCATGTACATTTGCTTTAATACATCCATGCCATCAAAAGTCATCCACTCTTCTTTAATTTTCCCATTTATTACATGGTAGTGATTGATTCCCATGACATCAATATGTTTACCAGAAGGTTGTCCAAAATATCCGATTCCTTCATTAAGTCCACGTAATCTCCATCTCATTGCAACATCGTAGCCATCACAATTTAAACTCTTATTACATGTAACTCTTTCAACTTCATAGCTTCCATTTGGAACTGATGCTAATAGGCTAATTAACATTCCTTGGATTTCATCATAACCGTTTAAATCCTTATCACAAACAAAGTGTACAACTGCATTATTGTGATAGTATTTTTTTACTTCATTTATTAATTTATAGTTATAAACTCTACTAGCCATCTCTAGCATAATTTCACCAACAGAATCATCTTTAGCCTTATAAAGAATTGGCATGTACTGACCTTCCATTGACTCACATAAACCATAGGTGGATTGTAGGGCTGGTTTCCTAGTAGCACTAGCTTTAGCCATGTTCTTAGCAATTTCATGTGGATCAAATCCAAGCTGAGTTACTATCCATAGGTTATCTCTAACAAGCCATTCCTCATGGATTCTATTTCTAGTAGTTGCACAATCAATAACTGTTCTAAAGTTAATTTTACGGCCAGTGGCAGGCCCGAAGCTACTATCTCCTAAATTAGTTGCTGTAGATAGCACCCTGTGTGAAGATAAGAATCCTTCTTGTCCATAACCAGACCAAATAACATTTTGTCCAATTAATCTTCTATCTGGGAAAGCGTGTAGAGTTTGCAATGTATTTGCTACGACATCCTTTATTCCAACTAAGTTAGAAGAACCACAATGCATGGTAACATTATTGTGATAAGTATCATAAATAATTCCGATTCCTTTTTCTTCCCAAATGTTATGGGTAATTTTCACAATGTAGTCTACAAAGTCTCTATATTGTGAATCAAATCCAGGCATATCTTGTTCTCTCTTTGTTTCTTTAGAAAAATCATTATAATCAAGATATCCTACTGGTGTAACCTCACTAGAATTTCCATAGAATACATTTGTACTCCCTTTATCATCTGTTGATTTAACTTCAATTTTTTCTTTTCCATGTTTAACCTCATTATTTTTTACTGCATCATCAATATTCACCAAAATTAACTCCCCTTTATTAATAATTTTTATTAAATCTATTTATTAAGAATACTTTCTGTACGCTTTAAAATGTCTAAGCCTTGCTGCTTTAACCAATAAGGTATATCTATCAGCACCCAGTTTTCTGAAAGTTTATCTCCTTCTCTGCAGTAAACATCAACAACCTGCATATCTGCCTTAATATCTCCACCAGGTAACCCTAGGAATCCACCACATGGTATATTGGTTAAATTAGGCCATCCAAAGAAGCAAGCGAAATTACCTTCAGCAAATCTGCATAGGTGCCCATTAAAGGTTTTACCATTCAAATTATTTCTAAATGGAAGCTGATGTTGCTCTTGATACCTTGGTATTGTATAAGATGCACCTATTCCACCAGGACCATACCAAATCATATCTTCCTTCCATGATTTTTCAAGGATTTCTGGCGGACACCCCATTGAACCACTTGAGTTTAATTTAGATAAATCATCAACCATTTTGTTAACTAGGTTTAATGTTTTTACGCTATCATCTTCTTGTGCATCATCAAATAATAATCCTTCATGGTTCCTTGGACCTGGATAAACAAAATAAGTGCCTGTTTCTGGAGGTAATGGATATGTTCCCGTTTGAATCATAAATCCAATGATATCTATAAACATACCTGTTTTAGTGATTTTTCCATTTTCTACACAACTAAACTCAGCATATCTTAAGCTTGTCATCTTTCTAGTATGTCTTATTCCTAGCCAATCCTCATCAAATAGTCCCATTAGATGTCCCATACTCATAACCCATTGATTTCCATCAATCTCATTAGTTCCTGCAATAAAGATATCTTGACGTCTTTGAATATGCTTCAAGGATTTTTTTAAAGGTGTCCAAAAATTTTCAGATACATCTTTTATAGAGTGTTGCTCTCTAAATGGATAAACTCCTTTCCAATTGTAATCTTCACTCATGTAGTTACTTAAAACATTTTCGACCTCTTCAGGCGCTGCTTTCTCCAAAGCCTCAAAATACTCTCTGACCACTTGTTTTGCGTTCTGATATTTACTCAATTTAAAGCCCCCTATGCATTATTACTGTTATTTTGTGAATACGTACTTTATTTAACCTGTTATATTAGATAAAAATGCGATAATTACAGGTTGTTATGCATACGTATTCATCTGTTATATTAATAATAACAGATGAATTTGTAATTGTACATAATTTTGTGAAAATTTAATTTATTATGTTTTTGTACAAATTTATTTGAACTTATTCCAGGAAGTAAGTTAATAAGAGTTGTCGCAAAGGGTCATATTGAAAAAAATTAGGGAAAGCTACTTTAAATTTTGGAACAAAAAAGGTACATAAGAATTAAGAGTATAAAGGAATTCACCTAAGAAAGGTGCAAATAGAGCTATAAAACACCATTGAACTTGAAAAATGAAAACAAATTAGTTTTTTATGCATTGACACTTAAATATTAATGGAATATAATGTATATAAATGAATATTAAACCGTTGATACGGAGATAAAAATAGGATAAGAGCATACAGAGAGCTTGGGATGATGAGAATCAAGCAGCCACTGCTTATTAAATGGACCGTTGAGGGCACAGTTAAAGATTGTATTTTTACAGTTGAGTATTCTGTGACGTTATGACTTACGTAAGTAGTCGGAAATATGTTAGTATTTCGCAGAGTGTATGGCAATGCCATAAATCAAGGTGGTACCACGGGTTTATTAACTCGTCCTTGACAGATTATACTGTCGAGGGCGAGTTTTTTGTTTTCTCGACAAAAAAAGGAGAGGAAAGTATGAATTATTCTTGAATCATTTGAGAAAGTCCAATGTATATAATCTTCATATAAACAATTTTAAGATAACACACTTTAGGGTATTGAAAGGAGTAGTAAAAATGATAAAAGGAAGATTTGGAACCCATGGAGGTCAGTATATTCCAGAGATTTTGATGAACTCAATAATAGAACTTGAAAATGCATATAATTACTATAAAGATAACTCTGAATTTAAGGAGGAACTTAGCTACCTACTTAATGAGTACGCCGGCCGTCCCTCTAAACTTTACTATGCTAAGAACATCACAGAGGATCTTGGCGGGGCAAAAATTTATCTTAAACGTGAGGATTTAAACCATACTGGTGCACATAAGATTAACAATGTTCTTGGGCAAGTTCTTCTAGCAAAAAAAATGGGAAAGACTCGTGTCATAGCTGAGACAGGCGCAGGACAACACGGGGTTGCTACAGCAACAGCTGCAACTCTTATGGGGATGAAGTGTACTATCTTCATGGGAGAGGAGGACACCAAACGACAGGCACTGAATGTTTACAAAATGGGTCTTCTTGGGGCAGAGGTAGTTCCAGTGACTAGTGGAACGGCAACACTAAAGGATGCAGTTTCTGAAGCCATGAGCCATTGGACAAGTAGAATTTCAGATACCCATTATGTAATAGGTTCTGTGGTTGGGCCTCATCCATTTCCAACTATTGTACGAGATTTTCAGGCTGTTATTTCAAAAGAAATTAAGGAGCAATCCTTGTCTAAGGAAGGAAAACTCCCAGATGTAGTCATTGCATGTGTGGGAGGTGGCTCAAATGCCATTGGAGCATTTTACAATTTTATTGAGGATGAAACGGTGAGATTAATTGGCTGTGAAGCTGCAGGCAGGGGCGTTGAAAGTTTTGACACCGCAGCAACTATTACGGTTGGCAGTCTTGGAATATTTCAAGGTATGAAAAGTTACTTTTGTCAAGATAAGTGGGGACAAATTGCACCTGTTTATTCAATTTCCCCAGGTCTTGATTATCCAGGAATAGGTCCTGAACATGCATATTTACATGATATAGGTCGATGTGAATATGTAGCTGTTACAGATAAGGAAGCGGTGGAGGCCTTTGAATATCTTTCACGGATGGAAGGGATTATTCCAGCAATTGAAAGTGCTCATGCCCTAGCCCATGCAAGGAAACTAGCTCCAAATATGGATAAGGATAAGATAATTGTGGTTAATATTTCAGGGCGGGGTGACAAGGATTGCGCATCCATAGCACGTTATAGAGGGGAGGATATTAAAGAATGAGAATATCAGATGCATTTAAGAGAGGGAAGGCCTTTATAGGGTTTATTACATGTGGGGATCCAGATCTTGAAACAACGGAAAAACTAATTGAAACCATGGAGAAAGGTGGCGTTGACCTTATTGAACTTGGAATACCCTTTTCAGACCCAGCGGGAGAGGGTCCAGTGATTCAAGGGGCAAATCTTCGAGGACTTGACGCTGGAATCACCACAGATAAAATTTTTCAAATGGTAGGTAGGGTTAGAAAAACTGTAAAAATACCTATGGTATTCATGACTTATGGAAATGTGGTATTTTCCTATGGAATAGAAAGGTTCATAAAGACCTGCGCAGAAATAGGTATACAGGGCTTAATACTACCGGATGTTCCCTTTGAGGAAAAGGAGGAATTCTCCAATATGTGCGATAAGTATGATGTGGATTTTATATCCCTTATTGTGCCTACCTCTGGGAATAGGATATCAAGGATAGCTAAAAAAGGAGGTGGATTTATTTACTGCGTGTCACCCATGGGAGCAGCTGGAATACGCAGCAGTATTGGGGCAGATGTAGACTCCATGGTTGCCCTTGTAAGAGCTGAAACAAAGGTCCCTGTGGCTTTAGACTTCGGTGTATCAACTCCAGAACAGGCAGGATATATGGCAAAAAAAGCAGATGGCATCATAGTAAGTTCCGCAATAGTGAAAATTATTGAACAACATGGTAAAGAAGCAATACCAAAGGTTTATGAATACGTAAAATCAGTGAGAGATGCACTAGATTTGTAGCAAATTCATCCACATTGAATATATAAAACCATTTATTAAATAAAAGTAAAAACCAGAAGGGTATAAGGTGTAGTTATCGAATTATACTTTATAATCTTAGAATTGAAATGCTATTAGCCCTAGTATTGCAACTGTCAGTTGCGATATTTCAAGGTCTGTTTTGTAGAATGCAACCAAGAAAAATATTAAACTAAGATTAGAAAATAGGAGGTGGTCTTTATGGTGTTTGGTGAAAAATTACAATCGTTAAGAAAATTAAAAGGTATGTCACAAGAAAAACTTGCGGCACAACTTGCCGTATCAAGGCAAGCTATTTCAAAATGGGAACTTGGTGAATCAAATCCTGATTTGGAAAATATTATACAAATAAGCAATTTTTTTGAGGTAACAACAGATTATTTATTGAAAGATGAACAAGAGATTGGTATATGCAAAAGTGTAGAAAAGCGGAATGGAAATGATATCACTTCACAAATTTTATTAATATCTTCTGTAGCATTTTTAGCAATCGGTTTATTTTGTGCATTTGGTGGTTGGTATGCTGATCAATCAGCTGAAGCTATTTGGGGCGGGATGATTATACAAGTTGTTGGTATTGTAGGCTACTTCATTGGAAAAATATACTCTCAATCAAAAATACCATTTGTAATAAACTTTGCTAATTTAGCAATTGGATTATTCATGCCAATTTCAGTGGTGATTTCATTGTTATATGGGGTGATAATTACACCTTACCCTACAAGTAGTACTACAATTCCAATATTCATTCTTGCATATACAATTACTATAATTGTTATTTATATTATACTGAAAAAGCAAATAAAAAAATCATAATGATACTAACAATAGAAAGTAGAACAAATTCTAATTTAACTAGGAGATTAAATGAGCTATCTTAGGATAGAACGTCCAAAAGCCCAGAAATATGCTTAATGATATTTCTGGGTTTATTTGTGTAATTTCATTGTAATTTTAGTAGGTTATATATGTTGTTTACTAGCAACAAACAGGCAGCATATAAAAATATGAATTCTTTATATAACTAAATTTGCATATACTAAAATGAATATTATATATAGGGAGATGTAGTTAATATGATTCATTTTACCCCATTTGATAACATAAAAGATGCAGATGTAATCATTCCTTATAATGAAATAAACAACAAATTGCCTCTTTGTAATTTTATGGATAACATTTTGCTCAAAATTCCATCTGACTTGAAGGTTTTAACTTATACAATTGAAGGAGACCCTATTTTTAACCACATAATATATGACGGCGAAAATATAAAGTATATATATAATGATTTAGTTTTGTACAAAGAATATATTGGAAATAGAATTGTGCGATCAGTTATATATGATGTAATATACTATAATTTATATAACAACAATATACTAATAAAAACAATGTTTGGTTATAGAAATTAAAAAGAAAGCTGGCTTTAATAAAGCCAGCTTTCTTTTTAATATATTCGTCCTAATTCTCTTTTATCATAGTCTGTAGGAAAAACTATTGGAGGAATATCAGCAACATTTGCAACCATTATGCTGTAATCACCACTAGTTGTATGGTTTAGTCCTAATAAGTGACATATTTCATGTACTGCTACAGTAGTTTGCATCTCAGCACCTTGATTGTTAAACTTATTTAAGTTTATTTTTACTTTCCCACCTGTATACACATCACTACTTGAATTGGGATAAAGAAATGTTTGTCCCATAGGCATACCCATATATGGTACTGGCTCAACAATTACGTTTGCTTCATTTTGAAAAAAAACCTGTCTTATTCTAATATTCGCATTAACTTCACTAAGTAATGAATTCCATTTTAGAATGGCGGTCCCCATTGGTCCTGTTACCGTTGAATCTGATGGTACATATATTTTTATATCGCTTGTCCACTTTCCACCTATAATATCAGCTTTATCTTTAATAACTCTTTTCTCTAATTCTGTAAGTCTTATTTGTAAAACTTCGCTTTTAGTATTTTTCATATTCTCACCTCTGTAATTACATTTGATATACTCTTATTTTGCTGGAAAATAATATAATTACAATAATTAATACTATTTTTCAGTAGTTAAATTTATATTTAAATAAGACAACCACCGATAGTTGTTGTTTTATATGTTTAACTATTATTGTTTAAAGTGTTTAGGACATACCTTTAACCATTGATATGACTGGATTTAAAATTTTAAATAATACTTGTATATACTTATTCATTTATCTGTAGTGTAGGCATTAACATGGTCTTATAATATAGATGATGTATCCTTTCAATTTAATTTGCATAGGTAAAATCATCATGGAAATTACTAAATCTATATGCGGTAATATATGTAATTACGCTGTGATTTTGGTAGCGAGCTCAAGTTGCTATGATTATAAGGTGTGATTTAGCTGGATTAACATGTTGTTTGAAGTATTGTTCTAAAAATGGAATTGAAGAAATATATAATTGATGGGGAATAGTATTATATTGCAAGCTATAAATAGGTATTGTCGTTCAGATTATTTATATTATGACAAGGAGTGTATAGAATGGAAAAAATAATTTGGGTTAAAAGTTGGGCTGGTATGAAGCCGAATGATGGGTTAGATGAAGTAAATGCTTACTTAGAACAAGGATGGAAAGTAAAATTAATTTCAGCTTGTGCAATGGGAGACTCTGTTAGTTCAGGGCAAGCATATATAGTTTTAGAAGAGTGAAAAAATAAATATTGGTTTAAAGTTACTTAGAATAAAAAGATAAATTAGGTGCAATTTAAATATAAAGTGTTGAAGAAATATATTAAAGCATAAAATAAAAGAGGGCAATTGTATGAAGGCCCTTTAAATAATTTTGTGTAGACTAAATAAAATCAATTGCCTTAATTTTATATTTTATACTTTAATATAGAAAAGATCTTTTCACAATTTATATACCTAATTAAATTTCTCTTATATTCGCTTCATAATGCTCTTCCTTAAGTTCTATTATTTCAAGCTCTTTTTTATTATCATTCAATTTCAATGCTAAGCTTTGAATTCCAAAGAATTCTGTGAAAGTATGACTACCAATGATAAGATTTATTCCTTTAAACCTAGCATATTGAATCGTATATAAATTACATTCACCTGTAATATATACATCACATTTATTTTCAATTGCTTCATTAAGACAACTTGTTGTCCCTCCGTTACCACAGACTAAGCCTACTCGCTTCACATTCTTGTTATTAAATCGCCAAAATTTAACTGGTTCTTCAAGTAGATTTTCAATGTTTTTTACCAATTCATCAAATTCAATTTCTTCATCATATTCTGCGGTTCTACCAAAATATAATCCTTCCCATTCATGGGTTCTTTCCATGTTTTCTAAATTCAATTTTTTTAATAAACTATCATTTGTTCCAAAGTTACAGTCATCAAGTGGCAAGTGATTATAGTAGTGACTTATACCATACTCGGCTAGTTTTTCTATGCATGCCTCTTTTAATCCATATATTTCATCCCAAGCATCGTGGTGTGTCACCATCATATCAACCCCATGAATTCTTGCTTCCTCTATAGTTTCAAGGGTTAGGTTAACACAGTATCCTAATTTTTTAACATCTTTATTTGCATGGTATGTAACCCCAGACTCACGAGAATAGATTTCTTTATTTGTTACATTAAAAAGATTATTAATCCCTTCAACAACATGTGAAACATCCATATACTTACCTCCTAAATTTCATAATGTTCTTGTTATTACCTTGGTTGTAGTTAATTTATTTGTATTACATCGAAACGCATTTTAAGGAATCACTTTTAATTTTTAAGTGAATCTTGAATGAAATTTCCAAATGTATCTACGTCATCATTATTAATAAGCGTTTTGGGATTGGTATTGATTAATTTAAAATGTAATCTTTCAGTTTGCAATACATTACCTCCATATTCATATGAAATTTTACTACTTAGGTAAAGTATTATTCTTAATAATATCAATACATTTATTAAACACAGTATCATACTTGCTGCATTCTATATCTGTAATATTTAATTCTAAAGCTTTTAGATAATCATTTATATTTTGCTCCACGTAATAATCAGGAGATGTGTGAACCTCCTCATTGATGTTTCCTTCTAAATCAATGCCCATAGAAGAAGGTATTAGTATGCACATCTTACTATTAGGTAATGTATTTATAACAGGGGCAGATCCAATTCCATCGCCTCCAGTTGTTTCTCCAATTAATTTGCCCAAGTTATATTGTTTAATTATATTAGAAAATTGTTCTGAGGATGAATATACTACTTTATCAGTTAATATATAAACATTCCCAGCAAATGCATTTTTATCAAATGGTAGTGTTCTCAAGTATTTTACTGTTTTAAAACCATTAAGCGGTATATTTTTAAGTGTAGTTGGTATTTCTGTTAATGTTGAATAGGGTAAATCTTTAATCAGTTCATTCATAAAGTTACTATTTCTATAACAATAGTAATTGTCTACAGTATCATCTTTAGAATTAAGATTTTTTATAATAGTATTAATCATTAAATCTGATCCACCACCATTACCACGTATATCAATTATTAAATTTTTATAACCGGTTACACTCTTAAAAAAAATATCAACTTCATCCATATGGATTTTATTATCAGACATAGAATTAACCTTAAGATAGGCTATATTATCTTCTTCTATAATTTTAGAAGTTATAACTTCTAAAATTATAGAAGAATTTCCTTTAGTTAATTTAGAAAGTTTATCTTTATCATATTTACTAAAGTGCACTTGAGCATTTTTAATATCTCCATTTATTATACTTACATTAAGTAGTCTATTTTCATCAACACCAAATTCTAAAAATAGTGTATCTGTATAGAATGTTTTTCTACTAAAATCGTATTTTAATGTGTATTTATCCATATTACTCTTTAAATATTCTTCAACAGGAATATTATTTACTTCAGATATGATATTTCCAATTTGTATATTACTATTTAGTGAAGAGCTAACCACATAATTACCGTCTATATATTGGCACTTTATATCTGGAAAGCGGAATAAATCTAAATATATTTTATCCCAATATTCGGCCTGACTAGTAGCTTCTACATCAATTATCCCATTAAACTTACCATATTGATCTGATGAATTTTTATATAGATTAATATGAGAACTCTCCGCTACTATGCTATGACTATTCTGAAGTAATTTCATAGTTTCATACACATTTACGTAAAATTCTTTATCGTTTTTAGCTTTTGATATTTTATTTATAAGTTCCTGTTTATGATTTAGAAAATCATATCCTGTAGTTCTTTTTTTTAGATCGAAGTAAGGATAATTTTCTTCTAAAAAGGTTAATAAATATTCAGCATCTTGCTTTTTTTCTTTGTAGCTTAACTGTCCTTTTGGTGAAGCATAAATGTTATTTTTTATTAAACCAAAAATAAGAAAACTTATTAGGGTAATTGCAACTATAGATATTGAAATTAATATTTTTTTCTTCATTATTCTCATTCCTTTTCTTAATAATTAAAAGGCTACTTTATATTAAAGTGCCTTTTAAATGTTATATAGATTTGCATTTTAAGTTATTGGTGAATCCTTATTAAGAAAAATATCACCATAGCATTGTTATGGTGCCAATCAAGTCAGCAATTATACTTAAGAAAGACTCTTTCTTGCTTTTATTAATTTCATCTTTTAGCTCTTGTCTCTTTATATTTTTACCTGTGATTTGAGAAAAAAACTCTTTATTCATAATCACACCTCTTTAAATTGATTAGTATTAGTATGAATTACTTTCAGTAGGTAAGCGTGATGCCGTATAACATTTTTCTGGATTAACATTTTATCAACAAACAGCCTCCTCAATTCGCTAACCGTTATCCTTATTTTAACATAAAATACTTAAAAATACTATAACTGTGTGTGCAATCACTAGAGATGCAAGTTAAGGAGCAACCTTATTGATTATCAACAGCTACACCTTAAACGAATTATAAGCATTAACAAACTCATCTTATTTATCAGGTAGATTTGCATTAAGAGAAGTGTAAATATCAATATGAAAATGCAGAAAAGTTGTAACATGGAAATGTATAAATATTTGATAGTGTGTTGTAATAAAATGCAAGGTGCTTTTTTATTAGGAATCTTTCATTAGATACATAATATTTTTAGATATATTAAAAGGTGAAAATTAAAGATTAATAAAGTAAATATAAAAATTAGGAATGTATAAGAATAAGTACGATGCTTTTATAAAGAAATATTATCATAAATTATAGGAATTACAATGTTTTTATGTTTTTATGTTTTTATGTTCTTGGAGGGTTCAAAGCTTAGGGGTAACTGGGTTTGAGGCTCTTAGAGAAAATGCGAATTTCAGCAAAGATTTCAACTAAAAATTTAAGAGAATTATTTTCGTTATGTTTAAAATCAGATATTGAGAAGAACTTCAACAATGAAATAAAACATAACCTTATTTTTATTTTTAAATAGGTGTAAAAATTTAATTGGAAATTACACAAATGGAACTCTATACTTATAGAATATAGGTGGTTAAGGAAATTGAGATAAGGTTTCAATTTTATGAAAGATATTGGATAAATATGTAATGAAATTTATTTTGTATCAAACATCAATACTATATGCAACACAATTACTTTATAGTGAAAGGGATAAATATTATGAAAAGGAAGTTCATAAACGGAATGAATTGGGATTTTTTAAATTCATATTCATGCAAATATATCCATATAGATGATATATTTAGTGGGTATATTTCACTGATTAAGATTAATAAAGTAAATCAAAAAATTACTATTGATTACGAGGAGTCGGAATTATGTTTGCTCGATGATGGCTATAAATGTTTAATGTTTTTACCTGATAATGAAAAGTGGTGTGTTAGTGCTATTTATAATACTTTAGGTGAAATAATTGAATGGTATTTTGATATGACAAAAGAAAATTCAATTGATAATCAGGGGAATCCATTTTATGATGACTTATATTTAGATATTGTGGTTTCACCAAATTTTAAAATAGTTATCCTTGATGAAGATGAGTTGAAAGAGGCTCTTGAATCAAAAATAATAACAAAGGCTGATTATGATATGGCTTATGATACGTGCAATAAAATAATTAAAGAGGTAATTCCAAATAAGGATTTTTTAATATCTTTCTTTGACAAGTACTTAATAAGGTTGGAACACTAAAGATAACTCAGCTAAATTAGCTTTGTATAAAAAGGAATTAAATCTAAGGAATGCTATCAATTACGAAAAACATATGATATTCAAACATGCAGAGAAATCCTAGCTTTTTCAGAAGGGAAAAAACTTGAAAAAATGAGTTCCACATTGTCATGAGAAAACTAACTAAAGTTTTGAGTTGTCATAATTATAGGTAATACTTGTACGGATAACTACATTTTCTGGTTTTTCAACAATAAGCCAATCATTCATGTTGTTATGATGGTCAAAGTCAAGAGGTGGAATTTTACTTATATCCTACTAAACACATACATTTTTTATGACAACGATCTTGCTGCTTTTTAGATAAATTTAAATTTTATTGATTATGGGTAAGTACAATTATTGTTTACATAGATATTTATATATATAATAAGGTTAAATAATTAATTAGGGGGGGATGTACTATGAAGACTTTATTATTTTTAGCTAAAGGTGTTGAAACTATGGAGTTAAGTGTATTTGTTGATGTATTAGGTTGGGCTAAAAATGATTATGGATATGATACAGAGGTTGTAACCTGTGGATTTAATAAGCAGGTTATCAGTACATTTAATATTCCTATTGGAGTGGATAAACTAATAGATGAGATAAATGTTGATGAATACGATGCACTTGCTATTCCAGGGGGATTTGAGGAGTTTGGGTTCTATGAAGAGGCCTATGATGAAAACTTTTTAGAATTAATAAGACAGTTTGATGCTAAAAATAAGATAATTGCGACTATATGCGTAGGAGCATTACCCGTTGGTAAAAGTGGTGTTTTGGAGCAGAGAAAAGCTACTACATATCATCTTAAAGGTGGATACAGACAAAAGGAATTAAAGACTTTTGATGTTGATGTAATAAATGAACCTATAGTAATTGATAGAAATATTATTACATCCTATTGTCCCGAAACAGCTTCAAGTGTTGCATTCAAATTATTAGAGATGTTAACGTCTAAAGAAAAGATGGAAGTGGTTAAAGGAGCTATGGGTTTTTAATAGTTACTTATGTTTTTATGTTCTTGGAGGGTTTAAAGCTTAGGGGTAAGTGGGTTTGAAGCTCTTAGAGAAAATGCGGATTTCAGCAAAAATTTCAACTTAAAAATTAAGAAAATTATTTTGGTTATGTTTAAAATCAGATGTTGAGGGAAACTTCAACAATGAAATAAAACATAACCTTATTTTTTTCTAAAGCAAGACAAAATTTGGAGATTGAATATCTTTCTTTGACAAGTACTTGATAAGTTGGGAACATTAAAGATAAATAATATAAATAAAAATTGAATAAAAAAGAAATTAAAGGAATTAAAGGGAATAAAGTAGAATAACTTTCAAGTAAATATTTCAAGAAAAAAAGGAGATGGATATTAATGTATAATCCAAATGAAATTAGTGATTTTTATGACAGCTATGGTGTGAAAGAATGGCAAAGACTAGATTTATCAGCTTATGATAGGGTTAATTATTATCTACATATGCATTTTCTTGAAAAGTATATAGGCAAGGGAAAGAAAGTCCTAGATGCTGGTTGTGGTGCAGGTAGATTTAGTATAGAAATTGCTAAATCTGAGAGTAGAGTTACATTGTTTGATATATCTAAGGAACAACTAAGTATTGCAGAGAGCAAATTAAATGAAGAAAATTTATCAGCTTATATAGATGGAATTATAAATGGGGATTTAGCAGATTTATCAATGTTTGAGGACAATAGTTTTGATACGGTTATTTGCTATGGAGCACCTTTGAATTATCTTTTAGAGAATACTGAAAAGGCAATAAGGGAACTGGTTAGAGTTACTAAAACTGGTGGGCAACTTCTGATAAGCGTGAATAGTAAATGGGGTGTAATAAGGTGTCAACTAGGTAGAGACGATTTTGATTATGTATCATTCTTTGGAAGACCAGATTATTGGTATATTCCACAGGTTATTCAAACTGGAGATTTACCAAAACACGAAATGGTGACTCATCCTGCAAGGCATTTATTTGATGCAGAAGAATTAGAAGCTATATTACAAAAATGTGGAGTAGGGGATATTACATTAGGTGGAAGTCCTTGTGTATCTAGTGGATTTAGGAAAGCAGTTAATGATATAGAGAAAGATAAGGTAGCATGGAATACGTTATTAAAGCTAGAACTAGATGGATATTGCAAAAGAACTTTAGTTGATAATGGTGAATTTTTATTAGCTAGAGGAATTAAGCTATAGAAGTTTTAGTAATGGTATATAGGTAAATATGAGTGAGTTTAGGATCATGAAGGATGAACTATACCATAAGTAAGTGAGGTTTATAGCCTTAACCATTGATATAACTTGATTAAGGGTATTTTTATAAGTGAAAATACCGTATCATAAGTAATAAGAAAAAATAATTTTGGTATATAATATTTACAAAAAAATATTATAGTTAATAGCAGATGAGGTAGTATTAAGATACCTTTTAAATATGATATAAACAGAAATTTGTTGAGGTGTAAAGTAGATGGATTTGAGATTAAAGTTTAATGAAGATGAATATAACTATGATAAATATAGACCGACTTATCCAGAAGAGCTGTTTTTAGATGTTATTAATTATTCTAATATATCTAGTGATTCTAAAGCTTTAGAAATTGGTATTGGTACAGGTCAGGCAACCTTACCAATTTTAAAAACAGGTTGCAATGTAACTGCAATAGAATTGGGAGATAATCTTACACGATATGTTAAAGATAAATTTAGCAATTATAAGAATTTGAATGTTATTAATGCTGACTTTATAGAATATCCAATTAAAGCGGAGAGTTTTAATTTAGTGTATTGTGCAACAGCGTTTCATTGGCTTCCATTAGAAGAAAGATATAAAAAGATAAATAATGTTTTAAATGATAATGGAACTGTAGCTTTATTTTGGAATCATCCATTTCCAAATAGACAGAATGATATAAGTAATATTGTGAATAGAAGAATATATGATAAATATCGACCTTTTGATAAAGAAATAATTGAGTTTAGTCAAAATGATTGTCAGAAATATATTAATGAGTTAGAAAGATTTGGATTTAAGGATATTATTTCTAAATTATATCATCGTAAGAGAACTCTCACATCTAATGAATATATTTCATTGTTGAATACATATTCAGACCACAGAGCACTACTGAAGGACGTAAAGGATAATTTTGAAAGAGATATGAAAATTGCGATTGATGAAGTTGGTGGCAAAATAAATATATATGATACAATTGATTTATATTTAGCAAGAAAAGGATAAATTGTAATTTATCTATTAATTAAAAAGTTTTAAGTAGAAAATTATATATGTTTATTTTTTATAAAAATTTAATATGATATAAATAAGAAATGATAGGAGAGATTATGAATAATATATTTTTGAAAGAGCCTTGGTTAAAATGGGCTATTGAAATACAAAGTATTGCACAATGTGGATTAACCTATGCAAAAGATGCGTATGACATTGAGCGTTATGAACAATTAAGAAACATATCAGCAGAAATGCTAAGTTATAAAGCCGACATTCCAGTTGATAAGATAAAGAGGCTTTTTTGTAACGAGGAAGGTTATCAAACACCTAAATTAGATACAAGGGCTGCAATTTTTAAGGACGGAAAAATATTGCTTGTTCATGAGACGAGTGGAGAATGGTCTTTACCAGGAGGATGGGTTGATGTATTAGAGTCAATAGAGTCAAATACGATAAAAGAAGTAAGAGAAGAATCAGGACTTGAAGTTACTGCTAAGAGAATTATTGCAATTCAAGATAGAAATAAACATAATGTTCCACTATATGCTTATGGAATATGTAAAGTATTCGTGCTTTGTGATATTATAGGTGGAACTTTTATCGAAAATATAGAAACAACAGAAATTGGCTATTTTTCGCTTAATAATTTACCTGTTCTTGCAGAAGAAAAAACTAATAGAGAACAAATTGAACTATGCTTTAAGGCTGAAAAAGATGAACAATGGATAGTTCAATTTGATTAAAATATAATATAAATAAGAAATGCAGATAATTGAAAAGAAATAATGTAGATCACAATTTAAGATAATACTAATGAGATACAAAGGATACATTTATTAAGGAAATAGATAAAGCGAAGTGGAGAAGTTTATGAGAAAGAGTAAGGAACTTTTATTTATTAGGTACATATCATTGTTTATATTAGCTTTTCAGTTGATGGTTATTTCTGAAAACAGGGGGATTATAACCCTGGTTTTTATTTTGCTCTTTATTATTAATAATCAATTGAGGATATTTTATTTTGAAAAGCAATGGCAGAGGATTCTTTCTATTTTAATGGAGATTGCAATTATTCCTTTGGCTCAAATGAATTTTGGAGGCAGCATTATTTTTTACTTGATAGGAGTGTCCATTGATACATTTACTTTGGGCAATAGTTTTATGAAGTATTTTTATGAAGTGATTATTTTAGTGTTCAGTTTTTTACCTATCCTTAGTGAGACTAAGGAGGAAAGCTTTGTTTATTTTTCTTTAATGGGGATTTTATTTATTTTATTAAGTTATATATCAAGGCTACATAATACTAAGAAGCAAGCACAGAACCTTTACGATAAGCTTAGGATTTCAGAGGGAAAACTTATTGAAGTAAACAAAGAGCTAGAAGGATATTTACAATCCATTGAAGAGATTACTCTTTTAAAGGAGAGAAATAGAATTTCAAGGGATATTCATGATAGTGTTGGTCATGCATTATCAACGGCTATGATTCAGTTATCAGCAATGGAGGCAGTGGCAGATAAGGAAGGCAGTGCGTTAAAGCCAATGGCCGGAAACCTTAGGGCATTTATGAACAAAAGCTTCCAGGAGGTTAAGGTGGCAGTAAGGGAGTTAAAGCCAGATGAATATGATAATTATCAAGGTCTTTTAAGACTTCAAGAAACCTGCAAGACATTTGAAAAACTTTCGGGGGTAAGGGTTAAAACCATTGTTTCTAAGGGTGAATGGAATTTGAGCTCTAAACAAATCAGTCATTTATACAAGATAAACCAAGAGGTTTTATCAAATTCCTTAAGGCATGGGAAGGCTAAAGAGGTTAAGGTTATAATGAATTTCACTGAGGATGAGTTTGTCATGTCATTTAATGACAATGGTGTTGGAACTGATAAAATTGAAGAAAGTGGTCTTGGACTTAAAAGTATTAGGGAAAGAGCTGAGGAGCTTGGAGCTGTTTTAGATATGAAATCTGGAGTAGGTAAAGGCTTTTTCATTAAACTCATAGTTCCTAGAGAGACAGAAGCATAGTGAGGTAGATAAGTAGCTTGGATAACTGAGAGTTTAATTTAAAAGAAAATAAAACTTGGAAAATTGAGCGCTGAGAATTAAGATGGTAAGTAAGAATGGAGTATAACATGAATAAAATTAAGTTGTTAATTGTAGATGATGAAAAGTTAATTAGGGAAGGGTTAAAGATAATGCTTTCTCTTTTTGAAGATATAGAAGTGGTTGGCCTTGCTGAAAATGGCTATGAGGCTTTAAATATATGTAAAGATGAACCTGTGGATGTGGTTCTTATGGATATAAGAATGAAGGATTGCGACGGGGTTATGGGCACAAGACTCATTAAGGAGCAGTTTACTAAAATAAAGGTAATCATCCTTACAACCTTTAAGGATAAGGAATATATTCAGGATGCCTTAAAATATGGAGCTTTTGGTTATATGCTAAAGGACAGCTCCCATGATGTTATTTATGAAGGAATAAAGACTGCATATAAAGGTAATATGGTGGTGCATCCAGATGTGGCAGTTGAAATGATGGGAACTGGCGGTACTATAAAGGCGAACCTTGAAAAATATGGTCTTATTAAAAAAGAGATAAAAATTATTGAGGGTATTGCAAAGGGGTTATCCAATAAGGAGATTGCGGAAGAAATGTTTTTATCTGAAGGAACCATTAAAAATAATATAACAAATATCCTTTCAAAGCTGGAGCTTAGGGATAGAACTCAAATCGCAATTTTTGCTTTTAAAAGTGGAATGGTTAATTGATAATAAAGATTTACATAAGTAAAAGTTATTTACATATGAATAGATATTTTTAGAAAGAAAAGCTATTTACATATGGAGAATGACTTTTAGAAATGAAATAGTGACTAAAGTCATTTAACAAATGACTTTAAGGTGTAGGAAGCCTCTTAGGATTAGTTTATTATAATGTTATGAACTATGGCCGGTGCAAAAAGCAACCAAGGAAAGCCATAGATGAAGTGTCATAATATATAGTAAGTCTTAGGAGGTTTTTTTTTATGGGAATTATAGAAGTTCAAAATGTTACAAAGCGATTTAATGATAAATTGGTTTTAGATAATGTTAGCTATGAGGTTGGAAAAGGAGAAATATTTGGGTTTATTGGACCTAATGGAGCTGGAAAATCCACCTTGATTAATATAATGACAAGTCTTTTAGTGCCAGACAGTGGTACCATTAAAATTTGTGGTTTTGATATTCTAAACGAGCCAATTAAAGCTAAGGAGTGTATGGGTTATGTGCCTCAAGAGTTAGCGCTTATAGAGGAACTTAATGCCTATGATAACCTAGAGTTTTTTGGGGCTTTATATGGTTTAAAGGGTAAGGAGTTAAAGGAAAGAATTAAAGAAGCTTTAAAGGTTACAGGGCTTGAGGACACTAAAAAACAAAAGGTTAAAAAATTTTCAGGTGGAATGAAGAGAAGGTTAAACATTGCAGCGGCAATCCTTCATCATCCAAAGGTTTTAATTCTGGATGAGCCTACAGTTGGGGTTGACCCACAGTCTAGAAATCATATATTCTCCTTTGTAAAGAACATTTGCAATGAGTGGGGAACAACGGTTATTTATACTTCACACTACATGGAGGAAATTGAGGAGCTTTGTCAAAGAGTATTCATCATTGACCTTGGAAAAGAAGTTGCATATGGAGAAAGAGAGGATATCAAGGCTTCAGTATTTCCAAATAATAAGGTGATAATTGAAGCAAAGGGAATAAAGGGTGAAATTTTAGTCGGGTTAAAAGAAATATCTGGAATTATCAAGGTTTCTGAAAATGAAGATAAAATTGCGTTAACCATTAACTCTGATTTCAAGCTTGGAGCTGTATTATCATATCTTGAAAAAAGTGATATCACCATAAAGAAAATCAGCTACGAGGAAGCCAAGCTTGAGGATGTGTTCCTTTCAATAACAGGAAAGAATTTAAGGGATTAGGGGGAGTTATTTATGAGAATGTTTTATTATGTGAAAACTACCCTTAAGGGAATGGTATCCAGTGGTGTGGTAACAATTATTTATTTTATCCTCTTTCCTATAGTACTGGCTGGATCCATGGGTTTTGTTATGGATATGAGTTCCGGAAGTGAATTAAAAGTAAAGAACATTAATGTACAGATAATAGATGAAGATAAAAGTGAATTATCTAAGAGTCTAGAGGAATTTCTTAAAAGTGAAGAGGTTAGTGAAGTAGTTACATTGGTGGATGAAAAACCAGATGTGGAGCTCATGATAAAAAAGGGCTATGAAGAAAATGCTTTAGCTTTAAATAAGGATAGTATAACAATTAATAGAAAAACTGAAAGTATGGAGATTTCCACAAATACCTTAAAAATAATTTTAGATAATTATCATCAAGGTTTATATGTTTCTCTAGCAGGTGGAGATGTAAGTCAGCTTAATAAGGTTACAGGACAATCTATAATTGAAAATGTGATAGTGGATAAGCCACAAAAAGAAAACTTTTATGAGAAGATGGCAGTATCAATGCTGGGCTTTGTCATAGCAATGCTTTTAGTTGGACTTCTTCAAGGTGGGTATTCAGATTTATCTATAAACCTGGATAAAAGAGCTAAAGTGGCTCCAATTAGCAAGCTACAGTATTTACTTTATGATTCGGCAGGGATTTTTATATACTCCTTTATAATAATAGGGCTTTATGTATTTTTCTTTAGATTTACAGGGATAACCTTTAAGGGAAGTATATTGGGATTACTAAGTATAGTAACTTTAGCTACTGTTTTTGTGGTTTCAATTGCAAAATGCATTACTACAGTATTTGGGGGTAAGATTGGAAAAGTTATCAGTGTCATATTATTTATTATGCCGATTATAGGTGGAGAAATCTTCTCCTTTGGTTCAAATGCAGTGGCGCTGTTAACCCCAACCCATTATATAAATAACGTGATTAATATATACATCTTAAATGGAAATTTACAAGGCACTGGGAAGTGGATAGGAATCATAGTTATAACATCCCTGGTTTTATTCTCAATTGCTATGGTAAAAGAGTGGCTAGGCTCTAGGAGGAAATTATGCGTTTAATGAGATTAACTTTAATTAATATGAAAAGACAATTGAAAAATCCGTTATTTTTAATTATGAGCTTAGTTATGCCAGTAATTTTGGTGGTGAATGTATTTGGTGGTAGATCTAAGGAGGAAATGAAGGTAATAGGAAGTATTGGCATAATTAATAGTAGTAATTCTGTTTATTCGGAAAAGCTTGTTGAAAACCTTAGTGAAAGATATGATGTATCACATATTATTGGAGAAGAGGAAAGCAATGGAGATAATATTAGAAACCTAATCATGGATAATAAGTTAATGGTGGTTTATGAAATAGGAGAAGATTTTCAACGTGCTTTAAAAAAAGGTGAAATACCTAAAATTAAATGCTATAGAACGGAAGGAACAACAGGAACAATTATTGCAGAGAATATCATAACAACTTATATTAACAGTGTTGCTAAAGAAAGTGTAAGTGAAGGTTTAAGCTTAAATGCCATTACTACAGAGATAACAAACAGCAGTAATGATAAGAGTAAAGGTACTACAACCACTGCAGTGTTAATGATTTGCTATTTTATGATGATTGGTGGATCTGTTATCACAGATGATTTGCTAAAGCTGAAAAGCCAGAAGGTTTTAAAAAGAACCATATCTACAGCAAATTCAGATAAAGAAGTGGTTGGAAGCATATTTTTAGCAGCCTTTTTAATTCAAGGTATCATTAGTACGGTAGGATTTTTCATTGTAAAACCTATTATTAAATTGGAAAACTGTAATATTCCTTTAATAATATTAGTTATTTTTCTAGGAAGCTTAGTTGCTACAGCTATAGTGTCTGCAGCAACAAGATGGATAAAGAACCCTCCTATGGCAAGCTTATTTGTGGTTCTTTATGGATTGTTATCCTATGGAGCAGCAATGGCTGGAACAATCTCTAGTTCTCTAGAAAACGTACCAGAAATCATTACAAGAATAAGTACAATCTCACCCTTTACATGGTTATTTAAAATAATGGAAACCGGTGAAATTTTAATACCAACATTAGTAATAGTTTTAATATCTCTTGTATTTTTTACAGCAGGAAGCTTTAGATTAAGAGAATTTGCAAAGGAATAATTTGAAAAAATAGACTTTATAAAAACTCACTTATAATTGTTATGGAGAACCGTATCATAAATAAATAAAGTTTTTACAATTAGATCAAAGAGCCTTAATAATTATTAGGGCTTTTTTTATGTTTAATCTGTAGAATAGAGGGTATAAATTTAGAAGAGTATAACTTTATTGTTGAATATAAACTAGGAATAGGAATAGGAATAGGAATATTTATTTGAAAGATATTATAGCAAAGAGATAAACAGACGAAGGTTATTCTGATAGAATATAATAAGGAGCATTATAAAGCCAATTACTAAATTTTTAGTTTGAGTAATTAAAAGTATATTTAAGTCTATATAATAATAGGAAAAAATAATTAATATTGGAGTGAAAAAAATGGGAACATTAGAGAAAAAATTACAACAGGAAGTTGTTAAAAATTGTGAAATAGCAGAAAAAGAATGTGGTTGTAAAATGACAAGATTTTTAGAAACAATAGATAGATTTGGAATAGTTAAAACTGCACAGGAAATTTTAAGAAAAGGTAGGACATCTGATTGTTTTAATAAATTAGTAGAAGTGGGACGCATTGAATTAACAATGGAATCAACAATTGTTAAAGCTCAATACGCAGAATTATTTACTGATGAAGAAGTAAATAATTGTTATGATTTATTATGTGAAAATGGATATTACTAAAAAGAATGAGGAATTCTTGCAGTTGGTGTATTTTTAGGGCAGACAATTAGAAGAAGATTCACCATATACAAATGCAAAGCCACATCTTGTTATTGAGTGTGTAGAATATAAAGAAGTATTAAGTGATTTTATTCGAAAGATATGCGGAAAATTACCAATGCAAAAGCTTAAAAAGAAAAAGAGTTACAATCAATAAGAAAATAAATGGTTAAATTATAATTCAGCCTATAGTTTATAGCTTAATTAATCGTATAAATGCCCCAAGTAGTACACGCTTATTTACTACTTGGGGCTATTTAAATTATTTTAGCTAAAGCATAACTTATGTTAAAATATATGAAAGCTTGTCCACTATAATCATATTAAGGCGTTATGTGATTTGATTTTATGCTTGATTTGAATTATTCTTGGAATATATTCATTAAAGAAATCTTTTTTGCATGAAACATGATGTAAGATCTCTTCTTGTCTTGGACAACCTCCGTTACATAGTCCTATATAACAGCATTTCATACAATCACTACTAATTTTACGATTAACAAGTTTATAAAATGAACTATTCATATTTTTTTGATATATGGTGGTCACTGCTCGTTCTGGGGATCCAGTATGGGCTGAACATTTATAAATTGAACCCTCAGTATCAAAAGACCATTGACAAAGGCTTGATATTCCACAGTTTAATGCCCATAGTTTAGGCTCTTTGTTATATGTTGAACTAATATACTCTTGACAGTCACAAATGGACTTAGCGGTCAATCCAATATCTCCATGAATTGATTCATCATCAATATCTTCAGTATAAGGATCTACTGGGTTTAAGCTTACTTCAATTTGATCCATAGGAAGTTGATTTGTTATTTCAATTAAATCATCTAAAAGATTATCTCTATTATCTTTATCAACATTCATGCGAATTATTACACTATAAGATTTAGATAAGGATAAATATTCCTTGATGTTAGAGAGGATAATATCATAACTTCCTCTTCCATCCTTGAAAATTCTTCTTGTGTCATGGGCATCTTTTTTACCATCCAATGTAATCTGAAAACTCTTAATATAAGGGAAAATATAACTGTAATTCATAAGGTTAACGCCATTTGTAATTACACGATAATTAGGTTTTAAGTCTAACTGATTGAATTTATCAAATAGATAATATAATATTTCTTTATTAGTAGTTAAGGGCTCTCCACCATAAAAAATAATATCAATTTTTTGTGTGCCCCACATTGCAATTTTTTCTTGTATCCAATTAAAATATCCATCTATTACATCGGGTGTAATCTCTAGACTGTCTTTGTTTTCAAATAAATTATTTTGTATGCAGTAGGTGCAAGCAAGGTTACATTTTCTACTAGGAACTAGAAAAATACCTAATGTTTCTTTTTCTGCATTCATGGTAGTTAATTCAAATTTATAAATATCCTCAGAATTTAATTCTTCATGGATTAAAATATAGCTATTTAAAAGAAATTGAATAGTAGCTTCATTAATTTTATCCCAATCACCTTGATGTAAATGGTTTAACATTTTATTGGATACCTTAAGTGTTGTTTTTGATACTGAATTAAAAATCATGTTTGTGTCATTATCTATTGGCCATATTTTGTTAAAAGTCGATAATTTGTACATAATAATCCTCCTTGTATAACTTTTTAAAATAGATAGTTGATTTTATAATAATAAACTGAAAGTAATTGCTAAAATCATTACTTTAGATTACATCTTATTAGTATGTTTTCCATTAGAGTTTTAATAAAATAATGTTATTATATTTAAAGCATATATTTATGTTTCTTTAATTTTGTACATTAATTAGATATAAAATAGTCAGTGCATGAGATTAAATTAATCTATATTTTTAATTAATATATTATTTAATTTCTATTACAGGTCTACAAAATTCACATGCAAAATCGGATTTGCCGAAAGTTCCAGTTCTTGGTTCATCAAGTATTATTATGTCCTCATCATTTAAATTATATTGTTGATCTTCGTTGATATATATATTATCCATAAAATCACCCTCCCATTTATAAAATGTAATGCACTGACTATTCTATGACAATAGATTAAGGTTTGATGGAATTTACAAAGCAATTAGATTGAATTTATATAAAAGTAACAATCTATAGATATTTATATGTTACAATCTTGGGTATATTCTTAATGTTTTAATATTCTAATAACAATTTATGATAAGATATAAATTGTTAAGTATAGATTTTAAAAGTAAATTTCAAGAGGTATAATATTACTAATGATTAAGTTCAACTATTAAATTAGTTTTATAGAACAGATAAAAAATCATATAAATTAAACCTATCATTGAGTAGCATTTAAAGACAGGACAAGTGTATAGAAAATGTTTAATATAGAAATAGAGAGGAGTGGTTTTATGGATTGGCTTGATTCAATGAATATGGCGGTAGAATATATTGAGGATAACATTACCGAGAAGCTTGATATTGAAAAGGTGGCGAGAATAGCATTATCATCTACGTTTCACTTTCAGCGCATGTACCATATGATAACTGGTGTTACAATAGCTGAATATATACGAAGAAGAAGGCTTACACTGGCTGCACAAGATATTATATCTGGGGAAAAGATTATTAATGTAGCTTATAAATATTGCTATGAAACACCAGAAGCATTTACAAAAGCTTTTGGTAAAATGTATGGAATGAGCCCCTCAGCTGCGCGCGAGCTAGGAGCAAATCTCAAGGCATATCCAAAGCTAACCTTTCATATTTCAATAAAAGGAGATAAAGATATGAATTATAAGATTGTTGATAAAGAGAGCTTTACAGTAGTAGGTAAGCAGGGAAGAATAACTATGGTGAATGGAGAAAACTTTAAGCAAATACCAGAATTTTGGGACGATTGTATGAAGGATGGTTCATACCAGTGGCTTAAATCAAAGGCAGGAAACCTTGGTGTATTAGGCATATGTAAGGATTTTGGAGATAATGAATTTAATTACATGATAGGTGTTGAGGAAATCAAAGATACTCTTCCAAGAGGATATATTTCATCAACTATACCAGCTGCAACTTGGGCTGTATTTGAATCAGTTGGAGCACTGCCTGATGCTATACAAGATCTTAATAGAAGGATATTTACAGAGTGGATGCCGTCTACAGGATATCAGCATGCTTGCGCACCAGAACTTGAGGTTTATCCTGAAGGTGATTTACACTCTTCAGATTATAAATGTGAGATTTGGATTCCTGTTAAGAAATAATGGGGATGGAAATTATTTTAGACTGGCATTAAAACAAAGAATGTAAAATATATTTTGATATAGTAAATAAACCTGTTGCAATAGGGATTTCTATATGGTAATATAAGCAAGTGATAATTAATTAAATATTATGAAATGTTTTAGGTTCCAATTAAAGGAATAATAGGGAAAATGGTGAAAATCCATTACAGTCCCCGCTACTGTAAACATAGACGAATCCTAAGAGCCACTGGAGTAATTCTGGGAAGGTAGGATGAGAATGAAATGTAAGTCAGGAGACCTGCCTAAAGCTAGATGTGAAACTTCGGAGGGAAGAGAAGCAAGAGAGTGATATGATTGACTTTATAATAAATATATAAAGTTTGTTATTTGTGCTTTATATGTTTGTAATTTGAAACCCTCCATTTTATGGAGGGTTTATTTTTTTGAAAAGGTACTAAAATTAAATATTTAAATATTAGGTTCCAAGCAAGGGAATAATAGGGAAAATGGTGAAGATCCATTACAGCCCCCGCTACTGTAAACATAGACGAATCCTAAAAGAGCCACTGGAGTAATTCTGGGAAGGCAGGATGAGAATGAAATGTAAGTCAGGAGACCTGCCTAATATTTGTGATTGGTTTTCGGTGGGAAAATGTTTTAGCTATTTTAAATCAGTATTTTAATTAATATTTTAATTAGAATACTCTAAATTAGCGTATAAAAAACTCCGATAAGGAGTTTTTTTTATATAAGTGATTAGAAACTTAATGGCTGCAGCATAAGTTTCTAATTTATCCCCCTGAAAGCTATATACAAAAATGTATATAGCTTTATTTTTATTGAAAAAGGAGTGAATAGTATGAATAATTTATTTAAAAAACTTGTATCATTAGTATTTGTTCTAGTCGTAGTATTAACAACAGTGTTAGGTTGTTCTAATAGTAAAAAGTCGCCAACAGGAGATGCGGATGTAAATAAAGAAAATAATAGTGAAATTGCTACTCTAGTAGAAAATGAAAAGGTGTTTTTATCATTTAAAGATCTTGTGAGTAGAGTTGGAGGGGAATTTACTTTTGATGGTGATAAGGCTGTCGCTAAATGTGGTAAAGACAATATAGAAGTCTATAAGGATAAAAAGGAAGCTAGTTTAAATTCTAAAAATATTGTGCTTAAAGAATCTCCAAAGGTTAAGGATGGGGAGTTATACGTCCCAATAACTTTTGCAGATGAAACAATAGATGCAAAGATAAGTTATAACAAAGAAACTAATAATATAGATGTTAAGACAGAAGTTAAAATAGATTATAGCAAGTCTTTTAGTGTTAATTATTTAAAAGGTGGATTAAAGAAAGTTGTTGATGGAGACAAGAGAACATTAGTATTAGTTCCAAAAGGAAAAGAAGTACCAGGGGAATATAAAAATGAAATTGTAATAAGTACACCAATAGATAATGTGCTTTTGGGGTCTACTACTCAAGCGTGTCATATAAGGGCTTTAGACTTAGTTGATAGCGTTAAAGGTGTTACTACGGAAATGGATCAATGGAGAATACCAGAAATAAAAGAGGCAATGGAAAATGGAAAGATTGAATATGTTGGAAAAAATGATGCACCAGACTATGAAAAGATAACAACATTAAAGCCTTCTTTAGCAATTACATATTCAGGTCCAAGTGGATTACGGGATATGATGCAGAAGCTTGATGAAGTAGAAATAAACTATGCAGTGTGTAATGAATATTTAGAGGAAAATCCACTTGGAAGAATGGAATGGATTAAATTTATTGGTGCTTTTTATGATAAGGAAGAAGAGGCGACAGAGTACTTTAATAATACTGTTGCTAAGTTAGATGAAATGAAAAGTAAGATTTCTGGTGTGGAAAAACCTAAAGTGTCTTGGGGAATGATATCTAAGGGTAAGGTCTATGTTCCGGAACCAGATTCTTATGTTGCTAAAATGATTGAAATGGCAGGCGGAGAATATGTATTTAAGGAAAAAAACATAGGCGGAGGAAATATTAGCTTGGAAGATTTTTATGCAAAATCAAAAGAAGCGGATGTACTTATTTATTCATCTATGAATCAATATTCACCAACACTAAAATCTGTTGTAGAGCAAGCACCTATATTGGAAGATATTAAAGCTGTGCAAAACAAAACAGTGTGGTGTTTTCATCCAGATTACTATCAATCTATAGATAAAACAGATGAATTAATAATTGATTTAGCTGCCATGTTCCACAGTGATATTTATAAAGATTATGAAGTGAAACATTACATTAATTATAAAGAATAAAATAATAGGTACAAAATAATGAGGGGTTAAAAGTGGATAGGTTAATTTAATTCACTTTTAACAATCCTCTTTTAAGAAGGTGTATATATGAACTTTATTAAAAAAGATAAAAGGAAATATTGTATTTTATTTATTTTGTTAGCGATTATAGTTTCCATTACTTTTTGCACTTGCGTAGGTTTTGGATCAGTTAAAATTGGAATATCTGAAGTGTTTAATATATTAACTGGAAATGATATACAGAATAGTGTTAATCATAAAATAGTGTGGAATATAAGGTTTCCAAGAGCTATAGCTTCATTGATAGGAGGATGTGCTTTAGCTGTTTCAGGACTCTTGTTACAAATATTTTTCAAAAATCCTATAGTTGAACCTTATGTTTTAGGGGTATCTTCTGGAGCTACTCTATGCGTAGCTTTTATTATGTTAGGTGGTGCTAAATTAGGGTTCGAATCAATATCTCCCCTTAATATGTTTTTTGCAGCGTTTATAGGATCTTTATCTATTACTATAATTGTAGTGTTTTTTGCAGGAAAAGTTAAGAGTGTAGTTACTCTTTTAGTAATAGGAATAATGGTAGGGTACATATGTAGTTCAGTTACGAATGTATTAGTAACCTTTGCGGATAAAGAGAGACTACAGGGATTTACTATGTGGACTTTAGGAAGTTTTTCTGGATTTACATGGCAAAGTATAAAAATATTAGTTTTGATTGGAGTTCCAACTATATTAGCAACTAGTTTTATAGTAAAACCATTAAATGCTTTTTTATTAGGTGAAGAGTATGCGGAAAGCATGGGAGTAAGAATTAAGGTGCTTAGAGTTGTTATAGTTTTAATATCAAGCATACTTGCGGCTGTAGTCACAGCTTTTGCAGGGCCAGTATCTTTTATAGGATTAGCTGTACCACATATATCAAGGTTAGTTTTTAAAACTTCAGATAATAGAGTTTTAATACCTGCAACTATTTTGATGGGAGGAATAGTAACATCTCTTTGTGACCTTGCTTCAAGAACTTTACTAGCACCTATGGAGCTTCCAATAAGTGCAGTAACTTCTTTTATCGGGGCACCTATAGTTATATTTCTCATATTAAAGAGGAGGACATCAATATGAAAATCGTAAATACTGTAGATCTCTCTGTAGGATATGGGAAAAAAGTTGTTGTAGAAGGAATAAATATTAGTGGGTATAAAGGTCAAGTATTATGCTTATTGGGACCTAATGGTGCTGGGAAAACAACAATTTTGAGAACTATGTCGGGGCTGTTAGCACCTATTAGTGGAAAAATTTACGTAAAAGGTAAAAATATAGCAGAGATTAACAAAAAGAGCTTAGCAAAGCTATTGGCAGTTGTCTTAACTAAAAAATTACAAGGTGAACTTATGACAGTATTTGATATTGTGGCTACAGGTAGACACCCACATACAGGATACTTTGGAAAGCTAAAAGAAAAGGATATAAAAAAAATTGTTGAAGCACTAAAAACAGTAAATGCAGAATATTTAGCTGAGAGATATTTTGATGAGTTAAGTGATGGGGAGAAACAAAAGGTTTTAGTTGCAAGGGCATTAGTTCAGGAGCCAGAGGTTATAGTTTTAGATGAACCAACTACGCATTTAGATATACGTCATAGATTAGAACTTATAGATATATTAAAAAATTTAAGTAAAGAAAAAGGGATTACTGTAATTCTATCTTTACACGAAATAGATATAGCACTAAAAAGTTGCGATAAGGTTGTTTTAGTTAAAGATGGTAAAATTATTGCTTATGGAGTTCCGGAAGATGTGGTTAGTGAACAGATTATTAAAGATTTGTATGGAATAAAAGATGCATCATTTAATAATCTGTTAGGGTCTGTAGAAATATCAAATAAATTTGAGTCACATGTTTTTGTTATAGGTGGAGGCGGGTTTGGAACACCTATTTATAGAATGTTAACTAAACATCATATTGGATTTTCAACTGGAATAATTCATAAAAATGATGTTGATTATGAAATTGCAAGAACTATAGGAATAAATATAGAAGCAGAAAATGCGTTTGAAGAAATTAATAATATAACATTTGAAAATGCTGTGAAAAGTATAGCTGACATGGATATAGTAATAGATTCAGGTTGTTATATTAGTAGAATGAATGAGAAAAATATGGATTTGCTTAGGTGTGCATTAAAAAAAGGTAAAACCATTTTAAGTATTAGAGACGAAGATGATATAAAAAAGGTTTATGGTGATAACTATTACAAAGTGATTTGTTGTGGCAATATGGAAAATTTAATAAAAGAGATTAAAAAAGCAGGGAAGAATATTACGTAGTAAATTGAAGGGAGAGGTAATTATGGGAATGATCTATAAATTATCAACAGGAGATGAGATTCATAGATATAAGAAGAGCATAGTTATGCAATTTAATGGGAAAAGAAAGGTTTTAAGTACTTCTGTAATTAATGGGGGATATAATGAAGAGCTAAAATGTGTATTTAATCATGATTGTAATCAAGGAGCAGGAATAGCTTGTAAACTAAGAGCGGCTACTTATAAGGAACATATGGCGATTATAGCTAGAGAATTAGGATTAGAAGTTGATACTACAGCGGGGATTTCAACAGCAGCATCTATGGAAAATGTGGCTATTAAGATGGAATCTTTTAGGGGAATAAGTGTTACAGCTATTGTTACTGGAGGTATTGAGGTCAATGGAGGAAGAGTAGGGGACCCGGCATCTTACTATGAAGTTGAGGGTAAATATGAGCAAATAAAAGAAGGAACTATAAATATAATTTTACTTATAGATGCTAATTTACCAGCAGAAACTATGGTAAGAGCGCTAGTGACTTGTACTGAGGCAAAAACTGCAGCAATCCAGGAGTTGATGGAAGGAAGTAAGTATTCAAGTGGAATTGCCACTGGATCAGGTACTGATGGAACTATATTGGTATCTAATGCTGAATCAGATATGAAGTTAACTCATGCAGGAAAACATTCCAAACTTGGAGAGTTGATTGGAATTGCAGTTAAGGCAGCTGTTAAAGAGGCTTTATATTTACAAACGGGGTTATGTCCAGAGGGGCAACATAGCGTATTAAGAAGAGTCAAAAGATTCGGAATAAATGAAGATAGCGTGTGGGAAAAATATGTGATAATAATTACTAAAATAATGGAAGATAAAACAATACCAATACTCAAGAAGGCTAGTTTCATTCATAATTTTCACAATGTAGATGGAAGCAAGGAATTAGTGCCGTTATTGTCATTGTATATTCACTTAATTGATCAGTTTAACTGGGGGCTTTTATCGGGAGAGCAAGTTGTATATGAGTCACAAATTATGTTGAAAACCATTATGGAAAGATTCAATATTAATAACTCAATTAATATATTTAGTAAAAACTATGAAAATGGGTTTCAGGATGAAGTTGTAGAATTTGTTATAGATAATTTTGTGATAGTTATGGCACTTATAGCAGGAGGAATTAAAGATGTTTAGATTATTATTTATAACGTCTCCTATGGATTCGGTATATAAACTGAAAGCAGTGCAGGAGAGTTTAAAGAAAACATATGGTAATCAAATAGAATTAACATTTATGAATAGTTATAAAATAGATGAGGAATCAGAAGGTATTGAAGAGTGTTTTTGCGAAATTGATAAGTCAGATTTTGTCATTATAAGCTCTCATGGAGGATTAACTCGATTTAAAAGTCTGAGTAAGATAATAGATAAGTATGAGGGTGAAAAGAAATTCTTTATGCATTCAGGTATAGGAGATGAAAATGTAGAATTGCTTAAAAAATCTGGTATTTCTAATACTGAGTATAATGAGATACTTTGTTATTATTCTATAGATGATATGGCTAATTTAGAAAATATGATTTTATATCTAGGATGTAACTTTGGAAAGTATAAGTTTAATTATGAAAATCCCAAGAATCCGCAGTGGGAAGGAATATATTATCCAGGTAAAATTATTAAAAATCCCATTGACTATATAAGAGAAGTGAAAAAAAACAATAAACCTATAGTAGGAATTTTGTTTTACTATAAATATATGAATGAAAATAACACACTACATGTGGATAGTTTCATAAGAGAAGTAGAAAAGTTAGGCGGAGTTCCACTAGCAATATATACAGCTACTGTACCAAATGAGTCTATAGGGTGTAGAGGATTTCAATGGACTATGGATAACCTGTTAAGTGTTGAAGGAAAACCTACAGTAGATGTGATTATAAACACTATTGGATATTCACAAACAATATTAAGTAATCCTAGTGATGGAAGTAAAATGTTAGAAAATAGCATTTATGAACAGTTAGGCGTACCTGTGCTTCAAGTTCTAAACACTTATCAAAGTTATGAACAATGGAATGAGTCTATAGTGGGTGTTGATATGATGTCTTTAACAAGTTGTGTATATTATCCAGAATTTGATGGGCAAATTATTACAGTAACCGCTTCTTATTGTGAAAGAGAAAAAGACAATGTAGGTGAAAAATTAATTTTCAAGCCAATAAATGAGAGAGTTAATAAGATATGTAGACTTGCCTTAAACTGGGTAAAACTTAGAAATTTAGAGAGTGAAAATAAGAAGGTTGCTATACTATTTCATAATATGCCACCTAGAAATGATATGATTGGATGCGCTTTTGGGTTAGATACACCTACAAGTGTTTTTAATATGGTAGAAGCTTTAAAAATAGATGGCGTTTCTACAGCGTATGACTTTAAAGATGGAGATGACATAATCAATAGGATTATAAACGCTGTAAGTAATGATATGAGATGGTTAAGTGCCGAAAAATCTTTGGAGAAAAGTGTTGATATAATACCTGGGGATTTATATAGACATTGGTTTTCTAAGATTGATAAGCAAGTACAAGAAAAAATGATTGAGGATTGGGATTCTCCTCCAGGAGAATTCATGGTATGTAATGATAAAATTCCAGTGCCGGGAATTTTAAATGGAAATGTGTTTATAGGGTTACAGCCACCTAGAGGTCTTGAAGAAAAGGCAGAGCAGATTTATCATAGTACGGATATAGTACCACCGCATCAATATATAGCTTTCTATAAATGGATTAAACATGTATTTAAAGCTGATGTAATAGTTCATGTGGGAACTCATGGAACTGTAGAATGGTTACCGGGAAAAGAGATAGGGTTATCAGAGAAGTGTTATACAGATATTGCTATAGATGATATGCCTCACCTTTACCCTTATATTATTAATGTAGTTGGAGAAGGTATTCAAGCAAAACGAAGAGGTAGTGCCGTAATACTTGATCATTTAATTCCATCTTTAATGCAAAGTGGAACATATGGAGAAATGGAAAGTATTGATGAGTTAATAAAGCAGTACTACCATGCAAGGCAAGGAGATAATGGGAAAATAGATTTTATAAAAGAAGAGATAATAGGATTAGTTTTTAAAAACAATTATCAGTTAGATTTGAATATTACTAAAGATGAAATATATAAGGATTTTGAAGGCTTCATGGAAATTTTTCATGGTTGGATAGAAGAAATTAAAAATACTTTAATAAAAGATGGTCTTCACATATTTGGGAAGGTTCCTAAAGGTGATAGATACGAAAATTTAGTTTGTGCACTTTTAAGGTTGGGTAATGGAGATGTATTATCTTTAATTGAAGTGATATGTAATGCAAATGGATTTAGTTATGAAAGGTTAAGAGATGAACCTTATAAAACTGACAACAGTGGAATAACTAATCTTATGATATTAGATAAAATGGAAGAAGATGGAAGGGGTGTTATTAAGGAGTTGCATATGAAAAATTATGATATAGGAGAAATAGGTAATATTATAAGTAATCATTTTGCAAACTTAGATGAGAGAAAGTATGAAGAATTGGAGAAAACATTAAATTTTGCGGCTGTAGTAGTTAAAGGAAAGCTAGATTTAACTACAGATGAAATGAAGAATTTTATCCGTGGAATAAATGGAAAATTTATTCCTTCAGGTGGAGCAGGAAGCCCAACGCGTGGGAAGGTAGATATACTACCAACAGGAAGGAATTTTTATTCTATAGATCCAAATTCGGTTCCTACAAAGGCTGCGTGGAAGGTTGGAATGCAATTAGGGGATAGACTTATAGAAAGATATATAAATGATGAGGGGAAATGTCCGGAAACAGTAGCTATAATAATATACTCTGGAGAAACAATGAAAACCTGCGGTGATGATATAGCAGAAGTATTATATCTAATGGGTGTAAGACCTAAATGGTTAGGAAGTTCTGATAAAGTAATAGGATTAGAAGTAATTCCATTAGAAGAATTAAAGAGACCAAGAATTGATGTAACACTAAGAATTTCAGGACTTTTCAGAGATACTTTCCCTAATATTATTGAATTGGTTGAGGAGTCTGTTAATCTTGTAGCTGCCCTTGAAGAAGATGAAAATGAAAATTATATAAGAAAAAATGTATTAAATGAAATCAATTTATTGACTGCAGCTGGAATGTCATTGGAAGAAGCAAAAATTGAGGCTGGCATGAGAATATTTGGATGTCCACCAGGTACTTATGGAGCAGGGGTAAGTGTGCTTATTAATAGTAAAAAATGGGATGACGTAAGTGATTTAGGTAATGTATATACTCTTTGGGGAGGACATGCATATGGTAGTAAAGTACATGGTAAGAATGTTGAAGATGTATTTAAAAGAAGATTAGCTTTAACTCAGGTTACAGTTAAAAATGAATCTTCCCAAGAAATTGACATGTTAGAAAGCGATGATTTTTACAATTATCATGGGGGTCTTATTGCAGGAGTAAGGACTAATTCTGGAAAAATTCCGAGATCATATTGTGGAGATACTAGTGATCCATCAAAGGCTAAAGTTAAGGGATTAAAAGAAGAAACAGCAAAAATAATGAGATCAAGAATTTTAAATCCTAAGTGGTTTGAGGGACTTAAAGAGCATGGATATAAAGGTGCACAAGAAGTTTCAGGAATGATGGATTTTGTTTTTGGATGGGATGCAACAGCAGATAATATAGAGGATTGGATGTATGAAAAAATAAGTGAAACCTATATATTTGATGAAAAAAATAGAGAATGGATTAATGAGGTTAACCCTTGGGCAGTTCATAATATGACAGAAAAATTATTAGAGGCTCATCAAAGAGGAATGTGGAATGCTAAAGAAGAGAGCATAGAGGAATTAAAAAAGGTATACCTCCATGTAGAAGGGGATATAGAGAAATATAGTTAGAAGGAGAGAACTAATGATAGCTGATGTGAATTTTTTAGTGTTATGGATGACTAATGATTGCAATTTAAAATGTAGATATTGCTATGCAAACGGTGGAGAAAAAAAGGAATACATGGATTTTGAAACAGCTAAGAGGGCTTTAGAGATACCAAAGAATAAATTTAAGCTTGAGATTGCAGGTGGAGAGCCTTTATTAAACTTTCAACTTATAAGAGATATACATAAATATTTAGTTGAAAACAAGCCGGAAATAAAAATACAAATGCAGACTAATGGAGCATTAATAAATAGGGCTATGGCAAAGGAAATAAAAGAAATGAACATTGCAGTAGGTATATCATTAGATGGCCCTATTGAAATAAATGAAGTTCTTAGAGGTGATACATTAAAGGTTATAAATGGAATAAAAGCATTAGCCTATGAAGGTGTAATGGTAAATTTAAATTGTGTGGTTACTGATGAGAATATTAGACATCTGGAAAAATTAGTTGATCTTGCTTTTTATCTTGGAAATATAGGTGGAATAGGCCTTGATTTATTAAGAAATACTGGAAGAGCTATTAATAATGTAAAGAGAGCTAATAAGGATGATATTTCAAAGTATGTGAGAAAGGCATATGAAAGAAGTATTGAATTATCAAAGTTAAATGGAAGAAGAATTTTCATAAGAGAAATTGAGGATGCAAGAAAAAGAATGAAGGAGGGAAAGCAATGTTTATATTATTGTCATGCTGCAAATGGTGGGGCTATGGTGGTACTTCCGAAAGGGCAGATGTATCCATGTGGTTCATTAATAAATATGAATCAATACTATATGGGGAATATTTATGATGAGAAAACTTCGCAAAAAAACATTAAGATTCATATGAATAAACCTAACAGTTGTGGCATCTGTAAATATGGAGACATATGCACCGGAGCATGTCCTTCAAGAAGCATTTTAAATGGATACGATACTGGAGTTACTATTGAAGATTGTGCTTTAAGAAAGGTTGCCTTTAATATTGTTGAGGATGAACTTATAGAAACGACATAGGAGGATTTAGATATGTTAATTATTAAAGAACTTACAAAAAAATATGGCGATTTAATTGCAGTTAATGATTTAAATTTATCCATAGAAAAAGGGGAGATTTTTGGACTTTTAGGACCTAATGGAGCTGGTAAAAGCACAACGATTAGGATGATAAGTACACTCACTCCAAAGACTACAGGAGATATTATTATTAATGGAAAGAATATGGATAGAAATCTAAAGGAAATAAAAAGGAAAATAGGTGTAGTTCCACAGGGGAATAATTTAGAGGTTGAAATGACTGCTTGGGAGAATCTTGAGCTTCATGGGAGGCTTTATAACATGCCAAAGGATGAGAGAAGAAAAAGGATAAAGGAACTTTTAGAATTCACAGAGCTTACGGAAAGAGCAAATAGTTTTGTGAAGGAGTATTCTGGTGGAATGAAAAGAAAAGTTATGATTGCAAGAGCACTTATGCATAATCCAGAATTACTTTTATTAGATGAACCTACAGTAGGGCTTGATGCAGTAGCAAGAAGAAAGATGTGGGATTTGATTAAAAGGCTAAAGGATGAGGGGTTAACAGTATTATTAACAACTCATTATATAGAAGAAGCGGAGGTACTATGTGACAGAGTGGGTCTTATAGATGATGGAAGATTAATAAAACTTGATGCACCTAAAATATTAATTAATAATTTGGGACAATACACTGTTGAGTACTTTAAAAATGGAGCTACCCAGGAAGAGTTTTTTAAAACTAGGGAAGAGGCTACCACATTTGCTTCTAAAATAGAGGGTAATGTAAAGGTTCGTCAATCTAATTTAGAAGATGTATTTATAAAATTAACTAATAGAAGGGTGGAAGTTTAATGTATGCTTTTACAAGTATTATTTGGCAGGAGTATGTATTATTTAAACGTAAAATTAAGGTTACAACTATTGCATCTATGATTTCACCTCTTTTATATTTAATAGCCTTTGGATGGGGGTTAGGTGGAGAGGTAATAGTTGAGGGTAAAAGTTATATAAATTTTATAATTCCGGGGGTTATTGCATTAACTACAATGACTGTGAGTTACAACAATACGGCAAACTCAGTAAGTATATCAAGACTATTCTATAAGAGTTTTGAAGCCTTTATGATTGCTCCAATTACTATGATTTCATATACATTAGGAAAGATAGTAGCAGGTGCACTAATAGGTATGTATTCTGCAGTGCTAATCATAATTTTATCTTTGTTTTTTGGAGTTGGATTAACTATAAGCCCGTATTACATTTTAATTATAGTTCTTAATTGTTTAGTTTTTTCAGCAGTAGGTTTTGCAGCTGGGATTTTTATAAATGCACATAGCAATATGGCAAAGTTTTCTAGTTTTGTAATTACTCCAATGTCTTTTTTATGTGGAACATTTTTCTCTCTAAATAAGATGCCAGGAGTTTTAAAAGGTTTTATAGGATGCTTACCACTTACTCATGCAACATTAGGTCTTAGAAATAGCGGTGAAAATTTAATGAATATGATAATTCATCCTATGATTTTAGTTGTTTATTTTTTACTTATATTTTGGTTATGTGTAATGGGATGCAAGAGGGCAGAATAAAGAACTTATTGGATTTGGACAGAGTTTTAAATTTGTCTAAAGATTGAAAATATTAATTTGTTATTGAAGGGAGATATAGAATATGAAAAATACAAATAAAGTTTATCCATTTACAGCTATAGTAGGACAGGAATCTATGAAGATGGCACTTATATTGAATATTATAAATCCATCGCTTGGGGGTGTTCTAATTAGAGGTGAGAAGGGAACTGCTAAATCAACAGCAGTTAGAGCATTAGCAGAATTGTTACCAGAAAGATCACAAATAGAGGGATGCATATTTGGATGTTCTCTAGATGATGTTACAAATTATTGCAATGAGTGTGAAAACAAATTGGGAAAAGGTGAAGTGTTAAAAAGTGTCATTGGAAAAATGAGGGTTATTGACTTACCAGTTAGTGCTACTGAAGATAGAGTAGTAGGTACTTTAGATATAGAATATGCAATTAAGAAGGGTGAAAAGAAATTTGAGTCTGGTATTTTAGGCCAAGCGAATAGAAATATTCTTTATGTAGATGAAATAAATTTATTAGATGATCATGTCGTAGATGTGCTTTTAGACTCGGCAGCAATGGGGGTTAATACTATTGAAAGGGAAGGAATATCTTATTCACATCCATCTAAATTTATACTTGTGGGAACTATGAATCCCGAGGAAGGGGATTTGAGACCACAACTTTTAGACAGGTTTGGAATGGTAGTTGATGTTGTCGGGGAAAGAAATACAGATAGTCGGGTTGAAGTAATAAAAAGAAGATTAGAATATGAAAAAGATAAAGAAGCTTTCACATTAAGTTATGACGAGAAGCAAAAGGAGTTAGAAGAAAAAATATTAAAGGCTAAGGAGAAGTTACCTAAAGTGACAATAGGTGAAGAGATTTATGAAATAGCAGCAACAATAAGTATTAGTATGGGCGTTGATGGACATAGAGCAGATATAAGTATGATAAAAACTGCAATGACAATAGCGGCATTAAATGAAAGAGATAGAGTCACTAGTAAGGATATGGTAGAAGCAGCTAAATTTGTACTTCCACATAGAATGAGGAGAACGCCTTTTGAAGATGGGTTTATAGACTTTTCAAAGGTTGAAGATATAATTAAGGAGCTAAAATCAGAATAGATGAAAGGAGGATTTTTAATTGAGTAAGAATTATGTATATCCTTTTGTTGCAATTGTTGGTCAGGAAAAAGTTAAAAAATCATTGATATTAAATATAGTTAACCCAGCAATTGGTGGAGTTTTGATAAGTGGAGAAAAAGGCACAGCAAAATCTACTTTGGTAAGAGGCTTATCACAAATGATTAAGGATGTTAAAGTAGTTAATCTGCCTTTAAATATAACTGAGGATAGGTTGGTTGGGACTATAGATATTGAACGGGCAATTGCATTAGGAAGAAAAGTCTTTGAACCTGGAATATTAAAAGATGCTAACGAAAATATTTTATATGTAGATGAGGTAAATCTTCTAAGTGAACATATTATAAATTCGCTTTTATCAGTTTCAGCATCAGGAAACAACCATGTAGAGAGAGAGGGAATATCATACAATCATCCATCGCGGTTTATACTAATTGGAACTATGAACCCAGAGGAAGGTAGCCTTAGGTCTCAGTTTTTAGATAGATTCGGATTATACATAGAAGTTGAGGGCAGTAAAAGCATTGTTGAAAGAAAAGAAATAGTTAAAAGGAGATTACAATACGAGAATAATCCTATCAAGTTTATAAAGCTATGGGAATCACAATCAGCACAATTATTAAATAAAATTTTAGCAGGGAAAGAATTTCTTAAAAATGTTCAGGTATCACCTAATATAATGAAACTTGCCAGTGAAATTTCAGAAGAAAGAAACTGTGCAGGTCATAGAGCTGAAATTGCAATAATAGAAACAGCTAAGACGATAGCTGCATTAGAAAAAAGAAATGTGATTACTATTAGTGATATTAAGGAAGCGGCAGAACTCGCCCTTCCTCATAGGATAAGAGAAAAAACAGAAAGTAAACTTAAAGAGGATAATGAAATAAGTAATCAGGATGAAAATAATCAGAATGAAAATAATCAGGATCAAAACAATCAAGATGAAAACAATGAGAATGAAGATATGGAAAATATGAAGGATATGCCTGATGATAGTAGTACAGATAATAATGTAGATGATAATGATTTAGATGGAAAAAACAATAATGAAAATTTAGATGAAGATGTTGAAGATAAGAATAGGGAACAAGAGGATAATACAAATGAAAGTGAGTCCGATGATAAAAATACGGAGAAGGATAACATGGATGAGTCCATGGAAGATATAGATGATATAGGAAGAACTTTCATAGTTAAATCTTTAAATATTAGTTCCATGGATAAACGAAATCACAAGGGTGATGGAAAGCGAAGTAAAACAAGGACGGATTCAGCCCAAGGAAGGTATGTAAGGTATAGTATTCCAAAAGATAAAATAAGAGATATTGCTTTTGACGCTACATTAAGAATGGCTGCACCATATCAAAAATCAAGAGATAAAAATGGATTAGCTATAGCAATTAAAAAGGAAGATATTAGGGAAAAGCAAAGAGAAAAAAGAACAGGAGCTACTATTTTATTTGTGGTTGATGCTAGTGGATCTATGGGAGCTAAAAAAAGAATGGCATCGGTTAAGGGAGCAATTGTTTCCCTGCTTACTGATGCATATCAAAAAAGAGATAAAGTTGGAATGATAGCATTTAGAAAAAAAGAAGCGCAGGTTTTACTTGGAATTACTAGAAGTGTTGATCTTGCAGAGAAGTGTCTTAAAGATTTGCCAACAGGAGGACAAACCCCAATATCGGAGGGTATTAATTTGGGTTATGAGATTTTAAAAGCTAGGAAAAAAAAGGACCCAGAGATGATTCCAGTTATGGTGTTAATATCTGATGGAAGAGCTAATTCATCGGCAAATGGTGGGGATCCATATGAAGAATCAATTAATATAGCCACTAAGGTAGCTAATGAAAAAATACAAACTATAGTAATAGATACAGAGCAAGATTTTATAAAGTTAGGATTAGCAAGAAAAATAGCTGATGCTATGAATGCAAAGTACTATAAAATTAAAGATTTGGAATCAGATAAAATTTTAGATGTAGTACGAAATGATATTTAAATTGATAATTATATGCGTATCCCATTAAAACAATGAAAAATTTTGGATAATTAAGATATCTTATCGAGAGTATCTTGTGTATGAGTTTATAACAATGTCAATTGAAGAGCTAGAGGAATATAGCAATTCAGCATAGAGTAATTAATTATAGAAGCAAATAAATTATTTTATAAATATTATATTCAAAGAAAATGGGGTGAAAATATGATTCAAAGTGGGATTCTAGCAATAGGTGTAGATTTGGTAAAAGATCAACTTATGGATGCGTTAGCAGACATAGGTTTCATAAATATTGAATTTTGGAGTAAAGATGAAATTACTAAAAATAATTTTAAAGATAGAATTGAATTTATTAAGAATAATTTCAAAGCTATAATTGTAGGAAACATAATGATGGAAGTTGAGATAGATAAGTGTATTTCAATGATTAAGGCTAATATAGAAGAGCTGCCTATAATACCAATAGGAGTAGAGAGCTTAGAGTGTGGATATTTTAACATAAATATAGAAAAGGCTAGTGAGGTCATAAGATATTTTACATATGGAGGGAAAAATAATGTTGCTAATGCGCTTTACTATATAGGGTACAACTTTTTAGAACTTTGTGAGGAACAAAAAATAATATGTGAAAAAAATTATAAAGAACCTATATTTATGCCTTTTGATGGAATATTTTATGGAGATAATAAATACTTTAATAATTTAAGTAGTTATTTAGATTGGTATATAAAAGAAGAAAACCCATGTAACTATAAATGGATTGGTATTATAACTCATAGAAATAATTGGAATAGTGGGAATATAGAAGTAGAAAGGTCTTTAATAAGAGAGTTTGAAAATATAGGTGTTAAAGTTATTTCTGTATTTAGTTATGCATCATCTGGAGAAAAAAATGAAATAAAGAATTTTAATGAGATAATTAGAGAGTATTTTTCATATGAGGGGAAATTGCTTGTAGATGGATTAGTAAATTTTCAAATGACTACGGCTGTAACAGATAAAAATAAATGTACTTCTTTTGAAGAAATAGAAAAAAATTTTAAAAATGTGGATGTACCAGTTTTTAAGCCTATTATTAGTTATAGTCAAAATGAAAAAAGTTGGGCTGAAAATATAGGTGGAGTATCTATGGAAAGTTCATGGGCATTTACTACCCCTGAAATGGTAGGAATGATTGAACCTATTATTATTGGATGTAGAGGAGAAAGAAGAAACTATAAACCTATAGAGTCTAGAATAAAGAGATTTGTTAATAGAGTAGATAAGTGGATAGAGTTAAGAAAGACTAATAATAGCAACAAGAGGATAGCTATATTTATCCATAATGCACCTTGTTCAGGAGTTGAAGCTACAATTGGTTTGGGTGCAGGGTTGGATGTTTTTAAAAGTGTAATAGATATATTAAAAGAATTAAAGAAAAATGGATATAGTGTAGATAGGGTTCCCAAAGATGGGAAAGAACTTCATAAAATTATAATGGATAGAAAGGCTTATCATGATTTTAGATGGACTTCAGTTGAGAATATTATCAAATCTGGAGGAGTATTATATGAGATGTCTATGGATGGTGAAAATGGCTACTTAAACTTCTATAATGAGTTTGATTTAGAAACCCGTAGGGAAATGGAAAAGTATTGGGAAGTGCCGCCAGGACAGGGAATGGTTTATGAAAACAAAATAATAATTACTGGAATAAATTTTGGTAATGTTACAGTTATGGTGCAACCCAAAAGAGGGTGTTATGGTGCAAAATGTACTGGAGAGGTATGTAAGATTCTTCATGACCCTTCATGTCCACCACCGCATCAATATATAGCTACTTATAGGTACGTAGAAAGAATAATGAAATCTAATGCTGTAATTCATGTTGGAACTGGTGGAAGTCTTGAGTATTTACCAGGGAAATCAAATGCGCTCTCGAGTAGATGTTACCCGGATGTTGTTCTTGGAAATACACCTAATATATATGTGTATAATGCAGGTGTTGGAACAGAAGGTATAGGTGCAAAAAGAAGGAACAATGCATTAATAGTTGATTATCTTCCAACATCATTTAGCGTTAATAAGAGAAATATAAAACTAGCAAATTTAATAGGAGAGTATATTGAGGCCCAAATAATTAATAGTGATCAAGAGAAGTTTCTAAAGACGGAAATACTGGATTGTATAAAGGAAATAGATGGTGCTGAAGAAATAGTTAGTTCTAAAGAGAATTTTGATTTAGGTGTTAGGGAATTAAAAAATTATTTAGTTCAGTCAGTAAATAATCCAAATGCACAAAATCTTCATATATTGGGAGAGGTACCAAAGATAGAAGAAATTATAGCATATATAAAAGAATACATTGATGGCAATAGTTATTCAGCTAGTTTAATAAAAGAAGCAAGTGAAGATGAATATGTTTATAATACATATATATTAGAATACATTGAGAAGATTATAAAACGCAGTGATGAAATGAACTTTGATAATATAAAATTATCAGACGCAGATTTATTACTACAACTTAGGATTGAAATAGAGGAAGTGTATAACAAACTGATTTGTATAGAGTTAGAAAAAATAAACTTAATTAGAGCATTAGATGGTAAGTATATTGAAGCAGGACTTTCTGGGCTACCTTCAGAAGATTTAAAAAGAATCCTTCCAACAGGAAGAAATTTTTATTTGATGGATTGTGAAAAAATACCTACATTGCAGGCTTATGAGGTTGGATGTGAGTTGGCAAATAAACTTATAGAAAGATACGTTAAGGACGAGGGTAGGGTACCAGAAAAAGTAGCTATGAATATGATATCTACAGATATATCAATGAGAAAGGGGGAGCAACTGTCTCAAATATTACATTTAATGGGGATAAAACCTGTTTGGGATAGTAATGGGAAAGTTGTTGGTGTTAAAGAAATACCATTGGAAGAGTTAGGGCGTCAAAGAATTGATGTTACTATAAGAATTTCAGGGGTACTTAGAGATGCCTATCCTCAGGCAGTAAATCTTATAGATAAAGGCGTAGTTTTAGCTGCATCACTTAAGGAACCTATAGAGATGAATTTTGTAAAAAAGAATACTTTAGAAATTTCAGAAATCTTAAAAAGTATAGGCAAAGAAGAAAATTTAGAAAGAAATTCTACTATAAGGATATTTGGTGATAAGCCAGGAACATATGGAGCCGGAGTAGATTTAGCATTAAAGGCTAGTGCATGGAAAAGCGAAGAGGATATTGCTAAAATTTTTGTGTATTTCTCATCCTATGCATATGGAGAAAAGCTTAACGGGGATATGGCAAAACATGAGTTTGTTGAAAATGTCAAAGGGGCAGATATTTCTTATGATGTAACCAATTCTAAAAGGCATGATATATTAGCTTCAAGTTTTTGTGCATCAGTGCAAGGTGCATTTAAAAATGTGAAAAAAATATTAAGTGGAAAAGAATTAAAGCAATATCATGGCTCAGCCATTGATAAAGGTTGTAGTAGAGTAATGGAATGTTCGGAGGAGATTATCGGAGAGATGGAGGCAACATTTTTTAATCCACTATGGAAAGAACATGTAAAAAAACGTGGTTATGAAGGAGCTAGTGAGTTAATGACAAGGATCCAAACTGTTTTTGATTGGCAAAGTCTTTCTATGAACATTAAAGATAAAGATATAGATAGATTAGTTAATACTTATGTGAATGATGATAAAATGGCTGAATGGTTCAAAGAAAATAACAAATATGCATTTGAAGAAATTTCAAGGAGATTTTTGGAGTTGCACGAGAGAAAAAGATGGAATCCTGAGAAAGAAGTATTAGAAAAACTTAAAAGAAAATATGTTATGTTAGAGGGCGACATGGAAGCGTTAGTGGGAGATACATTAGGTGATATGCAAGGAGGTAGTATAGAAGTTTTAAACCATGAAGATATAGAACAATGGAATAAGTATTTAAAGGAAGTAGAAGATATCTTTTGTAAGTAGTTTTACAGTTATAACTTACATTACCTAAAATTATTTATTAAGTGATTTCAATTTATAGGGAAAACTAAATTCGCTATTACATTAAAAAGAGTTTTTATAGTAAGAGCCATGTAAGGTTACTTAACAATTAAGTTGAATTTAAATTTGAAGTATATAACAATTATTTGTTGAAATAATATAGCCATCTGAACCTTTTAAGTAAGGTTCAGATGGCTATGCTATTTTAAGTTTATAAAATTAATTAATTTAATTCAACTTTAAATTCAGCTAGTTCAGTTAAGGCTTGAGTGCTTTTATCAACAATTTTTACTATAATATAAGATATATCTTCAGAGGAACTCTCAAATATTACATGTTTTAATTTCCCAATTTCACTATTTAAATCTTGACTTTGAACTGGGTTAAACTTGTTACCGTTATTATCATAGGCCATTACATGGGCACTTGGTCCCATGGAGTTAGGTATATCTATGAGAATTTCAGTTGTCCCGGGGGTCATTTCGATTTTTTTCAAAATAGCTCCATTGACTTCGGTATTTGATTCATATACTTTATTCTCAGTTGTGTTGTTTATAACGTTTATGTCAAAATTCCAATTTCCATCTATGGATGTATTGATTATTTGACCTTGATCTGAGCGGCTATTCATACCATTAATCATTTTAAAACCAACTGATAAATCGAAGGTTTCAGGAAGAACGCCATTATAATAGGTCAAACTGAAATATTGCATTCCTACATAGGTATTATCTTTTACCTTCTTTAAAAAGGGTGACTCAGGATATTCAATTTCTTGACCATTAATATTCATAGTAAAATTCTCGATACCACCTAATGAAAGGCCATCAGATTCAAGAAATTTATCATTTTTGGTCTCTGCAATATAGGTAATAAAAATACTATTTCCGTCGCAGTAAACATCCTGAATGGTTATATCAATATCTTCATTAACTTTTTGTATGTTTACAGGTTCTGCATAATCACCTTGATTTCCTGTTGCAAAATATTGTTTGAAATTCAAGTTAGAATCAGAACGGAATAGATTAAATACATTTTCCATAAAAGTCATTTTATCAGCAAATGCGGTACTATTTACTCCTAGGGTAATGACTAAAATAAAGCATGCGGCTGTTGAAACTGCAATTTTTATAAAAGTTTTATTCTTCTTCTTTTTATCACCAAATTTAGTCTCAGTTTTTATTATAATATCATAGGCATTATTAATTTTTTCATTTACAACATCAGGGATAAGTATATCTTTATCTAATTCTTTTTTTATTTTTTTATCTAGATTTTCCATATTCAAGTATAAAACCTCCTTCTTCATTTTTCAAATAATTCTCTTTAAAATGTTCTCGGCCCCTAGACAATCTAGTTTTAACGGTGTTTTCATTCAAACCTAGCATACTGCTGATTTCCTTGATGCTAAGTTGGTGGATGTAACAAAGAGTCATTAGTAGATTGTAATTTTCACCTAAATCATGAAAGCTTTCTTTTAGACTGATATCATCTGTAACATCATCACAATAACTGCCTTCTGCAACTTTATCAACATACAATACATTTTTATTTTTTCTTACTATGTCATTGCATTTATTAATTAAAATTTTGGTAATCCAGGTTTTGAAATAATTACTATTTTTTAATTTATTTATGTTTGTATAGCATGCAAGAATAGTTTCTTGAAGTGCATCAGCAACATCTTCATCGTTTCTCAAAATTGCCGTTGCTGTTTTGTACATTGCTTGTTTATTTAGTTCCATAAGCTTGATAAAGGATTCCTTATCACCTTTTTTCGCTTTATATATTAATAAGTCCAAGTGATTCACCTCCATTCAGTTTTTGTTTATCCTTTATAACCATTAGACGCAGCTATATAATAAAAAAGTTTCACTTTAAAAAATATTTTTGAATATATAGAAAAAAATAAAGCATTGTGAAAATTAGTTAATGCTTTATTTTTATTGATTTATATTTTCTATTTAAATAATAATTAAAATAACTTCTTAAAACATCCCTTGCATATTAAGCTTTTCCCCTTATTACAAGACATTATATTATTTGTATCTACAACTTTATTGCAGATTTCACATATCTGCTTAGAAGTATGGATCTTTGAGTTAGAAACGGTCACCTCTGAAGGTGTAGACTTAAGACATCCATTAGCTATAATTTTCTCTAAAGAGTTTATAGATTTATTTTTTTTATTACTTGGTGGTTCATAATCTATGATAGGTTGTACTTCTTCTAGCTTAACAATTTTATAGTCCATAGAATAAGTACTTTCTCCGTACAGTTCTAATTCAAAACGAGGATTTTCCTTATCGTAAAATTCTTCAATTATGAGTCTTCTAACTTGAGCATCATTAATTATGAGTCCACTTTTTTCTACTCCATCTAAGATACTCTTAGTTATATTGTTTGTATCAGGATGACGTTTTTCACTTTTATAATAAACCTTAAGTACGGCAATTAGAGCTTCAGTTAATGTGATGCCTGGGTTTTGGACCATGCATTCATAAGCTATTTCCTCTTCATAAAGTGCATATCTATCATGGTACTTTCCAGAGTTATAGGGAAGTATTGCTCTTTTGCTACTATTAAAAAGCTTAAAGTTAGATTTAGAAATGGGTGAACCCTTTACGACAACCTTAGCGTAACTAACATTATTCATATCTTAGCCTCTTTCTTTGACAGTGTATTTTAATATATTATGAGAACAAATAATTTATACTTAATATTATATCATAGGAACTAGTGTTTGAGAAAAATATATAAAATTAACTATATACGAGAAAAGTTAATTTGGTATATAATACTAAGTGGATTTAGATAATTTATACATTGTAAAATATGGGTAAAGTTGCAAATTTAAATTGTAAGAATGGAATATTTATAGTAATCAAGTTATTCTTGAAAGTTCAACATATATAAGGGGGAAATAATATATGATAAAGTGGAAAGAGGATTATAATATTGGGATTAGCAAAATTGATGAACAACATAAAAAGTTATTTGAAATAACAAACATAGCTTATGAACTTCTAGGAAATGAATTTTGTATAGATAAGTATGATAAGATTATACAAATATTGGAAGAGTTAAAGGATTATGCAATTTATCATTTTAAATCAGAGGAAGAATATATGTTGAGTATTAATTATAGAAAATTTTTATCTCAAAAAGTACAACATGATGAGTTTATAAAAAAAATTAATGACATTGATTTAAATGCAATTGATGAAAATCAAGATAAATATATAATGGAAATATTAGAATTTGTGATAAGTTGGATTAGTGTTCATATTTTATCAGAAGATAAACAAATAGCTTCGAATTAACGATAAGATTGATCAAGATAACGATAAATGGAACTTTAATTATTTATTTTGCATCTTTGTGTGTTAAAACTATGAAAAAGAAAAATGTAGTGGTATAATTGGTTTTCAAACTTAATAAATTATGAAATAAAGGCTGTAATCGGCATTGTAGATTACAGCCTTTTATAATTTTGTATAAGATTTATAGATTAATGTGAAAATAGTTGCCTAGTAATAGGTAGAAAGTCAAATATTAAACTGTGTTACAAGAATCTTAGTGGGTGTATATCTGAGTAGTTCATATAAATTAACAATAGTATATATAGTAGAAAGAATAGGGGTGTTTATAATAGAATTATTTTTAACTGAGGATAAAAAAATAGATTTTAAATGTATAAATAACAATGAAACGTTGGAGAGCTATTTAGAAAGTATTGAAAAATTAATAGCAAGTAATCCTATAAATTGTAGCCAGTGTACAGAGTCTTGTTGTAAAAAATCGTGGAACATTATCGTAGATGTACCATTTATGCAAAGAGTTGCAAATAATGAAAAAGAAAAGATTATAGAACTATTTAATAGTAAATTAAAGTGCGATATGTTAGATGAAGATATAGAAACAGCTAGAATAAAATTTGATAAAAAATTAAATTGTCCTTTCATTGATGAAAATAATATATGTACCATATATGAGCAAAGACCATTGACATGTAAGGTATTTGTTTGTTTTGGTGATAGTAAAAAACATAGCTTTTTTAAGTTGATGATAAGAAGTTTTATGACAACTTTAGCTGTGAAAATGTATTTTGATTATGTTAAGAATGAAGAGTTGTCTGATTTGGTTTTTGAAGTAGATTATAAAGATGTTATTAAGTATAATGATTTAAAGCTAAATTACATATTAGAATGGTATTGCGATAATTACAATATGAATGAAGATGAGCTAGAATTATTTAATGATATTATTAGAAATGATGTTATATCATAGAGATAACATTTGGGAAAAGGTGAAATACTTTTAGCTTATTTTAATAGAAAATATGTAATTAAGAGCTGAAAAGTGATAAAATGTATAAAGTAATCACATTTGTTGATAAAAATGTGCAAATGTGTGGATAAGTTATTTAAATATGTGGATAAACAGAGGTCTTAGATTAGATGGAGATTTGACTCCATATAAAGCTAAGAAATGGGTATAAAAGATAGTAGCTACTAGGTAGTTTAAGTTGGAGTATTACGTAAACATATAGTGGATAGAATTAAAAGATAAGTTTATGTTGGTATTATAAGTGCAAACTATAAATGTAAATGTCGCAATATATAATTATTTAAAAGTGGGTGAAGATTATGAAAGAAGCAAATGAAATGAAAGAAAATTTTAAGATACTTGCTATAGAGTCAAGTTGTGATGAGACAGCAGCATCAGTAGTTGTAAATGGTAGAGAAGTTTTATCTAATGTTATAGCTTCTCAAATTGATATACATAAAAAGTTCGGTGGAGTTGTACCAGAGGTAGCTTCAAGAATGCATATAGAAGCTATTGCAGCAGTAGTTGAAGAGGCTCTTAGGGAAGCAGGTATGACCTTTAAGGATATAGATGCAGTAGGAGTTACATATGGTCCTGGACTTGTGGGCGCTTTACTTGTAGGACTTCAATATGCAAAGTCTTTAGCTTATGGGCTTAATATACCATTAATAGGAGTTAACCATATAGAAGGCCATATAAGTGCAAACTTTATTCAATATAAGGAGTTAGAGCCACCATTTATTACTCTTGTAGTATCAGGAGGACATACATTTATTGTTCATATGAAGGATTATGGTAGTTTTGATGTTCTAGGGCAAACTAGAGATGATGCAGCTGGAGAGGCTTACGATAAAGTAGCAAGGGCTATAGGCCTTGGATATCCAGGTGGTCCTAAAATAGACAAGATTGCAAAAGAGGGAAATGAAGATGCTATTAAATTTCCTAGGGCTAATTTCCATGATAAGACTTTAGATTTCTCCTTTAGTGGAGTTAAATCAGCGGTGCTTAACTACTTAAACTCTCTTCAAATGAAGGGTGAAAGCTATAATAAGGCTGATGTGGCAGCATCCTTTCAAAAGGCTGTAGTCGATGTTCTTATAGATAATTCAATGAAAGCTTGTAAAGAAAGTAAAGTAGATAAAATTGCAATATCAGGTGGAGTAGCTTCAAACTCTTATCTTAGAGAAAAGCTTACTGCAAGAGGTGAAAAAGAAGGAATAAAGGTGTTATTTCCAGCACATATTCTTTGTACAGATAATGCAGCAATGATAGGAAGTGCTGCATATTACGAGTATAAAGCAGGTAGAGTTGCTGATTTAACATTAAATGCAGTGCCAAATTTAAAGCTTGGCCAAAGGTAACAGTGACACAAATTTTAATATTTAAATAAAGTATAAACTATTATTTAAGTTCCCTAGAAAGGTTTTTTAGGGGACTTAAATTGTTTTTCGTGATAATATATAAGTAATAATAAGTAAAATAATAATAAATAATACAATTAGATTTGATCATTTCTATAAAGAATCAAATTTATATTAAGTGATAAATAATTTAGGAGTGAGAAATGTGGAAAAATGTCTAGAATTTAAAGATATTTTTGATGGATTTGAAAATGAAAAAGAGTATATAAAATATTTAGATACTGTTTTTATTAAACAATTTCGTAGCAATGAAGCAAATTCAATTAAGGGTTTAGAATATGCTATGAAAAAAACAAAACAAAAAAAATATGAAACGGCATATCAGTGGTGTAATTTATGCGTAGGCTGGTATTATCATGATAATTCTGAGTATGATAAGGCTTTAGAATATTACACGTTGGCCCACGAATATTTTTTAGAAAATAATATGATTAAAGGGTTAACAAGAACAAGCAATGCACTAATGTGTAATTACATAAATTTGGGTATGTTGGACTTAGGCATAGAACATGGATTAAAGGGTATAGAGCTGTCGGAAAGAATTAACGATATAGAATATTTAGTACCATTAACGATTAATTTAGCGGGAACCTATTTAACTATGAAATATTATAAAGAGTGCAAGGAGCTTATAAAGCGATTTAATACTATGAATTGTCAAGTTTCATATAGCCATAAAATTATTATATTTAGTACTTTAGCAGAATGTGAATTAGAATTAGGTAATGTTGAGAAAAGTTATAAATATTGCGAGAATAGTATTGAACTAATAAGAATGGATGCGGAGTATAAATTTTATCTAGGAACTATTTTATATATAAGAGCTATTGTAAATTATAAAATGGGGAAATACGCTGAATCGGAAAAAGATTTTGAGGAGGCTGTAAAGGATTCTATTAATTATAATAAGATTAATCTATATATTTCTATATTGATTGCTTGGGCAAAATGTGATTCGGATTTAGGAAATTATAGTGTTGCTAAAGAAAAATTGCTAAGGGCAAGTGAAGAATGTAATAAAATTAATTTCCCAAGTTTAATGAAAGAGATATATATGGAGTTAAGTGTTCTTTATGAAAAGATGGGTAATTTACAGGAAGCTCTTGAATTATTGAAAAAATCAATGGAATATGAAAGAAGTATATATAGTAGTAAGAGTAGTATTTGGATGGGTAGACTTAACAGTAAAAAAGTAATTGATGATGCTAAGGTATATAAATTATTATATAACCAGATTGAGATAATAACTGACATTGGAAAAAAAATTACCGCAAATTTGAAAAAGGATGAAACTCTAGAGTCAATTTATTGCGAAGTTAATAACTTAATAGAGGCAGATGGATTTGGGATAGCTTTATATAAAGAAAATGAGAAATGTTTAGACTATGAATTTTTCATAGAAAAAGGCAAAAGGGAAAATTTGGGGTATATATCTATTGATAGTGAGGCAAGTTTAGGGGTTTACTCTTTTAACAATAAAAAGGATATCATTATTAATGATATTTCTAATGAATATTCAAAGTATATAACATGCAAGCCTTATCTAGATAAAGACTCTGATGGTATAAATAACTCATTGATTTTTTGTCCATTAATAATAAACGACAATGTAATAGGCGTAGTAAATGTTCAAAATCGTGAGAAAAATTCATATACGGTAAATGATTTAAGTGCATTAAAAATGCTTTCATCATATATAGCCATTGCATTAGAAAATTCTAAACTATTTAATGAAGTTGAACATTTTGCCATGTATGATAACTTGACTCAAGTATTAAATCGTAGGGAGATAATAAAAACTGGAGAAGTAAACTGGGACCGTATGATTGAAAATGGTAATGGTCTTGGAGTAGTAATGCTAGATTTAGACTGTTTTAAACAAATTAATGATACATATGGACATGCAGTTGGGGATTATGTACTTAAAACAGTTGCAGATGTAATAAAAACACAATTAAGTGATAACGATATTGTGGGAAGATATGGCGGAGAAGAATTTTTAATTATTCTACCTAACACTAATATATATGAATTAAGAGTAGTGGTTGAGAAGATTAGAAAATCTATAGAAGAATATAAATATCAAGTTTATGACATTGAAACAATAAATATTACAGCAAGTCTTGGCACTTATATAGTAGTTGACAAAGATGTATCATTTTTTGAGGGAACTAAGTTTGCAGATAAAGCTTTGTATAAAGCTAAGGAACTAGGTCGTAATAGAGTTGTTGATTATAACACTTATTTTAAATCAATGTAGAATTATTAAAATATAAATGTATTTTTAATATATGTATAGGACAATCTTTTATAGTAGAAGATTGTCCTATACATTTGGATGAATATATTAAAGTTTTTCCGTAACATAGTAATTTAAGGCTTTATATAAATGTAGAGATAGTGGTATGGAGATTGGTAGCAATACTACCCACATTATAAGTATTTGAATAATATTTAGAAAAAAACCAATTTGAATAAATTTATCAAGGGCTTGAAATAAAAAATACCAAATGAATTGTAGCGTACCTAAAACCCAAACCCATGATAGTATCTTAAATAGAAATACAGATATTTTCTTTTCTTTATTCAATTATAATCACCTCCAAATTAAAAGTAGTATATGAGAAAATTATAGCATTAATATATATAAACTTTAATAAAAAATATTCACATTATATACAGATACATTGGATACAATATGTATAAATCATAATTAAATTAATATTGACAAGAGGAAAAATAGGTATATAATAAAATATAAAGACACCCCCCTAGGGGGAGGGGTAAATCGTAAATTAAATAAAGCTATTCACTGCATAAAAAATTATGCAATAGGGATACAAATAATATATACCTATGAGGTAACGGAGGATAAAAAATGAGTGAAGAAAGAAAACAAGCAATGCAAGCTTTAAAAACGGCAAAGGGCCAAATAGAGGGAATTATAAAAATGATAGAGGATGAGAGGTATTGTGTTGATATATCAAATCAAATAACAGCATCTCAATCACTTTTAAAGAGAGCTAATATGTTTATATTAAAGAGGCATTTAACCCATTGTGTAAAAGATGCTTGCATGAACAATAATGGAGATGAAAAAATTGAAGAGATTATTAATATTTTAGAGAAAGTAATGGGAAAATAGGAGGTAAGATAAAAAATGGCTAATAAATCATTTAAAATTCAGGGTATGACATGTTCAGCTTGTGCAAATAGAGTTGAAAGAGTGATTAACAAGTTAGATGGAGTTGAAAACGCAAATGTTAACTTTGCTACGGAAATGCTAACTGTAAATTATGATGAAAGCAAGATGAATAATGACAAGATTGAAGGAGCCGTTGTAAAGGCGGGATATGGAGTTAAAAAGAATTTAAAAAGTTACAATTTTAAAATTGAGGGAATGACATGTTCAGCTTGTGCAAATAGAGTGGAGCGAGTTACTAAGAAATTAGATGGTGTTGAAGCAGCATCCGTTAATTTTGCAACAGAGAAACTTACAGTTACAATGGATGAAGAAAAAGTTACTTATGGGCAGTTGAAAGCGGCGGTAGATAAAGCTGGATATAAATTAGTGAAGAATGAGGATACTAAAAAAGCAGTTAAAAAAATGAGCGATAAAGAAAAATTAGTAATTAGATTTATAGTTTCTTTAATTTTTACAATTCCGTTACTCGTGATAAGTATGGGACATATGGCAGGAATGCCACTTCCTAATATTATAGACCCTATGGCAAATTCCATGAATTTTGCTTTGGTGCAATTAATGTTAACAATTCCAGTTATGTTAGTGGGATATAAGTTTTATAAGATTGGAATAAAGAACCTATTTAAATTAAGTCCTAACATGGATTCATTGATAGCTATAGGGACTTTAGCTGCATTTCTTTATGGAATATTTGCTATATTTAAGATTCAAGGTGGAAGCCATGAATATGCAATGCATTTGTATTTCGAATCAGCGGCAACTATATTAACTTTAATAACTCTGGGAAAATATTTAGAATCAGTTTCTAAAGGGAAGACATCGGATGCTATTAAAAAGTTAATGGGATTAGCGCCTAAAACAGCTACAGTAATTAGAGGTGGTAATGAAATTGAAGTGCAATTAGAGGAAGTAATAGTTGGAGATATTGTCATAGTTAAGCCGGGTGAAAAATTAGCTGTAGATGGAGAAGTAATAGAAGGAAATACGTCTATTGATGAATCCATGCTTACAGGGGAAAGTATACCAGTTGAAAAAACTGTAGGAAGTAAAGTAATTGGAGCAAGCATTAATAAAACTGGCTTCATTAAGTATAAGGCAACTAAGGTTGGAGCAGATACAGCTTTATCTCAAATAATTAGATTAGTTGAAGATGCTCAAGGATCAAAGGCACCAATAGCTAAGATGGCAGATATTATATCAGCTTATTTTGTGCCTATAGTAATTGGATTAGCAATTATTTCGTCAGTAGCATGGATAATTGCAGGTGAGGATACCATATTTGCTTTAACAATATTTATATCAGTTCTTGTAATAGCGTGCCCTTGTGCATTGGGACTTGCAACACCAACGGCAATCATGGTTGGTACAGGAAAAGGTGCGGAGAATGGTGTATTAATAAAAGGTGGAGAGGCTTTAGAAACAACTCATAAAATTGACACAATTGTATTTGATAAAACAGGTACTATAACAGAGGGAAAACCAAAGGTAACAAATATTATAACGAGTGGGGTATCAGAAGAGGAAATTTTAGTATTGGCTGCCAGTGCAGAAAAAGGATCAGAACATCCATTAGGAGAAGCCATTGTTAAAGGCGCCGAGGAAAAAGGTTTATCATTAAAAGTTATTGAGAATTTCAATGCTATACCAGGTCATGGAATTGAAGTTAATATAGAAGGAAAAAATATTTTACTTGGTAATAAAAAATTAATGATAGAGAAAAATATAAATATAGAAATACTAGCAGGTAAGTCTGATAAATTAGCAGAAGAGGGTAAAACTCCAATGTATGTAGCGATAAATGGAGAACTTAAGGGAATAATAGCTGTGGCAGATACAGTTAAACCTAGTAGTAAAAAAGCTATAGAAACCCTTCATGAAATGGGAATAAGGGTAGCTATGATTACAGGAGATAATAGAAAAACTGCTGCGGCAATAGCAAAGCAAGTTGGAATTGATATAGTTCTAGCTGAAGTTTTACCAGAAGATAAAGCAAATGAGGTTAAGAAGCTTCAAGGGGAAAATAGAAAAGTTGCAATGGTTGGAGATGGAATAAATGATGCACCAGCCTTAGCACAGTCAGATATAGGGATAGCGATTGGTTCAGGTACAGATGTGGCTATAGAAGCTGCAGATATAGTACTTATGAGAAGTGACTTAATGGATGTTGCCACAGCTATAAAATTAAGTAAGGCCACTATAAGAAATATAAAACAAAATCTATTTTGGGCATTTGCTTATAATGTTATAGGGATACCGATAGCTATGGGAGTGCTTCATATCTTTGGAGGACCATTGTTAAATCCAATGATAGCAGGAGCAGCAATGAGTCTAAGTTCAGTATCAGTAGTTACAAATGCACTAAGATTAAAGAGGTTTAAAGCTTAGTCCATTAAATATATATTAAATAGAAGGAGGAATTATATATGAAAAAGAAAATATTAATCCAGGGAATGAATTGTGGTCATTGTGTTGCTCATGTTGAAGAGGCATTAAGAGAATTGACTGGGGTAACTGAATTTGAAGTTAATTTAGAGGGGAAATATGCTTTGGTTGATACTACAGCTAGTAATGAGGAATTGACAGATGCAATAGATGAAGCAGGATATGATGTAGTAGGAATAGAAGAACAGTAAATAAAGAAATAGAGGAATAAAATAATACTTTAATACCCAATTGTTTAATGGCATTTTGAAATTTAATGCTATTAAATATATTGGGTATTTTTAATTATAGATTTTTATCAGTGGTATGCTACCATTTTATCACTTTAGCATAGTGATAAAAAAGCTTCAAATGGTTGTATTAATTTTCTGAATATGGTACCGTTTTAATGAAGGCACTTAATGAAGGAGTGATATGTATATGGGGAATATTAATAACTTGCAACAAATTAAAGAGTTATCTTTAATTAATGATGATAATAAGAAAGAATTAGTTTTCTTAAAAAAAATGGGCGGAAAGCTATATGATTTATGTTGTTTAGAAGAAAATTTAAATGATGAATATTTTAATAAAAAAAGCTTTGAGGAATTACTAGAAGAAAATCATAAAATTTATAGCGATATAATCGGAGAAAATTATAAAACAAGTTATGGAAACCCAGATTATGCAGTGGAAGAATTGGGGAAAGAATATGGGCAAATAGCTACTTATTTATATAATAGATTAAATGAAGTTATAGCTCTTATATATGAACATAAAACAGAAAAGATAGAAAAATTAATAAAGTTAATTATAGAGATTTATGTATATGAAATTAAAAATCCTAAGGACGTAAATGGGATTATTAACATAATAAGAGATTTTGAAGTTTCTATTATGGATTTTGAAACTGAAGGTAAGATAAAAAATCTTGCAGTAAATATAGAAAGTCATTATAAATCTATAGTTGAAGAAGCCAGTGCAGAAGATTTAAGATATTTATTTAAGTATGGAAAATATATAACAGATAATGAAGTTAAAACAGCTAAGTTTTTATCAACATATAAGGATGTAAATAAGATTGCATATACTATGGTTAAAGGGTATATGGATAGCTTTGTTAGAGAAAAAAAAGACTATACTACTAAATCTACAGTTAGATTAGTGTATTTAGTTGGTCAAGAAGCTATTGTAAAGGAAGTAATTAAGGAATTTGGTAAGTATAACCTTACAGTAGTGCTTACAAATCTAGAATGTGCTGAAGCGAATAAACAGTTTGTGTATGATCATAGATTTGATAATGCATTAATATTTAATAGTGAAATAGCAGAAACAAAAGAAATAAAGATGGCAAATAATTTAGAAAAATATAAAGAGGCTTTATCTAAGTATTCAGGAATAGCAGTTCTTGAAGGGTTTGGAGAGGCTCCATTTGCACCAGAAAGTAAAAATTCAGCATTAAAATTAAGTGAAGAACAAAGCAAGAAGTATCAAAATCTTATGGCTAAAATTAGAGTTCTTCAAGATAGTTATATTCCATCTAAGGAGACGACGTTTACTATTATAGCTTTCCCTACACCTGAAATCGGAGAGAATTTTGAAGAAATATTTGCAGATACTATGGAAATTAACACTTTAGATTCAGATAAGTGGGAAAGAATTCAAAATAGTATAATTCAAGCCTTAGATAGAGGGGAATTTATTCATGTTAAAGGATGTAATGGAAATAGAACTGATATAAAGGTTAAGATGCAGGAACTTAAAAATCCGGAGGGAGAGACTAATTTTGAAAATTGTGTTGCTACAGTAAATATTCCAGTAGGAGAGGTGTTTACGTCACCTGCACTAAAGGATACGAGTGGAATGCTTCACTTAGAAGAAATATTCTTAGATGGGCTTAAATATATCAACTTAGAACTCTTATTTAAAGATGGATTTATAGAAGCGTATAATTGCTCTAACTTTGATGAGGAAGAAAAGAATAAGAAGTATATAGAAGAGAATTTATTATTTCCAAATAAAACTTTACCACTTGGAGAATTTGCAATAGGCACAAACACTTTAGCTTATGTAATAGCACAAAAGCATGGAATTGTAGATATTCTACCGATTCTTATAGGTGAAAAAATGGGGCCACACTTTGCAGTTGGCGATACATGTTATTCCTACAGTGAAGATGAAAAAGTATATAATTTATTTGACGGTAAAGAAATCATGGCTAAGGATAATGAAAAATCTATTTTAAGAAAAACTGATATAGAAAATGCGTATACTCAGTGCCACACTGATATAACGATTCCTTATGATAAATTAGCATTTATAAATGCTATTGAGAAGTCTGGAGAAGTTATTGAAATAATTAAAGAAGGAAGATTTGTTTTAGCGGGCACTGAAGAATTAAACGAACCGTTTAATTAATTATAAATTAGCGATTAAAAATTATAGATTATAGATTTAAAATTATAAATTGAGGATGAAATCCTTTTGGATTTCTTTTTATAAAATTCCATTGGAGTTTTATAAAACATTTTACATTTTGCATTCTAAATTTTCAATTATAATAAAAGGGGTGGAAGTTATGATTAACAATATGGATATTAAAAACAAGATGGTAATAAAGCTAGATGATAAACTACCAGAGATGCCTAAGTTTCAAGAAGGAATTAGAAGAGCTCCAGATAGAGGATTTAATTTAACCGCTGCACAAACAGAACTTGCGCTTAAAAATGCGCTAAGATATGTGCCAGAGGAACTTCATGAGAATCTTGCGCCAGAATTTATGGAAGAGCTTATGACTAGAGGAAGAATTTATGGATACAGATTTAGACCAGAGGGCAATTTAAGTGGAAAATCAATTGAGGAGTATAAGGGCAATTGTTTAGAGGGAAAAGCTTTCCAAGTTATGATAGATAACAATCTAGATTTTGAGGTTGCTCTATATCCTTATGAGCTTGTTACTTATGGTGAAACAGGACAGGTGTGCCAAAACTGGATGCAATATAAATTAATGAAAAAATATTTAGAAACTATGACAGATGAGCAAACTCTCGTTATGGAAAGTGGTCATCCACTTGGATTATTCAGAAGTTCTAAGACAGCACCGAGGGTAATAACTACTAATGGACTTATGATTGGGATGTTTGATAATCCTGATGATTTCCACTTAGCAACTCAATTAGGCGTGGCTAACTATGGACAAATGACTGCAGGGGGATGGATGTATATAGGGCCACAAGGGATTGTTCATGGAACCTTTAACACATTAGTTAATGCAGGACGATTAAAACTTGGTGTTGCTGAGGATGGAGATTTAAGAGGAAAAATATTTGTAACTTCAGGACTTGGTGGAATGAGTGGTGCTCAACCTAAGGCAGTTGAAATTGCTAAGGGTGTAGGTATTGTAGCAGAGGTAGACTATTCAAGAATACAAACAAGACTTGATCAAGGTTGGGTGTCTATGGCATCAAGTGATTTAGCAGAGGTTGTAAGAGTTGCACAGGAAAAGGCTAAGAATAATGAAACTATTTCTATAGCCTACCATGGAAATATTGTAGATTTACTTGAGTATATATTAGAAAATGATGTGAAAATAGATTTACTATCAGATCAAACTTCTTGTCATGCTGCTTATGACGGTGGATATGCTCCAGTTGGAATTTCCTTTGAAGAGAGAACAAGGCTTTTAAAAGAAGATAGAAATAAATTTAAAGAGCTTGTAGATATGACACTTCTTAAACATTATGAAATAATTAAAAAACTTGTTGATAAAGGTGTTTACTTCTTTGATTATGGCAACTCCTTCATGAAGGCTATATATGATGCAGGTGCTAAGGATATAGCTAAAAATGGAACAGATGAAAAGGATGGATTTATATATCCTTCTTATGTTGAAGATATTATGGGACCGATGCTATTTGATTATGGATATGGACCATTTAGATGGGTTTGTCTAAGTCATGATCATGAAGATTTAATAAAAACTGATAAAGCGGCTATGGATTGCATAGATCCAAATAGAAGAGGTCAAGATAGGGATAACTATATTTGGATTAGAGATGCAGAGAAAAACCAGTTAGTTGTTGGTACAGAAGCTAGAATATTATATCAAGATGCACAAGGTCGTATGGATATAGCTCTTAGATTTAATGAACTTGTAAGAAATGGCGAAGTGGGGCCAATAATGCTAGGTAGAGATCACCATGATGTAAGTGGTACGGATTCTCCATTTAGAGAAACGTCCAATATTAAAGATGGAAGCAATATGATGGCTGAAATGGCTATACAATGTTTTGCAGGAAATGCAGCTAGAGGAATGAGTTTAATTGCTCTTCATAATGGCGGTGGAGTTGGAACTGGTAAGTCAATCAATGGCGGGTTTGGATTAGTTCTTGATGGTAGCGAAAGAGTTGATAATATAATAAAATCATCTATGGCATGGGATGTTATGGGTGGAGTTGCTAGAAGAGCTTGGGCAAGAAACCCACATTCTATTGAGACTAGTATGGAATACAATGATAAAAATCAAGGAACAGACCATATAACTCTTCCATATATACCAAATGAGGATTTAATAAAATTAGTTGTAAATAAGGCTTTAAACAAATAAAAGAATATACATTTCAATATAGATATTATCTTATTTAAACAATTTTACCGAATAAATAGGTGCTTTTTACAAGAATCTATTTATTCGGTTTTTTAGTAATATAAAAACAATATATGTACACGTAGTTATTATATTGAATAGGTTATTTTCACGTAGTATAATATATAAAGTGCGTAGAAAATAAGAAAAAGGAGGAATAGTGATGGTATTTAATAAAAATAACAAAAAAATCAATTTGAGAGTACCAATTATAGTAATGATGACACTAATTCTCTTTGTATTTATTTTTGCTAGATGTAGCTTTATAGGAAAAAAACAAGAGAGTAATGACGAGTCAAGTCGTAGTAATAATTACACAAGTGCACTTATAGAGAAAAATAACAACATATATATATATGACGAAGATGAGATGTATTTAGAGGGTATCGGAGAGTTAAATAGGTTTAAGGAATTTGCATCTATAAGTCAGAATTGGGAAAATGTTGAATTTAAATATGTAGATGAAAAAGATAATATAAATATATATAATATGAAAAATAAGGAATATAGGGTTTTACATGTTGATAATATAGGTGATAATCAAATATCTAATGTATCATGGATGGAAAATAATATAGTTGTAGAACTATATGTAAATCCTACAACAACAAAATATTTAATATATGAAGTAGAAAACCTTGAGCTTGTAAATACATGTGAAGGGATTTTAATTGATGTATTAGATGATGGAAGAACATTAGTTTATGGCGTAAATAAACAAGGTGAAACGTCTATATTTATTAATGAAGTGGAAGTTTATGATTTAGAGACAAAGGGTGAAGTTCTTCTAAAAGGCGAAGTTTCGTCAAATGGAAAAAATCTTGGGTTTATAACTTTTAATTATGATAAAGAGAAAGGTGAGCAAAAGGAGTATTTGTACACTGGAGAAATTAAGGATAAACAATTAAAGAATGTAACTAAAGTTGTAAAACCTTATGAAATAAACGGAAGTATAGTTTATGAAAATGAGAAATTATCATTGGTGTGTAGTGATGGTATATATATAGTTGAGGAAGAAAAATTTATAAAGGAAGAAAGTGAATTGAATAAAAAATTAGCCGATAGTTCACTAAAACTTAAAAATATATTAAAGAATACATTTAAAGGTGAAAATATAAATGATGACTTATCGTGGCAAGATATGGGTATATACAATATAACGTGGTTTACTAGGTAGAGCTATGCTAAGGTTGATAGATTTTGGGGGTCTATTAACCTTTAAAGTATATTTAACAAAAGATGGAACAACAATTATTCATAAATAAAAAAGGGGAGGAAATATTTAATGGACAAAAAAATGTTGTCACCGGAGGAGATTACTACATATGTAGAAGAGGTTGGAGTAAAAAAAGTAAGCAACCGCTGGATACAAACTCTAATACTTGGGATTTTAGCAGGTATGTTTATAGCTTTAGGTGGGTATGCTGCAGCGGTTGCTTCCCATGGAATTGCAGATCCAGGGATACAAAAGGCTATAGCGGGAACTGTATTTCCAGTAGGATTAATTTTGGTTCTAATATGTGGTGCGGAATTATTTACAGGAAATTCATTGTTAAGTGTAGCGTGGGCGCAAAAGAGAATTACTACTAAACAAGTGGTTAAAAATTGGTCACTAGTATGGATTGGTAATTTTATAGGGGCTATTTTTATAGCTATTTTAGTTTTTTATTCAGGTCTATTGTCTACAGGAACAGTTGGAGGCTATGTTATTAAGGTTGCAGCAAATAAAGCAAGTTTAGGATTTGGACAAGCACTAGCTAGTGGTGTATTATGTAATATTATTGTTTGTTTAGGTGTGTGGGGAAGCTATGCGGCTAAAGATGTTAGTGGAAAAATACTTATGTCATTCTTCCCTATATTTGCATTCGTAATATCTGGAGCTGAACACTGTGTGGCAAATATGTACTACTTTACAATTGGACTATTGGCAAAAATGAATCCTCAATTTGTTGAGATATCTCATGTATCGTCAGAAAAAATAGACAATTTAAATTTGGTTGGGATTTTTGGTAATATTGTACCAGTAACAATTGGGAATATTATTGGTGGATCAATTTGTGTTGGATTAGTTTATTGGTTCATATATAAAAAAACAAATGTAAAAAATACTATAAATTTGTAAAAAAGTATTTTAAAATAAATTGTTATGTTATAATATAAAGGTATAGAGTATTATGAGTTGAATTCTTGTATTTAAGAATGGGGAGGATGCAATGGAATCGTTAGATAATATAATAGAGAAGTTGCAAACTGGAGTTTCTGCATTAATTGAAACAAGAATTAACGATCAAAGTATGATTTTCTTTATTATAAAAGATGATTTCAAGAAGTTAATTCCTTCAATAACTAGTGAAAACATTCACTTTAAAGCGGGGATTATTAAGAGGAATAGTGTTATTTTGGGTAGTGTGGTAATAGATGTGGAAGATTGGTTTGATGATAAATACTATTTATTTGATTTTAATTATCATAATAAAAGTTCTTTAAATTTTATTGCTGGATTAGCTATGCAAAAAAATGTATACCTTATTATTGTAAATAGTGAAAATGAATGTAGTGAAGTTTTATTTGAAAATAATTTAAAACAATTTTTTAGAAATTATATGGGGAATTGTATGAAAGAAAAATATAAATGGAATGAACGAGAATATAATTATTCTAAAAAAGAATTCGTGAGATTTATGCCTAGTGTGAAATCTATCTGGGATAATATGGGTGAAGTGGTTTATATGACCAAAGAAATGAAAAAAGTGAAGAAAAAACATGCATTATGTAGAAAATTTATTTGGAATTGCAGTGATAATTAAAAAGAATCAAAATATTTATTAAAATATACGAAAAACATATTGCAATTCTAAAAAGATAGATTTATAATAATCGTATAATAAATAATTCATTGAATTGTTTTAAAATTAAAAATGGAACATAAGTAGAGGCGCTTGTAAATTGGTAGCTTGCAAATGTTAAGGAGATTACCATCCGATGTTGCAGTGAATTGTTTATAGGCCGAAAGAATACATAGGTATTATGTATTACTTGGGGATAAGACACAAGGTTTTATCACTGCCATGTTTTATGGTGAGCTATTTATGTAATGAAGTGTATTCATTGCATTAATAGCTGTTGTTACTTAAAGTAAGCTAGTGGTGTTGAATATATTTCAACACCACTTTTATTTTGATTTATATTTATTAAAAATAACAAATTATGAGGGGGATTTTAAAATGGAATCATTAATTAGATTAAGAATGAGTGCACACGATGCTCATTACGGCGGAAATCTTGTAGACGGAGCAAGAATGTTACAATTATTTGGAGATGTTGCTACAGAGTTACTTATCCTAAATGATGGAGATGAAGGTTTATTTAAGGCTTATACTGATGTAGAGTTTTTAGCACCTGTATACGCTGGAGATTACATAGAAGCAGTTGGAACAATCACTAACGTTGGAAACACTTCAAGAAAAATGAGTTTTGAAGCTAGAAAAGTTATAGTTCCAAGACCTGATATCAATGATTCAGCTTGTGATGTATTAGAAGAACCAATAGTAGTTTGTAGAGCAACTGGAACATGTGTAGTGCCAAAGGATAAGAAAAGAAAATAATATGCAAGTTTTATTGCAATATTATTGTTAATTTTTTAACCAATCTAGGAGGGGTATAAATGGAAAAGTTAATAATAGCAGCAGCTATCTGTGGAGCGGAAGTTACTAAAGAGCAAAATGCTGGGGTACCTTATACTGTAGCAGAAATTGGCGAAGAATCTGAAAAGGCTTACAAAGCTGGAGCGAGCATAATACATCTTCATGTTAGAGAAGATGATGGAAAGCCAACTCAAGATAAAGCTAGATTCGAAGCATGTATTGCAGAAATCAGAAGAAGATGTCCGGATGTTATAATCCAACCATCAACTGGTGGAGCAGTGGGAATGAGTAATGCTGAAAGACTTCAACCAGTTGATCTAGCACCAGAAATGGCAACACTAGATTGTGGAACTTGTAATTTTGGTGGGGATGAGGTTTTCACAAACACTGAAAATACTATAATAGAGTTCGGTAAGAAAATGATCGAAAATAATGTTAAGCCAGAAATCGAAGTTTTCGATAAGGGAATGATAGATATGGCTATAAGACTTAATAAAAAAGGTTTTATAAAATCACCAATGCATTTCAATTTTGTAATGGGTGTAAACGGTGGAATAAGCGCTAACATGAGAGATTTTGTTTTCATGAAAGAAAGTATTCCAGCAGGAAGCACATACACTGTATCAGGAATTGGCAGAAATGAATTTCCATTAGCTGCAATGTCTATGATCGAAGGTGGACATGTAAGAGTTGGATTCGAAGATAATGTTTATCTTTCTAAAGGTGTTATGGCTAAGACTAATGCAGAACTAGTTGAAAAAGCTGTGAGAATAGCTAAAGAATTAGGCAGAGAAATAGCAACACCAGCAGAAGCAAGAGAAATATTAGGACTTAAAGGTTTATAGGAATAATTAATTTAAAGAATTTAAATAATATAAATTAACAATATATGAGGAGTGTGCAAATTATGAAAAAAGGATGTAAATACGGAACTCACAGAGTAATATCACCACTAGGAGTATTACCACAACCAGCAGTGAAAATAGATAACGACATGAACATATATGATAATGAAATACTTATCGATGTTCAAGCTTTAAATGTTGACTCAGCAAGTTTCACACAAATAGAAGAAGAAGCTGGACATGACATAGAAAAAATAAAAGCAAAAATCCTTGAAATCGTTGGAGAAAGAGGAAAAATGCAAAACCCTGTAACTGGTTCAGGCGGAATGCTTATCGGAAGAATAGCAAAAATTGGATCAGCTTTAGAAGGAACAACTGACCTTAAAGTTGGAGATAAAATATCTACACTAGTTTCTCTTTCATTAACTCCACTTAAAATTGATGAAATAATCGACATCAAACCTGATATCGATAGAGTAGAAATTAAAGGTCAAGCAATATTATTCGAAAGTGGATTATATGCTAAATTACCAGAGGATATGGAAGAAACTTTAGCACTAGCAGCATTAGACGTTGCAGGAGCACCAGCTCAAGTTGCTAAATTAGTTAAGCCAGGCGAGTCAGTTCTTTTATTAGGAGCAGCAGGAAAATCAGGAATGCTATGTTGCTACGAAGCAGTTAAAAGAGTTGGACCAACAGGAAATGTTATTGGGTTAGTTAGAAACGAAGAAGAAGCTGCAAGATTAAGAAAATTAAACTTAAGAATGAAGATTGTTATCGGAGATGCTACTAAAGCTATCGACGTAATGAATACAGCTTTAGAAAACAATAATGGTAAAGAAGTTGATGTAGCTATCAACATAGTTAACGTTCAAAACACTGAAATGTCAACTATATTACCAGTAAGAGATGACGGAATAGTTTACTTCTTCTCAATGGCTACATCATTCACTAAAGCTGCATTAGGAGCTGAGGGTGTTGGTAAAGATGTAACTATGATAGTAGGAAATGGATACACTAAAGGTCATGCTGAAATAACTTTAGAAGAGTTAAGAGAAAATGAAACATTAAGAAACATATTCAAAGAGTTATACGTTTAATATCTATTTAAAATTATAAATTTTATCAACATAAATTATATTAGTAAAAATATAAATGTAAAATTTAAGGGGGACCTAATAATGATTAATCGTAGAAAAGAATTATTTCCAAATGTAACAGATGAGCAATGGAATGATTGGACATGGCAGACAAAAAACAGAATAGAGACTTTAGAGCAGTTAAAGCAATATATGCCATTAACAGCTGAAGAAGAAGAGGGAGCTCAAAAGTGCCTAGAAACTTTAAGAATGGCTATAACTCCTTACTACCTAAGCTTAATCGATCCTAGTGATATGAATGATCCAGTAAGATTACAAGCTATACCAACTGGACTTGAAGCTCATAGAGCTGCTGCTGATTTAGAGGATCCATTACATGAAGATACAGATTCTCCAGTACCAGGATTAACTCATAGATACCCAGATAGAGTATTACTTCTTATCACTGACCAGTGTTCAATGTACTGCAGACACTGTACAAGAAGAAGATTCGCTGGACAACAAGATGATTGCATGCCAATGGCAAGAATAGATAAAGCTATTGAATACATTGCAAACACTCCAGTAGTAAGAGACGTAGTATTATCAGGTGGAGATGCATTATTAGTTGCAGATGAAACTTTAGAGTACATCATCAGCAAATTAAGAGCAATACCTCACGTTGAAATAATAAGAATAGGATCAAGAACTCCAGTTGTTATGCCTCAAAGAATAACTGATGATCTTGTAAATATGTTAAAGAAATATCACCCAATCTGGTTAAACACTCACTTTAACCATCCAGCAGAAATTACTCCAGATGCTATAGAAGCATGTGCAAAATTAGCTAACGCTGGTGTACCACTAGGAAACCAATCAGTTCTTTTAAGAGGAGTTAACGATTGCGTTCACACTATGAAAGACCTTATGCATGGACTAGTTAAAATGAGAGTAAGACCTTACTACATCTACCAATGTGACCTTTCATTAGGACTTGAGCACTTCAGAACTCCAGTTTCTAAAGGAATAGAAATCATTGAAGGTTTAAGAGGACATACTTCAGGATTCTGCGTACCAACATTTGTTGTTGATGCTCCAGGTGGTGGTGGAAAAACACCAGTAATGCCTAACTATGTAATTTCTCAAAGCCATGATAAAATAGTTTTAAGAAACTTTGAAGGTGTTATAACAACTTATACTGAGCCAACAAACTATACTCCAGGATGTACTTGTGATGTATGTACTGGAAAGAAAACAGCTCACAAAGTTGGAGTTGCAGGACTTCTAAATGGAGAAAGATTAAACCTTGAGCCAGTAGGTCTTGAGAGAAATGAAAGACACTCTCACTAATATAAATATATAAGTAAGAAGTGATTTGATGAATGAGATTTTAAAGTTATTAAAACCATATAAAAGTGTGTCTATAATAGGTATGAATAAGAATGTGGGTAAAACAACAACTTTAAATCACATATTGAAGGAGGCTAGGGGCAATATGTCCCTAGGCCTGACTTCAATTGGTAGAGATGGTGAAGAGCTTGATAGAGTTACATCCACTGAAAAACCTAAGATATACATTGAAAAAGGTACAGCTATCGCTACAGCTAAACAATGCCTTTTAAATAGTGATTTCACAAGAGAAATCATTAAAACTACAGGAATAAACACTCCTATGGGAGAGGTTGTTATCTGTAGAGCATTAAGTGATGGATATGTGGATTTAGGAGGGCCTTCTGTAAATTCATATATGACAAATATAAAAGATGAACTTTTAAGTCTTGATTGCGATCTTGTTATAATAGATGGTGCATTAAGTAGAAAAACCTTTGCTTCACCCGCCATAACTGAAGCTACAGTGTTATCTACAGGAGCAGCATTGTCAAGAAGCATGAAGACTGTGATAAGTGAAACAAAACATACTATGGATCTATTAAGTTTACCCCATGAGCAAGATAGATCTATTTTAGATTTAGCGATAAATGTTTTAGAAGAAGGAATTGTAGGTGTTATTTATAAAGATAAAACCTATAAAATCCTGAATGTTTTAACTGCGTTAGAGGCTTCAAAGGAAATAGTAGAGGCTTTAAACGATGAGGTAACTCATGTAGTTATTAAGGGAGCAGTGTCAGATAAACTTATAAAGGGTATTATGACATCGACAACACTATATAAAAATGTAACTTTACTTGTGGAAGATGGAACAAAGGTGTTCATAAACAATGATAGTTTATACAGATTTCATAAGCAGGGTGGCAAAATGAAAGCTATAAGTAAAATAACGGTAGTTTGCGTAACTGCAAATCCTAAATCGCCTTATGGTTATGAATTCCCTAAGAAGGAATTTTTAGAGGGACTTAGAGAAGCTATTAATATACCGGTATTTGATGTAATAGGAGGGGAATAATATGAAGTTTTTAGACAATGAGCAAAGAGCTCAAATAGGATTTTCCTTTATTATGGATGAACTTGGAATAATAACATCTTACGGGACTGAAGAAAAGAAATTAATAAAGCCTTATAAAACTAATCAAACTAAAGAGCTTATAGAAGAGCTTGATAACATAGACTGCATGATAAGTCATATGAATCAGTATAATGATAAGTTTTATGATATAGTAAGACTTTTTCATAAGATTAAAGATATAAGGAATACTCTAAAGAGAACAGAAAAAGTAGAAACCTTAGATGAGGTTGAACTTTATGAGATAAAATATGTAGCTATGCTTTTAGAGGAGCTAAAGTTGATGCTTGAAGGGATAGATTTATCCATCGACAAGATAAAATTACACTCACTTAATGAAGTAATAGATATATTAGATCCGAGTGGAAAGCGAATCTCTACTTTTTATATTTATGATGAGTATAGTGAAAAACTTTCTGAAATAAGAGGATTGAAGAACCGAAAAGAAAAAGAGATATACTCTTGTGATGATGAGAATCTTTTGGAGAAATTAAAACAAGAAAGATTAGATATTGTTATTCGAGAAGAAGAAGAAGAGTTACATATAAGAAAAGAACTCACTTCAAAATTATCTTCTTTTAGCAAAAAGATATCAGAGAATTTAAAGGTAGTGGGAGTTCTTGATTTATTAATGGCCAAAGCAAGTGTTGCAATTAAACATAATTGTGTAAAACCCACTATAGTTGAAAAGATGGACATTAAGATAGTTGATGGAATAAATCCAGAAGTAGAAGCTGTACTTAAGAAAAAAGGAAAAGCATTTTCTCCAGTAACCATAGAGCTAGAAGGTGGTACAACTGTAATAACCGGAGCTAATATGGGTGGGAAAAGCGTGGCACTTAAAACTATAGTGTTAAACTTATTTCTTGGACAAATGGGATTCTTTGCATTTGCTAAAGAAGCTACATATCCTATTTTAGATTTTGTTCATTTTGTATCAGATGATATGCAATCTATATCTAAAGGACTTAGTACCTTTGGAGCGGAGATAATTAAGTTAAAAGAAGTTGTAGAGTGTGTTAAACGTGGAAATGGATTTGTGGCACTAGATGAATTTGCTAGAGGAACAAACCCTAAGGAAGGATATTATCTTGTTAAATCTCTTGCACATTATTTGCAAAGATTTAGTACTTCAAGTATAATATCAACTCACTATGATGGAGTAGTTGAGGAGCCGATGGTTCACTATCAAGTTGTAGGGCTTAAGAATATAGATTTTAATAAATTAAAGTTTAAAATAGATCTTAATAAGAAAAATTCCGTTGAAATCATACAAGAAAATATGGAATATAAGCTAGAAAAGGTGTCTAAGGAGAATAAAGTACCTAAGGATGCTCTTAACATAGCAATGTTATTAGGATTAGAAAATGATATAATAAATATAGCAAAAACTTATTATGAGGAGGACAATAATGGAAAGTAAATTAGGTTTAGACTTAAATGTAGTTGAGAGAGCAAGACAAGCGTCAAAAAATATAGCTATGGATACTCAGAAATTTATAGATAAACATACTACAGTAGCTGTAGAGAGAACAGTATGTAGATTATTAGGAATAGATGGTGTTGACGAATTTGAGGTACCATTACCTAACCTAGTAGTTGAGAACATTAAAGCTGGAAATGGACTTTCAATTGGAGCTGCGACTTTCATAGGAAATGCAATGCTTAATACAGGTCTTTCTCCACAAGAAGTTGCAGAAAAAGTTGCTAAAGGTGAATTAGATTTAACTAAATTACCAATGAAAGATGCATTCGAAATAAAAATGGCTGTAGATAAAGTAGCAAAAGAAACTGTTGCTAAGATTAAAGCTAACAGAGAAACAAGAGAAGCATATCTTGAAAAATTCGGTGGAGACAAAACAGGTCCTTACCTATATGTTATCGTTGCTACAGGAAATATCTATGAAGATATAATCCAAGCAAAAGCTGCTGCAAAGCAAGGTGCTGATGTAATAGCTGTTATAAGAACTACGGGTCAAAGTTTACTTGACTATGTTCCTTATGGAGCTACAACAGAAGGATTTGGAGGAACTATTGCAACTCAAGAGAACTTCAGATTAATGAGAGCTGCTCTTGATGAAGTTGGAGAAGAAGTAGGAAGATACATAAGATTATGTAACTACTGCTCAGGATTATGTATGCCAGAAATAGCTGCAATGGGAGCTGTTGAAAGACTTGACGTAATGCTTAATGATGCATTATATGGAATACTATTCAGAGATATCAACATGCAAAGAACAATTGTTGACCAATACTTCTCAAGAATCATCAATGGATTCGCAGGAGTTATAATCAACACTGGAGAAGATAACTACTTAACTACAGCTGATGCGGTTGAAGAAGCTCATACAGTACTTGCTTCTCAATTTATAAACGAGCAATTTGCATTAGTTGCAGGACTTCCAGAAGAGCAAATGGGACTTGGTCATGCATTTGAAATAGATCCTAAAGTTGAAAATGGATTCCTTTATGAGCTTGCTCAAGCACAAATGGCTAGAGAAATATTCCCTAAAGCACCACTTAAATATATGCCACCAACTAAGTTCAAAACTGGAGATATCTTCAAAGGACAGGTTCAAGACACATTATTTAACATGGTGACAATAATGACTTCTCAGAAGTTACACTTATTAGGAATGCTTACAGAAGCTATACACACTCCATTCATGAGTGATAGAGCTGTTTCAATAGACAATGCACAATATATATTCAGCACAATGAAAGATTTAGGATCTGAAATAACTTTCAAAACTGGTGGAATCATGCAAACTAGAGTTAGCGAAGTTTTAAATAAAGCTGCTGACCTAATTGAAGAAATCGAAAAAGAAGGATTATTCTCAACTCTAGAGCAAGGAAAATTTGCTGGAATTAAGAGACCTCTAAACGGAGGAAAAGGACTTAATGGTGTTGTTGAATTAGATAAGAATTACTTCAACCCATTCATAGAATTAATGTTAGGGGGTAACAAATAATGAGCGGAGGATTATATTCAACTGAAGAAAAAAACTTTGATACAAACTTGGATTTAACTAAGCTTAAACCTTATGGAGATACTATGAATGATGGTAAAACTCAAGTTAGTTTTACTCTTCCAGTTAAAGATGATGAAAAAGGTGTAGAAGCAGCAGCACAACTTGCTAAAGCTATGGGACTTAAAAACCCTAACGTTGCTCATCACGGATCATTAGATGCAGAGTTTACTTTCTATGTGGTTTACGGATCATTAGAGCATACTGTTAACTATGATGACATTCATGTTCAAACAGTAGAGTGTGACACTATGTCTATGTCAGAAGTTGGCGAATATATAGCTGAAAACATCAAGAGAGATGTAGTTATAGTAGGAGCTTCAACAGGAACTGATGCTCATACAGTTGGTATTGATGCTGTTATGAACATGAAAGGTTTCGCTGGACATTATGGTCTTGAGAGATATAAAGGCGTAGAAGCTTATAACTTAGGAAGCCAAGTAGAGAATGAAGAGTTCATTAAGAGAGCTGTAGAGCTTAATGCAGATATACTTTTAGTATCTCAAACAGTTACTCAAAAAGATGTACACATTCAAAATCTTACAAACTTAGTAGAACTTTTAGAGGCTGAAGGCTTAAGAGAAAAAGTTGTATTAATTTGTGGTGGACCAAGAATTACTCACGAACTTGCTAAAGAATTAGGATACGATGCAGGATTCGGACCAGGAAAATTCGCAGAAGATATTGCAAGTTTTGCAATAACAGAAATGGTTGCAAGAAACTTAGTTTAGAATTTGCACTTGATTTAATATCAACGTATTAAATAGAGTTATTGGGTTTATGTGAGAACAAATATGGGATTTAGGTAGAATGAAGAAATTCATTCTACCTTTTTTATGCAATAAATAAGTGCATATCGCTAGGATATGCACTTATTTACCAATGTATCTGAGAAAAATAACAAGTCGGTACCTTTGACTTGTCATTTATTTTTAAAAGTAAGTATTAGTCTTAATTTTAAATATTGGAAGTCTTAGCAAAGATTTTTGTTAAGCTAGTTCTTCCCATTGTTCATATAGAAGTTGAAGGGATTCTTCAGTAAGTTGAATTTCTTTATTTATTTCTCTGCTTTTATCAGGGTTAGAGTATACTTCTTCTAAACAAAGTTGGTTTTGAAGTGTTTCTATAGACTCTTCGGTAGAAGCAATTTTCTTTTCTATATCTTTAAGTAATGAAACTTTTTCCTTTTCGGCTTTTTCAGCATCCTTCTTCTTTTTCTTATCAAGTTTAATCTGAGTTTTAGTAACTCCTGAGGTTTCTTCCTCGTATTGGAATCTTAGCGGATTTTTCTTCTTCTCCACATAATAAGAATAGTTTCCTAGGTATTCTTTTACACCATCTTCATTAAGTTCGAAAATTTTATTTATAATTTTGTTCAAAAAGTATCTATCGTGGGAAATGAGGATTATAGTGCCATCATAGTTTAGAATGGCATCTTCTAAAGCTTCACGAGACATAATATCAAGGTGATTTGTAGGCTCATCAAGTAAAAGAAAGTTTGATTTTGATAACATGAGCTTTAATAAATTAATTCTACACTTTTCCCCACCGCTAAGTGTGGATATGTGTTTAAAAACATCATCACCTGTGAATAAAAATGCAGCAAGGGCTGAACGTACTTCTGTAGTAGTCATATGAGGAAAGTCGTCCCAAACTTCATCAATTATAGCTTTGCTTTCATTTAAGTTTGACTGTTCTTGATCATAATATCCAACAAAAACATTCTTTCCAAGGACTTTAACGCCGCTATCGGCATTAATTTTATCCATTATAATTCTAAATAGAGTAGTCTTGCCACGACCGTTCTCACCTATAAGAGCAAGTTTTTCTTCTCTTTTTATATCCATATTAAGGCCTTCAAAAAGTAATTTATCACCAAAACTTTTCTTTAGATTTTCTATATAAAGAACGTCATTACCGCTTTTAATTTGTGTCTCAAATTTAATCCTTGAAGCCTTTGCATCCTTGAGCGGGGCATCAATTCTTTCAATTTTATCAAGGGCCTTTTGACGGCTCTCTGCAGCTTTGATACTCTTCTCGCGGTTGAAGGACTTAAATTTAGTTATAATATCTTCTTGTCGTTTTATTTCAGCTTGCTGAAGGTCAAAGGATTTTTGTAAGACTTCTTTGTTTTTTTCTTTTAAGTCTATAAAGGTAGTGTAATTACCGTTATAGCTTTCCACCATACCACCAGCTATTTCTATAGTTTTATTAGTGATAGCATCTAAGAAAAATCTATCGTGAGAAATTACTATAATTGTGCCTTTAATTTCTTTTAAATAGGTTTCGAGCCATTCTATGGCATCTAGGTCTAAATGGTTGGTAGGCTCATCTAAAAGAAGAATCTCAGGCTTCCTAAGAAGTAGTTTGCATAGTGCAACTCTAGTTTTCTGACCACCACTTAAAATTGAAACAGATTTATCAAAGTCTGGTTCAGTAAAACCAAGACCTTTAAGTACTCTGCTAATTTCCCCTTTGTAGGTATAACCACCACGATTTTCATAAACTTCAGTCAAAGTAGTATAATCTCTAATGATTTTATTGTGATAATCTTCATTGGAGGCATCATAGGGTTCATTCATTTTAACTTCTAAGGTATGTAGTCTATCCTCCAGCTCTAGCAAAGATTTAAAAACTGAAAGTAATTCACTATATATTGTGTTTTCAGAATCCAAAGAGAGATTTTGAGAAAGGTAACCTAATTCTTTTGATTTATCTATAAAAAGGTCTCCGCCATCATATTCAAGCTGGTTAGTTAATATTTTAAATAGAGTGGACTTGCCAGCTCCATTAGCTCCAATTAAGCCTATTTTTTCACCTTCATTTACATTAAAGGTTATATTTTTTAAGATCATATCTATTCCAAAATATTTATTTATATTTTTACAACTTAAAACTATCATATATTTCACCGTCCTAATAGCATTTTAACATGAAATAGGGAATCTGAGAATAAATAATAAGTCAAACAACTTGACTTATTTATTTTTGTAGATGCCTAAGTTAAATTTAAATTAATTTGTATGATGGGATATATTATTATATAAATAGTGAGGGACTATTATGAATAGTGGTCTGTATTTGTGATAAAAGTGATAGAAAATGTAAAAAACACTAAATAAATAATTACTAAATATATAACAAACCCTATTTAGTGTAGTATAATAAAGAGAACTGTAGTGGAAAGTAGCAAAACGTTATGACAAAGAGTTATTTAATATGACGTTAATGGTGCGAGTAATTATAATAGTCTAATTCAGATAATTGATATATGATGCGAATATCTGAATGAATTCTATGTTAAACATGGAAAAGGGAGAAGTGTAGGGTGATAAACCTTTTTAATATACAGAAGACGGAGTTTGAAAATTATTAAGTGTAAAATAAAAAGAGGGGTAGTGTAAAATGGATAAAAAAAGAGTTATTTCTATGGCTGTAATAAAAAGACTTCCTAAATATTACAGATATTTACGTGAGTTAGATAAGAGTGAAGTTGATAGAATATCGTCAAAAGAATTAAGTGAGAGAATTGGATTTACAGCATCGCAAATAAGACAGGACTTGAACTGTTTTGGAGATTTTGGTCAGCAGGGGTATGGATATAATGTTAAAGAATTATTATATCAAATATCTGTAATATTAGGATTGAATAAAGAATATAATACGGTGATTATAGGTGCAGGTAATATAGGTCAGGCTATTGCTAATTATACATCTTTTGATAAAATGGCATTTAATCTTCAAGGCATTTTTGATTTGAATGTGAAGCTTATAGGACTTAAAATAAGAGATATAGAAATTAGAGACATGGATGAGTTAGAGGATTTCTTAAAAGTAAGAAAAATTAGCATTGCGATTATATGTGTTCCTAAAAGTAGGGCACAAGGCGTGGCAGATGTAGTAACTAGGAATGGTGTAAAGGGAATATGGAACTTTGCTCCAGTAGATTTAAAGGTTGCAGATGATATTATTGTAGAAAATGTACATTTAAGCGAGAGTTTACTAACACTTAGTTACTTATTAAATGAATATGAAAAAGATGAAAGTTTTTCTGAGTAAACAAATGGATACTATTAATGAATAGTATCCATTTGTGATTTAAAACACACAATATTTATAATGTCAGTAAAGTTAAAATATTTAATACTATCAGTTAAATAAAAATATTTTGTTAAAAACTTAATTATAGTTGAAAAAACAGAATAAAAAGACTATAATGTAATTAAGGTGATGTCGCCTTAATTACCATTGTGTTAAAATAATAACAAAACATGACGGCAAAAATCTTAAAAATTGCATGGGGGATTTTAAAATGGATTATAAAAACATGATCTTAGAAAAAGAAGGCAATGTGGCTATAGTTAAACTTAATAGACCTAAAGCGCTTAATGCTTTAAATTCAGATACGTTAAGAGAAATAAGTTTAGTAATAGATGAAGTTTCCAATGACAACGAAGTTTATGCAGTTATTATTACAGGTGAAGGTAAAGCTTTTGTAGCGGGAGCTGATATTTCTGAAATGCAAGACCTAAATGCGTTAGAAGGCAAGCAATTTAGTGTACTTGGTAATGAAGTTTTTAGAAAACTTGAGAAATTAGAAAAACCAGTTATAGCTGCAATTAATGGTTTTGCACTAGGTGGTGGATGTGAGCTTGCGATGGCATGTGATATAAGAATCGCATCAGTTAAAGCGAAATTTGCACAACCAGAAGCAGGACTTGGTATTACTCCAGGGTTTGGCGGAACTCAGAGATTAGCAAGGCTTGTAGGAGAAGGTATTGCAAAACAATTAATCTATACTTGTGAAATGATTAATTCAGAAGAAGCCTTAAGGATTGGATTGGTAAATAAGGTTGTAGAACCAGAGATGCTTTTAGAAGAAGCAAAATCTATGGCAAATAAAATAGCAAAAAATGCTCCAATAGCAGTAAGACAATGCAAAGTAGCAATCAATAGAGGTCTACAGATGGATATTGATAGTGCTGTAATGTATGAAGCGGAAGCCTTTGGAATTTGCTTTGCAACTGAAGACCAAAAAGAAGGTATGGCTGCTTTTGTTGAAAAAAGAGATAAAAATTTTAAAAATAGATAATCGGATAAATAGGAGGTATTATAATGAACTTTTCATTAACTAAGGAACAAGAACTTGTAAGACAAATGGTAAGAGAGTTTGCTATCAATGAAGTAAAACCTATTGCTGCGGAAATAGATGTAACAGAAAGATTCCCAGTGGAAAATGTAGAGCAAATGGCTAGATACAACATGCTAGGAATTCCATTCCCAACTGAGTTTGGCGGAGCGGGTGGGGACAACCTATCTTACGCTATGACTGTAGAAGAACTTTCAAAAGTTTGTGGAACAACTGGAGTTATAGTTTCAGCTCATACTTCTTTATGTGCAGCTCCAATATACCAATTTGGAACACAAGCTCAAAAAGAAAAATACTTAACACCACTTGCTAAAGGTGAAAAACTAGGAGCATTTGGATTAACAGAGCCAAACGCAGGAACTGATGCAGCTGGACAACAAACAACAGCAGTATTAGACGGCGATAACTATATATTAAACGGTTCTAAAATATTTATAACAAATGGTGGAGTTGCAGAGACATTTATAGTATTTGCAATGACTGATAAATCAAAAGGAACTAGAGGAATAACAGCTTTCATAGTTGAAAAAGACTTCCCTGGATTCTCAATAGGAAAAGTTGAAGAGAAATTAGGAATAAGAGCATCTTCAACAACTGAGTTAGTTTTCGAAAACTGTGTAGTTCCAAAAGAAAACATGCTTGGAAAAGAAGGAAAAGGATTTGCGATTGCAATGCAAACTCTTGACGGCGGAAGAATCGGTATCGCTTCTCAAGCATTAGGACTTGCTCAAGGAGCTTTAGATGAAGCTGTAGCTTACTTAAAAGAAAGAAAACAGTTTGGAAAATCATTATCAGCATTCCAAGGTCTTCAATGGATGGTTGCAGATATGAATGTTAAAACTGAAGCTGCAAGACTTTTAGTATACAAAGCTGCTTACTTAAAAGATCAAGGAAAACCATATTCAGTAGACGCTGCAAGAGCTAAATTATATGCTTCAGAAGTGGCTATGGAAGTTACAACTAAAGCAGTTCAATTATTTGGTGGATATGGATACACTAAAGAATATCCAGTAGAGAGAATGATGAGAGATGCTAAAATAACTGAGATATATGAAGGAACTTCTGAAGTTCAAAGAATGGTTATCGCAGCAAGTGTATTAAAATAGGAGGTAATGAAAGATGAAAATAGTTGTTTGTGTAAAACAAGTACCAGATACAAATGAAGTTAAAATAGACCCAAAAACAGGAACTCTTATAAGAGATGGTGTTCCTTCAATAATAAACCCAGATGATAAAAATGCATTAGAGGGAGCTTTAGCTCTTAAAGATTTATATGGTGGACACGTTACTGTTGTAACAATGGGACCTCCACAAGCTAAAGTTGCTTTAGAAGAAGCATTAGCAATGGGAGCTGACGAAGCTATACTAGTTACAGATAGAGCATTTGCAGGAGCTGATACATTAGCTACATCTCACGCATTAGCTGCAGCTATCAGAAAATTAGATTATGATGTAATATTTGCTGGAAGACAAGCTATCGATGGAGATACAGCTCAAGTTGGACCAGAAATTGCAGAACATTTAGGAATGCCTCAAATAACTTATGTTGAAGCAGTAAAAGAAGAAAAAGAAGGCACATTAATAGTAAGAAGAGCTTGGGAAGATGGTTATGAAAATATCAGAGTTAACACTCCAGTATTATTAACTGCTATCGAGACTCTAAACGTGCCAAGATATATGAGTATAAAGAACATATTTGCAATGGCTAAAGAAAAAGAAGTTAAAGTATGGACTGTAGCTGATATGGACGTAGATGTTAACGTACTTGGTCTTAAAGGATCACCTACAAAAGTTAAAAAATCTATGACAAAAGAAGCTAAAGGACAAGGTGAAGTATTTGAAGTATCACCTAAAGAAGCAGCTTCAATAGCTCTTGCAAAACTAAAAGAAAAACACTTCATCTAAATTAATGAAACTCCTTTTTGTTTCATTAAAAGGAGAGCTCAAAGAGTAAGTTCGTGTTTCCAAATCATAGATTTGGACACTCACTTAACTTCAGTCAACCAAATCAGAGATTTGGAACATCACTTAAGGAGGAAATTACCATGAATATAACAGATTATAAAGGTGTATGGGTCTTCGCTGAGCAAAGAGACGGAGAACTACAAAAAGTTGCCCTAGAATTACTAGGAAAAGGTAGAGAAATAGCAGATAGACTAGGAGTAGAGCTTACAGCACTATTACTAGGACATAAAAATATAGAAGAAATGACAAAAGAATTAGGAGCTTTCGGTGCAGATAGAGTTTTAGTGTGCGATCACGAAGCTTTAACTCACTATACAACTGATGGATATACAAAAGTTATAGCTGAAGTTGTAAATGTTGAGAAGCCAGAAATATTATTTGTTGGAGCTAGTTTCGTTGGAAGAGATTTAGGACCAAGAGTAGCTGGAAGACTTTCAACAGGATTAACTGCTGACTGTACACAACTTGAAATTGATGAAACAAACAACAACTTATTAATGACAAGACCAGCATTCGGTGGAAACTTAATGGCTACTATCGTTTGTGGGGATCATAGACCACAAATGTCTACAGTAAGACCAGGAGTTTTCGAGAAGTTAGCTAAAGATACAGCTAGATCTTTCAAAGTTGAAAAATTCAACGTAGAATTAGCAGCTTCAGATATAAGAACAGAAACAATAGAAGTTGTTAAGTCATTAAAAGAAATGGTTGATATAACAGAAGCAAACATAATCGTATCTGGAGGAAGAGGAGTTGGAAGTGCAGAAAACTTTGAACTACTTAAAAACCTTGCAGACGAAATGGGCGGAACTGTAGCAGGATCAAGAGCAGCTGTAGATAACGGCTGGGTAGAAAAAGCAGTACAAGTAGGACAAACTGGAAAAACAGTAAGACCTACTATATATATTGCATGTGGAATCTCAGGAGCAATCCAACATTTAGCTGGAATGCAAGAATCAAGCTTCATAATAGCAATCAATAAAGATGGAGATTGCCCAATCATGAAGACTGCAGATGTAGCACTAGTAGGCGACTTTGCAAAAATACTTCCTGAAATTGCAGCTCAATACAAGGAAATGAATAAATAAAATAAAAAAGTATACTATTTATTTTAAAGCAAGACAGATTAGTAATTACTTTTAAGGGGAGGGGATATACATAATTAGTATACCCCTCTCTTTTTTAACATATTAAATTTAAACATTTTTGGACAAACATTAATAAATTACTAAATCTATGGTAATATAAAAGAGGTAGGAAATTTTAAAATTAATTTAATATAAAATTATATAAGGAGTGTTTAATATGGAAAAGATTTGTGTGCTAGGAGCAGGAACTATGGGAGCAGGTATAGCTCAAGCTTTTGCAGCTAAAGGCTATGAAGTAATTATTAGAGATATAAAGGATGAGTTTGTACAAAAGGGTCTTGGAATGATAGAGAAAAACATCAAGAAACTTGCAGCAAAAGGTAAAATAACAGAAGAAGAAGCTGAAAACATTTTAGAAAAAGTTAGTGGTACAACTGATCTTACTTTGCTTGATGATGTAGATTTAGTAATTGAAGCTGCTGTAGAAAACATGGAAATTAAGAAACAAATATTTAAAGAGTTAGATGAGATTTGCAAACCGGAAGCAATTCTTGCTACAAATACATCTTCACTTTCAATAACAGAGATAGGAACTGCAACAAAGAGAGTAGACAAGGTTATAGGTCTTCACTTCTTTAATCCAGCTCCAGTAATGAAATTAGTTGAGATAATAAAAGGAATGGCTACTTCAACTGAAACTTACGATAAAATGCATGAATTAGTATTAAGTATCGCTAAGGAGCCAGTTCTTGTAGAGGAGGCACCTGGATTTGTAGTAAATAGAATATTAGTACCTATGATAAATGAAGCAGCTTGCATATTAGCAGAAGGTATAGCTAGTGCTACAGACATAGATAAGGCTATGATGCTTGGGGCTAATCATCCGATGGGACCACTTGCCCTAGGAGATTTAATTGGACTTGATGTATGCCTTGCTATTATGGATGTATTATATAAAGAGACAGGGGATAATAAGTACAGAGCTCATAGTTTAATGAGAAAATATGTTAGAGCTGGACAATTAGGTAGAAAAACAGGAAAAGGATTCTTTGAATATAATAAATAATAAACTGTTAAAAGTGCAATGACATATATAGTCTTTGCACTTTTAAATGTGAAAACTGATAAAATGGATTATTGTAAAAGTGAAAGATTACGCAAAATAGTCTTAATATTTTTGTTTATTTGAAAATTTACAGTATTAAATCTTATATAAGGTTGACTATCATAGAATATAATTATAGAATATAAATGTAGTTTATGGCTGATTATGTAAAATGTTGTTAAGGCGTGAAGTTGTTCACCATTAATGGTATTTATTTTAAAAAGTTAATAATTTAATGACTATGATAACGATATCAATTCATATCCATACATTCCGATTAAATTTATACAGTTTAAGATTTAAAAAGCATTAACATTTATCCTTAATTTTAAATTCTAAATTGTGAATTTTTAGTTAGAATTTATAACAATTAAAATATATTTAAAATACGGAGGAAAACACTTATGTATAAAATCGTTGAAAAGAAGATTCTAGCACCTTCAATATTTATGATGAAGATATTAGCACCAAGGGTTGCTAAATCAGCAAACCCAGGACAGTTCATTATAATTAGAATGGATGAGAAGGGTGAAAGAGTACCGTTGACAGTATGTGACACTGACGTAGAAAATGGAACTGTAACAATAGTTGTACAAACTATTGGATGTACAACAAAGGCAATGGAGCAATACGAGGAAGGCGATTCTTTCTTTGATTTTGTTGGACCATTGGGAATGCCTTCAGAGCTTATAGAAGAAGATAAAGAAAGTTTGAAAAATGAAAAAATAATGTTTATATCAGGTGGAGTTGGATCAGCGCCAGTATATCCTCAAGTTAAGTGGTTGCATGAAAATGGAATCAAAGCTGATATAATCATGGGATATAAGAATAGAGACATGGTTATCCTAGAAGAAGAAATGAGAGCTGTTGCAGAAAATGTATATGTAACAACAGATGATGGAAGCTATGGATTTAAAGGTATGGTTACAGCGCAATTAAAGGCTTTAGTAGAAGCAGGTAATAAATATGATACAGTAATTGCTATAGGTCCAATGATAATGATGAAATTTGTATGTAAATTGACTGAAGAGTTAGGCATAAAAACAATAGTTAGTATGAATCCAATAATGGTTGATGGAACTGGAATGTGTGGAGCTTGTAGGATAACAGTTGACGGAGAGACTAAATTTGCTTGCGTTGATGGTCCAGAATTTGATGGACATAAAGTTAATTTTGATGAGGCACTTAAGAGAGCGACTATGTACAAAGCAGAGGAAATGCAAAAGGATTCTATACAAGAAGAGTGCAAAAGAGGAGGAAACAACTAATGGATAGAATGAAAAGAACTCCGATACAAGAGCAAGACCCAAAGGTAAGGGCTACAAATTTCCAGGAGGTTTGTCTTGGATATACTGAAGAAGAAGCAGTACAAGAAGCTTCTAGATGTTTAAATTGTAAGAATAAACCTTGTGTTAGCATGTGTCCAGTAGCTATAGATATTCCTGAGTTCCTTCAACATGTTAAGAATAATGAATTTGAACAAGCGGCAAAAGCGTTGGACAAGTACACTGCACTTCCAGCAGTATGTGGTAGAGTTTGCCCACAAGAACTACAATGTGAAAGCAAATGTGTTCTAGGAATTAAAGGGGAAGCAGTAGCTATAGGGAAACTTGAAAGATTTGTTGCGGATTGGTCAAGAAATAATAATGTTGACTTAACTAAAGAAGTAGAAAAAAAAGATAAAAGAGTTGCAGTAATTGGATCAGGACCAGCTGGTATAACTTGTGCTGGAGAGCTTGCAAAAATGGGTTATGAAGTAACAGTTTTTGAAGCATTACATGAGCCAGGTGGAGTTTTACTTTATGGAATTCCAGAGTTTAGATTACCTAAGGATACTGTAGTTAAGCATGAAGTAAATAACTTAAGAAAATTAGGGGTTAAAATAGAAACAAACGTAGTTGTTGGAAGAACAGTTACAATTGATGAACTTATGGGTGATGAGAACTTTGATGCAGTATTTATTGGATCAGGTGCAGGTTTACCTAAGTTTATGGGTATCCCTGGTGAGAATTTAAATGGTGTATGTTCAGCTAATGAATTCTTAACAAGAAATAACTTAATGAAAGCATTCAAAGAAGATTATGCAACTCCAATTAGATCAGGAAAATGTGTTGCTGTAGTTGGTGGCGGAAACGTTGCTATGGATGCTGCTAGAACTGCATTAAGATTAGGTTCAGAAACCCACATAGTATATAGAAGAAGTGAAGCCGAACTTCCAGCTAGAGTTGAAGAAGTGCATCATGCAAAAGATGAAGGAATTATTCTGGACTTATTAGTTAATCCAACTGAAATCTTAGGTGATGAAAATGGTTGGGTTAAAGGAATGAAGTGCGTAAGAATGGAACTTGGAGAAGCAGATGAGTCTGGAAGAAGAAGACCACAGGTTATAGAAGGTTCTGAGTTTGTATTAGACTGTGATACTGTTATAATGTCGCTAGGAACTTCACCAAACCCATTAATTCCTGCAACAACTAAGGGATTAGAAACTAATAAACGTAAATGTATAGTTGCAGAAGAAGAAACAGGACTAACTTCTAAAGAAATGGTATATGCTGGTGGAGATGCTGTAACGGGTGCAGCTACAGTTATACTTGCAATGGAAGCTGGTAAAAAAGCTGCAAAATCTATAGATGAGCAATTAAGCAGATAACTATTATAAATTATAATTTTTGGATTCTAAATTTAATCTGATTTAGATGAAAAGTTTAAAGTTATGACAATGTAGAAAAAATATAAGTGAAAAGGTCATATTTAAAAGTTTTACAAAATGCTTTTAAATATGACTTTTTTATAGTATAAATATAATATGAAGTGAAATTGTGCAAATTAAAATACCTTTAGGTTAGATAGGTTAAATAACCGTCTAAAAATGGAGGATGTACGTATAAAACAAAAGGTTAGATGGGGGAATAGTGATGTTAGTAGATATGGTAAAAAAATATTATGGGGAAAAATATGATTTGAATTGTGCGGAAACTCTTATATATGCTGCAAATGAAGAATATAAATTGAATTTAAGTAAGGAAACTTTTAAAACTATGGCTGCATTTGGCGGTGGTATGGCAGTAGAAGGTACCTGTGGAGTTATTACAGGGTCAATTTGTGTTATTGGAATTATGTTTACAAAAGATAGAGCTCATGAAAGTGATTATGTTAAAACACTTACGCAAGAATTTATAGAAAACTTTAAAAAGGAATGTAATGCAGTAAATTGTGATGAATTAAAGGCTTTATATAGAGATGAAAATATAAGATGCTACAGTATAGTGGAAAAGGGTGCAATAATATTAGATAATATTATTACCAGAGAAAAACAGAGAATTATTTAGAAATATTTAGAATAATTTTTAATCGTAGTGCTGAGAATAATCTTAGCACTATTTTTAAAATCGTGAACAAGATGCAATCTAAAATTTAAAATTTGGTATTTAAAGTAAAATTTATATTAACATAAGAGGGATAAGGAGCTGAAAAAGTATGGAATTTAAAAGTGTTGTAGAATTTGAGGGGAAAGTTATAGTTGAAAAAGTTAGAGATTTTGAACTACCACACATATTTGATTGTGGTCAATGTTTTAGGTGGGATAAACAAGAAAATGGAAACTATATCGGGGTAGCATTTAACAGAGTTATAGAGGTAGAGAAAAATGGTGATGATGTTATTATTTATAATAGTAGCTTAAAGGATTTTAACGATATATGGATAAATTATTTTGACATGGAAAGAGACTACACAGCAATAAAAATGGAATTTAAAAAGGATGAACTTTTAAAAAAAGCTGTTGAATTTGGATATGGGATTAGAATTTTAAAGCAAGATCCTTTTGAAATGTTAATTTCATTTATAATATCTGCAAATAATAGAATTCCTATGATTAAGAGAGCTATAGGGAATATAAGTAGGATATATGGCAAACCTTTAGAATATAAGGAGAATACATATTATACATTCCCAACACTTGAAGAGTTTAGCAGATGTACATTAGAAGAGGTTGAGGCTATTGGCGTTGGATTTCGTGCTAAGTATATAGTGAAAGCAGTGCAGGACTTAAGTAGTGGAAATTATAATTTGAGAGATATAATGTTAAGAGGTGATGATGGGTGTCATGAGGGACTTCAACAGTTCAGTGGAGTTGGTCCTAAGGTGGCAGATTGTATAATGCTATTTTCCATGGGAAAATATTCAGCGTTTCCGGTTGATGTATGGGTAAAGAGAGCAATGCAATTTTTCTATGTAGCACCAGATGTATCATTGCCTAAAATAAGAATGTTTGGAAGAGAAAAATTTGGGGATATTTCAGGGTTTGCTCAACAATACCTGTTTTACTATGCTAGGGAGAATAATATTAAAATAGATGTGTAAAACCAGGTCATAGTATATATTGTTAATACACATAAGGGTATAATGGGAGTGGGTATATGAAAGATAGAAAAAAAATAAAAAAATATATAATTAACTGTTTGATTTGGAGTGGAGTAATATTTTTATTGGGGTTTTTTTACTTTGAATTTTCAAAGGAATTTACTGTGTTTAGAGATCCACAGCAACTTAAAGATTTAATACTTTCATTTGGGAGTTATAGCATAATTGCATTTATTATACTTCAAATGATCCAAGTCATAGTTTTTTTTATACCTGGGGAAGTAATCCAAATTGCAGGTGGGTACATATTTGGGCCTGTAATTGGCGGGATTGTTTCAGCAGTAGGAATAGTACTTGGAAGCATGGTTGCCTATCTTATAGCAAAGCTATGTGGAAAGAAGTATATAAATAAACTTATAGAAAAAAATAATCTAACTAAAATTAAAAAGATTTTAGATGCTGGAAGTAATAATATAGTTATATTTGTAATATACTTTATACCTGGGATTCCTAAGGATGTATTGGTGTATGTAGCGGGTGTTTCAAATGCATCAATAAAAGATTTTATAATATATTCATCAGTGGGAAGAATACCTTGGATTATAGCATCGGCTATGTTTGGTCATGGAATACATAGTGGGAATTATATAGCGATGATAGCCATTGGAATAGTATCAGGGGCCTTATTTATTGTGGGAATTTTACGTGGACACAGTATAATAGAATTTTTTCACAGAAAATTAAAACATGATAATAGTAAAACTTCGAAAACGGAAGAAAATGAAAGGTAAGTTCATTAAATCATGTATATTAGGGCATTTGATTGAGTTTGTAGATTTGATAATGGCGTAATTATTCTTTATTATAATATTATGGTTAGCACTCGACGGGTTAGAGTGCTAATAAATATATTAAAATAACTTTATATAATAAAATTAATTAATAAATAGGAGGAATTCATATGAATATCAGACCACTTGGAGACAGAGTAGTAATTAAAAGATTACAATCAGAAGAGATAACAAAAGGTGGAATAGTTTTAGCGGGAGCTGCTAAAGAAAAACCACAAGAGGCAGAAGTTGTTGCAGTAGGACCAGGAAGCTATTCTCATGGAAGAGAAATTAAAATGGAAGTTAACATAGGAGATAAAATTTTATTTTCTAAATTTTCAGGGACAGAAGTTAAATTTGAAGGGCAAGAATATATAATCTTAAAACAAGAAGATATATTAGCAGTTATAGAGTAAGTCAACTGAAAACAAATAATAAGTCAAATATCAGAGGAGATTGATTTATTCATTTTTTAAGATGATTAATTTAGAAATAATAATTTTAGATATCGTAGGAGGTAATATATATGGCTAAAAGTATTTTATTTGGAGAAGAGTCAAGAAGAGCTATGCAAAGAGGTGTAGATATTCTTGCGGATACAGTTAAGGTGACTTTAGGACCTAAGGGCAGAAATGTTATATTAGATAAGAAATTTGGTTCACCACTTATAACTAATGATGGTGTTACAATAGCAAGAGAAATAGAACTAGAAGATGCTTATGAAAACATGGGAGCACAGCTTGTTAAAGAAGTTGCAAACAAAACTAACGATGTAGCTGGAGACGGAACTACAACTGCAACAGTACTTGCACAAGCAATAATAAGAGAAGGTCTAAAAAATGTAACAGCAGGTTCAAATCCAATGTTACTTAGAACAGGAATAAGAAAAGCAGTAGATGTTGCTGTTGAAGAAATTAAAAAGTATTCTAAACAAGTAGATGGAAAAGAAGATATAGCAAGAGTTGCAGCAATATCAGCAGCAGACGAAGAAGTTGGTTCATTAATAGCTACAGCTATGGACAAAGTTGGAAATGAAGGCGTTATAACTGTAGAAGAATCAAAAACTATGGGAACTGAACTTGATGTTGTTGAAGGAATGCAGTTTGATAGAGGATACTTAAGTGCATACATGGTAACAGATACAGATAAGATGGAAGCTATACTAGATAATCCATATATATTAATAACTGACAAGAAAATAGCTAATATTCAAGAGTTGCTTCCAATACTTGAGCAAATAGTTCAACAAGGTAAAAAACTTTTAATTATAGCAGAAGATGTTGAAGGTGAAGCAATAGCTACGTTAGTTGTAAATAAATTAAGAGGAACATTTGTATGTGTTGCTGTTAAAGCTCCAGGTTTTGGGGATAGAAGAAAAGAAATGATACAAGATATTGCTATATTAACTGGTGGTACTGTTATATCAGAAGAGTTAGGACATGATATTAAAGATGCAACTATTGATATGTTAGGAAGAGCTGAAAGTATTAAAATTTCTAAGGAAACTACAGTTATAGTTAATGGAAAAGGATATAAAGAGGATATTACATCTAGAGTAAATCAAATTAAAAAACAAATGGAAGATACAACTTCTGAGTTTGATAGAGAAAAATTAAATGAAAGACTTGCAAAGCTTGCAGGTGGAGTTGCAGTAATTAAAGTTGGTGCAGCTACTGAAACAGAATTAAAAGAAAGAAAACTAAGAATAGAAGATGCACTTGCTGCTACAAAAGCTGCAGTGGAAGAAGGTATAGTTGCTGGTGGTGGTACTGCATATATTAATGCAATAGAAGCAGTTTCTAATTTAACATCAGATATTCCAGAGGTTCAAGTTGGAATAAATATTATAAGAAGAGCTCTTGAAGAGCCATTAAGACAAATTGCTACAAATGCAGGAGCAGAAGCTTCAGTAGTAATTGAAAAAGTAAGAAATACACCTAATGAAATAGGCTATGATGCTTTAAGAGATAAGTATGTTGACATGATTAAAGCGGGAATTGTTGACCCAACTAAGGTTACAAGAAGCGCTCTTCAAAATGCAGCATCTGTAGCAGCTACATTCTTAACAACAGAAGCAGCTGTAGTTGATATTCCAGAAAAGAGTCCATCACCAATGGGTGGAGGAGCTCCAGGAATGGGAATGGACGGAATGTACTAAGAAAAATATAAGAATATATAAAACTCTCATGATTATTCATGGGAGTTTTTTTAGTTTAAATATTCTTATATGCTGATTACAACATTATCGTGTAAAATAATTCAAATATAGGGTTATATAAACATTAAATAAATAAAAATGAAATAAATATATATAATGTAAAGAAAAATGAAAAAACATGTATTAAAATATTGGAAAATATGTTATTGTAATTACATAGATTTAAAATTATGGTTGCTAAAAAAAATTAATTATAGAAACTGTGAAACCTATTCTTTATTTGGGTACCTAGAATAGGTTGAGTTAATGGTACAACCGGCTAAATTTTTAATTTAGCTTTTTTTTGGTTAGTAAAGTATGTGGACTTATTAGATTATTTTAGTGAAATATAGGTGTAAGGAATAAAAGATATGAGTTTAATAGTATTTTTATATGGAATAATAATAGGAAGTTTTTTAAATGTATGTATTTACAGAATTCCGAATAATGAATCATTAATATCACCACCTTCTCATTGTGGAAATTGTAATGTTAGATTAAAATGGGCTGATTTAATTCCAATAGGGAGTTATCTATTTTTGCAAGGTAAGTGTAGGTATTGTGGGAGCAAAATATCTAAAAGGTATCCGTTGGTAGAAATTTTGACAGGGGTATTATTGGTAGGAATCTATATAAGGTATGGAATAGGGGTGAGTTTTTTTAAATACTCAATTTTGGTTTTATTTTTAATAGTCATTGCAATGATAGATTATGACACCTGTGATGTATATTCAAGTGTAGTATATACAGCGATGGGTATAGGAATGATTTTTATTGCAGCTGAAAAACTAATGTATTCACATAGTGTAAGCAATTATCTTATAGGAGCTTTAATAGGATTTGTAATAATAGGGTCAATATATTATTTTACAGGTGGTATGGGTGCAGGAGATATTGAAATTGCAGTATTGTGTGGTTTTTTTTTAGGGTGGGAATTGGAGATATATTTTATCATGATATCCTTTATTGTAGGGGGAGCAGTTGCAGTTAATGCAATTATTATGAAAAAGAAAGCTAAGGATGAATATATGCCATTAGGGCCGAGTTTAGCCGTTGGCGCATATATAGTTTTAATCATTGGTAAAGAATATATATTAAACTTTATATAAGTGCATAAGCAAATTATATGAAATGAGAGGTGAGAAAATGGCAAGAAATACAGTTAGATTAGGAGATTTGCTAGTAAAGGCAGGGAAAATCACTAGATCGCAGTTATCGGAAATATTAGTACTACAAAAGGAAAAGAGAAAGAAAATTGGAGAACTTTTAATTGAAGAAGGTATAGTTTCGGAGGAAGTTATAATAGAGGTTCTTAGAGAACAGTTGGGCATAGAAAAAGTTATTTTAAGTAGTATAGATATAGATGTAAATGCTGTAAGATTAGTTAATCAGGGGTTGTGCCAAAAATATGATTTATTTCCATTTCATATGGCGGATGGAATAATAAAGGTGGCTATTTCGGATCCTTTAAATATATTTGCCATGGATGATGTAGCAATAACAACGGGGCTAAGAGTTGTGCCATATATTGCAACGAAGGCTGATATTAAAAATGTAACAGAGCGATTTTACTCAGGTAGAGATGTAGAGAGTGCTGTAGAGGAAATTACTAGGGCTAGGGGAATTTTAATTAATAAAACTGAAGATATTGAAAAAATGGATGATGTTAAAAATGCACCAATGGTAAAGCTGGTGGATTCTTTGATAAAAAATGCGATAGAACAAAGAGCATCAGATATACATATAGAGCCTTATGAAAAATATATAAGAGTGAGGTATAGAATAGATGGAGAATTGCAGGAGATATCATCATTAAATATTGAGGTATTGCCTGGAATAGTAACTAGAATAAAAATACTTGCTAATCTTAATATTGCGGAAAGAAGGATTCCACAGGATGGAAGAATTGTTGCGAAGATTGGTAATAGAAATGTTGATATGCGTGTATCTATAATACCACTTATAAGTGGTGAAAAGGTTGTTATAAGGATATTGGATAGAAGTAACTACAAAATAGGGAAAACTAATCTTGGAATGTCTGAAGAGGATATGAAAAAAATAGAGAATATAATATCGTCACCCCATGGCATAATTCTTGTAACAGGACCTACAGGAAGTGGAAAATCTACAACTTTATACACGGTTTTAAGTGAACTCAATGATATACATAAGAATATAGTAACGGTTGAAGATCCAGTAGAGTATTCTATGGAAGGCATAAATCAAGTTAATGTAAATGCAAAGGTAGGACTAACCTTTGCAGCAGGATTAAGATCTATATTAAGACAAGACCCTGATGTAGTTATGATTGGAGAGATGAGAGATAGTGAAACCGCAGAAATTGGAATAAGAGCTGCGATCACAGGTCATCTAGTATTAAGTACACTTCATACTAATGATGCCCCATCTTCAGTCATAAGATTAATAGATATGGGAATAGAGCCATTTCTTGTAGCTACATCTATAAAAGGTGTAATAGCTCAGAGACTAGTAAAAAAGATATGTCCAAGCTGTAAGGAAGAATATATAGCTGATGAAGCTGAAAAAAAAATCTTGAAGATTAACAATGCTGAAAAAATCGTACTGTATAAAGCTAAAGGTTGTGCTAGTTGTAACCATAGTGGATATAGTGGAAGATTAGGTATTTATGAAATTATGAATATTGATCGAGATATAAAGGATAGCATTGTAAAATCTAATAGCACAGATGAAATTAAAGATATTGCTATTAGAAATGGTATGAAAACTATAGAGGATAGCTGCAGAGAACAAGTTCTTAATGGTCAAACAACAATTCATGAGATGATGAAGATAATCTTTATGGATGGTATTTAGGGAAGGAGCATAGTTTTATGGCAAAATATAAATATAAAGCTATAAACTCTAGGGGTGAAACAATAGAGGGCATTCATGAAGGCAAAACTAGAGATGAAGTGCTAAATATTATGTTATCTAATGGGTATTCGCCTCTTCTAATAGAGGAGGTTATAGGAAGCAGAGAAATTATATTTGGAAAAGGTAGTAAAGTTAACACTAAAGATATATCAATATTTTGTAGACAGCTTGCAACTATGTTAGAAGCAGGTGTATCTATAACAAATTCCATAAGTCTTTTATCTGAGCAAATACCAAATAAAAAACTCAAGGTTGTTTTAGGAAAAGTAGATGAAGATATAAGAAAAGGCGAAGAGTTATCATTAGCCATGGGAAGATACAAAGCCGATTTTCCACAATTGTTAATTAGCATGATAGAGGTTGGAGAACAAAGTGGTACATTGGATGAAATTATGAATAGAATGGCAGTTTACTATGAGAAACAAACTAAGATGAATGGTAAGGTTAAAAATGCCTTAATATATCCAGCCATATTAGGGGTAGTAACACTGACGGTAGTTGTGTTTATACTTACATATATTATGCCTATGTTTATGGATATGTTTGAATCAGCTGGCTCAGAGCTTCCTATGATGACACAAATTGTACTTGGCATGGGTGATGGAATAAGAAGGTATGGAGTATTAATAGGCATTGTTGCAGTGGGAATTATTGTAGGATTTAAATACTATATAAGCAAAGTAGATAGCGGGATATATATGTATAGTAAATTTAAATTAAAAAACTCACCATTTAAAGATTTGAATGAAAAAATAGTAGTATCAAGATTCTCAAGGGGATTAGCTACAGTAATAGGGGCAGGACTTTCATTAGCAAACTCTATAGAAGTGGTATCAGCAATTCTTGAAAATAATTATGCGGATACAAAATTAAAAATTGTGCGAGAGGACATGTTAGTGGGACAACCATTATCTGATGCTATAAGAAAATCAGATCTATTCCCAGTTATGCTAACTTCCATGATAAAAATAGGAGAAGAATCAGGAGCCCTAGATAATATCTTAAACAAAACAGCAGACTTCTACGACGAAGAACTAGAAAGAGCCATAGAAGCATTTACTACAATACTAGAGCCAATAATGTTAGTAATAATGGGAGTAATAGTTGGGTTTTTAATAATATCAATTTTGACTCCGATGTTTGAAATGTTTAACGTGATGTGAGGTTAAATTTAAAGGTCTACTTCGGGGTAACCCGTTAGAAATATATACAAAATTAATAAGGGGGTCATTTAATAATGATTAAAAAGGGAAACAATAAAAAGAAAAAAGGGTTTACACTAATAGAACTTATAATAGTTTTAGCAGTAATGGCAATTATAGCATTAATAGCTATACCAAACTTTGCAGCGGTAAGAGAAAATTCTAAGGCTAAAGCTGATAAGCAAAGTTGTGAAACGGTTAAGAGGACAGTGTTAATGTTAGTATCTGATGAAACCATAAAAGTAACGGCACAAACAACAGTTACGTATACAACAGGGGGAAGTACAACAAGTGCAAATCCAGCTGACGCAACTGGATTAGATAGTATTGAGGTTAAATCAATTGATGAGGCACTTAAAGAGGTTAAATTACCGCAGGCAACTAAATATACTGTAACTACAGAAAATGACGTAAAAACTCCGGTTACTGGGAATAAAACACCTAGCCAATATTCAATAGTTATAAATACTAATGGCGAGATTGTAGTTTCAACTGTGGCTCCTTAGCATTATAGTTTTTAATTTAAATTTAACAAAACATAAGTGTAAAGCCTAAAAAACTTTACACTTATATTTAAATAAATTCAAAGAAAATTAAAGTTGAGAATTTAAATTCTGGATTAAAACTTTAAATAAAATGAAAATATATAGCTAAAATAAAAAATATAAAGATGCAATAACCTAATTAGAAAACACATTAATAAATAAACATAATAACAAATCATAAAATAAAACACTAAAAAGAAATTATTTCCTAGAAAATAATCGTAAATTAGAAAGCAATTCACATAATTTGTACAAAGGTAATAAAGTTTGTATAAATTTGTAGTGATAATATAGATACATAATATAGATAAGTAGTATAGACAAATATTAGTTATACATTGGGAGGAGTGTTGATTTTGGGATTATTCAGTAAGGATAAGGTTAAGGAACAACAGGAGTTAAATATTAAAGAGATTGATTTAAATATAGAATTAGAAACTGATGGTGAGTTATTAAATAGAGAAGGCTATGGTAAGGGGCTTAAGGTTTCGGAGAAGAAGGAATCTATTTGGAATCAGGAATTAAAGCTTAAGGATTTGAGTTTCAAGAAAATTTTCAGTGGTGGTGGGGTTAATACTAGGGTGAGGGTTATAAAACCTAAGAGTGTTAGACTTATGGCTATTGATATTGGGTCTAGTGAGATTAAAATTGTTGAGGGACAAGTTAAGAATGGTAAGATAAGGGTTTATAATATGGAGAAAGTAAAGTCTCCTAAGGATATTATAGATGATGGAAATATTTACAATGAAGATTCTATTTCGATTAGAATCAAGGATGTTATGAGTAAATCTAATATAAAGACTAAAAATGTAGCGATAGTATCTTCTTCATCAACAATCATAAGTAGGGAGTTAATAGTGCCTTATGTGGAAAATTATAATGAATTAAGTAATTTGGTTCATTATGAAATAGAGAGATTTTTAGCCATAAATTTGAATAATTATGTAATTCAATTTATGAGTTTAGAAGAAATTATAGTTGATAATCTCAGAAAACAAAAATTGTTTGCTATAATATATCCTAAAAATATAATTGATAACTATAGAAATTTGACACATAGTTTACTCATGAACCCGTACTCTTTAGATATAACCAATAATTCTATAAAAAAAATTAAGAATATGGCTACGGTGTATAATTCGGATTTAATAGATAAAAATGAGTGTGCTATGTATCTTGATATGGGGAATAGAACTATAGATATATCTATAGTTAATGGGGAAGATCTTGAATTTATTAGAATTATGCCTGTGGGTGGAAGTGAAATAACTAATTATATAGTTTCATGCGAACATGTATCCATTGAGGATGCAGAGAAGATAAAGGCTACGAAGGTTGATGTGGGGATAAATAGGACCGAAAATGAGCTGAATAACGGAGTTGCTGATATCATAGATGATTGGTTAGCTGATTTAAATAGGATAATACAGTTTTATACAAATAAAAGCAATGGTAAAAAAATTAAACATATATATTTGTATGGTGGTACTTCAAAGTTAAAGGGTATAGACGAGCATATAGCATTTAGAACAGAAATTGATGCTATAAAAATTAGAACTATAGATAATATAGAGTTTAGTAATAGTGCAAACACCAGAACTGTTGAAGAATATATTAATGCCCTTGGCGCATTAATAAGATTGTAGGTGAAAATATGAATGATTTAAATTTTTTTCATGTAGAGACGGCAAAGGAAAATGATGCAGAGGTTAAAAAGGTTGTTGCTATTGTAGGATCAATAGCAAGTATAGCTATAGTAGGGAGTTTAGGGATAAATAGCTATGGTATATATAGAGCAAATAAATCTATAGCTGACCTTAATATGAAAGTGAATGAAGAGGTCTTTAACAGTAAGTATGAAGAGAGCTTAGTAGTTGCTAAAGAGAAACAGAGCTTATCTAAATATAATGATATATTAAATGAAATTTTTGCTTCAGTAAGTGATAGAAATAAGTTAAATCCTAAATTTATACATGAAATTAGTTACACCATCCCTAAAGAAGTCTACTTTAAATCTATGAACTTCACGGGTGGAGTAGTAGAAATAAGTGCATCATCAACGAAGCGAGAGGCTATTGCAGAGTTTCAGCATAATATTAATGAAGTTGAATTTATAAAAGAGTCTCATATTGGTGGAATAATGTCAGATTTAAGTGATGACACTAAAGAAGTATTTAGTTTTACAATAACGTGTAAACTTGAGGAGGCATACTATAATGAAGGTGAGTAAGAGAGAAAAGGTTTTATTAGCTATATTATTTATTGTTATTGTATGTACAGGTTATTATAAATTAGTATATGAAGGTCAATATACTAAGTTGGAGGCTCTTAAATCAGATGAGCAGGCACTTAATACAGAGTATGAAAACATGTTGTTAAAAGTAAATACACTTTCAAAAAATAAGGGTGATATAATAAAAATCAATGAAAATATAAGTTCAAAATCAATGAAATTATATCCTGAAATTTATCAAGAAAAAATCATAGTTGAGATAAATAAATTATTGAAAGAGGCGGGAATAAAAGGCAATTTAACATTCTCAGAGGTAACTATAGCACCTATCGAAGCATATTTTCCTGAGGGGGATGGAATAGAAAAAATTCAACCATCTCTAGAAGAAATAGTTGAAGATAAAGACAAGGCTGATACTAAAGAGGAGATAGAAGAAAAACTTGAAGGTACTAAGGAATTAGGTAAGGAACAAACAGCAGTAAGAGATGAGAAGTCACCAGCTGCAACAAAAGAGCTGTTAGTTGAGCAAATGAAGGTTTCAGTTTCATTTACAGGAAGCTATAGCAATGTTATGAAATTTGTAGAGTTAGTATCTAAATATGGAAGACTTATTGCAATGCCTAATATAACAATTACATCATCAGGAACAGAGGAGGTATCAGGTTCTTTAGACTTAGAATTTTATTCAATTCCTAAAGTTAGTGATGAGGACAGTGAGTATTTAAAATGGCCAACTACTGAAAAATATGGAAAGGAAAATCCATTTTTAGAGGGAAGTGGAGCATTATCAACTTCAAAAATAAGCAAGAAGGATGGGTATGCTTTACTTATGTCATTAAAGAGTGCTAGTTCTGACTTACCAAGTATTACTATAGGTAAATCAGAGGATTCAAATAAGGAAACTTATATATATAGTGATGAAAATGAAAAAGTGGATGTGGAGATTGAGGTAATAGAGGATAGCGGGAAGTATTATTTTAAGTACAAAACTCCAAAATCAACATATCCATCTGATTATACTAAGATTGGGACAGAGATTAAAGAAACAGAAGGGAACATAGAAATAGGTATATACTCATCTACGAGAATTGACATTAATGATAAGGTTGCTGCCAATGTAAAAGTTGTTAACAAAACCAATAAAAAAGTTGCAGTGACAATAATAGAGGATGATAAATTAAATCCTAGAGTAAAGGTGATATCAGAAGGTAAGGTAGAGTATGTCAACAAGTAATATCAGTAAACAAAGAACACGAAAAAAAGGATTTACATTGCTTGAAATAATAATCAGCTTTGCACTAATTTCTATACTTATTATACCAATGGCTAATATGATTTTAAGCACAGTAAAAATGAATAAGATGGGAGAAAATAAACAGCAGGCTAAAGTTATCCTTCAAGATACTGTAGAGAGTATAAAATCAGAAAGTAAATTACCTAGTGCTATAGGGGAAAGTACAGATTTAGTTAATGGTGTAAGAGTAGAAAAAGATGTGGATATAACAGATGTATCGGGGGAGCATAAATCTAGTTATATAGTTGCTAGTAGTAATGAAAATTCTCATGGATTTTCTATAAATGGAACGATAAAAGAGAGTTCTGTAGTTATTAGTAATGATATTAACAAGGGGAAAATAGATAGAGCTATTTATTTTAATAATGGATACATGTCTATATCAAATGGAAGTAGTGAAATAAATAGTGCAATAGAGAGGGACTTTGGAGATTTACAGGCTAAAGGAGAATCTATTTCAATTGATATCAGTGCCACAGGAGCAATAAATATTGTGTATGGTGAAATTCAGAATAGGATTGATATTGCAAATCCAGTTAATGATGCATTGCTAATTTGTTTAGATGATACTACAAATAAACTTAAAGTAAATATAAATAGCAATGGAAAAAATAAGTTGAAGATATATCTGCATAAAAAGGGTGGAGCATCTGAAAGAAATGATGTTGTACTATCAGAATTCAAAGGGAACATAGAATTAATAACAGGAATAGTTAAGGCTAGTGAAGTTAAAAATGGAAGTATTTATTCAGCAGAACTTACAGCTAAAAAAAATAACCAAATTATTGAGACTATGAACTTTGACTTCATTAAGTAATTCAATCTACATTAGATAATAGGGGGGAGAAGATGAAAAAAAGAAAAACTAAAGGTTCATCTATGATTCTTGTAATAGCTATATTTGGTATATTATCAACTTTAGGGGTAGCTATGCTAGGGACAACATATGCCAACTATAAGCTAAGGATAGAAGAAAATAATAGAGTTAAAAATTTATATTCTGCAGAGTCTGGAATTGATAAAGCTTATGTGCAAATGAGTAAGATAATTGATGATGGAATTAAAAAAGGAATTGAAGAAGTTGAAAAAGCAATTCTTGAGGCTTCAAAATTAATATCAGATAAGCCAGAAGATAAGGTAGTTACAATAGAAAGGCAAAACAGTATTTTCAAAAATAAATATACGGAATATATTGTAGCTAATTTAGGAGGGGAAACCAGAAATAAAATATCAGGTATATACAGAGCTGGGGAAAGTGAAGCTATAGTTACATGTAAGTTGAAAAATAAAGGCGAAGAAATTTTAAATGATGACGTAGTGGATAAGATTGCTAAGCTTACTTCAAGATATACAGATTCTAATGGGAAAGAAAGAGTGGTAAGTGTTGCATATACTCTTATAGTACCAGAGGATTTTAGAACTGTAGACAAGGTTGATGGTAAAGTTTCACCAATTATAAATTATTCTATAGCCACAGACGAAAATCTTATCATTAGAAATAATGATGGGGTTAAGACAGAGATGACGATTAACGGAGACATATGGGTACAGGGCACAAGAAGTAATAATATGGCGGCAAATCCTACAACAGATAAATATAAGGGTGGAATAGAAATAACTAATACTGATGTTAATTTTGTAGGACAAGTTAATACAGCTTCTAATATTAGTGTTGATAATATTAGTGCTGATAAATCTGTTATAACGTTTCAAGACATAGATGATAGAGGAAAGGAAATAGATACTAATGTTTTTGCCGAGAATATATTTTTAGGAAATTTAATAAATTCCGACTCTTCAAGTAGAATTGAGGTAAAAGGTAATTATACTGATAAAACTAAAAAAACTAATGTATATTTAGCAAATGACTTAGTTATAAGCTCTAATGATGCCAAGGTGAATGTTGATAATTTGTATGGATTTAATGATATTACACTGAAATCAGACATAAATAATGGTAAGGAAGTTAGAGAATCTAGCTCGATTATAATAAATTCAATGAGTTGGCCACAGAATAAAGCAGAATTGAAAGTAAATAATAGTGCATATATTATGGGGACAGCGTACATTAAGACAAAGGCAGAACCTTACCAAACAGGAGAATCAGTAGCATTGAAAGGAAATTATAAGGCATATAGTCAGCCAATGGTGGATAAAGATGGAAGTGTGATTAAGTATCAATATGAGTATTTGGATCCATTAATGTTGGTTACAAAGAATCAAGCGGGTAAGGGGTTAACACTACAGGAAAAGGCAGAATACTTTAAAGCATATAGTGAAAATTTAGAATTAAGAACAGGCGGAATATCACTTCCACTAGAGACTTATACAGCTGGAGCATATATTTCAAATTCACAGGATTTAGCAAATCCAATAAAGTTACCGAAGGCTACAGTGGAAACTCAGACTGAGGCTATAAATAAGTTTAAAGGTGAATTTGTAAAATCAGTTTACTACATGAATAGTGATGATTATAAAACAGAGAATTTAAATGAAGACTTCTTGTCAGGAAAACCTAAAAATACTGTTGCAAGTGAGATAAATTGGAGTGGTGTAGATAGGTTAATCGCTGAGAAAGGTAATATTATAGATATAAAAGATATAAAGGTTATCTTAAATAATAATGCAGACCGAATAATAGATGTTAGTAGTAATAAAATAAGTATTTTAGAGAAGGATAAAACGCTTATCACTAATGGTGAAATTTCATATGATAGTAATGTTAATTATGTTATTGTCACTAAAGGTATAGTGAATTTTAATAGTTCAAAAACTTGCAATGGCATCGTTGTTTCTCTAAAAGATATAAATATTGCAAATCAAAGTGGAAGTATAGGGTTAACTAGAGGATTATCAGAGGACGATATTAATAAAAACAAAGGAATATTAGATTTAATTTTTACTAAGGGTGAGAACCTTGTTACGGAACGTGTAATTACAGCTAAGGATATAATTAATAAGGAAAAATGGACATTAGAAAAATAAATTAGGGGGTTATAAACTATGGAGTTAGGTAAGAAGAAAAAAGGCGTTACGCTAATAGAATTAGTTATAGCCCTAGGACTTTTATCAATAGTTAGTACATTTATTTTCTCATTCTTCTTCATAAATAACAAAAAATTAGATGAGGTATCAATAAAAGCAGATTTGCAATATGAGGCAAAAGTTGCAATGGACACAATTTCAAAATATGCCATGGATGCTACTAGCGTGAAGGTAGATAATGAAACTAGTCCAGGTAAAATAACATTTTCTTTAATAGATGAAAGTGGAGCAAAAATTGAAGATGGTGCAGTATTTAATATAAATAAGCCTGAAATAACTTTAGAGGTAAAAGCTAAAGGTGGGTCAGTTATTTTAAGTAAAATCATATGTTCTAACTTGAACACAATAAAGGTTTCAGTTAATGAGAGTAAAAATATATATGTAAATCTGATGTTAGAGAAAAAGGATATAAGTTATTCAGTAGAAGAAAGTTTTTTGCTTAGAAACATCCATTTAAAGTAGAAGGGAAAATATAAAAGCTACCAATAAAATAAGGGGGTAGATATTGTGAATTTTAAATCTAATTATAAAGTGTTATTATCTATAGCACTTGTGGTTTGTATAGGTGCTACATTAATTATACAATCAACTATAAGTGCAGAGGCTGATGTACCAACAAAACCTTCTTTTGATGTAAAAATAAATCCATTAAGTCCAAATCCCGCAAAAGTTGGAGAGGATATTAGAGTAAGTGGTGTTATAACTCCTAAGCCTTTTGAAACACAAGTGCCAAGCAAGGAGATTGTGTTAGTACTGGATGTGTCAGGGAGTATGAAAGAAAGTGCAAATGTTGGTAGGTGTGATGAGCCAAGGGTAATATATTGCACTGCTCATGATAGTAAAGATCCTGCTCATAGAGGATGGTGGCATAATTGGGTAAATGATTATTGTGAAGATCATAAACTAAGTGGGAATCACGAAAGTTCAAGTTCAACTAAAATAGCTGAACTAAAAAAAGCCGCTAATAGTTTTGTGGACAAAATGAAGGGTGTTCCGAACTTGAAAATTGGTATCGTAACTTATGAATCTACAGCTCAGATTAGAAAAGTAGATGGGACATCATTAATACCTTCTAGTAATGTAGAAGGATTAAGTAATATAATAAATAATTTAGATGCAAATGGAGGAACTAATACGGGGGAAGGTCTTAGAAGAGCAACATATTTACTCTCGAATAGTAATGAGCAAGATAAAAATGCTAATAAGACTGTGGTGTTAATGTCAGATGGTATTCCAACTTTTTATACAAGAGAAAAGGAAAATGATAATTATTATATGGATGTTAAGGAAGAATCTGGTGGAAGAAGTTATGATAGTGGCGGTGGGAATTCAGACACATATGACTTTAAGGATCTAGGGTATGCAAAGGCAATCGGAGCTATAATTAAAGATCAAGGATATAATGGATTTACTATAGGTTATGGAATGAATAGCGATGGTAATGATAGGATGAATCAGATTCATAACTCTATGAGCGATGATAAGGAAAATTTCTTTCCAACTAGTGATGGAGCTATTGATAAAGTATTTCAGCAGATTGCAGATAAGATACTAGATAGTTATCCTATTACAAATGTAAGTATGGATTTGAATTTTACTACAGACTTTAACTTAGCTATTGGTGGAAATAATATTAGCCTTCCGAACATTACATATGAAAAAGCAAAAGGAACACAGAATAATGGTAAGGTAAGATATGAAGCAAAATCAGTGGAATTTGAGTTTATAATTAAGGGTAAAAATTCAGGTGATTATAATATTTTTGAAAATGCACAAGCAAAATTCCCATGGCAAGATGAAATAATAATTGTAGATAATGTTAATATGGTTCCTATAACAATATTAGGTAATGATTTACCAAATATAGAAGCTAAACTAATGGGGGATGAAGTGAAAATAGCTTCAATTAGTGAAGAATTACCAGTGACATATGAAATAAATCCACAGCCATTTAATTATAATGCTATTAATAATGGTAAAAACGGTGAGGATATTATTTTTATTATGGATACAACCACTGACAGCAAAGGAAATGGGAATGAATGGGACAAAATCAGAGAATCTTTTAATAAAATAATAGTTGATGATTATATGACGAAGCAAAACAATGTAAGAGTTGCAATTATACCTTTTGATGGTAAGGGAATAGTTAATGATATACAAGAATTAAATGGTGATAGTAAAGTTGTTAAGGCAAAAATTAATAACTTAACGGCAACTGGTGATAGTGATGGGAATATTGAAGATGCCATCATTAAGGCAGATGAAATACTTAGGTTAAGTACTAAAACAACTAAAAGTATTGTAATGGTTACATTTGGAGATGTTCTTAAATCAGATTATACAAATAAGCTTAAAAGTGTAAAGGATAATGAATATAATATATTCACTACTTATGTTAGTAAGGATAAAAAAGAAAACGATACAAATATAAAAAATGTGCATGGATATTTACACAATGATTTAGATAAAGTGTGTGAAAATTATATTTATAATTACGGAAATAATGGTAATGAAACACATGAAGGAATAATGACTAGATTAAAGGATAGGTTGAAGAATGGATCATTAATTAGTAAATATGTATTCAAGGACGTTAAATTATATTTCAATATAGGTGAGGAATTGAAAGTGGTTTCTGGATTAGGTTCTATAAATAATATGGCAAGTAATTATGTATTAAATGTACCAGAAATTAAGTATGTATACAAAGATGGTACTTATATATATGAGGATAGTGTAGGTAAACCAAATTCATTTGAGGTATCCTTTGTAATTAAACCACTTGAATATGGTGAACATAGATTTAAACCTAAGAATGAGATTGTGTATAATAACTTGGTAGGAAAGCCATTAAACAAAGGTATAATAACGCCGACTATAATAGTCCAAGATAATATAGAACATGGAATTTATGGCGGATATGATGCTAATAAAAATGAATATGATATATATAGTAATGAGAAAACATTAGCAAAAGGAGCGAATGTAACCTTTGCAGGCCGATTTAAAGCTTATAATAATAAAGCTAATATTCAGCTTCAAGTGGATAAAAATATTACTGTAGAGGGTAATCCTAAAATCTATAAATTAGATACTCAGGGGAAATTAATCTACTTTAAAGATATGATTAAGTCAAAGGAAGATGACCATAAATATATAGATCAATTATTAGATAATGTTGGGAAAAATGAAACCTTAGTAATACTATATAATACGGTTTTACCTAAGGAGTCCACTAGCTATAAAAGGTTTGAAAATATCATTTATGTTGATAAGGCATCTAAAGGTATAGGTATAAAGAGTGGGGAGGAAGCCCTACCAGATCTATTCTAAAAAAATATAAGAGTTAATTAAGTTAAGGTAGATTCCTACAATGACTAAATGAATTGTGGGAATCTTAATATTTGTAAAATAATACTAGTACCAATAATGATTTTAGCAATTACTAAAATATAGATTAATATAACAAAAGGCACTATTATTAATTAAGTAAAGTTTTACATTGAAATTATCCTTGACAAAAAGGCTTATTTTAACTAAAATAAGTTTAATAAAAATAAATAAAAGCCAATAAAAATAAATAAATTAACTCATATATACCTTGAATATGGCAAGGAGTATCTACCAGAAACCAAAATTTCTGACTATGAGTAAAATAGATGTTTTTTTGTTATAAACAAATGGACATGCTAATTTTACTTATAAGTAACACTCTAAATCAGTGATTTAGTAGTTGGAACTTATTCCTTCATCAAGAGTAATATAAGGATTTCAAGAAGTTGAAATGTTTAAGCTCATGATAAGGCGTCAGTAAAATAGCATGTCTTTATTGTTTTTAAATAATGATTATGTAGCGACAACTAAGTAATGAGAAAATAAAATATTTATGGGTAGACTATATTGAGATAAAAAGAAAATAATATAATCAGAAGATTAATAATTTTGATAGAAATAGAAATAGAAATAGAAGAAGGAGAGGATTTTTAATTATGGCTACAATTTTAAAGCAAGCTTATACTTTTGATGACGTACTTTTAGTTCCAAATAAATCAGAGGTGTTACCAAAAGATGTTACTTTCAAAACTAATTTAACTAAGAAGATTGAGTTAAACTTACCACTAATGAGTGCTGGAATGGATACAGTAACGGAATCTAAAATGGCAATTGCCATGGCTAGAGAAGGTGGAATTGGAATTATACATAAAAATATGTCAATAGAAGCTCAAGCCAGTGAAGTTGATAGAGTTAAAAGACAAGAAAATGGAGTAATTGTAAATCCTTTTTCAACGGGAAAAGATAATCTTATAAAAGATGCTTTAGAAATAATGTCAAGGTATAGAATATCAGGAGTGCCTGTAACTGAAGATGGCAAATTAGTTGGAATAATTACAAATAGAGATATAGTATTTGAAACTGATTATTCTAAAAAAATTAGTGAAGTTATGACAAGTAAAAATTTAATAACTGCACCAGAGGGAACAAGTATAGAAGAAGCTAAAGCAATACTTGCAAAGCATAAAATAGAAAAATTACCTTTAGTAGATGATGAGTTTAATCTAAAAGGATTAATTACTATAAAAGATATAGAAAAAGCTATTAAATTCCCAAATGCAGCAAAGGATTCTACAGGGAGATTACTTTGTGGAGCAGCAGTTGGGGTTACAAAAGATATGATGATAAGAGTAGATGCTCTAGTTGAAGCCCATGTTGATGTTATAACTATAGATACAGCACATGGACATTCTAAGGGTGTTATAGATGCAGTAAGAGATGTTAAGACTAAGTATCCAGAACTTCAAGTTATTGCAGGTAACGTTGCAACAGCGGGGGGAACAAGAGCATTAATAGAAGCTGGAGCAGATTGTATTAAAGTTGGGATAGGACCTGGATCTATCTGTACTACAAGAGTAGTTGCAGGGGTTGGAGTTCCTCAACTTACAGCGGTAATGGACTGTGTTGAAGAGGCAGAAAAATCAGGAGTACCAGTTATAGCAGATGGTGGATTAAAGTATTCTGGAGACGTAGTAAAAGCACTAGCGGCTGGAGCTAAGGTTTGTATGATGGGATCAATGTTTGCTGGATGTGAAGAAGCGCCAGGTGAAATTGAAATGTATCAGGGTAGAAGCTATAAAGTATATAGAGGTATGGGATCTTTAGGTGCTATGGCCAATGGAAGTAAGGATAGATATTTCCAAGAAGATAACAAAAAGCTAGTACCAGAAGGCGTTGAAGGAAGAATTGCATTTAGAGGTACAGTTGTAGATACTATATATCAATTAATTGGTGGTATACGTTCTGGAATGGGATATCTAGGAGCAGCAACTTTAACTGACTTATATGAAACTGCAAATTTTGTAATTCAAACTTCAGCAGGATTCAGAGAAAGTCATCCACATGATATAGTAATAACTAAAGAAGCTCCAAACTATAGCGTTAATCAATAAATTACGTTAAACTAAAATAGATATGTAAATTATAATTTGAAATGCACAATTTAGGATTCAAAATGAGGATAAAATCTCTAATGGATTTTTATAAAATGCAATGTGTCAATTTAATAAGAATATATATATTGAATGAAAAATTAAAATATAAATCTAGGCATTGAACATATGGCTCATTCCATTAGTTGGAAATAGGCAAGTTCCATAAGCCAAATTGTATTTGGGATGTCACTTAAGGAGAACTTATATATGAAGAGAGAATTAGTATTAGTTGTTGACTTTGGTGGTCAATACAATCAATTAATAGCAAGAAGAGTAAGAGAAAATGGAGTATATTGTGAGATAATTTCATATAGCACTAGTGTAGAGAAGATAAAAGAAATGGATCCAAAGGGTATAATATTTACTGGTGGACCCAATAGTGTATACGGGGAAGGCGCTCCAAGAGTAGATAAAGAGTTATTCGAATTAAACATTCCTATCCTTGGAATATGTTATGGTGCACAACTTATGTCTCATGTTTTAGGTGGTGTTGTTAAAACTGCTACTATAAGAGAATATGGTAAGACTGATGTTGAGTTAACTTTAGATAATCCATTATTTAATGGATTAACTGAAAAACAATGCTGGATGAGTCATACTGACTTTATAGAAAGCGCACCACAAGGGTTTGAGATTATAGGATACTCAAATCAATGTCCAATAGCTGCGATGGCTAATGTGGAAAGAAAACTTTATGGAGTTCAATTCCACCCAGAGGTTCAACATACTCTATTTGGAGCAGCAATGTTAAAAAACTTCTTATACAATGTATGCGAAGTTAAGGGTGATTGGTCAATGTCTGCTTTTGCAGAGGAAAAGATTGCAGAGATTAAGAAATTAGTTGGAGATAAAAAAGTACTTTGTGCTCTATCAGGTGGAGTTGATTCATCGGTAGCTGCCGTACTTGTTCATAAAGCAATTGGTAAAAACTTAACTTGTGTATTTGTAGATCATGGTTTACTTAGAAAAGATGAGGGAGACCAAGTTGAGAAGATATTCAGAGAAGGTTTTGATATGAACCTTATAAGAGTAAATGCTCAAGAAAGATTCCTTGGAAAACTTAAAGGTGTTTCAGATCCAGAAACAAAGAGAAAAATCATTGGAGAAGAATTCATTAGAGTATTTGAAGAAGAGTCAAATAAACTTGGCAAAATGGATTTCCTAGTTCAAGGAACTATATATGCTGACGTTGTAGAAAGTGGAACAAATTCTTCTGCTACAATAAAGAGTCATCATAATGTAGGAGGTCTTCCAGAGGATATCGAATTTGAACTTATAGAACCATTAAGAGAACTGTTTAAAGATGAAGTAAGAGCTGTAGGTGAGGAAATTGGAATTGCCCATGATTTAGTATGGAGACAGCCATTCCCAGGGCCAGGACTTGCAATAAGAGTACTAGGCGATATTACAGATGAGAAGCTACACATAGTACGAGAAGCAGATGCTATATTTAGAGAAGAGGTTGCTATAGCTGGCCTTGAAAGTGAAATTTGGCAATACTTCGCTTGCTTACCTAATATAAAATCAGTAGGAGTTATGGGTGATGAAAGAACTTATAGTCACACTGTAGCTTTAAGAGGAGTTACATCTTCTGACGGAATGACATCAGATTGGGCAAGAATACCTTATGATGTACTAGATAAAGTATCTAGAAGAATAGTTAATGAAGTTAACGGAGTAAATAGAATTGTTTATGACATAACTTCGAAACCACCTTCAACTATTGAGTGGGAATAAATTTCACTTAAAACTCAGGTTTTAGATATTGAAATTTAACAGATCAATGGTTAAACAATTAAATAGTATTTAACATCTATAATTTTATACATGTTTAAATAAATCACACCCAAACTTAGCCCTAGGTAATAAATACCTAGGGCTATAACTTTACCTCCAAATCTATGATTTGGCTAAGGTAAACTAGTCATTGGTAATAATTGAAAAAATAAGTTTAATAATGTATACTTTTAGTAAAGGAATACTACAGTGTTTTGATAGTATGGATATAGTTTATATTAATGTTTATACTATACATAGTTTTTTATAATTAAGGGATTACTAATTTATAACATTGGAGAGTGATGATATATGACAAAAGCTATAAATTTAAATCTTAGAAATCTTGAGGGATTTGTAAGTGATAATGAAATTAATAATCTTAAACCTAGAGTATCAGCAGCACATAAAATTTTACATGATAGAAGTGGTCTAGGAAATGAATTTTTAGGGTGGTTAGACTTACCTATTAATTTTAATAAAGAAGAGTTCCAAAATGTTAAGGAAGCTGCTAGAAAGATACAAGAAAATTCTAAGGTGTTAATTGTTATAGGAATTGGTGGATCATATCTTGGGGCAAGAGCCGTTATAGAGTCTTTAAAAGGGCCATTTTTTAATAATATGTCTGACGAAGACAGAAATTACCCAGCAGTTTATTTTGCTGGAAACAATATAAGTTCTACATATTTATCACAACTTTTAAGGCTTATAGACGGTAAGGATTTTGCTATTAATGTTATATCTAAGTCAGGCACTACTACAGAACCAGGAATAGCATTTAGAATATTTAAAGAGTTAATTGAAAATAAATATGGAAAAGAAGAGGCTAAAAATAGAATATTTATAACTACAGACAAGGCTAGGGGAGCACTTAAAAACCTTGCAGATGCAGAAGGATATGAAACATTTGTTATTCCAGACGATGTAGGTGGTAGATTTTCTGTTTTAACACCTGTTGGATTATTTCCAATTGCAGTTGCTGGAATAGATATTGATGGATTATTAAAGGGTGCACAGAATGGAAGAGTAGCTTATGAAAATGATGATATAAATGAAAATATATCCTATAAATATGCAGCAGTAAGACACTTGTTATATGATATGGGGAAAACTACGGAGATACTTGTTAACTATGAACCCTGTCTCCAGTATTTTGGGGAGTGGTTTAAACAGTTATTCGGAGAAAGTCATGGTAAGAATGGAAAGGGAATATTCCCAGCAGCGGTAAACTTTTCTACAGATTTACATTCCATGGGACAATATATTCAAGATGGAAAAAGAAATATATTTGAAACTGTAGTTAATGTGGAGACGGTGCCAATAGAATTAACTATAAAAGAAGATGAAGAGGATGTAGATGGACTTAATTTCCTAAGTGGAAAAACTATAGATTTTGTTAATAAAATGGCCATGGAAGGAACAGCACTGGCACATACAGAAGGTGGAGTTCCAAATATAGTTATAAACATTAAAGAATTAACTCCAGAAGTAATAGGGGAACTTATATACTTCTTTGAGAAAGCTTGTGCAATAGGTGGATATTTACTTGAGATAAATCCTTTTGATCAAGAAGGTGTAGAAGCCTATAAGAATAACATGTTTGCACTACTTGGAAAGCCTGGATATGAGGAACTTCAAAAGAATCTTCTTTCGAAGTTGGGTAAGTAGATATGGCGATTATAGTAGATGGTGATGGATGTGCAGGAAGAGACATAATAGAAGCAGTAGCAAAACAGTATAATATTCCGCTTAAGATATTTTGTGATATACACCATGTAATAACTTCAGAATATGGTGAGGTTATTGTAATGGATAGTGGATTTCAAGCGGTTGATATGAGAGTTGCGAATGAGGCCAAAAATGGAGATATTGTTGTAACTCAAGATTATGGCGTTGCTGCAATGGTTCTTGGCAAGAAGTCATATGCAATAAGTCCAAATGGATATATATTCTCTGACAATAACATTGATAAATTGTTATTTGAACGCCATATTAGTGCGAAGGTAAGGCGTGGAGGCGGCAAGACAGGAAAGCACAAGAAACGAAGTGAAGATGATAATGTAAGCCTTAGAGAAAATCTTATTAAGCTAGCAGAAAGAACCTTAGAGATAAAAGCATAAATAGAATAAACCAAAAAACACTTGTAGAAATATAATACACAAGTGTTTTTTTTCATAGATTTTGTCTAATTAGTATGAAGAATAGATATTAATATATGTTGTTACATAATATGGAAAGGTATATAATATAATTATGCAAATATAATGAAAAAATGGGTCATTAAAGGAATATGTTTATCGGAAGATTATATTCTAGGGGGAATACAAATGAATGAAATGATTATAGGGACAAGTTTAGCAAGTCCACAGCAAAAGGGTACAAAAATTAAATTATATATAGAAAATAAGATGTCAGATGACTTACTATACAAGTTTATAGTAAAATGCGACGGGGGATGTTGGGAAACTATAAAAGATTTTCAAGAAGATAGTTTTACATATTGGACACCCATGGAAGATGGCAAGTATATAGTTATGGTGTTATCAAAAACGGAAGACAGTAAAAAATCTCATAATTTTACTTCGAGAATGGATTTTATTATAGGGGCAGTTGGTGAAAAGTTAATAAAAAATATTACAGTAAGTAGTGATGAGATACGACTTGGAGAGAAGATAGAAATTAATGTTGTAACAAGTAGACTTCCAATTATGTGCAAATATTGGATTAAAAAAGAGTGTAAATGGGATCTTATAAAGGATTATTCAGAAGACAATGTATTAAGTTTTACACCAGACCATGAAGGGGATATGGAGATATTGGTGGAATGTAAAGATGAAAAATCAGAGAATCAGTTCGATGATTTTGGAAATATTGGATTTAAAGTTATGCCTATGGAGGATGTCAACATAAAAGATATAAAATGTTTGAGTGAGGATTTAATTGTAGGCAATGAATTAATATTTGAAATTAATGCTCAATTTGATGAAAGTAGAGTTGTACTATATAAGTTTATTAAAATTGATGAGTATGGAAATGTGAAACTTATCCAGGATTTTTCTAGCAAAAGATTAGTGAATTTCATAGAATCTGTTCCCGGTGAGTATAAGTTATTGTGCATGGTAAGGGATATGTATTCACATGAGAAATATGATGATAGAGCTATAATTCATTATAATGTAGTAAAATACAAGCCTATAAAGGTGTTAAGTGTTACGTCTGATTTGAGTTCTCCACAGGTGGAAAAAACACCGATAGAGGTTAAGGCTATATGTTCAGGTGGAGAAAATATACTTTATAAATTTATAATTGACGGTAATTACAATGAAAGTTCACAGTATTCTATGAAAAATAGTTATAAATGGATACCGGAAAAAAGTGGAGTCTATACAGTAGAAGTATTGATTAAGGATAGTAGCTATAAAGGTGAGTATGAAGAAAAATCAACTATGGATTTTGTTATAAATGAGGATTGTACTCATGATATTTTTATTAAAGATATTATTCTTGATAATGATAAGCAGGCATTAATAAATAAACCTTTAAACATAAAGATTGAGGCCGCTGGAGGAAGTAATTTATTATATGAGTTTATGATAAAGAGGGATGAGGAACAGGTAGAGTTCATTGAATATAATGAGAAGTCGAACATTAACTTTATCCCTTTAGAGGTGGGGAAATATGAGGTAGAGGTTAAAGTTAAACATCCAAAATCTAAAAGAGATTATGATGTTCACTCAGTTATATATATTGATTGTAAAGAATTCATACCAGCTAAAATAGATTATGTACTGACAGAACAAAAAGAGATGTATATACTTGGTGATGAGATTGTTATTGAGGTTATCACAGAAAATACAAGGGATACATTAGTTAGATATAAGGTGGAAATTAATAATAGAGAAGTAGAAACTACCGAGTTCAGCAGTGAAAAAAAGTTTAAACTTATACCAAAATGTTCAGGGGATTATAAAATTAAGGTATATTGTAAAAATATTTCTAGTAGTAAAGAATATGATTGTAGAAAAGAACTTAGTATTGAAGTGTTACAGGGAGCACCTGTTACAAATTGTAATATAACCCTTGATAAAGAAGTTGTGAAATGTAATGAAGATGTGAATTTTCATGTGCATTGTGATGGCGGGAAAGATAATTTATATGAATTTTATTTAATGGAAAATGGAGAATGGAAGCTAATACAAAAATATAGTAAGAAAAATTATTATACCTTTATGCCATTCCATAAAGGTTTCTATAAAATATTAGCTTTATGCAAAAGCAACTATGCAAAGAGTTCCTATGAGGATTATTCTATCATGGAGATTCAATGTAAGGAATGAGGCTTAAATTAAAGATTAAAATTCAAAGTTAAAAGTTAAAAGTTAAAAGGGATTGTATCAAAATTGATACAATCCCTTAAGTTTTTCGGATAAATAGTCGATAGATATATTAGAGTTGAAAATTCTTAATTTAAAATTTAAAATTTAAAATTAAGAATTTAAGATTGAGAATTTAAGATTTAGTCGTTAAAAATTCCAATTTGAAAATTAAGACTTAATCTTAAAATTAGAATGAAGATTAAAATCTTTAAGGCTTTCTAAAGAAGGAAATGTATTAATTTAATTAGAATATAAATAGTAAGAAGTTAAAAGATTAAAGGCTATACTAAAAGTAAGCTACAAAGGAGGATAAAGTAATGAGTTATGACGTAAGCGGTGTATATAATGGAGTGAATGCATATGTTAATAATGTAATTAAGAACGGTGTGGATAATACATCTAAGGATAGTAATGAAAATAAAATTACTCAGAATAAATATGTTCAAGGTGTTGGTATCGTTAATGACAGTTTAAATTCGGCTACAGAACCAGAAGGGTTTCTTACGGGGCTTATGTCTATGGGGCTAATGTCTGGTGGAATGAATGGCGGAGATAAAAACGGGGAATCCTCAAGTGTAAATGGATTTAGTATGATTATGTCATCGCTCCTAAAAGCTATGGGTGAGAAAAATGCTCAAACCCAAATGGCTATAGATAAAAATAGTAAGAATAATGGGCTTGAGGAATTGAGTAATATTATAACTAGGCCTTTAGGTAATAATACGGGTGGTGTTAATCCTAATATTCCGAACGCTAAAAGAATTGAAAATGCTATAGGAAGTGCGTCAGAAAAATATGGTGTAAGTAAAGAACTGATAAATGCTATAATAAAGACTGAATCAAATTATAATCCTAACGCAGTTTCACCAGCAGGAGCTATGGGGCTTATGCAACTTATGCCACAAAATGTATCTCATTATGGTGTAAATGATCCATTTAGTATTGAAGAAAATATTGATGCAGGAACTAGACATATAAACGATTATCTAAAAAATTATAATTATAATTTAGATATGGCATTAGTAGCATATAATTTTGGGCCAGGTAATATGGCATCTAGAGGAATAAAAAGTTCTAGTGATTTTTATAAATTGCCAATTGAAACTAAGAATTATTTAATAAAAATAAATAACTTATTATAATAAATATATAAACCTTTCATGGTATGAAGGGTTTATTTTATTTTGTAAATAGTTTAGAATTAATAGGAGTTCATTTAGTTATCTAGATTTTTGCAAGTATAGGACTATGAGAAGATTAGTATTCTTGAGTTATATTGTGAAAAAAGGGGCATTATTTATATAAGGCATCTTCAAAAAATAAATAAGTCAGTACGTTAGACTATTTTGTGTTACACTGCGTCAACAGAATAATTAGATAGCTATGCTATAGGTGGAATCTATGTCATTGTCTAACCCAAAATATTTTTCGCATCTTTGACTTGTTATTTATTTACAGATGCCTAAGGCAACTAATAACATAAGTAATTTTAACTATAGGAGACTTAAATAAATATTTAATATATAAATAAAATATAAGAAATGTGAGGAGATATTATGGAACGTTTAGATAAAATATTAGGAAATATGGGATATGGTAGTCGTAAAGAGGTTAAGACTAGTTGCAGAAAAGGTGCAGTTGTTGTAAATGATCAAGTTGTTAAGGACAGTGCTGTTAAGGTTGACCCAACTAGTGATGTAATTATGGTGAATGGAGAAAGGGTTAATTACAGAGAATTTATTTATTTGCTTTTGAATAAGCCAGCAGGAGTTGTTAGTGCAACATTTGACAACCATGATGAAACTGTAATTGATTTACTTGATCCAGAATATCAAGTGTTTGAACCATTTCCAGTGGGAAGGTTAGATAAAGATACTGTTGGATTTCAATTACTTACAAATGATGGAGCTTTAAATCATAAACTAATATCACCTAAAAATCATGTAAATAAGGTTTATTATGCAGAAATAAATAAGCCTGTAGATAAAAGTGACGTAGAAAGCTTTAAAAAGGGAATAGTTATAGATGATGGATATAAGTGTATGCCTGGAGAGTTAGAAATAATAAGTTCAACCGAAGATGGATCAGAAGTATTTGTTACAATACAAGAAGGAAAATTCCATCAGGTAAAAAGGATGTTTGAAGCTTTGGATAAATCCGTTGTGTATTTGAAGCGTGTTAAATTTGGACCTATGGAACTTGATGAAACCTTGGAAGAGGGTTCATATAGAGAGTTAACTGCAGAAGAGATAGAAATATTGCAAAATTTATAGCAAATAGTTTGAGAAAAATATAACAGTGAGCATATTTATGAAAATTTTAATATTAAACAGTATGTAGTCGAATTTTAGTGGTATAATCAAAGAAAAATTCGGAAAAATTATATGTATTAACATTTCGTTTATAAAATTAATTATTAGTTCACTTGAAAAATAAGAAAACAATATGTATAATAAAGGTGTAAATAGAATAAATAACCCCTTTTATTTATTCGTATAACCTTCCCCAAAGGTTATACAGTTATTTTATGTCGAATTTAATTAAATATTATTGCGAAGAAAAAACTATTGATTATTTCGGTAGTTTTTTCTTTTTTTGAACAAATTTAAAAGAAATTAGAACATTTATAAATATTTATATAAATATAGTTAAAAGTTTATTATAAACTAGAAAAAATTAGTATATAATATATATGTATAGGCCAATCTCATAATATGAGGGGTGGACCGCTGAAGGGATAGGTTTACAAGGTTTATTATGTATTATTGGGTATTTTGAAAATTATGATAATTAAAAATAAATATATAAGTTTTAAAAAATATTTAATGTGGATTTTACATAACACTATATATAAAAAAGGAATACTATTATCAATTGGGGTAATGGTATGTATTAAAATGCTATGGCATAAACATGTTATATTAAAATTGGAGGACGTGAAAAATGAATATTAAAGAAGTATTAATAAACTTTATGAAAGAACAGGCTTATAAGCCAATGAGTATAAAGGAGTTATCAAAAATATTTGGGATAAGTAAGAGAGAAGCCAAAGAGTTTCAGCACTTATTAGATCAGATGGAGAAGGATGGTTCAATAATTAAAAATAGAGCAGAACTTTATGGAATTCCAGAGAGAATGGGAATTATGAAGGGAACTTTTGCGGCAAATCAAAAAGGGTTTGGATTTGTAATAGTAGAAGAAGAAAGACCAGATATATTTATACCAGCTAGCAATGTTAATAGTGCTATGAATAATGACATTGTACTTGTTAAGATATTAAGAGATGAAAATAAAGGTAAAAAATGTGAAGGTGAAATTATTCGAATAGTAGAAAGAAAAAATACAAAACTCGTTGGAACATATGAAGATAATAAAAGCTTTGGATTTGTTGTAGCTGATGATAAAAAAATAAATCAGGATATATTTATTTCAAAAGGCAATAGAAATGGAGCAAAAACAGGTCAAATAGTTGTTGTAGAAATAACTAGTTGGCCAGAACAACGAAGAAATCCAGAAGGAAAAGTTATTGAAATATTGGGAGAAAAAGGCGATAAAGGTATAGATATTCTAACAATAATTAGAAAACATAATCTTCCGGAAGAATTTCCTATAGAGGTTGAAGAGTTTGCAGAAAAAATAGTGGATGAAGTTCCTCAGAGTGAGATTGATAGAAGACGAGATATCAGAGACTTAACTATGGTTACAATAGATGGAGAAGATGCAAAGGATTTAGATGATGCTGTTTCCATAGAAGTTTTGAAAAATGGAAATTACAAATTAGGAGTTCATATTGCTGACGTTTCTCACTATGTTAGAGAGAATAATGTATTAGATAAAGAAGCCTTTAAAAGAGGAACATCAGTATATCTTATTGATAGAGTTATTCCAATGCTTCCAAGGAACTTATCTAATGGGGTATGTAGTTTAAATCCAAAAGTAGATAGACTTGCACTTAGTTGCTTTATGGAGATTGACCAAACTGGTAAGGTTGTAGATCATGATGTATTTGAAAGTGTAATTAAGACTAATGAGAGAATGACATATACAGATGTTACGAAAATACTAAGAGATGAGGATGCTGAAACTATAGAAAAATATAAACATCTTCATGAAGATTTTAAAAATATGGGTGAACTTTTCAAAATTTTAAATAAAAAAAGATTATCTAGGGGTGCTATTGATTTTGATTTTGAGGAATGTAAAATCATATTAGACGAGAATGGTAAGCCAATTGATATATTACCGCGTGAAAGGGCTATAGCAAATAGAATAATAGAAGAATTTATGCTAGTTTGTAATGAAACTGTAGCAGAACATTTCTTCTGGATGAATGCACCTTTTGTATATAGAATTCATGAAGACCCAAATATGGAGAAGCTATTACACTTCAGTGAGTTTGTGTACAATTTAGGATATCATATAAGATTTAAAGATGATGAAGTACGTCCTAGTGAACTTCAAAAAATATTAGAATGTGTTAAAGGTAAAAAAGAAGAAACTGTAGTTAGTACATTACTTCTTAGATCCATGATGAAGGCTAAATATTCGCAGCAGTGTGTAGGTCACTTTGGACTTGCAGCTAAATACTATTGCCACTTTACATCACCGATAAGAAGATATCCAGACCTTGCAATTCATAGAATTATAAAAGAATTAATAAATGAGGGATTAACTCCAAAGAGAGAAAAAAGATTAAAAACTTTTGTAGTAGATGCATCTAAACAATCATCAGATACAGAAAGAATGGCAGTGGAAGCAGAACGTGAAGTTGATGATCTTAAAAAAGCTGAATATATGTTAGATAAAATAGGTCAAGAGTTTGAAGGAATAATATCATCAGTAACTAGTTTTGGTATGTTTGTAGAACTGCCTAACACAATAGAGGGGTTAGTTCACATAAGCGAACTTCATGATGATTATTACATTTATGATGAAAGACATTTATCATTAATCGGGGAAAGAACTAAAAATATTTATAGACTAGGTGATTCTATAAAGGTTATATGTTCTAAGGTTGATATAGATGCTCATGATATATTCTTTGAGGTTGTAAAAACTGAAAAAGAAGAGGATGAAGAAGTTGAAGAAATATCTGTAGATCTTAACGAATTAATTTTTGGAAGCCATGAAGCTGAAGAAATTAATCAAATTGACTAGTTGGTTAATTGGTTAAAACACTTAGAATAAATAGCGAGAGCTACTGTGGAGTTTTAAGGGTAAAATAAAGAAATTTTATCTGAAATTTATAATTTTAAATTATAAATTAGTGAATTGTAAAGATATAAATAAAAAAATAACAAACAAATAATAATTAAATGTGGGTCCCGGAACTGTATTTAGATATAAATATATAGTTCCGGGATTTATTTGACGTAATAATGAAGTTTAATATAATAATTTAACTGTAAAATCATTATTATAATGTGAATTTATAAAATAAAATATTTAATTTTGTAAAAAATATAGAAAATTAAAAATATTGTGATATAATTAACATGTAAATAGTTAAATAAATAACATATAAGTTAAATTTTAAGGGGGTTCATATTATGGCACGTTTTACATTACCAAGAGACATTTATCATGGAGAAGGAGCGTTAGAAACGCTTAAAACATTGAAGGGTAAAAAAGCTTTCATAGTTGTTGGTGGCGGATCTATGAAAAGATTCGGATTTTTACAACAAACAGAGGACTACTTAAAAGAAGCTGGAATGGAAGTTGAACTATTTGAAGGTGTAGAGCCAGATCCATCAGTGGAAACAGTGATGAAGGGTGCAGAAGCTATGAGAAACTTTCAACCAGATTGGATAGTTGCAATCGGTGGAGGATCTCCAATTGATGCAGCAAAAGCTATGTGGATATTCTATGAATACCCTGAGTTTACTTTCGAGCAGGCTGTTATACCATTTGGACTACCAGAATTAAGACAAAAAGCAAAATTTGTTGCTATACCATCAACTAGTGGAACAGCTACAGAAGTTACAGCATTTTCTGTAATTACTGATTATAAAGCTAAAATAAAATATCCATTAGCAGATTTTAATATAACACCTGACATTGCAATCGTTGACCCGGCACTAGCTCAAACTATGCCAAAAACTTTGGTTGCACATACTGGAATGGATGCGTTAACGCATGCAATAGAAGCATATACAGCATCATTAAGATCAAACTTTACAGACCCATTAGCATTAAAAGCTATAGATATGGTAAGAGATAATCTACTTAACTCTTATAATGGGTGTGAAGAATCAAGAAATTTAATGCATGAAGCTCAATGTTTAGCTGGTATGGCTTTCTCAAACGCGTTACTTGGAATAGTTCACTCAATGGCTCATAAGACAGGAGCAGTATTCCATATTCCGCATGGTTGTGCAAATGCAATCTTCCTTCCATATGTAATTCAATATAATAGAACAAAATGTGAAGCAAGATATGCATATATTGCAAGAATGTTAAAATTAAAAGGCTGTAACAATTCAGAGTTAACAGATTCACTAATAGAAATGATTAATGAATTAAATACAGTAATGGAAATTCCTCATTCAATGAAAGAATATGGAGTAAAAGAAGAGGATTTCAAAGAAAATCTTAAATTTGTAGCTCATAATGCTGTATTAGATGCATGTACAGGCTCAAATCCAAGAGAAATAGATGATGAAACTATGGAAAAATTATTTGAATGTACATTCTATGGAAACAAGGTAGAATTCTAAACCGAAAAAATTGTTAGTATCAATACTGAATTAGATTTCAGTGTGTTTAAAAATACTTATAGATAATTAAATCAAAATTAAGAGAGTTGCTTCAAGTAGAAAATTCTACATGGGGACAACTCTTTTAATTTAGATTATAAATGTTAAATCTAAAAGTTTAAGTTTGTGATATTGTGAAAGGATAAAACACTTAAATTACAAGGATTTAGAAGCATGAAAATGTAAAATAAAACTGTTGTTACAAAGAGTTTTGGGCTATAATAAATACATAGATAACTATACAAAGTTGTTTTTATTTAGTAAAATCACAGGTATAAGGTAATAAAGATATATAAATATAAAAGTAGGTGAGAGTGTGGCAAAGAAATTAGGAAATAAAACTTTAGCAGAAAATAGGAAAGCTAGACATGATTATTTTATAGAAGAAGCTATGGAAGCAGGTATTGTACTTGTGGGAACAGAGGTTAAATCTATAAGAGGTGGAAAAGCAAATCTTAGAGATAGCTATGCTGATATAGATAATGGTGAGATTTTTGTTAAGAATATGCATATTAGCCCTTATGAACAAGGAAATATATTTAATAAAGACCCTTTAAGAGAAAGAAAGTTACTTCTCCATAAAGCAGAAATTGAAAAGCTTATGGCGTTTACAGCACAAAAGGGGTACACGTTAATACCGCTTAGTATATATCTTAAGGACGGTAAAGTTAAAGTGAACCTTGGGGTTTGTAGAGGTAAGAAGGATTACGATAAGAGAGATGTAATGCTAGAAAAAGCCGCAAAGAGAGATATAGACAGACAGATGAAAGAAAAATATAAGTAACACTCCAAATCTATGATTTGGCTAAGTGTTACTTACTCATTTGAACAAAGTGAGAATGAGTTTCAGAATAAAGTCCAAATCTGTGATTTGGCTAAGTGTTATTGGCTGATTAAAAAGTATTAGTATAACTTCTTGAAAGAGAGGTGCTAATACTTTTTTTATTAAATTTTTCTTAAGGTTTAGCTTAATTATAGAAATGGTAAGTATACTTATATATAATTAAGAATAGAAATAGTGATAAATACATTTTAGGCATATTCAAAAAAATAAATAAGTATACTGGGCTATTTTGAGATGTCTTATATAAGGAGAATTAAAAATGATTAAAAAAAATATTAAGAAGTTGGCTATAGGATTATGTGTTTTTATGTGCCTTGGTACGTCAATAGATGCATTTGCAAGTGTTCGTGGAGAATATCCAACGGGTGAAATTCTAAGTCTTGGATCAGATTTAAATAAAGCACAAGAGGACCAGTTGAAGAAATATTTTAAGGCCCCAGATAATGTTGATACTATATATGTAAATAATAGTGTTGCAATAAAACAACTTGGGCTAGATCCTAACAATCTTCAGAACTTTACAGGGGGATGGTATTCTAGTGCCTATGTTAAGCTTATGGAGAAAGAATGTGGAGTAACGGTTAAATCTACTAATTTAACATTAGTATCTAATGATATGCTTGCTAATGCGTTAATAACCTCAGGCATATTAAATGCAGAGGTTGTAGCATCAGCTCCGTTTCCGGTAACAGGAGAATCAGCCCTTGCAGGGATATTAGCAGGTGCTGAAAAGATAATGGGTGGAGAGTTATCTTTAGATGGAAAGAAGACAGCACAAGAGGAGATAGAAGTATCTCTAGATTTAGCTGAGGAAATAGGACAAACAGAAGCCACTGCAATTATAAATGAAATAAAAACAGCTATTATAAAGGAAAAACCGTCTACAGAAAAAGAGATCCAAAAGATTGTAGAAGATACGCAAGGTAAGTATAAGGTAGAATTAAGTGGTAATATTGAAGATAGAATGGTTTCGTTAATGTCTGATATAAATGATTTGGACCTTGATTATTCAAAGCTTAAAGATACTTTAGATAAAGCTTCATCAAAGTTTAAAGAGGATATGGCGGCGTTAGGTAAGGAACTTAAGGACTCAGGATTCTTTGATAAGTTATTTAATTGGATTAAAGAGTTTGTATCATCTATATTTAATTAAAAGTATGATAGGTCATAATATTCGGGTGGAGTGAAAACGAACTCCACTTGAATATAGAATTACTTTCTGTACGATGTGAATTGGTATATTTATGCTAATTTTGGAAAATATATAAATGGGCTTCAAAAATAAATAAATTAGTATATTCGGATATTTTGAGTTATTAGTTATTTTCAAATAACTAAATGGAAACTAAACCATAAACATCATAAATAAATATATAAAACTTTACTTGATATAAGGTGGGTTATTGTTTATAATGAATATATCGTAGTAATATTAATGATTACTATGCCTAACATGGGGGCGCACTGGTTTCGACGGGGGTGCGTAACATATAGGAAGCGAGTAGAGGGAACCTATGGGCCCGCTTTAAAAAACTATGGGAAAAAGATAAACGCAGAAGATAATTTCGCGTTAGCAGCCTAGTCGCTGCTCGTTCTACCTAAGAGTCCTACGGCTTGGACTAGGGCGTCAAATTAGTAGGGAACCGAGTCTTAGAAAGCTTTGACTAAGAAACGGAAATTATGAAGCTACTGAAGTAAAAAACCTGTCTTTGGGTGTTTTATAGAGGGAATGTAAAATCAGAGACTGCACTCGGAGATGCCTATATGGAATGGCTTTCGGACATGGGTTCGATTCCCATCGCTTCCACCAAATAATCACTATAATTGTGATAAAAGAAAAATCCTTGATTTCAAGGGTTTTTCTTATTTTTCGAATAAAATATAATAACAATCTAAATCTTTGAATATAGTGGAAATGATTTCAATAAATATAAATATTATAAATATTAATGTTAAAACTAGGTTAACAACGTTGTAAATGTCAATAAAAGGTGATATCGTAACAATTGTAAAAATATTAAATAAAAGATAATAAAAACAAATACATATTATTATTTTATTAATGAATTAATGAAAATGAGGGGAGATATTTTATGACTATTTCTTTCACAGAATTTTTAAATCAACTAATGAATAATATACCATTATTAATTACAACAATTTTAACTCTAGGAGTAATCCTAGTAAATGGGTGGACAGATGCACCTAATGCTATTGCTACTTGTGTATCTACGCGTGCAATAAGTCCAAGATCGGCTATTATTATGGCAGCTATTTTCAACTTTTTGGGAGTATTTGTAATGACTATGGTAAATGCTAATGTAGCGCAAACCATATATAATATGGTTGATTTCGGGAGTGATCCACGAAGTGCGTTAATTGCTTTATGTGCGGCATTATTTGCTATTGTTGTTTGGGCAACGACGGCATGGTACTTTGGAATTCCTACTAGTGAGAGCCATGCATTAATTGCTGGTATATCAGGAGCAGCAATTGCTATTCAAGGTGGACTTAGTGGTATTAATGGTGAACAATGGATAAAGGTGTTATATGGCTTGATGCTTTCGACGGGATTAGGTTTTGGAATGGGATGGACAACGGTAAAAACCGTAGAATTTATATTTAAAAGATTTGATAGGCGAAGAACAAGTCAATTCTTTCAAAATGGTCAAGTGTTTGGAGGCGCAGCTATGGCATTTATGCATGGGGCGCAGGATGGTCAAAAATTTATGGGCGTATTCATGTTAGGAATATTTTTAGCAAATGGACAAGCAGATGTTACTAGTTTTGTTATTCCAGTATGGCTTATGGTACTAAGCTCTTTGGTTATGGCGATTGGAACATCTATAGGTGGATATAAGATAATAAAAGCAGTGGGTATGGATATGGTTAAATTAGAAAAATATCAAGGATTTTCTGCAGATTTAGCTGCGGCAGGATGTCTTCTGGTTTCATCAGTAACAGGAATACCTGTAAGTACAACACATACTAAAACTACTTCAATAATGGGAGTTGGCGCAGCGAAACGTATAAGCTCGGTAAACTGGGGAGTGGTTAAGGAGATGGTTTGGACCTGGGTGCTTACATTTCCAGGTTGTGGTTTAATAGGTTTCTTCATGGCGAAAATTTTTATTGCAATTTTTTAATTAAATATAATTAGTGATTAATAATATATGAGTAAAAATATTTGAGGGGGTACTGTAAAAATGAAAGGTAGAAAAGGAAATGATTATTTTGAAATGCTATCAGAATTAGTTGGATATTCTTGTACGGAAGCATATTTACTAAACGAAACTCTAATCAATTTTGACGCGATGACTTTGGAGTTAAAGGTAAAGGAAATGCATGAAATTGAGCATACTGCAGATATTAAAAAGCATAATATGATGGATAAATTAGCAAAGGAGTTTATTACACCTATTGAAAGAGGGGATATAATTGAACTTGCACATCAAATTGACAATATAACAGATGCTATAGAGGATGTTTTGGTTAGGGTATATATGTCAAATATTAGCACTGTGAGAGAAGAAGCTTTAGGATTTTCAAAACTGATAATAAAAATTTCTAATGAAGCAAAGGGTTTAATTGAAGAATTCCGCAACTTCAAAAAATCAACTAATATAGCTAAATTAAGAGAAAATATAAATCTTTTGGAGCAAGAGGGTGACAAACTATATGTAATCGGTATAAAGAAATTTTATGCTGAAATAACTGACCCTATTGAACTTATAATTTGGAAGGATATATTTGAATACTTTGAAAAATGCTGTGATGCATGTGAAGATGTGGCTAAAGTAGTTGAAAGCGTGATAATGAAAAATTCGTAAAAGTGAAAATTTGTATGGCTAAAATAATATATTTAAAAAGAAGTTTTAATAAAGACCTTAAAGTTTAAAGATTACATTTAAACTTTAAGGTTTTTTATTATCTTATTTAATATCACAATAAAGCATAAGAATTGAGGAAGTTAATAAAAATAATTTATTAATTTGATATATAGTGATATTATCATATAGAAAAGCTCATGAAAAATAAATGATAAGGTGTGTTGAAATGGAAGAATTAAAAAAAGCAATTGATGAAATTTTAGAGCAGGAAATTATAAAGATAGTTGTTAGTAATAAAATGAATAAGGAAATACAGTATAATAAAATAACATTTATATTAAAAGAAAATGAGGGAAGAAAATACTATCAAATAGAAAAATATACAGATAAGCAGGTATTTCATGAAAATATTGATGTAGATAATTTAGAGAGAAAGCTTTTAGAATGTGTAGCATCTAACTATAAGCAGGTTGGGGCTTGGTCTGATAAAACTACATTTGATTTGAAAATTTCTAAAAAGGGTAAAATACATTTGGGTAAGAAAAAAGAGGATAATGAAAATAAGGTTAATAAAGGTCATAATAAAGAGAAAAACTATATCCTTAAGGAAGGTATGATAATAGAACCACTTATAGATTTAGGAGTTTTTACAAAAGAGGGTAAGGTTGTAAATTCTAAATATGATAAGTATAAGCAAATAAATAGATTTGTTGAAATTATTGATGATGAGATAAAAAAGAACGATTATAAAGAGCTTACCATATTAGATTTTGGCTGTGGTAAATCATATTTAACCTTCGTACTATATTATTACTTTGTAGAAATTAAAAAAATAAATGTTAAAATGATAGGCTTAGATCTTAAGGCTGATGTTATTGAAAAATGTAATGATATAGCAAAGAGATATAATTATGAAAACTTGCATTTTGAATTAGGGGATATAAATGGATTTAAATATAATAATAAAGTTGACATGGTAATTACATTGCATGCCTGCGATACAGCTACAGATTATGCTTTGTATAATGCAATAAAATGGAATAGCAAAATGATATTTTCAGTGCCATGCTGCCAACATGAATTTAATAGTCAAATAGAAACTAGCTCACTATCTATATTGACGAAATATGGAATAGTGCAAGAGAGAATTTCAGCACTGATGACAGATTCAGTAAGAGCTAATTTGCTAGAGTGCCTAGGATATAAGACACAACTTCTAGAATTTATAGATATAGCACATTCCCCTAAGAATATATTGATTAGGGCATCAAAAGCAAATATATCTAAGGAAAAAAAGGAAAAGGCTTTAGAGGAAGTTACTAGTTTAACGAGTGAATTTAAATTAAAACCAACATTATTTAACTTGCTGAAAGAAGATAATCTAATTTAAATATAAGAGGAAATGATAATCTATGGCAATTAATAGAATAAGTTTAAGTTTAGCACAGGAAATAGTAAATGCAGTAAAGGAAGTTGTAGATAAGGATATAAACTTTATAGATATAAATGGAATGATAATAGGCAGTACTGATGAAAAGAGACTAAATACCTTCCATGAAGCAGGATATGAAGCTATAAAAAATTTGAAAAATGTAACGGTTGAATGTAGTGATGAATATAAGGGGAGTAGGAAGGGAATAAATTACCCTATAAAGATAAATAGAAATGCAGCTGGAGCAATAGGTATAACGGGTGAGCCTGATGAAATAAGCAAGTACGGATTTCTAGTAACAAAGATAACTGAAATATTTATAAAGGAACAGGAATTAAATTATAAATATGAAGCAGATAAACAAAGGATAAATTATGTAGTAAAATCATTAATTTATGATAATATAGAGGATAAAAATGAAATAGAGAATATCTTAAGTGAATTTGGAATATTGCCGAATCAAAAGTTTGCGGTTGTAATTATGAAAATAGATAAATGTCATGATGCTAGAGAGATAGAGATTATAGAAAATGATATCAAGAAAGTGTTTGACTCTATTGGGAATATATTTAAGATATATATATATCCAAATGAATTTATAGCTCTAGTTAATACAGAAAAATATGATAAATTAAAGAGTGTATATATGGATATTTTAGAAAAGTATCATGGGATTTTAATTGGTGGTGTTGGAAGGTTAAAAGAATTATATGAAACTTATAATTCTTATCAAGAAGCTCGAATAGCTCTAAAATATGCTAGCAAAAATAGAGAAATTTTAACCTATCTTGATACCTTAAATTTAGAAATCATTTTAGAGAGTGTAGATACAGAAGTAAAGAAGCAATATATAGATAAAATATTGAAAAAATTGGATAAAGAAGATATTAAGTTGTTAGAAGTTTACTATAAAAATGATATGTCATTAAAAGGTACCTCGGAGGAATTTTATATTCATAAAAATACATTACAATATAGATTAGAGAGAATAAATCAAAAATCGGGATTTAATCCAAGGCATTTTAATGAATCAGTAGTATTATATCTGGCAATAAGGTTGATGACATAAAGTTAATACTATAATACAAATAAGAATCCATAAATTTAGATTTTGTTGAAGCTTGTACATTATCAAGATTCAACAAAAAAGTTTATGGATTTTTTTATTTTTAAAATTATTTTAGGATTATCTCAAAGATGAAATGTAAAATTATTTTGATTTCAATGGTTGATGTACTAAAAAAAAACATATGAAAACGTATTATTTAGGTATTTGTAACATAGTTGCACCAAAGAGTCTTTGATATAATGATATCACGAGGGGGCGGTAAAATGAAAATAGTAATTTCAATAGATTCTTTAAAAGGGAGTTTAACCTCAATGGAAGCAGCTAATGCCATTAAAATTGGCATATTAAAAGTTGATGATTGTTCAGATATAAAAATAATGCCATTAGCGGATGGTGGAGAGGGAACTGTGGATGCGTTAGTAGAAGGCATGAATGGTGAAGCTCAAATAATATCCGTTGCAGGGCCTATGAATGAAAAAGTAAATGCTAAGTATGGAATATTAAAAGACACTAATACAGCGATAATAGAAATGGCTCAATCATCAGGTTTTGCGTTAGTTCCAGTAGGCGGTGGGAATCCGTTACTAACGACAACTTATGGTGTTGGAGAGATGATCAGAGAAGCTATAAACAAAGGATGTAGAGATTTCATCGTAGGAATAGGTGGAAGTGCCACTAATGATGCTGGGGTTGGGATGCTTCAAGCCTTAGGTTATGAATTCTATGACGAAGATAATAATTTAGTAGGATTAGGTGGACAGGTTTTAAATAAAATAAAAAGTATAAAATCAGATAATAGATTGAAAGAATTGGATCAATGTAATTTTAAAATAGCTTGTGATGTTACAAATCCGTTATACGGAAAAAATGGAGCAGCATACATATATGGACCTCAAAAGGGTGCTACAGTGGATATGGTTGTAGAACTTGACAATGGACTTAGGAATTTTGCAGAGGTAGTGACAAAATATTTAGGAAGAGATTTATCTCAGGTAGAAGGAGTAGGAGCTGCTGGTGGGCTTGGATTTGCATTCCTAACGTTTTTGAATTCTAAACTAGAGTCAGGTATAAAAATAATATTAGAAGAAATAAAACTTGAAGAAGCGATAAAAGATGCAGATATTGTAATAACCGGCGAAGGTAGATTAGATAATCAGACAGCTATGGGAAAAGCGCCAATAGGGGTAGCTAAGCTTGCTAAAAAGTACAATGCAAAGGTTATAGCTATAGCAGGATGTACAACAGATGATGCTGTAGTTTGTAATAATGAAGGTATAGATGCATATTTTTCAATAGTAAATTCTGCTATGACATTAGAAGAAGCTATTAATAAAGAAAATGCAACTAAAAATATGATATTAACAACAACGCAGATATTTAGACTTATAAAAGCAATGAAATCTTAAAATATGAATATGAGGTGATGGTATGGACGTACAAATAACAACCTTAGGAGCTTTATTAGGGCTTACAGTAGCAATAATATTAATTATTAAAAAAGTGCAACCAGTGTATAGTTTAATTTTAGGAGCTGTGGTAGGTGGAGTAATAGGTGGAGCGGGACTTACAGGTACAGTAAATGTAATGATGAGTGGTGCAAAAGATATAATGCCAGCAATTTTACGTATAGTAACATCAGGAGTTTTAGCGGGTGTGCTTATAAAAACGGGAGCAGCAGCGAAAATTGCAGATCAAATAATAAAAACCTTAGGTAAAAAGAGAGCTTTATTAGCACTAGCATTGTCAACCATGATATTAACATCTGTAGGAGTATTTATCGATGTAGCAGTAATAACTGTTGCTCCAATAGCTCTTGCAATAGCTAAAAATCTAGGATATTCACCGCTGGTTGTACTTTTTGCTATGATAGGGGGGGGAAAGGCTGGTAATATAATATCTCCTAATCCGAATACTATTGCGGCAGCTGAAAATTTTGGAGTAGAATTATCCTCATTAATGGCGGCTAATATAATACCATCAATAATGGGATTAATAGTTACAGTAATACTAGCTTCTATGCTATCAAAGAAGTTTAAGGGATCAACGGTAGAAAAAATAGAAGTAGAGGTAGTGAACGATAAAGAATCACCGTCTTTCTTTGCTGCAATAATTGGTCCATTAGTAGCAATAGCTCTACTAGCACTTAGACCTATACTGGGGGTTTCAATAGATCCACTTATAGCATTACCAGTGGGTGGGATAGTTGGAGTTTGCGTTATGGGAAAAGCTAAAAATATTAATGAATATATGAATTTTGGGCTTTCTAAAATGATGCCAGTTGCGATATTGCTAATTGGGACAGGAACCATTGCAGGAATAATCAAAGCATCGGATTTACAAGTAACAATAATAGGATTGCTCAATTCAATGAATATGCCAGCATTCTTATTAGCACCAATATCAGGTACATTAATGTCAGCAGCAACAGCATCAACTACATCAGGTGCAACTATAGCATCTGCAACTTTTGGATCTGCTATAATGGGAGTTGGAATATCTCCAATAGCTGGAGCGGCAATGGTTCATGCTGGAGCTACTGTGCTTGATCATTTACCACATGGTTCATTCTTCCATGCAACAGCAGGGGCAACCAATATGACTATAGGTGAACGCTTGAAATTAATACCATTTGAATGTGTAGTAGGGCTTTCTATGACAATAGTTTCTACAATTATATGGGGTATTATATTATAAAGAGAATGCCTAAAATTATGTAATATAAATTGATAGAAATAAAGCAAGGCAATTTAGTGATGGTAGATTTTAAATAATCAGTAAAGTTGGAAATAAAGAATTAGGAAAAGGATTAACAAAAGAAGAAATACATAAATTTAGGAGAGTGTTAAATGTTAAATAATTTAAAGAGAACAAAAATAGTATGTACACTAGGACCGGCATCAGATAAAGAAGTAGTATTAAAGGAATTAATAGAGAATGGGTTAAATGTATGTAGATTTAATTTTTCTCATGGGTCTCATGAAGAACATAAGGGAAGAATGGATTTAGTTAAGAAGGTTAGAACGGAATTAGGTAAGCCTATAGCAATATTATTAGATACTAAAGGACCGGAAATAAGAACAGGTAAGTTTGAATTACCGGAAGTGTTATTAGAAGAAGGACAGAAATTTACTATAACAATGGATGATGTTATGGGAACAAAAGAGATCTGTACAGTAAGCTATAAAGGACTTTCGAAGGATGTAGTGGCAGGAGATACTATATTAATTGACGATGGACTAGTTGGATTAAGAGTGGAAGAAGTAAATGGAGAAGACATACTTTGTACAGTAGAAAACACAGGGATAATAAAAAATCATAAAGGGGTTAATGTTCCAGGGGTAAAAATACAATTACCTGCATTAACGCAAAAGGACATAAGTGATATAGAGTTTGGAATATCACAAGGCATAGACTATATTGCAGCATCATTCGTTAGAAAGGCAGCAGACGTTTTAGAAATAAAAGATATATTAAAAGCAAATAATGCTGAGAATGTTGAGATAATTTCTAAAATAGAAAATCAAGAAGGTATGGATAATATAGATGAAATAATAAATGTATCTGATGGGATTATGGTTGCTAGAGGAGACTTGGGTGTAGAGATAGCTACAGAAGAAGTACCTATAGCACAAAAAATGATGATAGAAAAGTGTAATGCAGCAGGTAAACCAGTAATTACTGCAACACAGATGCTTGATTCGATGATGCGAAATCCTAGGCCAACAAGGGCAGAAGTTACAGATGTTGCTAATGCTATATATGATGGTACAGATGCTATAATGTTATCTGGCGAAACTGCCGCTGGAAAATATCCAGTGGAAGCCGTTAAAACTATGGCTACTATAGCAAAGCGAACAGAGGAAACATTGAATTATTTGGAATTGCTAAATAAAAAAAAGACCGCAAAAATGTCGGTTACAAATGCAATAAGTTATGCTACATGTAATACAGCTATGGACTTAGATGCAGCTGCAATAATAACATTCACATCCACAGGGCATACAGCTAGAATGGTTTCTAAATTTAGACCACAATGTCCAATAATAGCTACAACAGAGGATGACGGTGTAATGAGACGATTAGCATTAACTTGGGGCGTACACCCAGTTAAGACAGCGCATGTAGAAAATACAGATGCAATAATAGATAAGTCAATAGAAGTAGCAAAGAAAATGGAATACTTAGTTAAAGGTGATTTAGTTGTAATAACAGCAGGTTCACCTGTAGGAGTAAGAGGAACTACAAATTTAATAAAAGTTCATGAGATATTAGAATAAATATTAGTAATTCAATGTGACTACACTTAATATATAATAGAAAACCTTGGTAGATATCTACTAGGGTTTTTTTGCTTGGTAGATTTATGAAGTTTGATAATTTTATAATATTGAACAATTTGCAAATCTCTGTAAAACCGATGGCAAAATTAATATCACTGAATATACTTACAGTATGGAGTAAAACAATATTGCCGGGGAGTGAGTATTATAAAAATTAAAAATATGGAGGTAGAGAAAGTTAAAAATAAAAATAGAGGGATGAAAATAGCGATAGGGATTATAATTTCTATATGCATATTGAGTATAATGTATTTAAGCATATCTATATATTTTATAAACCATTTTTATTTTGGAACTGAAATTAGTGGAATTGATGCTTCTAGTAGAACGGTGGAAGAAGTGGAGAAAGAAATTAATTTAAGTAGCAAGACTTATTCATTAGAATTGAGGTTAAGGGATGGAAATAAAGATATAATTAACGGAAGCGATATAGGTTTTAAATTTAACTTAACTGACGAAGTTAAGACATTAAAGGATGGGCAGAATCCGTTTGGTTGGGCTTATGGAATTTTTAATAATCAAAAATTTAAACTCACAAACAAAGTTAAATATGATGAAGAGTTATTAAGAAAATCTTTTGAAGGTTTAGCATGCTTTGAAAGTAAGAACATAGTTCAACCAGAAAATGCAAAGTTAGAATATATAAATAATGAATATGTTATTTTAGATGAAGTTAAAGGTAATAAAATTAATAAAAATGATTTATACACAAAGGTCTTAGAGGCAATTGATTCTAGAGAAGTATTAATAGATGTAGAGGCAATTAATTGTTATGAGGAGTCAAAGTATATTTCAACATCTACAGCTATTATAGAAGCTAGAAATACCCTTGAAAAGTATACAAACTCAAAGATAACTTATAATTTTGGTGGTAAAATAGAAGTGGTAGATGAATCTAAAATACATGATTGGCTAAAAGTTGATAGGGATTTTAATGTTCTAATTAACGAGGAAGCAATAAACATGTATGTAGATACCTTAGCAAGTATTTATAACACTGTTGGGGATACAAGAGATTTTCAAACATCATCAGGACGAATAGCAAAGGTTAGTGGTGGGGATTATGGATGGATAGTTAATAAAAAAGAAGAAGTTCAAGATTTAATTAAGGTAATAAAGAGTGGAGAAATGGTAACAAAGAAGCCGTTATACGTACAAAGTGCATCATCTGATGGAGTAAACGACATTGGGAATACTTATGTGGAAATTGATTTAACTAAACAATATTTATGGTTTTATAAAAATGGAATTCTTATTGTTGAAGGTTCCATAGTTACCGGTAACGTGGCAAGCAATCATTCAACACCACAAGGTACTTATAAATTAGCATATAAGCAGAAGGATGCAATTCTAAGAGGTGTTGATTATGTAGCACCTGTTAGCTTCTGGATGCCATTTAATTTTGATATAGGTCTTCATGATGCAACTTGGAGGTCTAAATTTGGGGGTAATATTTATAAAACAGATGGCTCTCATGGATGTGTAAATGCACCATACAATGTTGCGGAAGCAGTATTTTACAATATAGAAGCAGGAGATCCTGTAGTTTGTTATTTTTAGTGAGTTAGTAAATAGGCAGTTGAACATCTTAGCTAAAACTAAGGTGTTTTATTTATGTTGAATAGAAAATGTAAATATAATTGGTATAATAGTATCAATAAATATATTTAAATAATTTAGGCGATATGGTCATGCTGAAAATTTGTTAAGTTATGAAAAAATTATTAATTTGTAGTTATAAATGTTTACCTATAGTATAATAACTAGTGCGATGAGATAAAATTTAAAATATGGAAGCTAAATATATAATAATTAGTAGTATATAAAGGTATTGGAATAGAGGGATAAGAGTGAATATAATTAATCATTTTAGAACAATTACTAAACATAAGTTATTAGTTATGAAATATTGCTTTAAGGTAGGTTTATATAAGCAGGGGTTACTTCATGATATGTCTAAATATACTTGGGTGGAGTTTTCAGCAGGTATAAAATACTATAGAGGAACCATTAGTCCTAATGGAGTGCAAAAACAAGTGGAGGGATTGTCTAAAGCTTGGCTTCATCATAAGGGGAGGAATAAACATCATCTTGAATATTGGATTGACTATGGGTTAAAGATCGAGGATGGAATGGTTGGAATGAAGATGCCAACTAAATATGTTATAGAAATGTTTGTAGATAGAATGGCTGCCTCAATAAACTATGAAAAAGAAAAGTATACAGATAAGAGTCCACTAATATACTATGAAAGAGGAAAAAATTATTGTATATTACATCAAGAAACAAGGGAAACTTTAGAGAAATTACTTAATATGCTTGCTAATGAGGGGGAAGATATAACCATAAATTATATTAAAAACAATGTTCTAAAGTATGGAAAATAGGTATAGAATAAAGGATATTTATCTGAAATAGTTTATAAGTAATTTGTAAATAATAGATAAATATTGCCTACACAAATGAAGAAAAGAGGAATCTCATATGGAAATGTCATTAGATATATTTCAAACTATGGCTTTAGCAACGATTGTATTTTATATAGGGTTATATATGAAGGCAAAAATAAATATTTTATCAAAATATTGCATACCTGCACCTGTTATAGGTGGGCTTATTTTTGCAATAATTATACTTATTTTAAAGATTACAAATATAGCAACTATAAATTTAGACATAACACTACAAAGTGTCTTTATGACTGCATTTTTTACTAGTATTGGATTTACAGCTAGCTTTAAAATATTAAAAAAAGGCGGTATTAATGTTGTAATTTTCCTAGGCTTATCAATAGTGTTAGTTATTTTACAAAACTTAGTTGGGGCATCTTTAGCATTAGTTTTCAATTTGGATCCACTTTTAGGGATTTGTACAGGATCAATTCCCATGATTGGTGGACATGGAACAGCAGGATCATTTGGTCCAATTTTAGAGGAAATGGGAGTTGTGGGTGCAACCACAGTATCCTTTGCTTCGGCAACTTTTGGCTTAGTCATGGGTAGTATTATAGGTGGGTTAGTTGCTAAAAATTTAATAGAACGAAATAAACTTAAAACTCCTAAAATGACTGAAGATAAATCAATACCTATAAGTGATTTTCATGAGGATAATCAAGCGGTATTGTGTCATAAAAGGTTAATGGATGGTATCTCTTGGATATTTATTGCCATGGGAATTGGATCTGTCATATCTAATTTTGTTCAAAATTTAGGTTTAACATTTCCATCATATATCGGAGCTATGCTTGTAGCTGCTATTATAAGAAATATATGTGATGCTAAAAATATTAAACTTGTACAAAAGGAAATTGAAACAATTGGTGGTATTAGTTTATCATTCTTTCTGTGTATGGCATTAATGGGATTAAAGCTATGGGAACTTCTAGATTTAGCAGTACCAATGCTTGTTATGTTACTTGGACAAATGGCTCTCATTGGATTGTTTTCTTACTTTATAACGTTTCGTGTTATGGGTAAGGACTATGAAGCAGCTGTCTTTGCATCTGCGAATTGTGGATTCGGAATGGGTGCCACACCAAATGCAGTAGCGAATATGGATGCATTAGCAGGAAAATTTGGATTTGCACCAACACCATATTTGGTAGTACCAATTGTTGGAGGATTATTTATTGATTTTATAAATTCAGGAGTTATAACCATATTTATTAATTTTTTAAGGTAAACTCACGATTGATGTTTTAAGTTATGTATTAGCTTAATTTTATGTAAAGATATAAGTAGATGAAAAAGAAACCAATGCGAGTATTTGCAATATATAGAATAGTAGCAGGAGTACTTCTTGCAATATTGGTATTTACTAAGGTTATAAATTTAGCCGGATAGTTATAGGTATAGTGTAAGTAGATTTACAAGAAATCAAGCTGAATAAATTGCTAATATGTAAATTAGTTATCAACAGTTTTAAATAAAAATAACAAGATATCCCCATAGAGAGATGAAATTTATCTCTCTATGGGGATAAAATTTTAATTATACATGAAGGATAAAATCCTTAATAAATTTCTTAGTTGGGAAAAATAGTGTAGAAAATTACCAACTACCAGAGGAACCTCCACCGTTAGAAGAACCACCGCCGAAGCCGCCAAAACCACCGCCGCCGCTACTGCCACCAGAGCCACCACCATGACCACGGCCACCTCGACCTATATTACTCCAAAATAAAACTTGTAATAGACTAGAAAAAATTCTCCCTCTATTAAATATTAAATCAGCAAAGAATAATACTGCAACAACAATAACTAATAGCTTACTATTCCTTGTATTATTATTGCTACTATTTTCTTTAGGTAGGGTTATATTTAAAGACTTATCTAAAGTAACTCCATACTCTTCACTTACATGGTCTGCTATGACACTGTAGCTTTGAACCAATCCTTCTCCATAGTTCCCCTCTCTAAATTGAGGAACAGCTACGGAGTTCATAATTCTACTGCTAAGAGCATCGGGAATAGCACCTTCAAGTCCTCTACCAACCTCTACTTTCCACTTTTTATCTTCCAAGGCAAGTACAATGAGAATACCGTTATCCTTATCTTTCTGGCCAAGTCCCCAGGTTCTAAAAAGCTTATTAGAATAATCTTCAATAGGTACTCCAGAGGTAGAGTTTATTATAACTATGGCTACCTGGGCACCGGTTTTATCTTCTAGTTCTTTTCCGATGGATACAATGCTCTTAGCTTGTGAATCCGTTATTATACCAACATAATCATTTACATATTTATAATCAGTTGGTGTAGGGTAAGTATCTTCAGCAAGTGCAGTAAAAGAAAAAAGTACAAGTAATAAAATAAGAGAAGATAAAAATATCTTTGAAAATTTATTTCTTACGTTCATAATCACTTAGAAAAATCTACGGAAGGAACATCTTTAGCGCCTTCACTTGCCTTATAAAGAGATTTTTCATCAAAATTAAATAGTGAAGCTATGATACTTGTAGGGAATTTTCTTCTCTTAGTGTTATAGTTTGTGGCTGCTGTATTATAATCTTGTCTTGCTATAGCAATTCTATTTTCAGTTCCTTCTAATTGAACTGATAAATCAGTAAAGTTTTGACTTGATTTTAAATCAGGGTATTTTTCTACAACCACTAGTAATCTTGATAGAGCACCTGAAAGTTCACTATCAGCGGCAGCCTGTTCTGATACATTAGTAGCACCTGCTAATTTTGCTCTTGCATCTGCGATGTTTGTAAAGATTTCGCTCTCTTGAGATGCATATCCTTTTACTGTATTAACTAGATTAGGAATTAAATCAGACCTTCTTTGAAGTTGCGTATCAATATTTGATTCTGCATTAGTTACGCTCTGCTCCAATCCAACTAAATTATTATAACCTCCAATTATAGGGAAGGCTATAACGATGAGGACAATGATTATAGCTATTATAGTTTTTAAACTGTTTTTCATATAAAATATTCTCCTTTCTATATTTAATTTATTATATGCTTAAGATTAAGATATTATATGGTTTTTATTATATAGACATATTTTATATCATATATACAGATTTAACAAGATTTTAGAGTTTAATTCAACTTAAGTTTACATTTGTTATAAGTAATAGTATAAAATTATCAAAATGTTTAAGGGGTTATATATTAAGGGTTGAAAAATATGATTAAGAGTATTATAATTTAATTAAGCTAATACTTAATTAAATTGGATGGATCAAAGGAGAGTATATGATAAACAACGTAAAGGTGTTTAAGGCCATTGGAGATGAAACGAGAATAAAAATATTAATACTATTATCTAAGAGAAATATATGTGCAAAGGGAATAGCTAGACATCTAGAAATATCCGAAGCAGCAGTATCTCAACATATTAAAATTCTTAAGGATGTGGAATTAGTTATAGGATATAAGAAGGGGTATCATGTAATATATGATTTAAATAAAGATATCCTAGAAGAAGCAATAGGCTTTATAAGAATACTTATTAATGACGATATATGCTCAATAAGTGATAAATTTAATTTAGAAGTAGAAAATTTCAATGTTTTACAGTGTAATAATAATTGTAAGGGAATGAAAAGCTGTTGTAAAAAAAGATTAAAGGAGGAGTAGTAAATGAAAGTTTGTTTTCCAGTAAAATCTAATGAGGGTATGGATAGTATGCCATATGGACATTTTGGAACAGCTCCATTATTTGTAGTATGTGATTTAGAAAAAGATGAAATTAAGGTTTTAGGTAATGGGGATTTAGGTCATGAACATGGTAAATGTCAGCCAATGAAGGCTTTATCAGGAGAGGTAGTAGATGCTATAGTTGTAGGTGGAATTGGTCAAGGTGCTATAGTTAAACTAAACTCCATGGGAATTAAGGTATATAAAGCACAAGAGGGAACTATAGGAAACAATTTAGAAAGTCTAAACAAAGGAAAACTAATAGAATTCTCTATGAGTCATACCTGTAGTCATGATGGGTGTGGCCACCACTAAAATTATCATGTTGAATTGAGCTCCAAGGGGAGTGTGAAAATTAAAAAAGATATATCAAAAATAACTTAATTTATTTTTGATATATCTTTTTAAATTTAAAGTATGCTATTAATTTATATTAACCCTAATTCTTTCAATATAAATATCCATAAGAATACTGTAAGTATGCAAAAAGCAGAAGTGAATACAACTATTTGCGCAGCTAAATCACTATCTCCATCCATTTTCTGAGCCATAGTAAACGATGAAATTGCAGTAGGAGATGCAAATATTAGCATAAGTGCTAAGAGATCTATGTCTCTAAATCCGAACCAAATGCTTATAGGCATTAGTATGCCAGGAACTAATATAAGTCTGCTAATTACACCTATTATAGTATTTTTAAGGTGATATTTCACATCGGTAAATTTAAAAGACCCTCCTAGCAAAATTAGGGAAAGTGGTGTAGCTATTTTTGAAATATCACTTATTGACTTCTCTATGGCAATGGGAAGTTTGATTTTAAAAAGTAAGAAGGATATAGCAATTGATGAAGCTATAATAAGAGGATTTGTAATAATACCTTTTAGTATTTGTTTAATATTTATTTTGCCTCCTCTGAATATTTCAAGAATAACTACTGCTAATATGTTAAAAAGTGGAACAACCACGGCGATAAGTATAGCAACGACACCAAGATTATCATCACCATATAATGAAGAAGCAACGGGTAATCCGAATATTACAAAGTTACTACGGAATATTCCTTGGATTAATACACCACGCTTTTTATTATCTTTCTCAACCAATGGAATAATAGTGGATATTATGATGAAGATAATTAACACGCTGAGCAGAGAAAACATTATTAGCTTTGGATTAAAAGCTCCCTGCAAATCAGCATTATATATGTTGTGAAATAGTAACATGGGTAAAAAGACTTTAAAGGTTACACTATTCATAGTCTTTAAAGTATTATCATTGTAAACTTTAGCTATTCTTAGGCCATAACCTAAGGCCATTATAAGAAACAGTGGTAGGACCACGTTAATTGATAAAATTAAATTTTCCATAACATATTACCTTTCAAATAAGTTTATTTAATTATTATGATTTATTTTGAATATGGATTGACTATAAGATAGTAGTATATAGGTTCAATGCAAACTTTCAATAATTATTGAAACTACTTAGCTTGTACAATTTCATTCTACTTAATAATTGAGAAAAGTTCAATGATGACTTGGGGATGAGGATACTTATATAAATACTATTGGAGCTTAATAATATTTTTAAATAGGGCTAAAATAAAAGTATCAGAAGCATAAATACAATCTGATACTTTAAATTATTATATGAAAATTACATTGGAATTAAGGTTTTCAACATTAAAACTGCCTGTTCCTTCCTTTTAGCCTCTACCATCAAATCAACTATTAAGGGTTCTGTAATTTCACAGAAAGAGAAGAAGTCACTAGGTGATATATAATCTGCATGACGTTTATCGGTGTAAGTTGTAATCCCAGAACTAATATGGCATTTAGGAATAAGCCCAGTTTTTTTCCAACTATTCGATACGTCATAAATAAAAGGGTTTACAGTGTTTATACCACAATTGTTACAATTGTGATGATGAATATCTAAAACTACTGGTATGCCACAAGTTTTTGAAATATCTAAGACGTCTTTAAGATTATAGGAAACATCATCATTTTCTAATCTAAGGTACTTTTTTATATCTTTAGGTAGTTTATTAAAATTTGAAATAAATCTTTCTATTGAAGCCAGTTTATCACCATATACACCGCCAGTATGAATTATTAAATCACTACCACCCATGTATTCAAGGATATCTTTATGGTAAATCAAATTATCAATAGAGTTTAAGACTACATCTTCTCTTAAGCTATTAAGGATTGTGAATTGATCAGGATGCATAGATAATCTAACATTATTTTCATGAACAATTTCTTTAATTTCAGCTAAAATTTTTAGTGCATTTTCATCTTCATACCACCTAAAGGAAAAGTCTCTTAAAACTTCCTTGTGGGTAGCAAAAGGAACTAATTTAGATGTAGCCCGGTAAAAGAAGATATCGTTGTCAATATTCCATAGTAGAGTATTTTTTGTTAGATTTAAGTTGTGGATAATTATATCCTTTAGGTAGGGAATTCCTTGTTTGTAAACTGAATTAAGTCTACAATCTCTAAAATTATCATTAAGAGAAGTATTAATGCAAGCATAACCAATACGATTAATCATGGGAAAATCTCCTTAAAATATGACATCATGAATTTAAATTAAAGACTATGTTTAAAATTAATGTTGATAAGGATTTCAACAATTAATTAAAGCATAGTCAAATAATATACACTATTATAAATAGGGTGTGCTTAATTTAATAAATAAATTCAAGGAATTTCAAAGAAAATCAGATTATCTAATGCTAATATTTAAGCCTTTAATATAAAGGACTTTTTTAGAAAATATGCCATGTATTACGGTTATTTCAGAGCCTTCTTCTATGTATGGATGATTGTCCACACAAAAGGTGATTTCACGCTCCTTTTGAAAGTCAGTTATATAGAGTTTATAATAGACCTGACTGCTTCTAGAATAAGTATGCTGTGTAATAGCGGTGCATAAACCTGTTAAGCTAGTGTGAAGTCCTAAGAGGGCCTCTATCCAAGAAATTGCAATTGGTATCACTGGCGATAAAATAAGAAAAATTACTACTATGCCAGGGCTCCTTGAAATAAAAATATATGCAAAGATTAAGTATATAAAATTGAATTTTTTCCATCTCTTATTAAATTCAACATTCACATGGGGGCTAGTCCAAAATTTTAACCGCCAAGTAAAATTACTTTCTTTATCTACATCTACACCGGGGACTTCCCAGGCTTTTCTCCAAAGATAATGTCTACTACTTAAACTTAGAGCAATACATTTTCTAGTTAAAATATGTATTCCGATAAAGATTATTTCCATAGTGAGTGAAGAGATAATAATATTTTTGTTTTTTATAATAAAGGTACTAATAAAGATGTAAAATATAAAAATTATGTGAGGCAAATATAGAAATTTGCTTTTACTATTTACTTGCTGTGTCACGTTTTCAGTAACATTAAGCTTAAAATTAAAGAAAGATACTAATAGAATTGCGATTAAAGGGATAAAATTAAAATTAACTACAGTATTTAAATTTAAAAAATTCCTAATTTCGAAGGGGATATAGGGGCTATTTGTGAAGAATAGTATATTAGAAATAACATTAATAATTAGCAAACAGATTGCAAGGAATCTAATTGATTCTAAATTTTTCTTTTCGCTCATAATTATTCCTCCTTTTTTAAATAATTAGAATAAAAAACTTATCATATTTGGCAGGGTATGTTTTAAATGGTATTAGTAAGAACTTCATATTATTAAAAGAACTTATCTATGGGTATTTCACTGTTATCCAAATTTAAAAAAGGTGGAAGTAACAGCAGTTAGACATCAGATAAATTAAGTGTATCATAATATATATTGGAAATCATCAGAGTAATAAGGGTATAACAGGATAAATAAGTAGTAAGGAAGGGCGGTGTGATTATGAGAGTTATGACATTCAATCTAAGGACTGATTTTATTTTAGATATAAATAATAGATGGAAAAATAGAGCTCATATAATTTATGAGATTTTTGATAAATATGATTGTGACATAATAGGGTTACAGGAAGTAAATAATTTAATGTTCAAAGATGTTTCCATGGAGTTATCAAATTATAATATTGTAGGTGAGCCACGTTCCAAAAAAATATTTGTGGAAAGAAATGATATTTTAGTATCTAAAAAGCATAAAATTTTGGAAAGTAATACTTTTTGGTTGTCAAATTATCCAGATAAAATAGGAACTTCTGTATGGTACTCACTATATCCACGAATATGTACAACAGCTATAGTACATCTAGAGGATGGGGATGTTGTTAGAGTATACAATACTCATCTTGATTGTTTTTTAACAGCTGCAAGAGAACACGGATTAAAAAAGATAAGTGAATATATAGAAAAGCAACATAAAATTGATGGGTTACCAATAATACTTATGGGGGATTTTAATGCAACACCGAATAGCAAATTAATAAAGAACTTTTCAGCAAAAGAAAATGGAGAACGACAATTTGTAGCAGTACAAGAATCTAAAAGAGAAATATATGAAATGACAACAATGGGAAGGTTTAAAGGTAGAAAAAAGGGACGCCATATTGATTACATATTTGTATCTGAGGAATTTACAATCCTTGATGCAAAAATTATAAATTATAGTAAATCGGGAAAGTATCCATCGGATCACTATCCTATTTTAGCGGACTTAAATATAAGATGATAAAAACTCCAGTATGAAAGGAGTTTTTAGTTAAGTTATGATTTAGCGGTTATTGATAATATGATAGCATAGTGAAAAGGGGTGAAATATAGACCGAAATTAAAAGGCTACGAAGTTCGTAACCTTTATTATTTTTCATTTTCAGAAAAAAAGTATCCAGAATTATTTCTGCCAATCTTTCTTAGAAGTTCAAGTAGAGTGTCTAACTCATTTGGCGAAAGACATCCTGTAAGCTTATCTTCCCAAAGAGCAGAGATACTTAAAATTTCTTCGCGTTTATATAGAGCTTTTTCAGTAAGATATATGTGATACTTTCTTTTATCATTCTCATTTAATTCAATTCTTACATATCCATTTTCCCAAAGCTTTTTTATAGCTCTTGTTGTAGTACCTTTATCTACAGAAACCTTTTCAGTTAACTCATCATGACTTAGACCGTCGGTTAAGTATAACTGTATTAGAAATTTATATTGAGCAAAGCCTATGTCAGCTTTTTCATACTTTTTTGATAAAAAGTTTGAACCAATTCTATGGAAGTGGCTTATATATCTACTTATAGATTCAGTTTCATATCGTTTCATATTAACACTACCCTCTTATATTATTGATTAAAGTATAGCAATAGTGTAACCAATAAACAATGATTTAAGCTACAATATCTTCAGTATAAGAGTTAAATTCAGTGGGTAGGTCCATATTTTTAAGGTTTCGCATTTCAATAAATATAATTATTCCAGAAACAATTATAGATAAAATATCAGCTATAGGGCCAGCGTACCAAACACCCTTAAGTCCAAAGAATTTAGGTAATATTAAGAATGTGGGTATTAAGAATATAACTTGTCTTGAAAGACTTATTAACATAGCTTTATTTGATTTACCTACAGCTTGGTAATATGTTGAGGATGTCATCTGAATACCAATAATAGGTAGTGAAAGAAGAAATATTCGCATGCCAGATACAGTTAATTCAGTAAGGGTAGGATCACTATTAAACATCGATACTGCTAAATTAGGGAACAGTTGAATAAATATAGAGCTTAATACGAGTATAAGTGTACTTGCTAATAAACTATAAATATAAGTCTTTCTTACACGAGAATAATTTTTAGCACCATAGTTATATCCAAGAATAGGTTGAGCCCCTTGATTAAGTCCGTATATAGGCATAATGAAGATTGAGTATACGGAAGTAATAATTGCCATAGCACCAATGGCTAAATCACCGCCATAAGTCATTAAAGATTTATTTGCTATTATAGAAACTATGCTACTTGCAACTTGCATTAAGAATGGTGACATACCTATTAGTAATATATTTTTCATTATTATTTTATCAAGTTTTAAATTAGTAAATTCCAATTTTATTGAAGATTTTTTGCTGAGGGTAAAATAATATAATACCCAGCAGCCAGCTATAAATTGAGATATGACGGTGGCATAGGCAGCACCTTGTATTCCAAGATTAAATACAAATATAAAAATTGGATCTAAAATTATATTTACAGCAGCACCTATAACCATGGTAAACATACTAAACTTTGGGTTTCCATCTGAACGTATTGAGTTGTTTAATCCAAAGGCGAATAAATTGCATATAGTACCTATAAATAGAGGTCTTATGTATGCAAGAGCATAAGGAAGTGTATTTTCACTAGCGCCAAATAACATTAAAATTTGTTTGGCAAATATATTTCCCAATATAGCTATAAATAAGCTTATTATCAATATACAAGTAAATCCATTACCTAAATATTTGGCTGCATCCTTTTTTTTATTTTGTCCAAAAGCTATCGATATACTAGCACATGTACCTATTCCAACTAACATACCAAATGAAGTAATTATTTGGGTTACGGGCATAGTAATACCAACACCAGTAATTGCAAGTCCTCCTACATTAGGTATATTTCCAATATACATCCTATCGACAATGGTATACAGCATATTTACAACCATTCCTATAATTGCGGGAATGGAAAATTTGATTAAAAGTTTTATTATGCTTTCAGTTCCTAAACTATCTTGACTATTTTCAAAAGACATGTTAATCATCCTCTCTACAGATATCGTTGCAAAGGCAACGAAAAATAGCATATCATAATCTTGTTGCTCTTGCAACGAAATTTTATTTATATAATAGGATTTTGGAAACATTAATGGTTTTCTGTTAAAATGTAGTTAGGATAAACAGAAGTTACTTATAGATTAAAAATGTTGGGAAAAGATATATATGTTATAATTAAAAATTAAAAATTAAAAATTTAAAATGTAGAATTTAAAATTAAGGGAAAAAACTTAATGGAGTTTAAAGAATAGAGTTCATGAATTTAATTAAAACATGCATATTTCTTTTTTACATAGGAAAGGTGAGGGTAAAATAATATGGAAAATAAAAATATAAAAAAAAGATTTATAAATATAGAGAAAAACCTAAATAATGAGTTGATAGGTCAAGAGGATTTTGTACACAATTTATGTAATTACTTTGAAGAGAAATTATCCGAGGATCAAAAGGGTATATTACTTTTAGTTGGAAATAGAGGGACTTCTAAAAAAGCCAGCATAAGATTACTTATGGATGAAATTAAAAATAATAGTTTAATAGAAAAAGCTGAAGTAGAGGAAATAAATTTAGCGTCATATAATTTTAATTTGGGGTACAATGCGTTTTTAAGTGATTTATATGAGAAGTTAAATAGCGATTCTGAAATAGTTATGTTTAAAAATACTGACAAGGCGACAAAAGAGATATTAGATGTATTAGCAGAGATATATCCGAATTCATGCTTAAGACTTAAAGATGATTATGTCATGAAAAATAAATTTTTAGTTGAAGCTGATGAGAAGGATACTAATAGAATAAATGAATTTATATGTCACAATAAATTTTTTATCTTCATCTACAATAATGAAGATGTAAATTTAAAAGATGACTTGTTAAATAATGTTGATAAGATATTATTTACTAAAAACTTAACTGAAGATGAGAGAAATATAGTACTAAGAAGAGAGGTCTTAAAATCCATCGATAAAATACAAGACGATTTAAATGTAGATATACTTTTAGGTATTAGCGAAAACAATGAAAGTGAGGATAACTTTGGAATATGTAGCTTTTTACAAGAGAACTTTAGAGAAGATAGTAGCTTTGGGGTTAGTGAGTATATTTCATATAGAATATATAAGCCAATAATAAATTTAATAGAAAAAGAAGGTCTTTACGGTGAAGGACAGATTTTAATATATACAAATGAAAATGAAATTTACTGTAAATCTGATAATGAAATATTTAAGTTAGATGATTACTTAACACCAACCATGGAAGAAGCAAAATATAAGCTAGATTCCATAATTGGAATAAGAGAATTAAAGGATTTTATTATAAATGTTGAAAATAATTACAAGGTGCAGAAGATAAGGGAGAGGCTTGGACTTAAGACTTCAAAAATATCTATGAACATGATATTTACGGGTAATGCAGGTACAGGAAAAACTAATGCTGCAAGGGTTACATTTGAATATCTAAATGCACTAGGGATATTATCTAAAGGCATATTTAAAGAAGTTAGTAAGGCTGATTTTGTTACAGAGAATGCAAATGATACAGCAAAACGAACTAATGATATTATAAGTTCGGCATTAGGCGGAGTACTCTTCATAGATGAAGCTTATTCACTATGTGAAAGTGAAGAGGATAAAGTTGGGAAAGAAATTGTTGATGCTCTTTTAAAGGGTATAGAAGATAATAGGGATAACTTAATTGTTATACTAGCTGGTTATGAAAAAGATATGGAAAATTTCTTGAGTTTTAATCAAGGTCTTAAGTCTAGATTTTCTAATATTATAGATTTTAAAGATTATAATCCAGTAGAAATGTATGAAATAGCTATAAACATAGCAAAATCAAAGGGGTATAGAATAGCAAAGAATGTAAAATCAGGATTAATAGATTTATTTACAAGAAACCAACTTACAGGCAAAAATGATTTAGGGAATGCTAGATTTGTAAGAAATATAGTTGAAAATGCAATAATGGATGCATCGAAAAAATATTTAACAAATAGTGAAAAGCAAATAGATCTATTAGAGAGAGATAACTTTAACTTTAAGGTTAATGCTAAATTTGATTTAGAAGAGAAATTAAATGGAATTATAGGTCTTGAAGATGTAAAAAAACTTTTAAGAAGTCAATATAAATTAATAGTTGCACAAGAAAAAAGAAAATCAGTAGGAGTAAATACTAAAATAGAACAAAATTTAAATATGGTATTTACGGGGAATCCAGGTACAGGTAAAACTAGTATAGCAAGACTCGTAGCTGAAATGTTAAATAGCATGGGATTATTAAAGATTGGACAATTAATTGAAACAGACAGATCTAGTTTTGTATCGGATGTTCCAGGGGAAACCTCAAAGAAGACTGAGGCGAAATTTAAAGAGGCTATAGGTGGGATTTTGTTTATAGATGAAGCTTATACCCTTGCTAATGATTCATTAGGGATAGAGGTGGTAGAAACACTTCTTAAGTTAATTGAAGATTATTCTAAGGAAGTAATAGTAATACTTGCTGGATATGAAGAGGAAATGGAGGATTTCTTTGATGTTAACATAGGACTAAGATCAAGATTTCCGTTATGGACTAATTTCCAAGATTATAATCCAAATGAGCTTCTAGGGATGGCTATAAAGTTAGTTGAGTCAAAGGGCTTTAAACTATCTAAAAATGCTAATGTAGCACTAAAGAAAAGCTTTGTAGATATCTATGAGAATGCTGATGCTCAATCTGGGAATGGTAGAATGGTACGAAACTATGTTGAGAAGTTAATTAGAAACCAAAGTATAAGAATCGTTGAAGAAGATATTAGTGTTTATGAAATGAATCTAATAACATCAAAAGATATAGAGAAGATAAACATATCAGATTATGATAATAATTTTGATTTGGAAAAAAGGTTAAAAGCATTAGTCGGAAGTGAGAAGTCAAAAGAATTTTTACGAAATCAATATAAACTAATGAAAATAAAAGAAAAAAGGAAGAAGCTAGGTGTTGGATTAGATATAAATAAGTATAATAATATAATTTTCACTGGAGAAGCGGGGACTGGAAAGAAAGCAGTAGTAAATATACTCTCAGAAATGTATTACAGTATGGGAATTGTTAAGGCAAAAACTATAGTTGAAATGGATAAATATGAACTTATATGTATGCTTAATAAAGGAATAAAAATAGAAGATATGTTTAATAAGTCCATAGGGAAAATTTTATTTATAGATAAGGCGCATTTACTTATTGAAGAAGAACAATGTAATAAGATAATTGCAGAATTAATTAAATTTATAGATAAGAATAATAATAGAATTATTATAGTGCTATCAGGAAATAAGGATGAAATGAAAAAACTAGTGTTATCTAATCAATCTTTAAATTATAGATTCCCAACTTGGGTTGATTTTGATAACTATGATGAAGGGGGATTATTTAATATTGCCCTAAGTACATTAAGTAGAAAAGGATATTCTTTAAGTGAAAATGGAGAGAAAGCATTAAATCAAGTAATAATAGAGATGAAGGAAAGTTTACATTTAGCACTTAAAAATGGACTGATGATAAAACAATATTTAGATAACTTAATAAGAGTTCAAAGTATTAGAGCTTATGATGAAAAATTAAATCAAAAGGATATTAACATTATAAATTCTAAGGATATATCAATTAGCAGGATGGAATTTTTAAATAAAAATACAATTAATTAATAAGTATAACCCGGTGATACAAAGGTGTCATCGGGTTATTTAAAGTAAGATATATTCGTGAAATAAGTGTTAATGATCTAGGGTGTATTATTAAATTCAATGGTAGAATAAGCAGGGGATTAAATAGAACAGGGTTGACAATGTATATATCAACATGGTAGTATCTATTAAAATATACAATTTAGGAGAATTAAAATGAGTAGTAAGTTTAACTTTCAATTATTAAAAGTTAATAATGCATATTATCTTAACTATTATAGATAGGCTTTGTATTTATAAAATAATTATAGATGCAAGCCAATACAACTTTGGTTTGTATCTGTGATGGTTGGGGAAATTTGCTATACTCAATAATTTAGCAATTTAGCCACATAGGTATGTCTATGTGGTTTTTATATTTTAAAATCTTTCTGATTTTGAACCACATAGTATAAATCTATGTGGTTTTATTTATTTTAAGGAGGCGTATTAAGATATGAAGAAGAGAGAGAATTTTACAAGTAGAACAGGGTTTATTATCTCCTGTATTGGCGCAGCAGTGGGTCTCGGAAACATATGGATGTTCCCATACAGATTAGGGCAAAATGGTGGATCGGTGTTTTTAATACCATATTTCATTTTTGTACTTATTCTAGGTTCAACAGGATTAATAACAGAATTTGCATTTGGTAGAAATGCTGAGGGTGGAGCTTTAACTGGAATAAAAAAAGGGTTTAAGAATAAAGGATTTAAAGGTGGAGCATTAGTAGGATGTATACCAGCGATAGGTCTTGCAGGTGTATTTATGTTTTATAATGTAGTAGTAGGTTGGATAATGAAATATTTATCATTAAGTGTTAATGGAAATATAAACAATGTGGACATACCTACATATTTTGATAGTTTTGCTGGAAGTTCACAGACTATATTTTGGAATATGTTAGCTATAACATTAGCTTTGACAATTGTATGTGTAGGAATTTCTAAAGGTATTGAGAAAATTAATAAGATTATAATGCCATTACTTTTTGGTATATTCATATTATTAGCAATTAGATCATTAACTTTACCAGGGGCAATGAATGGGGTTAAATACTTATTAACACCACAGTGGGAATACTTATTTAAAGTGAGCACTTGGGTTATGGCTCTTGGTCAAGCGTTCTTTACAGTATCACTAAATGGATGTGGAATGGTTGTTTACGGTAGCTATATTAAAAAAGATATAGATATACCAAGATCGGCAGTTAGTACAGCAATACTAGATACTGTATCAGCACTACTTGCATCTTTTGTAATAATGCCAGCAGTATTTTCATTTGGACTAGACCCAGCAGCAGGTCCACCACTATTATTTATAACAATACCAACTATATTTAAAGCAATACCAGGTGGACAAATTTTAATGATACTATTCTTTTTAAGTATATTGTTTGCGGCAATAAGTTCATCTATAAATATGTTAGAGGGACCAGTAGAATCATTTATGTCACAGACAAGGTTAAGTAGAAAAACATCTACTATATTAATTGCTATATCAGCATTTTTATTATCAATACCACTAAATTTAAATATGAACTTGTTTAATAACTTTGCAGATTTAATTACAATTGTAGTATCTCCAGCAGCTGCGTTAATTGTGTTTATAGTATTTTACTACATGTATGATAAGGATAATGTATTAGGAGAAATAAATATGGGGTCAGATACTAAGTTAGGAAATAGATTTTATATGTTTTCTAAGTATGGGTTCACAACTATAACTATTTTAGTTATAGTGCTAGGAATTGTATATGGTGGAATATAAAGTTTAAACAAAAAGCTGTGTTTTAAGCTAATATTAATTATGTGTTACATTACCATTAATCCATGGAGTAGATTATGGATATGGATTTAGAGGCAACTTGAAACACAGCCTTATTTTATAGGTAAGGAAGTAGAATTGATTACATTATAACAACTGTTTTATTTCGTCGAGCCTAGCAATAGCTGTATTATACCCATGATTATATGCATGTTTAATATTATTAATATCTTTTTCAAAGCTATCTATACCATCTTCAGCTGTTGGTCTTAAAATTATAGCTTTGCCTTCTCTTTCAAGCTGTTCACAATATTTCACTCTTTCATTATAAAGGGTATGTCGAGTGAGGAGTGGGGATATTAAGTTCGGGTATTTACTTTTAAGAATTTTAGCAGCAAATATGTTGCCATTTCCTAATTCTTTAATATAACCTTTAGGTCTTGTTAATACAATTAAATGCTTTTTATTTCCATCTTCAATAGCTTTAAGTATTGGAATAGGATCACAGATTCCACCATCAAAATATTCATTGTTATTGATAATTGCAGGTGGGAAAAATAGTGGTATAGCACAACTAGCTCTTAGCATATTACAACTGTTATCTACCTCTTTACCATTTAGATACTCAGTTTTACCTGTTTTGGCATTGGTTACCCCAACTAATATTTTACCTTCATAAGATTGAAATGTTTCATTATCGAAGGGATAGAGCTTATTAGGAATTTCATCAAAGGCAAAATCTAAACCAAATAGGCTCTTACATTTAAAGAAGTTTCTAAAGCCAATATATCTTTTATCATTTCTATGATTTATAAGAATATCATAATTTCTCTTTGGTTGTTTAGATATATATGAAAATCCATTAGTGATTCCCGCTGAAACACCAATACAATATGGAAAAATAATATTGTTATCTAAAAGGGCATCCATTACGCCAGCACTAAAGATAGGTCTAAAGGTGCCACCTTCAAGAATTAGACTACTCATGGGAACAACTCCTTTGTATTTAATTATAAATTTAATACATATTATAACATGCGAGGGTTATAGATGGAATGATATATAGATTAAAAAGGTCTCTAAATGTAAGTTTAATTTTAAAAGTTAAACTTAGGGTGATTATTGACTCTAGATTAACATATAGTAGTATATGCCATATACTGGGGGTACTATATGAAAAAAAGAAGAAAAAATCTTTATGTAAATGCAATTATATTAACTATAACAGCCTTAATAATGAGAAGTGTAGATATTACATTTAAAGTTTATATATCAAATAATATTGGAGCAGAAGGTATGGGTGTATATAAGCTGATTACAACTGTTACTATGTTAGCAACTACCTTGGCCATATCAGGGATAAGTGTGGCAGTTACTAGAATTGTATCAGAAGAAATTGGGAAGAAATCTTATAACAATGTTAGATATGTATTACTAAAATCTTGTATTATAACATCTGTATTAAGTATGCTTATATGTACACTTACTATAATATTTTCAAAATATATAGGAGTAGTGATTTTAAAGGATGAAAGAACCGTGCTAGCTATAAGGGTTCTTGTTATTAGTATTCCTTTTGTAGCAATATCATCTTGTATTAAGGGGTATTTTTATGCTATTAGAGATGTGGTGATTCCTGTAACATCACAGATAATAAGTAAGTTTGTAAAGATAGGGATAAGTGTAAGTGTGTTGACATTACTTTTGCCAATGGGTATTAAGTATGCCTGTGTAGCCATTGTTTTAGGTACAACAGTAAGTGAAATTATAGAGTGTTTATATGTATTAATAGTATATAAATTAAAGGATAACATAAAGGGAAGTAAAATCAGTGGTGATACGAGTAATTTAATAGGGAGACTTGTTTCCATAGCGGTGCCAATTGCAGGGAGTTCATATATAAGTTCAGGGCTTAGAACTGTAGAGACAATTTTAATACCAACACAGCTCGCTAAGTATGGGATGTCGGTTAAAGAGTCTATGAGCGTTTTAGGTGGAGTTATGGGAATGGTAATGCCTATAATAATGTTTCCAGCAGCATTGCTTATAGCTATGGGAACAATATTGGTCCCAGAAATATCTAGAGCTAAAGCTGCTAACAATGAAGAGAGAGTAAATAGCTTAGTTTGTAGAGCGATTAGATTTACTTTGCTTATAGGTATTGCAGGATTTTTTATATTTAACAACTTCAATAATCAATTAGGAGTGGCTATATACAACAATTCAGAAATTGGACGACTCTTTAAAGTTTTTTCCTATATAATTCCTATAATGTACATAGGAATGGTTTCAAATAGTTTACTAAAAGGATTAAATGAACAGGTTAGTTCACTAAAATATAATGTGATGGACTCAGTATTAAGGATTATATTAATATATTTTTTACTACCTATAAAAGGTGTAAATGGGGTTATAATTACAACATTTATAAGCACTGGATTTAGTGTTATATTAAGTTTTAATAGAGTGATGAGGGTGACTAAAATTAAGTTTGACTTAATTAATTGGGTTTTAAAACCTACATTAGCAGGAGTAACATCGATTCTTATTATAGGATTACTAAGGAGGACTTTAAAAGTTTTCCAAATAGGGGTAAGGTTAGATGGATATGGATTAACCATTGGAATTACAACTACTTTAGCAATAATAGCAACAGTAAGTATATATTTTGCTATAGTTGGATTATTCGATGGGATTGAGTCAAATTATTTGAAAAGCAATAGGACAAAATAAAATTAAAGAGAAAAGAGATTGATGAGAATAGATATCAAATCCTTGGAGAGCAAATAGAAAAGAACATTGTAGAGTATGATTTTTAAGATTTCACATAATGTCACTTAGTAACAAGAAGGGATTCAATTTAATTATTGAATCCCCTTCTTGTTACTAAACGTTAAATATAATATTTGTAAGAAATAATAAGCTGTTAATTATTTGAATTTCTTTGGAAATTGTTTAATTATACCATCAGTAAGCATATCTGAAAACATAATCATATGGTCTTCACCTTTGTCATATGAGGCAATGTCGGACTTCCAATCTTTATTTAACCTAGCTACAACTTGAGCAGTAACAAAATCTAAGTGTTTATGTAGCATATCTTTTAGAATTTTATTTGAATAATTAGGGTTAGCAGAACTAAGAAAATCAGCTATTTTATCAGCATTTTCATACCATAATTTATTAGACTGTTCTAAAGCATCGGTATTTCCACTTTTAGCATCATTAACGACTTGGCCAGCGATTTCTATATGTTCCCTCAATAGAGTAGCGAGTTTATTTCCAGCTTCTTCTCCGTAATAAGGTTTGATTGAATTTCCAATGTCATCTTGATTTTTAAGAAGTCTCTCTAATACAGCCTCTTTATCTTCAAGTGAGGATAAATCACTTATAATGAAATTTCTAGTCCATGAAACATGATCTATCCAGAGTTTTCTTTCTGCCATTTTAAAATTGCAGGTAGATTTGTTATAAGGAATATCTTCAGAAGCTGAAAAATCTAAGGCTTGGGCTTTAAATGGAATTAGAACTAATAAGAATAATGGGATTAACAGGGTTTTTATAAATTTTTTCATGGTTATACACTCCTTTTATCATTCAATTTCTATTTTAGTTTGTGCAAAAGTACATACATATATACTGTGAATATATATGTATGTACTTTTGAAACAAACCCTTTTGTGATGATAAAAAGTGGATTTAATTAGTTAGCAATCTTTGTAGTAGCACTAATATTTTTATTTACGCTTATGTTTATTGGATTTGTAAAGAAAGCAAGTATAAATGCTACTGCAAGTAAACCAGCAGATATTATATAAGCTAAGTTGTAAGCCCCAGTACTATCAAAAACAAGGCCAGCAATTATTGGTCCGATAGTTCCAGCTACACCCCAAGCAGTATATAATATACCGTAGTTGCCACCAAAGTTTTTAACTCCGTAGAAATCTGATATTGCGGAAGGGAAAAGACTTAGAAGTGCACCATAACCTATTCCGGCAAGGGCTGTCCCTATTGAAATAGCAAGAGGTGTAGAATATCCAGCAAACATTAACATATTTACTCCTTGTAATACAAACACAATCATCATCATTCTTACTCTGCCTACTTTATCAGATAAAAATCCAGCAGCAAGTCTACCACTAGCGTTAAATATTGCAAGAAGCCCTACTAGATAGAAGCCATTTTCCATATTTGCTTGTGATTTCGCAATTGTAGCAATGTTGCCTATAATCATTAAACCTGCTGAAGAGGCAAAAGCAAACATAATCCATAGTAGATGAAACTCTTTAGTTTTGATCATTTCTTTCCATACATAGTTTTTAACCTCTGGTTTTGAAGCTACAGTTTTTGAGATATTCTTAGGGACAGGAGGTATATAATCTAAAGGAGGATTATTAATCATTTGAGCCACTAAGGTACTTACTACTAGTATAAATGAACCTAAGGCAAAGAAGGTTTTGGATATACCATAATTATTTAATAATGAAGTTGTGATAGGAGCTATATAAAGTGATGCTAAACCCATACCACTTACAACAATTCCAGCGACCATACCTTTTTTTGAAGAATGAAACCATTTAAGGGCAGGGGGAGTTACGGAAGCATAAGCAAAGCCTATACCTGCACCAGTTAACACTCCATAGGTTAGAGTTAGCATTGGCACGCTTTGAACAAAGCTTGATAACACAAGTCCGAGACCTGTAAAGATTGCACCCATGGTTACAACCTTGCGAGGACCGATTTTGTCCTGAAGAATTCCTGCGAAGTAATTACAAAGAGCCCAAACAACTATTGCTACGGTGTATGGAAGGGATGCTTCACTATTTGACCACCCCCACTGACTGATAAGTACTTTTTTAATTACACTCCAGGAATAAACCACCCCAATTGTAAGATTGATGCACAAACCAGCTAGAAGAACCTTCCAACCATCCTTTATTGTTACACTTTTTTCCATGATAGACCTCCCTATTATTATAAAAATTATACCTCAGAGTATTTATCCGAATCACTAGCTATTAATTATACCTATTTTAGATTACAGATAGTACACGTTATGATTATAAAGGTTTGAGTTACTCAAAGGTCAATACTTAAAATTGAATTAATTACAATTTTAAGTATTTACGATATGGGGAGTATGGTAATATTAGTATTAGCAATTGATATCATAATTGCGAATAGATATGCTGAGAATTAAGTAACTTATAGGGATTAATGGAAGGAATGTGAGAACGTAGTTATGAAAAATAAATTTTTGATAGGGGAACTGGCAAAACTTTTTCATGTAAGCACAGATACACTTAGGCACTATGATAGAATTGACCTGTTAAAATCCGAGTGCAACAGTGGAAGTAAATATAGATATTACAGCCTTAGAAGTTTTTTCAAATTAAGCAGAATACTTTTTCTTAAGAATCTTGATATTTCTCTAGAGGAAATAAAGACATATATGAATAATAAAAATAGAAATAATTTGTTGGATTTACTTAAAAATAAGGAAAGTGAGATTGATGCTAAAATCATTGGGCTAATAAATCTGAAGAAGAAAATTAATGCAAAAGTTGGTCTATTAGAAAGCATAAATGGAGAGTTGGATCAGATAAAAATAAAAAAAATTCCTGAACGAATAGGTGTTTTCCTAGATATGAATTATGTTGAGAATGATTTTGAAATTATAGAGGCATTTAAGCAAAATGAAAGATACCTAAAAAATAGTTCATGGCTTATAGAGGGGCAAATATATACCTCATTGTCAAAGGAAAATATGAATAGTGGAATTCTAAACAAGTTCAGATATTTTATTGAAGTTTTAACACTTGAATCTCAACCATGCGAAAGGGTAAAGGTGATTCCAGGAAATGATTATGCGTGTATAGCTTTTTTAGGGCCATATAGAGATATGGGTAAACATTACAAATTACTTATAAAATGGATTAATAACAATGGGTATGAAATAGTTGGAGATTCCATAGAAAAGAATATTGTAGATTACGATTTTTCAGATTCAGAGCATGAGTATATTTCAGAAATACAAATACCTATTAGAAGGGTATAAGGAAACTTATTTTATGTGGAAAAGGAAATAGGATTTAATTGATAATAATACAATAGTGAAATGGATAAATTTGTTTACAAATTTTTCAGGGCGTGTTACAATTATACATAGATATACAATGCATAGTAAATCTAAGTAGAGGAGAATATTTATGAAAATTAATAAAGAACTTTTAAAGGGTAGTACGACAATACTTATATTAAGTCTGCTAAATCGTAAAGATATGTACGGGTATGAGATGATTAAAGAGATTGAAGATAGATCAAAAGGAATTTTTTCTTTTAAGGAGGGTACATTATATCCAATACTTCATGGGTTAGAAAATGAATATTTTATAGAAGCTTATTGGGAGCAAGGGGAAGGAAAGCGTAAGCGAAAATATTATAAGATAACGGAAGATGGAAAAGGAATATTAAAAGAAAAAGAAAAAGAGTGGAAGTTATTTAGTTCAACTGTGAATGAGGTATTAGGGGAGGGAGACTTATGCCTACAATAGAAAATAGTAATATTTATGAATATGTAAACCAGGTATGTAGCCTAATTAAGAATAAGAAGGTCCATGAAAGTGTAAAGACTGAACTTATAAGTCATATAGATGAAATTGCTGAGGAATATATACATTATGGATTAACAGAAGATCAGGCAATTGAAAGAGCAATTTCTAGAATGGGATCTCCAAGTATTGTAGGAAGTAATTTAAATAAGGTTCATAAAGCTACTTCGGATTGGGTTTTAATTGGAATAGCTAGTTTATTTATATTAGTTGGTATATTTACTTTAGGGGTTATTCAATCTAATAATGTTACATCTCAAGGAAATTACACAAATTTTTTAGCAAAAACAATAGTATATGCTGTAGGTGGGGGAATATTAGCAATTGGACTTATGAAAATTGATTACAGAGAATTGAAAAAATATTCGAAATATCTTTATGGCTCTACAATAATTCTATTGGCATATACACTCTTTAGTTCAGATGCAGTGAATGGATTAATCGGGTGGATGCGAGTTGGTAATATTGCATTTAATACATTTAATATAGCTCCATTTTTTTTGATAATTTCGCTCGCGGGAATATTTGACAAGTGGGATTGGAGAAGTATTAAAAATACATTGGTAGGATTTGTATTAGCTTTTACACCATGTATATTTTTAATTTTAGGTAACTCTTCGGTAAATTTAATCATTTATTTAGTTGGAGTAACTACACTAATAATTTTATCTGGTGTAAAGTTAACACATATTATCACTTCATTTGGACTAATGGGAACTATATTTTTATCTTATATTTTTAGTGAGCCTTATAGACGTTGGAGAATTTTTGCTTTTGCAAATCCTTCACTGGAGCCAAATGGAGCAGGATGGATTTATAATCAATTAGAAGCAGTAAGAAATTCAGCAGTATTTATTGGTAGAGGTACAAACTTTACTTCTAATATGTTACCTGAAATTCATACAGATTTTATACTGAGTTATATCGTATATTCCTTTGGGTGGATTGCAGGAATAATATTAATTGCTTTAGTTCTTGCATTTGTAATTAGAATAGTGTTTATTGGGAGAAAGACTAAGGAGAGTTATGGGAAGTTATTAGTTAGTGGAATTGGTTCATTGTTTGTAGTTCAATTTTTGTTCAATATTTTAGTTAACATGACACTTTTACCGACATTTGCAGTGAACATGCCATTTATTAGCTACGGAGGAAGCCAATTAGTTATTAATATATTAGCTATTAGTATAGTTTCTAATGTATATAAATATAGGAATACATCTTATTTAGAGTTATCCTAGTTGGTGGTGCATTTGTTGGTGCTATGGCTTGGTGCAAGGTAAGTTATATGTTTTGTTAAGGATATATATGGTGATAAATAAAACTTATTTAAGCTTAATAGATATTTGGAAGTAAAGAGGATGTAGGATGCAGTATATAAAAGCAAAAAAGTTAATATCACAATATACAGATAATAATTCATGGTTTGATATTAATTACAATATGAATATTTATAAAGGTTGTTGCCATGGATGTATTTATTGTGATTCAAGAAGTGAGTGTTATCAGATAGAAGATTTTGATAGAGTTAGGGCAAAAGAAAATGCTATAGAATCAATAGGTAAAGAATTAAAGGGAAAGCGAAGAAAAGGTGTTATAGGTACAGGTTCGATGAGTGACCCATATAACCCATTTGAAGAGCAACTTAATCTAACTAGAGGAGCGTTAGAAGAAGTTAATAGATATAAATTTGGAATTTCTATAGCTACGAAAAGTCCTCTTATTACAAGAGACATTGATATATTAAAGAAAATAAGTTCTCATTCCCCAGTATTAATTAAGATAACTATAACAACATTTGATGATGAATTATGTAAGAAAATAGAACCAAATGTGGCGACTTCTACTGAAAGGTTTAAGGCAATAGAACAGCTGAGGGATAATGGAATATATGCAGGAATACTACTTATGCCTATACTTCCTTTTATCAATGATAATGAGGATAATATTAAAAATATAATTAATGAGGCTCATAGGGTTGGTGCAAAATTTATTTTTGCCTATGGAATGGGACTTACACTAAGGGGAAATCAAAGAGCTCATTACTATGATAAAGTGAGAAGCTTGTTTCCAAAGGAAAACTTCGTTAATCAGTATATTAACACTTATGGAGATAGATATGAATATGAATCTGAAAATTCGAAGAAATTGTGGGAAGTATTTAAAGAAGAATGTAAAAAGCATGAAATATTATATAAAATGAAGGATATAATTAAAGATTATAGAAGTAGCTATGAGGAAGGGCAAATTAGTTTTTTCTAAATAAAGGGGATGGGAATATGTATTTTGATGAAGAGGCAAAACAGTGGGATACTGATTATAGGGTACAAAGGGCTAAAAAAATAAGTAAGGAAATAGAAAATTATATTATAAGTGGAGAGGGTTTAACTGCATTAGATTTTGGGTGTGGAACAGGCTTAATATCATTTAATTTAACTCATAAGTTCTCGGAAATTATGCTAATGGATTTATCGGAAGGTATGATAGAAGAGTTGAGAATAAAGGTAAAAGAAAGCAAAATAACAAATGTGAATACTTGGTGTGGGGATGTACTGACTTTTAATGAAGATGAAAAGTTTGATGTGATTTATACATCTATGGCATTGCATCATATTATACAATTGCCAGCAATATTAAAAAAGTTATATACAATGTTAAATCCAAGTGGAAAAATTATAATTATTGAGTTACGTAAAGATGATGGAACCTTCCATGAGGAAATACAGGATTATGATGGTCATAATGGTTTTGAAATTAAGGAAATGGAAGAAATATTAGAATCAGTAGGGTTAAAAGAAATATCTTCTAATGTATTTTATTCAAGTAATAAAATGGTTGGAGATAAATTGCATCCATATGAGCTATTTAGTATGTGTGGGATTAAGAAGTAATAAGAAGAAGTAATAAGCCTCGAAATTGTTAAGTTATTCCACAGATTAAACTTAACAAATTTGAGGCTTATTATAATTAAAGGGGTTCATAGAATTTTGATTATAGGTAAAAGAGTCTTACTATGCAGGATCTTTTTTGTGGTAAAATAAACCTAATAGTATTATGGAGTCTGAAAACAAATAATAAGTAAAAGTAGTCGAGGATAATGACTTATTTATTTTTGAAGAGACCTAAAGAATAAAAGGGGAGTTTTATCATGAAGAAGACCATTGGGATTTTTGCTCATGTAGATGCTGGTAAGACTACATTTTCAGAGCAATTACTTTATCATACAAAGAGTATTAGAACTAGAGGGAGAGTTGATCATAAGGAAGCTTTCTTAGATAGTCATAAGATAGAAAAGGAAAGAGGAATAACTGTTTTTTCGGATATTGGAGTTTTTAACTATAAGGATTGCGAGTATTATCTAATCGATACCCCTGGTCATATAGATTTTTCTCCTGAGATGGAAAGAACTATTAGTATATTAGATTATGCTATAGTTTTAATAAGTGCAGTAGAAGGAGTGCAAGGACATACAGAAACGGTTTGGCAGCTACTTAGAAAGCATAATATTCCTACCTTTATATTTATAAATAAAATGGATAGAGAGGGTGCTGATTTAGATAGAGTAATAGAAGAAGTTAAGAATACTTTAACTGATGATATTTGTTTAATATCAGATAGAGACTTGAATAATTTAAATGAGGAAACTATTGAGTTTATTGCAGAAAGAGATGAAGAATTATTTGAATTTTATTTGGAGAATGGATACGATTCTAAGTTGTGGATAGAAAAACTTAAACAGCTTGTTAAAGAAAATAAGATTTTTATAGGAACTAAGGGATCAGCATTATTAGATCAGGGGGTTGAAGAATTTTTAGAAATATTCCATAATCTTAGTTATACTGATTATATAGAAAAAGTTTTTGAAAATAATACTTTTGTAAGTAAGGAAAATGATGATTATATAAAGTATAAAGATAGTAGTATAAATTGTGGAAATAATAGTAGTAACAAAAGACTTAAGGGGAGAGTATTTAAAGTTCGGTATGATGAAAAGGGAAATAGGGTTACTTTCTTAAAGGTTTTAAGTGGAGAATTAAAAGTTAAAGATGAAGTGATTTATAACATAGATGGTGAAGAAAAAAGAGAAAAGATAAATGAGATTAGAAGATATAGTGGAAACAAATTTGAGGTTAGGGATATCATCTATCCAGGGGAAGTTTTGGGATTAGTTGGAATTACTTCGCTATGCCCAGGTATGGCGGTTGGAATAGAAGAAAAATTAACATATGATATGGTACCAACATTAAGAGCTAAGGTGGAAGTGGATGAAAAGCTAAATTCAAGGGACGTACTTAAGTACTTTAGGATATTAGAAAGTGAAGAGAATAGCTTAAATGTAGTTTGGAGTGAAGAATTTCAAGAAATTCATATAAGTATAATGGGTAAAATCCAATTAGAAGTTCTAAAGGAAATTCTTATTGATAGATTTAGTTTAAAAGTTGAATTTGGGACTCCAGAGATATTATATAAAGAAACAATTAAAGGGGAAACTGAGGGGTTTGGTCACTTCGAGCCACTTCGTCATTATGCAGAAGTTCAGCTAAAGTTAGAAGAGGGTCCAAGAGGTTCAGGAATTACCTATGAAAATAAATGCCACAGTGATTTTTTAACTACTGGTAATCAGAATTTAATTAGAACTCATATTTTTGAAAGAGAGCATAGAGGAATACTTACAGGTTCAACAGTTACAGATATAAAAGTAACTCTACTTACGGGAAGAGCCCATAATAAACATACTGAGGGTGGGGATTTTAGAGAAGCGACAAAGCGTGCGTTAAGGCAGGGGTTAGAAACTATAGAAAACATGCTTCTAGAACCATATTATAAATTCAAAATAGATGTAGATATGAACTTAATGGGAAGAGTTATTAGTGACATACAGAAAATGAGTGGAGAATTTGAAGAGCCTAGAAGTTATGGTAACAGAGTTGTAATTACAGGGCGAGGTCCTGTTGCAACTTTTATGAATTATTCTTTAGAATTTCAAGCATTTACCCATGGAAAAGGAAGTTTAAATCTTATTTTTCATGGATATGATATCTGTCATAATACAGAAGAAATAATAGAAACTAAGGGATATAATAAGAATGCAGATCCGGAGTATACCTCATCTTCAATATTTTGTGCAAAGGGTGTAGGATATTCAGTTCCTTGGGATGAAGTTAAAAGCTATATGCATTGTTTAAAATAAAAGATAAGATATAAGTTCCAATTAAAAATGAAGGATGAAATCCTTAATGGGTTTTAGAGAATAAAATGTATAAACTTAATTAGAGTATATAAGATATAATTAAATAAGAATTCAGATAAGACATCTTCAAAATATAAATAAGTCAGTATCCTCGGATATTTTGAGTTATTATTTATTTTAAGATGATTAGAGTTAACTAAAGGAGAGAAATATAATGGAAAAAATTTATTACAATGATCAATATATAAAGGATTTTGTGGCAGAGGTCGATAAGGTGGAAGAGAAGGATGGAAAATTCCATGTGGTACTAGATAAAACAGCTTTTTTCCCTGGTGGAGGAGGACAGTTTTGTGATTTAGGTATGATAGAAAATGAGAAAGTTATAGATGTCTATGAAGAAGAGGGTGTAATTTATCATGTTTTAGAAAAGAAGCCTATGAAGATTCATAGACTAAAATGCTCTATAGATTGGGAAAGAAGAAGAGATGGGATGGATCAACATCTAGGACAGCATATTTTATCAGGATGTTTTTATAAATTATTTAATGCCAATACAGTTGGATTTCATATGGGAAGAGAAATATGTACTGTAGATATAGAGGGAATATTGGAGGAAGATAAGATAAGGGAAGCAGAAAAAGCAGCCAATCTTATTATTAGTGATGATTTAAAGGTTGAATTTTTAACTCCAGATAAACGAGAATTAAAAAAGATGGGACTTAGAAGAGCTCTTCCTAATACAAATGAAGAAATAAGAGTTGTTAAAATTGATGACTTAGATATAAATGCTTGTTGTGGAGTGCATCCTAGCTCAACTTTAGAACTTAGAATGATTAAGGTAAGAAGATGGGAGAAGCATAAGGGTGCAACGAGAATAGAATACGTAGCGGGAAAAAGAGCTGTTGAGGATTCATTTAAGAAAGATAGATTCACAACAAGTGTATGTAGATACCTAAATTCAAGCGAAGATGAGGCTATAAATGGAATAAAGAATCTAAATGAAAAGCTTAAAGAAGCATTAGATAAAAACAAGAAAATAACCGAAGAGGTAGCTATATATCAAGTAAAGGAAATGATAGAATTAGGTGAAAAACTTGGTGATGTTACCGTAGTTAAAAAAATATACGATAAGGAAGATGTAAAACATGTAAGCAAAGTTGCATCTAAAATTGTAGAAAATAGTAATACAGTAGTATTAATGGCTGTAAAGGCTGAGGATAGAGCTAATCTTATATTTGCAGCATCTAAGGATTTTAAAGGAATATCTATGAATGAGCTTTTAAAAGATGCAATTACTTTGATTGATGGAAAGGGTGGCGGAAGCAGCCATCAAGCTCAGGGAGCAGGAAAAAATAATAATAATCTTGATTCAACTTTAGATTATGCTATTAATAAAATAAAACAAAAAATGTAGGGATTAAAAAACATTAACATTAAAAATGTACAAGGCGATATTTCATAGAATTTCACCAGAAGTGGATGAGGAAGAATCTATATTTAGTAACATATAGATGTAGAATATCATAATATAGTCAATATAGTATTGTAGTGGAGAAGGCTATGAAAAATCTAAAAAGTATTCTAGATAAAGTTAAAGATAAATCTTATAATGCTATGATCAAGGTAAAACTTCAGAAAGCCTATAGAGGCGATTATGAGAGTGAAATTACGCAGAAAGTAAATGACAAGGGTTTAAAGAGTAATACAAAATACTTAATATATGTGGATCTTGCAAATTTTAAGACTAATGTATTTACCAAGGGTGATAATAATACTTGGAACTTAGTTAAATCATATCTATGCTCAATAGGGAAGCCGTCTACTCCAACTATTAAAGGTGATTTTAAAGTTGGGATAAAGGGGTTATACTTTGGAGTAGAGCATGGATATAAATGTTATTATTATACACAAATTAAGGGGAATTACCTCTTCCATTCTATATTGTACAACTTAGATGGAAGTGTAAAGGATGGAAGACTTGGAATGCGTATTTCGGATGGTTGTGTAAGGTTGGCAAAAGAAAATGCAAAATGGATATATGATAATGTTCCTGAGAGAAGTTCTATTCATATAGAGTAATTTAATGATATGTATAAAATAAGAGGATTTTCGGGTTAGTTTGAAGTTTAGGCATCTTAAAGAATAAATAAGTCAGTATGTTCGACTTGTTATTTATTTTAAGATACCTTAAAAATAGATTTCAACGCCTGAAGGTCCTCTTTTTAAAATACAGACTATTACTGAATATTCGTAGGTTAGATATGACAAGGGTAAATTAACAGTTACTATTGAGATGAATATATGTTAAAAGTCAAGCTGAAGGATTATTAATGAATTTGTGTATAATTATTGTAAAAATGGACCAATTAGGATATAGTTGGTGAGAGTAGTATTTTTAGGACAATAATTTAGTAATTTATGAAAAGAGGTAATTAAGTGATTTATAAAGCAAGTAGTAATTTAAAAAAGCAATTATTTTCTATGTTTAAAGATATTGATTGTACAATGGTTATTTCGGCATTTCAAGGTCATATGGGAGAAGTGTGGGTTGACGATCTTGATAACCCTACCGTTGCACAAGTTATAGTTGGGATCTTTGTGTTCTATGCTGGAGATTCTAAAGCAAAGGCTGTAGAGGAGTTATTGGTTAATTTGCCGGACTATACTTTAGTTATTGTTAATGGGGATGAGTGGAAACAACGTATAGAAACTTTTTATAGCTGTGAGGTAGTAAAATTCCAAAGATATTCATTTGAAAAGGATTCAAAATATTTAGATGTTAATAAAATAAAATCATTCTTATCAAGGCTACCAAAGGGATATGAACTCAGAAAAATAGATAGGGATATAGCAAATCATTTATCTTTTCAACAGTTATCAGAAGATTTCATTTCTCAATATGGGTCTGTAGATGACTACGTTAATAAAAGCATAGGGTATTGTATTATGCATGAAGGACAAGTTGTATGTGGAGCATCTTCATATAGTGTGTATGATGAGGGAATTGAAATCGAGGTTGATACACACCCAGACCATAGACGAAGGGGACTAGCTACAGTAGCAGCATCAGCGCTTATTTTAGATTGTCTAGAGCACGGAAAATATCCTTCGTGGGATGCAGCTAATCTTGAGTCTGTTGATTTAGCTAAAAAGCTAGGATATGTATTTAAAGAAGCTTATGATACATATTATATTAATTATAAAAAGTAGAACTAAGAATTAAAGTTATGCAATTAGTTAAATTTTAATTTTATGAAGAAATTTATAGGAACAATCTCGGTAAATACAGAATCAAACAGGACCTAACCCATAATTGAAGGGTTAGGTCCTTTAAGTTTTAGTGTTATTTTAGGATTTTCACTAGATGGGCAATAGTGGAAGGTTTTGGTGATTTAAGTTTGCTAATATTTCAAAATGTCACATGTCATGATGGTAAAGTTTCTATTATATATTTACCTTTTTATTTTTAAGATAAAAAATTCCTCTGATACCTAACCCTAGTATGCCTATAAATAAGAATATAAATGTGAGTGGTATTAAATAAAATGGCTCTACCAGTGTTCCGTCAGTTAAAATCTCAGTACCTATGATATTATAGGCTATTATACAAGCAATTGAAATTACAAATGGTATTGCGTTAAAGATATTCTTTTTCATGATTATTACCTCCATAGATTAAATTTTGATTTAATTATACTTTAACAGTGTTTATATCTAAAGTCAATAATTTATTATCGTTTTTCAATATATAATTATGCTCCGCAACTTTAATTTGGGAATTAATTCCAGTGTGCATATGTATAAACAATCCTCGTTAGAAATGGAAAAATACGGTGGAGGTTCCTTCTGTCATGGATATGATTTATATAATGGATAATTGAGGTTGTAAAATATTATAGTCGATAGGGGGCTTAAATATGTATTCAATTAAAATATTTGTAAAAACTTTTAATTATCTTATTGAACTTTTGTTATCTCTGTTATATATTATATATAACAGATATAACAAAGAATAAGGATGTGGGTTTAATGTTAACAATAAAAAATTATTCAAAGTCCTATAGTAAAGGAAAAAAGGTTGTAGATAACATTTCTATAGAGGTGAAGCAAGGAGAGATTTTTGGTTTCATTGGGCATAATGGGGCAGGAAAGACTACAACGATTAAAGCAGTAGTAGGAATTTTAGATTTTGAAGATGGAACTATTTTAATTAATGGCAATGATATAAAAACGGAATCGATGAAGTGTAAGAGAGATATAGCATATATTCCAGATAATCCGGATTTATATAATTCACTAACAGGAATTCAATATCTAAACTTTATTGGGGATATTTTTGAGGTTTCTAAGAGTGATAGAGAAAGACTTGTAAAAAAATACAGTGATGCCTTCGAGTTGACTAAATCTCTTGGAGATGTTATTTCATCTTATTCTCATGGGATGAAGCAGAAATTAGCTTTAATATCTGCTTTGATTCATAAACCTAAACTTTTGGTCCTAGATGAGCCTTTTGTAGGTTTAGATCCAAAGGCTGCACATGTTTTAAAGGGCTTTATGAGAGAGTTATGTGATGAAGGCGGAGCAATATTCTTCTCAACTCACGTTTTAGAGGTGGCTGAAAAGTTATGTGATAAAATTGCGATTATTAAGGGTGGGAAAATTGTGGCGTCAGGAACTACAGAGCAGGTTAAGGGTGATGGAAGTCTTGAAGAAATGTTTATGGAGTTGATTGATAATGAGTAAATTAGGAATTTTATTAAAAACAAATATCATAAATTCATTGGGTATAAATAATATAAAAAAAGCAAGAGGCAATGGAGCTAAAAATACCTTCGTTGGAGCAAGTTTTTTAATAGGAATTGTAGCAATAGGTGCGTTGATTATTTTTTATGCATCAGCAATGGCGGTAATGCTCAAGCAGTTTGGAATGTTAGATTTAATTTTAATCGCTTCGGCAGCTATGAGTGTAATGTTTGCTTTCTTCACTTCAGTTTATAAGGCTCAAGGAGTTTTATTTGGCTCAGCAGATTTTGAAAATTTAATGAGTTTACCAATAAAACCAGGTATAATTCTTACAAGTAAAATGTTGGAATTGTTACTATTAAATTATTTATTTACAGCACTTATAATAATACCAACATCTATAGTATATTTTAGAAATGTAAGTGTAAGTCCAGTATTCTTTATTTTCATGGTAATATCACTTATATTTATACCACTTATACCTATAGTTTTAGCATCAGTTTGTGCATTTGGACTTAGCTATATATCGTCTAAGACAAGACATAAAAATGCAATATTAATTATATTAAGTATGGTATTTTTAGTTGGATTTATGGCGGCATCCTTTAAAATGAATGATATTATGAACTATGTTATGGCTAATAGTAGTTCTATAGCGGATGGCATAAACAAAATATATCCACCAGCATTTTATTATGCTGATGCATTAGCAAATTTTAATATAGCTTCATTAGGTAAGTTAATTATATGGTCTTCAGTTCCATTTGTTATATTTATAGCAATTTTTGCTAGAAGCTTTAAATCTATAAATTTAAGAATGGGCGAAACTTATAAGAAATCAAATTATAAGATGACATCCTTAAAAACTTCATCACAGGTGATTTCTCTATTTAAAAAGGAAATGAAAAGATATCTTTCATCTCCAATTTATGTTATGAATACTTCAGTGGGAGTGATTTTAGTTATTATAGCAGCAGGTGTATCATTATTTGTTGGTGGAGAGGGATTAATTAAATTATTAGTTCAATCTAGTGATGTGGATGTATCAATGATGATGCCTGCAATGATGGATTTAATTCAATTTATGCCTTTAATAATAATCGCATTGGGTGTAGGAATGAGTTGTACAACAGGTTCATCTATTTCCTTAGAGGGGAAAAATCTTTGGATTTTAAAGTCATCACCAGTTAGTGCAATGGATATTTTCAAGGGAAAGATTGGGGTAAATTTAGTTATCTTAATACCTTGCATAATTTTATGTATAGTTTTATTCTGGATAGGATTAGATTTAACTCTGATTAATGCAATGTTCACATTTGCAATAACAACACTACTTGCAGTATTTGTATCAGTATCAGGAATAATAATTAACTTATACTTTCCAAAGTTAGATTGGAAAAATGAAACTCAAGTAGTTAAGCAAAGTTTAAGCTCTATGATGAGCATGTTTATGGGTATAATTTTAGTAGCAATAGTAATTGGAATATGCTATCTTTCTATTAAGTACCTTAAAATAACTAATATTTATGTATATCTTGGTGGAATAACAACATTACTTGTGGTTTTAGATGCAATATCAATAATAATACTAAAAACAAAGGGTGAAAAATTATTTAACAAATTAAGTTGTTAGATAGGAGATGAGAAATTGATTTTAAAAATAGACTTTGACTCGGAGATACCTATATATCTTCAGATTAAAAATCAAGTTATAGAAGGAATTGCAAAGGGACAAATTGAGGATGGAGAGGAACTTCCTTCTGTTAGAGGTCTTGCAGAAGACATTGGAGTGAATATGCATACGGTGAACAAGGCATATTCAATGCTAAAGGATGAAGGATATCTTAAAATTGATAGAAGAAGAGGAGCTTTCATATCCCTAGATTTAAGAATTTCTCAAGAAAAATTTGAAGAGGAATTTAAATATAACTTATCCTATTATATGGCGGAATGTTATAATAGAGGTATAGATAAAGAACTGATTAAGAGTGAGGTTGAAGAACTTTTTAAGCAGTTCCAAGAGGGAGATAAGTAATATGGATAGACTAATAGGATTAATTACAATAAATTCAATGGTTATAGTATTATTCTTGGTAACTTACTTTATAAATAGGATGTCAAACAACGGAATATTTTTCGGGGTTAGATTTCCTATGGAGTATTTAAAGGAAAAGGAATTGATAGACTTAGGTAAGGCTTATAAGAAATTAGTGTTATTGATATTTTTAGTGGTATTTGTAGTTGTAAATATCATTGGTGTTAAAGTATCTAATCTAAGTGATGATACTCTGGAAGTGATAATTGGCACTATGACAATAGGGTTACTGCTAGTTTCCAATGGTATATTTATTCCATATTACTTTAAAACTAAGAAGCTTAAGAGGGAAAGAGGTTGGACATATAAAAAAAAGAATATAGTTGTTACGGATACTACGCTTAGAAAGCCTAAGAAGGATGAAAAGTATAAGCCAATATCTTCGAAGTGGTTTTTGTTTTTAGTTATATTTCCTATAGTTATGGTATTAGTAACATTATTTGAATATAATAGTCTTCCACAGATGATGGATATCCCTAATTCAACCTTTGGAATTTTTGATACTAATACCTTAAGAGGAAAGTTTATAATATACCAATTTCCTCTTTCTCAATTGTTCATAGCAATTACCATGTATGTGGTAAATGTAATAATTAACAATTCAAAAGCTGATTTAAATAGTGGATCCATTGAAACCACAGTTATAAGAAAGAAAAAGTTCAAAAGACTTGGCTCAATTATGATGATGGTCACAGCTATTCAAATTATGGTTATGTTCTCTGTGATGCAATATTCGATACTAAATAATTATGATATTACAATAATAAACTATGTATTTGTGATAATTGAATTTTTAACTATAATTATTTTTATAGGAGCTTTCATAAAGATGGGTCAAGGTGGGAAAAATCTTAAAAGTTTAAATGAAAAAGATGAACTTTATAAGGATGATGACGATAAGTGGATACTAGGTGGTTTCTACTATAATAAAAATGACCCGGCATGGATGGTTGAAAAGCGAACTGGAATAGGTTGGACAATAAACTTTGCAAGTCCAAAAGCTTGGCTTGCCACAGGAGGATTAATTATATTTATAATTATCAATATTGTTGTAAGTATAGCTATTAGTTAAGGTAAAGCAAGTTAGGAGTGATTATATGGAAATAAATGATAAGTTAATATATCATGGTAGCTTTATGGAGATAGAATTTCCGGAAATTCGCAAACATAGATTTACTAAAGATTTTTCATGGGGATTTTACTGTACGGAGATGTATGAACAGGCAGAAAAATGGGCTAGTAAATTTAATACATCAATAGTTAATGTTTATAGATTAAAAGATATTGAGCACTTAAAGGTGAAGATATTCGAGGATTACACAGATGAATGGCTGGACTTTGTTGTAGATTGCAGAAGTGGAAAAACGCATGATTATGATGTAGTTGTTGGCGCAATGGCAGATGACACCATTTATGACTATATAGAAGCATACACACAAGGTCAGATGAATAAGCAAAAGTTTTTTGACTTAATGAAATTTAAGTACCCAACACATCAAATAAGTTTTCACACAATAAAAACATTAGATCATATAGATTATATTAAGAGTTATCAAATCTAAGAATATCTATTACGCGTATAACATTTAATTTAGAGGTAAGTGGAATTAATAATAACTTTTTATCATCAAATATTTAAGAAAAAAGCTGATCAGTTCAAATCGAACTGGTCAGCTTTTTTTAGATTATATTTTATTCATAGGAATCATAAAGATTAGCAAGTTTATCCTTGCCCATTAAGTAATGTACAACATATCCCATTATTATGACACCAGGAATATCTATTATTAATCTAGCAATAGTAAATTTAAATCCAATAGCTGAAACTTCAAATAGTAGTGTGGAGATTTTAGTAACACACCAAGCGTTCATAAATATAATTACATTGCTAAATTTCACACCTTTTCTTAAGAGAACGGCAGTAAATGGAAAGGCGGCATACATAGGACCAGCAGCAATAGAACCTATAAGCAATGCAATTGCTACACCAGTTACACCTGAATTATTCCCCATATATTTAACTAAAGTCTCTCTAGGAATCCATACATCAATAAGGCCAAGGAGAATCATAATAGGAGGAAGCACGCTAAGCATTTGAATAAAACTGGATTTGGCGCTTAGGAAGCTATTATTTCCTAAATTGAAGTTAAAGAAAAAAAATATTATTAGTACAAGTGATGAAATGAAAAAAAAGGAATATCTTTTTAATATTCTACACATGATTTTCATATCAAAATCACAACTTTTCCAATTAAGAAAGCTACTATAAAGGCGAATAAAAATCCTATAAAATTTCTAAGAAAGGCAGCTTTTTTTCCTATATATTTAGATTCTAGGGAGAAGGTCATAATACCTACCATAGTAAGAGTAGAAATTAATGCGCCTACTTGTGGGTAACCAGCGCCACTTTGAAGTAAGGTATTACCGAGGGAAAATGCTACAAATGTAGGCATCATAGTTATGGAACCAATCACTGACGATATAGTAACTCCAATGAATCCAGAGTTTGAACCTATTAATTTAGAAATTGTATGGGGATTAATAAGGGATAGAAGTATACCAACAGTAATAATAATTCCTAAGAACTGAGGCATTATATTTTCAAAGGATTTAAAGGCAATTTTAATGGCTCTTATGGTTTTATCTCTACTTTTAAAGCAAGAGATGACAAGTAATATAGAAGCTAAGGTATATAAAATAACACCGGTCATAATATCACTCCAATTAAGGTTATAAGTTATAATATGCATATGAAATGATGGCGGTGATTTTAAAATGAGGATATAATTTAAGCTAGATTGATAAGAGCTAGAGTGCTTGAATTTAAGTTTTAATCGTGATATTCATATAGCTTAAACTAGTGTTGATAAGAGATTCACATTAGCGTTGTTAAAAAGTTTAGATTTTAGGTAAGTTTTAAGTCAAAGAATAAAGTGTTAATATATACGGTATAATATAAAGTTAGTAGAAGTTTATAATTTTTTATTGGATAGGAGATGACAACATGGAGATATTTACAATTGGGCATTCCAATTATACAGTAGAAAAGTTAATAGATATGCTAAGGCGGTATAATATAGATTGTGTCGTAGATATAAGAGGAATTCCATATTCTAAATATAATATTCAGTTTGATAAGGAAACAATAAGAGAAACTCTAACAAAAGAGGGGTTTATATATATTTATATGGCAAAGGAGTTTGCAGCCAATAGAGAAAATAAGATATCTTATTATGATGAGGGGTATTCGGATTTCGAAAAAGTAATTTATGAGGAAGATTTTATAAATGGAATTGAAAGAGTAAGGAATGGATGTGAAAAAGGTTATAGGATAGCTATGCTTGGAGCAATGCAAGATCCTATAAGATGCCATAGAAGTATTTTGGTTGGAAGAGCACTTAGAGATAATGGATTTCAGGTTAAACATATTTTAGATGATTACTCTTTATCGTCCCAAGAGGATATGGAACAAAATACACTAGAAAAATATTTTAAGCATAGAAAACAGATGTCTATAGATAGTATTTTGGGGAATGAACCTACTGAGGAAGAGTTAATAGAACAGGGATATAGGCTTGCTAATAAAGAGATTGGATATAGATTAGAACATTTAAAGGATAAATAAAAGTTGTATAGGAATAAAATTATACATGTTGAAATAAAGGCAACTACTTATTTAGATAAAGTAGTTGCTTTTTTATCCAGTATAAGATTATATGTTAAGCCAATAACAACTAGCAAGCCACCAATAACTTTACCTACAGATAGTTCACCTAAGGTCAAGAAATCTAAAAACACACCTACAAATAATTGTCCTACAAATAGAAAGATGGTTAGATAAAATACAGAAATTTTAGGAGTAAGATAACTAGATAAACAAACTACAACAACTCCCATAAGTCCACCCAGGTATGCTATAGGAGAAATAGATTGTAGCGAATCCATAGATATAAAAATAGATTCATTGCTTGTGATCAAAAATATAGTAGCAAAAAACAAACCTACTACATAATTGAAAAATGTACTTTCAAGAACACCAATTTTATTTGCTAGGTTAGAATTTATTATTCTTGATATAACATTGGATATGCCAGAGATAATTGAAACTATAATTGCAATATAAAACATTTATTATCTTTAGTGAAAATATAAATTAATTTCACTAAAGTTCACCTCCCCATTATGTATTTTTAATATAATGATATTTGTTTAGCATATTGTCATGACAATTAGACCTAGAACCATAATGCCTAGACCTAGGAGTTTTTTCTTCTCAAACTTAATTGCATTCATTCCAAGTAATCCATAGTGGTCAATTATCATAGATGCAATAACTTGTCCAAATAATGATAAACAAATTGTTAGAGAGGCTCCAAGGATAGAAAAACTAAGATTTGTAAATAGCACGGTGAATACACCAATGGCACCTGCACTGTATAGTAAAATAGGAAGTTTTTCTTTAAAGGATATCTTTGCTTTTTTTATTATTAGCACTAAAATTATAGCTATAAGACCAACTACATGAATAATTACTGTTGCAGTATAGTTACCAAAACTACCAGATAACATACCGTTAACACTAATCATAAGCGCAATTAATCCACCTAATAATATAGAAATAAAATTATACATATTAACCTCCTTAAAGAGTTTATTATTTATACCATGTATGGCGGCTTTGATATTCTAAGTTATCTGTAATAGCTGCCAATAATCTTGATTAGTTAATCTAAATTGAGTAGATATAAAAATTCAACTCAATAAATCTCACTTTATCATAAAATGCTTGAGAAGTATTATGACATATGTCATAGTTAAGTAAGAATTTACAAACTTTATGGAATTATTCCAAGTTTAACTAAAGTATAAATTAAAGGTAGGAAGAAATATATGAATAGTATAGATGATGTAAAATTAATGAAGGAATATATTGAAAGATATAAAATTAATAATGTATTTACTAAGGATATGAGTAAACACATGGAGTTGTTTTTGTTTAAAAAGAATGAGTATTTATGCAAGGAAGATGAGAGTATAGATTATCTTTTTTTTCTTGTGGATGGAAAGGCTAAGGTGTATGTGGGACTAAAAAATGGAAAGTCCTTATTGTTATGCTTTTACTCTCCATTTATGATGTTGGGGGATTTAGAACTAATAAACGGTGCCAAGGCTACCACAAACACCCAAGTTATAGAAGAAACTTATTGTATTGGAATGAGGCTAGATAAAGTAAGAGATGAACTTATAAATGATTCAAAATTTTTGAGATTTATATGTGATTCTTTAGGAAGTAAATTAGAAAGATCATCAAAGAATGGATCTATTAACTTGTTATACCCATTAGAAAATAGATTAGCAAGTTATATAATGGCTACAAAGGAAGAGGTTAATCTAATGTCTCAAAAAATTTGGGTATTTGATGAAAACTTAACTGAAATTAGTGAACTATTAGGAACTAGTTATAGACATCTTCTTAGAACTTTAAATAAATGGGTTACTAGTGGAGTGATTAAAAAAAGTGGACACTTTTATGAAATAATAGATGAAAAGCTAATAAAAAACCTTGCTATAGATCTATATAAATAACTATATATTTACAAATAAGTTTTAATGTGCTATTATGAATTATAGATTATAAATTATAATTTAAGAATTAGAAATTAACGCTTGAGGATGAAATTCGTCATGGGTTTTCAAGAATTAAATTTATAATTTTAATCAGAGTATATTTATACTAAAATGAAAGTTAAATTAATTTTGAAGGGAGTTGTTGTATTATGAGTAAAATAATAAAAGCAGAGAAAATAAAAATATCATATACAGCTACTTCAAAGTTTCAAATTAAGAAATGAGAATTGAGAATTATAAGTCAAAAGTTTAGAATTTAGAATTAAATTTAAAGATAAACCATAATCTTTAATATTTAATTTTATATTTATAATTTTAAAGATAATCTATAATTTTAAAGTTTACATTTATAATTTTAAATTTAAAAACTATTGCCTTGGAGTAGCTAATATTAACTATCCAGGGCTTTTTTGCGCCCAAAAATAAAATTTAGTGGAGGCAGATATATTGAGTAATAAAAATTTAATTATTAAAGAAAAATCAGAAGAAAATATAAATATTAAAAGTGAAGGTGAATTTAAAATAGAGATAGTATTAGATAGAAAAGTTAATGATAAAATAGAAAGCCAAATAGAAAAAATAACAGATATGAAAATTGATAAAGAGGTTGAAGGGGAAATAGATATTGAGAATTACGATGCTCTTAATAAAATTGGGTTCAATGAAATAATAGAGCAGTGTTGGAGAAGTAATTTTGATAAATATTCATTAGGGAGAGTAGGTACGCAGTATAGAAGTGTATATAAAGTAATAACAAGAAGTGGTGAGGTATCAGGAAGTGTATCAGGAAAATTACAATATGAATTAATTAATAAAAAGGATTATCCCGCGGTTGGAGATTGGGTTGCGTTTGAGAGTATTGGAAATGGAGAATGCATAATACATGGAGTATTACCTAGAAGGACTGTAATTTGTAGGAAGGTTGCAGGTGGGAAAAGTGATGAGCAAGTATTAGCAGCAAATGTGGATAAAGTCTTTATTACAATGTCCTTAAATCATGATTTTAATCTTAGGAGATTAGAAAGATATATAAATATAGGATGGGATAGTGGAGCTACTCCTATTTTAATACTAACTAAGGCTGATTTATGTGATAATATTGAAGAAAAACTTATAGAGATAGGGTCTGTAGCCTTCGGCATTGAGGTAATAACAGTAAGTTCTTTAACTGGAGAAGGGGTAGATATTGTTGAAAATACCATAGAGCCTAGTGATACTATAGTTTTTATTGGATCTTCAGGTGTTGGAAAGTCTACGCTAATTAATAGGCTCTTAGGTCAAGAACTGCAGGTTACAAAGGAAGTTGGAGAGAATGACAAGGGTAGACATACTACTACCCATAGAGAGTTATTTGTTATGGCTAAAGGCGGAGTAATTATAGATACTCCGGGAATGAGAGAGCTTCAGTTAAGTCAGGGTGATATAGAATCTACATTTAGTGATATTGAGGAGATAGCTGAAAAATGTTATTTTTCAGATTGCAAACACAAAAGCGAACCTAAGTGTGCAATAAAAGAGGCTATTAAAAATGGTAGCTTGTCAGAAGAAAGATTTAGAAGTTATGAAAAGCTAAAAAAAGAATTGTATAATCATGATCAGAGAATGAAAGCTAAACAATTAGTAAATGAAAGAAAGACTAGAAAAGGTAAAAAATAAGAGTTAGTAAGGTGATTTGAAAAATTCTCAAGCTCATGTATTTAAAAATGCAGATTCAGAAAAAGGTGGTTACGGCTCTGGATGTAAACATTAAGATAAATCATTAAATTTGGGTGTGAATACTATTTAATTATAAACCTTATAATATAATACAACATCATGGGATAAAAACTATGATGTTGTATTAGCGTGCTAAAGAAGTACAAAAATATTTCGATAATAAGAAATGATGTAAAATACAAAGAATAATATGCGAATGAGGGGTAAAAAATTATGGGGATTAAATTAAAGGGGAAAAGGGATAAAAAAGTAAAACAAAAGGTAAAATCATTAAGAACAAAACTAATTATCATGATAGGGGTAGTATTATTTACGGCGATAGCTATACTATCGATTGTGTCACTTACGATTAGTGGGAAAAGCATTAAAAAAGAAACGGAACAAAAATTGGCTACAGGAGTTAATGGAATAAGTGAAACGCTTCATTATAGAATTAAAGCTGCTATAAACGAATTATATACATATTCTGAGAATGAAGATTTAGCTGAGTTATTATTGATTTCTCAAGATGACATTAATAAGGGTGGGGACCGAGTTAAGATTTTACAAAATATGTTTAATGAAAGATTTTTAGAAGAGCGAGACAACAATGAAGATGTACTTAATATGTATGCTATGAATAAAGAAGGAATTATATATTCATCTGTATTTCCAGATGCGGTAGGTACAGATGTTAGTGAACGTGATTATTTTACACGTGTAATGAATAATGAAGATATGGTTATAAGTGATGTGGTAGAATCCTCTAGATTACAGGCAAATGTAAATATGATTTCTACTGGGGTATATAAAGATGGGGAATTAATAGGTGTAATTACATCTGTATTAGGTACTAGTGCCTATGAACAAATTATTGAAGAATATAGAAAAGATTCATTAGATGGGTTTATTACTGATAATAAGGGAAATCTAGTTTTTCATCCTAATAAAGAGTTAATAGGGTTACCCTTTGATAATAAAGATGTTAATGATATAGCAACAGGTAACTCTGGAGATAATGGAGTTATTGAATATACTAGTAATGGGGTAAAAGATATAGCAGCCTATGATACTATAAACGAAATAGGGTGGAAGGTATTTACATATGGAAGCGTAAAAGATATATATAAACCAGTAACCAAACTTCAAGTATCTTTATTAGGAATATCCATAGTGCTACTTAGTATAGCTACGGTTATAATATACTTACTTTCAGTATCTATTTCTGCTCCAATTAAGAAAATGACAGGGCAGGTTAATAAGATAGCAGAAGGGGATTTAACAATTAGAGTTGATGAGTCAACTTCAAGTAACGAAATTCTAAACTTATCTAGAGGATTTAATACAATGATAGACAATCTATCTGTATTAATTAATGAAACCTTAGAAACTGTACAAAAGGTTGAAGATGCATCAACTAACCTATGTGCCATAAGTGAAGAAGTATCAGCATCTAATAGTGAAATTACAAAGCAAGTTGCTATGATATTTGATAGTACTACAAAGCAAGCTACTGATGCTCAACTAAGTAGTGAGAAAACTATAGGGCTTGGTAATAGCATTGAAGAGTTAGAAAGTAAGAATGAAAAAATGGGAAATCAAGGACAGTTAGTAGCTAGTTCATTAGTTGTAAGTACTAAAAAGGTAAATTATTTATCTGAGTCTAATGACAAATCTAGAGAAAGTTTTAAAGCTGTTAAAAATACAGTAGAAGAAATGATATCTCAAATTTCTAATATATCAAATATAATTAAAGTTATTGATAAAATATCAGCACAAACAAGTTTATTATCTCTAAATGCATCAATTGAATCGGCTAGAGCAGGAGAAGCAGGAAAAGGGTTTGCTGTGGTAGCAACAGAGATAAGAGGTTTGGCTGATGAGGTACAAGGAGCAACTAATGATATATCAAGTATTATAAGAAATATTCAAGGCATAGTTGAGGTAACTAAGAGAACATTAGTTGAATCAGAAAAGATCAGTGATGGACAAGCGGGAGCATATAAAGAAGTAGAAGATGCATTTAGAACTATGGAAGTTGCATTAAATGATATGATAAATATAACTAGAAGTATTAGCAAAGATGTAGATGGGGTTAATAATAAAAAAAATGAAGTATTAAAATCCATAGGGGACGTTGCGGCTGAGGCAGAAGATGTTGCGTCGGTAACTGCAGAAGTTAACCAATCAATAGAAGAACAGAGCATAGCATTTGATAATGTAAGTATTAGTGCTGAAGAGTTAATTGACTTATCTCAAAATGTTAAGGTCTCCATAGGTAAATTTAATATATAGAATAATGTTTTAGAATACCATATACCTATTTATGTAGGTATATGGTATTTTTGTGAAAAATATGGTATAATGTCCTCGAATATTTAATAAAAGTGAGAGGGTGTAGATATGAAAATAACCAGTGACAAAAAATTTTATAAATTGCTTTTTAGTATATCTGTGCCTATAGCAATACAAAATTTAATTACATTTGCTGTAAGTATGATAGATACATTGATGGTTGGATCTTTGGGGGAAGTACAATTATCATCAGTAGCTATAGCAAATAATTTATTCTTTATACTTATGATATTGATGTTTGGATTAGCAGGTGGTTCTAATATTATGATATCTCAGTATTGGGGAAAAAAAGATGTGGATACAATACATAAGATACTTTCTATAATGTATAGAGTATGCATTGCTATAATAGTTATTTTTATAGGAATAGCAGCAATATTGCCAACACAATTTATGAGCATATTTTCTAATGATATAGCAGTAATTGAAGGTGGTGCTAGTTATCTTAGAATAGTATCCATAGGATATTTATTTTATGGTGTAACAAATTGTACTATAATGATGCTTAGAGGGGTAAAAACTGTAAAAATATCTATGGTGGTTTATAGTGCATCATTGGCGGTAAATGCATTTTTCAACTGGATTTTTATCTTTGGGAAATTTGGATGTCCTGCAATGGGAATACAGGGTGCGGCTATAGCGACTGTATTAGCAAGGATTGTAGAATTTATAATAATTTTAGTATTTATGAAGTACTTTGAAGATAAGATAAAGCTTAGACCTAAGAATTTAATTAAGGTAGATAAAATTATATTAAAAGATTTTATATCTACATGTACACCAGTATTATTTAATGAATTACTATGGTCCACAGGTGCATCTATGATTTCAGTAATTGTAGCAGAGCTTGGAACAAGTACCGTAGCCGCTAATAGTATTAATGGAGTAGCACATCAATTTGTAACAGTATTTATATTTGGATTATCTAATGCAACTGCTGTAATAATTGGTAATACTATTGGAGAAGGTAAAAAACATAAAGCTAAGGAGTATGCATTTACTATTGGGGTGTTTAGCATACTTATGGGACTTATGGCAGGTGTAATAGTGTATTTAATAAGACCATTAATTGTAGAATTATATAATGTTCCAGAAGCTACTAAAATAATAGCGATGGAAATTATGAGTGTAACTTCAGTTGTTGTAGTATTCCAAGCATTAGGGGTTAACTTAATGATGGGTGTATTACGAGGCGGTGGAGATGCGAAATTTGTACTTATAAATGATCTTGTATTCATGTGGTTGGTAGCTATACCTGGTGGATTTATAGCGGTAAGGGTATTTAACATGCCAATTATACCGGTATTCTTCATAATAAAATCAGATGAGATAATAAAGTCCTTTGTTGCCATGATTAGAGTAGGAAGTGGAAAATGGGTAAGAGATGTAACAAGAGATTTTTCATCCGAAATAGAAGTTCAAGAAAATTAAGCAATAGTGTAAAAAATGGGGCATAAAATTGGGGGTGAATCCATATAATTATGTGGATTATACAAGGGGGATGTTAACTTTATGGATAAGTATCCGGAATTAAGAGAAGAGTTTCAGAAGCTTATAAATAGTGAAGAACATATAGAATTCTTTAAAGAGTGGGGGAACAGGGAAATAATTAGAAATCCCCAATATGCTAAGAGCGTTATGGAAGAAGTATTAAGGATTTGCAATGAAAATAATTATTTAATAGGAAAAGCTTGGAGTTTAGGCTTTATAGGATGGTATTATAATGATACGGCAGAATATGATAAAAGCGTGGATTACCAGCTTGAAGCTTATAGAATATTTTATGACGCAGGTAATGAGAAGGGGCAGATATATACTGCAAATGGATTGATGATAGCTTATTTTCAGTTAGGATTTTATGAGCTAAGCATACAATATGGCACAAATGCATTGGAAGTTGCACGTAGAATAGATGATGAAAAATATATAGTTATACTCATTAACAATATATGTTTAAACTATACTAGGGCTCATAAATATGAAGAGGCAAAGAATATTATGGGTGATTTATGGAATTCACATTATGTAGATAATGATATTGTCAAGGCTAGTATGTATCAAACTATGGCTGAAGTAGAGTATCAGATAGGAAGCTTGGATAAAGCTATGAAATTTATTGATGATTCGATAGAAATTATTAATAGAGCTGATATTAAAGCAATGAAAAGCGATAGCTATAGGATAAGAGGTATGGTTAACGGGAAGCTTGGAAATGAAATAGAGGCAAAGGCGAATTTTGATAAGGCTTTAAATATAGCACAAAATGAAAATTGTAAAGATGTTTATGGATATACTTTGATTGAATATGCTAAATTTTATAGTGAAAGAGGATTTAGGCACACAAAGGCCATAGAAAGTTTACTTAAGGCACTAGAAGTCTCAAAAGAGATAAAGTGTAATTTATTAATTAAAGATATATATAATGAGCTTTATAAAACATATAAGAAGATGGGCGAATTTAAAGAGGCTCTAGTATATTATGAAAAATATAACAGTATAGAAAATATGCTAAATAGTAATGATAACAATGCTCGTTTTTCAAGTTTTGAAGGTGAAAGAAATAAATATGAAGTCACATTATATAAATCTCTATACAATGAGATTAATATGCTTTCAAATATAGGACAAAAGATAACTTCAAATCTTAATTTCGATAATATATTAGCTAACACTAATAAAGAAATATCTATGATCATGAAGGCGGGTATTGTTGGAATCGGAAAATTGAATGAAGAAATGCTGGAATATTCTATTTTTATTGATTTGGGAGAAAATTCAATAGTAGAAAAAGTTAGCATATATGACGAACAGAGCCTTGGAGCATATTGTTTTAGGAATAAGTGTACATTACTAATTAATGATATAAATAAAGACTATAAAAAGTATATAACAGAGATTAATAAAGTTAATTTCCTATTAAATAGTAATTCAGCCATGTATTGTCCTCTGATTATTGAAGATAAAGTCATTGGTGTTTTAAATATACAGAGCTATGAAAAGAATGCATATACAGAAAATGATTTAAATAAATTAAAAATATTAGGTTCATATGTGGCTATAGCTCTTGAAAATTCATATTTATACAACCAGACTAAATATTTTGCATCCCATGATTATTTAACTGGACTTTTATCTAGAAAAGAAATTTTTAAGCAGGGTGAAGAAATTTTTAAAAAATGCAGTGTATCTAATAAAAGAATTGCATCTATAATGATAGATGTTGATAATTTTAAAAGTGTTAATGATAGATATGGGCATAGTGCAGGCGATTCAGTGTTAAGAGCTATAGGGGGTATAATCAATAATGTTGTTGGAGAATATGGGCTTAGCGGCAGATATGGCGGAGAAGAGATATTAGTTATATTACCTGAAATTAGCAAAATGAAAATATATTCAATTGCAGAAGAAATAAGAGAAGCTATTGAGAGTGAAGAAATTCCAGATGAAATAACACCCCATATACATGTAACAGCTAGCTTAGGTATTTTTATTAGCGAAGGAAAAGAAAAAAATATAGAAAATTGTATAAAATATGCTGATGAAGCTTTATACATAGCAAAGGCTGAGGGGAAAAATAGAATCGTTAAGTATGAAAATTATATTTAATATATAGGTGATTAAAGGGGTGTAATAACTTAATTAATCACCTATATTTTTATTTCAAATAAAAGTTTTCTATAAATTTGAAGGTTTCTGTAAGGTCAAGTTCATCTGCAGCACTTTTTAAAAGAGGAATTTTTTCATAATCATCCAGAGGTATTTTATGCTTAAGGGTAGGATTAATTCTAAAATAATTATTACCTAGAAGCTCTTTACAGTACAAATCTTCTAGAGGAGTGTCGTTTAAAAGTATTGTAAGAAGCGGTGTCTTAACATTAGACATAGGGCTTATCATCCATTGGAATACTCCCCAGGAGGAGGTATCTGCAGTGATCTTATTAATGGTTACACCTGTGCCTATAGAGAGTATCCTAAAATCCGTAAGGGGATGTCTAGGTTTAATGGTTTTAATAACAGAAATCATGGCAGCAGCACTTGGATTATTGGCAATAACACCACCGTCTATAAAGTTATTATAGGTTGGAAAGTAAGTTGGTGCAGCAGAGCTAGACATTGCTACATCGATAACATTAGAAGAATATGTTGATCCTTTAGAAAGGTTATTAAAAAAAACTGTTTGCCAATTATCAGAAGAGAAGCCTTTTAAATTAAAGGATGGAACAAAAACATATTTTTCTAAGTTGCCTAAAGTTAAATTTTCAGGAAATACACAACTAACCATATTTTTAAGGTTTTTATTTTTAAACTTAGGTTTAAATATGTTTAGATGAGATGGGGTGAAAACAGACTTGATAGTTTCATAGTTATAAAGATTATCAATATAGGCTGCATCTTTTCCATATGCTAGAGAAAGGGCAATTAAAGCGCCAGTTGATGTTCCAGCAAATAAATCAGTGTGTGATAATAACTGGGGATATTTAGCGCAAATACGAGTTAAGATACGAGTTGATAGTGAACCACGAATTCCACCACCATCAAAGGAAATAATTCTAAAGATGGTCATAATATACCTCCACTAATTTTTATATAATTAGTGTATTACCTATGAGGTAAATAAGTGAATATAATGGTATACAAATAAATTTATATATTAAAATCATCACATTAATTTACTTACATATTAATAATTTAAAGGGTATAATTAAAATATAATATGGACAGAAAGGGGAATGCCACATGGCCGCACTTATTCCTTAAATTGCAACGTAAAAGTTAAAATAAAAACCTAGTTAGTAGGTTTATTTGTTGTGCAATGAAAGGTTGAGTGGTTATGAAAATTAATAAATATATATTATATATAATTTCATTTTTGCAAGGGTTGGTTTTCTATGGGGCATTTTCAGTTATATTTAGAGAATCAAGAGGCCTTGAACTAAGTCATATATTTTTACTGGAAAGTATTTTTCTAATTATAATGATGTTTTTTGAGATACCCTGGGGAATCATTGCAGATAAAATAGGGTATAAGAAGACCTTGGTCATATCTTATGGGCTATTCTTGACATCAAAAGTAATATTTTATTTTTCCTATTCGTTTTTAGGTTTTTTAATGGAAGCTATAGTTTCGGCAATTGCAATATCAGGTATATCTGGATGTGACAGTGCAATGTTATATTCATCAATAAATAATGATGACAGTGATAAAGTATTTGGTATATACGGAGCTGCTGGGACTGCGGGATTATTAGTTGCATCACTTGTGAGTGGAGTATTGGTAAATGTATCATTAGATTTAGTAGCATTTGCAACTATAATACCGTATACTATTGCATTTCTAATAAGTATGGGCTTAAAAAATGTAGAGAATGCAAATACCGGTGAAAAAGAAGAAGAAAATGGGGACGTAAAGAGTAGTATAATGAATAGTGTAAAAATTGCTTTTGAAAATAAGAAAATAGTTGCATTTGTTGTTGGCGTGGCGGTACTTGGTGAAACTACCCACAGTATATGTGTATTCTTAAATCAGCCCCTCTATATTAAAAGTGGAGTAGATATTAAATGGTTTGGAATATTGCTTGCACTTATGCAGAGTGCTACATTTATAAGTATCAGAGCATATAAAATTAAAAAGAAAATCGGAGAGAAAAAGCTTTTTAATGGAGCTTTACTACTGGTTATAATCTGTAATGTGTTCTTATTGATAAGCGACATATCATATATAACAATTACATTAATATTTATAATTGAGGGAGCCTTTGCATTGACTCAACCTATTACGGAAACTATAAAAAATGAGAGCATAGAAAGCATAAATAGAGCAACAATTTTATCAGCATATGCAATGATAGGAAACGTGGTGGCCTCATTAAGCAATATTATAATAGCAGCGGCATCAAGGATTTCAGTAGAAGGAGCTTTGATATGTTGTCTACTTATAAATATAATTGCAATAATTCCTATGGGATTATATTTTAAGAATAAAAGTGTATAAGTGTTAGAATATAAGATGTATTTAAATGAATAATTTAAGTAATAGGATTATTTTAATGTAATTATTAAAAGCATTGTGAGTTACAATAAAAATATAATTTAACATATCAGTAGCATGAAGGGTGGTGAGGATTGGTTATAGTTTATATTTTAGATATATTGAAAAAATAAATAATTAAGTATATTCGACTATTTTGAGTTATTATTTATTTTCATATACATTATACTATAACTAATCTAATTATGGATAAGAAAAAAATAAACAAGATTTTAACACCTAAAATTCCAAGGGAACTAAAGGAGGTTCAATCATTAAAAAGAAGGATTGAAAATGAGGATTATTTTAGTGAAATTATGGTTTGTAACATTGATATAGATGGAGAGAGGGCAGACCATATAAGTGTTTCAGAAGCTTTATTTAGAAATGTAAACTTTAGGGAGGTAGCCTTTAGATTTATAGATTTAACAGACGTAAGATTTGAGAATTGTGATTTATCTAATGCTGACTTTAGCAATGGGATTCTCCATAGAGTAGAGATGATAAATTGCAAGATTGTAGGTATCAATTTAGCAGATGCTTCGTTACAAAACATTACATTTAATCAGTGCAATGGTGACTATAGTAATATATCTTTTGCAAACTTGAAAGGTATTAATTTCATAGATTCATCCTTCAATAGTGTTAGTTTTGAAAATAGTAAGCTCGCTAAGGTTACCTTCGAAAATGTTAACCTGAGACAGGCAGATATAATAAAAGCTACAGTAAAGGGAATTGATTTTTCTGATAGTGATATAGAAGGTTTAAGTTGTGATATTAGAGATTTGTATGGAATTATAGTGTCACCGATTCAAGCGTTGTCACTTTCTAGGATTTTAGGTATAGTTATTAAAGAATAAATAAAATACGGTTTTAAGTCTTAAAATTCAACTAAGGCATATTCAAAATATTTTTCACATCTTTGAATTGTGATTAATTTTTAGGTGCCTAATGTAAAGTGGTGATAATGTGATAACAGTAATTTCTTCAACAAAATCCATAAATTTAGAAAAAAATTTATTAATAGATAAGAGTACTATGCCGCAGTTTGAGCATGAGGCAGGTTATCTTGCTAGTATACTTAAAAATTATACAGTTGAAGATATAGAAAAATTAATGAAAGTAAGTGAAAAGTTAGCAGAAGTAAATTATAATAGATATCAAAAATTTAATGAAAAGGATTTAGAAAGAAGGCAAGCGTTGTTTGCATTTAGTGGTGATGTATATAAATCAATGAACCCTTTTCAGTATACAGAGGAACAGATAGAGTTTGCGCAAGAGCGTGTAAGAATTTTATCAGGCCTATTTGGCGTTTTGAAACCTCTAGATTTGATTAAGGAATATAGATTAGAAATGGCTACTAAAATTAAAGGTTCAGAAGTTACGGATTTATATTCATTTTGGTCAGATAAAATAACTAAAAGTTTAATAAAGGAAGTAGAAGATTTTAATGAAAAAGCAGTATTGAATTTAGCATCTTTGGAGTATTCTAAGGTTATAAATAGAAGTAAGCTAGGTAATGTACGGATATATGATGTTGAGTTCAAAGAAAATAGAGATGGTGAATACAAAATTATAGGAACTTATGCAAAGAAAGCTAGAGGCGAAATGGTAACTTATGTAGTAAGCAACCGTATAGACTCCATAGATGGTATAAAAGGATTTTGTGAAGGCGGATACAGGTACAGTGATGAGTTAAGCAGTGAAAATATACTTGTGTTTACACGGTAAATAGCAATCTTAGTAGAAAGGTTTTTATTTTCTTTGTAAGTATAAAAATAAATTCATATAATTGAATTAGTATATGATAAATAAATAGTGTGATAAATATTTAGTTTCAAGTTGTATTATAAAGTTTATAAATAGGGAAGCATTATAATAGCCATAGAATAAAAAGCTTGTGATATATACAAGCTTTTTATTCTATTAGGAAGTAATAGAAAATATAATTAAAAGATATTACTCACAAAGGGGGATGAAGCAATGAAGATTGGGTTAGTATTATCCGGTGGAGGAGGAAAAGGTGCCTATGAAATTGGAGTATGGAAGGCTATCAAGGAATTAGGAATAGATAGATACATAAAAGCCATTTCGGGTACATCTATAGGTGCATTTAATGCAGCTTTATTTGCACAAAATGATTTCGAAGAAGCGGAAAGGTTATGGGAAGAAGTTACATTAGAAAAAATGATGCCTATTAATAGTAGAGAGTTAATAAAAAAAGGAATAACATTAGCAGTAGGTAGTCGAACAATGGCTTTTGCTAAAAAGTATATGGCGAGTAAATTGGAACATGGAGATGTACCCAGGGATGGAGCTACAGATATTATAAATAGATATATTAATGTTAAAAAAATTAGAGCTTCAGGAATAAATTGTTATGTGTCATGTACCGAAATGCCAGAGTTTACAGCAAAGTATTTTAAATTAAATGATTATGAAGATGATATAGTTAAGAGTATATTAATGGCTACAGCTTGCGTACCAATGATATATGAAAGTGAAGCAATTTATGATAAGACATATTTAGATGGTGGATTAACAGATAATACACCAATAAAGCCAGTATATGAAGATGGCTGTGATATTATAATAGCCGTATTACTAGATAAGTTAGGTACTGTAAACCGACAGGATTTCCCCAATGCTAAAATTATTGAAATAATACCATCAGACATGGAAACAAAAATATTAGAGGGCTTATTAAATTTAGATGATGAAGCAAAAACTAAGAGAATTCAAAGAGGATATGAAGATACTAAAAATCTTTTAGAACCTATTTTTGAAATTGCTAGATATCAATATAAAGAGCAGTTAAAGCAGGAATCGATACAAAAAGAAGTCCAAAGAAAAGAAAATGAGAATGAAAATGAAAAAGCAAATGAAAATGAAAATTGGTGGAGAAAAAAGAAAAGGGAAATTAGGGATAGGATATTTAATAAGAAGAGATAATAAGGAGAGTTGGGAATTTACAATTATAAATTTAAAAAGGAGGTCTTGAGTGAAATGGAAAAAATTAAAAATTTGCTTAATAATAGTTTAAATCAGTATGGAGATAAAGCAGTACCAAAGGTACCGGTGTTTGTGGGAACAGACATAACATCAGAGGTGTATTTTTTTAAGCCAAATCAAATATTAAATAAGCATAGACATCCAAGTGGAGATCAAATATTTGTGATCCTTAAAGGTAAAGGAAAAATGATGGTTGGAGATGGAGCTTACGATATATGCGAAGGCAGTACAGTTTTTGTACCAGCTGGCGAATGGCATGAAATAATTAATGGTACTGAGTGTGAAATGGCTGCAGTTCAAGTAACAAAGTCAGGAGCAGGATTTGAACCACATCAATAAAAGAATGGAATATCAAATGGATTTAGTATTATTGCAATATAACTAATGTGAATATTAGACAATTGGGATTATAAAAAGTGTAATATGAAATAGATAGTAGAATTAAAAGGAAACAGGATTTAATTATTTGAATCCTGTTTTTGCTAGAAAAGATATATGTATAAGTGGTATTATTATATTCAGATGGAGTTTGCCTAAGAGTAGTACCTAACTCCAGATGAATGTTAGAAAAACTTAGCTAGGCATCATATAAATACAAAACTAAAAATTAATAAGATAGAAGGAAATAAAGGGTGGAATAGTAAGAATGAATAAACTAGAGGAATGTAGAAAAGAAATAGATGAAATAGACAGTGAAATTATAAGGTTATTTGAGAAAAGAATGGATATAGCTATAAGGGTTGCAAATTATAAAAAGGAAAATGAGATACCTATATACAATAGCGGTAGGGAGTCTGAGATTATAAACAAAAGTGTAGATAGATTAAATAATAAAGAATATGAGTTAGTTACAAGACGATTTTTTCTTAATCTTATGGAGTTGAGTAGAAGTATTCAAGAGTCGGTAGTAAAGAGCGATAAATAAAAAAATAATGCGTAGTGTTAGTTAGTGGTTAAAAGGAGTAGTATTATGGAGTTTTATGGATTATTAGGAGAAAAGTTAGGGCATAGTTTATCACCAAGAATACATAAGATAATATTTGAATCTATCGAAGTTGATGGAGCATACAAGCTATTTGAAGTGCAAAAGAGTGATTTAAATGAGTTTATAGACGGGGTTAAGGTACTAAATATAAAAGGTGCAAGTGTTACAATACCATATAAGGAAGAAATTATTCAGTATTTGGATGTTGTATCACCAGAGGCTCAGAGGATAGGTTCTGTTAATACCATATCATTAATAGATAATAAACTATATGGATATAACACTGATTATTATGGATTTGGATATATGTTAGATGTACATAAGGTTAAACTAGACCATCAGGTTGTAGTTATATTAGGAAATGGTGGAGCGACAAAGAGTGTTATGCATTATTTATTAGATAATGGGGTTAAGAAAGTTTATATTGCAAGTAGAAATCCAAATAAAGAACGACGTGATGGATTAAGAGATGAAAGAGCAGAGATAATAGGGTATGCCGAACTCAATGATATTAAGGGTGATATGTTAGTGAATGCAACCCCTGTTGGTATGTTTCCACATGAAGATGAATCACCTGTAGAAGATTATATTATTGAAAATTTTGATACTATTGTTGATATAATATATAACCCTGCAATGACACAATTGTTATGTAAGGGTAAGGAATTGGGAAAGAAAACCGTAGGGGGCCTTTATATGCTTATAGGTCAAGGGGTTAAGGCTCAGGAAATTTGGCAAAATAGATCTATAGATGAAAGTGTAATTAAAGATATATATGAAATCCTAAATAGAGAATTTAGTTAAGTTATTAAAAAGTAGATGTATTTATTAAGTTGTAATTTTACTATTATATAGAAATATACACAGGTAGAGTTACCTGTTTGAATAAGAGATATAAAAATCAAGGGAATTATTCAGGGTTTTAAGGGGGAAGAATATGAAGGTTATGATAATTAATGGGCCTAATTTGAATTTCGTAGGGATAAGAGAGAAAAATATATATGGAGCTAAGGATTTTAATAAGGTTCAAGACTATATAAAAAATACTGCTGAAGCATTGGGTCATGAAATAGCATTATTTCAAAGTAATGTTGAGGGTGAAATTATTAATTTTATTCAAGAGGCTTATTATGAGAAATACGATGGCATAGTAATTAATCCAGGTGCATATACCCATTATAGTTATGCTATTCATGATGCCATTAAAAGTGTAAACATAAAAACTGTAGAGGTTCATTTATCTAATATTCATAGTAGAGAAGAGTTTAGGCATAAGTCAGTAACGGCTTCAGCTTGTATAGGACAAATATGTGGTTTTGGAGAGTTTGGATATATTATGGGTATAAATGCATTAGAAAATAGTATGAATAACTTGAGTTAAGTATGAGAATTGATTGGAATATACATCTAAATATGTACAAGGGCACTGGTGAAGTGAATATTAAGAACTAATAAATGCAACAATTTGTTAGGTAATAAGAAGTGAGGTAAATATATGAGCAACATTAATGATAAAATAATAGAAGTATATACAAGATTAACTGAAAGTGGAGTAAGATTCTATTATAATGATGATGAAGTTGCATTTGGGGAGATAACTGAATTGGGCTATTTATATGGGGAGAATATAGGTTTTACCATTGAATATGAAGCTGAGGTTAAAGTCACAGTAGAAAAGTTCAAATTATATCATTCTAAAGAAAATATTAATTTGTATGACTGGAGTGATATAAGAGAATTTGATAGATTACTTGATCAGAATGAAGAAGATGAGAAGTAAATATATATGATTAAATCTGGAGTTAGATTAGTAATAATCTAGCTCCTTATATATAAATAAAAGATTTACTAAAACTATGTTTAATTTTACTGATATAAATATTATAATAGAATTAAGGGTTAAAATTTAATACTGTAAAATAAAATAAATATATCAGTGTAATAATGAATATAGGAGAGTGGGTTATGGATAGAAGGGTAAAGTTATGGGAAGATATTAAGGTAGATAATATTAATAGGCTAATAGGCAGGGGATATTTCTTTAGTTTTAATACTAGAGAGGGTGCACTATTAAATGAAAGCGCATATACGCATGGATTTAAATCACTTAATGGACAATGGAAATTTTTGTTTTTAGATGCGCCAGAATATTCACCAGAGAATTTTTCAGATGAAAATTACAATGTGGACAAGTGGAATAATATAGTTGTGCCTGGGAATTGGCAACTTCAAGGGTATGGGAAAATGCACTACTCAGATGTGTGGTATAACTTCCCGATTAATCCACCTTATGTACCAACAGAAAATCCTACTGGAATATATAAAAGAAATTTTTACATAGGTGAAGAATGGTTAAAAGAAAGAGTGATTTTAAGGTTCAATGGAGTTGATTCTGCATTTAATCTTTGGATTAATGGAGAGGAAATTGGATATAGTAAAGGAGCTAGGTTACAAGCTGAATTTGATATAACAAAGGCATTAAGACCGGGAGAAAATCAATGTACAGTAAGGGTTTACCAATGGAGTGATGGAACTTATTTAGAAGATCAGGATATGTGGTGGCTTAGTGGAATTTTTAGAGATGTAGAAGTTTATATGGAGCCTAAGGAAGGCATTGAAGATATAACTGTAGTTACAGATTTAGATGAAAATTATAAGGATGGAAGATTAATAGTAAAAACTAAAATGAGGTTACAAGGGGATAGTGAATTGTCAAGATTTACTTTAACCTATGAATTGATAGATGAAAATGGAAAGCTTGTGCTAGAAAAATCTGAAGAAGTGTGTGGTAATGAACACATTATAGAAGCAGATATAAAGAACCCTCTAAAATGGACGGCTGAAACTCCAGATTTATATACTTTACTTGTTACGCTTAAGTTAAACAATGAAGTTGTACAAGTTATTCCCCATAAGGTTGGATTTAGAAAAGTTGAACTTAAGGGTGAAATATTTACGGTTAATGGAGTGGCAATAAAATTTAAGGGTGTAAACAGACATGATTATAATCCGTTAAACGGAAGGGTTGTTGCAAAAGAAGAAATAGAAGCTGATATAATTCTTATGAAGCAATATAATATTAATGCTATAAGAACGGCTCACTACCCAAATTCTCCATGGCTTTATGATTTATGTGATGAATATGGTATGTATGTAATTGATGAAACAGATTTAGAATGTCATGGTTTTGAACTTACAGGCGAGTATGACATGATAAGCAATGATGAAGCTTGGGAACTTGCATATGTAAGTAGATTAGAAAGGATGATTGAGAGAGATAAAAATCATCCATGTATTATAATGTGGTCACTTGGAAATGAATCTTCTACAGGAAGAAACTTTAAGGCTATGGCAAAGAGGTGCAAAGAACTTGATGATACAAGACTTGTGCATTATGAAGGTGATAGCGATATGGAATATGCAGATGTATATTCTACTATGTATACTTGGATAGAGCATGAAGATCCTAAACGACTGCTTATGGATAAGATAATTAATGAGAAAAATCATCCACATATATTATGTGAATATTGCCATGCTATGGGAAATGGACCAGGAAATTTAAAAGAGTATCAAGAATTATTTTATAAACATGATAAGCTTCAAGGCGGATTTGTTTGGGAATGGTTTGACCATGGAATATATACGGTTAATGAGATAGGGGAAGGGTATTATAAATATGGAGGAGACTACGGCGATGACCCTACCAATGGAAATTTTTGCATCGATGGATTGTTAATGCCAGATAGAACCCCATCACCAGGCCTTTTGGAGTATAAGAAGATTATAGAACCAGTAAACACAGAAGCTGTTGATATTAAAAATGGTGTAATAAAAATAGTGAATAGGCAAGATTTCTGCAATTTAGACTCCTTCGATTTAATTTACTCTATTGTAAAAGATAATAAAGTAATTGAAAGTGGTAAGGTTTCATTAGAAGATATTCCTGCAAGAAGTAGCAAGGAAGTCACTGTAAACTATAATAAGAATTTTAATGTTCAGGCAGCAACTGATTATTATATGAATTTATCATATAGACTAAATAAGGATAATAATTGGGCACAAACAGGTCATGAGGTAGCTGCAGCACAATTTATGATTCCTGTAACAAGAGAAGAACGTTATGTGAAAAAAGAAGGCTATTTAAATGTAGTTGAAGAAGGTTATAAATTAGTAATTATGGGTGAATCCTTTGAAATAATATTCGATAAGGTAAAAGGAGAAATCATTGAAGGAACAAAGAATGGAATTAGAGTTATTAACCATGGACCAATTCTTAATTTCTGGAGAGCTCCAATTGATAATGATATGTATTTATTAGAGGATTACTATAAAAAATATTTTGCACATCTATGGCATCAAGTAGTAGAAGAGTTTAACTATGAAGTGAAAGATAATTATGTGAAAGTTAAGGTATCAACAGTAAATGGCACAACTAATTCCGCTTGGTACTATAAGTCAAAATATGAATATAAAATATATGCATCAGGAGATATATTATTTAAGGTTAGTGGAATTCCTAGTGGTAAGATTGAAAATGCTCCAAAGATGTTACCGAGGATAGGAGTAAAATTAGATATTAATAAGGACTTCTTTAATACTCAGTGGTATGGAAGAGGGCCAGGAGAAAGCTATGAAGATTCTAAGCAGTGTAATAATATTGGAGTGTATAAAAATACTGTAGATGGATTGTTTACAAACTATGTAACTCCACAAGAAAATGGAAATAGAACAGATACAAAATGGACAACATTAACTAATGATAGGGGCATAGGTATTATGGCGGTTTCTGATGAAAGATTAAATTTTAGCGCTATGTATTATGAAGCTAAGGATTTAGAGAAGGCGAAGCATACGGTAGAACTAAATAAAAGGGACTACATTGTATTAAATCTAGACTATAAACAAAATGGTCTTGGAACTAATTCCTGTGGACAGAGCCAGCTAGAAAAATATAAGTGCAAGTTTGAGCCATTTATAATGAGTATGAAGATATCTTTATATAGCAATAAGGAAATATCAGCAGTGGCGCTTAGCAAGGAGACCATAATATAATAATTATGATTATGGTTTAGAGAGTTCTAATATAATAATTTTAAATAGGTAATTAGTCTTCGGAAGAATTCTAATTGCCTATTTTTTATTTGCTTATATAAATGGGAATAGATTTATGTAGAAAAATTAAAAAACATGAGTCAAATAAATTTATAAACTCGTAATAATAGTGATAAAATATAAAGTTGGAACATGATAATAGCAGAACAATGCAAACTGTGGATAAAATTTGTGAAATATTCAGAATAGTGGTGGATAAGTGAAATGTTATCCACCACCTGTTGATTAAACTGTGGACAAATATGTGGAAAATGTTAGTTATTACATTATTTTACATTAAAATAGACGATTGTGTGAATTGAAAAATAATAATGAAAATTTAGGTGATTTATAAATGGATAGGTAAGCATTTCGTGATTATAATTAAAATTTAAAATTTTAATAAAAAACATCTAAGAAATGAAAAAATTTAGTATTACTAAACATAAAAACTATTAATATAAACATAGATATTATAATATGAGTAAAAACCAAAGGTTATCTAATAAAAAAATATAAGTTAAATATGATAAAATTTAAAAAATCTATTGATTTATTTATGCAAAAAATATAAAATAGTATTGTTTGTTTAGTAAATGTAAACATACAGTTTAGATATAATACACAAGTTGGAGGTGTGATTGTGCAAATTGGTGAGAAGATTAAAAGACTTAGAATTGAAAAGCAATTAACTCAGGAGGAACTTGCAAATAGATGTGAGTTATCTAAGGGGTTTATTTCGCAAATTGAAAATGATCTTACATCCCCGTCCATTGCAACACTAATGGATATATTACAGATATTGGGGACGAATATAAATGAGTTTTTTAGTGACAAGGTGAATGAGAGAGTTAAATTCACAGATGATGATATGTTTGAAACTGAAGATGAAGAATTAAAATATAAATTAAAGTGGCTGGTTCCAGATGCTCAAAAAAATGAAATGGAGCCTATAATGCTAATTTTAGAACCTTCGGGAAGATATAAAGAGGAAGAACCACACGAAGGTGAAGAATTTGGACTTGTACTTTATGGAATCATAAACCTTCATTTGGGTGATGCTGTTCATAAGATACGTAAAGGTGAAAGTTTTTATTTTAAACCAAAAGCTAATCACTATATTTCAAATGCAGGGAAAACAGAAGCTACTGTAATATGGGTAAGTACTCCGCCATCATTTTAGATGCTGAATTGAGTTTAGTTTATATTATAGGATGATTTTATATAGTAAGTTGTAGTAAGCTGTGGAGAGAATCCATTGTGAAGTATAACAATATTACCATTTTGGAGAAGAGGTGTTTATTTTGATTGATAATATAATTGAAATTAAAAATATATCAAAGACTTTTGATGAACATAAGGTATTAGATAATATTAGTTTAGATATTAAGAAAAATGAATTTGTAACTTTACTTGGGCCTAGTGGTTGTGGTAAAACTACTACCTTGAAAATTATTGCAGGATTTGAAACTTGCGATGATGGTGAAATTACATTTGAAGATAAAAAAATAAATAATGTGCCACCTTATGAAAGACAGATTAATACAGTGTTTCAAAAATATGCATTGTTTCCTCATATGAATGTTTATGAAAATATAGCGTTTGGACTTAAAATTAAAAAGATGTCTAAAGTAGAAATAGATAAAAAAGTTATGGATGTTCTAAAACTTGTTGATCTTCAGGGCTTTGAAAAAAGAAAAACAGATTCACTAAGTGGAGGACAGCAACAAAGGATAGCTATAGCCAGAGCTATAGTAAATGAGCCAAAGGTATTATTGTTAGATGAACCATTAGGAGCATTGGATCTGAAATTAAGAAAAGAAATGCAAATAGAACTTAAAAGAATACAAAAACAATTAGGGATAACTTTCATATTTGTTACCCATGATCAAGAAGAAGCGTTAACTATGTCAGATACAGTTGTTGTGATGAATAGGGGTGTAATTCAACAAATGGGAACACCGGAAGATATATATAACGAACCTATGAATAGATTTGTGGCAAGATTTATTGGAGAAAGTAATATTACCACAGGAATAATGCATGAAGATTTTAAAGTTGAGTTCTGTAACCATTTATTTAAATGTGTGGACAAAGGATTTGCAAAAAATGAGAACATAGATGTAGTAATAAGGCCAGAAGATATAAAAATTGTAGGTAAAGAAGAAGGAAACTTAAAAGGAACAGTTAAATCATCTGTATTTAAGGGAGTTCACTATGAATTAGAAGTAGAAGAGGATAGTATGACATTTATTCTACATAATACTAAGAACTTTGCAATAGGTACAGAAATAGGGATGGATATATATCCGGAAGATATTCATATTATGACAAAATCAGGAGAAGAATAAAATGAAGAGAAAATCATATTTAGCTTATCCTTATGTAATATGGAGTTCCTTATTTATAGTTGTGCCACTTCTTTTAATTATATTTTTTAGTTTCACTGAGAATACAGGTGGGAGTATTAAATTTTCCCTAGCTAATTTTCAGAGACTTATGGATCCTGTATACATCAAAGTATTTTTTAGATCTATAAACTTAGCTTTACAGTCAACGGTTATATGTTTACTACTTGGATATCCAATTGCATATATAATATCAAAAATGCCAAGTCATAGAAGAGGGATACTTATTATGTTATTTATTCTTCCAATGTGGATGAATTTTTTACTTAGAACTTATGCATGGCTTGCAATACTTGGAAAAAATGGACTCTTAAATAACTTATTTTCAATGATAGGTCTTAATGGGGTAGATATACTATACACAAATACAGCAGTATTGCTTGGAATGGTATATAATTTTCTTCCATTTATGGTTTTACCGATATACACATCTTTATTGAAGATGGATCAAGATTTAATAAATGCAGCTTATGACTTGGGCGCAGGTAAGGTAAAAGCTTTTACAAAGGTTGTTTTTCCACTTAGCTTACCAGGGGTTATATCAGGTATAACAATGGTGTTTATGCCAGCTGTATCCACTTTCGTAATTTCACAACTACTAGGTGGTGGTAAGTATATGTTAATTGGTAACTTAATTGAGCAACAATTTACAACGGTAGGAGATTGGAACTTTGGTTCTGCAGTATCTATACTTATGATGATATTAATATTGATATCTATGGGACTTACCTCAAAATTCTCTGATAAAGATGAAAAAGGGGGTGGCTTAATATGATAAAAATTAGAAAAGTTTTTTCTAATATTTATTTAATTTTAATATTTATATTTTTATATGCACCTATCTTTGCTTTAGCATTATTTTCATTTAATGATTCTAAGTCCATGGCAAAATGGGAAGGCTTCACATTTAAGTGGTATCAGGAATTATTTCATAACGACAGAATAATTTCTGCACTAATAACTACATTGGTAGTAGCAATTATTTCATCGCTTATAGCTACAATTATTGGAACAATTAGTGCCATCGGAATAAGCAAAATGAGAGGTAGAAAGAAGGCGTTACTTCTTAATATAAATTATTTACCAGTGTTAAACCCTGATATAGTAACAGGTATAGGACTTATGATACTTTTTATATTCTTTAAAATGAAATTAGGCCTTTTAACTATGTTACTAGCACATATAACCTTTAATATACCTTACGTAGTGTTATCAGTGTTGCCTAAGTTAAAGCAACTTCCAGCAAATATTGAAGAAGCAGCTATGGATTTAGGGGCTAAACCTATGTATACTCTTAGAAATGTCATACTTCCACAGATAAAACCAGGTATAATTTCAGGTTTTTTAATAGCATTTACTATGTCTATAGATGACTTTATTATAAGTTTCTTTACAACTGGTAATGGTGTAACAAACTTATCTATTGAAGTCTATTCAATGGCAAAAAGAGGGATTAAACCAGAGATTAATGCACTTACAACTTTAATGTTTGTAACAGTTTTAGTGTTATTACTATTATCTAATAAGAAGCAATCAATAGTGAGAGGGGAATAAGATAGATGAAAAGAATTAAAAAAGTTATAGCCATAGCATGTACAGGAATTTTAATGACAACAATGCTTACAGCATGTGGATCAAAACCTTCAAATGAGGTTTTAAACATATATAATGTTGGTGATTATATAGATGAGAGTTTACTTAAGAAATTTGAAGATGAGACAGGTATAAAAGTAATATATGAAAAGTATGATACAAATGAGATTATGTATCAAAAAGTAAAAAGTGGCGGATCAAAATATGATTTGGTGGTTCCATCGGATTATATGATTGAGAAGATGAAAAATGAGAACTTAATTCAGAAAATAGATTTCAACAACATTCCAAATTACAAGAATATAGATGAAAGCTTTAAGAAACCATCATACGATTCAAATGATGAATATAGTGTTCCATATTTTTGGGGGACTTTTGGAATCCTTTATAATAAAACCATAGTTACTGAAAATGTAGATAGCTGGGATATATTGTGGGATGAAAAATACAAAGATGAGATACTGATGTTTGATTCAGTTAGAGATACTATGGGAATTGCACTAATGAAATTAGGATATTCTCAAAACAGTGTAAATGAAAAAGAACTTGATGAAGCAAAACAGCTATTAATTGATCAAAGACCTTTAGTACTTGCCTATGTTAATGATGAAGGTAAGGATAGACTTTTAGGTGAAGAGGCAGCTATGGGAATAATTTATTCTGGAGATGCAGTTACACTTATGGAACAAAATGAAAATTTAGCGTATGCAATACCAAAGACTGGTACAAATAAATGGGTAGATGGAATGTGTATACCAAGTGATGCTGAAAATAAAAAAGAAGCAGAACTATTTATTAATTTCATGTTAGATCCTGAAAATGCAGTTACTAATATAGAATATATAGGGTATTCTACACCTAATAAAGCTGCTCTTGAATTATTAGATGAGGAAGTGCAAAATAATCCAGTTGCATATCCGGACAAAGCTATTCTTTCTAAGTGTGAATCATTTAAAGATCTTGGAGATAAGATTAAATTATATGATGATAGATGGATCCAGATAAAATCTAAATAGTATCTTTGAATTATTTTAAGACTTAATGAAAGTTATGGATTGCTCTTAATTAAATTAAGAATAATTATAAGGCATAAAAGACCACCATAAACGTTGAAGTTTATGGTGGTTTTTCTAAATAAAAATGATTTAACTGTGGAAAATATAATAAAAATTGTAATAAAATATACCTTTATGTAAATATTTATTACAATCTAATGGTAATCTTATTGTGATAAATATAAAAAATGTATATAGTATAATTAGTGAACAAGAATATTAAAGAGAGAAGGATGGGGAATAATGGGTTTATTTAACAATATGAAAATATCTAAAAAGTTAATTTTAAGCTATTTGTTAATTTCAACATTTATAATAGTAGTAGGTTTTATTGGCATGAGGAATGCAAAAAAACTTTATAATGTATCTGAGGAATTATATATGGATAATGTAATTGGTATAAGTACTCTAGGAACTATAGATGCTAACTTATTAAAGTCATATTCTGACACACAATTAATGGCTTATATAGAGGATAAACTTCAAGTAGAAAATTTGATGAAAAACATTGAGGATCTTACTTCAGAAAATAATAGACTTATAGAAATATATAAAACGACGATTGAAAGAGAAGAGGATAGACAATTATTTGATGAGTTTCAAAGTGAATTAAAGGAATATAGAAATGCTAGAGACGGTTACAGCGAAGTAGTATTATCAGGAGATAAAGGCGATATATCAATTAAACTTAATGAGATAAAAAAAGAGAAAGAGCATATGGACGTTGGGTTAAACAAACTAATAGAATTAAGTGATAATTTGGCAAAGGAAGCTATTAAATCTGCTAAAAGCACATTTAGTGCTTCGAAAGCTATGATATTTTTTAGTTCTATAATAATATTTTCATTAGCTATAATCATAGGGATAATTGTATCAAGAGGAATTACAAAACGTCTTAATAAAATACTTTGCTTAGCTCAGGAGCTTGAACATGGAAATTTAATCGAAGTAATTCAGGTAGATTCTAAAGATGAAATTGGACTTCTAGCAGGAGCTTTGAATGCGGCAGTAGTAAATATGAAAAATCTAATTACAAATATTACGATTAGCGCTGAAGATATGAGTGCTTCAAGTGAGGAACTGTCAGCAACCATGGAAGAAATGAGCGCAAAATTTGAAACTATCAATGCATCAACACAAGAGATAAACGCTGGTATCCAAGAAAGTACTGCAACATCAGAAGAAATATCAGCATCTGTAGAAGAAGTAAATTCAAGTATAAATATTCTTACGGAAAAAGCTACTGAGGGAAGCGCTAGCGCAGTTAATATAAGAGAAAGAGCCATAGAAGTAAAGGAAAAAAGTGAATTAGCTATAAGTGAAATTGAAGCTGTTTATTTAGAACATGAAAGTGAAATATTAAAAGCTATTAAAGATGGTGAGATTGTAGAGGATATAAAAATCATGGCAGATACTATAGCGAGTATAGCAGCACAAACAAATTTACTTGCTCTAAATGCAGCTATAGAAGCAGCAAGGGCAGGAGAACAAGGAAGAGGGTTTGCGGTTGTAGCGGAAGAAGTAAGAAAACTTGCAGAGCAGTCTACAGTAGCAGTAGGAAATGTAAAGACTACGATCGAGAAAGTTCAAAGTGCTTTTGGGAACTTATCTAACAATAGCAGAGATATACTTAAGTTTATGGACGAAAATGTAATTAAACAATTTGACTATTTTAGTGGTGTTGGTACTCAATATAATGATGATTCAAATTTTGTAAGTAGTATGTCAGAAGAGATAGCTACGATGACGGAGGAAATAAATGCTACAATAAATGAGGTAACAATGGCGGTGCAAAACATGACTCAAATGGCTCAGGATGCATCAAATGGAACTAATGAAATAAATGAAGGTATAAATGAATCATCACAAGCGATGGAACAAGTTACAAAGACGGCTGAAGAACAGGCAGAACTTGCACTAAAGCTTACTGAAATGGTGGGTAAGTTCAAGATTTAACCATTAGATTTTAAGCGGTAGTGTTTGTTTTATAATAGGGATATTGTGGATAGAAGTTGTGTGCTAAGTTACATAAGAAGTGGGGATATATATGCAATTTAAAATTCAGGGGAACAAATTTTTAAAAGGTGAAAATGAAGTAAAAATTATAAGTGGAGCAATCCATTACTTTAGGATGTTTAAAGAACAATACATGGACAGACTATTAAAATTAAAAGCATGTGGATTTAACACCGTGGAGACTTACGTAGCTTGGAATTTACATGAGCCTAAAAAAGGTGAGTTTGTATTTAGTAGTTATTTTGATCTAGAAGAATTCATAAAAATAGCGGATGAAATAGGATTAATGGTTATAGTGAGACCAGGTCCATATATATGTGCAGAGTGGGAGTTCGGTGGATTTCCATCATGGTTATTAAAGGATAAAAATATTAAACTAAGGTGTAATTCAAAGGAATATTTAAAACATGTAGATAGTTGGTTTGACGAATTGATTCCAATATTGATTCCATATTTATGCACTAATGGTGGACCAATTATAGCAGTTCAGGTGGAGAATGAATATGGTAGTTACGGGGATGATAAAGACTATCTTAAACATATTAGAGATGGATTAGTTAATAGAGGCGTAGATATTATGCTATTTACATCTGATGGCCCTACAGATTTTATGTTGAAGGGTGGAACTTTAGAAGGCGTTTATAAAACAGCAAACTTTGGATCTAGACCTAAGGAATCCTTTGATATGTTGGAAAAGCATCAAAAGGATATGCCACTTATGTGTATGGAGTGGTGGATAGGGTGGTTTGATCATTGGCAAGATATTCATCATAGAAGAGATGGTGAAGAAATAGTAAAAATACTAAAGGAAATGTTAGATAGAGATGTTAGTGTAAATTTCTATATGTTTCATGGTGGCACAAACTTTGGATTCATGAATGGTGCTAATTTTACAGATAAATATATGCCAACAACAACAAGTTATGATTATGATTCACTACTTACAGAAGCCGGAGATATAACAGATAAATATCTTAAAGTGCGAGAGGTAATTGAGAGTTCTGAGGGGAAAATAACCACAGGTATTCCAAAAGAATCCACAAAAAAAGCATATGGAACAATAAAATTAAATGATAGTTGTGGATTGTTTGAGAGTTTAGAGGGGTTAGCTACACCGATAATAAATACTCAAGTGGAGAATATGGAAGTCTATGATCAAGACTATGGATATATATTATATTCTAAAAAAATAGATGGACCAATGGGAGATTTACCACTTACGATTCAAGATGTTCATGATAGAGCACAGATATTTATAGATGGTGAAGAAGTGGCGGTACAATATAGAAACAGAGAAATTAAGCTGAAATCGGATAAGTTAAAAGTGGAAAATTCAAAGTTAATTTTACAAATACCTAAAGATGGGATTAAATTAGATATCCTTGTGGAAAACATGGGAAGAATAAATTATGGTCCATATATAAAGGATTTCAAAGGAATTACAGAAGGAATAAGAATTCAAGGTCAATTCCTATTTGGGGTAGATGTGTGGAACCTGGATATGAAGGATTTATCAGGACTTAAATTTAAGAAGAATAATGTGAAAGAATCATGTTCAATTGACAAAAATAATAATTGCATGGAACAATTAAATTTCTTCGAGAAGGCAGAAGAACAGATGAAAATAGAAGTTTTAGAAGAAAGTAAAATTAGTAGTGAACCAAGATTCTATCGAGGTAACTTTAATATAGAATCTCAGGAGGATATTGGAGATACGTTTATAAGTTTAGACAATTTCAATAAGGGAATCATATTTATAAATGGATTTAACTTAGGTAGGTACTGGCAAGATGGACCACAACTAAGATTATACCTTCCATATCCATTATTAAAGGTTGGAGAGAATGAAATAATAGTATTTGAACAGCATGGATGTAGTGATACAGTAATTGAACTTGTTGGAGAACCTAAGTTTAAGTAGTATTAAGAAGTATAGGGTATTCACTGTAGAAATATAATATAATTTTGAAATTGTGCATAAGAGGAAAATTAGCTAGTTGCAATGTGTAGGGAATAGCAAGAGAAAAGTCATAGGCAAAACTATGGCTTTTTTGTATACCAAAGAAACCTTTGTTATAATTATGATATAAGATTTAAAAGTGAGGATAAAATTATGATACAAGATTTTCATGCACATTCAAACAATTCCTTCGATTCAAAGGAGACCATAGAAAATATGTGTATTTCGGCAATAGAGAAGGGTATAGAACATATTGCTTTTACAGAACATTTTTGTGTAAATGACATAAGAAAAACTTTTGGCTACGTGGACTTTGGTAGGTTTCAACAGGATATACAAGGTGCAAAAGAAAAATTTTCGGGCAAACTAAATATTTACAAGGGTATAGAGATTTGCGAGCCTCATATTATGAGGGAAGGATATGAGGAATCATTAAAGGACATAGAGTTGGATGTGATTCTTGGATCAGTACATAATATTAACAACCTGGGACTTAAAGATTTAATTAAGAATTATAATTTTAAAGAAGCCTATGAATTATATTTTAATGATGTTTATGAAATGGTCAAAAATAGTGATTTTGATATAGCAGCACACCTAGATTTATTGAATAGATATGCATATAAAGATTTAGGGGCATATGATTTTAAGTATAATATGGATATTATTGAGGAAATACTTAAAGAAATTATAGGGAGAGGTAAGGGCATAGAGATAAATACCTCGGTGTTCAGAAATAAGGATGACAATAGGAAAAATTCCTTGAAAATAATAAAACTATACAAATCCTTAGGTGGTGAAATAATAACCATTGGATCTGATGCACATAAGACTGAGGATGTAGGTGAATATTGTAAAGCTGCTTTGAGAGTTCTAGAGGGATTTGGATTTAAATATGTATTTACATTTAAAAATAGAGAGCCAATTGGGAATAAGATAATTTAAGATTTAGAATTAGGTAAAGAGGAGAGCGGAAATAATGGATATTAAAATATATGAAGAAGTACAAGAAGATTGTTTTATGGCTCTAGCACTTACAGCGGATGGGATAAATGGAGTAAGTGGTACAGCAACCTACTCAAAAGCATTTTTTGAAATATAGAAATAAGTATTTAAATTTGTAATGTTATTAAAAAGCATTATAAGGTATTAACTATAAAGATTAACTCATCTTTATAGTTTTTTTATTGACTTTAACCCTAGACTAAAGTTTACAATAATATTAAGAAAACTATTATTAAGGGGATGAATCAATGGGAAAGAATTATACGATAAGTGAGGCTGCTAAAATGTTCAACATAACTACTAATAAAATCAGATTTTATGAGAAAAAAGGGTTATTATCACCTTTAAGGGGAGTGGATAATGAATATAGAAATTTTAATGACAAGGACATAATTAGATTGCAGTCCATACTAATATACAGATCAATAGGATTAGCTATCAATGACATTAAGAATATATTAGATAACAGTGAAAAGGAGAATTGCTTAACACATTTTAATAATCAATGGGAACTTGTTAATAATGAAATTCATAGGTTAAGCATTATAAGAAAATCCTTGGAAAATGTAATTGATAAGCTTTATGAAGAAACAGCAGAATATAAAATAGATAATGAAGCATTAAATATAATAAATAGTAGCAATGAATTATATAATATTAAAAGCAATTGGAAAGATAGATGGGATTTTAATAATTGGGCAAAGACTTATGATAAGGCAGTTATAGAAGATAAAGGGGAACTAAAAATATATGAAAATTATAATCAAATATTACAAAGTGTATATGATTTAGCTAGCAATTTAAGTGTAAACAACCCCAATATATTAGAAATAGGTATAGGTACTGGTAATTTAGCAAGTAAATTTTTAAATGATAATTGCAATATAGTTGGAATAGATCAGTCTAGAGAAATGTTAACAGTGGCAAAAAAGAAATATCCTAAATTAAAGGTTAGATTAGGTGAGTTTTTAAAAATACCCTATGATAACAAATGTTTCGATGTAATTATTTCAACCTATGCTTTTCATCACTTAAATAAAAATGAAAAATCTATAGCAATTGAAGAAATGCTTAGAGTATTAAAGGATGATGGCAGCCTAATTATAGGCGACTTAATGTTTAAGGATATAGAGGATGAAAAAAATACGTTTAAAGGGTTATCGGAAGACCAAATAGCAGAAATAGAAGATGAGTATTATTCACATATTGATTTTCTAGAAAGTGAATTTGAAAAATATAATAAGAGCCTAGAATATAGAAAAGTAGATAGATTTAATTATATAATAAAGGTAAGGTAATATGTTTTTATATTTAATAAATGATAAAAATATATTTGAAATTGTTGTTTAAAAGATAGGCTTATTTAAAGTCTATCTTTAATTTTTATAAAGATATATTCTAATTAAAAATGTACAATTTAGAATTGAAAATGTTATTCTATAGCATAGAGGAGGGATTAATATGTTATCTGAGAAATTTAATAAATACATGAGTTGGATTATGGGGTTAGCAATTACAATAATTACAGTGTTATTTTCAAAGTATAATTTATTATTTAAAATAATTATTATATGCGGAGTTATTATTTTAAATAAATATATTGTAAATGCAACTATTAAAAATATAAATGCTGAAATAGAAAAGTTGAAATTGCATAAACTTAACTTTTTAGGAATAAACCCTAAATTTAAAATAATTATTGAAATAATAACCATGGTAATTATATGTTTCATAGAAATTTACTTTGTCATAGGGGTGTATAGTAAAGGTATAAGGTATGGGTCACCAATAGGAATATGTTTTTTTATAGCAATTATATTGATTTTTATTGATAGACTTTATGGTCCAAAGGTAGAGTACCATAAATTAAAGGATCAAACTATTTTCATACTGTATGCAAGCAATGTAACAGGGACTAATATTTTTGGAAGAAGAGTTGGTTCTTATGCAGAGGGCATTATTATAGACAATTTTATATTCTCTACAGGAGAAATACTATATTCTAATGAAACAAATGAAGGATTTACAATAATCCTTACAGACAGTAGAAAAATAATTATTCAAGATAAAAAAGCTGAAAAATTCTTGAGGGATAGAGTGAAATAGCCATTGCAACTACTAGTTGACAAAGATGCAAACTGTAGGTGGTAGTGTATTTACAAAGGTATATATATAATTTATGTGAGGTGATAATAGTGAATTTTGGAGAAAAGCTACAAAAAATTAGAAAAGATAAGGGGCTGTCACAAGAACAATTAGCAGGATTATTAAATGTATCTCGTCAAGCCGTATCTAAATGGGAATCTGGACAAACATATCCGGAGTTAGATAAACTAATAACATTGAGCGATTTATTCAATATAAGTTTAGATGAATTAGTAAAGAATAAAAATATAGAAGTTAGTTATAATAATGAGGAAAAAAACAATGGCAAAGAAGCTGTATCAGGAGAGAATGAAGATATAGAGGTTGAAGAAAAAGAAGATGAAGATGATGAAGAAGAAGATAAAGATGGAAATATAATTTTCGGATGTTTTATGATTGGAACAGCAATTGGGTTATTTACGGAAAATTTCATGTTAGGAACAGTAGGTGCGTTTATGGGTTTTGGACTTACTTATATTTTAAAAGCTATCAAAAAGTAATTGTAAGCTGAGTATTATTTAAAAGATAGTATTTTGATAGCAAGTGAGGTGTTAGGGTGGAGTATACAATTAGTAAAGCAGCAGAGAGTGTTGGGTTAAGTAATTATACATTACGATATTATGAAAAAGAAGGGTTATTACCAAATATAGAAAGAAATGAAAGTGGTATTAGAGTTTATAGAGATTCTGATATTCTTTGGATAGAGTTAATTAAATGTTTAAAAGATACGGGGATGTCTATAAGTGAAATTCATCGTATTGTAGAATTAAGTTTAGAGGGGGAACATACAATTCCAGAAAGAAAAGAAATTTTGAAAAATCATAAGAAAAAATTAGAGGAACAGATGGATCAACTTAGATTATGTTCTAATAAGATTGATAAAAAAATAGATTGGTATAATGGAAAGCAAGATAACTGTTAAAGTTAATCTAATAATATAGATAGTTATATAGGTGTGACAGATATTATCTACAACTTACGAAGATATGGGTGTTATAGTGGGTAGCATAAGATAAATTTCATTAATCTTATTGACTTAGAGTTAACTCTAAGGTGTAAACTACAATTAATATAAAATTTAGATGATAACTTTAGGAGGTAATTTAATTATGATTAATTTCAATTTTTATAATCCAACAGAAATAGTATTTGGGAAAGATACTTTAGCACAACTTGATAATCTTGTACCAAAGGGTGCAAAGGTTCTTGTACTTTACGGTGGAGGAAGCGTTAAAAAGTTTGGTACTTTAGATAAAGTAAAGGAAGAACTAGGACAACGTGAAGTGATTGAGTTTGGTGGAATTGAGCCAAATCCAAAGTATGATACTTTAATGAAAGCAGTTCAGGTTGTAAAAAAGGAAAAAGTTGATTTCCTACTTGCTGTAGGTGGTGGTTCAGTAATGGATGGAACTAAATTTGTTTCATTAGCATCTACATATGAAGGTGAAAATGCTGAGGATTTATTTAGTTATGGACTTGTACCAGAATCCGTAGCCAAGGGATTACCAATTGGTACAGTTGTAACATTACCAGCAACGGGTTCAGAAATGAATAATGGTGGAGTGATTACTTCAAGGCTTGGAAAACTTGCGATTTTTAGTAATAAAGCATTTCCGAAGTTCTCAATAATGGATCCACAGTTAACATATACTTTACCAGAAACACAAGTTGCAAATGGAATTATTGATACTTTTATCCATACAGTTGAGCAATATGTAACATTCCCAGCTGAAGGAAGATTTCAAGATAGAGCAGCAGAAGGTATCTTACAAACATTAATAGAGGTAGGTAGAAAGACTATTGATGAACCAACAAACTATGATGCTAGAGCAAATCTTGTTTGGTGTGCAACAATGGGCTTAAATGGTTTAATTGGTGCTGGAGTTCCACAAGACTGGACCACTCACATGATAGGTCATGAATTAACATTATTATTTGGAATTGATCATGCTAAAACCCTCGCTGTTTTACAACCTTCTATTTGGAATGTTAGAAAAGTAGAAAAGTATGCTAAGTTACTACAGTATGGTCAGCGTGTATGGAATATAACAGAAGGAACTGAGGAAGAACGCATAGAGTTAGCTATAAATAAAACTCGTGAATTCTTCGAAAGTTTAGGGGTTAAAACCCATTTATCTGATTATGGTGTAACAGCAGATAAAATAGAAGATGTTATTAATTCATTAGAAAAGCATGGGATGACAGGATTATCAGAAACAGGAAACCTTACATTAGATATAAGCCGTAAGATTCTTGAAGGTGCAATGTAGGAGGAAAATGAAACAATGTAATTATAATGAGCAGGCAAAAGAGTTATCTTTAAATTTAAGATAGCTCTTTACTATATTTAGTATTTAGATAAACTATTTGATATAAGTGAAAATATTATTGTATAAATTTTAAGGATATAATGGAATACCTTGGTCAATGATGTATAATGTAAAGATGTATAATTTAAATCAAATAGATAAGTTACATGAATTTGATTTGTATGAATTAGGAAGGGAGCCTTTATGTTATTAAAATTAGAAAATATTAGAAAAGAATATGTGGTTGAAAATAAGGTTAAGTTTGATGCTCTTAAGGGAGTAACATTAGGGTTTGATAAAGGTGAATTTATTTCAATTCTTGGACCATCTGGCTGTGGTAAATCTACTTTATTAAATATTATTGCGGGGTTGGATAAGCCTACAGAGGGAAATCTAATTGTTGAGGGTAAATCAACTGGAAAATATAAATCAAAAGACTGGGATTTATATAGAAAAAATAATATTGGATTTGTTTTTCAATCTTTCAATTTAATTGAGCATTTAACGGCTTTAGAAAATATTGAAATGGTTATGAATTTAATTGGATTATCAAAGAAGGAGCGTATAGAAAGAGCAAAGATGCTTTTAGAGAAGGTTGGATTATCAAAGCATATGAATCATAAACCAGGAGAGTTATCAGGCGGTCAAAAGCAGAGAGTTGCTATAGCTCGTGCCCTTGCAAATGATCCGGATATTATTTTGGCAGATGAACCAACAGGTGCTTTAGATAAGAAAACCGGAATACAAATAATGAATTTACTTAAGGAGATAGCTAAAGATAAGCTGATTTTGATGGTTACTCATAATGGACCTTTAGCTTATGAATATTCAAGTAGAGTTATATCAATCCTTGATGGAGAAATTATGAAAGATGAGATTTTAATTGAAGCTGATAAAAATCAGTTGAAATCAGAATTAAAGAAGAAAAATGGAAGTATGTCTTTAAAAGATTCTTTAAAGTTGTCTTTAAGAAATATTAAACAAAAAATAGGGCGGATTGCAATTACAACTATTGCGGGGTCAATAGGTATTGGTGGTATTTTACTAGTTGTTGGACTTGGGAATGGGGCTAATGATTATATAGATAGACAAACTAATTCCTTTGTCAGTGCAAATGTAATACAAGTTGGAATGTCCTTTAGAGATCAAGAAGTTCAAGCTAAGGAATATCCAAAGACAATAGAAGCTTTTGATAAAATTAATGAAAATAATAATGTGGTAGATATTCGTGAGGCATTAGATATTACATCTAATACCATTTATGAAGTAAATGGTGAGAAAATAGAAAAAATAACGTTTAATTCTTTGGCAGGAGAAAATTATTTAGCAAATATAGAACATGCTATAGAAGGTAGGTTACCAAAGGATGATTCTTTTGAATTATTAGTAAATAAAGATATGGCAAAGCAAATTGTGAAAAAACTTGGTATGGATGCAGAAGCGGATTATAAATCGGCTATTGATAAACCTATTAAGGTGAGTGTTGAAGAAAAAGCCGTTAATCCATTAACTGGTGATGAAACTGTGGTTAGAACCTATACGAAAGAGTTTACCATTGTTGGAATTGCTAATGAAATTGCTTTAAATTCTGGGGCTGTTTATTATTCCTATGAACCAGTTTATAATTGGTTAAGGGATGAAGGCTATTTTATAGGAAAAGAAAATAGAGTTATTAATGCAGAAGTTGTGGTAGATGAAGTTAAACATAATGAAACTGTACTAGACTGGATAAATGCTAAAGAAAATGGTGGTATTGGCGAGAGAAGAGATCCAGCAGAAAAAGGATTTAAGGCTTCTTCACAAGTAGTTATGGTAAAGGAAGCTTTGAAGATGTTAATAAATTTAGCTCAGGCAGTTATGATTGTTTTTGTTTCTGTAGCTTTAGTTGTTTCATCTATTTTAATAGGAATTGTAGTGTTTTCAAGTGTTCTTGAACGTAAAAAAGAAATTGGAATATTAAAGGCAGTAGGAGCAAGAAATAAAGATGTTTCTCGTGTATTTAAAGCAGAATCTGCTTTGATTGGATTCTTTGCTGGAGTAACAGGGATAGTAGTAGCGTTCTTAATACAGCCTTTAGCTAATAAATTTATAGAAGATGTATTAAAGGTGGATGCAGAAAAACTTATAAATATTCCTCTGTCAGGAATTCCATTTACAAATGTTAAATTCCCTTTTGCAACAATAATTGGGTTAATAGTAATAAGTGTTCTTGTAGCAATTATGGCAGGATATGTGCCATCTAAGAGAGCAACAAAAATTCAAGTTGTTGATGCATTACGTGATGAATAGGAGGGGAAGCAGATGTTAAAGGTTAAAAATTTAAAAAAGACTTATAAAATTGGTGAGCATGAAATTGCTGCCCTTGATGATGTATCTTTTGAATTACCAAATGGAAAATTAGTAGCAATTGTAGGCCCTTCTGGGTGTGGTAAAACTACACTTATGAATATTTTAGGGGCTTTGGATAGTGATTTTAAAGGTGAAGTGGTTGTAAATGAAAAATCATTAAGAGAGGCAAAGAGCAAGGATTTAGATAGTTATCGTAAAAATACTATAGGATTTATATTTCAGCAGTTTAATCTTCTAAATTCTCAAACATCTATCCAAAATGTTCAGCTTGCATTAGATTTATCTGGGCAATCAAAGGTTGAGAAGGATAAGAGGGCAAGAGAATTATTGAAGGGAGTTGGTCTTTTAGACCAAATGAAGAAAAAAGTGAATTTATTATCAGGAGGACAACGTCAAAGAGTTGCCATTGCTAGAGCCTTAGCAAATAATCCTGAAATTATTTTAGCCGATGAGCCAACAGGGGCATTAGATGTTAAAACTGGCGAACAAGTTATGGATTTACTTAAGGATATATCTAAGGATAGACTTATATTAATGGTAACTCATGCACCGGAGTTGGCAGAAAAGTATGCGGATATTATTATAAATATGGAAGATGGAAAAATTATTTCTATTGAGGAAAATTCTAGTTCGGTAAAATCTTCGAGCAATGTACTGAAAAAGAAAGAAACAAAATCTAAGATGTCTATAGGAAAGGCATTTAAGTTATCCTTAAGAAGCGCTTGGCTTAAGAAATGGCGTACTTTAGCAACTGCTATTGGGACTTCAATTGGAATAGGTGGTATTGCGCTAGCTATAGCAATTACGTCAGGGACTACAGAATCAGTAAATACCCAGGTAAATGGAATTTTTCCGACAAATTCAGTTATGGTTGGGTTTAGAGAAAATTTAGAGAAAAATCCAAGTCAATATAAGAATTTAAAATATGAAGATATAGGAAAAATAAACTCTTTAGACAATAGTTTTTATTCTTACTACTTTCCAGTTCAGGGAGAAGATATACCAATGGCAGCTTTCTACTCTTTAGAGAAAGAATTATTAGAAGAGGAAAACTTCTTTGAAAAGTTATCGGATCCAACTACTATAGATAGAATGATAGATATGATGTCAGCAGGGTCAATCGAAGATGTAAAGAGTGACATACAATATGGAACATTACCTTCAGAGGGGTCCTTAGATGAAATGGTTATTTCCTTATCTACAGCTAAAAACATAGTTAAAAGTGATGAGGAATTAGGAAGTTTAATTGGGAAGACTATCTATGTTTCATTTGTTAAGACGCCAAGTCATGCTGATATGATGATGAAACCCGATGTAAAGCCGGTGGTTACAGTACTACCATGGAAAATAGTTGGAATCGCAAATACAACTACTTTAATGAACACATATTATACAGAAAGTGAATGGAATATTAATTACTATGAAAAGTACTTTAATATAAATAAGAATAAAATAGAATCTGCTTCTATGGTGCTTTATGGGAAAAATGCAGAAACTATAGAAGCAGATATTGCAAAATTAAACTCAACTCAAGAGATATACCAATTTGAAATGACAGGGAAAACTATAACTGGTCAAATTGATACCACAATGAAGCAAGTTAGAATGGGACTTATAGGTTTTGCTGGAGTGTCTATTGTAGTTGCAGCCTTGATGATATCAATAGTTATATATATATCTGTACTTGAAAGAACCAATGAAATAGGTATATTAAGAGCTATAGGTGCTAGAAAAAGGGATATAATGAATATATTTGTATCAGAATCATTTATTATAGGGATACTATCAGCATTTATAGGAATAGGAATTGCAGTAGGAGTGTCTAAAGTAATAAATAATTTAGTTTATAGTTTTCTACAAACTTTTGCAAATAATGCTCCATATATGGAAGTGGCAAAATTACCACTTCAAGATGGAGGCTTTATATTATTGTTCTGTGTTGCATTAAGTATGATATCAGGTCTTTATCCATCACTAAGAGCTTCTAAAATGGATCCAATAGATGCATTAAGAAGAAGATAATTTTAATATATAGTATAAAAAAGTAAAGGTTCATTTCAAATTGAAATGAACCTTTTTGTATAGACATATAGGGTTAGCTATTACTTTTTATTAATCCTTACTTTTTTAGATATTATATAGCCTAGATAGCCTAAAATACTTAATATTATTAAATATGGGAAACTAGCAACTAAAATCAGTATAATAGCTGTTCCGAAGAATTTTAAACTTTTTAAAGAGTCATTAAAAGCTTTAACGATTTTTTCGCCCAAAGTTACAGCGGGAGATTCGATATTGGTAGTTTCTATAACTTCTTGAAGACGAATGTTTATGGTTGAATAGTCTACTAAATTATCCATTTGCTTTAGGGAGCCTTGAAACTTTTCAATTTCATAACGAATTTCTGTGAGTTCACGCTCTATTTCAAGAATTTCCTTGATATCTTTTGCTTGGGTTAGAAGAGAAAGATATTTATCTTCCTGAGCCTTTAGCACCTTTACACGAGTTTCACTGTCATAGTAAGTACTACTTATATCATCACCATGGGTAAGTTGGCTTGTAATTAACCCAAGGTTAGTAGTTTCCTTTAAGAATTCTTGAAATTTGTCCTTTGGAACTCTTACTACAAAAGAAGCGCTTCGATTTTTTCCATAGTTGCTACTCTTAATACCGACTTGAGATATATTTGAAGACTCAATATATCCTTTGAAATTTTTTACAAGTTCTTCAACAGTAGTTAAAGACTTATCAAATTCTAATGTCTCTATAACTAAATCGGCTTTATTAATTATTTTTTTATCTTGGGTATTTACTGTAGAGTCAGGATTAATAATAGCATCTTCTTTAATTTCAGGGAATATTTGATTTTTGTCGGAGCCCATATCTAGGCTGGGAGCATCTCCGGTATTGCCAGTAGCACTAGAATTAAGTTTATTTCCACATCCAACAAGGGATAAAGTCATGATTATTGAGAGTATGATTAAAAGCTTTTTCATATGAACCTCCTTAATAAAAGTATTCTATAAGATATACGAAACAGTATGTGGATTTAGTACATAGAATTGTGGCATTAATAAGTATTTATTATTTGTTATAATTATTTTACTGAGGGGTTTTAGACAAATATATAATATTGTATAAATACAAGTGAATATCCTTAAACTATAATAATAAGTAACAAGTTGAAAAATATTAAATAGAAAGTTGAGGATATTATATGAGTAAAAAATCAAACAATAAAAATATATTACTTGCTATAGGAGCAGCAGCTAGTGCAGCAGCTTTAGCAGCAGTGACTGTAAATAAACTTAAAGGTAAATCAGAAACTGGGTCTGTGACAGTTAACTATACAAATAATGAAGAAAATCAGGTTTATTTCATTGGTGGTGGGTTAGCGTCTTTAGCAGGGGCAGCTTATCTTGTGAGAGATTGTAATTTTAAAGGTGAAAATATTCATATTATCGAGGGAATGAAGATTCTTGGAGGTAGCAATGATGGATCGGGTGATGCTGAGAATGGTTTCCTATGCCGCGGTGGTAGAATGTTAAATGAAGAAACCTACGAAAATTTTTGGGAGTTATTCTCTAGTATTCCATCACTAGAGTTACCGGGTAAAACTGTAACAGAAGAAATTCTTAATTTTGACCACCTACATCCAACACATGCACAAGCACGTTTAATTGATAAATATGGAGTAATTCAAGATGTGACTAGCATGGGTTTCAATAGTGATGATCGTATGGCACTTGGAAAATTAATGGTTACATCGGAAGAAAAGTTGGATGATATGACTATAGAACAATGGTTTAGAAATACGCCGCATTTCTTTGAAACTAACTTTTGGTATATGTGGCAGACAACTTTTGCTTTCCAAAAATGGTCTAGCCTATTTGAATTTAAAAGATATATGGAACGTATGATTTTTGAATTCTCTCGTATTGAAACTTTAGAGGGGGTTACACGTACTCAGTATAATCAATATGAATCAGTTATCCTTCCATTAAAAGCTTATTTAGATGAATTTGGTATTGATTTTAGTATTAATGCTACAGTAACTGATTTAGATTTTAAACAGGGAGATGAAATTACAGTAACTGCAATACATTTAGAAGATAGTGAAGGTGAAAGAGTTATAAATTTAAATCAAGGTGATATATGTATTATGACAAATGGATGTATGACTGATAGCGCAACATTAGGTGATTTTAATACTCCAGCTGAATATAATCCAGATAAACCAATCTCAGGTGAACTTTGGGAAAAGGTAGCTAAGAAGAAAATGGGACTTGGAAATCCAGAACCATTCTTTGGTCATCCAGACCAGACTAACTGGGAAAGTTTCACAGTAACATGCAAAGGAAATAAATTCTTAAAACTGATTGAAGAATTTTCAACTAATATTCCTGGTAGCGGGGCTTTAATGACATTTAAAGATTCTAATTGGTTAATGAGTATTGTTGTTGCGGCTCAACCACACTTTAAAAATCAGCCACTTGATACTACTATTTTCTGGGGGTATGGATTATATACAGAAAAAATTGGTGATTATGTTAAAAAGCCAATGCGTGAATGTACTGGTGAAGAGATGTTAACAGAACTTCTATATCATCTTCATATGGAAGATAAAACAGATGAAATCATGGATACTGTAATCAATGTTATTCCATGTATGATGCCTTATATAGATTCTCAGTTTCAACCACGTAAGATGACTGATAGACCACAGGTTATCCCAAAAGGCTCAACAAACTTTGCTATGATTAGTCAGTTCGTTGAAATTCCAGAAGATATGGTATTTACAGAAGAATATTCCGTACGCGCAGCAAAAATGGCTATATATACACTTTTAAATGTAAAAAATAAAAAGGTTATTCCTGTAACTCCATATAAGAAAAATCCAAAGGTTTTAAAGGATGCATTAAAGACATCTTATAGATAAAACTCTTTATCATAAAATTATAAATTAACTACTTAGTTATGCAAATGTAACTGAGTAGTTTTATTTATTACCTTTTCAATATCCCCATTAACTAATCTTTCAACTTTTTCAATAATACTTTCAGGACTATCCTTCATACCAGTTTTCATCCATGAAGTTAAAATGCCGATAAAGGCAAAGGTGTAAAATTTAGCAATGAATTCTTTTTCAGTAGAAGATAAATAAGAGTTTTTAGATACTTCTTCAACCACATCAATGAGAAGATGGAAAATTTCAGCTTCTAAAAATGTTTCAAGATGTTCTCTTCCCATTGAATTAAAGGTATTCATACAAAAGGATTTATTATTAATTACATATTGAAATATTTTAAGAAAACCTTGTTGCCAAGTGTCATAGGTTTTGCAGTTTGAAATACTTCCAACAGCTTCAGTCTTATAAATCCATCCTAGTAAATCATATATATCTTGAAAATAATAGTAGAAGGTTTGACGATTGACGCCACAATCAATAACTATATCTTTAATAGTAATTTTCTGAAGAGATTTTTTTGTCATTAGATTTTTTAATGAAGTAGCAAGGGCTTTTTTTGTGATTAGTGTCATTTGGAATGCCTCCATTTCTTGAAATTTATATGTTCTACATAATTAGTATTTTGGTGTTAAATAATACTAATTATATTAATTATAATATGTTTGAATTTAATTTGCTATATTAGGCATCTGAAAATAGATAACAAGTAAAGAGGTGAAGAATATTTTAAGATCTAAAAGGAAACAGGTTCCGCAGATGATAGAGCCATCTAAGGGGTCTATTGACGCAGGATACTGATTTATTTATCTTTTGAAGATGCCTTAAATTAATGAGTAGAAATTTTTCAAATATATATTTATTAGAAAGAAGTCATAGAAAAGTTTGAAGAAACCCTTTAATAATAAGCAAATGAATATTATAATGAAAAGAGAAGTTAAATTATATGATTATTATAACTATTTAGACATTTAACTGCAGTACTTATAAAATTATCGAGGGATATTTCAGAGTTTATCTCAACTTTAATGAAGAGGAGATGTTAAAGCTGATAGTCCTAAGCTAAAAGATTTACATGTTTAAAGTTATATTATGAAGTATGAACTTTATATTACATAGGAGGGGAATATGATGATATCAGTTAATAAGGAAAATGTTTTAAATACAGCGAAGCAGTTGTTACTTACAGATAGTCCAAGTGGATTCTGTTATGATGTTATGGAAATGATAGGTTCATGGGCAGAGAAATTTGGTTATGAATTTGAAACAACTGTTAAGGGTTGTGGAATTATAACAGTGCCAGGGAAAAGTAGCGAAAGAGTAGTTGGATTATCTGCGCATGTAGATACTTTAGGAGCTATGGTTAGATCTATTTCAGGTAGTGGTACTTTAAAGTTCACTTTAATAGGAGGACCTATTGTTCCTACTTTAGACGGAGAATATTGTAAGGTTAGAACTAGAGATGGAAAGATATATAATGGTACATTCTTAAGCACAAGTCCAGCAGCACACGTATTTGAAGATGCTAAATCTAAACCACGTGATGCTAAAAATATGGAAATAAGACTTGATGAAGTAGTTAAATCTAAGGAAGATGTAGAGAACCTAGGAATATGTGCTGGTGACTTTATATTTATAGATCCTAAAACTACAGTAACAGAGAGTGGATTCTTAAAATCTAGATTTATAGATGATAAGGGTAGCGTTGCATGTCTTATAAATTTATTGGATATATTAAGTACTGAAAAAATTGTTCCAACTTATACTACTAAGGTTTTCATATCAGTATATGAAGAAGTTGGACATGGTTCATCTTATATTCCAGCAGACATAACAGAGATGATCGCTGTAGATATGGGATGTATAGGAGAGGACTTAACTTGTACAGAATATGACGTTTCTATATGTGCTAAGGACTCAGGTGGTCCTTATGACTACAATATGACTACTGATTTAATTAACCTTGCAAAGGGTAATGAAATTAAATATGCAATAGATATTTATCCAATGTATGGATCAGATGTTGGTGCTGCACTTCATGGAGGGAATAACATAAAAGGTGCTCTTATAGGACCTGGAGTTCACGCATCCCATGGAATGGAAAGAACCCACTATACTGCTCTTGAGGGAACAATAAAATTATTATACGCTTATTTAACAAAATAGAAGTTTTAATAACTTTATTGAGATAAATAGTAAGAGAGAAGCAATATTATAAATTATATTGCTTCTTTTTTTATATAGAAAGTATAAGAGTTATATATATTCCATGATTGGTTTTCAATCAAATCTAAGTTTTATCATTAGGAGAGTGGCCAAGGCCAATTTGCTATTGCAATGAGTTATTTTAAGAGAATGGAACATATAAGTTTAATAAGAACATATATATTAAATTTAATTGTAAATGGAGATATCTTTAAGTATAGAAAAAGTAAAATAATAAAGGAGATTAAAATAAAAAATAGAATTAATTACAATATATACTATATTATTACGAATTTATTTTGGGGGTAATATCAATGAAATTTAAATTAAAGAAGGAAGGAACTATTGCAATTATATTTGTCGTGGTCTTTGCGATAATATTATTAGGGTTAAAATATTCATTACCAGTAAAGGAAGAAGACTATGTAAAGAAAAATAGTAATGTCTTAGATTTAAGTAATTATGAGAATAACTCAGATTTAAAATTAATTAAGAACGATATAGAAGATAAAAAAATTATTATTACAGGTGGACAATATAATATAAAACAGACTAGTGACATGCAAGAAAAATTTCTAAATTATTTAATAGACAGTTGGGACTTGAAGTATTTTCTAATTGAAGATGGATATGCACGGACGGCTATTTTAAATGAATACTTACAAAGTGGAGATGAAAAACTTTTGGAGGAGTATTATAATACGGAGGGACAATTTTCATATTTAAGTACTTTAAAAAAAGATATGTTTAAAAACCTATATTTGAAGAATAAGGAACTGAGTGAAAAGAAGAAAATACAGGTTATAGGAATAGGGCCTTTGGAAGCAAAAGAAAAGGTAATTACTTATTTTAATATTTTAATTGAAAAACATGAAGAATTATCTGAAACTCAAATAAGTACAATAAATAAGTTTTTAAAAGATATAGAAGAGTTTAATATTAGCTATTATGTACAAGACACAGAGGAAGTTAAGAATAATACTGCAAAGCTTTTGGCGGTTATAGAAGGTTTTGAGAATGATATAGATCAGGATTCAAAAGGTTATAAAAAAGCATTAGGTGATGACTTTTATGGGATAAAACATGTAATTAATAATATTAAGAATTTGCAGCGGATTACTGAAATTATAGGTAATAATAGTGAGGAGGATATTATATTAGCACAAAATTTTGCTATAAAGCTGATTCATGAAAACTTTACAAAAGTGTATAAGGAATTTGGAAAAGGAAAAGTTTACATGAATTCATCACAAGGTGGTATATACCAGAAAGAGATTTATAAGGTTAAAACACTAGGGGTGCTTATGAATGAAGATAAGAATTTTAAGGATAAGGTATATAGTCTTAATATAATATATGGTGGTGGACGGGCAGAATTAGAAAGTGGAGAATATACAAATCTTTCAAATATGAGATATGAACTAAAAAAATTATTAGAAGATACGGCATTGAATGAAGGGGACGTAATAATAAGGTTAGATAGTGGAAGAAGTCCATATAAGAAAAAATTTGAACTTAAGTATTTTGACACTATGAGAGATGATGAGTGCTTCAATGAAAATCCAGGTATGACAACAGATTATTTTCAGGGAGTTATTGTAATAAATCAACCTAGTATCAGTGATGAATGGTATGAAATGATAAAAAATTCAGGGGATTAGTTGTAGGCATAGAAGGGGGAATATCAGTGAAATTTAAGTTAAATAAGGAAGGAACTATTGCAATTATATTTGTTGTGGTCTTTGCGATAATATTATTAGGGTTAAAATATTCATTACCAGTAAAGGAAGAAGACTATGTAAAGAAAAATAGTAATGCCTTAGATTTAAGTAATTATGAAAACAACTCAGATTTAAAATTAATTAAGAATGATATAGAAGATAAAAAAATTATTATTACAGGAGGACAATATCATATAAAGCAGAGCAATGATCTACAAGAAAAGTTTTTAACTTATCTTATAGATGATTGGGATTTGAAGTATTTTTTAATTGAAGATGGATATGCACAGACGGCTATTTTAAATGAATACTTACAAAGTGGAGATGAAAAATTTTTAGATGAGTATTATAATATGGAACGACAATTTTCATATTTAAGTAGTTCTAAAAAAGATATGTTTAAAAAACTATATTTGAAGAATAAGGAACTGAGTGAAAAGAAGAAAATACAAGTTATCGGAATCGTGCCTGTGGAAGTAAAAGAAAAGGTCAATGTTTATTTTAATATCTTAATTGAAAAACATAAAGAGTTATCTGAAGAACAAATAAGCACAATAAATAAATTTTTGAAGGATATAGAGGGAATTAATATATATTATAATGGACTGGATACAGAGGAGGTTAAGAATAATACTGCAAAGCTTCTAGCGGTTATAGAAAGTTTTGAGAATGATATAAATAAGGATTTAAAAAGTTATAAAAAAGCATTAGGTGATGATTTTTATGGAATAAATCATGTGATTAATAATATTAAAAATTTGCAATACATTCCTAAAGTTTCAGGAGATGGAGGTGAGGAGTATTTTAAAACAATACAAAACCTTGCTTCAAAATTAATGTATGAAAACTTTGAAAAAATATATAAGGAGTATGGAAAAGAAAAATTTTACATGCATTCAATTCAAGGTGGCAACTACCAAAGAGAGGTTTATGGGATTAAATCACTAGGTTGTCTTATGAATGAAGATAAGAATTATAAGGATAAGGTATATAGTTTTAATACAATTTATGGCGGTGACCCTATAAAGTTAGAAAATGAATCATATACAAACATTTCCAATGCAAGAGAAGAGCTAAAAAAATTATTAAAAGATACAGCACTGAATGAAGGGGATGTAATAATAAGGTTAGACAATGGCAGAAGTCCATATAAGAAAAAATTTGAACTTAAGTATTTCCAAAATAATGACGCTCTTGTAGATGATGAATATTTTAAGGAAAATCCAGGGATGACAACAGACTATTTTCAGGGAGTTATTATAATAAATCAACCTAGTATCAGTGAGGAATGGTATAAAATGATGAATGATATGAATAATTCAGGAAATTAGATATAGTATTTACATCAATATATTTATATAAATATAATTAAGAGTTATAGCATTTGGGTATATTAAAAGTAAAGTTATACTAATGATGTAATGAAAGTTATATAAATTTATTTAAAAAACAACAAACATCTTGAAAAAAAAGGAAAGATGTATTACTCTTAATATATACAGTTGATTGAATATTCAGAGAGAAATCTTCGTTTAATTCAATAATATAAATTCTAATTAAAATGAATCTAACAGAAAAGAGAAATCTAATCTGAAAGAAACAAGCATAGTTCTAAATATTTTATTAGGGTCAATAGGTATGATATATTTAAGGATATAGTCACTACTTATTGTTATATTAAGATTTCTATAATTAATATAAAATGTAGAAGTCTTAAGGATTAATATTGAATGTTTTGAGCCTAGTTTTCTTTCAGTGAGGAGAAAACTAGGCTTTTCTTTTATTTTAATCCTAATAAGGTCAGATAATAGGTGGATAAATTTAAAATCAATTTAATTATAGTTAGGCATCTTCAGATGCCTTAGTAAAAATAAGTGAATATAATCTGTTTAACTAAGGTTATACCAGATATTAAGAAGGAGAAATATAGAATGAAGAAGATAGCGGTAATAAGTGCAATATTAGAAAATCCAGAGACCTGTCAGCATGAATTTAATGAAGTAATAACTAAATTTAGAGGAGGCATAAGAGGGAGAATGGGGATTCCTTTAGAAGAGGGAATTTCAGTTGTGTCAATTGTTATAAGTGGTGAGTTAGATGAAATAAATAGTCTTACAGGAAAACTAGGAAACATAGAGGGCGTTATTGTGAAAACCTCCATTTCTAAAAAAGAGATATAGCTACACACATAGATGATATCAGATAAATATTTTCAAGGAGGGTGGGATAGTATGATTAAAGAATTAATAAACAGGCTATATGAAACTAATGATTTATCTTCTGAGGAGCTACTTTATGTTTTAGATAATCTAGATGAGGAAAGTAAAGCTATTTTAATAGAAAAAGCTAATGAGACAAGAATGAAGGTTTATGGAAATAAAGTATATATCAGAGGACTTATTGAGCTTACTAATTATTGCAATAAAAATTGTGCTTATTGTGGAATTAGAGGGGGAAATAAGAGGGCGGAAAGATACCGTCTTACATTAGAAGATGTTTTAGAATGTGCAAGGGTTGGAAATGAGTTAGGGTATAAGACCTTTGTACTTCAAGGTGGAGAAGATTCCTATTTTACAGATGAAAAACTTATAGAGATTATAAGAGGTCTAAAAAGTGAATACCCAGACAATGCCATAACTATTTCTATGGGAGAGAGAAGTTATGAGTCTTATAAAAAAATATATGATGCAGGGGCTGATAGATATCTTTTAAGGCATGAAACAGCGACTAAAGAGCTTTATGAAAAATTTCATCCGGGAGCTAGTTTTGAAAACAGAAGAAAATGTCTTCAGGATTTGAGAAAAATAGGCTTTGAAGTAGGGGCAGGATTCATGGTGGGACTTCCAGGTCAGACAAATAAGGACTTAGTTAATGATTTATTATTTCTAAAGGAATTAAAGCCAGAAATGTGTGGAATAGGTCCATTTATACCACATAAGGATACGATTCTTAAAGATGAAGCACCGGGAACTGTAGATAAGACTGTAATAATGTTAGCTTTAGTAAGATTACTACTTCCAAAGGTATTATTGCCAGCAACTACAGCCCTTGGAACTATCGATGAAATGGGTAGAGAAAAAGGAATAAAGGCAGGAGCTAACGTTATTATGCCAAATCTTTCGCCAAGTCAGGTAAGACAGAAATATAGTCTATATGATGGAAAGGTATATACAGGGGATGAGGCTGCCGAATATAAAAGTAAAATAGAAGAGAAAATTAACCGCATTGGATTTGAAATAGAAGTAACTAAGGGTCATAACGTTGGTTGGGTAAGAAAGTAGGATGCTGAAGATTGGAAATAAAAGGGTTTTACAAGATTTTACAATTTCACTTAGAGGATTAGTATAATGCGGCGCTGATAAGATATAAACACAAATATAAATATAGGCAAAATAAAGATATAAGTAAAATAAAAATAAAGTGATAAAGGGGTAAGGATATGTTTATTAATCATGAGTATATTGAAAATTTATTGGTAGAGGCTAAGGATGCAACAAAGGAACAAATAGGTCAGGTACTAAACAAGGCTAAAAATAGAATGGGACTAAACCATAGTGATATAGCTATGCTACTTCAAACTGAAGATGAAGAACAGTTAAGAGAAATGTACAAAATAGCTGGGGATATAAAAGAGTCTATATATGGGAAAAGAATTGTTGTATTTGCGCCACTTTATGTTAGTGATTACTGTGTAAATAATTGTACTTATTGTGGATATAAAAGGTGCAATAAGTTTAATAGAAAAAAATTAACTATGGAAGAAGTAGCTGAAGAGGTTAGAATTTTAGAGAAAATGGGTCATAAAAGACTGGCATTGGAACTTGGAGAAGATCCAGTAAATGCTCCTATTGATTATGTTATAGAATGTCTTGATACTATTTATAAAACTCAAAATAATAAGGGTGAGATAAGAAGGGTAAATGTAAATATTGCAGCTACTACTGTAGAAAATTACAAAAAGCTTAAAGCGGCCAATATAGGAACTTATATCTTATTTCAAGAAACTTATCATAAACCAACCTATGAACTTATGCATCCAAATTGTATAAAAGGAAACTATGATTATCACACAACAGCTTTTGATAGAGCTATGGAAGGTGGAATTGATGATGTAGGAGCAGGAGTTTTATTTGGCCTAGCTGACCCCAAATTTGAGGTATTGGCTCTTATGATGCACAATGAGCATTTAGAAGAGAAATATGGAGTTGGCTTCCATACAGTATCTGTTCCAAGACTAAAGGAAGCTGAGGGAATGTGCTTAAAGGATTACCCGAATATAATTGATGATAATATGTTCAAAAAGGTAGTAGCAATTTTAAGAATAGCTGTGCCTTTCACAGGGTTAATATTATCCACTAGAGAAACCCAAGAGATGAGAAAAGAAGTATTAAAATATGGAGTATCACAGGTAAGTGCTGGCTCTATTGCAGGTGTTGGAGGATACAAGGAGAAGGAAGAAGGCCATGTGAATGTAGATCAATTTAAAACTTCCGATGAGAGAACACCTTTAGAAGTATTAAAGGCTCTAATGGAGGATGGATATATACCAAGTTATTGCACTGCGTGTTATAGACAAGGTAGAACTGGTGAGAGATTTATGAGACTTGCAAAATCAGGACAGATACAAAATGTATGTGAACCAAATGCGATGACAACATTGATGGAATATGCTTTAGATTATGGTGACAAAGAAATTGTTGAGAAGGCAGAAGCATTAATCAATGAACAAACAGCAAAAATAAAGAGAGAAGATATTAGAGAATTAATAAAAAGCAATATAGAAAAGTTGAAACAGGGAGAAAGAGACCTTTATATATAGGGGGGGAAAGTATGAATACTACGCCAAATTCTAATAGAAAGCATATAGCTATATTTGGAAAAACCAATGCAGGTAAATCATCTTTAATAAATAAGATTCTCGGACAAGAGATTTCTATAGTTTCTGAACTGAAGGGAACGACTACAGATCCTGTTTCAAAGGCTATGGAGTTAATACCAATAGGGCCAGTATTATTTATTGACACTGCAGGCTTTGGTGATAATAGTGAACTTGGGGAATTAAGAAGTAATAAGACCTTTGATATTATGAAAAGAACAGACTTCGCACTATATGTTATGGATGTTAATGATTTAGATATGAAGTCCTATGAAGAAGCTAGATTAAATTTAAAAAAGTATAATATTCCACACATTCTAGTAGTAAATAAGATAGACACTGTTGAGAATAAGGTACTTAAAGCTTTAAAAAATGAAGCTGTAGAGGAAATACTTATTCCACAGAAGGATAAAAAAGATTTAAAGGAATTACGAAGTAAGATAGCTGGCGGAATTTTGGTATCCACTGCCAGTGGGGAAGGCATTGAAGACCTTAAAAACAAGCTAGTTGAAAAGCTTCAAGAGGAGGAAGATGAACTTCCTATAGTGGGGGATTTACTACCTTACAATAGCAAGGTAATTCTTGTAGTTCCAGTAGACTCAGAAGCTCCAAAGGGAAGAATAATACTTCCACAGGTTCAGTGCATTAGGGACTGTTTAGATCACGGTATAAAGAGTTATGTAGTTAGAGATACGGAATTAGAAGCTGCACTTGAAGATATTAAGGATGTGGATTTAGTTATAACTGATTCACAAGCATTTAAAAAGGTAAGTGAAATTGTACCAGCAAATATTAAGCTAACAAGCTTTTCGATTTTATTTGCAAGGCATAAGGGTGAATTATCAGCCTTTGTAGAAGGTGCAAATAAGATTAAGGAACTAACAAAAGACTCTAAAATACTTATTTCAGAGAGTTGTTCCCACAATGTTTCTCATGAAGATATTGGAAGAGTAAAGATACCTAAAATGATTAATAAACATGTAGGTTTTGAATTAAATTATGATTATAGAGTTGGACATGACTTCCCAGAGGATATAGAAAACTATGATTTAATAATTCATTGTGGGGCCTGTATGATTAATAGAAAAACAGTATTAAACAGAATAGATATGTGTAAAGCTAAGGGTACTTCCATAACAAATTATGGGGTTATAATGGCATATTTAACAGGAATACTTGATAGGACATTAAGTGTATTTAGATAGGATTATAATAAAATAAAAAGCGGCAGTTAATATAAAGTATTTATCCAAGAGGATAAGATTATATTAATTGTCGCTTATTTTATATGATAAAGTCTAAATAAGTGAGCCGATATAAGATGTCTTTTTAGGTGTATTTATAAGTGTTACTAGACATTCTTTAATTAAGGCCATTCCTTCACGGATTTCCTCAACGTTAGTAGCTGCATAGCTAATTCTTATAGCATTATCCATGTTTTTTTCTTTATTTACGTAAAAGACATTGCAAGGAACTATAAGGATATCCTTTTTAGCACACTCTGTATAAAGTTCACTTGCTAAGACACCTTTAGGTAGTGTAACCCAAAAATTAAGACCACCACTGGGGTTAAAGAAATTGACTCCATAAATTTTAAGCTTAGTTAATTCTTCAACCATTACTTCAAATTTAACTTTATAAATCTCTCGCATGTAGTTTAGATGTTCTTCCCAATGACCATTCTTAAAATAAAGGTGAAGGGCACGTTGAATTAGCCCCGAGGAAGAAATATCAGTGGTATGCTTTGCAGCTAGAAGTTCAGCCATTAAAGGTTTTGGACATATTAAAAAACCAATTCTAAGTCCAGGCATTAGAAGTTTGGAAAAACTTTTAATGTATATTACCCTATTTTTAGTATCAAGAGATTTTAAAGTACATGATGTGGACGAATTATCATAAGAAAGTCCTGATAAAGAATCATCTTCAACAATATATAGATTATATTTATCCGCTAGGGCTAGAAGCTCTTTCAGTTTTTCTTTAGAGTAAGAAATTGTAGTGGGATTTTGAAATTGGGTCATTACATATATTAATTTAGGTTTATAAAGCTTAATGTTAGCTTCTAAAATTTTAGTGTTAATTCCATCATTTTCTATTGGGACACCAATAATATTTGCACCTCGAGACTTAAATACAGCGGTAGCACCAGTATAAGTAGGGTTCTCTGTGATAACATAATCACCAGGCTTAAGAATAGCTTTACCAATTATATCTATGCCTTGTTGAGCTCCTGAAACTATTTGGATACTACCAGGAGTAGCGATTATATTACTTTCACGGAGGAAATAATCACACAAGGATTCTCTTAAGGGTTCATAGCCATTACTTTCCTGATAGCCAAAGGCATAACCTTTATCTCTGTCTAGTACTTCATTTAAAGCAGATTTAAAGGCTTCAAATGGGAAAATACTGGGGTCAGGAGTAGCACTGGCAAAATTAATAGTATTAGAGGTGATTTTTATCTGTCCACTAGCCATTAATTTGAAATCATTGGTATACTCAGTGGAGTGAGAGGACGTGATGTTATCTTCAGTATCAATAGGTGTTTTTTCGGATGCTGCAGCAGTATATTGTTTATAAAGAATATCTTGCTCTGCAACATAATATCCGCTACCCTTTATAGCATTAACATAGCCATTAACCTCTAGTTGCTTATAAGCATTAACTATAGTTACATTGTTAACGGCTAGGTCACTAGCTAACTTTCGAATAGGTGGTAGTTTATCACCAACATTTAAAGTTCCAGATTTGATTGAAGACTCTATATTATGAGCAACTTGAATATACATAGGTGTAGTTGATTTTCTGTCTAATTCGATTGAAACAATATTCATTGGCATAATTCCTTTCAAAATATATTCACTATGGGTAATATACAATTATTGTATCGTTACAATGATTATATATTTTATAGAAATCATTGTAAAGAGCGGTGATAGTTGTAGAGTATGAAGTTCTTATGAATATGCGGGATAGCGGGTAGCGATAGGTGAATTAAATATAATAACACCTAAAGACTTTTATATCATTAGGTGTCATTTATCTATATATTAGAAGAGTGTATATAAGGATTTATAAAGATAGATATTAACTATGGTAATAATTCAAATACGTAGCCTTGAGCCTTAGCTTCTTTTAATACAGAGTCAAGAATCTCAGTGTTAGTTTTTGAAACTGCATGAATAAGCATAATTGAACCATTATGAAGTCCATTCATTATAGTTTCTTTTGCTTTAACGGGATCAGGTTGTTTATTTATATCCCAATCATGATATGCGAAGCTCCAAAATACTGTTTTATAGCCAAGATTTTTAGTCATAGCTAAAGATTTCTCGGAATATTCACCCATTGGAGGTCTAAAATAATTAGGGATATCAGTACCTATTATTTCTTTATATTTGGTTTCAACATCTGAAAATTCATTATTAAATTTTTCATCGGTACCAGTTACATCTGGCATAGATGGATGATGATTTGTATGGTTTCCAACAATATGTCCCTCGGATACCATTCTCTTTATTAAATCAGGATTACTTTTCAAGTAAGGCGAAGTAACAAAAAATATTGCTTTAACATCATTTTCTTTTAATGTGTCTAATATTTTAGCAGTATATCCATTTTCATAACCTTCATCAAAGGTCAAATATAGAACTTTTCTGCTGGTATCACCTACATAGTGGCTATCATATTTATTTAAATCAAAACCAATTTTAAGATTTATTTCAGGTGTAATATGCTGTTTATTTGGCTTAAACCACCAGGCAATTTTAGTGTTATCTAGGCTATTTGCTTCAACTTTTGAAGTAGAAGGAATAGATTCCTCAGTGGAAGAATTAGTAGCTGGAGGAATTTCATCTTTATTTTTTGGATTAGACGAAGTAATTTCATTTCCAGATGTCGATGGAGTTTTTTCTTTTTCATCCTTAGAAGTACCTTTAATTATATTTTCATCTAGTTCTGTTATGGTATTAAACACATCTTTATTAGGAGTAGTGTTAGTCACAGATTCAGACTTAGACGAACATCCTACAAATAGGAAGCAGGTGCTAATTAAAAGGACTAAAGAAAATTTTTGTATAGAGTTGTTGTTCATTTTAATCCTCCTTTAATAATATATTATTATAATTAATATACGAATAGGATGTGTGTATAGGTTAAAAAAAATACAATAAATTTTTATTATAAGGATGCTTAATAAAAATATTTAATATTTATAAAAATTATTTTATAATAAAATATATGGTAAATTTATATTACTATATAAAATAAAACAAATAAATGATTATATAGATATAAATGTAAAAATGGAAGTTAAGGAGAATATAAAATTTAAAAAGGCGGTAATAATATATGATAAAGGTATTGAGTAATACAACAATATATATAAAAGATGGTAAAATTGCTGAAGTTGGTAAACCATTAGTTATAGAACAAGGATATTATGCGGTTCCGGGATTCATAGATGAACATACACATGGAGGATATGGAGTTGATTTTATGAATTGTAATTACGAGAGTATAGAATCATTTGTGAGAAAATTGCCAGAAGAAGGTGTTACGGCGTTTCTTGCCACTACAATAACTCAAAGCAGTAGAAACATTGAAAGTGCACTTGAGAATCTTGGAGAAATAATAGATTATAATAGTGTCCTTGGAGCTGAAATTTTAGGAATACACTTAGAAGGCCCATTTCTTAATAAAAAATATAAAGGGGCACAACTGGAAGATTACATATTGAATCCAGATATTTCACTTATGAAAGAGTTTATAAAGGCTTCAAAGGACAAAATAAGAAAATTAACATATGCACCTGAGTTAGATCATAACTACGAGTTTACAAAATACCTTGTGAAAAATAATATTATTCCTTCAGTAGGCCATAGTGATGGAACCTTTTCAGAAATAGAGAGTGCAGTATATGAAGGTCTTGAAAGTGTTACACATTTTCATAATGGACAGAGTCCACATCATCATAGAAGACCTGGTGTAGTTACAGCTGGTTTATCATTAGATGAATTAACGGTAGAGATAATATGTGATGGGATACATCTTCATAGAGATACTGTGAAATCTATTTATAAAATAAAAGGTATTGAAAAAATAGTATTGGTAACAGATTCAATGGAAGCTAAAGGCCTTTATGATGGGGAATATGAACTTGGGGGACAAAAAGTAATAAAACGTGGGAATGAGGCTAGACTAATAGATAATACCTTGGCGGGGAGTTGTCTAACTATGATAGAGGCAGTTAAAAATGTAATTGAGTTTACGGGATGTAGCCTAGAAGAGGCCGTGACAATGGCAAGTACAAATCCCGCAAGAAATTTGAAAATTCTAGATAGAAAAGGAAGTCTTGATATTGGGAAGGATTGTGATATAGTAATTTTAGATGAAAAATATAACATTGTAAAAACGCTATGTAAGGGTAATGTTGTATTTAGCGCATAAGGCATCTCCAAAAATAAGCAAATCAGTATGTTCGAATATTTTGTGTTGCACTGCATAGTAGAACTATTAGATGGTGCTACCATCTACGGAACCTGAGTCTTTGTGTAATTAAAAATATTATTTACATCTTTGACTTGTTATTTATTTTTAGATACCTAAAAAATTATTAAATGAATTTAAAGTGAGGACTAAAATTATGGGAAAAAAGAATAGTAAAAATAATGAGTTGTTAAATATCCATAGAAAAAAATCATCGCCGAAGATATATTCACTTTTGCTAGAGCTAGTAAATGAAGACAGAGAGAATCTTGCTAAAATTGTATTAAAGGTAGACTACTTGTTAGAGTATACAAGTAATTCAATAAAGCAAAGAGATTATATTGAGGCTAAAGAATCATTACAAAAGGCTAGAGAGCGGATTGATATGTTAAAAAATGAGAATGTAGATGTTGAGTATTTAGAGTATCTTTATGATGGAATAAGTAAGAGATGTAAGGGATAAAACAGAAAAATATAAAATAAAATAAGGTTTAATAGATTTATCTTAGTAAAAAGTATATACTAAGATAGGATAGCTAGGAAATAATATAGTTAAATAAATTTAAAGATAAATTTATAGTAATTACCTAATATTATATTGGGAAAATATTAAAAAATAGATTAAATAAAAAACATACTTAAGGAGAATTTATGAGAAATTTAAAATTGGTAATAGAATATGATGGAACTAGATACAAGGGATGGCAAAAGCAAAAGGATAATGTAGCAACAATCCAAGATAAAATTGAAAAAGTGCTAAGTAAGATGACTAGTGAAGATATCCAAGTTGTAGGTTGTGGTAGAACAGATACAGGAGTTCATGCAAAAAATTATGTAGCTAATTTTCACACTCACTCTACATTAACAAATGAAGATATTTTTGATTATCTTTATGAGTATTTACCAGATGATATCGTAGTTAAATCTGTGACTGACGTTCATGAGAGATTTCATGCAAGATATAATGCAAAAGCAAAAACCTATGTATATACTATAAATAATAGTAAGCATAGAGACGTATTTAGTAGAAAGTATACATATCATACAGACGCAAAACTTAATTTTAATGCTATGAGAGCAGCTGCTGATATTTTAATTGGAACTCATGATTTTCAAAGTTTTACAGCTTTAAAATCTGACAGTAAATCAACAGTTAGAACAATAAACTTCATAGAGATAATAGAAGATGGAGATATGGTTCAAATAGAGATTAATGGAGATGGATTCTTATTAAACATGGTAAGGATTATAGCAGGAACTCTTCTAGAAGTTGGTAAGGGTGAACTAAAACCTAGTGATATAGCAAGAATTTTAGAAGAAAAGAAAAGATCAGAAGCAGGTCCAATGGCACAAGCTAAAGGTTTATGTTTAAAAGAAGTTGAATATCAATAGAAATATTTAAATGAGAGTAGAGCTACGGAGGGTACTAAAAAAGTACCCGCGTAGAGATACTCTCTTTATTTTTGTATAAATTAAAGTTATGTACAACTGTTAAAACTAAGTTTTATATGAAATTAATAGTATCTAAAGCTATTCATTGCATAACTATTTGAATTTTGTTTAACCTACATATAGAATAAATATTTAAGGTGGACATAAGATGATTAAAACTAAAAATTTTGAGGTTATAAGAAACTTCCCAAGGAATGTACATATAATGGTTTTCAGTGAAGGGGTTTTTGCAATTGCTACAGGAATATTTTTCTTCTTGCAAATACTATATTACAATTTCATAGAATTATCTCCAAGTACAATTGGGGTTATCTTTTTCATAGGCTCATTATTTGGATTGATAGGATTTTTTATTGGGCCCTTTATCAGGATTATAGGGCGGAAGAATTTACTGTGTTTGGGGCTAATAATATTCGCCGTTGGAATATTATTTCATATGATTTTTTCAACTTTAATATTAATTGTTGTGGGAGAAATACTAGTAAGTATAGGTATTTCACTTATACAAGTGACTGAAATTCAGTTGATTTATTCTTATGCAATAGGCCAAAATGAGTGCTGTGTTTACAGTTATAAGTGCGCAGTTAATTTCATATGTGGAGCTATTGGTGCCGTTATTGCAGGGAATATTAGTAAAATATATATTTTCAAAAATGTAGGGTATGGAAAATTGTTTTTTGTAGCTATTATATTAATAGTAATTGCAGGTGCAATTAGATATTGGTTATTACCGAAAGATTATAAGTGTGAAGTAGATGGGAAGCAGATAAAAAAATCTATAAAGAACTCTATTGTGTTTTTAAGAGAAGATAAGAAGGTTCAAGTATTTTCTGCACTACTATTTATTACAACAATAGGATTTAGTGCAGTAGGACCATATAATAACTTAATACTTAAGGAGTCATTTAATTTAGGGAATAACATAATATCATATATAACATTTACATTAACAAGTCTAAGTATGATAGGGATAGTTTTAATGCCTGTAATAATAGAAAAAATTGGGGTAAGTGCATTTAATATAATAATATTTGTGATTCCTACAGTAAGTTGTTTTGTTTTATCATTAGGGTTAAGTACAAAGATTTTTATTGTGGTTTTGATTATTAGATGTATTTTTGCGTGGATTATTGTTTCATCCTTAGATAGTCTTATGATGAGTAATATACAGTCAGAGGATAGAGATATATTTGCTGCAGTTAAAATGTTAGTGAATGGAGTTTCTGTTGCATTGGGAAATTTAATCGGAGGATGGATTTTAAATAAATATGGATATAGAGGTAATTATTTATATGGAGCAATTATATTAGTTTTTGGAGTGTTGTTTTTTTACATAAAATCAAGAGGATTTATGGTCAATGCAGTTGAGAAGAAATCATGCAATTGTAGCTTTAAAAGTAGACATATAGAATATAGAAGACATTAAGGCATATCACCAAAATAAACAAGTCAGTATGTTTGATTATTTTGCGGTATACTACGTGGGCAGAATCCTTAGATGGTGATACCATCTGTGGACCATGTTTCATTATTTAACTCAAAATATTCTTAACACCTTTAGAATTGTTATTTATTTACAGTCGCCTAATACAAAATAGGCAGCAATGAAATTAATTAAGTATCAGGTTACAGGGGAAATAATATGTAAAGAGCTATTGAAGATAAGCATGAAGTTGTTGTTTGGAAAATTATACTATATAATCTAAATAAAGGTCGTGAAGCGTGCGTAGATTTAATAAAATATAAAAAATTAAATTGCTATATGAAGTACTAATTAGCTTCGTATAGTTTTTGTGTTATTCATATTTAAAGGTGGGGGATTTATGAGTATCAAGATTGTAGTTGTAGAAGATGAAATATCCATAAATGACATATTATCGACGGCATTGAGGTCAGAGGGATACAGTGTAAGAAGTGGATTTACAGCAAAAGAAGGAAGAGAAATAGTAGAAAAATTTAAGCCAGATTTAGCTTTATTAGATTTAAACTTACCAGATGAAAATGGCTTTGAACTTTGTAAAACAATTAATAGTAAATATTTAATCCCAATTATAATATTAACAGCAAGAAATGATATAGTAGATAAAATCTTAGGCTTAGAACTAGGCGCAGATGATTATATAACAAAACCTTTTCATATAAAAGAGGTATTAGTCAGGGTAAAAACAGCTTTAAGATGTGTGGATAAATATAAGTTTAAGGGTGAAAGTGAGTTTATAGATATATCAACTCACGTAAAAATAAATATTGACAGTAGGATAGTTTTAAAAAATGATGAAGAAGTTAGGTTAAAGCCACAAGAATACGATTTGTTTGAGTTCCTCGTAAAACATAAAAATAGAGTATTTTCAAGAGAGGAGCTTTTAAATCAAGTTTGGGGGTTGGATTATGATGGCGATATTAGAACTGTAGATGTTCATATTAGAAGGTTGAGAAGTAAATTAGACTCCAATTGTGATAAGTCATTAATAGACACAGTTTTTGGAGTAGGGTATGTAATGAGGTGAAAAATTGAAAATAAGATTTAAATTTATTCTCGGGATATCATCAATTTTAATGATTTCTGGTTTGATTCTTAATTTATCTATTAGATATATTCTAATATTAAGAATGGAGACTTCTATTAATAATTCATTAAAACAAATTATGTATAGTACAAGAGAATCAATAAAATATAGACTTCTAGCTACTGATTTAGAATATGAGGAGGATAGACTTAGTAAAGATAGCAATTATTTGGAGAAATATATATCATCTAATTTTCAATGCTTAATGGAAATTAGAAATAATGATGGAAGTATAATTATAGGAAATACAACTGAGAGTTTCAATGATATATTGATTAGTGGAAGTAAAACGGCAGAATCTGGATCAGCAGTAGTTAATTTAAAGTATGAAAATAATACTGTTTATGGAGTTTTGTCCTATCCAATATTTATAAATGGGGACAAGTTAGGGATACTTAGTATAGTGAAAGACTATAAAGAAATATATAGTGATAATGGCAACACATTACTATTCATAACTATAATTGAGGTTGGAGTATTTGTTTTAATATTTATTTTATCATTTCTAATAATTAGTAGGGTTACAAAACCTATTATTAAATTAACAGAAGGTGTAAAGAAGGTAGGGGATGGAGACTATAATTTTTCAATTAAATTAGATGGAAATGATGAAGTATCTATATTATCTAGGGAATTTATAAATATGAAGGAGAAAATAAGAGAACAAATAGAAACAATAAGGGGAGAGAAAGAAAAGGTTGAGGTGTTAGAAAAAGCAAGGAAGGTTTTTTTTGATAATGTGACACATGAAATTAAAACACCATTAACTGCAATTTCAGGGTATGCAGAAATGCTTAAAGATGAAATGATTCAGGATGAAGCGTTTAATAAAAGAGCTATAGAACGAATATATTTAGAAAGCGAAAGGCTACATAGTTTGATTTTAAATTTAATACGGATATCTAAAGGATTATCGTATACAAATGAAGAAATAAGAGAGGTTCAAGTAGGGAATCTTTTAATAGAGATATGTGAAGATATGAGTATTAAGGCAAGCAAGTATTCACTTCAGATTATTAGTAATATTTCAGATGGAGTAATAATAGGACAAAGTAATAGAATAAGAGAACTATTTATTAATCTTATAGATAATGGAATAAAGTATTCAAAGCCTAATTTCAATATATATGTTAGAGGGAAAATACTTAAAGGCAAGTATGAATTAGAAATAGAAAGCGAATCAGGAATTATACCTACAGAGATATACAACCATATTTTTGAACCTTTTGTTAAGTCTAACAAGTATTCAGAAATTGAGAGCAGAGGGTTGGGATTGTATTTGTGCAATGAAATTGTAAAGGATCACTATGGAAGTATAGATATTGAAAATGGGGAAAAAATCATTGTGAAAGTTAAAATACCTATTAAAATAGAAAACTAAGTTAGGGTATTAACCTAATATAGTTTAGTGGACATATACAAAAATATTATTAGGGTAGAAAAATATCTTTAAATTGATATTAGTAACAACTTGGAAATAACTTTACTATAGTTGGCAAAAAATTAATCATATAATTATATTAGGGTTATTAAATGAGGAGTGATATATATGAAAAATAGCAGTATTAAGATATGGAAGTTAGTCTTTATAATATGTGTAGGAATAATTGCTTTAGGGGGATGTGTAAAGGATAAGGAAACGATTATATCTGATAATGTTGAAAAAGATATACAGATAGAAGAAAGTCAAATAAATAAATATATTCAAGAAGGAAATAAATATTTATCAGAAGGAAAATACGATGAAGCTAAAGCGTCATATGAAGCAGCTACGGAGAAAAGCAAAAGTTATAAACTAGTTTATATTGATATAAAGGATGAATACCTTAAATATAAGCGATATGATGATGCCTATGCTATTATAAAACTAGCTATTGAAAATAATGTAGATGTAGAGAATATGAAATCTATATTGAAAAGTATACAAGAAAATTTTGAAAGTGTAATCATAAGTAAATCTGTATATCAGGATGAGTCATATGAGTTACCTGAACAGGTAGAAGTTAAAATAAATAATAAAATTATTAATGATTATGTGACTTGGAATGAAAATAGTATAAATACAAGTGTTATAGGAATGTTTAGTTACGAAGGTATTACAAAGGAACATGGGAAAAATATAAAAGTAAATTTAGAGGTTAAGGAAAATTCATATAGTAGAATGGTAGGATTTATACATGATTTATATAAAAGTGAAGAAGGTATATATATTTCATTTGATGAAGCTGAATTTTATAAAGATGCAGAGGCTCTTGCAGAAGCACGAAAATTAGGTAAAGGCTGGAGAACAGAGGAAGGGGAATTCATTTTAACAAATACTGATGGTGATTATGGTAACAATAATGTGATGGCAGCAACTGAAGAAGATAAAAATTTTAGATTGCTTAATGGTTATTTCATTAAAAATCCAAATAAATCTTTAGTTACTTATACCGTTGATAGAAATGCTATATTTAAAATGTTAGATTATGAAGTAGATCCATCAAAGTATTACTCAATAGATTTAGTAAAGGTAAATTATGATACCATTAGAGCCTATATAGATAGCCATAACAATGAGTCTAGTTACAGCAGTAAGGAGGAGTATAAAAAGTATAAGGATTACGCCAGACCATTATTATATTGGATTGACATTAAAAATGGAATAGTTGTAAATGTAGAAAAGCAATTTACACCATAGATTATTATAAAGGGTAGAAGGCTCAATAGGATAAATATCTTATTGGGCTTTTAATAATATGAAAAATAAGGTTGTAAACTTGATAGATTTAAAATATGATTAAGAAATTTAAACAGACAATAAGAGTCATATAGGCATTACAAATGAAAGTATAGTATGTATTTATATTTGTAATAGAGGGGCATAGAGTGTTTACAATTTATACTCATGTAATATATAATACGAAATGTATAATAAGTAATTAATAAAATACATTTTAGGAGGAATGACAATTGATAAAAAGAATTATTGCATCAGTATTAGTATTAACTAGTTTAGCTTTTGTTGGTTGTGGAAATACAACGTCAAATGATAAATCAGGTGAAAACAAGAGAACCGATTTTAAAATTGGAATAGTTACACCAACTTTATCTGTGGCAGAGGATGAATTTAGAGCTGGAGAAAATATGAAAAAGAAATATCCAGATATGGTTGAACATGTTACTTTGCCAGAAAATTTCAGTACTGAGATAGAGACGGCTATAAGTCAAATAACTAACTTTGCAAATGATGAGGCAGTTAAGGCTATAGTAGTTGTATCGGGACAATCTGGATTACTTCCAGCACTTCAAAAGGTTAAAGAGCAGAGACCTGACATAATAACAATAACCGCTCCAATCTGGGATGATCCAGAGTTAATGAGCCAATACATAGATATCAATTTAGATACAAACTGGGCAGAAAGAGGAAGAACAATAGTAGAGCTTGCGAAATCAATGGGAAGCAAGACATTTATACATTATTCTTTCCCAACTCACTTAGCTAAAGAAAGTGTTTCTAAGAGAAAAGATATGATGGAAGCAACGTGTAAGGCACTTGGAATGGAATTTGTTGAAATTGTTACACCAGATCCACAAACAGGAAATGGACCAACAGCTATGCAACAGTTTTTAAATGAAGATATTCCAAGACAAATAGAGAAATATGGTCCTGAGACTAATATTTTTGGAAGTAATTGTGGAATGTATGAAGTTATACTAAGTAAAGCATTAGAATTAAAATACACAGTTGCAGAACAATGCTGTCCAACTCCAACTCAAGCGTATCCAACAGTAATGAATCTGGAGATAGAAGAAGCAGATATCACAAATTTTGATAAAATTAATGATATGATTTCAGAAAAAGCTAAAGAAAAAGGTATGGATGGAAGACTTGGTGGATGGCCAATACCAGCATCAATATTCTTACCAGAATATGCGGTTGAACTTGCTAAATATATAATTGATAATGGTAAAACAGCAGGGGACGTATTAAATGTAGAGTTCCTAAATAAATTTGCAAAAGATACTTTTGATGTAGAGGTTGATTTTGCACCATTAAAAGAAGGCAGTAAAAACTACTTTATGTTCATAATGGATCAAATAGTATACTAATATAATTTTAAAGCTCTAAAGTAGATAAAAATCGCTTTAGGGCTTTTTAAAATTAGCAAATTAATATATAGTTTAGAGTGAAGTTTTCTAAATAAGAATGAAAAGAGGCGAGTAATATGGATGCAGTTTTAGAAGCTAAAAATATTAATAAGTTTTTTTCAGAGGTTCAGGTGTTAAAGAATGTGAACTTTAATCTAAAAAAAGGAGAAGTTCATGGAATCGTTGGAGCAAATGGCTCTGGTAAAAGTACTTTTCTAAATATTCTCTTTGGAAGTAGTGTAATACATAATACGGGCGGATTCACAGGGGAAGTTTTTATAGAAGGAAAAAAGGTGTTAATAAAATCTCCAAGTGATGCTATTTATAATGGAATTGGCATGGTACATCAGGAGTTATCCTTAATTAATGGAGAAGATATAGCTTATAATATAAAAATAACTAGAGAAAATACCCTTAAGGGATTTAATTTTATGCCAGAGGAGTTTACCTACGTAAGTAAAGGTGAAAATATGATTGATGCTAGCAAAGCTATGGAAGAACTAGCACTTGACCTTAATATAGATACTAAGGTTAAAAATATTCCACTTAACTTAAAACAATTTATAGAGATTGCAAGAGAAATAGATAAAAAGAATTTAAAGGTTTTAATATTAGATGAACCAACAGCACCTTTAAATAAAGAGGATGCAAAGGTATTTATAGAGATTATAAAAAAACTTAGAGATAATGGAACGTCTATTATATTTATAACACATAGGTTAGATGAAATAATGGATGTTTGTGATAGAATAACTATTTTTAGAGATGGAGAAATAGTGGAAACCAAGATTAAAGAAGATACTACTATTGAAGAAATAGCGATTAAGATGATTGCTAAGAAAATAGTTAGAGCACGTAGTGAGAATTCGAATCAAGAAATTAAAAACGTGAATAATGAAGCGATATTAAGATTTAATAAAGTTAATATATTTGATGGAAATAAGGAATTTAAAGATTTAGATTTGAATGTGTTTAAAGGGGAGATACTTGGAATAACGAGCCTTGCCGGTCATGGTCAGAACATATTTAACTACGGAATTATGAATCTTTATAATTTAGATGGAGAAGTTATATATGAAGGTAAGAATCTTAATATAAAAAACACAGAAAAGGTTATTGAAGGTGGTATTGTAATGATACCAGATGAAAGAAAAGAGCTTGGACTCATGTTGAATGAAAGTATTAAGGAAAATATAGTATTTACAGCGGTTCAAAGTAAGCATAAGTTTTTAAAAAAAGGAATATTAAAATCCTTATCATTTTTCAATAATAAGGAAATTGATAACTATGCGGAACAAGCGATAATGGATTTTAATATTAAATGTACAGATAAAAACCAATATGTAGGAGAATTAAGTGGTGGAAATCAACAGAAGGTTTGTATTGCAAGGGCACTTACTACAAATCCTAAGGTTTTATTCATTGGCGAACCAACGAGAGGGATAGATATATATTCAAAGGAATTAATACTTAACATGCTTCTTGATATAAATAGGCAACAAAATACAACTGTGGTAGTTGCGTCTAGTGAAATAGATGAGTTAAGAAGGATTTGTAGCAGAATAGTAGTAATGTATGAAGGTGAAATATTTGATATTTTATCACCGGATGAAGACGAAGAGGTCTTTAGTTTAGCTATATCAGGAAGAAGGAGGAGGAGTTATGAGAAAAATTAGTATAAAGATACCACAGGCAATTATAATAGTATTTTTAATAGTATTATTTATGGCGGTTATATCTATTGGATTGAATCCAATAACCTTAATAAATGAATCAATTATTAAGCTTGTAATGAATTGTGTCTTAGTTTTATCATTAATTCCAATGATAAATTGTGGTATAGGTATGAATTTTGGATTACCGGTTGGGATAATAGCAGGGCTTATAGGAATATGTATAGCTATACAATTTAATGTACAGGGATACTTAGGTTTCTTCACAGCTATATTCTTAGGAAGTCTCATAGGTGTAATATTTGGATACATATATTCTTTGATTTTAAACAGATGTAAGGGCAAAGAAGAGATTGTTGGAGTTTTTGCAGGATTTTCTTTTGTATCATTGATGAATATATTTTGGACTATAGCACCATTTACAAATAGGCAAATGCTTTACCCGGTTGGAGGTAAGGGTCTAAGACCAAAAATAAATCTTGAAAATACATTCGGTGGAATTTTGGATAATAGCTTAGTTATACATATAGGCCAATTTAAAATACCAGTTGGATTAATTATATTTTTAATTATTATATCTTTACTAATACATTTTCTTTTTAAAACAAAGTTAGGGCATGCGATGAAGGCAATATCAGAAAATGAAAATTTTGCTAGGCTATCGGGAGTTAATGTAAATAAGACAAGAACCATCGCTATAATAATTTCAACGGCTATAGCTGCAATTGGAATATGTGTATACTCTCAAAGCTATGGATTTATACAGCTTTATGATGGTCCGCTTATGATGGCTTTTCCAGCTATATCTGCAATATTAATAGGTGGAGCTACTAGAAATAAAGCTACGGTGATTCATGCTATAGTTGGAACTTTTTTATTTCAAACAACCTATCTAATATCAGTACCTGTAGCTAATGAACTCTTAATTCCAGAACTATCAGAAGTTCTAAGAATGATAATAACTAATGGAATTTTATTATACGCATTCTTATATAAAGGGAGGAAGAAAAATGGGAAGGCTTAAATCATTTTTTAAAGACTTTGAAAAGACTCAGCTCATAGTCCCTTGTATTTTTATTGTAATGAGTATTTTAGGAATAATCATTGGTGGAATAAAATTAGATTTTTTATCGAGAGAGTTATATAGTCGATTCATAAGAAATATTATAATGGTTCTATCACTAATAATACCAATAGTTGCGGGAATGGGATTAAACTTTGCAATTACCATAGGAGCTATATGTGCACAGTCAGCAGCTATTATAGTTTTAGATTTTAATATTACAGGGGTTATGGGAATAGTAGCAATTATAGTTATCGCAGGAGTTCTTTCGACTATTTTTGGAAACTTAATAGGATTTATATTAAATAAAGCTAAAGGGAAGGAAATGATAACAAGTATAATCATTGGATTTCTAGGAACTAGTGTATATCATTTAGTATTTATGGTAGGCTATGGAACTATAATAACCCCTAGGAATAAGGAAATTCTATTATCCACTGGAGTAGGCGTTAGAAATATGGTGGATCTTATGGGATTCTCAAAATTATTTAAAGCGAATCAAATAGTTGCTATTGGAGCAATCATTTTAGTAGCTCTAATAATCATATATATATTGAATTCTAAAATAGGATATAAATTAAAGGCAGTTGGAGAAAATATGACAGTAGCTAGTCAGCTAGGAATAAATGTTGATAAGATAAGAAGGCAGGCTATAGTAATATCTACAATAATTGCTTCCATGGGACATATAATGTTTATGTTTAGTCTTGGAAACATAAATGTATATTCTGGACATTTAAACATTGATACATTTGCTTGTGCAGCACTTCTAGCTGGTGGAGCAACTTTAAGTAAGGCGAATATAAAAAATGCTTTTTTAGGAATCATACTATTTCACACCATGTTTATAGTATCGCCTATAGCTATACCAAAAATGTTTAATAACCCTGCCCTTGGAGAATATTTTAGAACATTTATAGCATATGGAACTATAGTTTTTGCATTTATAATAAATCTTAAAAACGATAGACGACAACGGATAAAGCTTTAACGTAGAAATTATGTTAAAACTAGATAGATATAAGCTGAAAAGTATTGAAAAACAGTATGGTAAGTAGATATTTATTAGATGAGATTGTTGCTATCATAGTTTATGGAACCGTGGTTTTTGCAGCTTAGTAAATACAAAATTAATTTGTTTAGAAATAAGATACACTATTCATTGTGGAAAGAAGGAATAAAATATGAAATTAATTTCGTGGAATGTTAATGGAATTAGGGCTTGCGTTCAAAAGGGATTTTTGGATTTCTTTAATCAGGTTGATGCAGATATATTTTGTATTCAGGAGAGTAAGCTTCAAGAAGGACAGATAGATTTAGAGTTACAAGGATATCATCAGTATTGGAATTATGCTGAGAAGAAGGGATATTCAGGTACAGCTATTTTTACTAAAGTTGAACCATTAAGAGTAACGTATGGTATGGGAATTGAGGATCACGACAAAGAAGGAAGAGTTATAACCTTAGAATTTGAGAATTTTCATTTTGTAACAGTGTATACTCCAAATTCAAAATCAGAACTGGCAAGGCTTGATTATAGAATGGTTTGGGAAGATGATTTTAGGACATATTTAAAAGCATTAGATAACATTAAGCCTGTTATAGTTTGTGGGGATTTAAATGTAGCACATAGGGAAATTGACCTTAAAAACCCTAAATCTAATAGAAAAAATGCTGGATTTACCGATGAGGAGAGAAATAAATTTACTGAGTTTTTAGGAGCAGGATTCATTGATACATTTAGATATTTTTATCCTGATTTAGAGGAAGCATATTCTTGGTGGTCTTATAGATTTAAGGCAAGGGAGAAGAATGCAGGATGGAGAATTGACTATTTCTGTACTTCAGATAAATTAAGGGATAGCTTGATATCTGCTAAGATTCATAATGAAATTTTAGGGTCAGATCATTGTCCAGTTGAACTCGTTATTAAATAAGTAGAACTTAAACTTTCATGGATATTATATATCTATGAAAGTTTTTTTAGAATGTATAAGGTTTAGTAAAAAAATTATTTTGGCACTCTGGGTAATATTATCGAATGCCCTTAAATATAATGTAAAGAAATTAAACTTAGGCATCTGAAAGCAAATAATAAGTCAAAGCTATGAAGGCTATTTTGAGTTAGAGAAGGAAGCGGTTCGGCAGATAGTAGAACTACATAAGTGGTCTGACTGGCGACGTATAACTCAAAATAAATGAGGATACTGACTTGTTTATTTTTGAAGATACCTTAGGCAAATGAGGGGGGATTACTATGATAATAGAAGCTAGTATAAGAGATTTAAAGATTAAGGGAAGGACCTTTAGAAATGCGGGAAGAACGATAGGTATAATATTTAAGAATAATGGTGAAGGACTACCAATTAGTGTTAAGTGCTCTGATATAGAAACATTTTTAAAAAGATTTGGTGACCACAGCAATATAACTTTAAACATTAATGGTGAGAAGTTAAATACGTCTATTCTTAAAGTAGAAAGGGATGCGGTACTTCATCATCCACATAATATAGAGTTTAAAGAGCTTTAATAAAAATTAGCCCTGGTGTATATAGTTTTATACACTAGGGCTTAATTAATTTTTCTTTTGCAATCTAAAGAGGCATTCTTGAAATTACAATGTGTTTATTCTTCATATTATATAATTGTTCCTTAGTAATCTCTTGAATTGTTGTGATTTTAGTTACATTGTGTATTGTTCCAATTCTAATTTTAGCATCGTCTAAGTCTTTAGCAAGGAGTGTACCACAGTATTTAGCATCTTCGGTATCGACATTAAATAAAAATACCTTTAATTGTTCTATTGGTACAAGATCCTTCTTTAAAAATTCATCATCAAATTCAACTTCTGTATCTAGAGAGATTAAACCTTCTCTAACTATAAGTTTATCCCACCCCTTATAATCACAAAGTCTTCCCCATAGACCTAAACTCATGATACTTTTTACTGTAAGTTTTATTACCATACAAAATTCACTCCCTTCCAATTTTTATATTTATAGTTTAATTGTTATTATAACATGAAATTTAGAAATGTTAAATAGAATTCCACTAAGTTACATAAATTTTAAAAATATTATAACAATATTAAAAATATGTTCATAGGTATACATATTTTAATTAGCGGTATAGTTAAAATTTAATTATATTATTTATAGTTTGTATACATTAAAATTTAATAATTAAATTAGTTTGTTACCTATAGTACATTTATTATTTATGTAACATGATTTACATACGCAATAAGAGCAATTTAATTAGAAGGTTGAATTTATTAATAATAAATATGGTTATATAGAATAATATTAATATTAATATTAATATTATTTAAAAATGTGTTTACAAAATTTCCTATATGAATTATAATTAATTAAAGGGAGTGACGTTCATGTATAGTGCCATAACAAAATGTCCTGTGTGTTCAGGAAGTATAAAGATAAAGAAACTTCAATGTGAAAAATGTAATACAATTATTGAAAATGATTTCACATTTTCTAAATTTGAAAGATTAAGTGAGGAACAATTGAAGTTTGTAGAAACATTTTTACAATATAGAGGAAATATAAAGGATGTTGAAAAAGCTTTGGGTATATCATACCCTACAGTAAGAGGAAAACTTGAGGATGTAAATGAAGCTTTAGGTCTTGTAGAAAAGAAGCAAAATGCTAAAGTAAAAGAGAAAGAGAGTATTATTACTAGACTTGAATGCGGGGAAATAACTTCTGAAGAAGCAATAGAACTATTAAATAAGATTAAGTAAGAAAAATAAAGGTAGGAGGAATAATCATGGATGATAAGTTAAGGATTTTAAAAATGGTAGAAGAGGGTAAGCTTACAGGGGAACAGGCTAGCAAATTGTTAGAAACATTAGGTAATAATGGTGATGAAAAATCTAAGGTTATGGATGATAGTGACTTTTTTAATATACCGAAATCAAAAAATGGTATAAGAATGCTTTATGTAAGAGTAAAATCTCATGATGGCGATAATGTTAAGGTTACAATACCTCTAGAAATTGTAAAAATAATGGCAACTTCAGGTACCACAGTAATTGGGAATATTGATAAATACAATATTCAAATGGATATGATTTTAGAAGCTATTGACAATGGTATTATAGGGCCTATTGTTGAAGTTGATACAGAAGATGGGGATAAGGTATTAGTTGAGATAGCTTAAAAGTAGTTTCATTAAGGGGAGTTATGTGATGATAATAGATATTAAAGATAAAGGGGCAGAAAAAAGTACCCGCATTTGTATTCCTAGGTTTTGTATTTCTATGGGTGCATTTATATTACCATTGGCGCTACAGTCTAAATTTATTACTGTATCAAAGAATGGGACTAAAGAAAAAAATAGGGGAATGAATAAGCAACAAGCCAAGATTGTAAAAGAAGCAATTAAGCAGTTAAATAAAAATTATCCTGGACTAGTGCTAGTAGATATACAGAGTAGTGATGGTGAAACAATTAAAATAGTAATTTAATATTAATTTTAATTATTGATTTATCTTAAATTACTAGTAGTATAAAGAGTATAACTAAGGTTAATATGTAAAGTGGTACATTAGAAATTATTCTAATATACCACTTTTATAATTTGTCTATACAGTTGTTGGTGGTTGGGTGAAGACTCTTGTAGAAAGCTCTTCATCTAACATATATAGAGCTGCTGAATTATTTTCAACTCGTCTAACCTTCTTAAGAAGACTATTGAAGTTATTTTCCTCTTCAACTTGCTCATCAATAAACCATTTAAGTAAACTTATTGTTGAATGCTCTTTTTCATCAGAAGCAATATCAGCTAATTTATAAATTCTACTTGTAACAATTTGTTCGTGATTGTAACCCTTCTCAAATACGTCTGTAATGCTTTCGTAGGTAGCCTCTGGTTTTTCAATCGTTTCTAACTCAACAACACCATTTTTTTGAAATATGTAATCATAAAATTTCATTGCATGGAATAATTCTTCTTGAGCTTGAACCTTAAGGAAATTAGCAAATCCGCTTAAATCAACGGATTCAGCATAGCTTGCCATAGCTAAATAAGTATAAGCAGAATAGAACTCAAAGTTAACTTGATCATTAAGATTTTTTAGTAAATTTTCGCTTAACATTAGTGTACCTCCTTATAAACCTTAGTTTTATTTTAAAAACTTAAATAAGTTATTATCATATTACATGATTTTCTATAATTTATCAAATTCAAACAAGAAGTACTAAATAAATGTGCGTTTTGATTAAATAATTAAATATACTATATTAAATTATTTAATCAAATATCAGATAAATATTAAAAAGGATTAAATCGTAAAAATTATAACTTAGTCAATACATAGGAAATCATTATTATGCACAATATAAATAGAGCGACCGTAATACAAATAAAGAACTAGTTAGAATTTAGCATTAAGATATAGTTCTCTAAATAAGTATATTTACTATTAAGTATATTAAGAAAGTTTAAGAGAGGTAATTTACTATGCCATATATAAACTTTAAAGAGGAAGTAGTTGTAGCAAAACAGCAGCTTCGTCATAGAAGGGATAATAATGAAAAACTATTTAAACAAATAAGTAATGATAAGAGTTGTTTGCAAATTCAACCTGATGAAAAATATAGCTTTAGGATGTTTGAGAAAAGAACAATAAACAATTCAAAAACGCAAAATGAAGAAGAGTTTTGTGAGATTAGTAATAAAAATATTATATGCAGTAAGTTTATGAAGTGTAAGTTTTATAATATTAAGTTTAAAAATTGCACTTTTGTTGGATGTAATTTTGTAGAATGTGATTTCGGTGGAGGAGGAGTAATCTTTGAAAATTGCTCTTTTATCTTACAGGAAATTAAAAATGTACCATCACTAAATGTAAAAGATAATTTATCTTGTAGTTTTGAAAGATGTAAAATTTATAGTAAATTTTTAAGCACTGATATTACTTATCTAATAATTAGTGAATGTTATCTTAAGGATACAAATTTTGAAATGACAGATATGACTAGTACTATAATAATAAATTCCGAAATGAAAAAAATTGATATAGTAGACGCGGATTTATCGGGCGTAAAGATAGTTAACACATATATAGAAGATTTAGAGTTTAATGATAAGTTACAAACTAAAATAGATGAGAAAACTTTTATAGATAAGATTGAACCTAGGGAAAAAACTAAATCAGAATATGAAGGATTATACATGGTCTATGAAACCATTGCCAATAAATTTAATGGAAACAACTTAAAGAATAATTTTGGTGAGTATTATTACTTATGCAAAACTATGCAAAGGAAAAGTTTGAAGAAAGTATTACCTAAGATAACATCTTATATTTATTGGCTTACATGTGGATATGGAGAAAGAATACTATATCCATTAATAAGTTCTTTAGTTATGATAGTTGTTTTTACAATTTTATATCTTGCTATTGGGTTAGATATGGAGGGGGAAATAATTAGTTATATATGGGGAATTGGGATTCCTCACAATTTTGGAGAATTTATGACCCAGTTGAACTGGTCCTTAAACTTAAGCGTAGAAGTCTTTACTGGATTAGGAGCAGATAATGCAACCACAATTCCAATATCATATATGCTTTGCAATTTAGAAATGGTCATAGGGGTAATTATGATGGGAGTCGGGATTGGTACTTTGACAAGAAAACTAGTAAGATAACACGGCTAATTCCGTCTCTTATTTTTAAAAGGGACGGTTTTTTATTTTTAGGACTAATAATTTGAATTCAAAGGCAGAGAACAAATGGATATTGAACTGGTATGAAGTATTAAAAACTATAAGTAGATTCATTTTAGTTAGAAAATGTGAACATATATTAAAAAAAATTAACTAATTAACTAATTATGCTTTGAATGGTGTAGTATATAATAATGGACAAACATTATGATGAACAATGTAAATATACTTTCAATCGTAAATATTTTAAAATAAACAATAAATAACCATAAGTGGAATTAAGGTTTTGAATAATATATTAATGTTTTAATTAAGATATACATATGAAATATTCCTTATAATTAATTTGGACATAATCAAGCATTATGAAAGGGCGAGGTCTGAAAAATGAGATTAATACTAAAATATTTAAAAAATTACAAGATGCTTATTTTACTTAATGTAGTATCAGTATTTGGATTTGCACTAGTTGAATTAGGCATACCAACAATAATGGCTAAGGTTATCGATCAGGGTATACTAAATAGTGATATACAATATATAAAGCGAATGGGGCTTATAATCGTAGGAATTTCTATAATTGGAGTTCTAGGCACAATATTACTTGGATATTGTTCTTCGAAGATTTCAACAAATATAACTAGAGATATGAGGAATGATATTTTCAGAAAATCTCAGGAGTTTTCCCATAGTGAGTATGATAAATTTGGTGTATCTTCTATGATTACTAGAACTACGAATGATGCATTTCAACTATTACAGTTTACGAATACACTACTAAGAACAGCATTACTTACACCAGTTATGTTTATTGTAAGTTTAATAATGATTCTTAGAACGAATTTACAACTATCTGTAGTATTAGGCGTAACGGTACCATTCATAGTTATTGGAGTAGTGATTATAGCAAAATTATCACATCCAATATCGGATAAACAACAAAAAAAATTAGATAGGTTAAATCGTATATCAAGAGAAAATCTAACTGGAATAAGAGTTATTAGAGCATTTGGTAATGATGACCATGAAAGAGAAAGATTTGGAAGTATAAACAATGACTATGCATCGGTATCTAAGAAGCTTTATAAACTTATGGCAGTTTCTCAACCGACATTCTTTTTTCTTCTTAATCTAGCTATATTAGCTATCTTTTGGATTTCAAGTAATATGATAAATGTAGGTAGTCTTCAGGTTGGTCAATTAGTTGCATTTATAGAATATTTATTTCACGCTATGTTTTCTATTATGTTATTTTCTATGGTGTTTATTATGTATCCTAAGGCACAGGTTTCAGCTAATAGAATACAAGAATTATTAGATGAAGATCCGCTTATTAAAAGTCCCGAAAATGGAGTTAAGGATACACAAATTAGGAGCGTAGTTGAATTTGATAATGTTACATTTACATATCCAGATGGAGAAGAACCTGTACTTAAAGATATATCATTTATAGCAAAAAAAGGTGAAACTGTTGCATTTATAGGAAGTACAGGAAGTGGGAAAAGTACATTAATAAATCTAATTCCACGATTTTATGATGTCACTGAGGGTAAAATAAAAATAGATGGAGTAGATGTAAGGGAATATGATTTAAAGGCATTGCGTAAAAAAATTGGATTTATACCTCAAAAAACCTTGTTGTTTACAGGTAGTATAGGTAGTAATATTAAGTTTGGTAAGAAAAGTGCCAATGAAGTAGAGATTGAGAATTCAGCAAAAATAGCTCAAGCATATGAGTTTATTAACAATAAAAGCCAAAAATTTGATGAACCAATAAGTGAGGGTGGGTCAAATGTATCTGGTGGTCAAAAACAAAGATTATCAATTGCAAGAGCTGTGGTAAGAAAACCAGAAATTTATATTTTTGATGACAGTTTTTCAGCACTAGACTTTAGAACCGATGCAATACTTAGGGCAAGATTAAAAAGTGAAACTAAGAATTCAGTAGTTCTAATAGTTGCCCAAAGAATAGGTTCTATTATGGATGCAGATAAGATTATAGTGTTAAATGAGGGAGAAGTAGTAGGTATAGGTACCCATAGAGAACTTCTTAAAAATTGTGAAATATATCATGAGATTGCCTCATCTCAACTTACAGAGGAGGAGCTAAAATAATGAAAAAATTAAGAAATACTATAAATAAGATAGCTCCATTTGTAAAACCTTACAAAAAATCTTTTGTTGGTGCAATTTTATTCATAATATCAGCATCTGTCTTTACGGCGATTGCTCCAATGACAGAGGGATTAATAATAACACAATTGACAAGTGATGTGTACAATATAACAAAGGGCATTGCAGGTGCCAGTGTAAATTTTTCATATATTTTAAGGATATTAGGTATCTTAGCTTGTGTATATATTTTTGGTACAGTATCAACATACATATCAAGTTTTTTACTAACAAACGCCATTCAAAATACGATGAGAGATTTAAGAAATGCAGTGCAAGATAAAATAAGAAAATTACCAATAAGTTATTTTGATAGAAATAGCTATGGTGATGTATTAAGCAGAATAACTAATGACATAGATACAATTTCAAATGCACTACAGCAAAGTTTTAGTCAAGTAGTAACATCCATTCTATCATTAACATTAGCACTTGTTATGATGTTTACAATTAATGTGAAGATGGCACTAATAGCGACACTTATAATACCACTTAGTTATTTTGTATCTAAATTTATAGTTAGCAAATCACAAAATTTGTTTTATAAACAACAAGAAGCATTAGGTAAATTAAATGGTAAAGTTCAAGAAATGTACACTGGATTTAATGAAATAAAGTTATATGGAAAACAAGATGACGCTATAGAAGAATTTGAAGAAATTAACAATGATCTTTGTAAGAATGGATTTAAAGCCCAGTTTATATCAAGTATAATGTCTCCGTTGGTGTCTTTAGTAAGTTATTTAGGCATTGCGGCAATCGGGGTTCTTGGAGCAATTTACTCTATTGGTGGATTAATTACAGTCGGTAATCTTCAGGCATTTATTAGATATATATGGCAAATAAACCAACCGCTTTCTCAAGTAACTCAATTATCATCTGCAATACAATCTGCATTTGCAGCAGTTGAACGTGTATTTGAGATATTAAATGCACAAGAACAGCTTGAAGATAAAAAGGATTCACTGAGACTTGAAAATCCACGTGGGGATGTCACTTTTGAACACGTAAAATTTGGATATAGCAAAGATAGAAACCTTATTCATGATTTAAGTGCAGAAGTGAAAAGTGGTCAGATGGTGGCAATAGTTGGTCCTACAGGAGCGGGTAAAACTACTTTAATAAATCTGCTTATGAGATTTTATGACATAGAAGGCGGAACTATAAAAATAGATGGAGTAGACACTAGAGATATGAGACGTGAGGATTTACGTTCAATATTTGGAATGGTACTTCAAGATACTTGGTTATACAATGGAACAATTTATGAAAATATTGAATATGGAAGGTTTGGAGCTACAAAGGAAGAGATTGTTGAAGCTGCAAAAATTGCAAATGTGCATCACTTTATTAAAACACTTCCAGATGGTTATAATATGTTTCTTAATGAAGAAGCTTCAAATATATCACAAGGTGAAAAACAACTATTAACAATAGCTAGAGCTATAATATCGGATCCTACAATATTAATACTAGATGAAGCAACTAGTTCTGTTGATACTAGACTAGAATTATTGCTACAAAAAGCTATGAAGAATTTGATGAAAGGTAGAACGAGTTTTGTTATTGCACATAGACTTTCAACTATTCGTAGTGCAGATTTAATATTAGTTATGGATGATGGGAATATTATAGAACAAGGAAATCACGAAGAGTTAATAGCAAAGGGTGGTTTCTACGAAAAACTTTATAATAGCCAATTTGGGGCGCAAGAAGCAAATTAAGAGGTAAAAGTTTTAATGAATAATGATAAACACATAGAAACTTAGAAAGTATTAAACTTTAAATTTATGATATATTACAAGTTATGAGTTATAATGTAAAAGTAGAATTTATTTAAGCAACGACAGCGGTAAGGAGTGATTTAATGAAAGCGCTAATAGATTTGCATACACACACTATTTCTAGTGGTCATGCGTTTAGTACATTAAAAGAAAATATAGAAGAAGCTAAAAATAAGGGCTTAAAAATACTTGGAATTGCAGATCATGCAGAGCGTATGCCAGGTACAGCATCATACTTTTATTTTAAGAATATGAGAGTTATTAAAGAAGAGATTATGGGCGTAAGAATTTTAAAGGGAATTGAGGCAAATATAATTGATTTTGAGGGTAGGATAGATGTACAGGAAGATTTAGCACTAGAGCTAGATTATATTATTGCTAGTTTACATCCACCTTGCATAAATCCAGGAACATTAGAAGAAAATACAAATGCATTATTGAAAGTAATGGATAATCCAAATGTTAAAGTTATAGGTCATCCAGATGATAGTAGATATGCATTAGACTATGAAAAGTTAGTTTTAGCAGCTAAGAAAAAGAACATGGTTTTTGAGATAAATAACTCATCTTTAGTTCCAGGGAGTTTTAGAGACAATGCCCAAGAAAACCAAAAGAAACTATTACTTCTATGTAAAGAGCATGGAGTAAAAGTGATAATGGGAAGTGACGCTCATATTTGTTACGATGTGGGAGAGTTTTCATATTGTTATAAAATACTAGAAGAACTGCAATTTCCAGAAGAACTTGTATTGAATTTTAGTATAGATTCATTAGACTACATATTAAATAGGAAAATGTAACTGTAGATATGTAGATTAAGTATAAGATTTAAAGATATAAATAAGCACCTTAATGTGAAATAACTTATTAGTTTCATATCAAGGTGTTTTTATTCTATTTATTTACCGTTATGTAAATAAATAGAATAAAGGTATTGAAAAGGGGAGAATACAGCGATAAAATATATAGTGATGAGGTTTAGTAAGTATAAACTTTATCAAAAATTATATTTGGGGGGAAGAGTATGATAGTTAAAAAAAGACTAACCGCATTTATGACAGCATTAGCACTGCTAATAACCATGGTTATGCCTGCAAATACAATTAAAGTATATGCAGATGATAATCAAAAAGTAAATGCAACTCTAGCGGAGGCAGATAAGTCAGAAAAAACTACTATTCAAGTATTGTCGACTACCGATTTGCATGGTAAATTCAAAAATTACGATTATGCAACGATGTCATCAGCAGTAGGTGGACTAAACCAAATTGCAACGATTGTAAAGGAGGAAACAGCCAAGAATCCTAATACCATAGTTGTAGATAACGGGGATACTATACAGGGAAATTACAATCATTTATTTTTAAAAGAGGAATATTTAAACAAAAATACAAATCCGATGATTCTGGGCATGAATACCATAGGATATGATAGCTTTAGTTTAGGAAACCACGAGTTTAATTATGGAATGAAAGTTTTAAATAAAATAGCTGAACAATCAAAAGCAGGTGGTACTGATGTATTATGTGCAAATCTTTATAAAGATGGTAAGCGCGTATTTGACCCATATACTATAAAGGAATTCGGTGGCATAAAAGTTGCTACAATTGGTGTTGTAACAAACAACATAACTAGATGGGATGCGGACAAGCTAGTCGGATATGAACCAACAAGACCTGATGAAGAAGTTAAAAAAGTTATATCTGAAATAAAAGCTGGAGAAGGAGCAGACATATTTATAGTAACATCTCATATGGGTTTAACTTCAGAATATGGGAATGGGGACAGCGCTACAGATATAGCGAATTTAAATCCAGAGTTAGCTATGATAGTTGCAGGTCATAGCCATACAACGATACAAAATCAGACGGTTAATGGAGTTTTAATAACTCAACCAACTAATGGAGGTCAAGGTGTTTCTAAGGCTATTTTAGAAGTAGAAAAGACTGATAGTGGATTTAAGGTTGTAAATAAAACTTCTAGTGTTATTAAATTGACTAAGGAATCAGCAGTAGATGAAAATCTAAATACAAAGTTACAAATATATCATGATATTGCAGTAGCTGATGCGACAAGTGCAATTGGTAAATTAGTTGGAGAAAACCTTGCGAATAATGATGAAGTAAATGGAATACCAGAGTCATTTGTTACTGATCAAGGGGTAACAGACTTAATTAATCAAGTTCAATTGTATTATAGTGATAAACAGTTAGCATCTATAGGCGTAGACCCAAGTAAAGTGTACCATGTATCAGGTGCAGCAATGCTATCAGCAGCTTCTAACCTAAAGGCAGGAGCTATTACAAAGGCCGATTTAGCTAATATATATAAATTTGATAATAAGTTATATACAATTAAAACTACAGGGAAGCAAATAAAAAAATATTTAGAGTGGACAGCAGATGTATATAATACATTTGAAGAAGGGGACTTTACTGTTTCATTTAATGATAAGTTTGCATCTTATAAATATGACATGCTTAGTGGAGTTAAATATGAGATTAATATTTCTAAGCCATTAGGATACAGGATAGAAAACTTATATTTTAATGATGACAAGAAAGTCGAGGATATAGATGTTGTTTACCTAACTGTAAATGACTATAGATATAACTCAAATCTTGCTAAAATTTTTGATGAAGGTCAGCATTCAAAAATTTATGAGTCTACGAATGATCCACTTTCAGATATTAGAGATATGATTGCAAATTATATAGTTGAAGTTAAAAGTGGAGAAATTACTAGAAATGTAGATAACAATTGGCATTTAACAGGAATTAAATATAATGAAAAATTAAGAAATGAAGTTGTTAAATTAATTAATAATGCCACTATTGAGCCAGTAGTCAACTATGGCATGGTTGCTAAGCCGTTAACTTGGAATGATGTAGTGTTGCAATTAACTCAAAAGGGTGAAATGACTAAGTTGGCGGAACTTAGAAAATTAACCAAAAACACTGTAGATATTTTAAGTTTTAATGATTTTCATGGGAATGTATTAGAGTCTGGCAAAAATATAGGTGCGGCAAAGCTTGCTGGAGTCGTTAATAAATATAATTCAAAGGAAAATGATATGTATGGTGTTATACCGGTAGCAGCAGGAGATTTATATCAAGGTACGGCTATTTCTAATCTTACAATTGGACAACCGGTGACTGCGATGCTTAAGTCAATGGGGCTTGAGGGGGCAGCAATAGGTAACCACGAATTTGACTGGGGTGTTGATAATATTAATACTTGGTCAGAACAGGGGGGATTTAAGTTCTTAGCTGCTAATATAGTTAATAAAGGAACTCAGGACATAGTAAGCTATGCGGAACCATATAAAATAGTTGAGAAAAATGGAGCTAAAATAGCTTTGATAGGAATTTCTACACCAGAGACAGCATCTTCAACTTTAGCTGAAAATGTTAAGAATGTAGAGTTTTTAGATCCAGTAGAAACAGTTGATAAATACTCTAAAATAGTTAGAGATAAAGAAAATGTAGACGCAGTAGTAGTTATAGCGCACTGTGGTGCATATCAAGATAGCAAGACTAAAGTAATTACAGGAGAAGCGGCGGACATAGCAAGAGTAGATGGAGTAGATGCAGTAATAGCGGGTCATAACCATGCTGTTGTTTCAGGAAAGGTTGATGGAGTACCAGTAGTAGAAGGTGGATATAATGGTAGAGGTTTAGCTAAGTTAACATTTACTTTTGATGATAATAATAAGCTTCTGAATGTAGAGCCATATGTTCATGTATTCCAAGGTATTGAAGGGACACTTCCAGTAGATAAAGAAGTAGAAACTTTAGTAAATAAAATACAAGATGACTTAAAAGGTATATTAGGAGAAAAAGTAACAGTTTTAGAAGAACGATTAAGTCATGATGATAAAAATACAGCAGTGACTCCACTTGGTGTAACTGTGGCTGAAACTATGAGAAACATCGTAGGAACTCAAATTGGAGTAACTAATGGTGGTGGGGTTAGAAGAAGTTTAGAAAAAGGTGATGTAACGGTTGGTGATATGTATGAAATATTACCATTCGATAACACTATTGTAAAGCTTGATGTTACAGGTTCAGACTTATATAGTATAATCGAGCATGGTATTAATACTAATGGCTTTGCATGGGGACAATTTGCGGGCATAAAGGTTTGGTACGATAAAGAGACAGGTAAGGTTTCATCAATAAGATTAAATGATGGAAGTAAGATTGAAGCAGGTAAATATTATTCAGTAGCTATAAATGACTTTATGTTAACCGGTGGAGATAAGTATGATTTCTCAAAAGCTGAGAATGTAGTCAATACGAATATAGTTATGAGGGATGCAATGGCTGAAAACTGGAAAGTGAATGGTGTACCTAATATAGATTTTGAAGTATTAGTGGTAGGAGAAGACACTACTATAGATAATACAGTACCAGAAAATCCAGATACAGATGGTAATCCTAATAAACCAAGTGAATTACCACAAACAGGTATTCCATTAACAGCAGATATGATTGCTATTATGTCAATTGCATTAGGAGGATGTATAATAAAGAGAAAAAAATCAGCATAAAAACAAATTATACATTTTAGTACCAAGTTAGTAATAACCTTAATAGAAAATAATGTTAATTAAAAAACTATTCACAAGTAGAAGTATACTTTTATTTGTGGGTAGTTTTTTTTCTCGGAGAATTAAAGTTTGTTTAAATTAGTCATGTGAGAATTGAAAAAATATGCGTATATAATCTTAAAAAAGGTATACTAAGAATGAAAGAATAAACTAATCGATAGCGGCTTATGTTAAGTATGGTAAAAAAATATTAAGAAGGGAAAAGTGCAATGAATTTTCGTTGAATATTCATTATACAAGGTGATTATATGGAATCTGTATGGAGTAAAAGTCGTGGTTTTAAAAAGATGGAATCTTTAAATAGTAATATAAAGACTGAGGTAGTTGTAATAGGTGCTGGATTAGCTGGAATATTAACGGCATACATGCTACAAAAGCAAGGGCATGAGGTTATTGTAATTGAAGCTAGAACAATTGCTAGTGGAAATATAGAGAATACTACTGCAAAAATTACATCACAGCATAATTTAATTTACAATAAGCTAATAAAAGAATTTGGAGAAGAAAAAGCAAGACAATATGCGGATGCAAATGAGCTAGCAATAAAGAAATATAGAGAAATAATAAATGAGAATGAAATAGATTGTGACTTCCAAATAAAATCAGCTTATTTATATTCTTTGGATAAGGTTGAAGAACTTAAGCTTGAATTTGAGGCTGCAAAAAGGCTAGGAATTAGTGCAGAGCTTGTAGAGAAAATTAATTTACCCTTTGATATTAAGCTTGCATTAAAATTTAATAATCAAGGACAGTTTAATCCAATCAAGTTTTTGAAAGAAATTTCAAAGGAATTAACTATATATGAGCACACAAGGGCTATTGAAATTAAGGAAAAAGAAAATGTAGTTATTACAGAAGAAGGTAAAATTATAGCAGAAAAAATAGTTGTGACAACTCACTTCCCTATTATGAATGTTCCAGGATTCTATTTTATGAAAATGCATCAAGAGAGATCCTATGTTTTAGCATTAGAAAATGCAAGTAACGTGGAGGGTATGTACCTAGATGTTAATAAAAATGGTAACTCATTTAGAAATTATGAGGATTTATTATTAATTGGTGGAGAATCCCATAGAACAGGGAAAAATGAGAAAGGGGGAAACTATAATAAGTTAAGACTTTTAGCTAAAGAACTTTATCCAAATTCCAAAGAGAAATATCATTGGTCTGCACAGGATTGTATGACCATGGATGGGATACCTTACATAGGTAAGTATTCATCGTCTACACCTAATATTTATGTTGCAACTGGATTTAATAAGTGGGGAATGACAAATTCTATGGTAGCTGCAATGATATTAGCAGATATGATATCAGGAAATAAGAATAAATTTTCAGAGGTATATTCTCCAAGTAGATTTGATATGTCATCATCCATAGGGAATTTAATGAAGGATGGAACAGAAACTACAAAAAAATTTATAGCACAACTAGTTAACATACCGGATGAAGATATAGTCCATATCCAGAATGGGCATGGGGGAATTGTAGACTACAATGGAGAGAAAGTTGGAGTATATAAGGATGAAAATGGGAAGAGGTATATTGTATCAACAAAATGTCCTCATTTAGGGTGTCAGCTTGAATGGAATGTTGATGAATTATCATGGGATTGTCCTTGTCATGGGTCAAGGTTTAATTATGATGGAAGTATAATAGATAGTCCTACCACTAAGAGTAATAATAATGAATAATTTTCATGGTGCTAGTAAGAAAAAGAACTTTTTTGAGGGGTGGTATTTTAAGCATCAAAAAGATAATAATACAATAGCTTTTATACCAGGAATAAATATTGATGATAAAGGAAATAGATTAGCGTTTATTCAGGTTATCACAAATACAAATTCATATAATATTAACTATCCATTTGATGAATTTTTAGTTGATAATAAAAGTCTAGAAGTAGTTATAGGAAATAATATATTTTCAGAAAGGGGGATTAAACTTAATATTGAAAGTGAAGATATATCTATATCAGGCAGTATAAAGTATGGAGAAATAACTCCAATAAAGTATGATATCATGGGGCCTTTCTCAGTTATACCATTTATGGAATGTAATCATGGAGTTATAAGTTTATACCATGAATTAAGTGGAGAAATATTCGTTAATTGTGAAAGAATAAACTTAAGTGGTGGAAGAGGATATATTGAAAAGGACTGGGGAAGCTCATTCCCTAAAACTTATCATTGGGTTCAATGTAATGATTTTAAAAAAGATAAATGTTGCGTAATGGTATCAATAGCAGATATACCCTTTATGGGATTAAATTTTAAAGGGTGTATATGTGTTGTATATTATAAGGGTAAAGAATACAGATTTGCTACTTATAATGGAGTAAAAATAATTAATTGTACTAATAAGCTTATAGAATTAAAAAGGGGTAAGTATAGGCTAGAGATTCAAGTTAAGGGTGAAAATCCACAAAAATTATTAGCTCCAAACCGAGGTGAGATGTCTAGAACCATACATGAAAATGCAGCTTGTGTAGCATCATTTAAATTTTATGCTAGTGATAAATTATTATTTAATCTAAGTAGCAATAATTGTAGTCTTGAATGTGTGGAAGCGTAGAATAATAAAGGTGAGTAAAAAGTTGGAACTATGTTGTGAATTTGTTTATAATAGGATTTATATTTACTATTATGAAAAAAAGGGGTAAAATGAGGGTATAAATTAACTAATGTGAAATTTGGAGGGGCTTATGAATTTAATGGAGAATATGACATGGTATGAATTTAATGAAAGGAAATCGAAGGATGTTGTTATACTTCCAATAGGTGCAGTTGAACAACATGGACCCCATTTACCTTTGTATACTGATACAATAATATCTAAAAACATGGCTACATTACTTGCTGAAAGAATTGATGGAATTGTTATGCCGGCTATAAGCTATGGTTACAAATCACAACCAGCTAGTGGGGGAGGACCATTATTCCCAGGAACTATAGATCTAAATGGAAGTACTTTAGTGGCTATAGTTAAAGATATAATAGAAGAACTACTAAGAGACGGTGTAGAAAAAATAGTAGTGATGAATAGTCATTATGAAAACCAAGGATTTATAGCAGAAGCTTTAGATTTAATATGTAGAGATAGAAAAATGAATTCAAAAATAGTACTTATGAGTTGGTGGGATTTAGTTTCAGAAGAAACTATAAATAAGATATTTGATGAAGTTCCATTTCCAGGTTGGGCTTTAGAGCATGCAGCAATAACAGAAACATCACTAATTATGAAATTTGAGCCAGAACTTGTGCATATGGATAGATTAGTTGATGAAAAAATAGACAAGGCTCCAAATTATCAAGTTTATCCTATACCATCTGATATAGTGCCACCATCAGGATTACTTTCAATTGCCAGAACGAGCAGTGCTAAAAAGGGTGAACTTATAGTAAATGAAGTAATAGATGAGATGAACAAAATTGTTAATATGGAATTTGGAATGTAAATATAGGTACATATAAATAAGAGAAGTGGAAATCATTGCAGTGGTTACCACTTCTTTGTTTATGTAATTTTTATATACAAATTTATCTTAGTATATAGATGAATAGGTAGGGACAACTTCTGTTTTTATTCCCTTTGCATTAGCTGCATTTATAAACTCGTCATTAGCGTTTATGGGATTATATAAAATAATCTTTTCTAGAGTATCTATGTTAAGTAATTTATCATAATTTTCAATGAGCCTATCGCTTAGTTCTAGTTCCTTTAAATGAGTAAGGCTTTCAATTCCATCAAAGTTTGAAATTTCTGAAACTGATAGTGATAAATGTTCAACATTAGGAAAGTTTTTTAATCCTAAAAGACTAATTGGATTATTAGTCTGAATATCAAGGGTTTTTACGTCGGGAAAATATGACATATCATCTAGTGAACCTTTCTTAGGAAAAATAATTTCTAAGTGTTCTAAATTTTCAAAGGTATCAATCTCGCTAAATTTTTCTAAATACCCATACCAAATGGACATGTGTTTTAAATTTTTACATTGTAGAAGAGGCTTGTAATCCATAATAAAATTTTCATCGTCTAAGAAAAGTTTATTAAGAGAGTTCATATTACCAATGCCATTTAAGTTTTTTACGTTACTAATCCAGATATTTTCTATAGTGTTTAATTCACTTTGTGTTACAGGAATAAAGGCAGGTTTTTTTATTTTTTCAGATTGTTTTATTTCGGCTTCAAGATTGCCATCTTTTATTATACGTGTAGAGTAAAGATAGTAATTTGTAGAGAAAAATAGTGCACCTATAACTATAACTAAGGAGATTTTAAACTTTATTTTACTTGAATTTTCTTTAATTGCATAGCAGATAACAACAATTGCTAGAATAAGAAAAATTACAATATAGTTAGGTATATAAATTTTAAAAAATTTGAATAGGAAATAGTTTAATACAGGGAAAAGAAATAAAATATATTCTTTCCAAATTTCTCTGTGAGCAGCTATACCTACTATTGACAGCAAAATCCACACACCTGGAGAATTGCCATTAATATCATAACTGGCAGATGAAAAGAGTTGAATGAGTGCAAATATAATTAGTGTAATTAATGCGATGAAGTAATTTTTTTTGTAATTTACAGTTTCAATTAAAGTATTATTATCCATTCTTACCTCCTTATATAGAGTTTATTTATAGAGTTTATTATCAATTAGTAGTTAAATCTGTAGTTACTGATATTCCTTTTTCATTAGCTTTTTGTAAAAAAATATCTAGTTCAACTATATTACAATTACTTAAGGTGATGTTTTTTAAAGTTGGTATGTCAAAAAGGTTATTATAGTTAGAGATATAAGCATATGATAAATTCAATGTTTCTAGGTTATTAATAACTTCAAGTCCGTTAGAGATAAAAGGACCTTCTACACAAAGTGAAAACTCCCTTACATTAGGAAAATTTTTTAATAGTGAAAGATTAAAAGTTCCACTAAAATTAATGGTTAAATTATTTACATCTGGAAATAGCGGAAGAGTTTTAATAGAATCATTTTCAGGATATATAATTTTCAAATTATTAACATTATCAATTGTATCAACATCACTGAGTATATTTAAATTAACCTTATTAAGGCTCAGTGTTTTTAAGTTGCTTAGATTTGCAATTGGTGAATAGTCTAATATTAAACCATTATCATGAATAGATAGTGTTTCAAGAGATTTCATGTACTCTATACCATTTAAATAAGTCACATTTTTAAGGGATAGTTCATCTATACATTCAAGTTGCGATAAGCTTACAGGTAAAATAGAAAATTGGCTAATATTTAGGGCTTTTTTAGCTTGTATGTTAAGATATGTATCTTTAATAATTCTATTGTTAACAATGTAATAATTTGTTAATAAAAAACATGTTAACAGTATTAGGGTTAAAGATATTTTAAGATGTTTTTTGTAAGTTATTTCTTTAATAGTTTTATAAATTATAATAAAGCAAAAGCAGTATATGAAAATAATATGACTATGTATATATATAGAATTTTTATATAATAAATAATTTAAAATCATAGAAATACTAAGAATATAGATGATAATCATATAAAGGGATGAACGAAACTCTACTCCGTTAGTAATAGACACAACTATAGATAGTAATAGTAATATAATCCATATAGAAGGAAACCGTCCTGTGATGTTTAGGGTATTAGAAAATAGTAAATGAAATATCATAGAAAAGAAGAGTAAGCACATTGAAATTATATACCATGTATTATGCTTAGTTTCTTTAGGATACAGGGTTATAATATTATTTTTCACATTAGGATAAGAAGTTTGTCTGTTCATAGGATCCTCCTGCTAGCAATTATTTCTAATACAATTTATTTAAATACATTATATTTCAAATATAGGGATGTGTAAACGTATAATATAGACATAAGACTAAATATTCAAAATTTATTATCTATTTAATTGTTAAGAGTGTAATAAATTAAGTAGATTTAAATAATGCATAGAGGATAAATTTCGTTGACTTTTATTTTATGTGAGAGTATATTTTATATGTACAATGTAGTACAATAAGAGCGGCGAAGCTCCATAGGAAAAATCCTATGGAGCTTTTTGCGTCTATTTATAGTGTGAATTTAATAAAGAGTTTATTTTTAATTAAACTTACCGTATAAATATTTAAATAAATTTGAAGACTATATTTAATGCTACATAGTTGAAAGGAGTTTATAATGAATAATTTTAAAATGAAAACAGAGGTTTATTTTGGTCAAGGAGCATTATCAAGACTAGAAATGATAGGTAATAGAAAGATTTTTATTGTCACAGATCCTTTCATGGTTAAGTCGGGCATGATTAACAACGTTACTGACAGATTGAAAAATGCTGATATAACTATATTTAGTGATATAGTTCCAGATCCACCTATTGAAATTATAGTTAAAGGAATTGAAGAACTTCAAAAAGTTAAACCAGAAGTGTTAATCGCATTAGGTGGAGGTTCTGCTATTGATGCAGCTAAGGCAATTATGGATTTTTCAAAAAAAATAACATCGGTTAAGGATATGGAATTTATAGCAATTCCAACAACTAGTGGGACTGGTTCAGAGGTAACATCTTTTTCTGTAATTACAGATAAAGCAAAGGGCACAAAATATCCACTAGTATCTGATGATTTACTTCCGGATATAGCAATACTTGATCCTGAATTGGTGAAGAGTGTTCCAGGATCAATAACAGCAGATACTGGAATGGATGTAATTACCCATGCGTTAGAGGCCTATGTATCTACAAATGCTTCGGATTTCTCAGATGCGTTGGCAGAAAAATCACTTGTATTATCTTTTAAATATTTATTAAAAGCGTACAAGGATGGATCAGATATGGAGGCAAGAGAGAAAATGCATAATGCATCATGTCTTGCTGGGATAGCTTTTAATGCAGCATCACTAGGGCTAAATCACGGTATTGCTCACGTATTGGGTGGGAAGTTTCATGTGCCCCATGGAAGAACAAATGCATTATTGTTACCATATATTGTAGAATTTAATGCGGATATTATTGGTTACGAAAATCAAGATTTCTCAAGAGCGGCAGAAAAGTATGCAACTATAGCAAAATTATTAGGGTTGCCATGTGGAAATGCAAGAGCAGGAGTTAGAAGTCTTATAAATGAAATTAAAAAGCTACAAAAGGAAATGAAAATGCCTACAACATTAAAGGCGTGTGGAGTTTCCATGGAAGACTTAAGTGCCTTAAAAGATGAGATTGCAGACCTTGCACTTTTAGATGCATGTACTGCAACAAATCCTAAGGTACCAACACCGCTTGATGTTATTGAAATCATCGGAAAAGTTAAAGAATAATTAAGAAAAAATTATTGACAGGGTAAATGTTTAAATATATAATCATCTTATGCACAAAGTAGTGTAAGAATTCGAGCAACGATGCTCCTTGAAATATTTATATTTTCAAGGAGCTTTTATTATTTTTAAAAATATATTTGGATTTAAGAATAGTTGAGTAAACGTGGGTAATACTAAAAATAATGTTTTGCAATTAGAAGTGTGAAAATTAATATCATATATAAGGAAGTAAGGTGATAGCGTGGGTGAGGATAAACAAAGAATTATACAAGAATTTGTACCAGGTAAACAAGTAACCCTTGCACATATAATAGCAAACCCAAGTGAAGAACTTTATAAGAAATTAGGTCTTGTGGTAGATAAAAGAGATGCTATAGGTATTTTAACTATAACACCAAGTGAGGGAACTATAATAGCTGCAGATGTAGCTACAAAAGCTGCTGGAATAACGCTGGGATTTGTAGATAGATTTAGTGGGTCACTACTTATTACAGGAGATGTAAGCTCCATAGAATCTGCTTTAAATGAAGTGATAAGTGTACTTGAAGGATTACTTCAATTTGCATCTACTAAGATCACGAGAACTTAGGGGTGAGGATATGAAGAAGGTAATATTTATTGGTAAGACAGGAAGTGGTAAAACTACTCTTTGTCAAAAGCTAAATAACTACGAGGTAGAGTATAAAAAGACCCAATCGGTGGAAATATATGATGAATCAATAGATACACCAGGTGAATATTTAGAAAATAGATTTTATTATAAGGCTTTGATAGTAACAGCGGCAGATGCTAATATAATTGGGTTGGTATATGACTGCACCAGTGAAGAGTCATATATAGCTCCTGGATTTGCTAGTATGTTTTCTAAGGATACAATAGGAATAATAACAAAGATAGATATGGCTTTAAATAGTGATGAAATTCAAAGAGCTAGAGAAAGATTGCAGGAGGCTGGAGTTTCAACAATTTTTGAAGTTAATACTTTAGATGGAACTGGAATAGCAGAATTAGACAAATATTTAAGTTCATAGATAAAGGGGAATAAAAGTAATATGAAGAAGAACATTATAATAGTCGACGATGAGCCTATTATTAGAATGGATATCAGAGATATCCTTGAAGCAGAGGGCTACAATGTGGTAGCAGAGGCTGCTGATGGGTTTAGTGCGGTAGAACTTTGTAAGGAGCACAAACCTGATCTAGTTATTATGGATATACAGATGCCGATACTAGATGGAATTAAAGCAAGTAAACGAATTAGGTTAGAACATTTGGCTGGAGGAATACTGCTTTTGACGGCGTTTAATGATAGTGAGTTTATAGAGAAGGCCAAAAATGTAGGTGCTTATGGATATTTGGTTAAGCCATTAGATGAGAAATCATTTATACCAACTGTAGAAATGTGTTTATCAAAGGTAGATGAATTTAGAAAGCTTGAAGATGAATTAGAAACAATCACATCTAAACTGAATGAAAGAAAATTAATTGAAAAAGCAAAAGGTATACTTATGAAAGAATTAAAATTTGATGAGGAAGAAGCCTATAGATATATAAGAAAGTTAAGTATGGATAGAAGATGTACTATGATTGATATTGCAAAGACTTTGATTGTAGCTTATGAATAATAGAATTAAAAAATTATGTGAAGATTATTCAGACTTAAGTGAATGTGATATAAAGAAAATTATAGAGATTTCTGCATCAATACATATAATGGCTAATTTGCAGGAATGTGATGTATTTTTAGATATACCATCTACTAATGTAGATGAAGCTATAGTAGTTGCAGAAGGAAGAAATGAAAAATCAATTTACTATGATTCAGTTATTGGTAAAAAAGCATTGAGAAAAAATGAACCGGGTGTACTTAGAACCTTAGAAACTGGAGAGGTGTCTAAGGGAATAAAAGCATTAACTCAAGAAAATAGGTTTGTGAGGCAGAATATACATCCAATTCTAAATGATGACAAAATTATTGGTGTAATTATTGCAGAGACTGATATAAGTAATGAGATTAGAGCAGATTTTAAAATTAGAAATGATGAAGCTATAAGCAGAAAATATAAGACAAATCAATTAATGAATTTAATAAATTCTAATAAGCTAATTAATGATAACCTTGACTCTGCAATTTTAATTTATGATAAAAATGGAATACTTAAAATTAAAAACAAAAAAGCAGCTGTGATTTATCAACGTGAAGGATATAATACGGAATTAGAAGGAATGCATTATGATGATATAGCTTTAGGAGATACTAAATTTGCTAGTATCAATATATTTTTAGAGTTTGCAGAGACGAAAAAAATTTTAACAAAAGAAGTAGAGGTTAGTAATTTTTATTACAAGATAAAAACAATACTGATTAAAGAACAAGATCTAAGGGTGATTGAAATAATTGAGGATATAACAGATGTGAAAAATAAAGAAGCGGAAATAATTTCAAAGTCTGTTGCAATAAGAGAAATTCATCATAGAGTAAAGAATAATTTACAAACTGTAGCTTCACTTTTAAGAATTCAAGGGAGAAGATGTAATAGTGAAGAAGCGAAGATAAGTCTTCAGGACAGTGTAAATAGGATTCTTGCAATTGCAGCAACTCATGAACTTTTATCTAGAGATATAAGCGATGAAGTGAAAATTATGAAGGTTATAAATGCTATAGCAGATAATGCGAAAAGGTGTTTTTCAAATATTCATAAGAAAATAGAAATAGAAGTTTCAGGTGATGACTTTTATGTTGATACTGATAGAATTACGGCTATATCACTGATTATAAATGAATTAATACAAAACTGTTATGATCACGCTTTTCATAATAGGGGTAGTGGAATTATTAAAGTTAAAATTGAAGCAAGTGGAGAATTAAGAGAAATATCGGTGGCTGACAATGGTGTTGGTTTTGATACTTCTATAAATAAAATGTCTAGCATAGGGATATCTATAGTTAAAAATTATGTTTCTGATAAATTAAATGGAGATATAAATATAACTTCAAGTAAAGCTGGGACAGAAGTTAAGTTTAAATTTATAATGAAAAATTAATAGATTGAGGACTACACTGACGTAGTTTGATTTAAGCAAAGAGGCTTAAGGTTAAAAAAATATAAATTCATGCATTTTATGCTGATTTTATATTTGTAACTTTGAGTCTTTTTATATTGGGAGGTGAAATTATGAGAGAAGAGCTTCTAAGTGTTGGAATTGATATAGGAACAAGTACTACACAGTTAGTGTTTTCAAAGTTAATAATAGAAAATACTGCTTCAAGTTTTTCAGTTCCAAGGATTTCAATCGTAGATAAACAAGTTATTTATAGAAGTGATGTTTACTTTACACCACTTAAATCCATGACAGAGATTGATGCTGAAAAAGTAAAGGATATAGTTGCATTAGAGTATAAAAAATCAGGTGTTAATAAAGATGAAATTCAAACTGGGGCAGTAATTATTACGGGAGAAACTGCTAGAAAGCAGAATGCTAATGAGGTACTTCATACATTAAGCGGATTTGCAGGAGATTTTGTTGTTGCAACAGCGGGACCAGATCTAGAAAGCATAATAGCAGCTAAGGGTGCTGGCGCTCACACTTATTCGGAAGAACACTCTACAGTGGTTGTAAACCTAGACATAGGAGGAGGAACTACTAATTTAGCGGTATTCAATAGAGGTGACCTTAAAGAAACTGGATGTTTAGATATTGGTGGCAGACTTATAAAACTTGATAAAGATACAAATAATATAGTATATATTGCGCCAAAGATACAGAAAATTATAGATGATAACAACTTCGATGTAAGTGTTGGATATAAAGCGACTCGTGAAATGCTAAAGCCAGTTATTAATGAAATGGTAAAGGTTCTAGAGGAAAGTGTAGGTATAAGGCCACAAACATCTACATTAAATATGATTATTACAAATAAGAATATAGAACTAAAGGAAGAAATTAAATGCATTTCGTTCTCAGGAGGGGTAGCAGATTACATTTATAATGAAGCACCTATTGATGATTACTTTAAGTATGGCGACATAGGTATACTTCTAGGAGATGCAATTAAAAACTCTGAATTATGTAGGAAGCTTAAGGTAATAAGGGCACTAGAAACTATAAGAGCTACAGTAGTTGGGGCAGGTTCTCATACTATGGATATTAGCGGTAGTACTATTACTTATACTCATGACAAATTTCCAATAAAAAATTTACCTATTTTAAAGATTAGTGTTGATGATGAAAATAAAGGATCAGCAGGAATTCAAAAAGCTATAGTAGATAAATTAGATTGGTTTAAGTATGAAAATGAGTTGCAAGGTATTGCAGTAGCATTAAATGGGAAAAAGAACCCTTCTTTCATGGAGATACAAGATATGGCAAAAGGTCTTGTAGATGGCATGAAGGAGCTAATAGATAGTAATCTTGATCTCATTATAATTGTTGAAAATGATATGGCAAAGGTCTTAGGTCAGGCTATTTACTCTATTTTGAATTTTGAGAAAGATATAGTATGTATCGATGGAATCAAGGTTGAAAATGGAGATTATATAGATATAGGTAAACCAGTAGCAGAAGGTAAAGTATTACCTGTAGTTATAAAAACATTAGTATTTAATTAACCGAGAGGAGGATTATCATGATTTTAAAAACTAAATTATTTGGAAAAATGTACCAGTTCAATACAGTAATGGAAGTTATGGCAAAAGCCAATGAAAAAAAATCAGGAGATGAGCTAGCAGGACTTGCAGCACAATCAGCAGAAGAGAGGGTTGCAGCAAAGGTTGTACTTTCTAACCTTACGCTGGGTGACTTAAGAAATAGTCCAGCAGTACCTTATGAAATGGATGAGGTTACAAGAATAATTCAAGATGATGTAAACGAAAAAATATATGCAGAAGTTAAGAACTGGACTGTAGCTGAATTCAGAGAGTGGTTATTAGATGATAAGACTACAGGATCAGATATAAGAAGAGTTTCAAGAGGAATAACATCAGAAATAGTAGCTGCAGTTACAAAAATTATGTCTAACTTAGATTTAATATGTGCCGCTAAGAAAATAAAAGTTATAGCTCACTGTAATACAACAATAGGAGAGCCAGGAACATTATCAGTTAGATTACAACCAAACCATCCAACTGATGATCCAGATGGAGTACTTGCTTCATTAATGGAAGGATTAAGCTATGGTATGGGAGATGCTGTACTTGGATTAAATCCAGTTGATGACTCTGTAGAGAGTGTAGTTAAAATATTAAACAGATTTGAAGATTTCAAACAAAAGTGGGAAATCCCAACTCAAACTTGTGTACTTGCGCACGTAACTACACAAATGGAAGCAATAAGAAAAGGTGCACCAGCTGATCTTATATTCCAATCAATTGCTGGTTCTGAAAAAGGAAACTCAGCATTTGGATTCAATGCTGCAACAATAGAAGAAGCAAGACAACTTGCACTTAAACAAGGAACAGCTACAGGTCCAAACGTAATGTATTTTGAAACAGGTCAAGGTTCTGAGCTTTCTTCAGATGCGCACCATGGTGCTGACCAAGTAACAATGGAAGCTAGATGTTATGGATTTGCTAAGAGATTTGATCCGTTCCTAGTAAATACAGTTGTTGGATTTATAGGACCAGAGTATTTATATGATGGAAAACAAGTTACTAGAGCAGGACTTGAGGACCATTTCATGGGTAAACTTTCAGGACTTCCAATGGGATGTGATGTTTGTTATACAAACCATATGAAGGCTGACCAAAATGATATAGAAAACTTAGCAGTATTACTTGCTACAGCTGGATGTACATACTTCATGGCAATACCTCATGGAGATGACGTTATGCTTAACTATCAAACAACAGGACACCATGAAACTGCTACTATAAGAGAGTTATTAGGAGTAAGACCTATAAAAGCTTTCGAAGAGTGGATGGAAAAAATGGATATATCTAAAAATGGTAAGTTAACCAGCAAAGCTGGAGACGCTTCAATATTCTTAGGATAAGGGGGGACTACTGATGAATGAACAAGAATTAAAATCAATGGTTGAAAAATTATTAGGCGAAATGGTAGGGAAAACAGGAACTACTGATTTAGTAAATGAAATAGCAAGTAAAGTTAGCAATAACACTGTAGTAGATGTGAATGGATGCATTCCAGATATAACAGAAATAGATTTAAAGAAGCAACTTTTAGTTAAAAATCCACACGACAGAGAAGGGTACCTAAAAATGAAGGAGAGAACTCCTGCAAGAATAGGTATCGGAAGAACAGGTACAAGATACAATACTATAACTCAATTAAGAGTTAGAGCTGACCATGCTGCGGCACAAGACTCAGTGTTCTCTTATGTATCCGAGGATTTTATAAAAGCAAACAATCTTATAGAAGTAAACACAATGTGTACAGATAAGGATCACTACCTTACTCGTCCAGATCTTGGAAGAAGATTTGATGAAGAAACTACTAAATTCATAAAAGATAAATTTTCAGGTCAAAAAGTGTTATTAATAGTTGGAGATGGACTAAGTTCAGCTGCAATTGAAGCAAATTTAAAAGATTCAATTCCTGCAATTAAACAAGGTTTAAAAATGTATGGAATTGAAATTGGAGATATATTATTTATTAAACATGCCAGAGTTGGTGCTATGGATGCAGTTGGTGATGCAACAGGAGCAGACGTTGTTTGCATGCTAGTAGGAGAAAGACCAGGTCTAGTTACAGCTGAATCAATGAGTGCTTACATAGCATATAGACCAACAGCAAATATGCCAGAAGCAAATAGAACAGTTATATCAAACATCCACAAGGGTGGTACTACAGCAGTTGAAGCTGGAGCACACATAGCTGAGCTTATCAAAACTATGCTTGATAAGAAAGCATCTGGAATAAATTTAAAAATATAATTTTAGGGGGAATTTATTGTGATTAATGAAGCATTACGTCCAACGGTATTAAGCGTTAAAATAATTTCAAATGTAAGCCCAGAACTAGTTAAAAAATTAGAATTACAACCTCACCACAAAAGTTTAGGATTAATAACTGCTGATAGTGACGATGTAACTTACACTGCACTTGACGAAGCTACTAAGTCAGCAGAGGTTGATGTTGTATATGCAAGATCAATGTATGCAGGTGCTGCAAATGCATCTACAAAACTTGCTGGTGAAGTTATCGGAATAATAGCAGGACCAAGTCCAGCAGAAGTTAGAAGCGGATTAAATGCTGCTATTGACTTTATGGAAAATGGATCACACTTTGTAAGTGCTAACGATGATAACTCAATAGCATACTATGCACATTGTGTTTCAAGAACAGGAACTTACCTTTCTAAAGTAGCTGGAGTTAAAGAAGGAGAAGCATTAGCTTACCTTGTAGCACCACCACTTGAAGCAATCTATGGATTAGATGCAGCTATGAAGGCAGCAGATGTAGAGCTTAAAGAATTCTTTGGACCTCCAACTGAAACAAACTATGGTGGTGGATTACTTACAGGTAGTCAATCAGCATGTAAGGCAGCATGTGACGCTTTTGCAGAAGCTGTTAAATCAGTTGCTCAACAACCAGTAAACTTTTAGGTTAAGGTTTAGATGAGTAAAGCACTAGGTCTAGTAGAAGTAAGAGGATACGTAGCAGCAGTAGAAGCTGCAGATTCTGCTCTAAAGGCTGCAAATGTTACCTTAATTGGACTAGAAAAAATAAAAGGTGGTATTACCACAATTAAAATAACTGGAGATGTAGGAGCTGTAAAGGCTGCAGTTGATGCAGCCAAGGCTTCCGTTGAAAAGCTTGGAACATTTAGAACAGCTCATGTAATACCAAGAGTTGATTCTCAAGTTCAAGAACTGTTCTTTGAAAAGAAACCTGAAGTAAAAGAGGAAATCTCTAAATCTTTATCATCTAAAAATGAAAAAGAGGTTATTAAGGATTTTGATGAAAAAACAAAGTCACCAGTACAAGAAACGAAAACTAAAGAAGAAACTATAGTAGAAAACAAACCAGAACCTAAAGCAAATAAAATAAATGTTGAAGGGTCTAAGAATGAAATAGACTATAATGCTATGAAAGTTGAAGAACTAAGAAGATTAGTTAGAAGTCTACAAATTCCGAATATGACAAACAAGCAGATTAAGTTTGCAAAGAAAGATGTACTGGTTAAAACAATATTAGAATATAACAAAGCGGGTGAAAAATAATGGAACTTATAGATAAAGATTTAGCATCGATACAAGAGGTTAGAAACCTTATAAAAATAGCTAAAGCTGCTCAAGTTAAATTAGCTCAAAAATCTCAAGTAGAAATAGATAAAATAATTAAGGCTATGGCTGAAGCGGCAGCTGCAAATGCTGAAAGATTAGCAAAAATGGCAGTTGAAGAAACCGGATTTGGAATTTGGCAAGATAAAGTAATTAAGAACGTATTTGGTTCAACTTATATATATGATTACATTAAAGATATTAAAACAGTAGGGATAATTGCTGAAAATGAAGAGACAAAAGTTATGGACGTTGCTGTTCCAATGGGAGTTATTGCAGGATTAATTCCTTCAACAAATCCAACATCAACAACTATGTATAAAGCTCTTATATCTTTAAAGTGTGGGAATACAATAGTATTTTCTCCACATCCAAACGCTAAGAAATGTATATTAGAAACAGTTAAAATTCTTAATGAAGCTGCAATTAAAGCAGGATGTCCAGAAGGTGCTATAGGGTGTATAACAATTCCAACATTACAAGCTACAGATGAATTAATGAAAAATAAAGATACAGCTATGATACTTGCAACTGGTGGTACACCAATGGTTAAAGCTGCATATTCTTCAGGAACACCAGCTTTAGGTGTTGGTCCTGGAAATGGCCCAGCATTTATAGATAAGAGTGCAGATTTAGCACTTGCAGTTAAGAGAATTATGGATTCTAAGACTTTTGATAACGGAACAATTTGTGCTTCTGAGCAATCAATAGTTATTGAGGAATGTATTAAAGATAAAGTAATTGCAGAGCTTAAAAAGCAAGGAGCTTATTTCTTAACTCCAGAGGAAGCAAAACAACTTGGTAAATTCATAATGAGAGCTAATGGAAGCATGAATCCACAAATAGTTGGAAAAAGTGTAGCAACAATTGCAAAACTTGCGAACTTAACTAATGTACCATCTTCTGCAAGAGTACTAATTGGTGAAGAAACAGAAGTAGGACACAATGTTCCATATTCAAGAGAAAAACTAGCTCCAATCTTAGGGTTCTATGTTGAGAAAAATGTAGAGGCTGTTGAAGCTAAATGTAGAGCAATTCTTCTTAATGAAGGTGCTGGACACACATTCTCAATGCATTGTGAAGATAGAGAGTTAGTAAAAAGATTTGCACTTAGCATGCCAGTATCAAGAATGCCAGTAAATACTCCAAGTACTCTTGGTGGAATCGGAGCATCTCTTAATATCATACCAGCTTTAACATTAGGGTGTGGAGCAATTGGTGGAAGTGCAACATCTGATAACGTAGGACCACTTCATCTTTTAAATATTAAAAAGGTGGCTTACGGAGTGAGAGAAATAGAACATTTCAGAGGTAGAAGTACTAGTAGCAATACAAATTGCTCTATGTCATCTTCTGATACAGAAGAGCTTGTTAACTTACTTGTTAAGAAAATAATAAGTGAATTAAGATAACAAACCAAAATAACAAAAAATAAGAATGGTTAAATTTAAGGAGGAAATTATTATGGCAAACGCAAATGCATTAGGAATGATCGAAACTAAAGGGTTAGTAGCAGCAATAGAGGCAGCAGACGCAATGGTTAAAGCTGCCAACGTACAATTGGTAGGAAAAGAGCAAGTTGGAGGCGGACTTGTAACTGTACTTGTAAGAGGAGACGTTGGAGCAGTTAAAGCAGCTACAGATGCAGGGGCAGCAGCTGCTGAAAGAGTTGGAGAATTAGTATCTGTTCACGTAATTCCAAGACCACATTTTGAAGTAGATGCAGTTCTACCAAAAATAAAAGAAGTATTATAATTTAGATTTGGTAGTAGTGAGCTGTACTGCATAGTGCAGTACAGCTCTTACATCTTATAAGGGATGTGAAGTTATGTCAGTATTAACTGAAAGTGAAGTAAGAAGACAGTTAAAGGGGAAAAACTTCAGGGAATTTACTGAATTTAAAGTTTTAAAGGGTCAAATAGTTACCCCATCTGCAAAATCTTTTTTAAGTGAAAATAATATTAATTTAGAGTATGTAGATTCTTTAGATGAAGTAGTAAAAGAAGTGAAAAAAGAAGTACCTAAAAAGACACAAACCAATGAAGAAAAAATCAAATATATAACTGTATTTGGTGCTGAACTAAATGAAAAACCTGAGCATATGACACACCTATACGGAAATTTATTGGTATTTAAGGATCATAAGATAATTGCTCTTAGAGGCAAATTAGATTCTTTGGAATCTAAAATACTTGAAACTCAAATAATTACTCATAGATTAGGTTCTACAAAGCTAACTGAAGATCTTCAAGAGATATTAACTTTTGTAAGATGGATACTTAGATGTGAAGTACTTAAAGAGGACGTTGGAGAGTTTAAACTTTTAGGGATGACCCCAGAAGAATTAAGAGAAAAATCTCACTATCCTAAAAAATATTATGGTATAGGTCATGAACCTGTAGAGTTTTCCATGGGAGAGGCTGTTGTGGCTTTAAATTCTTGTAGAACTACTATAAGAGAAACAGAACTTTTGGCTTATACTGCATTTAAAGGTGAATACGGAGAGGTTCAACGACCAGATATAATTAAATCATTAAATAGACTATCATCATTGTTTTGGATAATGATATTTAAGTATAGAACAGGAGAATACAGTTAGATTAGGAGGGTGAAATATGAATAATCTTTTAGTAGAAGAGATAATAGATGAAGTAATAAAGAGGGTTAAAAAAGAAGCTTTTATAGAAGTTGAAGCCTCTGGAAGACACATTCACCTATGTAAAGAACATATAGACATATTATTTGGAAGTGGTTATGAACTTACTAAAATTAAAGATTTATCACAACCAGGACAATATGCATGTAAAGAGAGAGTTACAGTAACAGGACCTAAAGGATCAATTAAGAATGTAATTGTTCTTGGACCTGCTAGAAAAGCAACTCAAATAGAGGTTTCTTCAACTGATGCTACATCACTTGGAATTAAAGCGCCAGTTAAAGAAAGTGGGAAAATAGAGAACACTCCAGGAATAACAATTTCTACAGAGAGGGCTTCTATTACTGTAGATAAGGGAGTAATTGTTGCAAAGAGACATATACATATAACTCCTGAAGATGCAGAAAAGTTTGGTGTAAAAGATCAAGAAATCATACAAGCAAAAATTTATGGCAACAGACCATTAATATTTGATGATGTTGTTATAAGGGTAAGCCCAGACTTTAAAACATTTATGCATATAGACTATGATGAGGCTAATGCTTGTGGATTTGCTAAAGGAACACTATGTAGAATACTTAAATCAACTTGTAATTAATTATTAACAAGCAACTAGATTTAATATTTTAGCAAGGCATCTTCAAAAAATAAATAGGTCAGTGTCCTCGGCTATTTTGATTGATACGTCGTCAGCAGAACCTTTAGATAGTGCTACTATCTGCGGAACCTGTTTCCTTGTCTAAATCAAAATATCCTTCGTATCTTTGCCCTATTATTTGTTTTCAGATGTCTAAGTATACCCTTTGGATGATAGTTAAGTAAGCCTCGAAGAGGGGGATATTTAAATGAATTATGATAAACTTGTAGACTTAATTGTTAAAGAGGTTTATAAAAAATTAGAAGAAGCAACTAAAAAAGAAATTAAGAATAAAATTGCTATAGTAATTGGGGAAGAATCATTAGATCCTATTACTAAATCTACTATGGAAGCTGAGTATAAACTAATTCCATATACTGAAGAAACAGTGGACTGTGACATTGTTATAGTATCTGAAATTTCTATAAAATCTATGGCAAATCTAGCAACATTAACAGGTACTAAGGATGAAGAAAACTTCATTATAAAAATGTTAATGCAAGGTAAAAAGGTTTATGTGTTAGAGGATGGATTGGAATATAGAAGGTATAAAAATACTGCACCAAGAGCACTATATAATAAGTATTTAAATTTTGAAAAAGAGCTAAAAGTTTATGGTATTGATATAGTTCAATTTCTTGACAATCTTGAAAATAAGGGATTGAGAAAAGAAGAGTTTAACAACACTAAAGAACATTCACCTTTGTTAGCTGAGGAAGTCAATAAGGTTGAGGGTATGAGCTTTGAAATTAGAAATAAAAAACTTATTAGTGAAGCAGATCTTAGAAAGCCTTTTATGAATGGCATGAAGTCGGTTGTAATAGATAAGAAAAGTATAGTTACTCCATTAGCTAATGACTTTATAAGAATTCATAATCTGAAGGTTAATAGAATTTAACGGAGGATTAATATGGTTATAGGTAGAGTTGTTGGTAGATTGTGGGCTACAAGGAAAGATGAAAAGCTAAGCGGACAGAAGTTTTTAATCGTAAGATTACTTAAAGATAAAGATGTTGAAGAAGAAGGTTTTTTTGTTGCAGCTGATAGTGTGGGTGCAGGTGTAGGTGATAATGTTCTAATAACTAAGGGAAGTTCGGCTAGAATTTCTTTAGGTGAAAGGGATGTACCTGTAGATGCAACTATAATTGGTATAATTGATTCAATTGAGGTTGATGATGAGTAGCAGCATCGGTGTTATTGAATTTAAAAGTATCAGTAGAGGAATTGCTGTTGCTGATGAAATGGTTAAAAAAGCTGAGGTAGAAATACTACAGTTTAGAAACATATGTCCAGGACGGTTTCTTGTAATCTTAGCTGGAGATGAAGGAGCCATAAAAACAACCCTTGACCATGGTATAATTTCAGGTCAGGGGCATGTCTTAGATAGTTGTATAATAAATTCAGCCCATGGGAACATAATACAAGCTTTGAAAAATAGGTTTGTAAGCAAGGTAAATGGTGCTATTGGAATAATGGAGACTAATACTGTAAGTAGTGGACTTAAGGCTTTAGATAGAACTTTAAAGGGTGCTAACTTAAATCTTGTAAAACTACAAGTAGCATCAGGAATAAGCGGTAAAATTGTTTATATTATCTCTGGTGGGATTAGTGATGTAGAATATGGAATGTCAATTGCAAAAGAAGTTGTAGATGATAAACGTATTGTAGATATATCAATAATACCGTCGCCAGATGAAATTATTATAAAATATTTGAATTAACGAGGAGATGAAATAATGGGAATTAATGAGATAATTGTTTATATCATGGTTTTATTTATGGCACTTGGGGCTATAGATAAATGTTTAGGAAACAAATTTGGACTTGGTGAAAAGTTCGAAGAGGGATTCATGGCAATGGGTTCTCTTGCTCTTGCAATGGTTGGAGTAATATGTCTTGCACCTGTACTTGCAAATATATTAGAGCCAATAGTAGTACCAGTTTTTAACTTTTTAGGAGCAGATCCAGGTATGTTTGGTGGTACTTTACTAGCAAACGATATGGGTGGAGCATCACTTTCACAAGCACTTGCAGTAGATCCACAAGCAGGAATGTTTGGAGGATTAATAGTAGGTTCTATGATGGGAGTTACTATAGTATTTACAATTCCAGTTGCACTTGGAATAATTAGAAAAGAAGATCAAAGATTTTTAGCAATGGGAGTACTTGCTGGTATTATAACAATTCCACTTGGAGCTTTTGTTGGAGGACTTGTAGCTGGATTCCCAGTTATGATGGTTCTTAAAAACTTAATTCCAATAGTTATATTTGCATTACTTATTGCATTAGGACTTTGGAAGTTTGAAAAAGCAGTAATAAAAGGATTCACTATATTTGGTAAAGGTGTTGTTATAGTTATAACATTAGCCCTTGCAGCTGCAGTTATTGAAGCATTAACAGGAATTGTTGTAATTCCAGGAATGAATCCAATTGGTGAAGGTATTGCAATAGTTGGAGAAATAGCTATAGTTTTAGCTGGAGCATTCCCATTAGTATTTGTAATAACTAAAGTATTCAACAAGCCATTAATGGCATTAGGAAAAGTTTTAAAAATGAATGACGTTTCAGCAGCAGGTATGGTTGCAACTCTTGCAAACAGTATCCCAATGTTTGGAATGATGAAAGATATGGATAACAGAGGTAAAATAATCAACGTTGCATTTGCAGTATCTGCAGCCTTTGTATTCGGAGACCACTTAGGATTTACAGCTGGATTCAACTCAGAAATGATATTACCTATGATAGTTGGTAAATTAGTTGGGGGAATAACAGCAGTATTTGTTGCTATGTTCATAGCTGGAAATATGACTAAAAAAGAGGAGGCTAAATAATTATGGAAAACATTGATATAAGTTTACTAGAGAAATTAGTAAGACAAATTATTGAGGAAAAAGTTAATGGTACTCAAGATTCAGTAGATTTTGTAAGAAATAAGGACATAAGTGGAATTACATCTGTAAAACTTCCAACTGTAAGAGTTGATGAGTCAAACAGATTAGATACAGGATGCCCTACTGACGTAGTTTACACAAAAGATATATTCACACTTAAGGAAAGCGAAAGACTTGGTTGTGGAATGATGGAGATGAAAGAAACTACTTTTGATTGGACATTAAACTATGATGAGATTGATTATGTTATCGAAGGTCATCTAGACGTTATAATAGATGGAAGATTAGTATCTGCAGATGCAGGAGAAATAATTTTCATACCAAAAGGAAGTACAATTAAGTTCTCAGTTCCAAACTATGCTAGATTTTTATATGTAACATATCCAGCAGATTGGGCTTCTCAAGCTTAATATTAAAGACTATAATTTAAATCAGTGTTAATAAGGACCTCATATTATTTTCGCTGAACCGTTTCGGAACATTGATTTACTAATGGTGTTGCGCTCAGATAATATTGAGGTCCAATTTCAACAATATTTTTGAATATAGTATATTTATAAATACATTAATAAGCCATACTTAGGTTTTAAACTGAGTATGGCTTATTTTTTTCATATGGACATGGTTTAATTAGAGTTTATATATTACAGTGAATTATGTTACGACTTTGGAACCTTATCTAACTTTTTATTATACATAAACATATAAAATGATGCAGAGAAGATAACTATATATCCTAGGGCACTCCAACCATCAGGGACTTGATTAAATATAATCATACTTATAATTGCTGAGAAGATTATATTTGAGTAGTCAAATATAGAAATTTCTTTTGCTGGAGCAAATTTATATGCTAAAGTAATTGCAAATTGTCCAATGGTTGCAAATACACCTGCCAGAATTAGATAGAGTAGTTGAAGTCCTGTCATTGTAGTATAGACATTTAGCATAAGAGGGAAAATTGTTACTACAGAGAAACAGGAAAAATAAAATACTATAGTATAGTATTTTTCTTTACCGCCAATTGCTCTTATACAGGTATAAGCAGCAGCTGCAAAGATGGCAGAGATGAACCCTATTAGATATGGAATTACATCTAAGCTAAAGGATGGTTTGATTATAAATAGTGCTCCTAAAAATGCAATACCAATGGTAGTTAAATGCTTTGTTTTTAATTTCTCTTTTAAGAAAATAGCTGAGAAAAGTATAACAAAGAAGGGACTTAGTTTATTTAGCATATTTGCATCTGAAAGAATCAAATGATCTATGGCATAAAAGTTTAAAACTACCCCAAGAGTACCGAAGATAGATCTAGTAAGAAGCAGTTTTTGATTTTCTCTTTTCCCAAAGAAGCTTTCCTTATGGTATATAATCATTCCGAAGGCTATTACAAAGGAAATTAAATTTCTAAAAAATGTTTTTTGTAGGGAAGGTAAGTCTCCTGAAAGCTTTACAAAAGCAGACATCATGGCAAAGCCAAAAGCAGATATTATTATTAATAGGATACCTTTATTTCGATTACTCATTTGTTTTCTCCAATCTAAAAGTTATAGTTTTTATAAGGCATATAAAAATAAATAATAAGTCAAAGATATGAAGGATATTTTGGGTTATGCAAGGAAATAGAGTTCACAGATAGTAGAACTATATAAGGGTTCTGTTGACGCAAGATAACACAAAGTAGTTGAGGATATTGACTTATCTATTTTCAGATACCCAAGTATAATTATCCATGATTTTAGAAGTTTTGCAAGGTTACGAAGGATTTTGGAAATATTAAAAAACCTTATGTATTATTAGATATTTAAAGTGTATAATAAAAAATTAAGTGTATATTAGTAAATAGAATAAATATAAAGAGAATGAGGATTTAAATATGGAAGATAATTGGACGCTCAGGTGGAATGAGGATATAGATTATTTAAGAGATAATTTAACATCAAAACATAAAAATTTGTTTTTTAGTATAAGTAAAGAAGAATTTGAATATAAAATAAACAATCTTAAATCTATGGTAGGAACTTTAGATTATAACGAAATGAAGGTTGAGTTGAGTAGAATTGTTGCATCCATTAGGGATGCACATACAGCCATAGCTTTCCCTATTAACAAGTATTTTCCACTAAAGTTTTATTACTTTAGCGATGGAATTTATATAATAGGAGTAATGAAAGGCTACGAAGATTTATTATATAAAAAGGTTGATAAAATTGAAGATACAGATATAAATCAGGTTATGGAGGAGCTTTCTAAGATAATATCTTATGAAAATAAATACTTTTTAAAGAGTCATAGTGCTAAATATCTACAAGCTGCTGAGGTTTTATATGGATTATTAATATGTGATGATGTGGATAAAATAAATATAACGGTAGAAGGCAAACAAGTTGAAATTTTAACGGTAATGGGTTCAGAACTTCAGTATATAGAGAATGACAATATTCCATTATATGCAGAGAGAGAAAGTGAAAATTATTGGTCAAAATTTCTGGAATACGATGGTGTAATGTATATAAAATATAATTCATGTAGAGAAGACGGAGACATTTCGATAAAGAAAAAGATTGAGGATACTATAAGAGGTATAGAAGAAAAACACATAAGTAAGGTAACTATAGATTTAAGAAATAATCTTGGGGGAAATTCAGATTTAATTAATCCACTCATAGATTTTATAAAGGCTAGTGAGCTTATTAATAGAAAAGAAAATTTGAACATAATAATAGGGAGAGAAACTTTTTCTTCAGCATTACTAAATGCTTATAGGTTTAAATGGGAAACTAATGCAGTTATAGTTGGTGAACCTTCAGGTGGAAAACCAAATTGTTATGGAGAAATATTAAGATTTACATTACCAAATAGTAAATTTGTAGTAAGCTATTCAACAAGATTTTATAAGCTTATTGAAGATGATAGTATTATGGCATTATATCCAGATGAAATTATTGAGGAAAGTATCCATGATTATAAACTAACTTAATTAAGGGTTGTTTATATTCATAGATTATAAACCACAGGATTTTGTTTGAAAATATTTACATACATTGCATGTAAAATTAGAATGTGGACAAAATCTAAGATAAGGCAGCTTCAAGAAATAGAAAAGCCAGTGTTATTAAATATTTTAAGTTATAATTTATTTTTCAAAGGTCTAAAAGATTAAAAGGGAAGGGGATTTTTATGGAAGATGGAAATGTTTTTTTAAGAGGTGGATTTGAAAGAGCTAGAGCTACTAGAACTTCAAAAACCATGACAATTGGAGGTACTTCAGTAAAAACTGTATTTTTACTTGTAATTCTTATGATTTCGTCATCATATACATGGAGTTTATTATCAAATGGAAATGCAGCATTAGCTAGTAGGCTAGCATTTATAGGGGTGATTGGATCCTTAGTGTTAGCTTTAACAACGTGTTTTGTTCCTAAAATAGCAAGTATAACATCTATTTTATATGCTGTCTTTGAAGGACTAGCAATAGGAAGTGCTTCATATTATGCGGATAGTTGGTATCCAGGAGTAGTATTACCTGCAATTATGCTTACAATAGCCACAGCACTTGCAGTAATGATGATTTATAAGGCAATGGGTGGAGTAAGTGATAGGTTTAGAAGAATAATAACCGTGGCAGTTATGGGAATAGGAATTTCATATTTACTAACATTCCTATTATCTTTATTTGGAATAAGAATGTCATTTATTCATTCTAGTGGACCTTTAGGAATAGGTATATCACTTGTGGTAGTATTTATAGCAGCCTCAAGTCTTTTACTAGATTACGATTTTGTATATAATGCGTCAAGATATGGTGCTCCTAAGTATATGGAATGGTATGGTGCATTTTCTATTTTAGTGACGCTGGTATGGATGTATTTAGAGATATTAAGGCTTTTAGAGAAGATAAGAGGAAATGATTAAAACTAAAAGTTATCTTAAAGAATAGTATTTAGAATATAAAAATTTATGAACCTGAGATATTAAAATATCTCAGGTTCAATTATTTTCGCATTATATTAACATAATTCATGAATTAATTTAATAGTGTCATGTAGTAAGATAGAGAAATTTAATTGTAAATTGTTAAGAAAATAGTATTAATAGGAGAAACCACCTGCTATAATTATTCCGGAAATAACAGTTACCTTTAAACTTTTGCTTAATTTCCAGTTGCTACTAGATTTACGATTATCATTTATACCAGTGTTAGCTTCTTTTGCATCTGCCTCTTTAACTTTTTGAAACATATTTATATTATAACCAGTCATTAAAATCCCTCCTTTTTTATAAAAAACTAGGGTATTAGGCATCTGAAAATAAATAATTAGTTATAATCGTTGATTTTAATGGCAATCATCCATGCAAAGTAACAAAATGGTTAAATGAAAAACTAAGTTCCGTTTGCTTCTATTTTGCATGATTAAGTTCCGCTGATACTTGCCCTAAATTTTTGATATCTTATTTTTAAAAAAGTGCAGGTTTTAGATGTATTTCATCTGCTGCTATATGTTTTAAAGATAGCGTGTCTAAAAGTGAGCTATCTAATAGCAGTTGGGCTAGTTTAAATGGGGTATTTCCGTTTAAGCTAGCTCTTGCTGTACTATTAATATGGTTCATCATTAAGGTAATGTCTTCTTGAGTACGATTATCAAAAGATTTCCTTTTCGGTATTATATACCTTATGTATTCATGATTCTTTTCTACATGGGGCTTCTGGTAAGAAGCCATAGGGTTACAGTAGAATATTTTTGTCCTTTGATTTCCTTCAGTATCAATTTCTAAAGCTACTGGATTTTTAAATTCGGAGCCGTTATCTGTTAGAATAACAGGAAAACTACGTTTAAACACTCCGTGACCTAATACCTCATATAGCATATCCATGACGTCCTTAGCCATCTGGCTACAGCTATAAATAATGAAAGCTAACATTAATGAACAGTTTCTAAATATAAAAGTGAGAAGCACTTTGCCACTTCGTGTGCCGTGGACGGTATCCATCTCTACTACAGGAATATTAGGATTACCCTCAATAAACTTAACAAAGTCATTAAAGGTTCTTACAACTCTATCACATGATTCTTTAATTACAGGAAGTGTAGATTTCTTTCTAGGTTTATATTTCACTTTTCTAGGCAAATCAATGTTTCTAACAGTAAAAGCATTTTTATCAAAATAATAATATAATGTTCTTTCACAGCAGTTTATCTCATTCTTATGATGAGTAAAAATATGTGATAATGACTGTCCCCTTAAAACAAGTGGAGAGATTATTTCGTCTATCCTTTTTAACTCATTTGAAGTTATATTAAGACCTTCTCTAGATGAAGCTAATAATTCTTTATACTTTGTATTTGCAACCTTAGCTTTATAGTAGTTCTTTTCAGACGTACACGTAGTGACAGTGTTACACCCGTTACAAACGTAAGGGTACGGGTAAGCTTAACACACTTCTTAATAGAAAATTCAGTACAGGCTCTATAACAATTTATAAAAGTACACTTCTTACAAAGCTTGCCGCAGGCACTATTACATAAATTTATTTTAGTACAACTCCTTCGGTTTTTACATGGTTGTATATCATTTGCTTTTGCCTTACTTACTCTCAGAAATTTATTCCTTTTAATTTCCTTAGAGATCGTGGTTGGGGCCTTTTTTAGCTTATCAGCAATCTCTTTTAATGTATAATTTTGATCTAATCCATATTCAATTATAAGTCGGTCCTCCATTATTAGGTGATTTCCTTTGGATAATTCATAATTTGACATAATTAATCATCCTAATATTCTTAGGATGATTAATTATATTGAATATTTGTAAAAGTAAGTTCAGTTTCACTTGGAAAACGGAATTTAATTTTTCAATTTACTAAAGTAACAAAAAGTACTTGAAAATAAGTTACTTAAAGTATATAATATGAAAAAGAGTAATTATTTTCAAAAAAAATATATTTATGTAAGTTTGGAATTGGAAATGCTAAATTACTAGAAAGGAAGTTATATGATTAACAATTTTTCTAACAAAGATAAAAAGTTAGTACTTAGAGCTTTATCATATGCATTTAGATACAAAAAAAAGATGATAGCGCTTCTTTTTTATTCTATAGGAGGAATTATCTTATCAATTATATATCCAATAAGTTGGGGGAGGATAATTCAAAATATTGCGACCAATAATTACGCTAACATATATATACCAATAACATATATATTAGCAATAAACTTTTTAGGAACAATATTTGTATTAAGAAAAAATTATCTTAGTTCATTTATAAATCTAAATATAATTGTAGATTTAAAATCTAGTTTATTCAGTAAAATTTTAAATACAACTATGAAAGAATTTGACAACACAAGTTTAGGACAATTTCAATCTAGACTAGAAGGTGATGTTGGAATATTATCAAATATTATAACAAATAATTTTATAAATATAATAATTGATGTTATGAGGTTAATAATATTAGGGGTTATAATTTTTGAAATCGATTGGATTCTATCGTTAAGTATATTAGTACTGTTTCCTAGTTCTTATTTATGTTTTAATTATTTTGGGAAAAAATTACGTGGTAAAAGTGAAGTGTTTAAAAATTTAAATGATAAATATTATTCTTTTGTATATCAAACACTATCAGGTATAAAATTTATTAAGACTTATGGAATCAAGGAGAATATAAGAAAAAAATTTACTAATATATCACAGGAGCTAAAAAATGAGCAGATAGGCATTGACTTATTAAATCTTATTTCTCAAGCATTTTCTCAAACACTAAATTATTTGAGTGAGTTAATTGTTATTATAATAGGAATATATTTTTTATATAAAGGTAGATTAGATATTACATTTTTTATAGCATTTACTTCTTATTCAAGCCAATTTAATAATTCATTAGCTTCATTAATGAGCTTTAACTCTAAAATTCAACAAGCATTAGTATCGTTAGAGCGAATATTTGATATGATAGATAATTATTCTTTTTCTGAAGAAAAATTTGGAGAAAAATATATTGAAAATTTAAATGGAAATATATTTTTTGAAAATGTAACTTTTGAATATGAAGAGAATAAACAACTTATAAAAAATCTTAAATTATCATTAGAGGCTAATAAAATAACTGCAATAGTTGGAAAAAATGGCTGTGGTAAAACTACTATTCTTAATTTAATTTTAAGATTGTATAACCCGATTGAAGGAAAAATATATATAGGCGATATAGATATAGCTACTGTTAATGAAAAAACATTAAGAGATAATATATCTATAGTTCATCAAGATACATTTATATTTAATTTATCAATTAAAGAAAATTTTGAATTTATATGTCCTAACATTACAATAGAATCAATAAAAGAAAATTGTAAAAAAGTATTTATTGATAATTATATAGAAAGTTTAGAAAATAAATACAATGAAATAATACTAGAAAATGGTAAAAAGATGTCGGGAGGGCAAAAGCAAAGATTAATATTGGCATTAAGCATAGCAAAAAGAGGTAAAATATTACTTTTGGATGAAGCTACTTCAGCAATCGATAAAGAAAGCAAGTATTTTATAAATAAGGCAATAAAGAATATTTCAAAGGAAAAGACGGTTATAGTTATAACACATGATATATCTCCTGCTTTAGATGTAGATCAGATTATAATAATGGATGATGGTAAAATTATTTCGAAAGGCACGCATGATGAAATATATTATAGTAATAATGATTACAGGCAATTATATAAATATGGATTATGAAATAAATATTGACTTATGTATATAGTGTACAAGGAGGATAGATATACAATGTCTACTTATGAAAATAAAAAAATTAGAGTTGTGATTATAGACAGCGGAATTAATTCAAATAAAAATGATTTGCATAAAAATATAATAGCTAGTATTCAAATTAGACTTAAAAATGGAAAGATTGTATTTGAAGAAAAATCAGTAAGTAATAACATACATGGAACAGTAGTAGCTACATGTATTAAGAATGTTTGCAATGATATAGAGATTATAGATATAAATATTCTAGATGAAAAGTTAATGAGTAATAGTAAAGTATTAATTAGTGCATTAAAATATTCTCAAAATTTAAATCCAGATATAGTTAATTTAAGTTTAGGGACAAGCAGTAAGAAATATTGGATTATATTGAAAAAAATAATAAATAAAATAATAAAATCAAATGTAGTAGTTGTAGCATCAGTAGACAATGACGGAAGAACTACATATCCTGCATCTTTCAAAAATGTTATTGGAGTAAAATGTGATAACAGTTTACAGGTGAATGAAATTAATTACAATAATAAATATTTTTATTTGAACGGCACTATACTTTACACCAAGAGTGAAGAGGAGAAAAATATTAAAATATGTGGAAATAGCATAGCAACTGCATATATGACAGGATATATTTGCACAATATTAAAACATAGTGAAAACGTGAGAGTTGAAGAAATAGAAAAAGAAATAATAAAAAGATTAGATTCGAAAGGAGATTATTATGGAAATTAATGAAGTGTTGATGGGAAATATAAGCAAAGGATGGGAGGGGAATGGAAAGACTATGAAAAGTATAACTTTATGCGTCACTGAAGATTGTAATTTAGCTTGCACATATTGTTATATGGTTGGTAAAAATAAAAAAAATAAATTATCTTTTGAGATGGCTAAAAAATGTGTAGATCATATCTTAGAGGATCGAAATGAGTTTAATAGTGATTCAGTAGTTTGGGATTTTATTGGAGGGGAACCCTTTTTAGAGATAGATTTAATAGATAGAATTTGTAATTATATCAAACAAAAAATGTTTTTATTAGATCATCCATGGTTCAGCTCATATAGATTTAGTTTTTCATCAAATGGAATTTTATATGACACTCCTAAAGTTCAAGACTTCATTAGAAAAAATAAAGAACATATAAGTATAGGATTAAGTGTGGATGGAAATGAAACTAAACATAATAAATCGAGAATATATCCAGATGGAAGAGGATCATACAGTGATGTCGTTAGAAATGTTCCATTATGGATTAAACAATTTCCAGGTTCTTCAACAAAAGCTACATTCTCACATGATGATTTACCATATTTAAAGGATAGTATAATAAATTTATGGGATTTAGGAATAAAAATTGTATCAGCAAATGTAGTATTTGAAGATGTTTGGCAAGATGGTGATGAGGAAATATTTGAACAACAATTAAAAGAATTAGCAGATTATATTATTAAACATAAATTATGGAATGACTACTCAGTAAGATTTTTTGATTCTAACATAGGATTGCCACTTATTGAAGAAGAGAAAAAGAAGAATTATTGTGGGGCAGGCACAATGCTGGCAATAGATTGCAATGGTAATTTCTTCCCGTGTATAAGATTTTTAGATTTTTCATTATGTAATAAGAGTGGAAGAAATATAGGGAATGTAGACTCAGGAATAAACAAAGATAAGGTGAGAAGTTTTAAAGCTTTAAGTTTAAGTTCACAAAGTAAAACTGAGTGTATAAACTGCGAGGTTGCAACAGGGTGTGCGTGGTGTACTGGCGCAAATTATGATTTTTCAGATACAGATACAATATATCAAAGAAGCACGTATATATGTAAAATGCATAAAGCAAATGTAAGAGCAAATCAATATTTTTGGAAGAAATATAGTGAGATTACAGGAGAATTATCTCCATATCAAAAGAATAGGCTAATAAGGCTGGGTGAATATGATGATGCACCTAAATATCTTCAATTTATAGTTGATAGTAATATGAAACCTCATTGTAGATATGAAAATTGGCATGGGATAGATGAAAAAATGTCTAATGATATATTTACAAAAGGGATAGATTTTAGTAAAGAAAATAATTTTGTTCCAATAATTTTAGGTGAAAATAAAAAACTAAATAGTGATGACTATTTAAAATTTATAAATGGAACTGAGTTTAAGAATAGTTCTACTGAAATACCTATATTTTACAATGAATATCTTGAAAAAATAAATATATGTAAAATAAATGGAGATATATCTATATTAATAATAAATAAAGTTAGCATAAATAGTATATACGATAGTGTAAAATTATTATTAAATAATTTTATTAGAGTAAATATAGTTATAAAGGACGAGGAAAAATGGGATGAGGCAGATGTGGATAAATATAAACAAGAATTAAAAAAGATAAGTACACTAATAATAGAGAAGCTAAAGAATAATTTGGAGACAGAAGTTAATGTTTTGACCGATAGATTAAGTTTAAGGAATATGAGTAATTGTGATTGTGGTGAGGAAACTTTCACTCTAGCACCAAATGGTAGAATTTACATGTGTCCAGCATTTTACTATAATGATGTTAATTCTAATATTGGAGATTTGAAAGATGGAATCCACATAAAGAACAAATATCTTTTGAAATTAAAAGAAGCACCGATATGTTCACAATGTGATGCCTATCAGTGCAATAGGTGCAAGTTCTTAAACATAATGACTACAGGAGAAATTAGTATTCCACCTAAAAATAAATGCTTAATAAGCCATATAGAAAGAGAAGAAAGTAGAGTATTACAGGAACAGCTTGTTGAGTTGAAGTTATTGAAGACTGATAATGTTATTCCTAAATTATATTATAGTGATCCATTAGAAAAAATATAAAAAAATCATGACAAAAATTAATAGGGGAGGAAAAGCAGATGGAGAAAGTTGGACAAGTTAGTGAAAAGGAAAAGAAAGTAATGTTGATAATATTTGAAAAAAGATGTGCACTTGAAGAACTAGAAATATCAATGAATAATACAGATTTAAGTGAGCGTGAATTTCGAATTTTGAAAGAAAAGTATGCATATATAAAACCACTTATAGAAGAAGAGTTTAATAATTGGTGGAAGAGTAATGCAGATAAATATGGATGGAAAAGATGTGTAAATAAAGTATGGAATATAAATTTTGAAAGTAATGAAATATTTTTAGTTTAGCATATTGCTAATAGTTACAGTAATCATAAATTATAATTGGAGGATGATAAAAATGAAACAATTCTTATTTAAAAATAGAAATAGCGAAAAAATGGATGTTAAAGGTTTTTATTGTGATGTAGCATGTTATATGATTTGTAATGGAAGTTGCAGTACAGGCTGTTATGGGTCATGTACAATAGGGTGTAATAATCATTGTAATGGAACATCTAAAGTTAGCAGCTAGTTAATGTAATTTTAAAGTTAATGTAATTTTGAAGTTAATGTAATTTTAATACTAAATATGATTACTGTAATAATTATTCCAACGCAAGTAACCTTGCGTTGGCTTTTTAGCATACAAGTTATTTTAGTATTTTAAATTACTAGGTAAGCAACCTAAAATGTATGAATTAATAATAAAATACGACTAATTGAAAATAAATGGAACATGATATAGAGCATGGTGAGCTATTCATAGAATTTTTACGTTTAGAGATATTTGAATAAATTAAGCATATTAATTAGAACAAGAGGTAATATAAATATATTTTTAATAATGTATTGAAGGGGGAAAATATGGAGATTTTAAGAACACAGGAATTGTATAAGACTTATGGTACAGAGGGAAGCTTTGTTAATGCACTAGATAGGACTAATTTTTCTATAAATAAAGGTGAATTTATCGCTATAATAGGACCAAGTGGATCAGGAAAAAGTACACTTTTGCACTTGTTAGCAGGGTTAGATACACCAAGTGGGGGAAAAGTTTTCATTGATAATAAAAATATATATGAATTAAAAGAAAAGGAATTAGCGAAGTTTAGAAGAAAAAACATAGGATTTATATTTCAATTTTTCAATTTAGTACCTGTACTTAATGTGGATGAGAATATTAGGCTACCACTAATAATGGATGGAAAAAAAGTGGACAAGGAATTTATGAATGAGATTTTAGAGACGTTAAGGTTGCCTGAGAGGAGATATTATTATCCTTCACAGTTATCAGGTGGACAGCAGCAGCGAGTTGCTATAGCTAGGGCACTTATAACTAAGCCTTCTATAATATTTGCTGACGAGCCTACAGGGAATTTAGATAGCAATAATAGCAAGGAGGTATTAAGCCTACTTATTTCTTCAATTAAAAAATATAATCAAACTTTAGTAATCATAACCCATGATCCTAAGGTGGCAGCTCAGGCAGATAGAATAATAACCATAGAAGATGGAATTCTCTTTGAAGGAGATGATAAGGTAGATGAATAAGTTTTTTGCTTTAATACCAAGGTATTTAATTAAAAATAAGAAGAGAACATTTTTAATAGCTTTAAGTATAACTCTAAGTGTAGCTCTTATAAATTCAGTGTATATTATGGCAGATACTTTAATTGATAAGTTTCATAAGTCAGCAATAGAATCTGGTGGAGGGGTTTACCACGGAAGTGGTATGATGCTTTTTAATAATGAACTAAGTGCTAGTGAACTTATAGAAAGTAAGGGGAGATATATACCTGTTGGGACAGAAGACTTTAGTGAGTATAAAGTTGGTGTGGAGCTGGGAGGATATGAGGAGGAAACTTATAATCTTTTAAATATGAAACCCGTAGAAGGCACTTATCCACAAAATGAAGGTGAAGTTGCTATTGAAAAGTGGATTAAAGATAAGGTGTTTTCAGATAAAAAAATAGGGGATAAAATCACTTTAAAAGTTCAGGAACCTGTATATGATTTAGTAAATGATAGAGTTGCAGAATATATAGATCACGAAAATACATTTACATTAGTGGGGGTACTATCAGATAGTGGAAATCATAGGATGGATACAAAAGGAAGAGCAGCTATATCAATGAAAGAGGCTAGAAGGCTTAAGAGTGTAGATGCTGGATGCACCTTTTATTTTAGAGTTAAGGATGAGCCAAATGCCGAGGATAAAATACAAGAATTAAAGAGGGAAAATCCATTTGTACAGTTTATGGGAAATGAGAAGTATATAGAAGCAATAAACTTAGCGAAAACTATTGAGAAGCTAGGGCTTTTTTTGATAATTATAGTATCCATAGGAGCAGTTGCAGTAATATACAATATATTTTACATCACTGTGATAGAGCGGATAAGAGAATTTAGTATGCTAAGAGCAGTTGGTGCTTCAAAGGGACATATAATAAGGTTAATCCTTGGAGAAGCCATATGCTTAGGCATAGTATGTATTCCTATAGGTATAACTATTGGTGTATTTGGAATAAAAGGTATATACCTAGCAATATCTAAAATAGGTAGTGAAACATTAAATCCTATTATTACAGGTAAAAATATTATGCTTTCAGCAGGAATAGGACTTGGTGCTATAATAATTTCTGCTTTAACTCCGGCAATATTTGGTGGGAAAGTAAATCCGATTGAAGGAATGAAGGAGAACTATGTAACTAAGGTGCAATCAGAGCCATCAAAGGATAGTGTCATTGATAGAATTGTGAAAAGAACCACAGGGTTTACAGGACTTATGGCATACAATAATATGAAAAAATCTAAGAGGCGTCTACTGGCTACAATAATATCTTTAACTATTAGTATTACACTATTTGTAGCAACTACTTATTTATTATCTATATTTGACCCAGAGAAGCAGGCGAAAAAGGCTACAGGTGGGGACATATATATGAATGTAAGCACTTTTGATGGACTTAGGGAAGGCTATGCCTATAACGAAGAGGATATTGATAAGATAATTAATACTGAGGGTGTTAAAGAGGTTAAAAAACATAGAAGCAACTCAGTTGTTATTGGGCTAGATCAAAGTAAGGTTACACAGGAAGGAAAGGTATATATTTCAGACTTGATTACAAAATACGACTGGAAATCTAGGATAAACAAAGGGATATGGGATATTGAGACGGAGCTTATTGGAGCTGAAAAAAATGAAATTGAAGCCATGAAGCCTTATTTGAGGGAAGGCAGCTTAGATTTAGATGAAAATGGTGATGTGTTAGAGGTTATTCTTGTAGATAACTTAGGGTATACGGATTATATAAATATTCAGGAAGGTGATGAAACAACTTTAGCAGCAGCATATCAGGATACACAAAATGGGGAATGGAAGAAGATAGAAAATGTTAAGGTGAAAGTTAAGGCTGTACTAAAATCTATACCCATAAGACCTGTGGATTATTTGAGACCCTTTATAATGATCACAAATAATAAGGCTATGGAAAAACATCTAGGAATAAAGGATTATGAACATATAAATATAAATGTAGAAAGAAATGCAGATGTGGGAGAAATAAAGAATAGCTTAGAACCTATTATTGAAAGTAAAAATGGTGGGAGAATAACTACCTATATAGAAGAGATGAAAAATGGTCAAAACACAATTCTTGTGGCAAGTTTAATACTCTATGGATTTGCAGGTATATTAGCAATAATAGCTGTAATAAATATAGTAAATACCATGAGTATAAGTGTTATCTTAAGAAGAAGAGAGTTTGGAACTTTAAGAGCTGTTGGTATGAGTAAGGGTGAGGTAACTTCAATAATACTGAAAGAAGGTGTTATATATGGTGTTATAAGTTCTATTGTAGGATGTATTTTAGGTGGAGGAATTTCACATATTATATATAAAAAATTAAGATATATTTTACTTGAGAATGAGCTATATGAATTACCGTGGGCGACATTTATTGGGGTAACTATAGGTACTATAGTAATTACTACGGTCGTATGTATACCAGCAATAAAAAGAGCTTTGAATGATTCTATTGTGGAATCTATAAAGATTGTTGAATAAGTTATACCAGTAGTATATAATCTAAAGTAGTTGAATAATAGTTTTAAGGTACTTTAAGTTTAATAGGGAAAGTGGTTAAAATCCACTACAGCCCCCGCTACTGTGTACGGATACAAGTCATAACACCACTGGCATTGAAGCTGGGAAGGAATGATGAGGATAAGCCGTGAGTCAGGAGACCTGCCTAAGACTTTGCAAGTTAGAACTTCGGAGGGAAGCTTTAAGCAGGATATTTTAAATTTAAATTAATTTATTTTAGATAGTCTGTATTAATGCCCTTATCCTTAGGATAAGGGCATTTTAATTTTACATCAGTTTAAAATAGAAATTTTAAATTTATAATCGGAAATTATGGGTAAAATTTCTTTAGGATTTTAGAGTAATACAAAGAAATTGTAAAGGATTTTAAACTAAATTTTGCATTTTAAATTTTAAATTTAAAACTAAAAAAAGCACATTATAGTGTATTAGTATGAATATTAAATATAGTAATAATTATAAATTTTGTATGAGGTGATGACATTGGAAAGATTAAGAGAGCTAATAGAGAGTATTGAAGTGGTAGATAGAAAGGCTATGGAAAAGTCAAAGAGATATATTGATAATTTGAGTAAGCCAATAGGAAGTCTTGGGACATTAGAGGAGACTGTTATAAGGCTTAGTGGAATTAAAGGTGATCATATAACAGGAATAAATAAGAAGAATATAGTTATAATGTGTAGTGATAATGGAATTCAGGCAGAGGGGGTTTCTTCTTGTCCAAGGGAGGTAACTGCTACAGTGACAGAAAATTTCACAAAGGGAACTACAGGTGTATGTATTCTAAGTAATTATTATAATAGTGATACAACTATAGTGGATATAGGTGTAGACAAAGATTTTAATAATCCTAAGATAATAAATAAAAAAATAAGATATGGTACAAGCAATATGACTAAGGGACCTGCGATGACTAGGGAAGAAGCTATTAGAGCTATAAAAATAGGGATTAACATTGTTAAAGACCTTAAGGATAAGGGGTATGATTTAATTGGAACTGGAGAAATGGGCGTGGGTAATACTGCTACATCGGCTGCAATTATAAGTGTTTTTTCAGGAATTCATAGTGACATAATAGTAGGGAAGGGATCAGGGTTAACTGATGATGGACTAGCACATAAAAAGGCCATGGTTAGAAAAGCTATAGAAGTAAATAAACCTGATAGAAGTGATGCTATAGATGTACTAAGTAAGGTAGGTGGCTTTGATATAGCTGGACTTTGTGGGGTGTTTTTAGGTGGTGCTATATATAAAGTTCCAGTTGTAATAGATGGGCTTATATCATCGGCAGCTGCAATATGTGCTAAGGAGTTAAGTTCAAAGGCTTCGGAGTATATGTTTGCTTCACATTTATCCGCAGAACCGGGAGCGCAATATGCAATGAAGAGTTTAGAATTAGATCCAATGTTCAGTTTAGGAATGAGGCTTGGAGAAGGAAGCGGATGTCCTATTGCTTTTGGAATAATGGAAAGCGCTATTTTCACAATGAATAATATGGATTCATTTGGTGAAGCTGGTATAGATAGTGATGATTATGTGGATATAAGGGAAGAGGGAATTTAAAATTGAAAATATATATAGTTAGACATGGAGAAACAGAGGAAAATGTGAAAAAAACCTATTATGGAAGTATAGACTGTAATCTTACGGAAAGAGGTAAAACTCAGGCTAAAGCTTTAGGTAATAAATTAAAGAATATTGAATTTGATAAAATATTTTGTAGTGAAAGAATTAGAGCAAAAGAAACTTTGAGAGATATATCCTCAGAGGATGATGTCATAATCGATTCTAGAATAAATGAGAGAGATTTTGGTATTTTTGAAGGAAGGACATTTAGTGAGCTTCAAATAGAATTAAAAGAAGAATATGATAAATGGACTGTAGATTGGAAGGATTATTGCCCGGAAAATGGGGAAAGTTTTCGGGGGGTTTATAAGAGAGTAAGAAGTTTCATGGAGGATATGAAAAAAGAAGAGGATGAGAATAAAAATATTCTTGTATGTACCCATGGGGGAATTATAAGGGCGATATACGCTTATATTTTAGATGAAAATCTTGATACTTATTGGAGGTTTGCTTCTAAAAATGCGGATATATCAGTGATTAATTTAGAGTATGGGTATTTTTATATTGATAGTATAATTCCTGTGGAGTAGAAGTATTCAATTAGGAAATTGATGATTATAAACTAACCTAAAAGCTTATTCTCATGGAGTGTGAGAGATATAGTATTAGTTTGAAATCTTATTTGTCACAGGTTGGGGAAGTTGTTGGGGTATTGTGAGAGGTATAGTGTTAGTTTAAAATGAAATCAGTAAAAGGTCAAAGGAGGAAGCGTTATGAGCAAGTTAACATTAGTTACAGGTGGATGTAGAAGTGGGAAAAGTACTTTTGGAGAGAATATATTTAAAGGGTTAGATGATGTATTATATATTGCTACAGCTATAGTTACAGATGAAGAGATGGGGCATAGAATAAAAAAACATCAAGCTAGTAGAAATCAAAAGTGGGGAACTTTAGAAAGTTATAAGGATTTATATTTGCAAATTGATAGGTATGAAGAGAAACATATATTTTTAGATTGTGTTACTATAATGACGACTAATTTAATGTTTGATATAGAGCTTAATTACGACAGTATTAGTGATGAAAAGGTTGATTTAATATGTAATAGCATAAAAGATCAATTTACATTGTTTTTAGAAAAGTGTAGAGAACTTGATAAAGATGTTGTTTTAATTACGAATGAAATTGGATGGGGCATAGTGCCTGAGAATAGGCTATCAAGAATATTTAGAGATATACAAGGACTTATTAATCAACATGTAGCAAATACTTGCGATGAAGTATATTTAGTGTGTTGTGGTCAAGGGTTAAAGATAAAGGGATAGGAGAATGAATTATGATAAAAGGATTAGAGATAGTAGCTATAACTGCAATAATGCTTATAGGTGCTATAGGTAAAGAAAAGGTGATTTTCAATAATTTCTTGTTACTATTTCAATTTATAACAAGAATACCTGTTAATCTATCACTTGCCTGTGAGAGAGAAAATTTTAGAAAAGCAACGTTATATTTTCCAGTGGTAGGAGCAATTTTAGGGGCTATTGAGTATGGTGCATTTTATGTGACTTCATTGTGGCTTCCATTACCTATGGCGGCAATAGTTACAGTACTTATTGGAATAATGATTACTGGTGGGCTTCATATGGATGGACTTGGGGATACTTGTGATGGTTTTTTTTCTTTTAGAAGTAGGGAAAGAATTATTGAGATAATGAAGGATAGTAGAGTGGGTTCCTTTGGAGTAATTGCAGTTATTATTGATATAGCTATAAAAACATTAGGAATTTATTATATTGGTATTAAATCCATGGGATATATGATAATAGTAATTCCTATGATAAGTAGGTTGTTTACTGTATTTATAGCATTAGTAGGTAAGAGTGCGAAAAAGGAAGGCACAGGAAACTTATATATAGGAAATACAACTGGTATGTATTTTACGGGAGCATTAACACTAACTATACTTATTGGCAACTTATTCTTTGGAATAGGAGCTATACTGACACTTTTATTAGGGGGTCTTATAGTAACAGTGCTATTTAATGCATTTAGTAATAGTAGAATTGGTGGCCAATCAGGGGACACTCTAGGAGCAAACAATGAACTAGTAGAACTTATGCTATTTATTTTAGTAAGTAGTAGTATTTTTTAGAATGTATGAAACACACTGAAACGTGTGTTTCATATACTTTTAAAATGAATTAAGGGTTCATTTTAAATTATAAATTTAAAATTGATATATCTCTCGACTTAAGTTAATACTAAAATAAAATCTAGGTTTTAAAAATCATATAAAACATTGTATAAGTGACTAAAAGTTAATAATTTTTTTATAAAATAAGTAGTATAATGTTATTTATGTATTAAAAATAGTTAAGAGAATTAGTATTACTGGAGGGATAGATATGGGTATAAAGATAGTAACCGATAGCACAAGTTATATACCTAAGGAACTTATAAAAAAATATGATATTACCGTAGTTTCATTAGGTATAGTTATGGATGGTGATGGGCGTAAGGAAGTTGAGATATGTAATGATGAGTTTTATAGAAAATTATCACAGCTTGAAAATATGCCAACATCATCCCAGCCAACTATTGAAGATTTATATAGTGCCTTTGAAAAAATTATAGCAGAAGGTAATGAAGCAGTAGGAATATTTATATCGTCAGATATGAGTGGTACATATTCTACATGTAATCAGATTGTAAGGACTATGATAATGGAAAAATACCCAGATGCCAAAATGGAAGTTTTAGATTCGAAATCTAATTGTATGCAGATGGGATATGCAGTAATTGAAGCTGCAAAACTTGCAATGGAAGGAAAGGATATAGAGGTAGTTGTTGAAGGAGCGAAGAATTTAATGACAAGAAGTAGATTCTTATTTGTTCCAGATACTTTAGAATATTTAAAAAAGGGCGGACGTATTGGTGGAGCTGCAGCGTTATTTGGGACACTTCTTCAAATAAGACCAATACTTACTGTAGAAGATGGCAAAACTACGGTGTTTGATAAAGTGAGGACTAAGCAGAAGGCTATTCAGAAAATATTAAATAAAATAGATGAGGATATAAAAAATAATGAGCTAGGTGAACTTATAATACATCATATAAACTGTGAAGAAGAAGGTAAAGCTTTAGCAGATAAGGTTAAGGAGATTTTCAATGTTGATGCGGAGATACAGTGCATAGGACCTGTTATTGGGTGTCATGTAGGGCCTAAAACAGTTGGTATAGCATATTATACAAAGAGATAGCCATAGACAATTATGAAATTTAGGGATAAAATTTTCATATAGAATATTAATATAAATATAGTGGTGTAAAATATAATACTGATGAGTAGTATTATATAAAATTATTTTAAGGGGCGATTAGTATGAGTATTAATAAAAGAATTGAAAGTCTAAGAAGCATAATGAAGGAAAAAAACATAGATGCATTCATTATTCCAAGCTCTGATAATCATGGAAGTGAGTATGTTAGTGAATATTTTAGAGTAAGACAATGGATATCAGGGTTTACGGGTTCAGCGGGAACTATAGTTATAACTGAAAATGAGGCTCACTTATGGACAGATGGAAGATATTTTTTGCAAGGCGAGCAGCAAATTAAAGGTACAGAATATGTGTTAGAACGTATGGGAGAGCCAGGGGTTAAGAATTACACAGAATGGATTTTAGATAATGTAAAAGAGGGTGGAATCGTCAGTTTTAATGGGAAGGTTCTTACAGTTTCTGAAATTAACGGACTACAGGAGACGTTGAAGGAAAAGAATATTAAGATAAAATCACAGGAAGACATTTTTGAAGTGATTTGGACTGATAGACCAGCTATGCCAAAGGGCAAAATTTTCATCCATGATGAGAAATATACAGGTAAAACTGTTGCAGCAAAGCTTGATTTAGTTAAAGTAGAAATGAAAAAATGTCATGCAAACAATTTATTATTAGCTTCGTTAGACGATATAGCTTGGCTTTTAAATTTGAGAGGTAGTGACGTAGATTGTAATCCAGTATTTTTGAGTTATTTCTTGATTAATGATCACCGTTATACATTGTATGTAGATAAGGAAAAAGTAAGTAGTGAAGTTGAAAAATTCTTAGAGAATAATTCAATACAAATAGAGGACTATAATAAAATTGTAGAAGATTTGAGAAAAATACAGGGAAGTATTACTTATGATGGAGCTAAAACTAATGGTTGGCTTAAAGAAGCTATAAATTCATCAATAAAAGTTATAGAGAAAAGAAATATTACTACAGATTTAAAGGCAAGAAAAAATCCAGTTGAGCTTGAAAATATAGAAGCAGCTCATATTAAAGATGGAGTAGCTGTAGTTAAATTTATAAAGTGGGTTAAAGAAAGAATTGGCAAGGAAGAAATATCAGAGATGTCAGCTTCAGAAAAGCTTAGAAGCTTTAGGGCTGAGGGAGCAGATTTTATAGATATAAGCTTTAGTACCATTGCGGGCTACGGTCCTCATGGAGCTATAATTCACTATAAAGCTTCAGAAGAAACAAATTCAAAATTAGAAGCAAAAGGATTATTCTTAGTAGATTCAGGAGCACAGTATTTAGATGGAACTACGGATATAACTAGAACTTTAGCTTTAGGAGAGTTAACGGAAGAAGAAAAAACAGATTATACATTGGTTCTTAAAGGTCACTTAAACCTTGGTAATGCAATATTTCTAGAGGGAACTCCGGGATGCAGTCTTGATATATTAGCAAGAAGAGCGCTTTGGAGCAATGGATTAGATTATAAACATGGTACAGGACATGGAGTTGGTTATTTATTAAACGTACATGAAGGACCTCAGGGAATTAGAAGAGAGTTAAACCCTGTAAATTTAGAAGAAGGTATGGTTTTATCTAATGAGCCAGGTATCTATAGATCAGGGAAGCATGGGGTAAGAATTGAAAATCTTATAGCTGTTCAGCCACATAGCGAAACTGATTTTGGTAAGTTCCTAAGTTTTAAAGAGTTAACGGTATGCCCATATGAACTAGATGCAATTAAGGTAGAACTGCTTAATGAAGAGGAAAAACAATGGTTAAATAACTACCATAGTGAGGTATTTAACAAATTAAGCCCTCATTTAAATAAAGAGGAAGCTGAATGGCTTAAGAATGTGACTAAATCAATCTAGATAAATTAAATCTATATAAAAATGAGAAGCTATAAAGTGTTATTTATAGTTTCTTATTTTTTTTACATAATTATCACCTATAGTGAAACAATATATTAAGAATAGGTAACTAATTTAACAATGTACATGTAATAGAGTATAAATTAGTTATGTAAAGGAGGAAAAACAATGTCATCAAAGAATGATAGCACACAAAAGTTATCGCTTACAGCATTAATTTTAATGATTTTCACATCGGTGTATGGATTTAATAATATGCCAAGGTCATTTTATTTAATGGGATATGGATCTATACCATTTTTCATTGGATCCGCAATACTTTTCTTTATTCCATTTGCTTTTATGATGGCTGAATATGGAGCTGCATTTAAGAATGAAACAGGAGGAATATATTCATGGATGGAGAAATCTGTGAATGCTAAATATGCATTTGTAGGAACTTTTATGTGGTATGCATCAGCAGTAATATGGATGGTAAATGTATCATCAGGTATATGGGTTCCGTTATCTAATGCTATATATGGAACTGATATGACAAATACTTGGAAACTATTTGGCCTTAGTGCGACTAAAACATTAGGTATATTAGGCGTACTTTGGATTATATTTGTTACATATATTTCAACAAAAGGAATAGAAAAAATCAAAAAAATAACATCAATAGGCGGTACAGCGGTTGCAGCACTTAATATAGTATTAATTATAGGCGCAATAGCAATTTTGATAGGAAATGGTGGGCAGTTAGCACAACCTATAGTAAATACCGCATCGTTTTTTACTTCACCTAACCCAGCATATCAAAGTACAATATCTATATTTTCTTTCTTAGTTTTTGCAATCTTTGCATTTGGAGGGATAGAGGTTGTTGGAGGATTAGTAGACCAAACGGAGGAGCCAGAGAAAAATTTTCCTAAGGGAATCACAATATCTGCAATAGTTATAGCTGTTGGATATGCAGTTGGACTATTTTGTACAGGAGTATTTACAAATTGGGATGCCATTCTAGGTGCAAATGGTAAGTATGGTGACATTGTACACATGGGTAATGTAGGATATCTTATGATGAATAACTTAGGATTTCAACTAGGAGCAGCATTTGGAGGATCTGAAGCTGTATGTATTCAAATAGGGAATTGGATAGCTAGATTTGTTGGATTATCAATGTTGCTTGCCCTTACAGGAGCATTTTTCACTATGACATATGCTCCACTTAAACAGCTAATAGCAGGATCACCAAAAGGATTATTTCCAAATAAGATTGCCACAATGAAAAATGGTATGCCTATGAATGCTATGACAATTCAAGCAATTATAGTAATTATAATAATCCTACTTGTATCTTTCGGCGGTGATGCCATGGAAGAATTCTTTGCGATACTTGTTGCAATGACAAATGTGGCAATGACCATTCCATATATGTTTTTAGCCGGGGCATTTATATCTTTCAAAATGAAAGATAATATACCAAAACCTTTTGTAGTTTTTAAGAATAAAACAATTACTATAATTATTACTTTAATAGTAATTATAACTATTGGATTTGCCAATGTATTTTCGATTATAGAACCAGCAATAGGTGGGGATATAGCTAAAACTGTTTGGAGTATAGCTGGTCCAATATTTTTCTCTCTCCTTGCATTAATATTGTTTTATAGGTATGAGAAAATGGGTAAAAGTCCTAAAAAGAAAAATAGATAAACTTATTTAAGTATATAAATCATAATTAAGTATTAGAATTTAGAAGAGATGAAGGGTAAAATCAAAGGATAACGTTAATAAGGTTATCCTTTGATTTTATTAATTCACATGATATACTAAAAAGTGGCAGGTTTAAATTACCATAAAAAAGAATGTTAGTTCAAATTTAGAAGAGAAGGAATGTCTAGAATTAAAAGTTTCATGTATGGACAAGTATCTGGAATTGTAGAGCCTATATCAGCAGTTATGATGATTTTGGATGTTTCATTAGGTGAGTATAAAGGGGAATAAAGTAAGATTTGTTAAATGGAGTTTTAAAATGAGTTCTGATAAAGTTTTTAAAATATTCAGTCAACTTTAAAAGATTACTAGACATTTATAAGATATTGAGTAATAATATTAATAATATAAAGAGAATAATACAAAGAGGTGGAACTATTGAATAAAATTATTGGGAGTAAAATTAAAGAACTTAGAACAAATAAAAAAATGACATTAAAAGAGCTTAGTGAAAAGACATCACTTTCTACTGGATTTTTGTCACAGCTTGAGAGAGGTCTTACAAGTATAGCTACAGACTCGCTACTTAATATAGCTGATGCATTAGAGGTAGAATTGTCATATTTTTTATTATCAACAACAAAACGAAGAGAGCGGTTTGTGCAAAAGAGTTATGAGAGAGATGTATATAAGATAGACAATTCAATATACATAAATTATATATTGTCAAATAATCATGAGGATAAGAAACTTTTACCTAGATTAATTGAAATATTACCTTGTGAAATAAACGAACCACTTAGCACTTATCACCATGGTGGTGAAGAGTTTATATATGTATTAGAAGGAATTATTACATTATTTATAAATGATGAAAGTCAATGTCTTTATCCAGGGGATTCAGCGCATTTTAAATCTACAGTTAATCACAATTATGCAAACTATACAAATAAAGTGTGTAAAATTCTAACTATTAGTGTCCAGGATTAAATGAATCACTAGATTATAAGAGTGGCATGCAGTAAACTATTATGTTATATAATATAAGGAAACCTAAGGTGGAATGTTAACCTTAGGTTTCTTTCTATTATATTTGATAAAATGAATTGGATTTAGATTTAACTACGACTTTTGCAGGAGAACCTACAGCTGTGGAATTATCAGGAATAGAGTGTAGAACCACAGAGTTTGCACCAATTTTAACATTGTTACCAATGGTTATAGGACCAAGTAATTTTGCACCAGCACCAATGGTTACATTATTGCCTACCGATGGATGTCTCCTACCATTTTTATCGTAGCCTACACCACCTAAGGTAACACCGTGATATATTGTTACATCGTCACCTATTGATGCTGTTTCCCCAATTACAACACCCATGCCATGGTCAATAAATAAATTTTCACCAATATTGGCACCAGGATGGATTTCTATTCCTGTAAATCCACGACTGACTTGAGAAAGTAGCCTAGCTAAAAAATAGAGCTCGTGTTCATATAAAAATGATGAGAAATAATGAAACAATAGTGCATATACACAAGGATAAAGGAAAACTTCAAAGGTGCTTTTTATAGCAGGGTCCTTTTTCTTGATATTTAATATTAAAGATTTAATCATTTGAAGAACCTACATTGTTAATATAATCCATAGAAAGGTATTTTTCGCCTCCATCTGGAGCCATTACAAGAATATTTTTATTAGGACCTAATATTTTTGAGAGGCTAATAGCAGCAAATATTGCAGCTCCAGAAGATGGCCCTAGAAATAAACCTTCCTTAGTACTGACTGTTAGACTTGTATTAAATGCATCTTCGTCTTTAACAGTAGTTATTTTATCCACAATATTTTCCAAATATATATCTGGAACAAAGCCGGCACCTATACCTTGTATTTTATGGGGGCCACTTACACCTTTTGATATAACAGGTGAAGACTCAGGTTCTACACCATTAATAATTATATTAGGAATGGTTTCCTTAAGCTTCTTACCAACTCCAATTATAGTTCCACTAGTGCCTATACCTGAAACAAATCCATCTAAATTAGGCAAATCCGCAAGGATTTCAACAGCGGTATTTTCATAATGGGCATTTATATTATCTAGATTAGAAAATTGATTAGGGAAAAAGTATGAAGGGTTTTTAGATACCAATTCATTTGCTTTTTCAATTGCTCCAGACATACCCTTTTTCCCATCTGTTAATATTAAATCAGCGCCGTATAATTTCATAAGATTTCGTCTTTCTATAGTCATAGTATCTGGCATAATAATAATAACTTTATATCCTTTTAATTTTCCTATTATAGCTAAGGCTATACCAGTGTTACCACTTGTAGGTTCAATGATTACACCGCCGGGTTTTAACATTCCATTTTTTTCGGCAGATTCTATCATATTTAATGCAGCTCTATCTTTAACGCTACCGCCAGGATTATATTTTTCAAGCTTAACATATATAGTTGACATGGTGTCGTCAGTGATGCTGTTTAGTTTTAGTATAGGTGTATTCCCTATCATTTGTAATAAATTATCGTATATCATAATATACCTCCTCGTAAAATATAGTAAAAAAAACAATAAAAAAAAGCCCATCTCATTTATAGAGACGAAGCTTAACTTCGCGGTCCCACCCTAATTAGATATAAAAATATCTCACCTTAATTTCGAGTACTAATATACTCTATGGCTATAACAGGCCAACCTGAAAAACTCTACTATAAGATCTTGGAAAAATAAATAAGTCAGTATGCTCGACTATTTTGTATTATACTGTGTTAGCAGAACCCTTAGATGGTGCTACCATCTGCGGAACCAGCTTCCTTGTATAACTTCAAGATATTCTTCACATATTTAACTTGTTATTCAGTTCAAGGTGTCTAACTTCAAGTTTTAACTCAAAAGGGCACTTCGCATAAATCTTCAGTGGAAAATTCTCACCAACATTTCCTCTCTGTAACTTATATTTATGTTACTCTCCTTCATCATCGCATTTAAATCATACTATTATACTCTGAATACTATATAATATAGTATATAACAAAAATCAAATTTGTAAACCCTAAAATTAAATAATTTATACAGATTAAAATTTCATTTTTCAGAAAGGGTTATTAGACTATATGTTAGTATATACTAATTAGTAAATTGTAGTATAATAAACCTCATAGCATTGTAGGGTTTTATAGGTGAGCGGAAACAATTCCAACATATGTCTTAATATAAAGTTTATTTATATTAATAATTTATTATGATAAAATTATATATAGTTATATAAAAAAATACTAAAATTTATAGGTTAAAAACGAAAGGGTGAATAAATTGTCATTAGATAAACAAATTAAGTTTGTAGAGCAATGTGAAAATAATATAGATAAATTAAATTTTTATTTAGATATGAGCCACAGTGATATTAGTTGTGAACCATGTTTAGTGATTAAAAGATATTATAAGTGGAGCTTAAAAAATATATATAATGCAGATATTGAGGAGAAAGAAAGTCAAAATTATTTTTTGAAAGTAATTGAAAAGTTAGATTATAAAGTTGTAGCTAACATGGAGTATAGTGACTTTAGAAATTTAGTGGTGGCCTATTTCTCTTTGGGAGAAATATATTATTTAGGAAATGATTTAGAGTTATCTAAGGAATACTTTACTAAGGTTATAGATACTATTGAAGAATTTCTAAAGGTAGGAAATAAATTTCAAACAGAGGAAGTAAAAGATAAAAATGGAGTAGCTTTATTTGAAATGTTAATGTGGGCTAGAAAAAATCTTGGCGATATGGTTGAGATTGAGGTAGCATTAGAACTTTATGAAAGTATGCTTGGAGAAGAGGAACTTTTATATTTACAAAAACATTACTCAATATATAGAGTATGTAAAGAATTAAACATTGTAGAGAAGGCTAATGTTGCGGCAAGAAGCATAATGAAAATACTGCCAAACTATAAAAATATCAATATGGATGTTGTAGACTATCTAACTGTGTCTAAGGATTATTACAATGCATTAGATATTGCAATAGATCAGTACAATAAGAATGATATAAATTATTGGATAAATGCCATAAATACTATTTGTAGAGTTTCAGAAAATTTAACTATAGAATGTGTAGATAGGGTTATAGAATTTTGTGGGATATTGATTGAGGATTTGAAAGTTGTAAAGTGGAGCAATATATCATTAACTCTATATAAAAATATTAGAGCAGATGAAGCCGCTGTAATAAAACTGTTAGACTATTTAGGTGGTGCATTTAAGAAAATTAATTATAAGCGTAATGATTTTTCGAATTGTTCCCAGGCTATAATGGTGCTTGATGAAATATATGAAGATATAAGAATTCGTAAGTATAATGAAATATTTCTAAGGAAATATGAATTTGACTTTGTTTTCTATCTTATGAATACAGCATTACAGAATAAAGATTATGAGCTAGGATTAGAAAGTGCTACTAAATTAGCTTCCATAATTGAAATTTGTAATATAGACAAGGATATTCAAAAGTATGTAGTTGAGTGTGAAGAGATATGTAGCAATAATATTAAAGGGAATAAATATGAATTGAAGGAATATCCTTGGTCATATTTATATAAAAATGTAGCAAATCTTTGCGAAAAATATGGAGTGGAATCTAAGCTGAATCCTAGTGATATGGCTAGAAATAATAGTAAGAAAATAATTGTTGGAATAAATGCCATACAAAACAAGGCTATGGAAGATATCTTAAATAAAATTATTGGAGGTAATATTTTTAGAGAAGATAAAGAGTTAGTATTTATAAGTAATGAGGAATTGTTTTTAAATGAAAGTATAAAGAAAAATTACAGCTACGATGTAATAATAAAGAAAAATTTATTTAAAGATATAAATAGATGCATTATTACTTATGATAAATCTAGCCATGCTAATATTGCTGATAAAAATATTATTGTAGTTGATGGACACAAAGAATTAAGAGACATTGATATTACATACCTTAAGCACATATTTGAAATTAGTAAGTGTACAGAAGTAATTATAGTTATCAATAGAAAGTGTGATAACTACAATGAAGAAATATTAAGTTATAATAAAATGGTAGTAGAGAATCTACTAGGATATGAAAATGAAATTAAAGTTATAGATTTAGAGGACTTTAAGGAAGAACAAAATTCTACAACTATTTTAGAAATTATCATGGGTGAGAGCGCAAAAGAAGTAATGGCTTCCAAGTTTAAAGATTTTACGGAAGTGGTTAAGGGAGCACTAAATATAATATCAGATGATATTACATTTAATAAAACTGTATATAAAGAAACAAGTCAAACTCTTAAAGATTGTTTAGAGGAATATGAAAACATTCAGGATGAAATTAACACTAATTATAATGAGTTTATCTCAAAGATTAAAGGTGATATTGAATTTTTAGGGGAGTATGCAGATGCTAAAATAGAAAGTGTAATTCCTGATTTAATAGAAAAAAACATAGATTCAATTGATAACTTAGAGGATATTTCAATACTTAAGGCTGAGGCAGAAAAAATATTTGGTGAAAAAATTACTAGATGGTGCAAGAAAAATATATACGATTTGATGCTAGAACAATTTGAAGTATATATAGCAAAATACGCTAATTTATATGGTTACCATAAAGAAAGTATAGCAAAGATAGATAAAAATAGAAGTGGCATAGTGTCTGTACATTCAGAGTTTAGTAGTAAAATGAAGGAGATATATTTAAAGCCTCTTGAAGAATTAATGAAGACTTTTTTAGAGCACTATGATGGATTCTTGAAAAATATTAATTATGAAGTAGAAGTAATTCCAAATGATAAGTTTCTAGTTTCTATAACTGAGGGTATTAAGGGGATGTTCTTAAAATCAGAAGAGAAGGCTGGAAATTCTAGAGTTAAGATAAAAAATCAAGTTATGGATAATAAAGAGAATATAAGTGGAGCACTTAGTGATAATATAAAGCAACATTTAGAAGAGGTATCAAATAAGTTACAATGTGAAGTTGAAAAACTATTTGAAAGTGCTATATCAGAGGTTGAATTAGACAAATCTATGGTTAAAAATATAATCAAAAATATAGATGCTGAACATAGTGAAAAAATGATAAAAAATGAAGAAATTGAAACTATAATGAATTTCATTAAGGTAGAGGTAGCAAAATATACAAAACAAGTAGAGCATAGTATAGTATATAGCAAAAATAAATGTTATCAATTAGAATAAAGATAGTTTAATAAGGCCTCAGAATTGTAAAATTGCAATTCTGAGGCCTTAAATTATTTAATCTTAACATATAATAAAAATTAAAATTATAAGTTTTACGATAAATATGAGTGTAAAAATAATATAAATTATTCAATTTTGAAATCATTATTAGTTAAAGTAAATATATCTTTAAATCCAGAAGTCATATGTAATTTATGATCCTTGGTTATAAATATAGCATCAACTCCATTTAGAGATTCGATAAGGGCTAATCCTTTATCAACGCCTAAGGCGAATAGTGTAGTTGAAAGAGAGTCACCGTCGATGGATGTATCAGATACTATGGATACACCAAGAACTTCATTATCATAAGGGAATCCAGTTTCAGGATTTAATATATGATGATAATTTTTTCCTTCAAACTCAAAGAATCTTTCATATATACCTGAAGTAACAACTGATTTGTTAGAGGTAGTTATAAAGCCTATAGTGTCATCGCCAGATTTTTCAGGGTTTTGAATACCTACATTCCAAGGGGTATTGTTTGCTTTTTTCCCAATTACAAAGATATTCCCGCCTAAATCAACGATTCCACTAGAAACACCACTATCCTTCAAAATTTCAGTGACTTCATCAGCGGCATAACCTTTTGCAATAGCACCTAAATCTATAACCATACCAGCGGTTTTGAGAAAGATGGTTTGATTAGATTCATCAATGTCGATTAAATTGTAATCAACTAATGCTTTTTTGGAATCTATTTCACTTTGAAAAGGGAGTTTAGCATCATCAGTTCCAATGCCCCAAAGTTTAACTAGAGGACCTATGGTAATGTCAAGGGCGCCGTTAGAAAGTTTAGAATACTCTAATCCTTTTGACACTACTTTTAAGGTGTCATCGCTGACTTTAACTGGAGCGATTCCAGACATATTATTAACGTTATCTAACTCAGTGTCCATTTTATTTATACTTAAAATATCCTCAAGTTCTTTCAATCTAGTGAAGGCTTTATCAATAACAGCAACATCAGAATTATCATAAAGTGTAATGGTACAAACAGTACCTAAAAGAAGTTCAGTTTTACTAATTGGACTATTGGGTAAACTTGGTTTTGAACAACCAACGCCTACAATAATTATTAAAACTAAAACTAGAAGTACAGAAATTTTTTTAAAAGATTTCATAATAGTCTCCTTATATTTATGTAAATTTAGTAGAAATGTGTAGTCATAACATAACTAATAATAAACAAGTATTAGAAATATAGGAATACTTGTTTAAAAGCTAGATGTTATAACTTATATTTATCTATAACATTATAATATACTAATATTGTAGTTTGAAGATAATTATTAAAAATATTAGATTTAATATTTTAAATAATGATTAATATAAAGATAAGACCTTAGGAAAATCCTAAAGTCTTAATATAAATATATATTTAATTTTTAAGTTATTACTTTGCTGCCTTAACTACTGCAGTTTCAGTTTTTCCACTATTAGCATATTGTATTGCTGCATCAGCTAATGCTTTAAAATCTGCGCCAGAACTGGTTGCACCAGTTATAACATCAACGGTTGTTGGATCTTGTTTTTCTACTAACGCTTGTGGGTACTGAGCAGAAAATTCTACAGGACCTATTCCAGCAACTTTAGTCATTTTATCTTGGTATCCTGCATCCTTGCTTTTGAAATTTCCATCTTGATTTATATAATCGAAAGTAGATTCGGTAATTTTACCATCAGAAACTTTAATTGAAACTTGAGCTTTCCAATTATGATCGTCAAAGGTATCAAATTCAGCATTATAGCTTCCATCTTTCATTCCTTTTGAGCTACCACATCCAACTAACATTCCTGCGGTTAAAACGACTGATAATAATAAAGTTATAGTTTTCTTTTTCATTTGTTAAAGTCCCCCTCAAAATTGCTTGATTAATATAATTAATATTAAAATAATTTGCACTTATCGATGTGCTTAGTATATAATAAATATCTTTGTGAGTAAATAGTTTTAAAGAAAATTGTTAAAAAAATATCTATCTTTTTAATGATTGCGAACAAAATAATTCAAAATATTGAAATAAATACAAAAATATATCAAATGTGGTGAAAAATATTTAAGTTTCTACATTCATATTATTTCATTTAAATAATATGAATGTAGAATAATATGGTATGAATATATTATATGTTTGTCAAAAATATAACTTGTTATTTTAATGGTGAGGGTAAAGTGGAAAAAGGGAATAAAAAAGGCAATACTTTAGAAGATACTAAAGTATTGCCTTATATATATTTATTATTACTTAGCTGCCTTAACTACTGCAGTTTCAGTTTTTCCATCGTTAGCATATTGTATTGCTGCGTCAGCTAATATTTTAAAGTCATCTCCAGAAGTCGTTGCACCAGTAATAGTATCAACAGTTGATGGAGTTTGTTTTTCTATAAGTGCTTCAGCATATTGAGCAGAGAATTCAACAGGACCTATGCTACAAACTTTAACCATTTTTTCCTGATAACCTTCATCTTTACTTTTAAACTTTCCAGATTCATTTACGTAATCGAAGGTGGATTTAGTAATTTTACCATTAGCCACTGTAATTGAAACCTGACCTTTCCATCCATGATCATCAAATTTATCGAACTCTGCATTGTAACTTCCGTCTTTCATCCCTTTTGAACCACAGCCTACTAGCATTCCTGCAGTTAATACAACTGCTCCTAATAAGGATATAACTTTTTTATTCATTGTAAAGTCCCCCTAAAATTAATCAAATTATGTGAAAATTCTATCACTTAATTTTATTATACAGTACTTTTGTAGTTTAGTAAATACGTTTACATGTAAAAAGTTATAAATACTACATTAAACGTTAATGAATTTCTGAATAGCGTTATATATTTATCAAACTTATGAAGTGAAATGTTTTGAATTAGAGATTATGAAAAATTAAGGTTTAAGGTTAATTGGAAATGTATTACTAGAATGAACTTTTGTTTTAATTTATACTAAGATATTGATATAATAATAGGGTGAGATTAAAATTAATATATTTTAATTCAATAATACAAAAGAGTGGGATGGCATATGAAAATAATGAAAAAAGCAGATATAGTGATAATTGTTATATTACTTATTATATCTTTTGTACCATACGTTATAATTTCAAGATATCAAAAAAATTATGAAGGTGAAACTTTTGCTGTTATTTCTATTAATGGTGAAGAAAAAGAAAGATTTGAATTAAAGGGTCACCAAGATATGGAGGTTATATTTGAATCTGATTATGGATTTAATAAAGTTGTTGTAAGAGATGGGAAAATAGCGATTGTTGAATCAAATTGTAGGGATGAAATATGTAAGAGTGTAGGATTTACAGATAAAATCGGAGAGCGAATAGTATGTCTTCCTAATAAATTAGTTATTGAAATTGTTGGACATAGTAATGATGATAGTGAAACGGACATAATTTCTCGGTGAGGTGACATATGAATAATAAAGTAATAAGTAATAAAGATATAAGTAATAAAGATATAAGTAATAAAATTAGAAAGATGATATACATATCCCTTCTTGTAGCAATGTCATTAGTTTTGCATATATTTGAGGGGATGATACCCGTGCCATTTATAACACCAGGTGCAAAACTAGGCCTTGCAAATGTTATTACAGTAATTGCATTATACACTTTAAGTTATAATGAAGCATTTTTAGTATTGTTTTTAAGAATATTACTATCTGTAATGTTTGGAGGAAGTATTTCACGTCTTATATATAGCTTATCAGGTGGGATTTTAAGTTTTATATTTATGATATTTATAAAAAAGATTGGAAAAGATAAAATAAGTATAGTTGGAGTTAGTTGTGTAGGAGCGGTATTTCATAATATGGGACAACTTATTGCTGCATCACTTATAGTAAAGACTATAGGAGTTATGTTATACCTGCCTATAATGAGTATAGCTGGAATTGGAACAGGGGTTTTTGTTGGAATCACGGGAAATTTTGCAGTATTACATTTGAAGAAAATATTTGGAGCGAATGGACAGTGGATTTGAACTGAAAACTGAGAGGGTATAAAAATTTAAAATCTATTTAGAATACAATAGTAATATGAAATGATGAATAGAATTAAGGATAAGTATATAGTAAGATTTTGTTAGGAGGTGTGGTTTGTGAAAATTGATGAAAAGATACTTAATTTAGCATTAAATAGTTTAAATGAATTTATTGTAGTAGTTGATAAAGATGGAATTATTACAATGATGACTGAGGGATATAAAGAATTTTTAGGGTGTGAGAACCCGGAAGGGATACATGTTACAAAAATCATACCAAACACTAAACTTCATGTTACAGCTAGAATGGGAAATAGGGAAGTTGGAGATATACAGGAAGTGAAGGAACATAAGATGATCTCTATGCGGTTACCCATAATAATTGACGGGGAAAGTAGAGGTGCTATAGGTAGAGTTATGTTCAAAGATATAGATAGTTTTAAAATCCTTAGTAGTAAAATATCAGACCTTGAAAAAGAGGTTCAGTTTTACAAAAATGAGTTAACAGAAGGAAATAAAGCTAGATATACTTTTGATAAACTCATTGGTAGTAGTGAATCATTCTTATCAGTAGCAAAATTTGCAGAGCAAATTGCTAAAGGGGATTCATCAATACTGATTACAGGAGAAAGTGGAACGGGAAAAGAGTTGTTTGCACAAGCTATACATAATAGTAGTAGAAGAGCGAGAAAGCCATTCGTAAAAATAAACTGTGGTGCTATTCCACCGGAGTTATTTGAGTCAGAAATGTTTGGTTATGAAGAGGGCGCATTTACAGGGGCAAAAAAAACTGGTATGAAGGGGAAATTTGAACTAGCAGATGGTGGTACTATTCTACTAGATGAGATTGGGGATATGCCTCTATTCATGCAAGTTAAGTTGCTTAGGGTACTTCAGGAGAGAGAAATAGTAAGAGTTGGTAGTAATGATGTGAAAAAAATTAATGTTAGAGTAATTGCAGTAACAAATAAAGAATTATTAAGACTTACGGAAGAAAAAAAGTTTAGAGAGGATTTATATTATAGACTTAATGTAATGCATATAAAACTACCATCGCTTAGAGAACGAAGAGAGGATATAGAAGTTCTAGCAGAAACTTTAAGAGTAAAGTTGTGTAATAAATATGGAATATATAGTGAAGGAATAGCGGTTGAGGCTTTGGAGTATCTTAAAAGCTATAACTGGCCAGGAAATGTTAGGGAGTTAGAGAATTGTATTGAACGGGCTATAAATTTGCTAAATACTGAACTTAGAATTCTTCCCAAACACTTACCTGCAAAAATATTGAAGTGTAAAAGAAATGATGTGGCTTATGAAAATAAACCTCTAAAAGATATTGTAGATGAAATAGAAAAACATGTTATTATAGATACTTTAAAAAAATTTAATGGAAATAAAAATGAAACATCTAAAGTTTTGGGTATAAGTAGACAAGGGTTATATAAGAAGTTAAAAAGATTTGATATTGAGGTATAAAAAAGTGTAAACTAAACAACACATGTAAACTAAGTTTACATGTGTTGTTTGGTTAGTGGAATTAAAGTAAGAATTTAGTGAAGTAACGTAATAAAAAGAAATAAAAAAATCTGTAAGCCTTGGCACTAGGCTGAGTTATTAATTTAACGGCAATGTTATATGATTAACAAAGATTTTTCAAAAGAGTAAGTGTAAACTGTAGTTGACGTGAATAGAAGAGGGGATTGTGTATAATCCTGTATTTATAAGGGTTGCAAAAGTTGGCACGGTAATTGCTATATAATATAGTGAAAGTACAAATGACATAAATTTTTATGTTGCATAAAGTGTAACTATTTATAAATCTATGAAAAAAATTTAAGAGAAAAGGTGGAAATTAAAATGAGAGAAGTTGTTATTGTAAGTGCTGTTAGAACAGCAGTAGGTTCATTCGGAGGAAGTTTATCTAAATTATCAGCTGCAGAAATTGGTGCTGTAGCAGCAAAGGAAGCAATAAAAAGAGCTGGAATAGATGCAGCAATTATTGAAGAGGCTATAATAGGAAATGTTTTAAGTGCAGGTCTTGGTCAAAACGTTGGAAGACAAGTAGCGTTAAAAGCTGGATTATCAGAAGAATCTTCAGCTATTAGTATAAATAAAGTTTGTGGTTCTGGAATAAAAGCAGTGACTTTAGCTGCACAATCAATAAAATCAGGAGATGCAGATGTAATACTTTGTGGTGGAACAGAAAGCATGAGTAATGCTCCATATGTGTTACCAACTACAAGATGGGGACAAAGAATGGGTGATGGAGCTATAGTTGATACAATGATTAAAGATGGCCTATGGGACGCATTTAATGATTATCACATGGGAGTTACAGCAGAGAACATAGCTGAGAAATGGGAACTTACAAGAGAAATGCAAGATGAGTTCGCTTTAAACAGCCAATTAAAAGCAGAGAAAGCAGTAAAAGAAGGAAGATTCAAAGATGAAATAGTTCCAGTTGAAATTCCACAAAGAAAAGGTGAGCCAGTTATATTTGATACAGATGAGTTCCCTAAATTTGGTTCAACTATTGAAAAATTAGGAAAGCTTAAGCCAGCATTTAAAAAAGGTGGAACAGTTACTGCGGGTAACGCATCAGGAATAAATGATGGAGCTGCTATGTTTATAGTTATGGCTAAAGAAAAAGCAGAAGCACTAGGAATTAAATACCTTGCAACTATAAAATCATATGCATCAGCAGGATTAGATCCACAAATAATGGGATATGGACCATATGAAGCTACAAGAAAAGCATTATCTAAAGCTGAATTAACAGTTGAAGATATAGATTTAGTAGAAGCAAATGAAGCTTTTGCGGCACAATCACTTGCAGTAGTTAAAGATTTGAAATTAGACACAAATAAAGTTAACGTTAATGGTGGAGCAATAGCAATTGGTCATCCAGTTGGAGCATCAGGAGCTAGAATATTAACAACTCTTATTCACGAAATGATTAAAAGAGATAACAAAACAGGTCTTGCAACACTATGCATAGGTGGCGGACAAGGAATAGCAATAGTAATAGAAAGATAAGTGAGAGTCAAAATCTCCGATTTTGCCCCTCGAACTTACTCATTCGAACGAAGGTGAGAAGGAGTGTCCTCTCGAGCGAAGCGAGAGATAAATCTCTAATTTGGTTGGTGGAAAATAACTAAAAACTTTTGTATAAATTCATAAAAATCAGTTCATTAAAATTAATGAGCTGATTTTTTTGTTGTGCAGAATATTAAATGAAATACTACATAAGCTAATTGAAATACAATAAGGGAGGGATTTTGTTATGAGAAAAGGGAGAAAGCAAAAAAGAAGGAAAACAGATAACAAAAACGTGATTATGCTTATAGTATTATTAGTAATAACATTTATTATTGTATATACCATCACATATTATGGATATATGAAAAGGGTGGTTCAAGCTTACGATGGAATTATATACCCAGAGGTGTACATAGAAGATATTTATGTAGGTGGAAAAGGGAAGAAGGAGGCGCTAGGAGCCATAGTCGAAAGGTCAAATGAAATTATGAATAATGATATTAATATAAAGGTAAAGGATAAAGACTACAACATTTATTATAAAGATTTGCAAATAGAAAACAATTCTGAGGAAGTGATAAATGAAGCAGTTAATTATGGAAAAAATTTATCGCTTATAAGTCAATATAAATTAATAAAAAATCCAGTTGAAAAAAATCTGCAAGTGAAGTATACATATAATCCAGAGACTGTTAATTTAGTCCTAGAAGATATAGATAAAACACTGAGCAAAGAAAGTGAAAATGCAACGCTTACCAAAGTAAATGGAAAACTAATGGTTAGTGGTGGAAAGTTTAAAGAAGAAATAGACAAGGCTGAGTTGCTTGGGTTAGTAGAGGCTACAATTAGAGATAATACAGAGAATAATAAGGGAAATGTAATGCTGGAGTTACCTGTAAAAACTACTGAGCCTAGTATAAAACCTGATGATTTAAGTAGGATTAACACTATAATAGCATCCTATAGTACAAATTTTAATGAGGATTCAAGAGCTGAAAATATTAAGCGAGCAGCAGAGGTAGCTAGTGGTGTGCTTTTGATGGTTGGGGATGAGTATAGTTTTAATAAATTAGTTGGAGATACTACAGAAGAAAAAGGCTATGGAGAGGCACCAGTAATAATAGGGAATGAAATAAAATCAGAAGTTGGGGGTGGTATTTGCCAGGTTTCTACAACGCTGCATAATGCAGTTTTAAGAGCTGGGATACTACCCATAGATAGGACTCCTCATTCTATACCAGTGTCATATGTTCCTATAGGTGAAGATGCAACTATTTACTATGATAAGATAGATTATAAATTTAAAAATACACTGTCTTATCCAATATATATTGATTCAGAGGTGGAGTCGGGAAAATTAACTTTTAGCGTTTATTCTTATAATGAGTTGATAGGCAAGAAATATGACATAGTATCTAAGGTGTATGAAAAAATACCTTATGAAGTCACATATAAGAGGGATATTAAACTTGAAGAAGGGGAAGAATTTATTGAAAAACAAGGAGCAGAGGGGTATAAGGTAAAAGTATATAGAATATATTTTGAAGATGATAAGAGAATAAAGGAAGATTTAATTTATGATGATTCTTATGAACCTGTAAGTAAAATTGTCAGAAGAAATTATTGATAAAAATTTAATTTAGTGAGCTATTGATAATGCAACAAGCTTATGTTAATATTTAACAATAAAAGAAAAGTATGAAATTCTTATGGTAAATTTTTATGTAAGAAAGTTGTAATAATATTATAAATGAAAATAGAACAGAAATATGATATAATTCATATGAAGAATTTATTTTTAAATTTATGATATGAAAGGAAGGTCACTATGGATCCAAACCTAAATAATAGTGGAGATAACACTAATATTTCTACTAATAAAGATTTAAAAAAATCTAATAAAAAGGCTAAAATCATAGCAGTTTCTTCCATAATAACTATAGTTATTTTAGTTTTTGTTGGTGTGACTACATACATTTATACCACAGTATCGAGATATGAATCAATCATTATGCCTGGTGTAATTGTTGAAGGTATAGATATGGGATCAAAAACTAAGGAAGAGGCTGTAAAGATATTAACAGAGAAGCACCAAGAAACCATTGGAGACCGAGTTGTTAATATTAAGGCTGGAGACAAGGTATATACTATAAATTACTCAGATTTAAAGGTTGAGTATAATATACAAGATACTGTTAACAGTGCATTTGAATATAATAGAGAATTAGGCTATGTTGATAAATTCAATGCTATAAGAAAGCCAGAAAGTAAGGAATTACAAATGACTTTTACTTATAATGATGAAATTATAAACACTATGGCAGCTACTATGGAAAGTGAAATCAATATTAAAAAGAAAGATGCTACAATATCAAAATCTGGATCAGGATTTACTGTAACGGATGATATTGTTGGCAAAACATTGGATGTACAAGCGTTGATTGACGATATAAACGCTAAAGTAAAAGAAAGTAAAGAAGGTAATTTAGAAGTTAATGCAATTATTCAAGATGATGTTCCAGATAGAACGAAGGAAGAGTTAGCAGCTATTAATACCCAAATATCTACGTTCACTACTAGTTATGGCACAGCTGATGAAAATAGAAATATTAATATTCAGTTAGGTGCTAGAACTTTAAATGGTATACTTTTAATGCCAGGTGATAAATTTAGTTTTAATACTATAGTAGGAGATACTACGCCAGACAAGGGATATAAACCAGGTGGAGTATATGTAGGTGACAAACTTGAGGTTGGATATGGTGGTGGAATTTGCCAGGTTTCATCAACACTTCATAATGCAGTACTTAGGGCTGGAATAACTCCAGATCAAAGATTAAATCACAGTATGCCTGTAGGTTATGTTGATCCAGGGTTAGATGCAACTATTGCCTATGGATTTATAGATTATGTGTTTACTAATAACTATGAGCATCCAATATATATTGAGGGGTATGCAGGATCAGGAAAAGTATCAATTAATATATATTCACACTCAAGTGTAAATGCAGGGAAAACTTATAGCTTCCCATTTGAAGTTTATGAAACAACACCAGCCCCTATAAAATATAAAGATGAGCCAACGCTAGAACTTGGAAAAGAAGTTGTAGAGCAAGCGGGATCACAAGGTTCTAAAGTTAGAGCGTATAAGGTGACATATCAAAATGGAGTAGAAGTATCGAGAGAATTAATGAATAATGATACTTATAAACCATCAACGAGAATAATAAAAAAAGGAACAAAGCCTCCGGTTGAAAAACCAGCTGAAAAGCCAGCTGAAAAACCGGTAGGATAACGGGTTAAGTAATAACGAATTTGAATTATAGGGAATTAAAGTCTAACCTAGATAAAAATGGGTTAGACTTTTTATTTGAATTAAATTTATCATAATAGTAAACGATTTTTAGTAAATAATAATATTATATACATAGAAGGAAGTCTAATTTTGAAGGGAGTATAAATATGAATTATACTGAGGAATTTAGTAAGCATTTAATTGAAGATGAAAAGCCGTCCATATACTTTAATAATTTGGTTGAAACAAATACTTATCCTAATAAGTATCCTTATGATGAAATATTAAAGTTAAAGGGAATAGACCAAAATCTAAAGTATCATCCTGAGGGGAATGTATGGAATCATACAATGCAGGTTATTGATGAGGCGGCAAAAATAAGAAATAAGAGTAGGAATCCAAAAGCTTTTATGTGGGCTGCATTATTACATGATATAGGGAAGCTTACAACTACAAATGTTAAAAGAGGTTGGATTACGTCATACGATCACGATAAAGTAGGGGCAAAAATGACGGAGGAATTTTTAACTTATTTAGATCTTAATGAAGATTTAGAGTTTTATAACTATGTACTACATTTAGTAAGGTTGCATATGCAGATATTATTTATAGTAAAAAATAATGAATTTGCGGATATAAATAGGGTTGTAGGTAGTGGATGTGTAGAAGATATTGGACTCCTTGGTATCTGTGATAGGCTTGGAAGGGGACCCAAAAGTGCAGAAGAAGTAAAAAAAGAGGAAGCAAACATTGAAATTTTCTTGAAAAAGTGTAACAATTATATAAAGCAAAGGGAAAGAATGGCAGAGATATATAATATGCCAAAGAAATAAAATAATGAAAGCTTAAAGGTAGGGGTACATGAAAAAGAAGATATTAAATATACTAAGAAATAGTGAAGAAGAATATATTTCAGGGGAGAGAATTAGCGAAGAAGTTGGTATTACAAGGGCAGGCATATGGAAGCATATTAAAAGTCTGAAAGAATTAGGCTATGAAATAGATTCAGTATCAAATAAGGGATATAAATTATCGGGTAGTCCAGATATTATTACCTATGAGGAAATTGAAGGTGAACTAAGGACAAAGTACGTTGGAAGAAGTTTCATTCATCATGATACTGTTGACTCTACTAACATTCAATGTAGAAAAGAATGTGGGAAAAATTTGGTAGAGGGATTGGTTATAGTGGCTGAAGAGCAAACAAGCGGAAAAGGTAGGCTCGGCAGAAATTGGGTTTCTCCAAAATCCACAGGTATATGGATGTCCGTGGCATTGACACCAGATATATCACCTATATTGGCTCCAAGAACTACATTGATAGGAGCAGCAGCAGTATATGAGGCTTTGAAAGATATGGGGTTTAATCCAGGTATAAAGTGGCCTAATGATATTGTTATAGATGGTAAAAAGGTATGTGGAATACTCACAGAGATGAATGCGGAAATAGAAAGAGTAAATTATATAGTAATGGGTATTGGTATAAATGTGAACACAGAAGAGTTTCCAGAAGAATTATTAGAAAAAGCTACATCTCTTAGAAAATATGCAGGATGTAAAGTTGATAGAAAGTTATTAGTTGCTAAAATACTTAATAACATAGAAAAATTCTATGAAGAGTTTAAATCAAATGGAAATATTGAAAGTGTAATAGATATCTGTAGAAAGGGCTCTATCCTTTTAAGTAAAGAGGTAAGAGTGATAAATGGACCAAATGAAACCCTATGTAGGGCTATAGATATTGATGAAGACGGTGAATTAATTGTAGAGCATACTGATGGCACCATTCATAAGGTATTATCGGGAGAAGTGTCTGTAAGAGGGATTTATGGATATGTGTAAAAATAGAGAGTCTAGGCTTAGATTATAGGTAAAAGAGTATTTCAAAGTAGTGGATAGTATAGCTGTTTTGAAATACTCTTTTTATAAAGGGGAAATTTAAAAGATTAGAAGTAGTTAACTAAAGAAGTGCATAGAGGTAGAGATGGGGCAATTTTCATTTAAATCTAAAATGATATATGAAAACATAGGTTCACGTCGTTTATTAGTGCAAGAGCCTGGATTTAAAAAAAGTGTTTTTCCTTTAGTAAAGATACAGGGTTTATGACTATGTCCATATATAATAATATCTAATTTTTTATTTTTAAAAGTTTCAGTTACATTATCAATGGTCTGACTTTTGCAACCATCACCATGGCAAATTCCGATTTTGTATCCTTCTAGAATTAAAATATATGTTTGGGAAGTAAGTTTTTTTATGGAAGAATTATCATTATTGCCATAAACGCCAATAAATTTAGTGCGACGCTTAATGGTATCTATAACGTTAGTAGAAGTATAATCACCAGCGTGTATTATTAAATCTACACCTTTTAGATGGTTATCTAAGAAATTGTCTAACTTTGAGAGATGTTTACTTAGATGAGTATCTGAAATAATACCTATTTTCACAAGGGGACCTCCTTTAGGTAAGTGTTATTTTGTGGTTATATATTACTTATACAATACACTTAATGCAGTATGAGAAATATAATAATTATTATGTTGTTATAGTACTAGTTTTAACATGTTTAATACTTGTTATCAAAAATTTTGTATATTTAGCAAATAAACTTACATCTTAGTAGTTATTATATGCTAAATAGATGAAATTGCTAGATGGTAACAGAAAAATTATACTTAAGTAGAATGATTTTAATGTAGTGATTTAAGATGTTAAAATTATGATTTTGATTTTAGTTTATATATAATTCGAAAAAATCAAACTAATCAATAATAATTATTCATTAGTGGTAGAAAAATCAGTTATCATGTTGTATAATATAGTAAAGATAGATTTTGTAAAGAAATCATATATAATCTAAACAAGTGTTTAGAATGTGGTTTGATTATATAAAGAAAAATGCGAATAGTAGCACATTGTAATGGGACATTTACATATGAATGTTTAATTAACACTAATTGGCGATAGGAGTGGTTTATATGAAAAATAATGTTATGGATATTATAAAAAACAAAACATTAACTTATGAGATGAAGGTAGTAAATTTAGCTAGAGAAGCAGAGAATAGTTTAGATGTTTTAAATAAGTCAAACAAAACTAAAATGTATCAAAATGCAGGTGTTATATGCGACCTTTGCGAAGGTGAAGCACCTTATAGACCAAGATATATTGTGCCAGACTATGATGTATTTATGAAAAATGGAAGTGAGTTTTTAAAATTAGCTCCTGCAACAGATATATGGGATGCGGTAAATAACTTACTTATATTATATAAGCATGTACCATCAATTACGTCATTCCCAGTATATATAGGAAATATAGACACTCTTTTAGAGCCTTATATAGAAGATGAAAAGGAAGCATACCAGGCAATAAAATTCTTCCTTAAACACATAGATAGAACAATAACAGATTCCTTCTGTCATGCAAATATTGGACCATTAGCTACAAAAGCAGGTAGAATTATTTTAGAAGTAGAGAGAGAGCTTCAAAATGCTACTCCAAATATAACTTTAAAATATTCAAAAGATACTAGCGATGAATTTGCGATTGAAGCGATTAAAACTGGACTTTCTTGTGCAAAACCAAGCTTTGCAAATCATGATATGTTTAGTGCAGAACTAGGCGAAAAGTATGGAATAGCAAGTTGTTATAATGGGCTTCACATAGGTGGAGGAAGTTATACTTTGGTTAGAATGGTACTTTCAAAGCTGGCAAATATGGCTTATAACCAAGAGCACTTCTTTGAAAAGGTATTACCAGAGGCAATGGAAGCAACTCTTGACTATATGGACAAGAGAGTTAATTTTATAGTAGAAGAAAGTAATTTCTTTGAATCAAGCTTCCTTGTAAGAGAAGGATTAATATCTAGAGATAGATTTACAGCAATGTTTGGACTAGTTGGCCTTGCGGAGTGTGTAAATACATTACTAGGAGCTACAGAGGAAAAAGAAAGATTTGGACATAGTGAAAGAGCTAATGAACTTGGTGAAACTATAATCAGCACTATGTATGATATAGTTAATGATCATGAAAACAAATACTGTGAAGTTGCAGATAATAAATTCTTACTTCATGCTCAAGTTGGAATCGAAACTGATTTTGGATCAAGTCCAGGATGTAGAATTCCAATAGGAGAAGAACCAGCAATACAAGATCATCTAGTACAAAGTGCTGTATTCCACAAATACTTCCCATCAGGAATAGGCGATATATTCAAGTTTGATGAAATGGCTAAAAATAATCCAAAATCAATCTTAGATATAATCAAGGGAGCGTTTGCACTTAACATGAGATATTTCTCATTATACTGTGATGATTGCGACGTTATAAGAATTACAGGATACCTTGTAAAGCGTTCTGATATAGAAGCTTTAGAAAGAGGAGAACAAGTACTTCAAGATACAGTAGCGCTAGGCTATGGAGCGGTTAAAAACGCTAAGATTCTTGAAAGAAAGTTAAGAGAAAGTGATAAATAGGTTACTGTGAATAAGATTAGATAATTAAAGCCATGATATGAACTCATGGAGACCTATAGCCGCTCTAATACAACATCATCAAGTGAATGTAGTATTGGAGTGGCTTATGTATTATTAAAAATTACTTGATGACTGGAGTGGGAAAGATGGCGGAAACTATAGGATTTATAAACAAGATAATACCGTTCAGTAATGTAGATGGAGAAGGTAATAGAATGGCAATATTCCTTCAAGGATGTAACTATAACTGCCTTTACTGCCATAATCCAGAGACTATAAATAGATGCATTAACTGTGGTGAGTGCATTCCCGTATGTGAAGTTGGGGCACTTCAAATGATAGATGGAATAGTAGAATATGATATTGATAAATGTGTTAACTGTGATTGCTGCGTTGCAGAATGCAAAAAAAATAGTAGCCCTAAAATAACAAAGATAACTGCTAGTGAGTTAATTAAGAAGATAGAGAAAGTGAAGTTTTTCATATCAGGAATAACCGTTTCGGGTGGAGAATGTACACTTCAAAGGGATTTTTTAGTGGAGTTATTTACAGAGGTTAAAAAGCTAGGACTTACTACATTTATAGATACCAATGGATCTATGGAGTTATACAAGGATGAAGAACTTTTAGCAGTAACAGATAAAACTATGATAGATTTAAAATCATATAAATCAGAAGAAAATAAAAAGCTTACAGGAATTTCAAATGAAGTAGTTATAGAAAATATAAGACAATTAGGAAAAATGGATAAAATATATGAAATCAGAACTGTTGTAGTTCCAGGAGTGCTTGATAATAGATATACGGTAGATATGGGAAGTAAACTACTTGCAGAAGTAAACCCTAATATTATATATAAGCTTATTAAGTATAGACCCATGGGAGTTAGAAAAAATTTATTAGAGACTAGTGTACCTACTAATGAATACATGAAGGAGCTTGAAGCCATTGTTAGGAAAAATGGCTGCGAAAATACAATTATTGTTTAAAATACAGAAAAGTCAAGTAAAAAAAGTTGATGAAATGTAGTGGAAATTAATATCAAATAAGTTTAAAAGGACTACCTTGAAAATGATTATGTTTTAAATTGATGATGAGAGTAGAAATATATTTAAATTCACTTTCATCATTTAGATAAAATATAAGTCGATAATTCATAGATAGTCCTTTTATTTATATTATACAATTTAAACCCTAATATTAAGTGGGGATATATCACTGAATATAGCAATTTTATTAAACTTTATTTATTTGTATGAAAGAATTTCAGCTATATTAATGGCATGATCTCCAACTCTTTCTAAGTTACTAACAATGTCTAAGAACATAGCGCCTATAGTAGCGCTGCATACACCGCTATTTAATCTCTTAATATGTGATTCTCTAAGTTCCTTTTCTAATGTATCAATCTCTTCCTCTAATCCATTAACTGCAGTGGATTTTTCTACGTTATAATTGCCAAAACATTCTAAGCTTGAATCTACTGCTTTTATACAGATATTAGCCATTTCAGTTAGCTCGTTGATAGCCGCCTGAGAGAAATGAAGATTTTTAAAGATTTTTTCATTGGCTAAATCAGCTATGTTTTCGGCATGATCTCCAATACGTTCTATGTCATTAACAACATGATAATAACTAGCAATGATCCTTCGTTGATCATCGCTAATATCACAGTTTGATATCTTAACTAGATAACTTGTGATATCAGTTTCTAGTAGGTTTATTAAATTTTCGTTGATATATACATTATTTATCAATTCTAAATCTCCATCAGTAAGGGCTTTTATTGCTATTTCCAAGTTATTCTTTGCGATGGTGCCCATTCTAATAATTTCATTAGTAGATTGTCCAAATGCTATTGAAGGTGTTTCAAGTAATCTCTCATCTATATATTTTGCACCAGGAACTTCAATTTCAAATGTTCCTGGAAGCATAAAGTTAACTAAAGCTATAAGTTGCTTTGTAAAAGGAAATAATATTATTGTATTTAATATATTAAATATAGTATGGGCATTAGCAATTTGCTTTGCCACTGTACCACCATCAACACCAGGTGTAATAAATATTACCAGGCTTAGCAATAACTTAGAAAGTGGAGTAAATAAAAATATTAAACTACCAATAACATTAAATAACAAATGAATTAGAGCCGCCTTCATAGCGCTTCTAGATGTGCCTACAGAAGCAAATAACACAGTAGCACAAGTTCCTATATTAGTACCATATATCAATGGAATAGCCACTTCTACAGGAAGTATTCCAACTGTAGAGAATATTATAAGTATTCCGATAACTGCGGTGGAACTTTGGATTATAGCTGTCATGAATAGTCCAAAGAGCAGACTGAGTATAGTGTGTTCTTTTAAAATTAATATAAGTTGAGTGAACATTGGTGAGGTTCTTAGCGGAATCAAGGCATCGGACATTAGATTAAAACCTAAAAATAGCAATCCAAATCCTAAAGCGATATTTCCTGATTCTTTAAAAAATTTCTTGTTAAAGAAAATTACCATGAAGGCTCCAATGGATATGAATACTGGAGCTATATTGGTAAAATTAAAGGCGATTAATTGCGTTGTTATTGTGGTACCTATATTTGCACCCATAATTACAAAGGTTGCTTGAGTTAAGTTCATGATACCGGCATTAACAAAACCAACAATCATAACAGTTACTGCACTACTGCTTTGAATAATACCAGTAATAATAGTTCCGGTTAATACGCCTTCAAATGGATTAGAAGTAATTTTGTCAAAAATTCTTTTTAATCTTTCACCAGATAGGCTTTCTAGGCCATCGCCCATAAGTTTCATACCAAATAAAAATAATCCAAGGCCACCCAAAATATCAATGGCTAAAGTTAAGGAGAAAGCGCTCATGAAAGTTAACCTCCATTAAAATAAAACATATGTATATAAAATAAGTTATTTACTAAATAACCCGGTAAAAGTAATACGTAAACGCGTGGTTGAATAAACTAACAATACATCAACATATAGATAAAGTTAACATATAATTGAATTATTTAACAATTCGTAAAGCAAATTTAACATTGAATTAACAATTAACATTGAATTAAAATTATTAGTTCATAAGGTTAGTATTTAATTAATAAATAATGTATATAATAAAGAAGGAATGTACAGAAAGGCGTAGAATTATATATATAGTGAAAGGATGTGGGTTTATGGACTTTAATACAATAATAAAAAAGGCTAAAAAGACTGAATATTTAGGACATTTTGATATAATCGAGCAAAGGGAATGCATTAAGAACCTTGTTATTTTTGAAAATGAAGCTGATAACCTTGAAAAAGACATTCCAGAACCATGGTTTGTGAGGAAGAAGAAGTTTGACCGTGCAAATGATGGAGCACCAGCTTTGGTAAAAGTAACTATTTTTAATAGGGTAGCAGATGCTATCGACGATATGGTAATGTATGATAATATCAAAGATGAGGATATTGAATTATTGAAAAAATATCCAATAGTAACAGAAAGGCTAATAGAAAGAAAATACGGCGACTTAAATAAAAGTATTAGCAAAATTAAAGAAGATAAAAAGGGACGATTAATCCCAATAATGGATGCTGCTAAGGGATGCATTGAAGAAATAAGGAGGAGAATTAGCTGACATATTAAATATGATTTTAGTCAGTTGAAGCTACACTTATAAATATATATAGAAAAGTAGTTCCATTAATAAGCTACGATAATATAAGGGTGTAACCAATTAAAATACTCTTTTAATTAAATAGAAGGATAAGACCTAAGAAAGACATTGTTTTTCTTAGGTCTTATTGTATAGTAAGTATCACTTGTTTTACGGGTTATGTTGATTTTTATGAAATATATATTAAAAAATGGTATTTGACAAGTGAATGAAAGATAATAGTAAACATTGATTATTTCATACATATATTAAATAGAGGAGGCGATTTATGTATGAAAATTTATATAGATAAAGCGCATGGTTGTGGATTAGATAGAGGAGCAAGTGGGTTTCTTAGTGAAGAAGTTTATTCGGATAAGATGACGGATTTAGTTGTAACTAAACTTATAAGTTTAGGACATACTGTATTAGCACAAAGACCAACTGAATTTTTAACAGTTCCACAATCTTTAAACTGGAGATGCCAACAAGCTAATTCGTGGGGAGCAGATATATTTATAAGTAACCATAATAATGCGGGCGGCGGAATTGGAGCAGAAGTATATACGAATAATGGTGCGAAGCTTAATGAGGCTGTTGGATATTTACAATATATAATAAATAATGGGGGAAGCGTGCACAGTAGTAGTCCTAAAAATGCAAGTTCAGGTGTGAAAGATGGAAGTGGGCTTGCTGTAATAAATGGAACTTCTATGAAGGCAATGCTTATAGAGAATTTTTTTGTTGATACCATGGCAGATTGCACTTTCTTTACAAATAATATAGAGATGTTTGCTAATGCACTTGTATATGGAATTACAGGAGTTGATCTTAAAAATACAAGTCCTGCTCCTGATATTGCTATTGATGAAATGAGTTTTGAAGGCGATCCAGAAGTTGGAAATAAAATAACAGTTTATGCTCACTGTACAGTTTCAGATGTATTGTATAAATATTATTATGAGTTAAATGAACAGTGGACTACGGTAACAGACTGGCAAATTTCAAATAGCTTCAGTTTTATGCCTAGCGTTAAGGGTGACTATAAGGTTGTATGCCATGTTAAATATAAATCAAATACAACAGAAAATGAGGATGCATACAACTATATAATGATTAATATTACTGATGGTTCTAAATTTCCATTACCTTTAAAAATGTTAAAGGATATGATGGTTTATACAACTGAAGTAGCACAATTCAAGAAAAATGATCTATTGACGGCAGATGCAGAAAACAAATATGCTTATGAAATTGAGTTGAATGGAAAAAGATGTTGGATACTAAAAGATGATGTTACGTTTAATGGAAATGTAGATTATCCTTTTGATAGTAGGTTTAAGTTAGTGTGTAAAGAGGATAATACAAGGGTATGGGAAAATGAAGTTAGAATATATAAAAAGGATGATTTAATAACAGTTCAAGATGAAATAAGTGGATATTATTATATTGATACAACAGAGTATGGAACTGGATATATAAAGAAAACTGCGACAACAAGTCGATGATAGATATAAAAATCAATAAAGTGATAATCTGTAAAGATAACCAAATAACAAATGTTGAAAATAAGTAAAAAATAGCGTATAATAATGTTAAAACAAGACAGTTCGTAAGCCTCCTGTCTTTAAATAAAACTACGGCATTGAAATCTTTTAATTAAACCCTTTTTAACAGTTAGTTATAAGGGCTTTACTTTAACGTACAAAGATTACAAGGCTGTCATTTTTATGGCGGCCTTTATTTTTTCTGGAACCTATTAATTCTAATTAAAAATGTATAATTTGGAATGAAGAATGAAGTAGAAAATCATTAATGGATTTTTAAATATGAAATGTATAAGGTTAGTTAGAATATATAATTTATCTAGGTGAGTAGCCAGGTATATTCAGTAAACTATAATTGAATATAAGAATCACTTGCTATTATTTTGAGGATACTAATTATAGTGGTAGCAATTGTATATCGAAATCATATGGTGTAAGGAAAAAATAATATGCTGAGTAAAAGTCAGGTGTATGGCTAGTAAGGTGACATAACTAGATCCATTGTTTTATTAGTAGACTTGTATAGTTGTTTAGTTAGGATTTAAAGTAATATTTAAATTAAACTTAGAAGGACGATTAAATTACTGTTAGTTAAGATATCTTAAGCTTAATTAATTGTTTAAATTAATACTATTCAAGGACTATGAAATGCTAAGAGCGTGAGCTATGGAAAACAAGGAGGGTATTATATTATGAACACTAATAACAATGTTAAAAGATTATTAAAAACAGCGCTTGTAGCAGCAATTTATGTGGCAGTTACAGTGGTGATTGCACCAATTGCATATGGGCCTTTGCAATTTAGGTTATCAGAGGTGTTAATATTACTTGTATTAATTGATCCATTATACATACCAGGATTAACATTAGGGTGTGCTATATCAAATTTTTTACTAAGTCCAATGGCTTTTGTAGATGTAGTAGTAGGAACTTCTGCAACACTAATTGCCTTAGTATTAATTTGGAAAACTAAAGAACTTTTAATTAAGAAGTATGGGGAAAGTAGTACAAAGATATTTTTTATAAGTTCAATATGGGCAACTATAGTAAATGGACTTTTAGTAGGGGCTGAACTTTACTATGTATTACAATTTCCATTCTGGCTTTCGGTTTTACAGGTAGCTATAGGGGAGTTTGTAGTAGTTTCAGTTATAGGGGTATTAGTATTTAAAATTATAATTAAAAATAAGAGTTTATGTGATAAATTAAAAATTGAATAAATAGAAAATAACTTGGGTAAATTAACAACTTGATGTGTAAATAACGCGCATCAAGTTGTTTGTTATTTAAGGGGATATTTTCAACATTGTTCCTTATTTTACAAGATGAAAAGTGTAATTAAAGAACAATTATAAAATCTATAAGTAATATCTTAAATTGTAAGGGTTTTGTAACCTAATTTTAATGAAATTATATTAGAGTATATAATTAATAGGACATGTAAAAGTAAGAGGATAATAATTATGAAAAATAAATTTTTTGCAATTGGAAGTTGTATAATAGTTGTGATAATTATCATAACTGGAGTAGGAAAAATACAAAGTAAGAGGACTTCAGAAAGAGAAGCTCAGATTATAAGTGAAGGTCGAAAGCATTTACTTCAATTAGAACAAGCTGATTTATCGATTATAGAGGAAAAGGTGGAGGCACATCATGCACCAGTAGTAATCGTTGAAGATGATGTAGCAGACATAGATTTTAAAAAATTCTTTGAAGATACAGTATTTATGGGAGATTCAATTACAGAAGGTCTTATAGATATGGAAATTATAAATAAATATAATGTTATAGCTGGAAAAGGCGACACTGTAATTAAAGCTAAGGAAAAGATTGGTACACTAGCAGGCATTAGACCTAAAAATGTAGTGCTTTTATATGGAATGAATGATGTTATAGAGTTTGATAATCCAAGTCAATCAAGAGGCCCAAAAGAGTTTAAGGATAGTTATATAAGCTTTATAAATGAAATTAAAATTAAGTTGCCTAAGACTAATATATATATACAAGCACCCTTACCGGTTAATGATAAGGCTTTAAAAATTAATTCTAGGCTTACTAATGAAAATTTAACAGAATTTAGAGCTATAGCAAAGGAAGTTAGTGAAGAAACAGGTGTTAATTATGTAGATATTGATACATTAGTAGCAAACAATGATTCCTTGCATGAAGGTGATGGGATACATTTTAAATATGATTTCTACTTAAAATGGTTAACCTATTTACAAAGATACATGACAGGAAAATAGATAGGGAGTATGGACAATGAAGAGTAATTACAATAGAGCATATTGTATATTAGCAGGAATAGTATTAGTTACATTTATAGTTTTATATAAAGTTTTAGAAATAAAAGAACCGGATATGGTACAGATAAGGCAAAGTATAATAGAAACTGCGGATATTACCACAATGGATGAAGGGGATGCCCTGAAGCTAAGAAAATTATATTATATAAATAAGAACGATGTAGAGGAGTTTATATTATACTCACCTAAAACAAATATGGATGCAAATGAAATCCTTATTTTAAAAGCAAAATCGGAGAAGGATGTAGACGAGCTTAAAAGCAAGATTGAAGGAAGAGTTGAAAAACAATCTAATAGCTTTAAAAGCTATAGGCCAGAAGAATATGAAATAATCAGTGATAGAGTATTAGAAGTAAAGGGTGAATACTTAATATTAATCATTTCAAAGGATTCGAAAGAAATAAAAACAGCAATAGATAAGAACTTTAGATAGAAATTTTGATTTAATTGGAGTGATTTAGGTGGTTTTCAGTAGTTTAATATTTTTATTTATTTTTTTACCAATAACCTTAATAGTTTATTATATAGCACCAAAGAAAATTAGAAATCTTGTTATACTCATAATGAGTTTAGGATTCTATGCTTGGGGTGAGCCAATATATATATTCTTAATGATGGGATCTATAATAATTGATTATATAGGTGGGCTGCTCATAGCGGGTTGTAAAGAGGATAAGGAAAAAAAGAAATTTATATTTATAACAGTAATTGTCCTGAATTTAAGTGTGCTAGTATTTTTTAAGTATTACGGATTCTTAATTGATAATGTCAATATGATACTAGGAACTACTTTGCAAATAAGGGAATTGCCATTACCTCTAGGTATATCCTTTTATACCTTTCAATTAATATCATATATAGCAGATGTGTATATGGGTAAGGTGAAAGCACAAAGGAATATTGTTAGCTTTGGAGCTTACATTGCAATGTTCCCACAATTAGTGGCAGGACCAATAGTTCAGTATAGTGATGTAGAAGAACAATTAAATAATAGGCAAGAATCTGTAGATAAATTTGCGGTAGGAATAGAACGATTTATTGCAGGTGTAGGTAAAAAGGTGCTTATAGCCAATAATTTAGGGCTTATATGGACAGGTATAAAAACTTTGCCAATAGGAGAGGTTTCAGTAATATCCGCATGGGTAGGTATACTTGCTTTCACACTTCAAATATATTTTGATTTCAGTGGATACTCAGATATGGCTATAGGACTTGGTAAAATGATGGGATTTGAATTTCTAGAAAACTTCAAATATCCATACATATCAAAAAGTATTACGGAGTTTTGGAGAAGATGGCATATTTCATTAGGATCATGGTTTAGAGATTATATTTATATTCCACTAGGGGGAAATAGAAGAGGGCTTGCAATACAATTTAGAAACATACTGATTGTATGGTTTACCACAGGCTTATGGCATGGAGCTAGCTGGAATTTTATAGTTTGGGGACTATATTTTGGAGTGATAATATTTATAGAAAAGTTGTTTTTAGGTAAATTTTTAGAAAAGGTACCGGTGGCTATTTCTCATATATATACCCTAGTTTTAGTAATGATTAGTTGGGTATTTTTTGATATAGAGAGCCTTGGTGGAGCTATATCGTACATAAAAGTAATGTTTGGAATAGGAGAAAATTCTTTCATAGATAATATGGCAAAGTATACATTGAAAACAAATCTAATAATTTTAATAATTGCTATTCTATGTGCTACTCCATTAATCAAAAATTTAGTTAAGCTAGTAAAAGAAAAGTTTAAACTAAGTGGAATGATAGTGGTTATAGGGCTTAATATATTGATTTTATTTATTTCGACAACTTATTTAGTTAGTGAAAGTTATAATCCTTTCCTATACTTTAGATTTTAGGGAGGTGATTTAAGTGAATAAAAATAATAATAATAAGATATATTGTTCACTATTAACAATAGTGTTTCTTACATTTATAGGAGTAACATCTTTGATTAATTTACTTGCGAAGGATCGAGAGTTTTCGGAGCAAGAAAATAGAAATTTAAGTGGAAATCCGGAATTTTCATTTAGTAGTCTTGTCAGTGGAGATTATGTAAAAAAATATGAAAGCTATATATCTGATCAATTTCCGGGGAGAGAATTCTTTGTAAAGCTTAAGTCCAATATAAATTCATTAGGTGGTAAGGATTCAAGTAATAAGGTTTTTATAGGTAAAAATAATCAATTGCTTGAGGATTTCCAGAGAAGGCCAGATGAAGAAACAGATGAAAAAGTATCAGCAATTAATGGATTTGCAGATAAACATAAAAATATAAATACTTCACTTATGTTAGTTCCAACAGCAACAAAGATATTAGAGGAATATTTGCCGAGATATGCACCTGTGGATGATCAGCTTAATTATATTGATGATGTAAAGGTTAAGCTATCACCAACGGTTAAGTTTATAGATACATATGATGCATTAAGTAAGAGTAAAGATAAATATTTATATTATAGAACTGACCATCACTGGACGAGTAACGGAGCATATATTGCATATAAAGAGCTATGCAGAGAATTATCCTTAGAACCAAGGAGTGAAGAAGAGTTTTCTATAGAGCTAGTTGCTAATGATTTCTATGGAAGTTTAAGCTCTAAGATAGGAACTATAGAAGGGCAACCGGATTCAATAAATATATATTTTCCAAAGCCAGATAATGAGTTAGTGGTAAACTATGTAGATGAGCAGAAGAAGGTTCCAACATTATATAGTAGTGAAAGCTTAGACAAGAAGGATAAATATGAGGTATTTACTGGAGGAAACCATCCACATATTAATATTAAATCCTTGGCAGATAAAGATAAGAAGCTACTGGTAATAAAGGATTCTTTCGCAAATAGTATGCTACCATTTTTAACATCTCACTATGGTGAAATAGATGTGGTAGATTTAAGATATTATATGGAAGATATTGAAAAGCTAATAGAGTCAAAGGAAATAACGGATATACTATTTTTGTATAATGTAAACACTTTTAATGAAGATGATTCTATATTAAACTTAAATATGGAGTAAATGAATAAGTAGATTTATGTTAATATGAACTTTATATTAGATTTATATGATGGTATTTATAAGGTGGAATTTGTTTAAGAGAGATACCTTACTGCGATGGATATTAGAAACTTACATAGAGTTATGACAGTAGTTATCTTCAACTTAAAGAAGATTGAAGGATTACAGAGACAGGATATGAGATGAAAATCAGTAATGATAATAGCCACAGAAATGATTAATAAATCATTTCTGTGGCTATTTTTTAATGCATGAAAGTATAAAAAGTTTCCAATCTAAAATCAAGTAAAATCAATGGGTTTAATGATTCGATGTGACGAATTTGTTGCCACGAAGTAATGGGGACATAAGCCATTTTTTTAGTACAGATGTTTAATTTTATCATGATTACTACTGCCTAGCTCTTTGAAAAACTTTAATATATATATAAGTCAAAATAAATTACATGAATTACGATGTTCTTATGTTTTTATGTTTTTATGTTCTTAGAGGGTTCAACACTTAGATATGACAGGGTTTGAGGATCCTAGGAAAAAATCGAATTTCAGTACGGGGTTAACTGAAAATTTTACTGAAATTATTTTGTTTACGTTCAAAATAATCTGTCGATAAGAACTCGTCTGTTATTATCAACTTAAAGAAGATGAGAGTATTACAGAGATTAGCTATTAGAAAAGTTTGTACAGACTAGTCATTATAAATTTTGTTATTATCATTATCATAATTGATATGGTTCAAACATAAGATAATTAATAACATTTCAAAGTTAAATTTTGATAGTTTGAGATGTTCAATATTCCAAAGAAGGTGTTGAATATGGGAAGAGACTTGAAGGGAATTGAAAAATTGATTAGACGAACCTTACAAAATGAAATTCACTGTAGTGAATGGCATAATTCAATAGTGCTAGATGGACAAGTTAATAATTGGAGCGAAGTTGTAACAGCTGGTAAACTTGCTAGGAATAAAGGATATAAGGGGGTTGTAAATAGGATAAAGGTTAATGGGCTTGACATACCAGATGCTAGTAAACCTGTAATTGAGGATGGCAGTTTAGAGGGCAAGAAAATAGATGTGTTAGTAATAGGTGGTGGAATTATAGGAACTTCCATAGCGAGAGAGTTAACAAAATGGAATATTTCTATACTTCTTGTGGAAAAAGAGGAAGATTTATGTATGCATGCTTCATCTAGGAATGACGGTATGATTCATCCAGGCATTGAGCCAAGACCAGGTAGTAAAAAATCTATATTCAATGTTCGTGGGAATAGTATGTATGAAAAGATTTCAAAGGAACTTGATGTTGAATTTAGTAGATGTGGTTCTACAGTAATATTAAACAATAGATGGGCTAGATTAGGAAAACCATTTATTATGGCAAGAGCTAGGAAGGCTGGAGTAAAGGGTGTTACATTGTTATCTAAAGAAGAGGTAGGAAAGTTAGAGCCTAATTTAAGGGATGTAGGCTTTGGAGCAGTACACTTTGATACTACAGGAATTATATCACCCTATAAGCTTACTGTTGCATATGGCGAAAATGCCGTAGAAAATGGAGCTGAATTTTATTTTAATACTATGGTAACGGCGATAGAAAGAGAAAAAGATGAAATCCTAAGTGTGAAGACTAATCGTGGGAAAATATATCCTAAGGTAGTGATAAATGCAGCAGGTGTTTTTTCAGATCATATAGCAAATATGGCAGGGGATCAGTTTTTTTCTATTCATCCAAGAAAGGGACAAATTATCATTTTAGATAAGAAGAAGTATTCTCTATTAAATGGTGTTGTTGCAAAGCCGATTTTAAATTCCGCAAGTAAAAACACTAAGGGCGGAGGTATAGTAAAAACTATAGACGGGAACTTATTAGTGGGACCAGATGCTTATGAACAGCCCTTTAGGGAAGATTATTCTACGGATAAGGATAAAATAGATAGTATTTTAAGTCGTCATTTACCTTTAGTTTCTAAGTTGTCATATGCAGATGTTATTACTTACTTTTCAGGAATTAGAGCAGCTACCTATGAAGAGGATTTTATTATAGAACAATCAGAATATGTTAAAAATCTAATTCATGTAGCAGGGATTCAATCACCAGGACTTGCATCTGCACCGGCCATTGCAGCAGAAGTAGAAAATATAGTATGCAAAGTACTTTCATCTTTAATGGAGATGAAAAGAAATCCACATTGGAATCCAAACAGAATAGGTATACCAAATCTTAGCAATATGAGTTTGGGAGAGAGAAGTAAGTTTATAAAATCAAGGACAGATTACGGAACTATTATTTGTAGATGCGAAGAAATAAGTAAGGGTGAAATTATAGACGCAATACATTCTCCAATACCTGCAAGAACAATCGATGGAATAAAAAGAAGAATTAGACCTGGGATGGGAAGATGTCAAGGTGGGTTCTGCATGCCTTTAATTATGAAGATAATCGAAGAGGAGACGGAAGCAAAACTTAGTGATGTGACGAAGAAAGGGAAGAATTCTAATATTATAGTTGGTGAGATTCAGGAAATATATAAGGATAAATCTGATGAAAGTAAGGATTTAAACAAACATAATTACAACGGTGGAAATGGAGGTGAGGAGTGTGAAGGAGTTTAAGGGGAGTTATGATGTGGTTGTATTAGGTGGTGGACCGGCTGGACTTGCAGCAGCATTAGGAGCTCATGACACGGGAGCATCAACACTTATAGTGGAGAGAGAGGAAAGGCTTGGTGGAATACTTAAGCAATGTATCCATGATGGCTTTGGATTAATTAACTTTAAAGAAAAGCTAAGTGGGCCAGAGTATGCCTTTAGATATATTAAAGAAGTAGAAGAAAAGAGTATACAGGTGTATAAAAAAACCTTTGTAATAAATGTTGAAAAGTGTGTAAGTAAGAAAAATGAAAATAAGAAAGAGAATATAGAAGTAAGGGAAAAGCTAGATAATCAAATGGTAGAAAGCAGAGCAGAGAAAGCATGTATTATGGACAGTGGAGAAGGGGTATTTAAAATAACCTTGGTAAATGAGAATCTTGGAATATTTCAAGTTCTAACAAAATCTGTAGTGCTAGCCAGTGGATGTAGAGAAAGAACATCAAGGCAGGTATTCATAAATGGAGAAAGGCCTGTTGGAGTTTATACTGCAGGAACGGCTCAATACCTTGTTAATATTTTAGGGTATCTACCTTGTAAAAATTGCGTAATCTTAGGCAGTGGAGATATTGGGCTTATTATGGCTAGAAGACTTACATTAGAAGGAGCAAATGTGGTTGGAGTGTATGAAGCAAAATCTACGCCTTCGGGACTTAGTAGGAATATAGCACAATGTTTAGATGACTTTTCAATTCCACTTCACTTATCTCATACAGTAACAAGAGTTATTGGAGATTATAGGGTTGAAGCTGTAGAGATTTCTCAGGTGGATGAAAGGATGATACCTATAAAGGGCACTGAAGAAATTATTGAATGTGATGGTCTTATTTTATCAGTAGGACTTATTCCAGAAAATGAGATTGCGGAGAGTTTAGGAATAGAAATAGATAAAAATACTAAGGGTCCAGTGGTGGATCAAAACTTTATGACTAGTATACCTGGTGTATTTTCATGTGGAAATGCTCTTCATGTAAATGATTTAGTAGATTATGTATCTGAAAGCGGAAAATACGCAGGAGAGAATGCTGCTAGCTATGCTAAGTATAAAGAGAAAGTAAGACTAATAACTATAGATTCCTCAGATAAAGATTTTTTATATGTGGTTCCACAGCAAGTAAACTATATTTCAAGGAATGAGAAAATAATCTTATATTTTAGAAGTAAGGATGTTAGAAAAAATGTGAAGGTGCTCCTAATGTGTAAAGATAAAGTGTTATTTAAGAAAACTTATTCAAATCTAAAACCACCGGAAATGGAGAGGATAGAATTTGACATAAGGGATTTAAGTTTTAATGAAGGTGTTTATGGATGCTTTAAGCTGATTATTGATAATTAGTGTTTGAAGATATATATAGTGATGCTTATAGCAAGATGGAGTTTGATTAAGAGAAATATCACACTCTAGCTGAATATTAAAAGGCCATGTCTTGGGGATGTCAGCTGTTATTCCAAGCTTTAATGAAAGCGTGGTGTTATAAGGGGATAGAAGTCAGATGAATCAAACTAAAAGGGGGATAGGTATGAAAATTCTTACTTGCATAGTATGTCCTAATGGTTGTGAATTGACGGTAGAGAATAAAGAGGAACAATGGATAATTCAAGGTAACTTATGTAAACGGGGAGAAGATTTTGCTATTAATGAAATGAAGAATCCTATGAGGAGTGTATGCTCCACTGTTAAAACAATTTATAGGGAGCATCCTAGATTGTCAGTTAGAACAGATGGAGATATACCGGCAAAGGAAGTTATAAGTGCCATGAAAGCTCTATCACAAATTGTTATTAATCATCCTGTGGCTTGTGGAGAGATTATAGTAGAAAATTTCCTCAGCATGAATGTGAATCTTATTGCAACAAATGATTTAATGCATTTATCCGAGGAGGTAAAATAGCTATGGATGATGGCTACGTATTAGCTATAGATTGTGGGACTCAAAGTATAAGGGCCATAATCTTCGATAAAGAAGGAAATCTCATAGGGAAAGAAAAACAGGAATTTGAGCCATACTTTTCGGAGCATCCGGGATGGGCAGAGCAAAATCCAGAGATTTGGTGGAAGGGTCTTTGCAAAGTTTGTAAGGGATTAAAAGATAAGGATCAGGATAATTGGGGGAAAATTAAAGGTGTCACAGTTACTACCCAGAGAGATACTGGGATTAATATAGATAAGGATGGAAATGTTTTAAGACCGGCTATAATTTGGTTAGACCAAAGAATGGCTAAATGTGAGACTCCAATAAGTAAAAAGTACAAGCTCATGTTTGCAGCTGTAGGAATGAATAAGGCTATAGAAGTCTCTAGAAGAAAGGTTAAATCAAATTGGATAAAGGAAAATGAACCTGACATATGGGAGAATACTTATAAATATTTATTACTTTCAGGCTTCTTAAATTATAGGCTCACAGGGAAATTAGTAGATTCAATTGCTTCACAGATAGCCCATATTCCCTTTGATTATAAAAATAAATGCTGGCCAAGGAACGACAATGATTATAGATGGGAAGTCTTTGCAATAGAGAGAGAAAAGTTACCAGAGCTAATTGAACCAGGAAAGGTAATTGGAGTCATTACAAAGGGTGCTTCAGAAGATACTGGAATTATGGAAGGATTACCTGTTATAGCATCAGGTTCAGATAAAGGTTGTGAGACTATAGGTACTGGTTGTATAAATTTAGAATCAGCCAATTTAAGTTTTGGAACTACTGCTACAGTTCAAACTACGTCAAAAGTTTACTTTGAGCCTATTAAATTCATGCCAGCATATCCAGCTTGTATAGAAGGGTTCTACAATCCAGAGTTAGAGATATTTAGAGGATATTGGATGATTAGTTGGTTTAAGAGAGAGTTTGGAATGAGGGAAGCTATGCAGGCAGAAGAAATGGGAGTTAGTCCTGAGGCTTTATTAAATGAAACTTTAGAGGAAGTTCCACCAGGCTCCCAAGGATTAATGCTTCAGCCTTATTGGGGACCAGGTTTAAAAATGCCTAAGGCGAAGGGTGCGATTATCGGGTTTGGAGATGTTCATACAAGGGCACATATTTACAGAGCTATAATAGAAGGAATCAACTATGCCCTTATAGATGGTGTAAATAAGATTGAAAAATGTTCAAAGGTAAAGGTGAAAAAAATTATGGTTTCTGGAGGGGGATCACAAAGTGATGTAATCTGCCAAATAACTTCAGATATGTTTAATAGGCCAGTTTATAAAAGTGTTACCTATGAAACCTCGGGGTTAGGAGCTGCAATAATAGGATTTATAGGCTTGGGAGTATATACAAACTATGAAGAAGCAATAGAAAAAATGGTTCATTATAGTAAGGTATTTCATCCAAGGAAAGACAATGCTAAGATTTATGACGAGTTGTTCCATAAGGTATATAAAAAAATATATTCAAGGTTAGGAAGACTATATGCTCAAATACAATGTATAACTAATTATCCAAATATATAGGGGTTAATTGAGAATTAAAAATTAAAAATTGAAAATGCAAAATGCAAAATTAATTAATATAGGGTTTAGGGGGAGAAAAAAATGAGTAAAGCTAATAATGAATTCATACCAAAATGGTCTGAGGAAGCACCACCGCAGGGAAGTTATAGATCTATTTTAAAGTGGGGAGATCCAAAGGAGTTTAAGCATCCAAATAAAAGACTATATGCTCTTATGAAGGAAACTTTTAATATGACTGATGAGGATTTTAAAACTCCTCAAAATCAAGGTTTAGAAATGGTTTCTTATAATAAACCTATGACTTTAACCGAGGACCAGGTGAATGTATTTAAATCCATAGTTGGCGAAGAAAATGTGAAGACTGACGAGTACTCAAGGCTTCAAATTGCTTATGGAAAAACTATGATGGATCTTATGAGACTTAGAGAAGGTATTGTAGAAAACATTCCTGATATAGTAATACATCCGAGGCATAAGGAAGATATACAAGCTATAGTTAAGTACTGTAATGAAGAGAAAATACCAGTTTATATTTATGGTGGAGGTTCTTCTGTAACAAGGGGAACAGAGTGTATGGAAAGTGGAGTTTCTTTAGATATGAGAGTTCACATGAATAAGGTAATTAAGTTTAATGAAATAAATCAAACAATTACCGTTGAAGCAGGGATGTCAGGCCCTAAGCTTGAGGAAACTTTAAATAATGCACCAAAACTTTTCAATGCAAAGAGAGCATATACTTGTGGACATTTTCCGCAATCCTTTGAATACTCAGTTGTAGGAGGATGGGTGGTAACTAGAGGAGCAGGGCAAAACTCAACCTACTTTGGAAAGATAGAGGACATGGTTATTTGTCAGGAGTATGTAACACCAATAGGAACTATTAAAACTGAGGAGTATCCAGCTAATGCAACGGGTCCATCCATTGATGAAATCATGATGGGAAGTGAAGGTGCCTATGGAGTTTTAGTGTCAGCAACTTTGAAAATTTTTAGACATATGCCAGAGAATCAAAGAAAATTTAGTTATATATTTAAAACTTGGGAAGATGGTATGAATGCGGCTAGAGAAATCATGCAGGGGCAATTTGGATTTCCATCTGTGTTTAGGCTATCAGACCCGGAAGAGACAGATGTAGCACTTAAGCTTTATGGTGTTGAAGGAACTGTCATAGATAAAATGATGAATTTAAGGGGATATAAAGCAGGAGAAAGATGTTTATTCTTAGGCTTTACCGATGGTGAATGTGATTTTACTAAGGTGATTAAGAAAAAGGTCAATAAAATATGCAAGAAATATGGAGCTATGTATTCTACAGGATATGTAACTAAGAAGTGGGAGCATGGACGATTTAGAGATCCATACATGAGGGAAGATTTACAGGATTATGGACTTATGATAGACACACTAGAATGCTCCGTAACATGGGAAACCATGAAGGAAGTACATGAAGGTGTAAGGAAGTTCTGTAAAAGTAGACCTAACACAATATGCATGACACATATGTCCCATGTATATCCACAGGGAGCTAACCTTTATTTTATATTCATAGCGAAGATGAATAAGATTGATGAGTACTTAGATTATCAATATGGAATACTAGATAACATTCAAAAATATGGAGCAGCTATGAGTCATCACCATGGTATAGGGAAGATGACTGCACCATGGCTAGAAGGTCAGCTTGGAAAAAATCAAATGGATGTATTTAGGGTGTTGAAAAATCATTTTGACCCTAATAATATTATGAATCCAGGAGGAACTTTGGGACTTGATTTAAAGGAAGAGGAAAAACGAGTTAGGAAATATTAAATTAGTTGGAATTTAAGTAGTGTGATAAAGTAGATGCAAATTGAGGCAAAGGTAAATTGAAGTAGAAATCAAATAGAAGTAAGAAAATCAGGCCCTATTATCATAAATTAACTTATGATAACAGGGCCGTTAAATTAGAGTCTTACTTAAGATGTTTATTTCCTTTGACGATTCTAGTAATAAATATAGTGAGAGTACCAAAGGTTGAAATTAATACCATGGGTAAAAACCAACTACTTAACGAACTTTGTTGTGTTGCAGCGCATAGGGATATATAAGCAAAATCAGATATTGTAATTAGCTTTATAATGCATAGCATTGTCCTTAAATTGTCATGAACAAAAGCACGGTTTTTTTCTGTGACTTCTACTGGTGTGTTCCAGATTGCAGGGAAAAAGGTTATGGTTGTAAGAAGAGTATATAATATTATAGATATAATAGGCATCGCAAGTAGAGAACCTTTACCGCTCCAGTCATCAGGGATACCTTTAGCATTAAAATGGGAAGGAATTGTGCTAGGAATAGAATTCCAAGAAACAGCTAAATAGATTATTGAACCAAGTAGCACAAGAAGCGTTATGCATTCAATAAATTTTTGAAATTTAGTAAAAGAAACCTTTTCTTTCATAGTAAACCTCCTAATAACTTATAATAATTTCGAAATCAATATAATCATATTTTAACATATTTTAACACTGGTTATAGTGTGTAATTGTAAATAAGTTTGTTGTGATGGTGAGTGAAAGTATAAGACTTAGTAGTAGTCTAATATAAGTATTTTTATATATTATTTTATATACTGTCAGTTGGATTATATTGATTTAATATGATGTTAGTTTATAGATAAATATGTTTTAGATAAAAGTGTTTGGGATGGTTGACATTATAAAATATGAGTCATATAATATATAATAAGTAGTTTGAATAAACAATAAAGTTTTGACAATACTATTTAATAATATATAATTAAAATAAAGACTAAGATGAGAAGAGTAGATAAAAGAAGTAGTTAAAGCGAGTTGGTGACGGTGGAAGGCCAATATGAAGCTTTTGTTGAAGAACATCTCGGAGTTGCTAACTGAAATCCCAAGGGAGAATAGGCTTAGACGGAATCCCTCCGTTAGAAGGGCAGAGTATCAAGAGAAATCTTTGTACTTGTTGAGTTGATCATTATGATAATTTGGGTGGTACCGCGGAATGTATCCTTTCGTCCCTGTTTTTTTAGGGAAGGAAAGGTTTTTTTATTGCCTAAAAATAGGATTTTATTAATATCAATACTAAAAACCAAGGTAATAAAGCAAACATTTCAAGTGGGTTAAGGAACTAGGGGTGGAATTTGCAAATGAACACTACAGTGTCTGGAACTAACGGAGAGATGTGAAGTTTATATAAGGCATCTGAAAATGAATAATAAGTTGAAGGTGCATAAATTAAAAAAGGAGGATTTTATTATGGAAACAGTTTTAGTAAAAAGTCTTTACAGAGAGAGTGAAAAATTTGCAAATCAAGACATTTGCATTTCAGGATGGATTAGAACTTTAAGGAGTTCTAAAACTTTTGGGTTTATAGAAATTAATGATGGTAGTTTCTTTAAAAACGTTCAAGTTGTATTTGAGGATGGACTAGATAACTTCAAAGAAATTGAGAAGTTAAGTATAAGCTCATCTATTATAGTAGAAGGAAAACTTGTGCTAACTCCAGATAGTAAGCAACCTTTTGAACTTAAAGCTACAAAAATTACAGTTGAAGGTGAGTCAAGTAGTGATTACCCACTTCAAAAGAAAAGACATACTTTTGAATATTTAAGAACAATAGCTCACTTAAGACCAAGAAGTAACGCTTTCTCAGCAGTATTTAGAGTACGTTCTCTAGTTGCATTTGCTATTCATAGCTTCTACAACGAAAGAGGGTTTGTTTATACTCATACTCCAATCATCACAGGAAGTGACTGCGAAGGTGCAGGGGAAATGTTCAGAGTTACAACTATGGACCTTGAAAATATTCCAATGACTGATGATAAGAAAATAGATTATAAGAAAGATTTCTTTGGTAAGGAAACAAACCTTACAGTAAGTGGTCAACTAGCAGCAGAAGCTTATGCTCTTGCGTTTAGAAATGTATATACTTTTGGACCAACTTTCAGAGCAGAAAATTCAAACACTGGAAGACATGCAGCAGAGTTCTGGATGGTAGAGCCAGAGATAGCTTTTGCAGATCTTAAGGATGACATGAAGCTTGCAGAGGATATGATGAAATATATCATAAACTATGTACTAGAAAATGCTCCAGAAGAAATGGAGTTCTTCAACAGCTTCGTGGATAAAGGATTACTTGAAAGATTAAACCACGTAGCTACTTCAGACTTTGGACGTGTAACTTACACAGAAGCTGTAGATATACTTTTAAAAGCTGATAAGGAGTTCCAATATCCAGTATCATGGGGATGTGATCTTCAAACAGAGCATGAGAGATATCTTACAGAAGAAGTATTCAAGAGACCAGTTTTCGTAACTGACTATCCAAAAGAAATTAAAGCCTTCTACATGAGAATGAACGATGATAACAAAACTGTAGCAGCAATGGACTTATTGGTTCCTGGTATCGGAGAGATCATCGGAGGAAGTCAAAGAGAAGAAAGACATGACCTTCTTGTAGCTAGAATAAAAGAATTAGGATTAAACCCAGAAGATTACTGGTGGTACCTAGAGTTAAGAAAATTCGGTGGAACTAAGCATGCTGGATTTGGTCTAGGATTCGAAAGAATGATAATGTACGTAACAGGAATGAGCAACATCAGAGACGTAATACCATTCCCAAGAACTACTGGAACTGCTGAGTTCTAAGAGAAAAATAATAAGACTAAAGTTAAATATATTTTATAAGAAAAGGGATCTGATAATTTATCAGGTCCCTTTTTACATAGTGTATTATAAAGAATAAATAATAATGATTGAAATATGAATTTAAGAAAAGGTTAAGTAAAGATATAATCATGGTATAAACGATATATGCACATTAGTATCCTAAAGAAAAACAGGTAATACAAGTATGATTTTCAAAGAAAAGTTAGTATGGTATTTGAAAATATGTTACAATATGTATTAGATATTGATTTGAATTGTAGTTTAATTATTTATTAAACTAATATGAAAGTAGGTGAAATCTCAAAATGGGAAAAAATCGAATTAACTACTTGGTGCAGTTATAAAAACTGATAGTAGAATGTACCAAGAATTAGTTATACTACTATCATCTAACTGCACTAATTTTCTTATAGGTAAAAAATAAAAGAAAAGAGGGATAGTTATGAATTATGATAAACTAAAAGAATTATGGAAAAAAGAAGAAGAAATGAGTTTTAGGGGATGGGATTTTTCTTACTTACAAAGTAGATGGGAAGATGAAAGTTTACCTTGGGATTATAATGATATATTAAAGAAATATTTAAGTTCAGATTATAAGTTACTTGATATGGATACTGGTGGAGGAGAATTTTTATTATCATTGAAGCATCCGTATAATAAAACGGCAGTCACGGAAATGTGGGAGCCTAATGTGAAGTTGTGCAAGGAAAAGCTAGAACCACTTGGAATTGAGGTAAAACAAGTGTTTGAGGATGTTGAATTGCCATTTGAAGACAATTCCTTTGATATGATTATCAATAGGCATGGATCCTATGATATAGCAGAAGTAAGAAGAATATTAAAACCTAATGGTGTGTTTATTACTCAACAAGTTGGTGGCAAAAACAATGAAGTATTATCGAAAGCGTTGATAAAAGACTTTAAATCACAATATCCAGATAACACTTTAGATGTTGCATTAAATCAAGCATCTAAAAACTTCTTTGATGTTTTATATAGCAATGAATATTTTCCAAAATTAAGATTTAAGGACATTGGGGCAATAGTTTATTTTGCTAAGATTATAGAGTGGGAGTTTCCGAATTTCTCTGTGGATAATTGCTTTGAAGAATTATGTAAATTGGATGAAATCTTAAAGGCTAATGGGAATGTAGAGAGTGTTGAACATCGATATATTCTAGTTTGTAGAAAGAAAAAATAGTTTATACGCTTTTCACAAACCATAAAATTAGTAAAAATACAATTAAATGAAGTTCAGAAATACCGCATTATTCAAATATGCGGTATTTTTTATGTATGAATAATGGGGCGTTCAAGGATGAAAGTCATGATAGGGATTAGTGTATAGATTAGGAGACAATATAACTGGTAGAAATATTTCATTGAAATTATATTATTAATAATCCTAAAGATATAAAGTTGAAAATATAATGGTAAAATTAACATATAAAAGAAAGTTTGGTGGTAAAATAATACATAAGGGTATGGGGGTGTGAAGATGAGAAGGATTAGGGTTAATAGAAGAGGTGAGAAAAGGAGAACTGCGATTAAATTTCTTTGTTTCATATGTGTATTTACAATAGTTTTTATGATGTGTAATGCAATATTAGATGACACCTATGAAAAGGAAAAAAGAAAAATGTCTAAGGAAGATATTGAGATTGTAAATGAAGTAATACAACTTGCAAGGGACAGCGTAGGGCTTGAATATGTTTGGGGTGGTAAGGGTGAAATTATGACAGAGGAAAGATTAGAGGAACTAGTTTCTTATTATGGAAATGAGTACTATCCTTTAGATAAGGCTGAATATATAGGAAAGCAGGCTTTTGATTGCTCGGGACTTACCTTTTGGACATATAAATCAGTTACGGATGTATTTATAGGATATTCAACTACAGAGCAGGAGAAAATTCTAAAGGACTATAAGGTTTCAAATAAAGATATACAACCGGGGGATATAATATTTACACCGGGGCATGTGGTTATGTATGTAGGTGATGGAAAAATAATAAATTCAGCAAATAAAAAGGCTTATCCTGAGGGCGGAGTTAAGGAGGAAGGTCTTTGGTTATATAGATTTGGACAAGTTTATAGACCTATTGATTATGTTAAGGATTGTAGAAAGTGAAATTAATTGAAAAGGTACTTAAAAGTAGAGCTTTTGAAAATGTATTTAAATTCATTATAATTCTTGTACAGAGGCCATTTCTTTGAAATGGTCTCTGTGTTTTGTAAAAGTACATATAATAAAGTTGGAATTTCCTGTTATAAGTAAGTATAAAATCATAAATGTAGACAAAAAATATTGAAATATATTCAAAAAAAATGAAATATATTGAAGAATAAGGGAAAACAAAGTATAATAAAGAACAAGTATAAATTGAAAATTAAGAAACAATATAATTATAGATTCTAATAAAACTATATGGGGGAATAACAAACATGAAGGGGAAATTCTACAGCTTAAAATTTAAACTTAGTATAATGTTAGCAGCTATTATGGGGATAGTTCTGATAATTAATACTATAACTACACTTGGTGCTATAAGCAACATCAGTGAGGAGGCTTATGGTAAGCAAGCATTATCTATGGTTAAATCAGTGAGAACTAGTATTGATGGTGATAAATTTGAGGAACTTGCTAAAAGCAAGGATGCAACTAATCCTTATTTTGAATCGATTAGAAAACAATTAGTAAATCTTAGAGTTGATACAGGGGCTAAATATCTTTATACAATGAGTAAAACTTCTGAGAATAAACTTATGTACGTTGTTGATGGGGTAGAGGTTGATTATTCGGAAATAGGGGAAGAAGAAGAGCTTGAGGAATGGAGTGAAAGATTAAGAATAGCTATAAACAGCGGTAAAGATGACTATTCAGATGTTCAATATAGTGAAAAATATGGTTATTTAGTTAGTGCTGTATCGAACATAAAAAATAGTTCAGGTAAAATTGTGGGATTTGTAGGTTGCGACTTTGAACTTAGTGATGTGAAATCATCAATAAGAAGTTATGAAATAAAGGTTGTAGCTGTGAATTTAATACTGGCAATTTTGGGTATTATTATAATGTTTTTTGTGGTTAGCAGGATATTGAAATATTTAGCTGCTTTAAAGAGCAATTTAGATGAAATAGCTAACTTTAATTTTACTTCAGAGGTAGTTAAAGTTAAAACAAAAGATGAAATAGAAGTTATGGCAACTGCAATTGAAAAAGTAAGAACTCAATTAAGAGAATTAATAAATAGTATAAGTGAAAACTCTAATAGTATTGATTTACAGCTTAGTCAGTCCGTGAGTCGTTTAGAAGGAGCTGATGAAGCAATCTCAAATTTATCGGCAACGACACAAGAACTTTCTGCAAATATGGAGGAAACAGCAGCTTCAGCAGAAGAAATGTCAGCAACTTCTCAGGAGATGGAAAGGGCAGTCCAGGGGATATCAAAAAAATCTCAAGATGCTGCTGAAAGAGCAACAATGATTAGTGAAAAAGCTAAAAATATAATGAATACTTCAGAGAATAGTAAAAGAGAAACTGAAAAAATATTTAAGGAAACAGAAATTAGTTTGAAAAGATCTATTGAAAAAGCTAAGGCGGTAGAAGAAATAAATATTTTAGCAGATTCTATACTGCAGATAACGGCACAAACAAATCTTTTGGCACTAAATGCAGCAATTGAAGCAGCAAGAGCTGGAGAAGCTGGAAAAGGGTTTAGTGTTGTAGCTGAAGAAATAAGGAAACTTGCAGAACAATCTAGGGATACTATAGCAAAAATACAAGATACAACAGGGCTTATAGTATCTTCAGTTGAAGATTTAACTTTGAATTCTAATAATATGCTTCAGTTTATAGAAGGAAAAGTATTAAAGGACTATGACACCTTAGTTAATACCAGCAATGAATATAATAATGATGTTTTATATTATAAAGATTTTTCCATAGATTTGAGTGCAACTATGAAAGGATTTACATCATCTGTAGGTGATATATTAAAAATAATAGATGGAGTATCACTGGCAGCCAGTGAAGGAGCAGAAGCAACTACAGATATAGCAGGTAAGGTTTTAGAAATTAGTCAAAACTCAAATCAGATAGTGGATGAATCTTTGGAATCGAAGGATAATATTATAAAATTAAAGAATGAGATCTCAAAGTTTAAAATATAACATTAATAATAATTTAAACTAGAAAATTCTTTCTCAATAAATATATTTAAAAAACGTAAAAAGCTCTAGTGATAGAGCTTTTTTATGTAGCTTGAAAAGTAAAAAAAATATGGTTATAAAATGTTAGTTTTAATATAAATGTATATTTACAGAGAAAAATTGATTATAATATGAATATATGTTATAATATGTAAAAAAGAATGGGGTGACTATACATGATTAATGGTATTTTTCATAAATTTACAAATTTGAAGTCTGATTTTGATTCAATAGATGATTTTGAGTCGTTTGAAAACATTAGGGTTAAGGCCAATATAAGTAGAATGAATTATCCTATGGTATCGTTAATTCCGCTAAACGCGATTCTTATTTTGATTGATTTGATATATTATAATTGTATGTCAACGGCGAATAAAGCATACTTTTATCTATATATTTCACATATTGTTATTTTACTAGTAGGAGTCATATGGATATTTTATCATTCTATATTTGAAAAAATATCAGTTAGGCATAATGAATTAATTCATTGCGCATTTACTAATATAATTATTTACTGGGGTGTATTTATGTCTGTAAATTTATTTGATGTCAATCATCAAATTTCTCCTCATATAATAATTTCCTTTACTATTTCGGCTATATTTTGCTTTTCGCCAATAGTTGCATTAGTAACTAACGGATTAGCATATATATTAATGCTTATTTTCTTGAACATAATTTTTAGAGATATTCCAATAGGGATGCACAACATAGTTAATTTAACATTTACATTTATATTTTCTACTGTAGTTTCAATGACGATATATTATTACTATATTAAAGATTATATAAACAAAGTTAGATTAGTGAAGAGTAATAAGAAATTAGAGGAACTTGAAAGTAGTAAAAATGATTTTTTTGCAAATGTTTCTCATGAGTTGAAAACGCCTTTAAATATACTGTATAATTCTCAACAAATGATTGAAATTACTACAGCAAATGATGGTTATAACAATGAGGATTTTAGAAAATACATGAAAATTATTAAGCAAAATACTAATAGACTTAATAGATTAATCGGAAATTTAATTGATATAACTAAAATTGATGCTTCATGCTTTAAGTTAAAATTAGAAAGTATTGATATTATTAAAATTGTAGAAGATATTGTGCTTTCAACTGTGTGTTATATCGAGAGCAAAGGGTTAAACATAATTTTTGATACTGATACGGAAGAGTTAGTTATGGAATGTGATCCTGATAGTATTGAAAGAATAATTCTTAATTTATTATCTAATGCAATTAAATTCACAGAAAAAGGTGGGAATATATTAGTAAATATAATATGTACTAATAATTACATTTCCATTTCAGTACAAGATGATGGTATTGGAATACCAAAGCATATGACAAAAGATATTTTTAATAGATTTATACAAGTTGATAAGTCAACAAATAGAAGGAAAGATGGAAGTGGAATTGGACTAGCGTTGGTAAAATCACTTGTAGAGTTTCATGATGGGGAAATAAAAGTTGAAAGTGACATGGGTAAAGGAAGTACATTTACATTTACATTACCAATAGTATTAGCTAAAGAACCAGAAATGAATATAGTTAATGTAGCTTTAATGGATAAAAACGTAGAAAGAATACATGTTGAGTTTTCGGATATTTACAATTGAGTTAAGAAACAAAGTATAAATGTGTAGTAGATAGGCATATCACTCGGTTTAACATACTTATATCTTCTTTAGAAACAAAGTATAAATGTGTAGTAGATAGTAATGGGCGGATGACACCCGATTTTCATTTGAAATTCAAGCATGCGAATAACTTTTATAATCATATAATAAAAATTAATATAATCTAAAAACAATTCAATATTGATAAAAAAATAACAAAAAATGAATGGGTTTAGGGTGAAGCAGCTTATAATTAGGCTGTTTTTTTTATAATTCAAATTCGGGTTTAATTGTAAAAAAAATATATTTATGTAACATAAAAATACATTTATTTCGCATTGCTAAATATAATATTTATGCATAATTGTATGTATAAAATATTGATTGTATACAATGAGTGCAAAATGTATACATAAATTAATGAAAATTAAATGATTAAATTTAATATCATAAAAAAGTAATAGTTTACATAGATATATTTTAAAATTAATATGTAAAAAAAGAGCTTAAATGATGAAAATGCAGAAAAATTTGATTTTTGTATAAATTCATGATATATTCACAATGGAAGTGCTAAAAGTGAATTAATGTATAAAATAATATATATTATATATTTTTTAAATTTAATACTACATATACATTAATAAACATAGTGGATACAATTATGTGCAAACTATTTACGCTTATAGGTATTTCTTTTTTATATGAGGTACTTAAAGATAAATATTTAATTAACAAGGGGGATAATCATGAACAAAGGAAAAGAAATTAAAAAACCATCACTACTTATATCGGTAATACCGTTTATATGCTTAATTTTCTTTATGTTAATGGGGGTATTAGTTTTTGATGCCGCACCACAGATACCGCTAATAATATGTTGCGTTATCACTGCAATTATAGGTAAATTTTTAGGGCACACATGGGATGACATGGAGCAGTCAATGATTAAGACTAACTCTATGGCAATGCAAGCGAATTTTATTATTATGATAGTTGGATGTCTGGTAGGTACATGGATTGCTGGAGGAGTAGTTCCAGGAATGATATTCTATGGACTTAAGTTATTTACACCAACTATGTTTTTATTCTTACTACCAATAATATGTGCAATAGTTTCAGTTTCAACAGGAAGTGCATGGACTACTGCAGGAACTATGGGAACAGCGGCAATGGGTATAGGGGCAGGACTTGGAATACCTCTACCAATAGTTGCAGGAGCAGTTGTAACAGGAGCTTCATTTGGAGACAAGTTATCACCCCTTTCAGATAGTACAAACTTAGCTGCTGGGGTGGCTGGAGTAAATGTGTTTGATCATATAAGACATATGTTATATACTACAGTACCAAGTTTTATAATATCAGTAATTATATTTGCAATTATAGGTATAGGATTTAAAAATGGAACAGCAGCTGATACTAGTCAAATTACTGCTATATTAGAGACTATACAAGCAAACTTTAATATTACTCCAATAATATTTATAGCGCCACTTTCAGTTGTGTTAATGATTATATTTAAAGTGCCAGCTATACCAGGTATGATAGGTGGAACATTAGTGGGAGTTATCTTTGCATTTGGCCAAGGTAATGCTATTGCAGATGTTTTACAATCATTATTTTATGGATTTGAAATGAATTCAGGAAATGCCATGGTTGATTCACTTCTTAATAGAGGTGGAATGCTTGGAATGATGGAAACAATTTCTCTAGTTATATGTGCATTATGTTTTGGGGGTCTTGTTAAACAAATAGGATGTCTAGATACGATTATTGCAAAAATACTTCAACATTGTCATAGTAGAGGAAGTATTATATTATCAAATATAGTGAGCTGTATAGCTATGAACTTTATGGCAGCGGATCAATATATGGCAATAGTTATACCGGGACAAATGTACAAGCCTGTATATGAAAAGTTAAACCTAGATCCTAAAAATCTATCAAGGGTACTTGAGGATGCAGGAACGTTAACATCAGGGTTAGTACCATGGTCAACATGTGGGGCAATATACTTTACAACATTAGGAGTAAGTGCCTTTGCATATGCACCGTTCCACTTCTTAGGATTAATCAATCCAATCATATCTGCAATTTATGGATATACTGGATTTGCACTAAAACCATTAGATGAAAGTAAGCCAATAGCTAAAGCTTTATCGGTTGAAGAATATAATAGAAAAGATGAAGAGTTATCAGCTTAATATAATTAATAACAATTAATATAATTAATAACAATTAATATTAGGCGATTAAGATTTAAAGAGGAAGATTACTGAGGTTAAAATTCAGTAATCTTCCTCTTTACATTTCTAATAGGTTAAGGTTTATTATGTATTCATAATAGCTTGATTAATGTCAAGAAATAAGTTGTAATGTCGAATATTTGATTTAGGTTTTTATTATACTAAATATTTTTTCTATTTGTCATTTAATTTAAAGGTAAATGCCCATTAATAATAGAAATGTAATACATATGTAACAAAGTTTATAAGAATATGCTTTAAAATAAGGTTAAACTTTAAATATTGTTAGGGAAGAATTGGATAATATAAATATTGAAATTATATGACTATTAAAATATAGTTTAAATAGAAAAATATATAAAATGGAAGGAAGTGAACTTTAGCGAGAATTTGGTGTATATAACTTATTTACTTGCTAAATATAATTTATGAAAAAAGAAGACATAAATAAAGGGAAGCTTAGTATAAATAATAATCGGAGTTATTATGAAAGACAGCTTATTAAAAAAAGAAATCGAATTAAGATAAAACGAATGATGAAAAGATTTATGATACTTATATTTTTAGCAATAATTACGGTAGTATATTTTATAGATTACTCTAAAGTTAATGCGGCTGGTGATAGTGTAGATAATTCTAACGAAAGCAAAGAAGTCGTTGTAGACAACTCTAAGGTGAAAACAAAAGGAGTAGTTTCGATAAAAGGATCTTCATTAACTCTTGCAAATAAGCAGTATGTATTAGAAAAAAAATATGTTCCTAAAGATATGGTGAAGGTAAATGTGACATTTTCAGAGGGGGTTACAGAGGAAGAACAATATATGACTAAGGAGGCTTCAAAGGCTTTAGAAAAACTTGTACAAGGCGCAGCTAAGGAAAATATAATTTTATATGGACTTTCAGGATATAGATCTTATGACACACAGAAGACTTTGTATGAATATAATGTTAAAGTTCAAGGGCAGGAATATGCAGATAAATATGTAGCAAAACCAGGGTCAAGTGAGCATCAACTGGGAGAAGCAATGGATTTAGCAGCTTCATGGGGATGGATATATGAGGGCTGTGAAGAGGCTAAGTGGATTGCAAATAATGCCTATAAATATGGATTTATAGTAAGGTATGAAGCCGGAAAAGAAAAAGTAACAGGCTATAATTATGAACCATGGCATGTTAGATATGTAGGTAAAAATGCAGCAAAAGAAATCTTTGATGGAGGTAAGAGTTTAGAAGAGTATGGGGAGAGTTATTAAATAAGGGGGCAAGTGTATGGGGATAAGCAATATGTTTAATAAGGGGAAAAATGCTATAAAGGAATCTATGAAAAGATTTCCTATAGAAATACTTTTGTCTATGGCCACGGTTATTATATTAATCTATATGTCTGAGGCTGAAAAGTGGCAATGGGATGATGGTTTGCAGCGGATTGCAATGGTAATGGCTCTAGGAATTCCAGTATATCTTTGTATTCAATTATTTTTAGAGAGTAAAAACAAGGAAAATGAAAAAAGTAGAATTATATATTATGGTACTTCAGCAATTTTACTTATAGCCTATGGGTGGTTTCTTCTTAAGGATGTAAACATGGTTGAAATAACTCGTTACGTAGGGTTTAATCTGGTGTTTATTTTAGGCTTTTTAGTTATTCCATATATAGATAAAGAAGAAAATTTTGAGATATATGTAATAAGAGTTTTACAACGCTTTTTTACAACAGTAGTATATTCAGTGGTGTTATATCTAGGGCTCGCAGCAATATTATTTACTATTAATTATCTTTTAGAAATTAAAATTGATCCGGAAATATACTATTACACTTGGCTTATAATAGTTGGTGTGTTTGCACCTTGTTTCTTTCTTGGTGGAATTCCAAGTAAGGGTGAAAGACTTAGTGTTAAAGCCTATCCAAAGGGTTTAAAAGTATTAATGCTATATATAATAATGCCATTAATATCTGTATACACAGTTATACTTTATATATATTTTGGGAAAATAATTATTACTATGAATTGGCCAGAGGGATTAGTTTCCCATTTGGTACTGTGGTATGGAGTAATATCTGCGGTAACAATATTTTTAATATCTGCAGTCAGTGACCAAAGCCAGTGGGTAAAGAAATATATAAATATATTTCCAAAGGCTATATTGCCACTTATGGGAATGATGTTTGTTTCCATGGGAATAAGGATTAATGCTTATGGAATAACAGAAAATAGGTATTTTGTCTTAGCCCTTGGAATTTGGGTTTTTGGAGTAATGATATATTTCTCAGCAAGTAAAAAAAGAAAAAATATAATCCTTCCAACATCTCTTGCAATAATTATACTAGTATCAGTTTTTGGACCTTTAAGTAGCTATAGTATATCTAAATATAGCCAAAATAGAAGGTTTGAAAAAATAGCAAATAGAAATAATATGGTTGAAAATGGGAAAGTTGTAAAATCTACAGGTCAGGTTTCAAAAGAGGACCAACAGGAAATTAGTAGTATTCTACATTATTTTAATAATAAACATGAATTAAAGGATGTTAAGTATTTACCAGATAACTTTAAAATTGGAGATATAAAAAGTCAGTTAGGGATAGAAGATTCTGTGTATTATTATGGGGATAATTATGAATATTTTTATTTTACTGTGGAGGAATCTTCAAAACCAATAGAAATAAAAGAATATGATTACTTATTTGATTTAACTAGTTACCAAACTGACAATAAGAAAAGTGATGTTGGAGTTACAGTGAATTATAATAAAGCATCTAACAAATTCATAATATACAAGGATGGAAAAGAAATATATTCTAATGATTTCAATGAATATATTAAAGCCTTAGTAGATAAGTATGGAAATGATAACAGTTTAAATAGTAAGAGTGGCAGCATTCCGAGTGAGAGTATGAGGTTAAAAGATGAAACGGACAAGGTTAAAGTAGAATTTAAATTTAAAAATATATCAGGTAGTAAAACTGCACTTAATGGAAATATAGAATCAAAAGAACTTCAGTTTTATGTTTTCATCAAGGTTAAGTAAGTGATACTTGATATTTAAGTAAGGCATCTGAAAATAAATAATAAGAGGCTGATAATTCAATTAAGAATTATCAGCCTTTTATTACACCTTATATTTACTTACCGTGTTTTGCAATGTATCAGTATCCACTTTGATTTGATCTGAGGTTTTATTCATTTCCTTTGATACTTGATTTAAGTCTTGAGAGAAATGAAGTATTTTATCTGTATACTCTAATTGTCCTTTAGATATATTTCGAGAATCTATTACTTTATTTTCAATGACTTCATTCTTATCTTTTATATCTTCGGTAACTAGTTTTACATTCTCAGCTTTTTCAGTTACTGACTTAACTAAAGTGCCTATTTTATTAAATAAATCAATCATTAATTTACTATGTTTTTCTTGAATGTCTATTTGCTCACCTAGACCGTTTTTCGCATTGTCCATAAATGATATATTATTAGTTATTATATTAACTTTATCAATAATTTCCTTTAGGATTGTATCTGTATCTTCGGAAAGTTTTCTTATTTCAGAAGCTACTACAGAAAATCCACGACCTGCTTCGCCAGCTCTAGCGGCTTCGATGGAGGCGTTAAGAGCTAGGATATTTGTCATGTTGGAGATATCATTTATAGAATCAATAAGAACATTTATTTCATTTATACTTCCATAGGTAGCTTCCATTAATCCAGTAAAACTACTAAAGGATTCAGAAGTATTCTTTATAGCTTTATCTACATTTACAAGTTCTTTTTCACCATAGGAGGAGAAACTACTAACTTCTTCAGCTCTTTTGCCAACTTCATCTACATCTTCAATAATATGTGACAAATCTACCTTAAACTTAGAAATAATATGAGTTATAGCCTCAAGACTTGTAAATTGATTTTTAGAGTTATCAAGGGAGGTTTCAAGGTCATTATTAATATCATCTAAATCAGAAGTTAACTTAGAGGATGTATCATATAGTAGTTCGGATTGTTTACTACTATTATCAATTTGAACCTTTAAATTTTGAATTAAAGCTGAAAAATCCTTCCTAGTATGCTCAAGGGCATTAGCTATGATTCCAATATCATCATTACGGTTTAGGTAATCTTCATCTATAGTAACTGAAAGGTCACCAGAAATAATTTTATTTGAGAAATCATTAACTTTATTTAGAGAAGTAAATCGTCTTTTCTCATAGATTTTAACGAAAGGCATGTAAATCATAATGCCGACAGCAAGGTTTATAAGCTGTAATGCAGAACCAGCTAAAGAACCAGTAACAGCAGCACCACTTATTAAAATTGGAGAAGTCCAGTGGACGCTAGCAATGGTCATTGGTACTAAATGTAGGCTAGTGGCTATATAAGCAATAATATTTAGAACTATAGGAACTAGTATAAATGGAATTGCTAGTAGCGGATTTAAAACTAGTGGTAATCCTAATACTAAAAGTTCATTTACATTAAATAATCCCATTATTAAAGCAATTATAGCAAAACGTTTAGTAAATTTCTTTTTACTAAATATAAGAAGGGCTATGGCTAAACATAAAGTAGCACCAGCACCACCCATATAGACAAAAGAATCAAAGTATGGCTTTGTGAAGATATTAAGCACAGCCTCATGATTAGCTGCAGCGGCTATATTTGAAGTTATGGCTGGAGTAAATATGTTCTCGTTTAGAACTTCAGTAACAGCAGAGCCGTGAATTCCGAAGAACCAAAGAATTTGATTTATTAATATGTATATAATGGAAGTTAAAAATCCACTTTGTAAGAATCCAAATGGATATTGTATTAAATCATAAAATAATTTATAAATATTTTTAGTTCCAAATATCATTCCAAACAATTGCAGTGTTACTCCAAAGATTAATAAGGTAAGCAATGTTGGAATAATTGCATCGAAGGATCTTTTACTAGCAGCACTCACTTCTCCATCAGGAACTTTTATTTTTAACTTGTCCTTATTCCAGAAGAATGCAAATAGGTTTACGCTAATAATACTATTTAAAATTGCTATAAATAATCCCATTGTTCCAAGCCAAGATAAAGGTATGCCACCATCAAGGGTTGGTTCTATGAGGATTATAAGTGAAGATATAGCAGTAATAATGGCTATATCAGTAGGGATTTTCTTATGTTCAGCTATCTTTTTACTGAGGCTGATTAAAAGTAATAAGGATAGTATAGCAAAGGTACCTTGCCAAATAGTACCACCGAGATTTTTCCAATTTTCTCCGAATAGTGAAACCATAGCGTTTTGATATAAGGGTATAGGAAGGTTGTTTATAATTGTAAAGACACAACCCACAGTGATAATAGGAATGAGTTCGATAAATGCATCCTTCACCAAATTGAGGTATAGCATTTTAGAAGTTTTATCGTTGATAGTACTATATGTAGACTTAATAGTATTCATAATTTCCCCCTTTATGACTGTATAATATATATTTAAACAAAATACTAACTTTAACAACTTATATATGCATAAATTGACAAATGGGTATATTGTTATTATATAGTATTTAAAGGATAAATGTCTATAAAATAACAACATTACAAATTAGGTAAATAAAAAGGTAGCAGCTTGCAGAAATACGGTAAATTAGGGTATAAGTCATTTGAAAGTCATAAATTCAACATTTTATATACATAACTACTCCTTATAATTTAATTAAAGAAATGGAAAGGAGAATAAGAATATGAATAGAAAATATGACGAAATGTATGATGATGAACTATCAGAAAACTTTAATTGTTTAATAGATGAAGAATTTAATAATAAGTATAAGGAAGAGAATTATTACAATAAAGCTATTAAGAATGTTATAGCGGATTCAAATAAAAAGAATAGGAGGAAAAATAATAGAATAATAGCTGGAGCAACAGTATTAACAGCAGTAGTAACACTTATGGCCTTTGCGGGAGGATTTTTAGCAAATGATTATTTGAATACTCTAAATGATAGCAAAGCTTCAAATCTAAAAATGCAACTGGATGGCAGTAACCTAAATAAAGGTGAAGAAAATAGTAAACTAGATAATAAAGAGAATAATACTTATAAAAATAATAATAAAGAAAATATGCCAATTGAAGATGTGGTAAAGCTTGTATCGCCTTCCGTTGTTACTATAACGGTATCATCACAAGGTAATATCATTAGTGGGGGGAAACAAAATGTAGGAACTGGATTTATTGTAAATAAAGACGGAACAGTAGTAACAAATTATCATGTTATTGAAAATGCTTCAAATGTAAAGATAACATTTCATGACGGTAGAGAAGTTAATGGAAGAATTGTAGGTACTAGTAAAAAAGATGATCTAGCCATATTAAAGATAACAGACAAGGTTGAAATGCCAGGAATAGCTAAATTGGCAAGTGGCGATGAAATTAATGCAGGTCAAGAGGTTATAGCTATATGAAATCCTTTAGGTAAAGAGTTTTCAGGATCTGTTACAAAGGGCATAATAAGTTCAACTAGCAGAAAGATTAGTATAGATGGATTTAGTAGAGATTTTATTCAAATTGATGCAGCTATAAATCCAGGAAATAGTGGTGGTCCATTAATAAACCTTAAGGGAGAGATTATTGGGGTAAACACAGCTAAGCAAAGTGGTGAAAATGTTGAAGGTATGGGATTTGCAGTCCCAATAAAGTATGTTAGAACTATGATAGAAAATCCAGAAAACTACAAGAATCAAAGTGGAAATGAAAAGAATCCATATGGGGATAATTTTAATGGAGGATATCCAAAGGGTGGATTTTCAGGAGATGATTTCAATGGTGGATATCCAAACGGTGGATTTTCAAGAGATGATTTCAATGGTGAATATCCAAATGGTGAATTTTCAGGAGATGATTATAATGGAGTATATCCAAACAATGGATCATCGGGAGGTAATTTCAGTGAGGGACAACCAGCCGCAGAAGTATATAAGGCAAAGCCTGCACAAAAGCCAAATGGAAACTGACCTATTTATTTTTATAAGATGCCCTAACTAAAGTCATAAAAAAGTCACACAATAAACCTTTGCAAATCATAAATTAATGAAATAATGGGTTATAGAATAATTTAAGAAAAGGGGATAGATAGCGTATGTTAGTTTTAAAGAATATTAGTAAACAGTTCAATAAAACGAGAGTATTAAAGGATTTAAATATAGAATTTAAAGGTGGATTAAACTTTATTGTGGGACCATCGGGTAGTGGTAAATCTACATTGTTAAAAATAATAAGTGGTATGGATAAAGAGTATGACGGGAAAGTTTTATATAAGGGAAGTAGTTTAAAAGAATTTAAAGAGAAAGATTTAAACTCTTATTACTACAACACAGTTGGATTTATATGGCAAGACTTTCAGCTTGTAAATCATTTATCAGTTGAAGATAACGTGAAGGTGGTACTCGACCTATCAAATTTAAGCAATGCCGAAAAAGATAAAAAAGTAAGTACTATTTTAAAAAGATTAGCCATAGATGGCTTAGCTAAGAAAAATGTATCTAAGTTATCTGGTGGACAAAAACAAAGAGTTGCCATAGCAAGAGCTTTAGTAAAAGATCCTGAGGTGATTATTGCGGATGAGCCTACGGGTGCCTTAGATAAAAAATCTTCTAGTATAATAATGAATACTTTAAAGAAAATTTCCAAGGAAAGACTAGTGATAGTTGTAACTCATGATAAATCTTTAATGGATAATGAAAGTAATTGTTTCTTATTAGATAAAGGAAGTATTTTACAGATAGCTAGTGGAGCTAATGAAAAAGCAGAAATATCTAAAACTAAATTAATTAATCCAAAATTATCTTTTGGAAATGCATTTTCTTTAGGGTGTAAGAACTTTAAGGGACTGTTTATGAAATTTGTTATGACTTCATTAATTTTAATGTTATCATCCTACTTTTTATTATTAAATGTAAGTGGTACTGTAGGTAATGAACAAGAGAAAATATTAAATGAGTTAGTTGAAGCCAGTGGAAATCGCTTACGGGATATAGAGGTAGTTAGCAATGCAATTAGTGCAGGTGGAACAGATGGTAATGAAACTAATAAACCGAATATAGATATAAAACAAGATGTTTCAAAGGTTCTAGACAAGTATAAAGATGATCCAAGGATAGAGCAGCTTGTACCACAACAAGGCGTTCGTAATATGGTAGTTAATATAGATGGCATATTAAAAGATTACAAGGTGGAAGATTCTGGTAGCGTGCCTTATGTTGATGAGGTTGTAGAGGGAAGAATGCCAAAATCAGGAGAAAGAGAAGTGGTTGTATCAAAATTATTTATAGAAAGATCAAAGTTAAAAGCAGGTGATGTTATAGGAAAAACTTTATCTTTGGTAGGTACAAACTATGATTGGTCAAGTGGACAACCGAAGGAAGTTAGAAGTAACATAGATGGATTAACTATAGTTGGTGTAGTAGATACAACGGTATCATATATAGATGCTAAATATGGAAAAGTTGAATATGAGCTTGAGGATTCATTTATATATGGGTTAGATGTAGTTAAAGAGATAAAAGAAAAATCAAATTCAAGTAAAGAAAATATTTCATTTACAATTAGAGTGAAAGATATTAAAGATATTATGCCTATAGTTGATGAATTAAGTAAAGAAGGCATAACTGCAATGGGAGAGTTTGAAAAGGTAAGGGATGTTTTATCAATTAATAGTACAACAAAGGAACAGTCAGGAGCAATAACTGTAATAATTGCAGCAATAGCAGTAGTAGTTACTCTTGCAGTAGTGTTAATTAATGGATTCCTAAGAAAGAGAGAATTTGCAATTTTAAAGATAAATGGATATTCAAAAGGAAGTATATTTAATTTAAGTATTGCTGAAAATTTATTAATTTCAATATCAGCCATAGTTTTATTTGTGGTAGCATCTCCATTGATTAATAATGTATCTAGCAAAATATTTAGTATGTCAGTAGCAGGGACAAAATCCATGGTAACTGGAATAGTAATTATATTAGTACAAGGTGTTGTTATGGGAATAGTTTCAGCTATTATAACTTCAAATATAAAAGCAGAAAGTAGTATAATGACGGGTGATAGATAATGGTTATTTTAAAAAAAATATTTAAGAAATTTGGCGATGTAGAAATATGTGATGATGTTAATTACACCTTTAGAGAAAAGGGGTTAACGTGTTTCTTTGGGCCAAGTGGTAGTGGGAAAACTACCATATTTAACTTAATAGCAGGTTTTGATAGAAGCTATGAAGGTGAAATAGAGGTAAATAATATTAAATTAAATAAATTAAGTATGGAAGAGTTATGCAAATATAGATTTAACAATATTGGATTTATATTTCAAAATTATAATCTTTTCAGAGGCTACACTGCTTTAGAAAATATATTAATGGGGATTAACTTGGAAAATCATATAACAGAAGATGAAAAAAGAAAAAAAGCATTAGCACTATTAAGTTCCTTAGGGTTAGATAATCAAACAAATCAAAAAATCGAAACCTTAAGCGGGGGACAAAAACAAAGGGTAGCGATTGCTAGGGCACTTATAAATGAGCCTAAATTAATTTTAGCAGATGAGCCAACAGGAGCATTAGATAGTGAATCAACAAAATCAATAATGGAAATTCTGAAAAATATATCTAAAACAAAGCAAGTAATAATGATTTCACATGATGAAGAAGTATTAGAGTATGCAGATGAAGTAATAGAGCTAGATGATAGTAAAATTAAAGTTAAAAAGTCAGAAAACAATGAAGAAATTGCTGTAACCTCTGAAGGTGATAAAGAGAATATAAATAAAAAAGAACCAAGGTTAAGCAGTAAAATAGCAAAACATATTAGCTTTAAAAACTTTAAAATACACCTACTTAAGTTTATTTTAGCAGCAGTAATAATAGCCTTTGGATCATCAGCCTTTGTGGGTTCTCTTTCAACCCAAAAGATTACAAATAATATTATAAATGATTTTAAGACAAAGAATCTATTCTATAATATAGGTAGTATTCCTACACTTGTCGGTGGAGAAAAAAATTCAGAAGATATAAATAAGGTTTATAATGAGTTAAAATCTAATGGTGAACTTGAAAATGTATATTATCAATATGATTTAGAAAATATAAAAATAAAGAATGGTAGCAAAAGTATTGATATACCAGTAAAAGTTCCAACAGTAATAGCCAAAGAGACTATGGCCTACGGAAATATGCCAGGATATAATAAAAATGAAATGGCCATATCATCAAATGTAGCAAAGAGAATAGTGGATGATATAAAAAGTATAATAGGTAAAGAAGTTGTGTTTGAATATATAAATAGTGAGGGTAAAAGTGAAGAACTTAAAGTAACTGTTTCAGGATTAACTAATTCTATATATCAAGATTTTATTTTAAGTAGTGATTTAGAAAATAAAATTTATGAAAAGGCTAAAATTGATAAAGAGAATCCAACCTCAATATCCTTCACAATTAAGGAGTTTGAAAAAATACCTGAAATTGATAAAAGTTTAAAGGATAGTGGGATAGGTGTATTTACAAAAGCTAGTGAAGTTGAGGCTTTCCAAAAGTCATTTAATAGTTTATTAAAGCTATATACAGTTTTATCATATTTAATCTTAATAGTTGGATTAGTTATTAGTGCTATAATTCTATATAGAGTTACAATAGAAAGATATACTGAAATTGGAGTTCTTGGAGCACTAGGATATACTAAAGGTAATATTAATAAAATTATCTTTAGAGAAAGTATATACTTTGCAGGGCTTTCAACTATTATGGCATTTATATTTATATTCATTTTAGATTTAATCTATAAAGGTCAGTTTGGATATGGTATAGAGGTTAATTTTGTTAGTATTGCAATCTTAATTATTATAAATTTAGGTTTAACAATGGGATTATCTGCATGTATTAATAATAAATTAGTGAAAACAGAAATAGCAGAAGCTTTAAGAAAGTAAATAAGGAATCTTAATAAATAAACAAGTAAGTATGTTCGATTATTTTGAGTTATTATTTATTTTAGGATGCCTAAAAGGATGTCTCCAGTAAAATAGGGGCATCCTTTATTTGCAATATATATTATAATTAGAAGGGCAGGGTCTGAAGTTAAAAATTAAAAGTTAAAAGTTAAAAGTTAAGAATTAAAAATTTGAAATTTGAAATTTGAAATTTGAAAATAGGGATAAAATTATTAAGGATTTTAACACGTGAAATGTATTAGAGGTAGAAGATATATAGCAAAAAAAAGGAAAGGGTTGAGCTGATGAAAAATAAAACTGTATTAATAGTAGAAGATGAAAAAAAAATAAACAAAATGATATGCGATTACTTTAAATTTAATAATTTTAATGTGGTTAGTGCCATAGATGGATTAGATGCCGTAGAAAAATTTAATGATGAGATAGATTTAATGATTTTAGATGTTATGTTACCTAAATTAGATGGGTTTACGGTATTGAGACGTATAAGGAAGATATCTGATGTTCCTGTGATTATGGTTACTGCAAGATCAGATGAAGAGGACGTTTTAATGGGTTATGAGCTAAGGGTAGATGATTATATTACAAAGCCCTTTAGCTTAGAAATCTTAATAGCGAAAAGTAAGGTGATTTTAGATAGAATAGATGCTATGTTTAACTCGAAAGAAAATAATGATGAGCACGATTTAGAGTTTAATGGGATAAAATTAAATAGACTAACAAGAGAAGTTTATATTGATAGTGAAAAAGTAGAAATAGAATTAAAGCAGTTTGAAATTTTACAATATTTAATGGAAAATAAAAATATAGTTATAAGTAGGGAAAAACTTTTAGAAACAATATGGGGATATGATTATTATGGAAACACTAGAGTTGTAGATGCTCAAATTAAGAAGTTAAGAAAAAGCTTAAAGCATAAAGCTTATTGTATCAAGACTATTTTTGGGGTAGGGTATAAATTTGATGTTGAATAAATTTCTAAAAAAAAGTATAACCTCTAAATTATTTTTTATGAATCTATTAATTTTAGTTTCCATAGTTATTTCTCAAATTATTTTTCAGGTAATATATTTTGAAAGTTATTATTTAAATAAGAAAGAAAACATATTAGAAGATAATATAAAAACCTTTGAAAGTTTTATTAAAAAAGAAAGTAATGTTGATGAGATAATCAGGTTTATTCAAAATGTTAAGAGTGAAGACAACATAGCGTTATCCTTTAGAGATTCAGATTTAAGCAATGGCATAGGACTAGAGTCTTATATGGGAAGTAGATATGTAGTAGTTAACGATGAAAAACATGGGAAAGAATATAAAGTTATTTTAGGAGAGCAATTTTCTAATACAGATATTAAAAGAAACGATTATATACAGGTAGCAGGTATAGAAGGTGATTATGGATATGTATTTCCCCAAAGTATTTTTATCAATGGGATAGAACTTGAAAAAATCTATGAAATAATACCTAGCAAAATTAATAATTCAGCTATGCAAGTGATTCCATCATATAATATTAACTCATTAGAAAAAGATATATATGTAGATGGTATTATAGGAGAGGTAACTAAAGAGGACAATAGTTATAATAGTTTAGCTAATGCAGATTTATATTTAAGTGATGAAGAAAAAATAAATATAATTAGTAATGAAAATTATAGTGCTAGAGTTAAAAATAACATTAGTGTGGATGAAATATTATTTAGTAGCAAGGCAGTAGATGGTGGGTATATTGTTGCAGTAACTCCACTTGCTGAGGTAAATGAGGTAATTGGAACTATGAATAGTTATTACTTTATGGTGTTTTTTATAGTATTAATTTTGGTTATAGTAATTTCATTAATATATTCTAAGATAATGACAAAACCCTTAGTCGAGATGAGTAACATGGCAAAGAGGATATCGGAATGTGATTTTCAGTATAAGTATAATGTTAATAGTGAAGATGAGATAGGTGTGTTAGGTAGTTCGTTAAATTTAATTTCTGAAAACTTGGAAAAGAGCTTAAGTGAATTAAAAGATACTAATTTAAAACTTAAGAATGAAATGGAAGTTCAAAAAGTATTAGAGGAGAAGCGTAAGGAGTTAATTTCAAATATATCCCATGAACTTAAAACTCCTATTACTATTATTCAAGGTAGTATTAATGGAATAAAGAGTGGAATGTATACTACGGAGATGTATGAAGATATTTTAGATGAGACCAGTAAGATGAATGATTTAGTGAAAGAAATGCTAGAGATGTCGAAACTAGAATCACCTAATTTTAAGATTAGTAAAGGTCCATTTGATTTGTGGAGTATGGTTTTAAAGGAAAAAGATAAGTTAAGGTCTATGATTAAACATAAAGAGGTTCAAATAGAGTTTAATGATAATGATGAGGATGAGATGATTGTATTTGCCGATGAGAAAAGAATAAATCAGGTAATCACGAATTTACTTACTAATGCAATTAAATACACCCCAGAAGGTGAAACTATTAAAGTAACTATATCACAATCAAAAGATTATGATGAATATGTCTTTAACATTGAAAACTTTGGGGTTACATTAAGTGATGAAGAAGTAGAGAAAATATGGGATTCATTTTATAGAATAGAGAAGTCGAGGAATAAGAGTTTTGGTGGAACAGGATTAGGGTTATCTATAGTAAGAAGAATATTAGAGCTACACGATAGCCATTATGGTGTTGAAAGTGAAAAAAATAGCGTGAAATTTTATTTTACATTAAAAAAGTGTAGGGGATACTAAAAATGAATTACAACCTAAATTTGAAAAGGTGAAAAATGAAATTATACTCTAAACAGCGTGTAAGTTAAGTTTGAATTAATAAATTATTTTTTTGAACAAGTATTGATAACACCTTTAATTGTAGAAGCATAGTATATCATAGGTACTTGTTTACCTACATTTTAATTAAAGGAGTGTTGTTTATGAGTTCTAGATGTAATTGTGGTTGTGGCCGTGAATATATTGAAAATCTTTTATGTGAATATAAGAAGATAGAAGAGATGTCAGATGAAAAATTTGAGCAAGCTTTAAAAGAACTACATTGTGCTATTGAAAATTTAGAAAAAGGCATATGCTTAAATGAACAAGGGGAAGAAATATTAGAACAAATTAATAAATGGCTTCAATGCTATGGCTGTGAATATGGGTTAAATGTGAATTCATGCAGATGTAAAAAAATAGCTGAAGAAATGGAAAGACTTAGTTGTATAATAGAAAAATTACAAGAAGAAAGTTTATGTCTTGCAGAAAAGTCTTATGAAAAATTATGTGAGGCAAAAAAACTTGGATGTAAATTAGAAAAATTACAATGTGAATATATAAATTGTATTAAAGGTTGTGGTTGCTAATTAAAATTTAAAATATAAAGTAAAGCTAGGAGAAATCCTAGTTTTATTTATGCTGGTTATTGTGATTAAAATTACTAGATGATACAATAAAGTAAAAATAAGTAATGAGATATTCCTTATACTTAATTGGAAATCAAGGGGGATAATATGAAGATTACAATAAGTACAAAAACCATAAAACCAATGATTAAAATATGTGACACAATCTTAACAGGAATGTGTCATTTTTTTGTATAGGGGGAATAAATATAGATAGCATATTGAGTTTTAGTGGAGGAGTTATGAAGTTAAAAAGAATTTTTCTCATATCTTATATAATACTAATTGCTGTAATTAATATTATAATTACGTTGACAGCATTTAACTTTGAGTTAATATATGTAGATAAAACTTATGAATTGTTTATACTAATGATTATTTTAGAAACTATTTTCTATTTCATTATTAAGGGGAAACATAAGGTTAGTGTGGTTTGTGTTTCAACTATATTTATTCTTGTATCAATTTTTTTATTACTTACAAGTACTGTGACAAAGCAATATATATATAAGTCTCCAAATGGAAAAACTACAATTATAGCTGCTCAAAAAATGACAGTTATTGGATCAGAGCGTTATGTAGAACTTTATGAGAAGAAATTTTTTATTCTTATGAAGGAGATTCCACATCCAAAGTGGCAATGGATAAAGGGAGTTATTGATAATAAAGAGGATGTAAAGGTAACATGGCTAGATGGGGACAAGGTTTTAATAGAAATTCCTGATTCAAATTATGAGAGAATATTTGAGGTAAATAAAAAATAGATTAATTATTTGTTGATAAAATTATTTTCTGGGACAGGTTGTTATTTCAAAGTATATATTTTACAATTATAGGAGTAACTTAATTGTTGCGATTACTTTTAAATCATGGGGGGAAAATTAATGGACAATGAATCACGTAGCAGCGTTAACTTAAGAAAACCAATAATATTGACATCTTTATCAGCGGGAGTGATGTCCTTTTTGTTAACTATATATAGTAAAGAGTTGAATATGAATGCCATAGAAATAACAGGGTTATTTTCGGTATTGTCACTAGTATTACTAATTATGAAGCCTATCATCGGTAAAGCTTCTGATAAATTTGGACGAAGGCCTATATTAATTACCGCTATGGTAGGATATGCAATTGCATATGGAGTATTTTCAATGGCAGATTCATCTATTGAAATATATATAGCTAGAATACTTCAAGGCTTTGCAGCAGCGTTAATGACAATTTCAACCTATGCAATTATTTCGGATACTACAAAGGTGGAGAATTTTTCAGAGGAATTTGGGAAAAGAGGTTCAGCAAGTTCTACAGGTATTTTATATGGAATTATTTTAACATTTATTGTGTTTTCATCAACTAAGTTTATGAAGGCATGGCAGATTTTATTTATTATATTTTCATTGGCAGCAATTTATGGAGCTTTCTATGTTATAAAAAAAGTTCCTGAAACTAAGAATGGTTCAGCATTTGAAGGAGAAAAAAAGAAAAAACTTTCAATAGATACAATAAAGATTCTGATAATATCCTTTATAACATCTCTAGGAGGATCAATATTAGGGCCAATATTTATGATATATTTACTTGATAAGTTTAATAACGATATTACTTTAGTGGCCTATGCATATATACCTTCACTTATAATTGAAAGTATATTATCTCAAAGAATAGGTAAATTCTCAGATAACAACGGAAAGAAAAGATCTATGATAATTGGAATTATTGTATGTGGAGTTGTAACGATAATTACTCCTGGTGCTAATTCAGTTATTATGCTAGCGGCATTATGGTGTTTTTCATCAATAGGTGGAAGCTTATATAACCTATCAGAGCAGGGAATATATACTGAGGTAACAAATGAAGGTTCAAGAGGCGAAATGTATGGAGTTTATACCATGGTGGGAAACTGTGCTGGTGTAGTTGGACCTTTAATAGGAGGAGTACTTTATGAAACCGTATCACATGCAGCACCATTTTATTTAAATGGTATTATGATGTTTGTGGTAGCTGGATTAACCTTTGTAATGGTTAAGAATAAATATGGGGCTGTTAAATAGTGAGAAGGATTGAACTTTACTAAAATGGATGAAGGAATGGGGTAGGTGAAACCTCAACTGATTTTAGGGGTAAGTGAGGCAGAAAAAAATATTGCACCAATTAAAGCCGTATGGGGAAAGGTAGAAGCTGATATCGGAATTAACCGTAGAGATGAACATGGTATTTTAGATAGACGTGTAGGCGTTCTTAAAATTGTAGATTCTGACATGGATGTTTTTGTGGGGTTTCCAATGAAGTCATGTGTGAGCTTGCTATTGATGTAGTTAAGGCATGTAATGATGACCTTATTCATTTTGGAGCATATACAAATGGTTGTGATGGGTATCTTCCAACTATTGCTGAATATGATAAAGGAGGATATGAGGTATTGCACTCATATTTAATTTATTATATCTACAATGGTATAGTTATGCCACTTAATCGTGACACAGCTGACGAGTTGGTAAGAATAGTGACTGAACAATGGAGGAAAATGAAACAAGGTTATGAGCATAATGTATAGTTTGGTTGACTCAACTTTCTATAGAGTGTTTAGTTTATTATAAAGATATTAGATGGCTTATCTCAAGGGATAAGCCTATTTAGTTTTTCTATAAAAAAAGTATATGTTATACTCGTTATGGTGAGCCGTATGCTTTAAGATGGGGTGCATGAGTCTATGGAGGAACATAGGGGTGACACCTGATTTACTCAAAAATGGAGAAAACACTATAAGATATTTGCAAAAATTGATAAAATACAAATATCAATCAACTAGTGAAATTTTTATATTCGCATTTATTATATTAATAAAAGAAGAGCAGAGTGTTTAGTGGAAAATAAGTAGATGTGAAACTTATAATTGATATGATAGATGTAGAGAAAGTATAGAGAATTAGAAGTTAAGATTAAAAGGATAAATGAAGGGGGAATTATAAATGAATTATAAAATTCTTGTAATTGATGATGAAAAAAATATAGTAAGATTATTAAAAGACTTCTTTGAAATTCAAGGATTTTCAGTATATACAGCATACAATGGGGTACAAGCTTTAGAAAAAGCGGCATTAGACCTAGATATTATTTTATTAGATATTAATATGCCAGAGATGGATGGTATAGAGGTGTGCAAAAGAATAAGAGATTTTGTATCATGTCCAATTTTATTTTTAACAGCTAAAATTGAAGAGCAGGATAGGGTAAAAGGGCTAATGGTAGGTGGCGATGATTATATTTTAAAGCCATTTAGTATAGAAGAATTAGATGCAAGAGTTAAAGCTCATTTAAGACGTGAAGAACGTAAGGTGAGCAAAGATAGGGTCAGGTTTTTAAAAGAATTAGTTATATCATATTCAGAACGAAAGATATTTTATGAGGGAAAAGAGATATCTCTTACAAAGACAGAATTTGATATCGTTGAGATGCTGAGTATGAATAAAGGACAAATATTTACTAAAGAAAAAATTTATGAAAACCTGTGGGGATTTGATAAAGATGGTGATAGTAGTATTATCACTGAACATATTAGAAGAGTACGTGTAAAACTTGCAAAATGCACTAATAACACATTGATAGAAACAATTTGGGGAGTAGGGTATAAATGGATTGGATAGATGAGAAATTATTACAGGTTAAGAATAGGTTGAAAATGCAATCGCTAAAAAAGGCATTAAGTATATATTTAATTATTGCCATTAGTTCAGTTGTAATTGTTTATTTAGTAACGGTGGTATTTTGCGAGGGGTGGAGAACTCTAATCTATCAGAAATATTTAGTTGATAAAAATAGCCCCGTACCTATTAGTTCTTTTGTTAATTTAGATTCAGTAGACCTAATGATAATAACATTAATTGATATTGTTCAAAAGTTTTCTATTTTGATTTATTCAATTATTACAATTGTTATTACATCTAATATTTTTTATAAAAATAAGATTGAAGAACCAATTTTAATTTTGAAAGAAGAAGCTAAATATATTAGTCGCAATGATTTAAGTTTTTCATGCTGTTATGAAAGTGGAGATGAAATGGGTGAAATATGTGAAGCTTTTGATAAAATGCGTATACAGCTCTCAAAAAATAATGAAACGGTATGGAGCATAATGGAGAGTCAAAGACAATTAAATGCTGCATTTGCTCATGATCTTCGTAATCCACTTACAGTAATTCAAGGATACACGGAACTTCTAGTTAAATATTATCCAGAAGGAAAAATCAGTGAAGAAAAATTATTGGAAACCCTTGAATTAATCCAGTCCCAGGTAAATAGATTAAAGGAATTTTCAGAGACAATGAAGGATATTCATACCTTTGATTCAATGGAGACAAATCCTAAAAAGAATAATTTGGAAATAATAGGCAGAAAGATAACAGAGATTGTCAATGGGTTAAAGCTACATCATAGCATGGAAATAAAAATTGATAATAAATTACCAGTGACAGAAGCATATTTTAATGAAGGGATTATTTTAGAGGTTGTAGATAATTTACTATCTAATGCTCTTTCCTATACAATGTCCAAAGTTGATATCATTTTAGAGGAAGAAGAGAATTTACTTTTTATTTATATACGGGATGATGGCAAAGGATTTTCACAGGAGGATTTATATCTTGCCTCACGACCTTACTATACAAATAGATTAGAGTCAGGTAACCATTTTGGAATCGGGCTTACCATTTGCAAGTTATTATGTGAAAAACATGGAGGTGAATTGAAGCTTACAAATAGTACAAGAGGTGGTGCTATTGTATGCGCAAGTTTTTTAATTATGTAGATAGAAAATAGTGAATTGCTTGTTAGAATTTATTTAGGCAGTTGAAGATAAGAAGATAAATAGTAACTCAAAATAACCGAGGATACTGACTTATCTATTTTAAAAGGTGCCTTATAGTAAAAATATTGGGAGGGTGAAATTATGAATACCGAAATTATTTTAAGTGATGTGAACAAATTTTACGGTAACAAGCAAGCTTTGAAAAATATAAATTTAAAAATTGAAAAAGGTATGTTTGGATTACTAGGGAGAAATGGTGCAGGAAAAACTACACTTATGAAGGTAATTACAACTTTGTTACCTACTAATGGTGGAGAAGTTACCATATGTGGTGTAAATGTAAAGGAAGGAAATAAAATAAGAGAAATGGTAGGCTATTTGCCACAGGATTTTTCTATGTATGGTAACATGACTGCATATGAGGCCATGGACTATCTAGGAGTTTTGTCAGGGTTAGACAAAAAAACAAGGAAAGAACGAATACCTAATTTATTGGAAAGTGTAAATCTACAAAATAACATGCGCACTAAGGTAAAGGCTATGTCAGGTGGGATGAAAAGAAGACTTGGGATTGCACAAGCTATATTACATGAACCCAAGATTTTAATTGTAGATGAACCTACAGCGGGACTAGATCCAGAAGAAAGAGTACGTTTTCGTAATCTACTTTCTGAAATTGCTAATGATAGAATTGTTATTTTATCAACTCACATTGTTGCAGATATAGAAGCGACCTGTGACAAGATTGCAGTTATGGATGAAGGAAATATAATTTATCATGGCACAGTTACCGAACTTTTAGTTAAGACTGAAGGCAAAATATATTCAGCCAAAATATCTAAGGTAGAGCTAGATGAAGTAAAGAAAAAATATCTTGTTACAAATATGTTAATGATGCCTGGTGAGGTAAATGTAAGATTTGTTGTAGATCATAAGGAAAATTTATTTGAAGGTGCTACACTTTGCACACCAAATGTTGAAGATGCATATATGTATCTTATGCATGAGAAAAGAGGTGCTAAATAATGTTTATAACACTGTTCTTAAAAGAGTGTAAAGAAATATTAAAGAGTAGCACTTACTATATATTTTTGGCATGTATGATTATTTTTTTTATTACACAAATGGGACAATTTGAAGGTGTAACAAAACCAGTAGAAGGGCTGCAAGATTATGGTTACAAATATAGTGATGATACAAATATAATTATGGAAACAACATTACAAAGCCTGATAGGAGAATTTAGCAGAAATCAATATGTCACGTATCCAATTGGGTTTTATAAAGAAGTAAAATTAAATGATGAAAAACAAAATCATATATTTAAAATCATACAAGAAGTAACAGGAATTGAAGAAGAAGAACTAAAGATAGAAATTGAACAATCTTTGAACAATTTAAACTCAAAGGAGAGTTTAACGCTATATGATAGTTTAATGTTAAAGAATGGACTTCAGTTTAAAGAGTTTTCAGAGTATATGAATGAAGTAGATGAGTTGCTCGGCGGTGGAAGTGACTATAATATTAATTCTATGAATAAAAATGCAAGGGTTCCAGAGACCTATGAAGATGAACTTAAGGTATATGAAGATATTATTTATAAGGATAAGGTATCAGGAGCCTACGCAAGATTATTTAGCGATTATATGGGAATTGTTTTAGCTATTCTTCCTGTATTTTTAGCGGTTACGAGAGTTCTTAAAGATAAAAGGTCAAAATCGTCAGATGTAATTTTCTCAAAGAAAGCAGTGTCAACAACTATTATTATATCTAGATATTTAGCAACTATTATAATGATATTAGTTCCACTTCTTATAATTAGTATTACACCTACCTTACAATCTATGTATTCTGCAAGTAGCAATGGGGTTGATGGAGATTTATTTGCCTTTGTAAAATATATTTTTGGATGGTTGATGCCAATTGCAATGGTTTCAGTATCTATGGGTTTTTTCTTCACAGAACTTACAAATGGACCCATTGCGATATTGATCCAAGGAATATGGTGGTTTGTAAGTATTTCATTAGGGGCTTCAAATTTGGTTGGTAATGTTGGGTTAAATTTGATTCCGAGATTTAATACCTTGGGCGAGTATGACATATATATAAGTGTGTTTAATGAGTTAGTAGTAAATCGTTTATTCTATAGTTTTATTAGCGTTATATTAATAATAGCCACAATATTTATATATGATATGAAACGAAGGGGGGTACTAAACATTAATGGAAAGATATTTAAAAATCGCAAAGGTAAATTGGAAGTTTAATTTATTTCCACACGTAATAGTTGCATTTATGATTTGCTTGATATCCCCTCTTATTATGGGTGTGGAAAATTTGAATTATTTGCAAACTGCTAAAATATTAGACGTATATATATCATTATTAGGGCTTATATTATTGGTTCCGTTGTTTATACCAGATGAAGATGAAAATATTTTGGATTTAGTAAAATCTAAAAAAGAATCAATGGCAGTAATTCATATAATACGGTTACTTGAATCAATACTATTTTTAACTATTTTTATCCTGGGATTTTTATTTTATCTCAAAACAAAATCATGCAACTTTCCATTTACAGAGTATTTCTATGGAACAATGGCAAATTGTATATTTATTGGTGGATTAGGAATTTTGATATACAGTATATTTAATAATCTTGCAGTAGCTTATATGGTGCCTATGCTTTATTATATTATGTGTTATGGAGCAGGTAAAAAGTATTTGGGCAAATTATATTTGTTTTCAATGATGAGAGGAAATATTGAGGATAAAAAATATTTATTAATTTCAGGAATTGCAATGATTACTGTAGGGATTATGCTGAGAAACATTAAAATACAGTTATTAAATAAAAGCTTGAAAAATTAACTGGGATGAGGTATTATTAAATTAAAAATTATAAATTAAAGATTGAGAATTTATAATTAAAGATTAAAAAACATAAAAATATAAAATATAAAAATTCTATGAAAAGAAGAGTACTTATTTATTAATATCTAACAGCGAGTAAGGATAGAGTGGAAGCCTTATAAGATATAGAATGAGGAAGAGGGACTTTGAGAAACTGCCTGAGCATTGTAAGGGTATGTCGTTAACTGCGTTAAAGTTTCGAGTGACTAATTTTTTTAGTTAAATTGAGTGGTACCGTGGAAATACTCCGCCTCTTTGTATGATAAGAGGCGGATTTTTTTATATAAATTTATAGGAGGTAAGGTTATGAAAATATTTATTGATGAAATAAGTGATTTAGTTAAAAGCACTTTTCAGGAGTGTGGATATGATAGAGAAACGGGTAAGGTAAATGTATCAAATAGACCTGATTTATGTCAGTATCAATGTAATGGGGCTTTAGCCAATGCAAAAAAATATAAGAAGGCACCAATGATAATAGCTGCGGAGGTTGTTGAAAAATTAAAAGATAATAAGATATTTTCAAAGCTAGAGGCTGTAGCACCTGGATTTATTAACATGAATATTAATGATGAGTTCTTAATAGAGTATGTTAATAAGGTGAATAAGGATGAAAACTTTGGATTATCAAAGGCTACTGAAGTTAAAAAGATAATTGTTGATTATGGTGGAGCTAATGTTGCTAAACCACTGCATATAGGACATTTAAGATCAGCAATAATTGGAGAAAGTATAAAAAGAATAGCTAAATATATGGGTCATGATGTAATTGGAGATGTTCACTTAGGTGATTGGGGTCTTCAAATGGGAATGGTTATATCAGAAGTTGAAAGAAGAAACCCTTCTTTACCATATTTTGATGAAAACTTCACAGGAGAATATCCGGTAGAAGCTCCATTTACAATAGATGAATTAGAAGACATATATCCATATGCAAGCAGTCTTGCTAAAAGTGATGAAAAAGTTATGGAAGCAGCAAAACAAGCTACAGTTGAACTTCAACAAGGTAGAAGAGGATATTTTGCTCTTTGGAACCATATTTTAAATGTATCTGTTAAGGATTTAAAGAAAAACTATGGTGCATTAGATGTTGATTTTGAATTATGGAATGGTGAAAGTGATGCACAGAAGTTTATTTCACCAATGATTGAATCCTTAAAAGAAGGCGGATATGCAAAAGAGAGTGAAGGCGCTTTAGTTTTTGAGGTAAGTGAAGAAACAGACAAGAGTCCAGTTCCACCACTTTTATTATTAAAATCAGATGGAGCATCTTTATATGGAACTACTGACTTAGCTACAGTAGTAGAGAGAGTAAGAGATTTAAAGGCTGATGAGATAATATATTTAGCGGATAAAAGACAAGGACTTCACTATGAGCAATTCTTTAGAGCTGCTAAAAAGTCAGGTATTGCAAGTGAAAATATAGCATTAGACTTTATAGGCTTTGGTACAATGAATGGTAAGGATGGAAAACCATTTAAAACTCGTGAGGGTGGAGTAATGAGACTGGCTGATTTAATTAATATAATTAAAGAGGTAGGTAAAGAAAAGCTTAAAGATAATAAAAATATAGGAGCTGAAGATGTTGAAGAGATTTCTTCAAAGGTTGGTTTAGCTGCATTAAAGTATGGGGATTTATCAAACCAAGCTTCTAAGGATTATATGTTTGATATAGACAGATTTGCATCTTTTGAAGGAAATACAGGTCCTTATATTCTATATACTATAGTAAGGATTAAATCAATTCTAAAGAAGGCAAGTAGTGTAGACAAAGATACTAATATATTAGTACCAAAAAGTGATGCTGAAAGAGATTTAATGTTACAATTAGCTAAGTTTAATGAAGTTATTGAATTAAGCTTTAGAGACAGAGCACCACACAGAGTTTGTGAATTTATTTATGAATTATCTAATAACTTCAACAAATTCTATAATGATACAAAGATTTTATCAGAAGAAGACGAAAGTAAAAAACAATCTTGGCTAACACTAATTAATCTTGTGAAGGATGTATTAGAGCAAGGATTAGATTTATTAGGTATGGAAAGTGTTGAAAGAATGTAATATGGGAATTTAATTGCTATTGCGGATCTAATCTTTTAAATGGGATTAGAGAGGGGTTAGTAATGACAACATTTCATTACATTTATAAAAATCAAAATTGAAATATTAAACATAAGCCAATGATATTAAATATGTCATTGGCTTATGTTATAATTTGGATATAAAAAAGTATTTATATGTTGTTATGTAAAATGTATAAATAGCAATATGTGGAGGTAGGCAAATGGGGAATAAAATACAAAGGATTAACAGTTATGATGATAAGAGGTTTGATACTGATATATTAAAACAGCATGGGGCTTTCATTGTTGAAGGAAAGTATAAATGTGCATTTAATATAATAAGTGAAAATTCTGCTATTGTTATATTTGATAAAGAAATTGATGTGGCTGAAATCATTGATGAATTTAGATTTTATTCAGAGCATATAATTAAATTTTATAATATTCATGGAGAGCTGATAAAGTCATTTCCGTCAGTTGATATATTTGAAATAAATATAAAGGATATTCAACCTTCTCAATTTTTTGTGGATATAGATAAAGTTAAAGCAATAGAAGATTTCATAAAAAGTGAGGAAGATATTTTTATTCCACTTACTAAAATAGGTGATTCCTTTACATCATTAGATGGACATACTAGACTTTATTATGCAGTGAGTAAAGGGTATTCAAAGGTGAATGGATATTTAACGGAAGCTGGAGACTACATAGAAGGTTTTATAGACGAGGCAAGAAGGAGAAAGATATATTCACCCTTTGACCTTGAATTAATATCTCATGAAGAATATGAAATAAAATGGCATAAGTTTTGTGATGATTTTTTTAGAGAGAGGGAGTGAAAATCTGATAATAGAATTATAGGAACTATTCAACTACGTCACTTTTTAACTGAGGAATTAGAAAAACATGGAGGACACATAGGCTATGGCATTCGTCCCACTGAGAGAAAAAAAGGTTATGGTAAGCAACAATTATTACTAGTTTTAGAAATTGCAAAAGATATGAAAATTCCAAAGGTAATGATTATCTGTGATAAAGATAATATTGCTTCAAGCCAAACAGCGATGAGTTGCGGTGGCATATTAACAGATGAAAATTTCCATGAAGGAAAAGAACAACAAATATATTGGATTAATCTTTAATAATAAGCATAATTTGAAGTAAGTGTCTTGCATAGTATGTAGGTAAAGTGGGATAAGGCACGTGAAAATAAATAATAAACCAATTTTTATAAAGAATAGTATCCTTAACTTAAATATATGGTTAATAATATTGGAAACAAAAAACATATAAGATGAAAGGATACTATATTTTATGATACATGATTTTTTAATAATTATTATATAACCTTAATTTCTTTAATTTGATACTCTCCATTTCGTAAATCTAATTTAAATAGACCACCTGGGACAGATTCTATTATGTTGATGTCTTCTCCACAGTAAGGTGTTTGATTATCTACTAATGTCTTTAACACAGCACCATGGGTTACAATTAATATATTTACATCAGAATATACGCTATGGTAGTAATTTAAAGCTTGTATTGCTCTTGAAAAAACATTCTCTTCGGACTCCATTTCAGGGACGTCAAAATCGGGAAATTTTAATTTAATCTCTTCTTGTAACAACCCTTCCGCTAAACCAAAAGATCTCTCGATAAATAATTTATCACTTATTATTTCTCCTTTGTAACCAACGCCATTTGAAAAAATCAACGCACTCTCATTGGCACGAGATAGAGGGCTAGATATAATATAGTTAATATCACCAATGCTTCTTTTGAAGAAAAAAGCAACTTGTTCAATCTTCTTTTTTCCTGTTTCATTTAGTGAAATATCCGTGTGTCCTTGCAACCTATCAATAGTATTCCAATCAGTTTCTCCATGTCTTAATAAAAAAATACTCATAAAAACAGCTCCTCCTTTTGAACTAAAAATAACATTCGTACAAATCACCAAATTAAGTTGTATTTTACATTTAGGTGGAAATGTAAAGTTTACCGCTTCAATTATCATACATGTATATATTAACATATTTGGGTTTAAATTAAATATAAAATTTCTCTAGAGGCCTTAAACATTGTAGGCTCTAAGGCTACATTGGGCTAAGAACATAAAAACATAAGAACATAAAAACATAAAAATACGTAAATCAAAATAACTTTAAATGGCAAATATAAAATTTAATTTATAGTTTAACATTTAATTTGCAGGTAAAGCGAAACAGTATTGAAATTTGTTCTTTGAAAATTGAATAGTGCTATATTTGAAAATATGCTATAATATGGATAAAACAAATTGATTTGGAGTGTAGTTGTAGGTATGACGAAATAAATCAGAGGAGGATTATAATGAAAGTTTCTGTAAACGAACTATTAAACATTGAAGAATTAGATGCAAGAGGCATATTTGAAGGGGTTAAGTATCCTTGGGAAGCTCTTACAGAAATTAAGGATTTCATTTTTGAATACGCAAAAAGTCTGCCAAGGGATTTTGAAAGAATAAAGCGCAGGTTCCCCATTACAATTATGTTGGTGATTCAATATTAGGGTATAAAGCCCATTTGGGGGCAGGTACAATAACCTCCAATTTAAAGTCTGATGGAACATTAGTAAAAGTAAAATATGGTACAGATATTGTTGAAACTGGTTTAAGGAAATTTGGTGCAATTGTAGGCGATTTAGCTGAAGTAGGATGTAACTCAGTTTTAAACCCAGGGACAATAATAGGAAAAGATAGTATTGTTTATCCATTAAGTTCTGTAAGAGGTTATATTCCAGAGAAGAGTATTTTGAAAAGTAATGGTGAAATTGTAGAGAGAAAATAAAATCAAGGAACCAGGATATCGTATTAATTCAGAAGTGAATTTCACTGTGTTTTAATTCTTATTTTTCATACAAGCCAACTCAGTAGAGGTAGAAACTCTTCGAGTTCCAAAAAAATAACAAAAGGACAACATTGGGTAATAATGGGAGGGTTAAAGAGAAATGGAACTTCTGTATAAGTCAATAAGTGAAAATGAGTATGATGAGGTAATGGTATTGTTACTTCAAGATATTGAAACAAGTGAAGAGTTTTTATGGGCATTGCAGAATAAACCTAGAACACTGATAGTGGTATACATGAAAGGCAAAATTGTTGCAGTAGCACTAATAATATCAGGAAAAAAGATGTCTAGCTTAAATGTATTTGTGGCACCAAAATATCGGCATAAAGGAATTGGACAATCTATAGTCCAGTATGGTGAAAATAAACTAAATAAAGAAACAGGCAAAATCATGACAAATTTTCATGCAGATAACGAGGTGTCAAAAAGGTTTGCAAGGAGATTAGGTTATGAGCGGAAATTTTCAAGTGCTTATATGAAGCATACAGAAGGAAAGTTTCCAATTGGCGAATTTCAAATAAAGGTGTATAGTGATGAAGACTATTTACAAAGTCATGCTTTGTATGCAGAAGCTTTTCATGAAATGCGTATTAAAGTAGGAGATTTCCCTGATTCTGAGATTGAACAGCCAAGTGAAAAAAATCGACAAGAGTGGAATTTTGATGTAGCTAATCGTTTTACATACTTGGAAAATGGTGAAATTTCTGGACATGGACATTTAGAAGGAAATGAAATTGGGAGCGTATCAGTAAGGACAGATTTACAAGGACGTGGCATAGGAAAAAAATTTGTTATGTATTTATGCAACGAAATATATAATCGTGGTTATAATGAAGTTGTGTTATGGTGTGTTATTGGAAATAATGCTAGGAAATTATATGACAGTCTAGGTTTTAAAGAAATGTACATTGAAGAATTTGCTTGCAAAAATATTCATACACTAAATACTATGAATATTTAATGTAAAATCTAAGTGATAAATAGGAATTTGTCGGGGAGTACAAGTTGTATTTTATATAAAAGAATTTGTAGTGTAGATACTATTAATAAAGATATTAAAGTAGTTAATTCAATTATCTACTTTAATATCTTTATTATTTCTTTATTTTTATTCCATTAAATCTAAACTATTGAGATATAAAATAATAGTAGTAGATAAAAGATAGGATGTGGAATAATGATTAAATTAAAAAATGTAACAAAAGAGTTTCAAGTTGAAAATATTAGACAGAGAGTATTAGAAAATATTAATTTAGAAATCAAAAACAATGAATTTATAACTATTATGGGGCCATCCGGAGGTGGAAAATCAACTCTATTACAAATAATAGCCCTATTAACAGACAATACAACGGGAGAAATTTACTTTAATGATGAAAAAGTAAGTTTCAAAAATGAAAAAAAGATAAACTCCATAAGGCGGGATAATATATCTTTAGTGTTTCAAAATCCTAACTTAATATCTTCTCTTAATGTAATTGAAAATATAGTCATAGCAAGTAACTCTAAGGAGAGTTATAGAGAGAAGGTTAAAAAAGGTAAAGAACTATTAGATAAAGTTGGATTAAAAGATAAATATTACGCAAAAGTAACTTCATTATCTGGTGGGGAAGCGCAGAGAGTATCCGTAGTTAGAGCTATAATTAATGAGCCAAAGCTTTTATTATGTGATGAACCTACAGGGGCTTTAGACTCCACTAATAGTAAGAATATAATAGAACTATTAGTAGAAATAAAAAGAGAAATTGGTTGTACCTTAATTATAGTAACTCATGATAAAAATATTGGAAATTTAGGTGAGAAGAAAATATTCTTAAAGGATGGTGAACTGTATGAAATGGATAAACATCTTTAAGATATATAGCGTAAAAAAGATAAAAAAGGATAAACTACTTTTCTTATTTACTGCCATATCAATATTGATTGCTACAAGTATTTCATTAATAATTCCTGTTATTAATGCAGAAAATCAAAACTATATAGAGAAAAATTTAATAAAGATTAATGGTGGAGATTTAAGTATAGTTGTTAGGGGTAATCAACCAAATGAGTTTTATGAAAAGGTAAATGAAATAAAAGAAGAAAATTTTGAAGTAAAGGAAAGCACTCTTCAAAATTGCTATTATGAAAAAGACAGTAACTATATAATGGGAACAATTGCAATTGGTGACTACTCATTAAATGATGATGAAATAATTTTACAAAGTACACTAGCAGATAGCTTAAAGGTAGAAATAGGCGATTACATAGAATTAGATACTAGAGGTAATGGGAAATTTAAATATAAGGTTAAAGCTATAGAAACCCTAGCTTCAGCTGTTGATAGAGATGCTAAACTATTAGGATATGGAAAAGTTAATAAAAAGAGTGCATTAGAAAATATTAAGGGAACTACATTTATAAACATTAATGGAGAAGATATAAAAAGTTTGAATGAGGATTTAGTGAAAATTAATCCCTCTAATGAGTATAAAACAGTTGAAGATGTAGAGATTGAAAATAGAGATGAAACAATGCTGCAGAAGGTAGTTTTAAGTATCTTAAGTACTGTAGGATATATTTTTTCAGCCTTAGCAATAATTAGTACAACTTTAATGATTATAATGAAAAGAAAAAAGGATATAGCTATATTAAAGTTACTAAGCTTTAAATCAATAGATATTAAAAAAGCTTTTATGGCAGAATTCTCAATTTGGATATTATCACCTATTCTAATTAGTGGATTAGTCAGTTATATAAGTATTCAATGGATTTTAGAGTATGGAGGGATTATAGTTGAGAACATTAGCAATGATAGCTTCTTACTTATGATAAAAGGTATTTTATTTAATGGACTTATTTTTTTGATTCTAATATTAATAGCATTAAAGATTATAGATGGAATTAAAGCAATGGCAATAATTAGAGAAGATGAAGAAGAGATAAAAAAGCAAAATAGAAGAATTTTAATATGGAGTATTTTCATTATACCAATACTTTTAATTTTATATTCTATATATTGTGGAACTATAGAAAATATTGGTGGAGTTTTAATAATAATATCGTTACTATTAATATTTTTGATAATAACATCAATTACTATAAAAGTATTTTCTAAACTACCATTTAAAAGTAATTTAATATTTTATAGCTTTAAGGTAATAAGGAATAGATTCTTATCATTTGTTCTAATATTGATGAGTTTAACTATTACTTTATGGTTTGTTTTAATAGGATTTAACTTAGAAGCTTCAATAAAAAATAATTATAAAAGCTCTTTGGAAAGTATTCTACCTTATAATTATTATATAGAAGGTATGGATAGCTTTGAGATAGAAAAAATACTTAAAGCTAATAGTCAGATACAAGGCTTTATAAAATCTTCATCAATAGATGGCAAGATACTAAATGAAAAATTTAATGATAGATTTAGGGTAGTTACAATAAATGAAATAAATAAAGAAGATTATGGTGTAAACTATAATATTTTATATGGTGAAGATCTTTTTAAGGGAGAAGAAGGAATTCTTATTACAGATGATTTAAGAGATAGATCAGCAATTAATATTGGAGATATTTTAGAAATTGAAACAGACAAGGGTATAATAAAAGAAAGAGTAAAAGGTGTATATAAGTCAGGTGGAATAAATACATTATCTATATTGAAAGAAAATGTGTCTTTAGGAGAAGATATTGGATTCCTAGTACAAGCTAAAAGCAGCAGTTTTATGGATGACTTAAAAAATAGCACTGTTGTAGCTATTTCTGATATGGGAGACAGGATGGCAGTTTATATATCAAGCTTTTTAAAGGTATTTAGAGTACTTTCTATTATATGCTTTTGGGGAACAATACTATTTAATATAAATATGGTCTTTATGAATTGTAGTAAAGATGAAAGGGATGAAGAAATTTTAATAGCTCTAGGCTATAGTAAAGATTTCATAATAAAGAGTCAAGTAGTAAAAATGGCAATAACAATAATGTTAGCATCTGTTTTATCACTAGGAGTCTATGGGTTAATAATTAAATTTTTCTTTGCAATTATGACTAAAGCTTCAGGTGAAATTTCAATAGAAATTATATTAATTAATATATTATTATCAATAATAATTACAATAGTAAGTTTTGCTCCTGCTATAAGAAATATTATTAGAAAAAAAGAATTGAATTTGCTTAGAGAAGATTCTTAAGGGTATAATTGATAGGTCTATGTAAAAGAGCATAGGCCTATTTTAATAAGATAAATGAAATTCACCAAATTAGGAGGTACATTAATGGAATATAAGCTTTTGATAATAGAAGATGATATAGATATAGCTATAATGGTAAAAGAATATTTAAGAAAAGAAGGATATGAAATTTTTATTTGCAATACAGGTGAAGAAGGGTTAGAGGTTTTAAAAAGTAAGGAAATAGATTTAATACTTTTAGATGTTATGATGCCAGGCATAGATGGATATGAAACTTTAAGTAAGATTAGAGCTTTTTCAGAGCTACCAGTAATAATGATTACAGCAAGAGGACACCAATTAGATAAAGTTATTGGATTTAAAAAAGGTTGTGACGATTATGTAGTAAAGCCTTTTGATTTAGTAGAATTAAACTTAAGGATTCTTGCTATTTTAAGGAGGGCAAAAGTAGTGGAGACACTACCAACTTCACAGATTAAATATAAGGATTTAATAATAGATAAAGAAGCATACAAAGTTACAAAAGATGAAGGGGAAATAAAGCTAACTAAAAAAGAATTTTATATTTTACTTTTGCTTATGGAAAATCAAGGCAAGGTATATACTACAGAAATTATATATAATCTTATTTGGAAAGAAGAATATATAGAAAATGATAATTCTGTAATTACTCATATTAGAAATTTAAGAGATAAGATAGGGGATAGGGTTAAGGAATCAATATACATCAAAACTATTTGGGGAGTTGGATATAAAGTTGAAAAAGAGAATTAAACTAAAGGGAGAACTAGTACTAGGGATTGTTATTTCAATTATTATAGGTTGGATTCTAGCAGCCTTAATAGCTAATGGATATAGAGATATTGTATATAGTCAGAGTAAGTTAGAAAAATTAGCAATAAACAGAAATGAAGATAGGATAAGTGTATTAAATAATTTTATTGATATAAATAGTAAGAATGAAGAAAAGGTAAAAGAAGGGTTTGATATCTTTTCAAAAAATCAAAATGGCTTAGAAAGAGATAATATTTATTTAGTTGATAATACAGGTATGGTAAAAAAATATAATGGCAAATTCCCTATTAAACAGATTGATCTTACTCTAGGAGAAGGAAAACATATTAGTTATACAAATACAAAATATATAGCAACAAACATCATTAGAGTTAATGAAAATACATTATTGGTATATATGTATGAAAATTATTTATATAATGATTTAATGATGATGATTGTATGGGTTATTTTATCCGCTATAATATTTATTCTTCTAGTTGCTTCAAGAGTAAGGTATATAGGAAAAATAAGCGAAGGTGTAAAAGAAATAGCCAAAGGAAATTTATCTAATAGAGTAGATATAAAATATAAAAATGAACTAACAACATTAGGTGACGATATAAATTATATGGCAAGTGAGCTTCAAGTTCAGGATATGAATCAAAGGCAGTTTATAACAAACATCTCTCATGATTTAAGAACTCCACTAACTACTATTTTAGGCTACTCTAAAATGATTCAAAATAAAGTGTATTCAAATGAAGAAGAACTAGAAAAATATATAAGTACAATAAATAAAAAAGGGAACTTATTAAAAACTATGTTAGATGATTTTTTTGATTATGCAAAGCTATCATCAAAGGATATAGAAAAGGAAAATACTTCAATCAATTTAAATGAAATGATAAAGCAATTACTTGATGAAGAAGAGATTAATTTAAAAAATAAAAACTTAATTATTAATAAAATTATAGACAACAAGAAAATATTTACTTATGGAGATCCAATATTAATTGCAAGGGCCTTTAACAATGTAATAGGCAATGCAATAAAGTACTCAAAAGAAAATACTACAATTAATATTGTAGTAAAAGAAGGGTCTAAAGAAGGTGTAAATTATGGAATAGTATACATTGAAAATACAACGAAAAATATGTTGACAGAAGAAAATATAAATAATTTTTTTAGAAGGCTATATAAAGTAGATAAATCAAGAAAAGAAGAAGGAAGTGGACTAGGACTTGTTATAACCCAAGAAATAGTTAAAGGTCATAGAGGCTTTATAGATGTAAATTTAGTTAATGGAAAAGTTGTATTTAAAATTGGATTAATAGCAGAAGTTTAAAGCTATTTAAATGTATTAAGATTAAGTGTTTATTCATTTGTTATAAAGAAATTCAAAATTGAAAGACTAAAGGCTGCTCTAAATTATTTACAGGGCCGGTTTTTTTATTTGGTAGAAACTCCCCTACAAATTCCAATTTTGCAATTAGGTCATTTATAGAAACATAAAGAAAAGGTAGTAAACAATTTTATGTTTTACTACCTTGTTTAGAAAGCTCATTTAAAGCTTCATCGTATTCATCTACTATAGAATCAATTAAGGGTGTATTTTCTTTATGTTCAAACTTTTCTTTAGCTTTTTCGATAGCAGCATGTAATTTTCCTTGTAGCATTTCTTTAGGTGGCAATTGAGTCATATATTCTGCCACATGCATTCCGCTAGCATCTAATTCTAATAGTTCAACTTCTTCTGAACTTTTTTCAGCACATAATATTATAGCAATTGGATCTGCTTCACCTTCTGCCATTTCATTCTTTTTAAGCCATCTCAAATATAGTTCTACCTGTCCTTTATGCTCTGGTAGGAACTTACCTAATTTAAGTTCTATGACTACAAGTCTTCTTAATTTTCTATGATAGAACAATAAATCAATATAGTAGTCAGTATCTCCAACTGTTATTCTTACTTGACGTCCCATGAAGGCGAAGTCTCTTCCCATTTCAAGAATGAAATTTTCAAGCTCTGCTAATATTGCATTTTCTAAATCCTTCTCACTATATGTATCCTGTAACCCTAAGAAATCCAATACATAAGGATCTCTAAAGAATAAATCCGTACTCATTTTATTTTCTTCATTTAATAATTTTAAATCATTCTTTATTGTTTCTTCTGGCTTTTTAGAAATTGCTGTTCTTTCATATAGCATTGAATTGATTCTCTCAGTCAAAGTCCTAATGCTCCATCTCTCATTTATACTCATAGTTATGTAAAATTCTCTTTTTAGAGTGTCTGAGATAGTTATTAATTTTAACAAATGAGACCAAGATAATTTTACAGACAGTGTCTGTAAAATTTCAAAACTGCCAAATGTATCATATAACCTAACCATGTTAAATAAATTTGCTTGGCTATATCCCTTCCCATAATTACTACTTAGTTCTTTACTAAGTTCCTTTATTATAGCTTTTCCATATTTAGCTCTAACATCTTTTAATATTTCAGTTTTAATTATTTTCCCTATACTCCAATAAAGTATTATCATTTCAGAATTTATTGCAGTAGCAAGTCGACTTTTGCTTCTATCTATTACTTTTATTATTTCAGAGTATACATAATTTATATTATTAACATTACTAATTTCTTTCATATAAAACACATCCTTTACCAAAAAGATTATATCATAATAAATCAATACTTTAATATAATCAACTTGAACTTAACTATATAAACTATAAAAATAGATTAAAGATTGTACATCTCTACAAATTCCAATTTGGCGATTGGAATTACAGGAACAATCTGATTATATGGAAGTGCAATTAATAATATTTGATCTTAGAAAATAAATATGCGGTATTTTTGATTCACCATTCAAGGAAAATACCCATAAAAAAAAGAGATAAAACTATTTAAAATTTAATTTAGTTAAATGGGTTAATATTAATTAGTATAATTTCTGTCAAGTTCTAAAATTTCACCTGTTAAAGGGTCCAAAACGTAATTTTTTGATTCACCTTCATTAACAGTTAAATAAAGATAAAATATATTATTCATCAGTATATTTTTAGGAAAATCTCTATGAAGACCAGTTACAGGTATGGTACTTCTAAAGGTATCATCAATTAAAAATTCGTTATTTTTGTCATTTTGAAGATGGTTCTTTAAAATATTAACACCATCATTATAGGTGTATTTAGGAATTGCAACATATATATTATATCTTGTTTTTGGAACAAATGGATTATTTTAAATACTAAATTATAATATTAAGTTTTTATTTTCTCTGAAATATCGTTTATATTCCCATACTACGGTGATTTCTAAAATCAAGTAATTTAAAGTCTAATTGGTAGGTAAATCGAAATAGCATTCAAATTTGATCTTTGAAAATTGAATAGTGCTATATTTGAAAATATGCTATAATATGGATGACTTTAAAACATAGTTGTATCAAATTGTGAACTTTAAATAGAAATTTATAGAGGTGAAAAGTATGAGTGAAAAAGCAAAAAAAATTAGTGAATTTTGGGAAAATTTCTTATTGAAAACAAATAGAGATAAAGATACTAAGTACATAGATTGCTTTCATTTTGAATTAACTGAAAAGTGGGCAAATGAATTGCTTAGATTAGTACTTATAGGACAAAAACAAGCAACCGCTAGTAGTTTGCTGGCATATCAAATTGAAGGGGATAGAATCCCTCAGGTTGGAGATTTAAGCATTGTGACAGATTGGCAAGGTATTCCTAAATGTGTGATAGAAACTAGAAATGTGATGATTATTCCTTTTAAAGATATTACTTTTGATATATGCAAGCGAGAAGGCGAAGATGAAAATTTAGAGTCATGGAGGAAAGGACATATTAGTTTCTTTTCTAGTGAAGGAAAGGAATTAGGCTATACATTTACAGAAGATATGCCAGTTATATTTGAAGATTTTAAAATGGTATTTAGTCAATAAAATTCCAAGTTGTTGCTGAATTTTGGACATTGAATAGAGGCAATGAAATTGTAGGGGAACTATATGTTTTTAAAAAATTATCAGATAGTGAATTTGCTGATGGAATACATACTGCTTACTTATGTGCCTTCAGAATAATTAAAGAACTTAGAGGTCAAGGATATGGAACAAAACTCATTGCTAATGTAGATGATAATCAAATACCTAATGCATGTGAAAAGTTTTGGTTATTAAAAAAGCAATTATAGATTTAGAACTCAAATATAATATTAAAGAGTACGTACACTAACTAAAAAAAATAGGACTTTGAAGGGGGGCAATATAATGCAAGATGTATATAAAAAATGTCCTGAATTTGATTCAAGAGATTACTTTTAGGAGTGTGCATACACAGCAATTAAATAGGAGGTAATAAGAATGGTAAAAGAAGAAATAACTTGTTTTGAGTACATAACTAAAGTTGATGAATCAACAATAAGTACATGCTTATCAAAACTAAGTGCAATTGATATTGTAAAGGCATCAATAGTTTACTATGAGTTCTATCTCTTTTCCTAGTATAGTTAAGTCGAAAATGTTGGCGCTACCCCATAATGAAGCTGAAAATTTGGAGATTACTTTTCAGTGTTTTTTTCATTAACTTAAAACACCTTTCATATTTTGAATATATATTGTATAATATTTACAATTATTAAATATTATACAATATATTCAATTTAAAGCAAATAAAAATACTGTTAATGGATAATATAAATTAAAGGGGATGTTTTAATGAAAAAGATTTATGTTTTAGGGATATGTATTTTTGTTGGATTATTTACATTATTAACGATTACTCAATTTTCTAAAGATAATGAGTCAAATGAAATAAAATGTATATCTGAGTTTTTGGAAACTTATTATACTAATGAGATTACTGTTAATACACATGATATTTCAGACATTAAAATCTTTGAAAAATATATGACAAATAAAGCTTATGAAAAATTTTATACAGATAGAAGTTACCCATATAAGCTTACAGGGAGTATAGAAAATATTAAAATTACTGATATTAAAATTGAGTCAATTCCTAATACTGATGAAACTTATCATACTTATTATGTTTCATTCACACTAAGTAATAATTATAATAATAAAGAAAAAATAGTAACCAATTATACTATGAATTTAGAAAAAGAGGGTAATAAATGGAAGATAAGTTATAATAACAATCTTTATTTTTTACAGAAATGGCTATCAGAGACTATTTAATTGGTAGATAGTCGTTTGATAAAAATTTGTATCCTTTGCCTTCGTGTTTATTTTATATATCCATATAAAGTACAAAACATTAAATTTGATTAGCGTTGCAAATCCACAGTTTGCTGACGCTCCCACCGATTTAAAACACCATAAAAAAGTAAGTTGGCATCCATGATCCTCTTGCAGAGGTATGGTCGGTCAACTTATTTTTTATTATTTAAAACAAGTTTATAAACAGGTTCAACTCTTAACTTAAACTTGTTATGGACTAGCTTTTCTTCTATGTTTAACGAAGTATATTTATCAGTTGAATTTAAATTATTTGGAAATAGATTTACGTGGGGAAAAATTAAAGGCTAGTAGCTATTATGAGATTAATAGAACCCTACATGGTAGAAATATAGTAAAATATAGTTAGGTAAGTAGTTGTACTTTAAGCGTCAAAAATTACATGTATTGATTTTGAAAAAGTATATAATTACCCCCAGGTAGGCAATTTTATTAACTTCAAAAAAGAACCGACATCTCTGACGATTCTCAATTATTGTTAAAATATCTATACCCTTTAATTTCATATTTTTAGCTATCTCAAGTTTGTCTTCAAGCGTTCCTTTTTTCTTAGCGCCTTCTTTCATGTCCTTTAACATTGTAGCATTACTTGCAACAATGGTTTCAAGCTCCTCCTCCATTGCTGATAATATATTAATGGCTGTCTCAGCCATCTCTTCTTCTACTGTGGTTTTAATCCAATGCTTTATTAATATCCTTTTTAAAATTTAAAATTGGAGTTGCAGGACTAAAATACTTAATTAATTTTTAAAAATTAGACTAAGGTATATTAAAAAATAAATAAGTCAGTATGTTCGACTATTTTGTGTTACACTGCGTCAACAGAGCCCAAAAAATTCTTCACATCTTTGGCTTATTATTTATTTTCAGATGACTAAAAAGTAGTAATTCCCTAGAGGCCCTAAACATTGTAGGCTCTAAGGCTACATGGGGCTAAGAACATAAAAACATAAAAACATAAAAACACGTAAACCAAGATAATTTTAAATGGTAAATATAAAATTTAATTTATAGTTTAGCGTTTAACTTGTAGATAAAGCGAAATAAATATTTAAATTTGTCTTTGAAAATTGAACAGTACAATATTTACAAAATATGTTACAATCAATTCATAATGGCATTAAACTAAGAGTTACCCTTTATGTTGAAAAATATAATATGAAAAAGTAGACAAAAAGTAAAAATAGAGTATTTACACTTAGCTGTAAAGCTGATAATTAACCGAATTATAGTAAACCACTTGAGTGCTATTATTTTTAATAATAAGGAGAATAAAATGGGCAATAAAGTATTATTTTCAGGTGAGCCTAGAATTGGAAAAACCACAATATTAAAGAAGATTGTTCAAATGATAGGAGAATGCAACTGCATAGGTTTTTATACTGAGGAAGTAAGAAATGATTTTGATAGGATTGGATTTGATTGCGTAAGTTTAGATGGGAAACGACAAAGAATAGCGGATGTTGATTTGCAAAGTGATGTTAGAATAGGTAGATATGGAATCAATATAAAGGCATTTGAAGATTTTGCATTACAAACTATTAGTAATTATTCTAGTAGAAATAAAATAATCATTATTGATGAAATAGGGCCGATTCAATTGTTATCAACAGAATTTAAACAGCAAATAGGTAATATTCTTAGTGGTACTAATTGTGTTATAGGAACAATTTTTTATGATAAACATCCTGATATAGATGAGATGAAAAAGCTTTCTGGGATTAAAATTTATTCAATAAACAACGAAAATAGAAATACTATTTTAGAAAATATATTTCATGAAATACAAGGATTAATTTAGTAAATATAATATTGTTTTCATGAAACGGATAAAATTTTTAATTGGCTAATTTAAATGATTTTGAAGAAGATACCGTATTATTCAAATAAATATGCTGTATTTTTGCTTCGTCATTCAATGATATTCATTTGAATATTTTCTTCTAGGAAAAAGGCTAAAGTAATCCGAGGATGGAAAAGTTAAAAAATTATATATAATAAGTATAGACTATGGAGTTACTCTATGGTCTATACTTATTTATGTAGAAAAATATTAAAGAGGAATTAAGTCATCTGAAAATAAGTAATAACTCAGAATAGTCGAAGATACTGACTTATTTATTTTTGAAGGTGACTAAATAGGAGAGAGAAATGAAGTTATCAATTGGGCAAGTAAGTAAGATATTTAATATAAGTAAGGATACTTTAAGATATTATGATAAAATAGGGATTTTGACTCCAGAGGTAAATGAAGCTAATGGATATAGGCATTATCAATTAAAGCATTTAGAGAAACTTGGATTAATTCTTGGGATAAAATATTTGGGGATATCTCTCTCAGATATTAAAAGCACTATAGAGAGTGAAGATATACATGAGTATAAAAATATAGTTATAAAACAAGAGGAAATAATAAATAAAAAGATAAAAGAACTAAAGGAATTAGAAGATGGGCTAAGGGAAAGCCAAAGAATTATAGATACAATAATAAATTTTGAAAATGAGTATGACTTCACAAAGCTAGGGATAAAAGAGGAAAGTTATACACTTTATGGTGGTAATATTAAAAAGTTATTAGGATCAAGTAGCTACAATATTTACTCTGAAACATCAGAGGTAGAGAAAGAACACTTAGATGAAGAATGTTTTATTTATATTTGCAATATAGTAGAAAATGAATATGTGGAAGAGGATGAGGAGCTAGTTTTCATCAAGGAAAATGATAGCAATATAGAATTAATTAAAAAATATATTAAAGAAGACCAGTGTGAATTTATAAAGAAAAGTATAAGTGGTAAGGTGGTTGAAGTTAATTTTTATGGAACGGTAACGGAAATAGATAATTATATAATTAGCTTAAATAAGCATTTTAAATGCTCAGAAAATAATACATTATATATTAAATATGAATTTTATTTACCTAGAAAAAACGAAGAGGTAAGGTATTTTGTGAATCTAAATTTAATGGTTTAAAATTTTCTTCTTGACCCTAGAGTTACTCTACACTTTAAAATGATAATTGTGGGAAGTACTTAAGGAGGAAGATTATATGAATTTACTTAAAAATAAAGTATTTATGAAAATACTTATTACGGATATTATACAGCAGGGGGCAATATGGATAAGAAATATTGCTATAATGCTTTTCATGATGGATGTAACTAATGGAGATCCCATCGCTATATCAGCACTTAATATTATGGAGTTTTTACCTATGTTTTTACTTACCTTTATTGGGGGAATAATAGCAGATAAATATTGTCCTAAAAAATTAATGCTAATTGGAGATTTTTCAAGCTTTATATCTTTTTTAGTATTGGGTGTGTTTATAAAGAATGGATACATAGTTGCAATATTTTTAGCGACCTTGATTTCAGCTATTGTAACACAATTTTCGTACCCCGCATCTCAGAAATATTTCAAGGAATATGTGGATGAGAATGATATTGATAGTGCAATAGGTATATCGCAATTATTAGGTTCTGTATTTAGTATAGTTGGTCCATTTATGGGATCATATTTGTATTTTACATTTGGAATAGATAAGACAATTAGTATAATAGCAGTTTTATTTTTGGTGTCATTATCCATATTAATTACCTTACCTAAAGTAGAGTTTACTAAGACTGAAGATGGTGGATTTATAAATGATGTTAAACTTACATATAATTATCTAAAGAAAAAACCTACCTTAATGGTATTTACTAAGCTATTTTTTATAATTTCACTTGCTATTGGTATATCAAATAATTTGGATATATTTTTAGTGACAGAGAGGCTTGGACTGGATGAAAAATATTATCAATTTTTCTCGGGAATAGCAGGTGTTGGAGTTATTATTGGTGGAGGAATATATATTCTAATATCTAAGAAATTAAAGGATATGAGGATATTATATTTTACCCTTGGAATATTTACTGTAACTGTATTTTTTGAGGGGTATTCTACTATAGCTTGGGTAACTATGTTACTTCAATTTGTGGATAATGTTATAGGTGGTGTGTTAAGTGGGTATATAATGACTACTATAACTAAAATGACAGAGCAAGAGTACTTAGGGAAAATAAATGGGATAATTTCTACAACTATGTATTTAGGTATAATGAGTGGAACTGTTTTATCTGGAATAATAGTGAAAGTATCATCAATACAGATGGCATTCTTTGTAGCAAGTATAGCATTTGCCATGGGGAATTATCTTTTATATAATTCTAGAAAAAAAGGGTTTATTTAAATTGGAAATTATGAATTATAAATTATGAATTATAAATTATGAATTATGAATTGAGAATTATAAATTGGGAATTATGAATTATGAATTTAAAATTTAAAAATTAAAAGTTTATGATTCATGATTTAAAACATTTTAAGAAAATAAAAGTTCAATCGATTATTTTAATTTAAAATAGAGAATATGGAGAACTGTACCACTGAGGAGGTGGTGCAGTTCTTCTTTTTATATAAACATTTAGGTGATAAGAAAAGAAAAATCCAAGGGAGAAAAGTAAACGTGGAATTAAAAATTAAGAATTAAGAATAAGAATTAAGAATTTCAAATTTAAACCTTGAAAGAGAAAATATAGAGCGATGATTATGGAATAAAAAAACTTTAGAAAACTTTAAAATTTTTTTACAATATTAAACCTTCTCTGCATATATGTTCAGTGAAAATAATAATTTTAAAATGTAGGGAGAGATTAATGTGGGTAATTTTATGGAGTTAAATGAAGAAAATATGGATAGGGAGAGTTTTGGAACTTTTCCTCATGCTTTATATAGACTTGAAAAATATAGGCAGGTTCTTAGTAATGATTCTATATTACTTTATGGGATATTAAAGGACAGGCTTAATCTTAGTTTTCGTAATAATATGAGGGATAAATATGGGAAAGTATTTATAATAGCTTCATTAGATTGTATATGTAAGAAGCTGAATGTATCAGTGGCTACTGCAAGAAAAATTGTAAGGGAGCTTGAGAGTGTTGGACTTTTAAGAATTGAGAAATTTGAAGGGTATAATGCTTCAAGAAGATTTTACTTAGGAGCGGTAATTAGGGAAGAGACAGCAGCAGAAACAGAGGTAGAAGTTGAACAAGACAGAGAGCTTAAAGCAGAGAAAAAAACTAAAATTGTGGAAAATGTGGAAGGTTTGGAAGATAGAAGTGGACAAAATTCAGAAAGTAGAAGTGTGGATAAAGAAGATGGTAATAACAATTATAAAGATGAAGAAGGTAAACTTAACAGTTTTAGTGATGAAAATTTAAAAAATCAGAACATAGAAACTAACACTTTAGATAATAAAATTTATCAAGAGGATAAGATAAAAGTTGATACTTTAGGTGATGAAAATTATCCTAAGGAAGAGTCAAATATTATTACTACCAAGGGTGAAAAAACGAACCCTAATAAACCTGATTTAAATAATCCTGAAAATAATATATATAAGCCAGAGGCTAAAAAAGATTATAAAAAAAATTATAGCAAAGATCACAATGGGGATTATAAGAAAAGTTATGGTAAGGGAAATTATAAGGAGGGCTATAAGAAAAATTATTATAAAGAAGGCTATGATAACTCAGTAAATAAAGGGTATAGCCATGAGGATAATTTTAATTATGGGTATTTAAAAGCTATTAACTTAGATGAACTATAGGACAAGTATTAGACAAGTATTAGACAAGTGAGATTTAGGACTTTCATGAGTCTAAGATTATGCTTACTGCGTGGTGTAGTTTGAATAATAGCTAAGGCATCTTAAAATAAATAACTGAAAAAAGTAGAGGGTACTAACTTATTTATTTTTGAAGATGCCTAAGTAAAATTAGGGGGCGTTAAGTATGGAGTTACCAAAAACATTACAAGGGGAGCAAGCAATTCTTGGGGGAATGATTTGTTATCCTAGAATAATAGATGAAGTTATAGAATTAATAAAACCTGAAGAACTTTACTATGAAAGTCATAAAAAAATTTACAGGGAAATATGTAGGATATATGAAGATGGGATAACAGTAGATATACCAACCATTGCAGAAGCTCTTAATAATACGGGAAAGCTTATGGAGACTGGAGGTATTACCTACTTAACAAAGTTATATGAAAGCAGTACAGCGGCAGATAATATTAAATATCATTGCGCAAATATAAGGGATAGAGCCATAAAGAGGAAATTAATTATGATGTGTAATGAAATACTTAAAAATAGCCAAGATAATAGTATTCTAGGAGCAGATATCATAAGTAAAATGGGGGATGAATTATATAAGATTGTAGAGGATAGAGGCAGAATGTTTACATTAGAGGAATGTCTTAATTCATCTATAGATGGCATAGAAAAAAGATATATAAATAAGGGCACTGTGGTTGGAGCTACTACTGGTATGAAATCTTTAGATAAGGTTACGGGAGGTCTTAAAAAAGGGAATTTTAATATTATTGCAGGAAGACCTTCCATGGGTAAAACTGCCTTAGGGTTAAATATTGCTTCTAAGGCAGCCATAGAAAATAGAGTTGCCATATTCTCCTTTGAAATGTCTAAGGAGGAACTGGCAGATAGATTACTTAGCGATGATGGAGATATTCCTATGCAGAAGATAAAATCAGGAAAGTTAAATGATGAGGAATTTGAAACTTTAATGAATGCAGCAGCTAGGCTTAGTAGCAGATATGCTTTTATATATGATGGAGGAGCATTAACGGTAGGTGAGATAAGAGCAAGGGTTATGAAGGAGAAGTTAAAAGGTGGACTAGATGTAGTGGTGATAGATTATCTTCAACTTATAAAAGGGGATAAAGATGCAAATGGAAGTAGATATAATGAAGTAACTAAAATATCTAGGGAGTTAAAAAATCTAGCTAGAGAACTTGATATATGTGTGGTAGCACTAGCACAGCTTAATAGAGCATCTGAAGGTAGAGGTGACAAAAGACCAACAATTTCAGATCTTAGAGATTCAGGAAGTATAGAGCAGGATGCAGATATAGTGATGCTGCTTCATAGACAAGATTATTATGATTATGACTGTAAAGAGAAAGGTGTTTGCGATGTTATAGTAGGGAAAAATAGAAATGGAATTACAGGAACCTTAAAATTAAAATGGAAGCCTGAAGTGCAGAGATTTTATGAGTAAAAAAGATGAAAAATCATGAAAGTTACACATGGATTTTGAGCTAATAAAAATTCTAATTATTTATTTGACTTTGGCTTAGTAAAAACAAATCCAATATCAATAAGGTTATCATGCAACATTTCTAATAAATTAGGGGTATGACTTAGTGTGATTTCTATAGAAATGTTAGGCATATGTATCATTAATTTTTTCAAAGCATCTTTGATATAGCCAGAATAAAGGGAATGGACAGCTCCTATTTTAAGGGTATCTTTGTAGTTTAAATTATTTAACAAGCTTAAGCCCTCTAATTCAATGGCTACGATTCTCTTAGCATAAGGGAGAAAGTTTAAACCAGCTTCAGTTAACGCAACGGATTTATTGGTTCTACAAAATAAATCAGTACCAAGATATTTTTCAAGTTCTTGTATTCTATTTGATGCTGTAGATTGAACAATATTTAATTTTTCAGCAGTCTTAGAGAAATTTTTAGTTTCAGCTAGTACAACAAAGGTTTTATAAAAATCATAGTTCATAGTTATATAACTCCTACTATCGATAATATAGATTAATGTTGATTGAATTATTCATTATACAAATTATACACTATTTATTATAATAAAAGTATGGAACAACAAAGAGCAAATAGTTATTTTAGAAAGAAGGGTATATATGAAAATAGGACTTGCTTCAGGAAAATTTCCTAAGTCAATAGAAGAGGGCATAGATAGGGTTAAATATTTTATTAAAAAAGCAAAGCAGCAACAATGTGATATAGTTTGTTTTCCAGAATGTTATATTCCAGGAATGAGAAATCAAGGTGGTGATATACCTCCACATAATCAAGAAATTGCAGAAGATTCACTAGAGCAAATTAGAAAGGCGGCTGAAGAATATTCTGTTGCTGTGATTTTGCCAATGGAATGGGGAGATGACATTATATACAATGTAGCTTTTGTCATATCTGAAAAAGGAGAAATACTGGGATATCAAGCTAAGAACCAACTTGATCCATCAGAAGATAGTATATATGGTAAAGAAACTCATCGAAGAATATTCGAAGTTAAGGGCGTGAAATTTGGTATTTCCATTTGTCATGAAGGCTGGAGATATCCTGAAACCGTGAGATGGGCTGCTATGAGAGGCGCACAAATAGTGTTTCACCCACAGTGCACGGGTTCGGATATTAATGGTAATAAAATCACAAAATGGGGACAAGTTGATTCACCTTATTATGAAAAAGCAATGATTTCTAGAAGTGTAGAAAATGCTATATATTTTGCAAGTATTAATTATGCCATGGAATATCAAGATTCTGCTACCAGCATAATTTCACCACAAGGAGAATGCTTAGCTTATGTTCCTTATGGCGAAGAGGAGCTTTTAGTCCAAGAACTTGATTTAGAAAAAGCATCTTTATTATATGCAAAGAGATATAATGAGGATTTGTATTTAGATTAGTAAGGGTGGAAAATATATAACTTTATACGGACGAGAACCATTGATAAACCTATAACTTTCCTTATACCAAATATAATATTGATTTTTAAATTTAACTAAGACTTAGATATTATTCACTTATTGGAATGTGATAATATCTAAGTCTTAAATTTTGCAGAAAAATAAGTGGAAATACATATGGAAATTTAGCGTTGCCCTAGGCGGTTCAATTTAAGTAATACCAAGGGTTTGATGGTGAAGGAAGTTAAGAAGCTAGGAATATTAAAATCTAAAGCCATAGTATTTTAATTTATATTATTTAAAAAACTATGAAGATTTCGGCATGGTCCAAGAGAGTTAGATAGATAATCAAAATAATTTAAATAAAAGTTAAAAAAATAAGGTCAGCAAGGGTACTAATCCATGCTGACTTTATTTACGTTGAATAAAATAAATATGTTAAATATTTGAAAGTATTGAATATAATTCAATGGGGGGTATAATAGTAGTAAGGTTGAAACAGTTTCAAAATAAGCTTGGAGGTGTACTAGGTGGTAAGTCTTACAATTATTGAAATTAGAAAGCTTTTAAGAAAGAGAAAGTATTGGATATCTGTAGTGTTATTAATCATAATTATGGTTCTCTCAGTAATTATTTATATTAGTGCTTATAACAGTTACACTAGTCACAAAGGTCAAATAAAGCGTGCAGAACAGTATATAAATCAGTTAGGGGAAGAAAGTAATTCAAAGGTAGAAAAGACAAATGATCAGGGGATAAATGCAGCTTATAAAAGAATAATAGATGGGGAAAAAGAAAGAATTGCACATATAAAAGTGTTATCAGATGAATCTATACCATGGAAGGAAAGGGCAGAGAAGGATATCGAATATTTAGAAGGGGAAATAAAAAAGTATAATTTTTCAGAGAGTATTGCTGAAAATAATAGAGTGAAAATCGAAATTATAAAAGATTGTATAAAAAATGATATACCACTATATGGGGAAGAAGATGGGTTAAGTGGTATAAACTTTTTAAAGGAAATTAATCATTCCTTAGGTATACTTGGATTAATGATAATAATCGGGTTAATGGTAATGGATGTCATAGCAGGGGAAAGAAAACCTGCAACGATAAAATGTCTTTTAACTAAACCAGTGAGTAGATGGAAAATAATATTGGCTAAGTTTTTAGCTTGTTTTATAGTTGCAAATTTAACGGTATTAATAGCCGAAGTAGTAGGAACCATTGTAGTAACGGCTATGTATGGTGTTGGGAATGTGGATAAGCTTATAGGCATAGGAACCACATATAGATCCCTACCTTATTATCAAATGCAAGAATTTAAGGCAGTTGTGATGGAGGTTGTTGGAAGCACGTATCTTGTATCAAATTTAGCTTTTATAGCTAAGCTGTTAGTGATACAAACATTAGTGATAACAGCTATAATATCCTTTGTTTTCTTAGTAACAACGGTAATTCATGGTCATGTTGAAGCGTTGTTAATTATTATGATAACTATGATTGCAAATTTTGTTCTCTTAATTGCTAGAACGGATGGTAATAAATTGGTGCCTGCAAATATGATTGATAAAATCCTTCCATTCTTATTTGGAACATATATAGATGCAGAGCCTATAATTAGTGGAAGTATAAATAAATTATTGGGACTTACATTTGTAAACTATAAGTTTGGAGTTTTGGTATTACTTACATGGAGTATAGTATGTTACGGATTAAGCCATTTTATTTTTGTTAAAAGCGATATTAAAGCTTAGGGGGAATGAAAGATGAATGAAGTGCTAATTTTAGAGAATGTATGTAAGAGCTATGGGAAAATTCCTATAGTAAAGGAGATAAATCTTAAAATAAATAAGGGTGAAATATTCGGTTTCTTAGGTGCTAATGGAGCGGGTAAAACTACTACAATAAGGATGATTACAGGTCTTGTGAAACCAGATAGGGGCAGTATATATATAGATGGATATGATATTAAAAAACAATTTACTAAGGCTATGAAATCCGTTGGTTGTATAGTTGAGAATCCAGATATGTATGGTGAGTTTACAGGTCGTGAAAATCTAAAGATATTTGCAACACTTTATGGAAATGTGGATAAAAAAAGAATTGATGAGGTCATAGATATAATAGGATTAGGAAGTAGAATAGATGATAGGGTAAGTAAGTATTCCCTAGGAATGAAGCAGAGGTTAGGCCTTGGGCAAGCACTTCTACCAAAACCTAAGTTACTAATTTTAGATGAGCCAACTAATGGTCTTGATCCTATTGGTATTATTGATTTTAGAAAGATTGTAAGAGATTTAGTTGCAGAGTGTGGGACTGCTGTGCTAATTTCATCGCATATATTAGCTGAAATTGAGCAGATGTGTAACAAGGTAGCATTTATCGATAATGGCAGGATAGTTTCTGTTGAAGATACAGCAAACTTAAAGTATAAGAATATTGAGAGTGTCGGGCTTAGAGTTAGAGATATAGAAAAAGCTATAATTGAATTGAAACAAGCTATATTTATAAAAACAATAAATCGTCAAGACGATACGCTACTTTTGACCTATGATAAGGATTGCTTCCCTATATTAATAAATTTCCTTACTTCAAGGGGCATAGAAGTACTTGATATTTACAAGGTACAACAAAATTTAGAAGAAAGATTTATGGAGATAGCAGGGAGTGTGAAGTAGGTGAATATATTTAAAGTTGAAGTTTTTAAACTTGTGAAAAGTAGAAAATATATAGCTTTCTGTATGGCACTCATGGTTATAATCGGGATAAAATTTTATGGAATACATGTAGATGCTAAAAATGAACTTCCAACAATAAAGTTAGAAAATAATGAGCTTTTACTAATAGATTATAAAGCCAAGGTGAAAGATGAAAGTATTCCAGAAAATAAATTAAATGAATATAGAGCAAGGATAAAGGTAATAGAAGAAGAAAATATAGAGTTAAAGGAAGAGATAGAACAGCCTAATTATAATTGGAAAGAAAAACTTGTAAGGAAAAATGAAAATCTTAATAACAAGATAAAAAGTGATGAATTAGCTTTTAGATATAATGATGTGGAAAAATCTAAAGGTGAAATCCTTACAAATGAATATCTATTAAGTAATAATATTGAACCCCAAAAGGCATATAAGATTGAAGCCTTTGTGGATATATCAAAGGTAATTAAATTTATTAATGTACTATTATTACCAATGCTTATAGTAATAATAGCCTGTGATACCGTAAGTGGCGAAATGCAGAATTCTACAGCTAAAATGTTTTTAACTAAGCCTATAAAAAGGGGAGAAGTGATTATATCGAAGTTTTTAGCTTTGTTTTTAGTCTGTTATATTACTGTAGTAATAATTGAAATTATAAGTTTCTTAATTATGGGGATGTTATTTGATTTTGGAAGTGCTAAATATCCTATGATAGTAGGTACGTTATATGATATAGATAGACTAAAAAATATTAGTGCAATAGCAGATAGTAGCTATATAATAACTATAAGTGAATATTTGGTGAAGACCATATTGTATCAAGGCATTACAATACTTCCTATAATTGCAGTGACTTTATTCATATCAGTAAAGTCTATAAGTGTAAGTACTAGCTTTATATTAAGTGGAATTATTACATTAGTAACTAGTGTTATTACTTTTATAACTCCTATAAAATTTCTTAAACATATATATCCTTATTTCTTCATAACTTATTCTGATGGAACTCAAATATTAGAAGGCGTAATAAATTTTAGACTATCTACAAGTAATATAAGTTTATCCTTAGGAATAATAGTTTGTACAATATGGACAGTATTATTTCTAATACTTTCGTATAAGCGATTTAATAGCATAGATATCAAGGTGTAGAAGTGCTAAGTTTGGATTTTGGGTGTGCAATAATTTAAGAGAGTTATCTTAAAATCAATTTAATATGTTTAAATTCAAGTGTTAATAGTACATTCTCTTAAATTTAATATGATAATAAATTTAAGAGAATGTACAAAAGAATTACAAGTATTAATACTATAAGCAAGCTATAAATAGCTGTATTATTAGAATAATTATTTAGCAGTCAAATGGAATATAAGATAATATTTACAGTTTGGGAATATATGGTTAAAAGTTATACTTAAAATATTTCTTAACAAAATTAGCCATAGGATTTTTTTCATTTTCTTCTCCTATATAATCTAAATCTCCATCATAAAAATATAAATATGCTATACTCTTTTTTTCTTCAGATATTCCAATCATTCCAAAGGATTTAGGGAAATCTGTATTATCTATATTATAAGTAGTATTTTTATCTATAACTCTAAAATCATAACTTTCTACTGAGAATTCATGTTGAGGAATATAATATTTGCTTTTATCAAAATCAGAATTAACCTTTTCATTTAAGAAAGTATATTGTTCATCTAATTTCTCTTTTTCAATCTCAAATGTATTATCATCATAATCCATAATGAGGGCAACGGAGTTGGATTCAAAAATTAACATGGATTTATGTGTGTATTTGTATTTTATATTATCATATTTAGGTAAATTCTCTAGTTCGGGCATAGTGCCTTTCGCTTTTGAATCAATTAATGTCCCAGTATTAAGATAATTTTCAAGGTTTGAACTTGAATTACTGCAACCAGCAATACAAAGACTAAAAGTAATTATCATAGCAATTAAATATATTTTTCTCATTATAAATTACCTCCCCAAAAATAAAGTATTCTTATTTCATAATTTAATACAGTTTTGAACTACTTTATATATTCATATTAACATGCTTTTCAAATATATTCCAATAGTCCTTTTATTTATAGGAAGCTGTATTATAAATAGAAAAAAGATATAGACTAAAGCCAACCAATGTGTGATGGCTTTAGTCTATATAAATTCTTGCGTTAAATTAAATAATATACTTTATCTCTCCGTCTTTAAAAATCTCATTTATCTCCGTAGTGAAGAATTCCTTCATTTCTTGAAGTTGCTCCTTTGTATATACAAATTTACCGTAACCAAACTGACCATATTTATACTTTCTTTCTTCATCTTCCATTGGGAGTGAGGTATCTGGAAATACTTCTAAAATTATATCCTTAGCCTTGGGAGTATATCTATGGGATATTACTTCGAAGGTTACTGGAGTTGATAAGTTTTTTGGTAATTTATCATGTAAGTTAATTAGAAGTTCTCTGTAATCTTTTTTCCAATCTTCATAAAGAAATACAGGAGCAATTAGAAATCCAAGGGGATAACCGGCTTTAGCAACCTTGGCACTTGCCTCTATACGTTTATCTATGGAGGCAGTTCTATTTTCAAAGTCAGTTATTACCTTTGCTGTATTTATGGTAAAGCGAATTTCGGTATGGCCATTATGAGTTATATCTAGGAGACTATCCACATCATTATATTTAGAAACAAATCTAAATCTACCATATTCACTGGCTGCAAAGAACTCTATAGTTTGCTTAAGACTATGGGTGTAAGGTTCTACAGGAATTGGATCTGAGGTTGCAGAGCCTTCAAAAATAGTTATCTTAGGAAGTCTTTCATTAATATATTTTTCAGCCTGTGCTAGAATATCTTCAATATTTACATTAACCTTTGTGTAAGGCTTATCACCAAGATTAGTATTTAGATAACAGTACTGACAATGACCGATGCATCCAGAAACAAGGGGCAATTGCCAGTGGGCTGAGGGTTTACAAGACTGAAACTTAAAGCCTTTTTTTATACCCACAACTAAGGTATCCTTACCAGCTCTATAAAAATCATGTAAGTCATCCCCGGGAATGCGATCCTTAATTTTGTTAGAGGTCAACTTTATTATTTCTACATTCGTATTGTCCTTAAAGGTATTATAAATATTTTTAGCAATTTCATAATCTAGGGCTCCTTTTTCAAAGAGTATTCGTTTTGGAACAAACATGAAATAGCTTTAGTAAGGTTAAATTAAATATTACAGTCCTTACTAAAACACACCTCCCTTCATATTTAGTAATGAAACTATTTTTAGCATATAACTCAATATTATGTATTAAGGTATTATTATATTTAGATGGAGGTTGCTTAATATATAGAAGGAAAATTATTAGAGTAATAGGGATGAAGATATAATTAAACTGAAAATAATAGCAAAATAATAAAGAGTATTTGAATTATAATTAGTTCAAATACTCTTTAAAAGTTAATAAAATATGCAAAGACATCATAGGATGGATGACTTATTTATTAACATATAATATTAAAAGAATAAAATTCCGACTATAAGAAACAATAATGTAGAAATAAACTTTAGGAGGAATGTATTATGACTAAATTAAAATGTGATGCTTGTAGTTGTTCACATAACCAGGATTATTATTGCTGTGCAGGATCAATAGCGGTAGGAGGGAAAGAGGCAACTAATAAATCATCTACCTGTTGTGTTAGTTTTGTAGAGAATAATGGGGCAATGACAAATTCTACTGAGACACCAAATCCTCAAATGGAGATTGGCTGTCAAGCGACTAATTGTGTTCATAATCAAAGTTGTAAATGTGAGGCAAATGAAATATCAATTTGTGGAGATCATGCATGCAACAGTAGGGAAACAGAGTGTTCAACATTCTCTTGTAAATAGAAAAATTTATTTTAACTCTTTTGTCATATCAAATATAATATATATTAGCTATGTTTTAAATATGACATAAAGGATTAAAGTAATGGAGCGGATAGACGCAAATATATAGGTTCTAATTTAAAATATAGAATTTAAAATTTAAAATGAGGATAAAATCCTTAATGGGTTTTAAAAAATCAACTATATTAATTTAATTAGAATATAGAATTAAAAATAAGCTAGGGTTTTAAATAATTGAAAATTATTTAAAACCCTAGCTTTATATATATAGTAAAATATAGGTTAAATATTAATGCTGGAATAATTTATGTGAATTATAATAGGGATAGCGTAAAAATCGTAATAAATATGTCTAAAATATTGTAATATTATAGCAAACAAGATATTATTAACCTAGAGGACAATTTAGGCATACATAAATTATAATTAAATATATAAGATTTAAAATTTAAAATTTAAAGGTAAGGACAGAATCACTAATGGATTTTAATGAGCGGAATATATAAATTTAATGATAATTTTAGTTCATAACCTTAGTTAAATTCAAGGAGGAGGAGATTAAATTGAAAAAAGAAATTAAAAACTACATAGTAATAACCTTTGGATTATTATTAGTTGCAATAGCAACTCATTTTTTCTTAGTACCACATAATTTGGCAGCAGGCGGACTTACAGGGCTTGCCATGGTAATAAATAATTATTTACCAAACTTTAGTGTGGGTATTATAATGCTTATAGGTAACGTATTCTTCTTTATAATTGGGTTTATTTTTATAGGAAAAGGGTTTGGAGTAAAAACTATATATGCAAGTCTTATGCTTTCAGTGCTTATATCACTTTTAGAGAAGATTATGCCTGTAACAAAGCCAATATCAGAGGATATTTTGATAAATCTTATCTTTGGTATCTTAATTGGAGCCATAGGGATGGCAATAGTATTCAATAGAAATGCATCCACTGGTGGAACGGATATACCAGCTAAAATTTTAAATAAATATGCTCATATAGATATAGGAAAAGGTCTTCTTATAATTGACTTTATGGTAACTATCCTTGCAGTGATAGCTTTCGGAGCAACTACAGGAATGTATGCATTACTTGGTGTTATAATTAATGGATCAATGGTGGATTTTATTATAGATGGACTAAATATAAATAAACGTATTGAAATTATGAGCACTCATAGTGAGAAGATAAGGAAATTTATTATTGAGGATTTAGGTAAAAGTGCTACAATATATCGTGCTATAGGGGCTTATAATATGAAGGAAAGCGATGTTATTGTAACAGTACTGGGCAAGAAGGGATTTATAAAGCTTAAGAATTTTATTAAGAATGAAGATCCAAATGCATTTATAATAACACATAATGTCCATGAAGTTTTAGGTGAAGGCTTTGGGGATATATCTGAATAGACAATAAATATGAAACAAATAGATAATAAATATAAAGTCAGTAGAGATTAAGTAGAATTTAGTCTCTGCTGATTTTTTTATTGCAAAAAAGGCAGAGGATAAAGTTGGTAGGGTATAGAGGTTAATTAAGTAGGTATAATCAAGGGTTTAAAATTAAAGGCATATAAACACTTCAATGGATTTCAAAAGAATGGAATATGTAAAAAAAATATAATGATGGAAAATTATTCACACATGATATATAATGTATAAAATAGAATAAAAAGGTTAATAAAATAACAATCAATGGGGGATTATTATGAAGAAAAAGAACTTAGCTATTACACTAATAATTGGAATGGCAATTATTTTAGTTGCAGGTGTAGTGTACATTAAAGTTTCAAATCCTAAATTTGAAGATTTAGACCCATCATGGGGAATGGGAACGAAGGTAACAGAAGCAGTAAGTAATGATAGGGACTATTATTGGTATGTGGATCAATGGACAACAGGTAAATTTGGGTATATAAACTGTGGGCCAACCTCAATAGAGATGGTTGCTAAATGGCAGAATAAGGATTCTGACATAAAAGCTGAGGTGTTAAGAGATAAGTATGTACCGGAAGTGCGTGGAGTTTCCACTTATGAGTTATATAACTGGGCAACAGACTATGATATAAAAGTAAGATGGCTAAATGTTATAAATCAGGAGTCATTAAAGGATGAGATAAATAAAGGAAACCTAGTTATAGTTGGGTTATATTTAGGAGATATAACTTATAACCCTAATAAAAAAGAAAGAGTTGGAAAATATTTTGATGTAGATTATCCACATTACGTAATAGTTAAAGGATATAAGGTGGTAGATGAAAAGTTATATTTTGAAACCTATGACGCATATAGTAGTGAACAACGCTATGATGATTCGGAGTTTGTTGGTATGAATAGGTATTATTTGGCAGAAGAGTTTATAAAATCAGCAAATGCTTATTGGTCTGAGGGATTAGTAGTAGAAAACTTGGATTAATATAGATTATGAAACAAAGGGTTTTAAAGTGAAATCTATTTATAATTGGGGTGAGTATATATGGATAAAAAGAAAAATGCTTTAATAGTTATTGGTACTGTTGTCATTGTGATAATTGTAATGTTTGGAGTTTATAAATTGTTTTTTCAAAAACTTAGTAATGCAGAAGTAGCACAGGTTTTGAAGAGTAGGATAGTGCCTTTAAGTACTGTAGAGCCTGGAAGTGACTTTAAGGATTTGGAGCCTCTTAAAGAAGTGTTAAAGGATAAGCAGATTGTAGCGATGGGGGGATCAACCTATGGAACTAGCGAATTTTTTAAAGTTAAACATCGCATGTTTCAATTTTTAGTTGAAGAGATGGGTTACAGGGTTTTTGCTATTGACGGAGAATATGGACAAGCAAAAACTATTAATGATTATATAGTAAATGGAACGGGAACTGCAGAAGAAGTAATAAAAGTTATGAAAATTGCTGTGCTATTTTCTTGGTCAGCGGAGGAATCTTTGGCATTAGTTAATTGGATGAGAGAATATAATGAGAATCCTAGTAATAAGGAAAAAATCAAATTTTATGGTATTTATTCTTCCCAAGTTTCTCAAAATACAAGAGATGTATTAAAATATTTACAAGTTAATGATGAAGAAATGTATAAGGCGTTTGATATAAAGTTAAAAGCATTAAAAAATGATAATTTATACATGATGGATCCAAGTGAGTTAAAAGAGCATAAGAGTAAGGCTGAAGAACTGATTAGTATAGTAAAAGAAAAGAGAGATATATTTATTTCCAGGACCTCTGAGGAAGAGTATGATGAAATACTTCATCAGGCACAGGTAATTATTCAATGTGTAGATTTTGCTATATATAATAGTGTGGAACATAGTAGAGAAGATGGAATAAACACATTAGGAAAGTATATGGCTGAAAATGTTAAGTGGATTTTAGAACATGAAGGTAAACAAGGAAATAATAAAGTCATGATATGGGCAAATAATAGTTATGTAAGTAAGGACTCAACTAAGTATAAGACTGTGGGAGCACAGTTAAGTGAGATGTTCAAAGATAAATATTATTCTATAGGAATTGAATTTCATCAAGGTGAGTTTGCAGCATTGCCAGCAGAGAATGGATCCATAGTAAGTAAAATTTATAAAAATTATAGTATTCCGGAGGGAAATCCAAAATTATTCTCAAATGTATTTAAGGTTACTGAAAATCAAATTAGTTTTTTAGATCTTAATTCAGCTTCACAGGATAAAAAAATCAATAAAATATTATCAGCTTCAAGAATAATGCATAATATAGCTGGATATAACGGATATGAAGAAGAATATTATAGCATAGAGGTACCCATAAAAGGTTATGATGGATTGATATTTATTAATGATACAACTGCAATTAAGGTGATTAGATAAATTTAATAACCTCAATTTAATATGCGGAAATGTCAAAGTTTTGATATGTTGATTTTAAAATTAATTAGGTTCTTAGAATGTGTATTTAAGTTACAGGCTCAAGTAATATAAAAGTTCATTTTAAAGTAGTAGTTTAAAAATATGTAAATGCTAAAAAGAAAAAGCTGTTGAAGAATGATTAAAAATCATTCTTCAACAGCTAATTCTTTATCTTTATGTTCAATTAGTCTTGAACTGGAGCGCTTACTGGGCAAACGCTAGCACAAGCACCGCACTCGATACAAGTGTTTTCATCGATAACATATAATCCATCTCCTGCACTTATGCAGCTAACTGGGCATTCGCTTTCGCAAGCTCCGCAAGATATGCAAGTATCTAATATTTTGTATGACATTAAAAACACCTCCTTTGCCATTTAATCATGAATATCATACCATAATATGATATAATAATAAAGAGTATTTAGTATTTACAGACAAATGATTTAGATAATTTAAAATTTAAGATTTAAAATTTAAATTTTAGGATGAGATATAGTGTTGGAAAATTAAAAAGCGAAAATATATTAAAGAGGTAAGATATGAAACTAAAAGGTAAAGTTGTGATAATTACTGGTGGAACTCGTGGCATAGGTAAGGGGATAGCTTTAGAGTTTGCTAAGGCTGGAGCTATGCTGGTATTAAATTACTTAAATGACGATGATAGTGCAATAGAGACTTTGGAAGAAATAAAATCCCTTGGAAATTATTGCAGTATTGTTAAAGGTGACGTAAGCGATTATAATTTTTCCAAGAGTTTAATAGCTGATACAATAGATAAACTTGGGAAAATAGATGTTTTGATAAATAATGCAGCAATTTCTAAAGTGGGACTTTTTATGGATTTAAATGAGAAGGATTTTGATGAAATCATGTCCATTAATTTTAAATCTGTATTCAATACTACAAATTCTGTAGTAAAGCACATGATTTCTAGACAAGAAGGGAATATAATTAATATATCCTCTATGTGGGGAGAGCAAGGTGCATCATGTGAGGTTATATATTCTGCATCAAAGGGTGCCATGAATTCATTTACTAAGGCTTTAGCTAAGGAACTGGCTCCTAGTAACATAAGGGTAAATGCCATTGCACCAGGAGTTATAGAAACTAAGATGAACAATTGGATGAATGAAGAGGAGAGAGCAGAACTTACCTTAGAAATACCAATGGGTAGATTCGGATATGTTTCAGAAATTGGAAGGGCTGCTGTGTTTTTAGCAAGTGAGGAAAGTAGTTATATTACAGGTGAAATTTTAAATGTTAAGGGTGGATTTTAAAAATTACCCATTTTTAATTAAAAATAAATTAAGTAAGTTATGAGATGATAATTTATCATAATAATAACTTGAAAAAATTGTGGTAGAATTAAAGTATCCTTATAATAGGGTATTGATATACCCAGTATGTTAATATATTGGGAGTAAAATTAAAAGTGTAAAAGGAGAATAATGTTTATGAATAGTATTGAGATGAAAACATTAATTAAGATTATTATTGTATGTGTAGCTTTATTTTTATTCTCTCCATTAATTTTGGGGGTAGTTGGATTTGTATTTAGGGGTATAATGTGGATTATTTTAGCCATTGTTATTACAATAACCCTTTCTATAATGTACTTCAAACATAAAATTAAAAAAGAGACTAAAGAATATTATACTACCCATGATAAGGATCAGGTTAAGACTGATAACTATGAGGCTTCTGTTGAAAAAGTAGATATAGATTATAGTGATGCTACAATTATAGATGTGGAAGAGTTTGAGGAAATTGACGAGGATAAATAATTCACTTAGGAGAAGATGTGAGCATCAAATTTGGTGAATATTGAATAAAAATTTAATATACAAGCAGCAAAATTAATGGGACTGTCTTCAATGATGGAATATGTTTTAAAGCTGTGTTGGAGTTAATGTTACACAAAAGCTACAGCACTGGTATAAGACATACGAAATTATGGGATAGTCCCTTTTGTGGAATGGAGGTTAGAAATTTGAGTAAAATATTATTAATCGAAGATGAAAAACATATAAGAAAATTTGTTAATATAAGTCTTAAAAGAGAAGGCTTTGAGGTGATAGAAGCTGAAAATGGAGAGTTAGGTATTGAGGAAGTGGCAAAAGAGAGTCCTGATATTGTGATTCTTGATATTATGCTACCGGGTATTGATGGATATCAGGTGTGTGAATTTCTTAAAAAGAATTATCCCCAAATAGGTATAATTATGCTTACAGCTAGGGCTCAAGATACTGATAAAATCATGGGTTTAGAGTTTGGGGCAGATCATTACATAATTAAACCTTTTAATCCACTAGAACTTTTAGCCATAGTGAAATCATTACTTAGAAGAATGAATTTAGGGGATAATCTTAGGGGGAGAGATTTAATTTCAGGAGTATTTAGAATAGATTTAAATAGCAAAACTGTGTATAAAAATAATGATGAGATTGAGTTTACGCCAAAAGAATATTTAATTATGAAGATGTTTATAGAAAATCCCAATAGAGCTTTTAGCAGAGATGAGCTTTTGGATATGGTTTGGGGTTACAATTATATAGGTGAAAATAAAATTATAGATGTAAATATAAGAAGGATTAGAAGTAAGATTGAAGATAATTCTTCTAAGCCTAAATATATTGAAACTGTATGGGGTACAGGATATAAATGGAGGGAAAGCTAAGTGAAGTCCATTAAAAAGAAGATATCAAATAGTTATATAGTGATTATAATAATAACCGTTATAACTATACAAATTATGGGGTATGTAATTATTAAGGGATACTACTATAGTAGTTTAAAGAGCAATATATACGGACAGGTTAAGATTTCGGCTGATTTTTATAATACATATCTATCATCAAATTCCTTAGAGCAAAATATTTTTAATAATGTAGATATGTTTTGGAGTAATACAGATTGTACTGTTCAAATAATTAATTTAGAGGGTAAGGTTATTATGGATTCCTCAGGTGATATACCAAAGAGTAAGCTGTTAACAAAGGAAGTTAAGGAAGCACTTGAGGGACGTAACTCTGCAGAAGCAGCCATACATCAAGGTATTCATACAAGTGAAAACACTATAAGTGTAGCCTATCCACTTTATTATGACACAGCTATATGTGGAGCTTTAAGATTTACATCATCTACAGTGGGAGTAGATAAGAGTGTTGACTCTATACTAATGATGATAATATGGCTAGGGGGAGTAGTAATTCTAGTTTCTTCAACGGTGAGTTTGTTTATATCTTCAAGTATAATGAAACCTCTAAATCAAGTGTGTATAGGTGCAGAGAAGATGGCTAAGGGTAATTTTACCGAGCATATACCGAAGTATTCTAAGGATGAAATAGGAAAACTTGCAGACACTTTAAATTATATGTCCGAAGAGATTCTTAAGAATGAAAGACTAAAGAATGAATTTATTTCTTCTATATCTCATGAATTACGGACTCCACTGACATCTATAAAAGGGTGGGCAATAGTTCTGGAATCCTCCGATTTAGAGGATAAGGAAGAGGTAAGAGATGGACTTAAGATTATTGAGGAAGAAGTTGAAAGACTTACATATTTAGTGGAGGAATTATTAGATTTCTCAAAGTTAATATCAGGAAAGACAACTCTTAGAAAGGAACCTTTAGATATTAGCGAACTTATTGAAAGTATAATAAAGCAGTTAAATCCAAGAGTTTCAAGTCGTGGTATTAATATCGAAGTAATCAAGCCTGCTACTTCAATGGTACAGGTTGATAAAAATAGAATGAAGCAAGTTTTAATAAATATATTAGATAATTCTATAAAATTTTCGCCGAATAACTCTTTGATAAAAGTTAACTTAACAAATGATAGCAAGTATTTGAAGATAGAGATTGAAGATAATGGATATGGGATTTCACAAAAAGATTTACCACATATAAAGGAGAAGTTTTATAAGGGAATAAATATAAATTCTAGCAATGGCATAGGACTTTCTATATGCGATGAAATTGTAGCATTACATGAGGGGAAATTATATGTAGAGAGTGCCTTAAATAAAGGTACTAAGGTAACTATTCTCCTTCCAGGAGGTGGCTCAGTATGAAGAGAATGATAAGTATAATTCTTATAATTATGATTACGGTTATTATTACAGGGTGTGGTAGCTTTAATATTGAAATACAGAGTCCTAATACAAAAACTATCATAGAAGGTCAGTGGCGGGTTAAAGAATATATGCCGGTAAATGAAGATGAAGTTTTAAACTGTGATCTCATTGGAAGCGTGGCAAGCTTTGGTAGCGAAGAGATACTTATGTTTGGTGATGTGTACAATGACATAAAATATAAGGCAAAGGTTGTTGACGGAGAAGAGTATACTTATAAAACATTAGGATTAATTCCAAAGTATTTAAATATAGATCAAGAAGAAATAATTATTGTAACAATAAGCTCAAATAATATATATTTAAATGAAATTATTGTTGTAGATGATTATATATTAATAGTTCAGGGTGAAATTATACTTAAACTAGAGAAAATCAGTGATATTCCTATGGAAAATATTAATGATATATATTACGAAAATAAGGAAGAAGCTGGACATGAAGTTAGTAGTGGTGTACTGCTAGGATTTAAGGCACCTGGAGATGAGGGTACCAATTATAAAACCTTATGGATAACTTATCATGATGGAACTATTGAAAGTAAGGAACTGCCATATATTTTACTGCCAAGGAAGAGTGGTTTTTTTAAAGTAGATAATAAACGGATTTATAATGAAGGTTGGCATTATGACAATATAGAGCTTAAACCTTTAGGTGGAAATGTTATGGAAGAAGTAAATAAGGAGAATCAATTTGATAAAAATGTTGAGTCTGACATAACATTTATTGGGAATGATTACATGAGCGTGAGAAGTGTAGTAAGGGAATCAAATTATAGCAATGAGTGGTTAAATACATTTTTAATAGATATGAATACGAGCAAAGAGAATTCACCAATTGATTTGGGTAAAATAAGTGAACAAAAATCGATAACGGATTTAATTATAACTAGTCCAAACAATTCGAGTGATATATATATTGAAAATATAAATAGATTTACAAACTATGCAATAGAAAGAACTCAGGGAAGATGGTGTTTTTTTACCCTAGGCAATAAAAATAGTACAGTTGATAAAATGCTAGAAGAGGGCCAGGGAATTAAAAAATCTAGAAATGTTGAAATTCCGTTAAGAGTATCAAAGAATATAGCAAGACATGATGAATTATTTATTCCATGGCAAGGAATAAAAAAAGAGGTACCATCAGCAATAGATGCAATCTCTTCACCTAATAAAAATATGGCTATAATAAAAACTAAGTCTAATTTACACGTGTATAAAATTAATAACAATGTTCTAGAAAAAGAACCTGAGATTACTATACCTTTAGAGGCTTATGAAACTATAATTATGGCGGAGTGGGCAATGGGAGAGTATGTTGGGTACTGGACAGATCAGGTAGAGGCATTGCTTAAAGGTAATAAGTAGAAGTGACTTAAAGAAAGAGGCTGTACAAAAATTGAATATGTTTTAACTTGTGTTGAAAGTGGACTTATATTAAATAATGGTTAAGTCCACTTTCAACATTCAGATAAAATATGAGTTAATCATTTTGAGACAGACTCTTTTTCTAAAATTTTTTCTATTAGCTTGTTACTAATAGGGTTAATGGAAAGTATAATTATTGGTACAAGACCTATGTTTTTAGTGTTAATTAAGTGTGTGAGATTTAGTATTAAGAAAATGATGCCAGATATAAGAAATATTATTTGTATTAACCAGATGATTTTTATCTTTGAGCATGTGCTAGAGGGGTATTTGTTTGAAAAAGCCAGATTGCGCATATCACGTAGAGTGTATCGGTTAGGAGTTGGTGATGAACTTATGAATTCATTACCAAAGTTTTTATTAGATTTTGATTTAATAAATGAAAAAGTTGTGATATAAATTATAGGAAGAAGACATAAGAATAAAAATATTATTAAAGCACTTAGAGACTCATACATATGGATTCAACTCCTTGTAACAAATTATAACATAAATATAATAAAGTGGTAGTAGAAAGATTTATATGTAAATCTTTCTACTACCACTAATTTTTAAGCTATATTATTTTAGCTACATCCAGTTGTAGTACCACAATCTTGACAAACCTTACAAGTACCATTCTTCACAAGTTTTGTACTTGAACAAGTTGAACAAGTTTCAGAGTAGATACGTTCTCCTACAATTTCAGTTGTATCTATAGTTACAGATACTTCAGTGTTACGGCTTCTGTATGTTGTAACTTCATTCAGGTCAGGTTTGATTTGGCAACGAGAGTAATCTCCAAGTTCAATATCAATTACCTTACTTATTAAGTCTGAGATTGAACTAACACTCTTAATGTATGGGTGCTTTTGAACAAAGCCATATGGCTCATATTTTTGACCTCTAAGCATTTTAGCAATGTCTGCTGCTGGAACATGGTATTGAAGCATTACAGATATTGATTTTGAAAGAGAGTTTAAAAGTCCAGTTATAATAGTACCTTCTCTATCAGTTGTTATATAAATTTCAGAAATATCACCATTAGCTCTTCTATTTACAGTTGTATAGATTTTAACATCATCTATTTGAGCAGGGTGAGTTGTTCCAACTCTAATACCCATAGGTTTTTCTCTAGTAGAGACGTTAGAGTGCTGTTGTAACTTCTTAGCTGTTTCTAAAAGTTGCTGATAAGTCAGTTGTTCTAAATCAGCATCGTTTTCTTCTTCTAACACAGTATTTAGAGGTTGACTAGCCTTACATCCATCTCTATAAAGAGAAATACCTTTAACTCCAAGTTTCCAAGAATCCATAACTACCTTTTTAAAATCTTCTACAGTAGCGTTCTTAGGAAGGTTTACTGTTTTTGAAACTGAACCAGAAATTAATGGAGTAATGGCAGACATCATTAGAACATGACCCATTGGCATGATATATCTTTCACCACTTCCACACTTGTTTGCAGTATCAAATATATGGATATGCTCTGGCTTAAGGTGTGGAGCACCTTCAATTTTACCATCTACAATTTTTTCATATTCATATCCATTTTCATTAACCATTTCTTTTCTTAAGATATAGTCAACAATATCTTTAATTTCTTCTTCATTGTATCCAAGGTTTGCAAGTGCATCTTGAATTATTGGATTTACGATAGTCATAAATCCTCCACCAGATAATTTCTTGTATATAAAGTGTGAGAAATATGGCTCTATAGAAGTAGCACCACAGTCCATGGCAAAAGAGATTGTTCCTGTTGGAGCAATAACTGATACCTGTGCATTTCTATAACCAAATTGTTCACCTAGAGATATAGCTTCTGACCAAACTTCTTTTAGAAGGCTAGATAACTCAGTTGCTTCTTCTCTCTCAAGAATTTCATGAGCAACTTTAATTGGAGCATAGTGTAAATCTTCATAATCACTATCTAAAGCACCAGCAACTCTTGCATGGTTTCTTATAACTTTTAACATTGAATCCTTATTTATTTCATACTTTTCAAAAGGGCCTACTTTTTCAGCCATACGAGCAGAAGTAGCATAAGAAACTCCTGTAAGTACACCGATAAGACCAGCTGTTAGAGCTCTTGATTCTTCAGAGTCATAAGCATATCCCATTACCATTAATAGGGATGCTAAGTTTGCAATTCCAAGACCTGTAGTTCTAAATAAGTAAGTCTTTCTTGCAATGTCCTCTGTAGGGAATTGACCCCAGTGAACAGAAGATTCTAGCATAAGTTGTAGAAGGGATACCATGTGAACATATCCATCTAAATCAAATACTTTACGATCTTTATCGTAGAATTTATATATATTAATTGAAGCTAGGTTACAAGATGTATCATCAAGGAAAGCATACTCACCACAAGGGTTAGTAGAATTTAATCTATTATGCTTTGCTCCAAGTTCTCCATCTTCGCCACCTGGGCATGTATGCCAAGCGTTGAAGGTATCGTCAAATTGAGGAGCAGGGTCTGCACATTGCCATGAAGCTAAGTTAAAATCATCCCAAAGCTCACTTACCTTAACATCTTTATTGATACTTTCGTCTATTCTTCCTTTTAAAGTTAAAACTTCATCAGGATTCTCAGATAGGTTTTCAACCTTACTCATAAATTCATCACTAAATCTTATTGAGTTGTTACCATTTTGGCCTGAAACAGTTTCATAAGCTTCACCTTCAAAGGAAGCATCATATCCCATTTTTCCTAGGGCACGAACTTTATCTTCTTCTCTAGCTTTCCAATTTATGAATTCAGAAATTTCAGGGTGATCTATATCAAGACAAACCATCTTAGCAGCACGTCTTGTAGTACCACCAGATTTAATTGTTCCTGCATTTCTATCAAAGCCTTTTAAGAAACTCATAACTCCAGAAGACATTCCACCAGCAGAAAGATGTTCATTCTTAGCTCTAAGAGATGAATAGTTAGTTCCACATCCAGAACCACCTTTAAATAGTTTAGTCTCAGTTACATATTGCTCAGAAATTGAGTGAGCTCCTAGAAGTTTATCTTCTATAGAAAGTATGAAGCAAGCCGAAGCTTGAGTTCTAGTATAGTTATCCACAGCTTTAACAACTTCTTCTATTTTTTCGTCATAATAGAAATGACCTTGATGCTCACCAGCAATATCATAAGAAAGTTTAAGTCCAGTGTTAAACCATTGTGGAGAGTTTGGGGCATACATTTGATTTAAGAAACAATAAACTAATTCATCATATAGTATTGTAAACTCTTCTTCAGTTGTTATTAAGCCTTCATCTTTTAATGATTCACACCAAAAATTAACTAGTCTGTGTGCAACCATTTTAAGGCTGTTTTCATATCCAACTTCGTTAGGAACTAGAGCTCTTTTAAAATATTTAGACGCAATTATGTCACAAGCATTTTGAGAATAATCCACGGGAAATTCTAAGTCATGCATATCCACAAGTACGGTACCTTTTTTATAATCCTTAAGTACTACATCAACTTTTTTCCACTTAAATAAGTCATATACAGTAAGGTCTTTATTGGTTTCAAGTTCTTTAGTATAGTATCTTTTAATCATATTATTTATATTTTCCATTATAAAAGCTAATCACATAAATCAATGATTAGCAATTCACCCCCTAAATAGTTTATACACTATATATTGTGTCTCGAATGTGCATTAGCACTATATGTTGTATTATATTATAAAAAAAATTTATAATCAATATTGAATTTACATCTAAAGTGTGCTTATAAATTGTGAAAATTATTCTTGAATTTAATATATTTCATAAAAATACAAGGTAAGCAAAGGCTTATATAGAGATTACAAATTATATTATAGTTTAATAATGGGATAGCACAAAAAAAATAAAATAGTTTACATTATTATTTGGTGAAAAAAGGGGAAAGAATATTTTTCTACACAATAAGAGATAAAATTATGGTATGATTATGTATAGGGTAAAATTACAATTTAGAATTTAAAATCAGTATAGAATATTTAATGGATTTTAATAAATTAAATGTGAAAATTTAGTTAGGAATATATATGTGTGAAGATAATAAATGTTTATTTTATTTATCTAGAATACAGTTAATATGAGTATGAATAAGGATGGGATGATAAAATGATAAAGACTGTTAAGGGAAAAACACCAAAGATAGATGATTCATGTTTTATAGCGGAAAATGCAACAGTAGTAGGGGATGTAACTATAGGTGCAGGATCTAATATATGGTACAGTGCGGCGATAAGAAGTGATATGGATACTACAATTATAGGGAAAAATACTAATATCCAAGAAAATTCAACAGTACATGATGATTTTGGAATCTCAACTACTATAGGGGATAATGTAACGATAGGTCATAACTGTATTATCCATGGATGTACTGTAGGAAATAATGTTTTAGTTGGAATGGGTTCAATTGTATTAAATGGAGCAGAAATTGGCGAGAATACTATTATAGGGGCGGGAAGTCTTGTAACTCAAAACAAGAAGATTCCATCAGGAGTTCTTTGTATAGGTAGTCCAGCTAAGGTAGTTAGAGAGCTTACAACAGAAGAAATTGAATCAATAAGGACATCTGCTATTCACTATGTGGAGCTTGCACAAGAACATAAGTAAATTTAAAATTAAAAATTTGAAATTTGAAAGTTTAAAGTTAAGGATTCTCTCCTTTATTTTAAACTCTAAATTATACATTCTTAATTAAAAGTATATATACCATAAAAAATATTTATAAATTTAATCATGGGGGGATTGTTTTGATAAAATTAGATGCAATAAAAAACATGACTATGGAACAAAAATATAAGTATATGTTAATTGTTTTAGAGGGACAGCTAAGTTCAGAGAAGGATATCTACGCTAATATTTCTAATGCATCCGCTATTATATACGCTATAATGGATAAACTAAATTGGAGTGGTTTTTATTTTCTTAGAAATGAAGAGTTAGTACTTGGGCCATTTCAAGGAATGCCAGCTTGCAACAGGATAGCTATTGGTAAAGGTGTATGTGGAACGGCTGTAGCTGAGAAAAAGATTCAAAGAATAGGAAATGTACATGAGTTTCCAGGGCATATTGCCTGTGATTGTGCATCTAAATCTGAGATTGTACTTCCTTTAATAAAGGATGATATTGTTTATGGAGTACTAGACTTAGATAGCTATGAATTTAATACATTTACGGAATTAGAAGAGCAGTACTTAACAAAGTTTGTAGAGAAGCTTAACAAGTATATTGATTGGAATGAATTATAGACTTTAACACTATGGGTTAAAGGTATAAGGCATCTTTTAAAAATAAAGTAAGAAAATAAGGAGAATTTGAATGATTGAATTAGGAAAAATAAATAAACTAGAGGTAGTAAGAAGCTGTGAGTTTGGATACTATCTTGATGGTAAGGGACAGAGTACTTCAGAAGATATACTAATACCAACAAGAAGCATAGTGGGAAGTATAGATATTGGGGACGAGATAGAAGCCTTTATATACAAGGATTCTAAAGATAGACTTATTGCTACAATGAAAAAAGTAGAAGCATACGTTGGTGATGTAGCTTATCTAGAAGTTGTAGATAAGTCTATAATAGGAGCTTTCGTAAAAATAGGAATTGAAAGAGACGTTTTTGTACCATTTAAAGAAGCGGCATATGAGCTAGAAGTTGGGAAGAGCTATTTATTCTATTTATATGTAGATAAAACTAACAGAATAGCTGCTACAACAAAAGTAGACCAACATCTTCATGACACTAGTACCTATGATATAGGGCAAGAAGTAGAAGGTGTAGTTTATGGAAGACATACAAATGGTAACTTAGTAATTGCCATCGATAATATATTTAGAGGTATCATCTTAAGAAATGAATACTTTAATGAAATTGAAATGGGTGAAAAGATTAAAGTAAGGGTAAAACAATACTTTGATGATGGTAAGACAGAGGTTACTGCAAGAAAGCCACGTCTTGAAGAAATGGGTGAACTTGAAGAAGTTATCATGAACTACCTAAAGAAAAACCAAGGTGCTATGAGCTTTAACGACAAAAGTAATCCAATGGATATCAAGAAATATTTTAAAGCCAGCAAGAATGGATTTAAAAGGGCTCTTGGAGCACTAATGAAAAAAGGTCTTATAGAGCAAGATGAGGCAGGAACTAGATTAAAGTAATAAATAAAGATATTAAAGAGCAAATAGATAGATATGGAATAGAGATTTATTCTAAATAAAAATAAACTAGGATGAAGTGAAATTCACTTTAGCCTAGTTTGTTTTATAGATTAAGACTACATTATTTATTATTCTTTCTCCATTCATATTCATTTAGACTTTTGTTAATGGCATTATATATAATATGGGAACTTTCTTTTATAGCATGTTTTACTGCTAGTTTAATAATAAAGTAGGGGATAAGGGCAAGAATGGCGATTAAAGGTAAGAAAAATAGTATGGACAGTATATTTCCCAAATTAACAGCTCCTTTATTAAATAATAATTTATATACATAACTTTTTTATTTTAGGCATCTGAAAATAAATAATAACTCAAAATAGTCGAGGATACTGACTTATTTATTTTTTAAAGATGCCTTATAGGGTCTGAATTAAAAATAGTGAAAAAATAATAATGCCCATAATTCCAGAGAATCTATAAATGGACACGCTAAAACTTTCAGGGGGTAGTTCATTCAAGACGAGCATTACTCTTATAGTATTTATTATCTTTAGTGGTTTAAAGGTTATACATAGACTTAGTAGAATCATAATGATGCAGATAACTCTAGGGATAATCATATGAAAATTACCTCCATTTTAAATTACGCTTTAAAAATATCTAAAATAGTACTATAATAATTATAACATTTTGCAAACTTATTATGTATTATTTGGATATAATTGTTTGGATGTGTTTGATATTTGTACATATATGTTACAATTAAATTTATACATTTAATTTTTGAAAATCCAATAAGGGTTTTAGTTCTTCAACTATAATTTTAAATTTTAAATTTTAAATTTTAAATTTTAAATTTTGAATTTAAATTGTATAGTCTTAATTACAATTTATATATAATAGAAAAAAGGTGATAAAATTTGAAAACAAGGGAAATGACAGAGGCGGCTATGCTATCAGCACTATTTGTGGTGATGAGTGTAATAGCTATAACTACAGGTATTGGATATTCTCTATACTTAGATATGGTAGTTCCTATAATTATTGGACTTATTTATTTGAGATGTGGATTTAAATATGCAGTTTTATCTGCTATAACTTCACTTCTTATAATAATATTAGGATTAGGGGATATGATATCAGCAATCTGGATGAGTCAAAGTGTATTACTAGGGTTTATGTGTGGAATCTTCATAGAAAAGGATACACCTGGAATAGACGATATAGTTTATTGCTCTATATTTGGGTGTGTTTTAATGATATTTATAGATATATACTTTTCAGCTTTAACAGGGATTAGTTTTATAAAAGAAGCTCAAGGATATGCTGCATACTTGGCAAATGAATTTATAAAACCACAAGTTATTGTTTATAGTCTTGTAGCTTGTTTACCAGTGGGAACTGTGGCAGTAACCTATGTTGGGATTTTAGTATTAGGTAATAAACTTAAACTATTAAAACAGTATGGTAAAAGAAAATTTACTATAGTCAAAAATTTTAGGAAATATGGATACTATCTTTGTAGTTCAAAAAGTCTTATTTTTGTAGGACTTATATATTTAATAGGCTTAGAAATACTAGGATTATTAAATTACACTACTGATATTACCTATATTGTTACGGTAGTGATGGCAGTAAAATATATGTTTTTATATGTGATTATTAAAGATGCGTATTCATTTATAGGTAAATATATATATGTAAAAACTAAATCAAAGAAAATGCTTAGGATAGTTATGCTAGGAAGCTTAGTTATGCTAGTTGTCAGCTTTAGAATAACCTCATATGCAATGATATTATGGAGTAGTTACATAAATTTATCTCTAGGAATGAGAGCAAAACAGATAAAGATGTTAGAAGACCAGATTTTATTAGGATAATAAATTAGTAATATAAATTAGGAGTAATAAGTCAAGGATGCGAAGGATATTTTAAGCACCACAAGGTAATAGGTTATTTATATACCCTCTTAAACAAGTATAGTTAAAATCTATATTTGCTTAGGAGGGTATTTTTTTATAAAATATGGATGGTGATTTTGAGTATTATGAGATAGTGCATGATTATTATTTTGAAATTGAGATGTTTAATTTTCATTCAAAAGTCTATTACCTAAAGCATTTAATTCTTCACATGGCTCATATTTTGTTCTATAAGACACCTGATTTATGAGAATAAAGGGGTTAAATGCTCCGATATTTAAAGTAGCTCCACTTTTTAGGGTTAAAGTGTATTGAATAAGCTGTCCATAATATTGAGTGTTTGAAGGATCTTCCTCATAGGTCACAACTTTATTTAATATCTCAACAACTTCTTTAATATCTTCGGCATCTTTAATTTCTAAGGTTTTCTCGGGAATGCCTACGTATAAACTGATTTTTTCAACTTCAGTAGCTTTCAAATCTTTGAAAGGCAGATCACTAGAAGCCAGTGGGTTTTCAACAGAAATTAAGAGTAGCGTTTCACCATTAATTAGTTTAGCTATATATTCAATGTTATGACCTTTAGTTTGTTTTAGTATATCAGCAACTATATAGTCAGTTATTTTTCTATCATCAGGGCTTGAAAATTTATCCCTTGTAGAATCAATAAGAAGTTTAGTATTTCCATTAGAAATAATCATGTCACTTATTATGGCATCACCTTCATCAGTGTAGCCTGTTAGCCTTATCATATCATCATTTTTATTATTAAAACTTTCGAGGAAGTCATCAAAATTTTCTGTGTTGGAAATATTGCCAAGGACATTAACAACATCTCCGTTTTTTATAGCTAATTCAAATGGATATTCCTTTGGTAAAGTACTAAGTTCTTTATAAGGTGATGACTGAGTAAAGGAAATACTGTTACTATCATGGGTTTTATAAAGATAGTAGTGATTTTTTGTTAAAACTGCAATATGGGATTCACTATTATATCCTTTAATTTCAAAGAATTTAGTGCCTATGTCTAAAAATCCCGCTTCACCATTTTCAGATTCAGGAGGTTTCTTTCCAGTTACTTCAGTAGGTGCAATTTTTGAAACTTCTCCAATTTCATTACCGATATATTCATTTGGGACTATTGTATTAGTATTTTCATAGGATATGTCATTCCATTTAACGAAGTCAATCCAGTCAATAGCAATAACATTATTTCTCGAACAACCAATAAAGGTTAAAGAAACAACGATAAAGAGCAGTAAAGTTAAAAGTTTATACTTTTTCATGTAATCCCTCCTATTTTTATCAATATTAATAAACAAAATAACTTGGCAGAATAAGTTTAGAACGGATATAGCTAATTAATAAGGGTCCAACACCTTGAATTCATATCTTTAATGTTATTTTTTATTAGAAAACATTACTTGTGTTTTTCAATCAATGACTTTAAATCCTCTATGAATTTATCATCTCTTCGAAGCTTCATTTTATCATCATATGAGTTTTCCATAGAAGTTTCGGAATCCATTACCACATCTACAGTTTTATCATTTATCAGACTTTGCCAACCATCATGAAATAAATATTCATTGTCTAGAGTTACCTCAATCTGTGGTGCAAATTGATAGGTAATACCATATTTGCCATCACGGGTTATATCACCCTCGGCATAATCATCAAGGTAATATAGAATAGTTTCACCAGCATCGTATAGAGGAAGAATATATTGCCTGTTTACCTTTAGGTTAAGTAGAGGTTCATCAGTAAAGTAGCAACCATTGAAACATAGATTTTCAATTTTTATAACGTCACCAACTTTAACATCACTATCATTGTAATATAGTTCATCAATCCTAACTTCATAGACAATGGTTTTATCAAATTTATGCAATCGTCCATTTGGTTCAAACTTATCACTATAGGTATCATATTTATAATCTTTGAAGTAGATATCAAGGAGAGTTACCTTACTCATTATAGAAATATCCTTTAGAAAATTTTCTGAAAAGGCTGCTATAGATAGAGAGACACCACCAAATTCCATACTAATATAATCATTCTTAGATGTATCTGATAAATCCTCTAAGGGCGCAAAATTTAGTTTACTATAATTCACAGGAGACTTGTCAAAGATTTTAGATGAATCCTCTGAGGTGGTATTGGAATTATCATTCGTATTATTTTCTAGATTATTATTAGATAAAGCTGAATCGGAACTTTTTTTAGCGGTAATATTTGAAATAAAACCTATGCCAAGAGCTAATATTAGCATAGCAGCTATTCCAGAAAAACCTTTCACATATCTAGAATTTAAAGATTTTCTTTTATTAGAATTAATAGGGTTAGAATCGCTTGATGAAATACTCACTATATTAGGCATGTCTGAAGAGTTAGTATCAGTAGTTGATTTAGTATCACCATTAGAATAGTCCATAGAAGTAGTATATTTATCAAGATCACTATACTTGTCAGTAATAGTTAAATTAGTATCATCAGAACATAGGCTATCAGACTTTTTATCAATTTCCTTGCTTATTTTATTCCATAAATCTGGTGTATTTGATTTTGAAATGTTGATAATGTTTTGTTTTAACTTATCTTCACTTAATTTCTTCATATTCATATCTCCTCAACTTATTAATAGCATTTTGATATTGCCAGGTTATGGTGCCAAGAGGTTTATTTAAAATACGACTAATTTCCTTAAATGTTAAATCACCTAATATGCGCATATTAATAACTTGTCTTTCAGCATCCTTAAGATTATTAAGAGCATCCTCAAAAATAATTTTGTGATGAATATTATTTTCAAAGGAATTTTCATTCAGACACCCTTCTTCAAAAAATTCAGAAGTCAAGACTTCACTCTTATTTTTCCTAAGAAAATCAATGGACATATTATGGGCTATGGTTATAAGCCATGATTTATGTTTATAGCTAAAATCATAGAGTTTTGATTTGTCCCATAGTTTTATAAAAAAATCAGAGGTGATATCCTCAGCATTTTCTTTATTCTTCACAATAGACAGAACTACAGAATATATTACAGTAATATACTCTTTATAGATTTTTTCAAGACCTGATTTATCATCGGCTTGTATAAGTTTGATGCTAGCTTCAAATTCTACATTAGTCATTTTTTTCACCTCTCTCTTAATATACGTTTGAGGAATAGAATTTTTATGGGAAATTTAAGAAATATTTATAGTCTAATCATATAAGAGTAGAGAGAAAATATAAAGGTGAAATGTTCAAATGAGTAAGTTATTGTAGTAAAATAAAAGATTCGATTCTCACTTAAATGTTAATTTAATTGTAATTTTTGAATTCTTTATATTAGGGTATAATAGTAATATAACAACAAAGAAGAATATGGAGGAAAAATGATTGATAAATTAAGCGTTATGGCAGTTATGATACCAGCAGTAGCAATTGTTGGGGTACCACTTTATTATGATAATAATAGGTTAACTACATCAAGATATAATATAACGTCCACGAAAATACCATCGGCCTTTGAGGGATTTAAAATTCTACAACTATCTGATTTACATTCGAAGAGTTTTGGAAAAGAAAATCATAGGCTAATTAATGATATAGATAAAGAAAATCCAGATATTATTGTTATGACAGGAGATATGGTTAATTCAAGGGACAATAATTTTGATATATTTATAAATTTAGCAAAAATCATTGCAGAAAAATATGAAGTATATTTTGTTCTAGGAAATAATGAACAAAAGTTAGATAATGATAAAAATGATTTTCTTATGAAGAAGTTAAGACAAATTGGGGTAAAGATATTGAACAATAGAAAGGTGAAATTAACGAAAGGAAGTAATACAATTAACCTCTATGGTATGTGGTTTAGTCTTTCTTATTATAGAGATATGAGTAGTGAATATTCTAAGGATATTTATTTTAAGGAAGAAAATATGAAAAATATATTAGGCATATGCAATGATAAAGAGTACAACATTTTACTTACACATAATCCTCTTTACTTTGATACCTATGCAAAATGGGGAGCAGATTTAATAATTGCAGGGCATGTTCATGGAGGTTTAATTAGACTACCACTTTTAGGAGGACTTTTATCACCAGAGAGAAAGTTTTTCCCGAAATATAGTGCGGGAGAGTATTCAATTGAAGGTAGCAAACTAATTTTAAATACAGGGTTAGGTAGTAAAATTATTATTCCAAGAGTATTTAATAGACCGGAGATTTCAGTAATTACTTTACTAAGTGATAATATATTATAGGTTAATTATATATGGTGCTATGTAATTTTATATTCTAGGAAAATAATTGTAATAATGTATTATAAGTTAATTATATATGAGGGTATGGATAGAATATATTTCGTCCATACCCTTAATGTTTCAGGATATATATTCGAATTAAGAATATGAAATTTATAATTTAAGATGGAGGAAAAATTTTAATAAATTTTCAAAGAATAAAACGTATTAATTAATCCTCAGTTGTAAATCGAAATGCAACCCTTCCGACACCAACTAGGTTGTATTAATTAATCGATTACGAGATATATATTAATAACAAATAAAAATATATTGAAAAACAATAAAATTACTTTACATATAATGTAATCAGTGATAATATAAAATAGAGGTGATAAACTTGAAAAATATTTTATTTAGAAAAATACTTTATGTTATAGCAGTTTTATCAACAGTTATAACCATAGTTGGTGGAATTACACTACCTGTGCTAGTGAATTGTTATACAAAAAATATGTTAAGTATTGGATTAAAAGAAGGAATTGGAATTATAGTGTTTTTATATATAACATATGTTCCGTTTTTAATAATACTTATGTCAGTTATGAGATTAAGCAAAAGATTGCTTCAAGGGAAGCCATTTTGCAAGGAAAGTATTAAGGAGCTTAAGATAATTAGTATATGTTCATTTATAGATTTTATTGTATATTTTATTGGTGCAGTATTTATTTATAGAAATCTACTTTCATTAGCTATAATGTTTTCAGCTTTAATGGTATTTATTATTTCTTCTATAGTTAGGGAGCTTATAGGCAATGGGATTGAGCTTCAAGAAGAAATAGATCTTACTATATAAAGGCGGTGGACTAAGTGATAATTGTAAATTTAGATGTAATGATGGCAAAGAGAAAAATGAGCTCCACTGAACTTTCAGAGAAGGTTGGAATAACCATGGCAAACCTATCAATTCTTAAAAATTGTAAGGCTAAGGCTATTAGGTTTACAACTTTGGATGCTATATGTAAGGCATTAGATTGCCAACCAGGGGATATTTTAGAATATAGAAATGAGGAAGGGGCTTAAGGGTTCGGGGGTGTTAAAGTGCGGCTGAAAAAAATCTTGATTAATATAGCAATTGTGATAAGTGTAGGTATACTATGTTACATGGTTATAAAGACAAGCCCAAAGATGAGGGTAGCATTATTTCCAACACAGATAGAAACTATAGAATGTAATTGGAAAATTAAGTTACCTAAGCCTAATGAGAAAAAACTATTAAAGAATACTAGAGGTAAGTTTCATGGCGAAGGCGATGAGATTAATGAATTCATATATAAGGATGAAAAAGACATAAAGTATTTAAATAACTCTTTTCAATGGTTTGGATATGAGGAAATACCAACGAAGATGACTTACGATGTAGTAATGTTACTGCGTGGTATGGATGGTATTAAAGAAAAAGATTTTAATGGATCGGTTGATAAGACGAACACTGTAATTCGAGGATTAAATAAAGAGGCTAAGTATTTTTATAAAAAGAAACTTAACAATAATGATGATATTATCCTATTAATATTAGAAGGTAATAAATTGACTATATACGAATCCTATATGTAGAGATGATGATAAATAATTTCATGGAGGAGTAAATATGAAAAACAGGGAGTTTATTAACTTTTCTTTAAAAAGATGTGTGAAGATTAATGTAGTTACATCATTTATATTTGTTGCTATGGTAAAATTCATGTTGTCTTTTAGTCAATGGGTATTTAAAATTCAGGAGAAAAGATTTGGTGAAAGTGGCGTAGAGAATGATATTATATTTTTAGTATTTGTACTTGGATTTATAATTATGGCTGTAGTTATGAGTGTCTATTCTATGATAGTTCCAATGGTAATTAGAATTTATAAGAACTTTTATAATAATTTTACTTCACTAATAGGAATTATCCTATGTAATTTTGGGGTTGCAATATTTCTATATAAACTTTATAAAAGTATACTAATTTCATCAATATATTTAGTGTTAGCACTAGGGGGAACATATATAAACTTAACTTTGAAATATAGCAGTATAAAATCAAGAGAAATATGATATTTGTTAAATGTAAAAGGAGCATTCCAATATTTGAAATTGGAATGCTCCTTTTAGTTATATATTAGAATTACTTGCCATTAATTTTAATAATTCTTCATTTGGCATAGGCCTTGCAAAGTAGAAACCTTGAGCTATATCACAACCCGCTAATTTTAAGAATTCAGCTTGGCCAGCTGTTTCTATTCCCTCGGATACCACAGTGAGGTTTAGGGATTTGGCTAGATTTATAATAGCGGTAGCTATATTTTTGCTTCTAGGGTCAGTTTCGATATCATCTAAAAATGTTTTGTCTAATTTTAAAATATCTATAGGAATTGATCTTAAGAAGCTAAGGGATGAATATCCTGTACCAAAATCATCCATTGAAATTTTAAATCCTAGATTTTTGAACTTTTCAACAATAACATTTGTAAATAACAAGTCGTTTATAGCTGCAGTTTCAGTAATTTCTATTTCTATCAAATTTATATCTACATTATATTTAAGTATAAGAGCGTCTAAAAATTCTATTAAATCGGTTTGATACAACTCAACTCTAGAAATATTTATAGAAACGGGCAATTTATTAAAGCCAGATTCTTGCCATTGAGTTAAGTTATTAAATACACTATCGAATACAAATCTGCCTATATCTATAATGAAGCCACTTTTTTCAGCCAGTGGAATAAAAGTAGCTGGGCTAATAAATCCAAGTGTAGGATGTTTCCATCGTATAAGAGCTTCAAGACCAACGATTTCATTAGTTGTAAGAGAAAATTTAGGTTGGTAGTAGACTTCAAACTGATTTTTAAGTAGAGCGACCTTCATTTCATTTACAAGATGTATTTCACTAGATAATACTTTTTTTATATTTTCATTAAAGAAGGCATAATGAATATGCTGATTACCTTTTATACTAGATCTTGCTATACTTGCGTTATTTAACATTTTATTTATATCGGTTTCAACGTTATCTACTAAATAAATACCGAGTGAAAGAACTATGTCGATATTCACATGGTTTTCAATTTCTACATCCGTTAGACTATTGTTAATAGTATTTATTAACTCTATAATTTCATTACTATGATTTTTATATTCTAAAAATATTGCAAAGTGGTCGTTTGAGAGTCTAGCATAGAGCTCATTATTTATAAGAATACCTTCTAAAGTAGTAGAAAGAAATTTTAGAACACTATTTCCAAATTCATATCCTAAGGTGTCATTAAAAAGTTTGAAGTTATCAATATCAAAATATATAAGAGCATATTTTTTAGAGTTAACATTTATAGATTTAGCGTTATAATCAATAATAAATTTATTATAATTAGATAAACCAGTAGTTTTATCAGTAAAGGCTAAATCATACATCAGTTTATTATTTTTCATTTGATTAAAGTATAGGCTTATTATGATACATAAAAATATAAAAATTAGTATAACAGATAATAATAATACTTGATTCATGATTTGCTTAGAATTATCAAAAAATACATCAGTGGGTATAATAGATATTAAACTCCAATTTTCTGTACCGTCTATGGGTGAGTAGCCTATATATGTATCAATATTATTAAACATTAACCTGGTTACACCAGAAGCATTATTGCTGAGATCTGTCCTGAAGTTATCAACATAATTGTGATGAAAATTTTTCATCGAGCTTAAAATGTTTAATGTGCTTGTACTTTGATTAGGGTTTAAAATAATATCACCCTTATTATTAATAATATATGAATATCCTTGGTTGTCAAAGAAGGATAATGAAGTTTTCGATGATAGTTGTTCCATTGAGTTTGATATAAATAAAACTCCAGTAATTTTTCCGTCAAAAATTATAGGGACAGAGCAAACAACAATATGTTTATTTAAGTCAGTTTTATCAACTAATAAATCTGCAATGGTTTCATTTCCTTTTAAGGCATTTATAAAATAATCTCTATCGCCAATATAAGCTTCTGTACCATCACTTAGTATAGCGTTGCCCTCTAAATCAGCGTAGCCGATACCAGTGCAATTAAGTCTATTTGCTTCAAGATTAAGTCTTTTGAGTTTATCAGATAGGGGTATATCAGGATAAGCCATAAATTCATTAGAAATAATTTTAAGAGTATCTAAGTCGTTCTCAAAATCTTTTTCAATTAGATTTGAACCTTTTTTAGTGACTTCTTCCAAACTGAATTTAGCTTCTATATTTAGCATTTTCCATGTATTGTGAATATGAAATGCACTTAATAGAGAAAGTATAAATAGGAACAAGATAAAGATTAAGCTGAATTTGAAGATATTTCTATTGGTTTTAGGCATGTAATTCCCCCCGCTTCGAAATTAGTTAAGTAATAATCTATATTAGCGATACAAGTTAATGTTTACGCATATGAATTTTAAGATAATAAAGGATATAATTAATCTTTATTATTACAAGGTATCAGTAAATTATTGATAATATATATATTTTTTACTATATCATAGAATGAAATAATTGTGTAAACAATATTTAAAGTTATACTATGGATTTTCTACAAAATTTGACTGTTATATATTATAATAATATATATTTTGAAATAAATTATAACTGAATTAAAAATATTTTAGCATATAATGAAAACGACGTAAAACACAATAAGAAATATTGCGAAATATAATATGAAATAACGTATAATATGATTTTAAAGGGAAGGAAATATAAAAAAATGAGTGTCTCTAAATTAAAATAATTTAGGGACACTCTTTATTATTTGAAGTTATATGTGAAGTTTTTTCTATTAAACCATGTGTTGTGTTTGTGAAATTTGGGAGGTAAGCTATGTATATTTATAGATACATAGCACCAATAGTATCAGCAAATTTCTTAAAGCCATCTATTCCATGAGGAGTTTGTTTGAATACCCCTGCATCTTCAAGAACTCTAACAAATTTATTTCCAATGTTAATCTCAATAAATCTATTAATTTCAACATCAGAGTTATATTTTTCTTTAAGTTCTATAGCCCAAGGTTTATGATAGGCGACAATTTTAGAAAAATTCTCTTCAGCAGTTTTATCATTACAAAGAATAAAGTTTTTAATATCCTCTAGTTCTGTTTTTAATCTACCAGGAAGAATTGCTAGACCCATAACTTCTATAAGTCCGATATTTTCCTTCTTAATATGTTGAACATCTTTATGAGGATGGAAGATTCCATCAGGGAAATCTTTAGTAGTTCTATTATTTCTAAGAGCTAAGTCCATAATATAATACTCATCTTCTTTACGACAAATTGGAGTGATTGCATTGTGAGGATTACCTTCTGTAGAGGCAAGGATATGATGATCTTCATCACTATAATTTTGCCAGGCATCAAAGATATAACCTCCACATTCCACAAGATCATCTACATTTTTGCATCTTAATCTAAGCGTGGATAAGGGCCATTGTAGAGCAGTTATCTCAATATTGTCGTATTTTTTGAGTTTAAAGGAGAATAGGTTTTTAGCTCTATTCATAGGAAATATATAATTTCCGCCTTGATAATGTTCATGGGCAAGGATTGAACCGCCAACAATAGGAAGCCCTGCGTTAGAACCCAGGAAGTAGTGTGGGAAAACCTCTACGAAGGACAATAATGTTTTAAAGGTTTCCTTACTTACATGCATTGGTTCGTGTTCATCAAGGAGAACGATACAATGTTCATTGTAATATACATAAGGAGAATATTGTAGTCTCCAAGCTTTATTGTTTATATCTAATGAAATAGTTCTATGGTTACCTCGATCTGGATGAGTAATGGTACCATCATAGCCTTCATTCTCTCTACATAGCAGGCATTTAGGATAGTTTCCACGGACAACATTTTTTTCAAGGGCAATTTGCTTAGAATCTTTTTCTGGTTTAGATAAATTTATTGTAATATCAATATCACCGTAGATAGAAGGTGTCTTAAAAAAAGCATTTTTAGCGATTCTATCCATCTTAATATAATTTGAGTTTTTACTTAGATTATAAAAATAGTCAGTAGCAGCAGCAGGTGAATTTTTATACAGTCCCTTAAAGTTTTTATTTATAACAGAAGGCTTATCTAGAAAGCAATTCATCAGATTGCTAGAAAAGATATCTTTTTCATGTAAATAGTCATTGATTATACCATTATCCACAGCTATACCTGTTAATTGTTCTAAAGTTTCAGAGAAGTTTGTGGATAACTTTGAAATTTCTGAATAGTTACACTCGTTAAAAGCAGATAGAAGTCTATTTCTAACATATATTTCATCTAAGGGTTCTATAAGCTTATTATCTATGGAAATTTCGATTAGTCTATTAATTAGTGAATAAAGTAAATTCATGGTGTACCTCCAATTGTGTATTTAAAATTTATATTATATCTAATAGGGCTGTAATACTACAATATTTTCATAGGTGAGAGCATTAGAGCATATATGACCCTGGATTAGTTCAGCTAAATTGAGTAATCGGTAAAACGCAACTCAATAAAACGAAGCTCAATAAGTAATACTTTAACTTATTGAACTAGGACCTTCAGAAGTTGAAGCAATATAAAATGAAGCTTTATATCCAATTTCATTCTCATATATAATTCCTACATTTTCTACAAATTTATCGATATGATTATTATCTACAAGTGCTATAGCACAGCCGCCAAAGCCAGCACCAGTCATACGAGAACCGAGAACGCCAGCTTGTTTTAAAGCTGCAGATACTAAGGTGTCAAGCTCTATGCCTGTTACTTCATAATCATCTCTCAGAGAAATATGAGATTCAGTCATTAATTTTCCAAATTTATTTAAGTCTTGATTTTTAAGAGCAATCATAGCAAGTTTAACTCTTTCATTCTCAGCTACAGCATGATGAGCTCTTTTTATTTCAATTTCATTATTTATAGTTGATTTTATTGTCCTGAAATCCTTAAGGGATAATTCACAAAGTGCATTTATATCTTTAATAGCTTTAAGCTTTTCAAGGGCTGATTCACATTGACTTCTTCTTTCATTATACTTTGAATCAGCAAGTTCTCTTCTTTTATTCGTATTCATTATAACAATACTCTCATTTTTAAAGTTTAGCTCTGCGTAGTTATAATTTAAAGTATTGCAATCAAGCTCAATGGCATTATGTTTTTTGCCAAGGGAAATAGCAAATTGATCCATGATTCCACTATTAACTCCGATATAATTATTTTCAACTCTTTTACCAAGGAGAGCTAAATCAACCTTGCTCATATTTAATTGGAAAGAATCTATAAGGATTTTTCCAATAAGCATTTCAAGGGATGCAGAAGACGAGAGTCCAGCTCCATTTGGAAGAGTTCCATAAATTAATATATCAAAGCCTTTATTAATATTATGCCCAGCTTCTTTAAATTCTTTTAGGACTCCTTTTACATAATTAACCCAACCATGATTTTCATTATATGACAAATCATTTATAGAAAACTCTAAAATACCGGTTTGATCAAAGTTTAATGAATAAGCTCTGATAGTTTCAGTTTCATTTAGATTAATAACACCATAGGTACCGAGAGTAATGGCACAAGGAAATACTAAACCACCATTATAGTCAATATGTTCCCCAATTAGATTTACTCTGCCAGGACTAAAAAATACACCTTGGCCCTTTTCATTAAATATTTCTTCAAATTTGTTTGTAACCGTTGATATTATATCCACATGTATCCCCACCTTAAATTTATATGATGTTTAGCCGTATAACACTAAAAGCTTGTATAATATAGGTATAACGGCGGAAATGACTCTAGGTTCTTCTAATAATCAGAATGCAGTAAGGTGTTTTCTTAATCAAACTCCACATGAATATAAGAATTATTAGATGTCTATATCTTAATTATAAATATTTAGTGAAAATAATCAATTATTTTAGTAAAATAAATATAGAGTGGGATTTGAAATTTGAAATTTAAAATTTAAAATTTAGGATTTAGGATTTAGGATTTAGAATTCATTATTCAAGATGAGGGGAAGAATCAGTAATGAATTTTAAAATGATGAAATAGGTGAGGGGTTTATATGAAAATATCAGTAGGTGAATTTAATAAAGGGGATAGAAGTTTTGACATATACACATTGGTTAATGATAACAATATGGTTGTAGAGATTTTGTCTTTAGGTGGCGTTATAACTAAGATACTCACAGGGGATAAGGATGGTAACTTTGAAAATATAGTTTTATCATATGAAAATTATGAAGATTATTATGAAAATGATAGTTATCTTGGAGCTATTGTAGGAAGGACAGCTGGGCGAATTGGGGGCGGAGAAATAATAATTGAAGGTGAGAAAATAGTATTAACTAAAAATAATAATGGGAACACACTTCATGGTGGTGAAACTGGGCTTCATGATATAAAATGGAAGGGCGAAGTGGTGGAAACTGAGGATACTGTTGGAGTAAAATTAAGATGTTTAAGTGCACATGGAGAAGGTGGTTATCCTGGTAATGTTAATTTGGAAGTTTATTATAGTTTGAATAATAAAAATGAACTTTCAATAGGCTATTTTGGGACTACGGATAAAAATACATTATTAAATTTAACTAATCACTCCTATTTTAATTTATCTGGGAATGGAAAAAGAGATATACTAAATCATGTACTTATAATAAATAGTGATAAGATTGCTGAAATGGATGAGAAGTCTATAGTTACAGGAAGATTACTAGATGTTAAGGAAACGCCCTTTAATTTTAATATTAGAAAAGAAATTGGAAGGGATATAGATGAAACTAAGGATATTCAGATTATTAGAGGTAGTGGCTATGACCATTGTTGGATTCTAAATAAAAATCAGGATACTGGGGTGTATTTCAAGGATGAAGAGTCAGGGAGAGCTATGGAGGTCATAACAGACACTGAAGCTGTAGTTTTCTACTCTATGAATTTTCCAACAGAAAAATTATTGAGTGGGGGGACAAGAGCAAAACCGAGAATGGCAGGTTGTTTTGAAACACAAAGTGTGCCAATAGGATACAATGGTGAGTTCAAAGAAGCTTCGATTTTAAAACCAGGAGAAGAATATAGGAGGACTACCATACTTAAATTTAGCTAGAATAAATGCAAAGGGGTGAGTATTATAGCAACAATAAAAGAAGTTGCAGCCATGGCAGGGGTTTCAATGACAACAGTTTCAAGGGTTTTAAATTTTGATGAGGGATTGAATGTATCCCCAGACACGAAAAAGAAAATTTTTGAGGTGGCAGAGAAGCTTAAATATGTGTCAGGTAAGCAAAAGAGGGCTAAGGAAAAATATTTTAATATAGGAATAGTTAATTGGTATACTGAAGGTGATGAAATTAGAGATCCATATTTTTTGTCTATAAGGATGGCTGTAGAAGGAAAATGTAATGAAGAAAATATTAATTTTACATATATAAATTTTAATAGGGATAAACAATATAAAGATATAGATGGAATAGTTGCCATAGGTAAGTTTGGTGAGGAAGAAATTCAAAATATAAGAAGAGTATCAGATAAAATAGTATTTATAGACTCTTCACCTAGTGAGTTAGAATATGACTCTGTAGTAATAGACTATGAAGGTGGAGTTACAAGGGCATTAAGTCATTTATATGATGAAGGACATAGAAACATAGGGTTTATAGGTGGCGAAGAGTATGTAAGCAATGGCAAAGAAAAGATAATTGATCAAAGAGAGAAAACCTATAAGAAATTCATGGAATCCATTAATAATTTAAAGGACAGCAATATATATTTGGGAGAGTTTTTACCAGAACATGGGTATAAACTTATGAAAATGGCAATGGAAGAAAAAGAGATTCCAACAGCCTTTTTTATAGCTAGTGATCCCATGGCTATAGGTGCATATAGAGCAGCTTTAGAGAGCGGCTATAAAATCCCTGAGGATATAAGTATTATAGGCTTTGATGATATATATACATCTCAGTTCTTAACACCAGCATTAACAACCGTAAAAGTGTATACAGATTTTATGGGAAAGGTTGCTGTGGAAACCTTAATGGGAAGATTAAAATGTGGAAGTGAAGTATGCAGAAAAGTTGTAATTCCAACAAAGCTAATAGTGAGAGAAAGTACAAAAAAGCTTTAGGGTGATATTGCAGAAAAATTTCTTTTATATTAATCCATAGAAATGATTAACGCATAGATAAGTGTTAATAAAAAAAGGATGCATTTTAATGATCTTTAGATCATAGAAAATGCATTCCTGTATTTTTAAGTGACTTGTTATTAAACAAGAGCTCATTACGTTTTTCGTGAGAAAAATAACTAGGATTAATCATAGTTAATTTATTATATATAGATAATAGCTTACAACTATCAATGTCATTTAGAGCTTGAAGGGAACGCAGATAAACCTCTTCAAGTTTATTGCGATCTTTTAAGGCTACATAGGCATCTTCCAGTAAAGTATAGCCTTTAAATAAGTATTCTTTATCTCCATATTCATTGGCTAAGATTATACCTTTTTCTAGTAGTTCTATAGCCTCAGAATATAGATTTCTTTTAATATAAACTTTCGATTTATCTATAAGGGAACGACATAATGTAGAGATATCTAAAGAATTCTTAATGGAAATGGATTTGTTAAAAAAATTAAGAGAACAATCTAAATCATTTATATCTAGATAAATTAATCCAAGGTTATTATAGATAATACCTGATAATGGACTAATGGTAGGATTAAATTTATTTAATGTTTCAGTATAAAGCTCGATAGCTGTATGATATTCATTTTTTTCAATATAGCAATTAGCCTTTAGTATAATATGGTCAATATATTTATCAAAATCATGGGTTAAATCAGATAGGTCTAAAAGTTTATCAATATATATAATTGCATTATCAAATTCACCTAGTTTTTTATAGGTTAGTGCTAGATTAAAAATACAGTTACGAGTAAGATTAACATCATTAAAATCAATTACATAAGAGTAACATTTGCAAAGATAAGCTAAAGCTTCTTCATAGTGCAAGGTAAGAATTTTACATGCACCCATCCTATTATATATATAAATTTTATCCATCATACTAATATTATCATAAGAAGATAAGGCGTGGCTAAATTGTAAAAATGCATCATTAAATAAGTTTTTTTCATACAAAAGATTGCCTTTAAGGATATGAGCAGAAGATATTAAATCCGACATATTATATTTTTCGCAAATATCTATGATTTTATCAATCTCATTAGAAGTTAACTTCAAATTCAATTGGTCAGTGCAATAGATTCTAGCTTTATTTTCTTCAATTAACATAAAATTCTCACCATCCTGCTTTAGTATTTATACAATAATTCTGAACAATCGACAAATTATCCGGACATTATAGTTATATTTTACACTATATTGTATAATATTACAATAAATTTAATGTTGAATAGGTATAGTTATTTTAAATGCAAAAATAAAGAACTATTCTAATATGACGAATTTAAATGTCATTATTTAGAATAGTTCTATACTTAGGTCTAGTAATTAAAGGTTTGAGTTCATAAAACTAAGCGTTTTGAACTACTGGTGTAACTTCACCTCTAGGTTTTGGATCATCAGTACTACGCATAATTCCAAAGAATCCAGTTACAGCTAATATACAAATACATGCAACTATTCTAGTCATTTTCTTTTTCATTAATATCACCTCTTTTTATTTATTATTTATTTAAAGTTTTATAAGTATAGCAAAATAATTAATCAATAAACTTGCAGTATCATTTTGTAAACTCTTGAGCTTTAATTAAATATTCCCTACATTTTTCATAGTTTTCAGTATCGAGGTAGAGAACGGAAAGCTTAATGTATATATCAACTAACTTATCTGAATCAGTATCTTTAAGAATAGTTACTAAGTTCAAATAAATTTCTTGTAATTTTCTAGAATCATTTATATTTGAGTACAACTCAGCTAGTAACATATATCCTTTTAACATATATTCTTTATCGCCATATTTGATGGCTAGGGAGATACCATTTTTTAATAAATCTATAGCCTCATCATTAGAATTAAGTTTGACGTATACTGTTGATTTATTAATTAGGGAATGGGATAGTGTAGAAGTATCTTCAAACTGCCTGATATAAATAGACTTATCAAAGTAGTCTATTGCATTTTCAATTTCATTTATATCTGTATATATCAATCCTAGATTGTTGTATATATACCCAAGTGATGTCCCTAACTTACTGCCATATACATTTATAGCGTGATTATATATTTTTATGGCTGCAGTATATTCATTTTTACTAATATAACAATTAGCTTCTAAAATCATCATATCAATATAAATATCAAGGTTGTCATCTGCATTTAATATTGATAAGAGTTTATTTATATATAAAAGTGCATTATCAAATTCACCCATCTTTTTATAGGTAATAGCTATATTAAATATACAGTTTTGATAACTGATTTTATCGGTACCTTCATTTAAATGAAAATGACACTTGAAGAAATATGCTAGGGCTTCTTCGTAACATAGAGTTTGAAGCTTGCACTTTCCAAGTTTATTATATAGTTGAGCTTTAATAGTATCATCAGTATTGGAATCATAAAGCTCTAATGCATCATAATAAAATATAATTGCTTTATCAAATAGATTTTCAGAATATAATAAGTCTCCCTTTAGAAAATAAACAGTAGATAAAATATCAAACAATTTATATTTTTCACCAATAGATATAATCTGGTTAATTCCAGCTAAATCTAAATCAGATAATAATTTATCATTACAGTAGTTTAAAGCTTGCTCTTCTCTACTTAATACTAGGCTATCTTTATCAATATCAATATTAATATTCAAAGCAGTAGCTTTATTTTTTATAAATTCTACTAATTTTTCTAAAGTTTTTCCGGTAAGATTGCGCTTATCGCTTTCTACCATGCTTATGTAATTTCTAGAAACACCTATTTCTTCAAGCTCAATCTGTTTAATGTTTAATTTTTTTCTGAATATTTTTATCTTTTCGCCTGGGCTGAAGAAGTTCAAATGTTTTCATCTCCTTAGTTAGTATTAACATTATAGTATTAAGAAAATTCTAATAATGTTACTATAATTATATCTTATAGCATATTTTGTATAAATACAATAGATTTTAGAAAAAAGTAACAAAAACTTTGAAAAGGATAGTTACGTTTCGGGGTGCGAAGGTATTTGGAATATATAGTAGAGAATTAGAGTTGATTAATTGGGGTTTTATAATTGAGATGGGATAAAAAGTTAATATAATTCATTGAAATTTTATATTAGGAGTTAATAAAAAAATAAAAAATACCCTATGATGTGACTTAGTAAAAGTCTACTTCATAGGGCATCTTTTAGAGCTTATCTATAACTATTTATTTTTTATTTATCTTTAATAAATAGTTTTATTATTTCATTAACAACTAATGGTATTAAACTAAGAATTGTTACAAGTCCCCAGTCTGCTAGTGTTAGTGGTATTACATTAAATAAATTAGCAATTGGTGGTATATAAATAACTGCTACCTGTAAGCCTACTCCAAGGAGTATAGCATAAATTAAATACATGTTTGAGAAAATACCAATTTTGAATATTGATTTATCAGGACTTCTCATATTTAAAGCATGAACCAATTGAGTTCCGCTAAGAACTACAAAGGCTATAGTTTGAGCATGCATTAATGCTGTAGGGTTATTTGCTATATTTACAAGAGTAACACCTGTGTCACCATATTTCATAACTCCGTATACGAATCCTATAAGAGTTAGTGAACCAATTAAAACACCGTTAAATAGAAGAGTGAATAATGAGCCTTTGAAAAGACTGTCTTTTGGATTTCTTGGTTTATGCTTCATTACATCTTTATCACCAGGGTCTACACCAAGGGCAAGAGCTGGGAAGGAGTCTGTAATTAAGTTAACCCATAATATATGAGTTGCATTAAGTGGAGCTGCCCATCCAAATAGAATACCAAAGAATAGTGCAACAATTTCACCTGCATTACAAGAAATTAGGAATATTACAGATTTCTTTATATTGTTAAAGATATTTCTACCTTCTCCAATGGCTGCAACAATAGTAGAGAAGTTGTCATCGGTTAATACCATATCAGCAGCACCTTTAGCAACGTCTGTACCTGTAATACCCATGGCTACACCAATATCAGCAGCTTTTAGGGAAGGGGCATCATTAACACCATCACCAGTCATGGATACAATATTGCCCTTTGATTTAAAGGCTTTTACTATTCTAACTTTATGCTCTGGAGAAACCCTAGCAAAAACTCTTAGGTTGTCACATCTATTTGCAAGTTCCTCATCAGAAATATCATCTATTTCAGCACCGCTAGTAACCTGACTTATGTCTTCTGCGATTAGAAGTTCCTTTGCAATGGCAAAGGCAGTATTCTTATGGTCACCAGTAATCATTATAGTTTTTATTCCTGAAGTTTTACAAATTTCTATAGAATCTTTAACTTCAAGTCTAGGTGGGTCAATCATTCCTACAAGGCCAATGAAGGTTAATTCGTTTTCTAAGGTGTCAACTTCCACATGAGTTGAAGTAATTACCTTAAACGCAGAACCAAGAACTCTTATAGCGTCATTTGACATGTCGGTTGCCGCTTCTAAGAAGTTATTTTTAATGTCCTCAGTTAAAGGTACAATTTCACCGTTTATATAAGCAGAAGTACATAAAGGTATAAGATTATCAGTAGCACCTTTTGTCATTACATAGAACTTATCATCATAGGTGTTTACTGTAGTCATAAGTTTTCTATCGGAATCAAAAGGAATTTCGTCAACTCTTTTATGAGTATTATTTAAATCATCCTTATAGATTTCAAACATATTACCTACATCTAAAAGGGCTATCTCTGTTGGATCACCAGTTTTAGAACTAGCAGTGGATGTGGCATCATTACAAAGCACTATATTTTCAAGTAAAAGTTTATCGCTAGGTTTTTTTATGTCGAGAGTTGATGCCTCGTTTAATTTATTGTCTACAAAGAATTTAACTACTGTCATTTTGTTTTGAGTTAAAGTTCCAGTTTTATCTGAACAAATAATATTTACAGAACCTAAAGTTTCAACAGAAGGTAATTTTCTTATAATAGCATTCTGTTTTATCATCTTTTGAACACCTATAGCAAGAACTATAGTTACGATAGCTGCAAGACCTTCTGGAATTGCGGCAACGGCAAGACTGATAGAAATCATAAACATATCTGCCATTTCTCTACCTTGGAATAGTCCTACTGCAAACATTACAGCACATATAACAATAGCTGCAATCCCAAGAACTTTACCAAGCTGTTCAAGTTTCTTTTGTAGAGGGGTAAGTTCATTCTCACCTTCATCAAGCATTTTTGCTATCTTACCAATTTCAGTACTCATACCTGTGGCAACGGCAACACCTATACCTCTGCCATAGGTAGCTAAAGTAGACATAAATGCCATGTTCTTTTTATCCCCAAGAGATACTTTTTCATCTTGAATAACTAAAGAAGCATTCTTATCTACAGGAACAGATTCTCCTGTTAGAGCAGATTCTTCAACCTTAAGGTTGGCACTTTCTATAAGACGTATGTCACAAGGAATAAATCTACCTGCATCAATAACGATGATATCACCAGGAACAACCTCTTCAGAGGCAAGCTCTACAAGTTCACCATTACGTTTTACAATTGCCTTAGGCGTTGATAGCTCTTTTAAAGCATCAAGGGCCTTTTCAGCTTTAGATTCTTGAATCATTCCTACGGTTGCATTAACAAGAATAACAATACCTATAATTATTGCATCACTGAATTCTTTACCAACAACCACAGAAAGAATAGCAGCAACTATTAAAATATAAATTAGGATATCATTTAGTTGGGCAAAGAATAACTGAACTTTGGTTTTTCTCTTTTTGGAAGCAAGTTTGTTTAAACCATATTTAGCTTTCATTTCCTCAACTTGTGCTGTGGTTAATCCAGTAGTGGGATTGGTCTTAAATTTACTTATGACATCCTCACTAGAGTCATTAAAATACATAAAATCACCTCATAAAATTTTATTGTGGTTACACTTTAAATCTAAGATTTAGTTAGTGTATTTTACTAATTTATATAGATATATAGTCTAATTAAATTTATACATTTTATCTTTAATTTTAAATTATAAATTGTACACTTTTAATTAAAAATATATATATAATATTAACTAAAATATAAGCACATATGTATGTAAAATAAAAGACTCATATATAGCCAGTTATACTGCTATATATGAGTCTCATTATTTAATCCAAGACCAGACTGAAAAGCCAGGATGTTGATCTTGTCCTAGTGTTAAAAGCTAGTAATTACTCCCTCATATGGAACTTATACTTATAAATAAAATTATAAGCCACAATTTAGCTAAATGCAAGGGAAAATTAAATATATAACTGAAAATGTGAACAGTTAAAATCAAAAAGGATTAAAATATTGCAGGAACTATTCCATAAAATAGAATACCAAGTAATGCTGCAATAACAATGATAAGTATAGGATGTATTTTAGTTTTATATAGTAAGAAACCTATGATTACTGCTATTATTAAACTATTTAAATCTCTATAGGATTCAAAGCTAAGTGTTAAAAATACAGATATTATAAGTCCAATAAGTGCAGGTCTCATACCCTTAAGTGCATTACTTAAAATTTTAGAATTTTTGAATTTAGTAAAGAAATAATTGGCAAAGGATATAAGTATAAAGGATGTTGTAACAACTCCTAGAGTTGCAACTATACTTCCAATAAATCCAGCAGTTCGATAACCTACAAAGGTAGCAGAATTTATAGCAATTGGCCCAGGAGTCATTTGAGATATACCTATAATATCAACGAAATCTGAGTGGGAAATCCAAGCGTTGTTATCCACAATTTCCTTTTGAATTAAAGGAAGCATAGCATATCCACCACCAAAGCCAAAGGTTCCAACTTTTAAAAAGGCTAGATATAATTTTAATAATAACATTTATTTTTCCTCCTTTATATTAACTTGGGAGGTTGATTCATCATTAGGATTTTTAGAATCCGTTGAGTTTTGATTATCCTTATTTATAAATATTCCGTATATGGCAGCGAGAAGGATTATATAAACAGGATTTACATTTAAAAATACAGAAAGAACTATAGTTATTATAATAATAATGATATTTGTAGTAGTTTTTGAGAGAACCTTAGCGAGGCTATTGACCCCAACTAGAACAAGAAGTGGAACAGCTGCATTAATTCCCTTAAATATGAGTTCTATAACATATAGATCTCGAAATTTACTAAAAGCCATAGCAATTATTAGTATAATAATAAAGGAAGGAAGAGCAACCCCAAGGAGGCCTAGAACAGCACCTAAGGTTCCCCCTATTTTATAACCAATAAAGGTGCAACTATTTATAGCTAAGGCTCCGGGAAAACTTTGAGATATAGCAATTATATCTATAAACTCATCTTTAGATATCCAAGGGTGAGTTTCTACCACTTCTCTTTCGATAAGTGGAATCATAGCGTAGCCACCACCAAAAGTGAAGGCGCCTATTTTAAAGAAGGTAATAAACATGTCTAATAATTTTTTCATAATTTTCCTCCGAAGTATAATTTAACAATTAAAATAAAGAATCTATAGAAAAACCCCGTAAGTTTACTTATAATATAACTATATTGTAAGGGAGGGGTTAGTTTGGAAATATCAAAAGTTGGGAGAAGTACTCCAATAAAAAGAGAGGGAGTTCCAGTAAGTGGTAAACAAGACTTCTCTAAAAATTTTAATTTTGCTAGAGAACAAAAATCCGAAGAAGATTTAAAGAAAATGCTTAAAAATATAAAAGCTAAAGGTAGTAGACTTGTAATTTCTAAGTGCTATGCCGATGTAAGGGCTTATAAAAAAGAGATAAAAGAATACCTAGAATCTGTTCTTGCATTTATGTATTCAGTAAAAAAAGACATAAGTTTTTGGCAAACACAATACTTTGTAACAATTGAAACTGTAGATAACAAACTAGAAGAATTAACACAAATGTTACTAAATGAAGAAAGAGAAAATCTAGACATAGCAAGCACCATAGACGAAATATCAGGTCTAATAGTAGACATATATAAGTGACACTCCAAATTTTACATTTGGTCAGTGGAACTTACTCATTCGAATGCATGTGAGAAGGAGTTTCATGAAAATGAAACTCCTAATTTTATATTTGCTACTTGAAATTATATAAAGCTTTTATAACTTGCATCTGATGGCATTCTTAAATCCCCTCTAGGAGATAGGCTGATAGAACCAACCTTAGGACCATCAGGCAGAGCAGAACGCTTGAACTGCTGTGTAAAGAATCTTGTCATGAACTTATTTAACCATTTTAAAATTTCATCTTCAGAATATACATCTTTAAAGGCCACCTTAGCTAAAAATTCTATACGTTCCTTAGAAGCACCGTGCTTCATAAAGTTATATAGGAAAAAGTCATGGAGTTCATAAGGTCCAACTATATCCTCAGTCTTTTGTGTTATTTTGCCGTCTTTATCCTTTGGAAGCAGCTCAGGACTTACTGGAGTATCAAGAACATCAAAAAGAATTTTAGATACTTCTTCAGTGCTTTCATGCTCAGCAACATAATCCACTAGATATCTTACAAGAGTCTTTGGAATAGAGCAGTTTACAGAGTACATAGACATATGATCACCGTTATAAGTGCACCATCCAAGGGCTAACTCGGATAAATCACCAGTTCCAATTAAAAGTCCACCTTCTTTATTTGCAAGATCCATAAGGATTTGTGTTCTTTCTCTTGCTTGAACATTCTCATAGGTTACATCATGTTGATCTACAGGGTGACCTATATCTTTAAAGTGGTGTAAACATGCATCCACAATATTTATTTCTCTTAGATCTGTATCAAGGTTTTTGCAAAGTTCTAGAGCATTATTGTAGGTTCTATCAGTGGTACCAAAACCAGGCATTGTGATAGTTACTATGTTTTCTCTAGGTATTTTAAGCATATCGAAGGTTTTTACAACTACAAGCAGTGCCAATGTAGAATCAAGACCACCAGATATCCCAATTACTGCTTTATTAAGTCCAGTATGAGTAAATCGTTTTGCAAGGGCAGCACTTTGAATATTGAATATTTCCTTTGCACGTTTATCTCTTTCAAGAGGATTTGAAGGTACAAAAGGGTGTTTATCTACATATCTATTAAAGGTTTCAATACTTGTGCTATTAAATTTAAAGTTTACAGTATCCATTTCAAAGGGTACTAAAGCCTTGTTATCTCTAAAGCTTATATTCTTTAATCTTTCAGCCTTTAATTTATCAATATCAACAATTGTAGTGATAACTTCACTTTCACGATTAAATCTCTCATTTTCAGCTAACATTGAGCCATTTTCACTGATTAGTAGATGACCACTAAATAATACATCTGTACTAGATTCAAAAACTCCACTAGAAGAATAGATATAAGAAGTCATACATCTAGCACTCTGATTTCTTATAAGGTCTCTTCTATAGTCAGCCTTACTAACTAGCTCATTAGAGGAAGAGAGATTGCAAATTATATTACAGCCAGCAAGGGATAGAAAACTACTAGGTGGAATTGTAACCCATAGATCTTCACAGATTTCTACACCAACACAAACATCCCCACTTCTAAACATTAGGTTTGTTCCAAAAGGAATGCTTTTTTGGAATGGAAAATCTATTCTTCTTGAAGTTATGTTAAGTCCACTGCTAAACCAACGCTTTTCATAAAACTCAGAAGCATTAGGAAGATAACTCTTTGGAACAATACCAAGAATTTTTCCATTAAATATCATAAAAGCTGCATTATAGAGCACATCATCATACTCAAAGGGAGCGCCAACAGTGAATAAAATATCTCTATTCTCAGAATATACGCAAAGATTTTCAATTGCTATTTGAGATTTCTCTAGTAATCTTTCTTGAAAAAATAAATCACTACAGCTATATGAAGTTATGCAAAGCTCTGGGAAAACCAACACCTTAACTTCTTCATCAATAGCTTTATTAAGGCATTTTTTAATTTCGTCTAAATTGAAGTCCACATCAGCCACATTAGTAATAGGGCAGGCAGAACCAACTTTTATAAAGTTCATTAAATATCGCACCTTTCATATATTATTTTCCATAATATTAATTATATTTTATTTAAATACGCGTTCTTTTCTTAGTTTTTGTTGTTTTAGATTTATTACTCTTATTATTTTTAGTATGTATCTTCGATTTATTTAAAGATTCATCCTTTGAAGATTCTTTATTCTTAAGTTTAGGTGTACTATCGTTTGATATATGTTTTTGAATTTTATCAGTAGATTTGGTTATAGATGAAGATTTTTTTGCAACAGAGTATCCAAATTTTCCAATAGGAGTTGGATTTACACTGAAATATTCCCCATGAGAATATGTAAGCAAATCAGCCTTTTCAAAATGAATTTTACTACCCTTATCTATCAGGTTATCATCTACATGACAACTTACTACCTCTGCTAAAAATAAATCATGGGTGCCAAGGGGAGTTATAGATTTTACTACACACTCAAAGGCAACAGGGCACTGATCAATAATCCCACAGTTAATTTCCTTAGCTTCACTTAACGTAAGATTCATATCCTTAAACTTATCTGTAGTTCTTCCACTTCGCACTCCACAGTAGTCTACAGCTTTTACAAGGTTAGTAGAAGCTAAGTTTACAACAAAGGAGTTTCCATCTTTTATATAATCGTAGGATAATCTTTCTGGTCTAATGGCTACCGTAATCATAGGTGGCTTAGTACATGCAGTACCTATCCAACCAACAGTAAAAACATTATTCTTACCCTCAGAATTTCTACTAGTTATAAGTACTGAAGGTACTGGGTTTAGCATAATACTACCTTTAAAAGTAGTTTTAGACATAATATCACATCACTTTCTAATTTTAACACAATTTTATTGAAAATAAACTGGAATAGTATTTAACGGTTAAATTAAGAATTAAAAATTTAAAATTTAAGATTTAGAATCAGAAATTAACATTAAAAATATTGGAAATTAAAATTAAGGATAAAATCCTTTTGGGTTTTTAAGGAGTCAAATTTATAAACTAACTTGTAATAAATATAAATATAAATATAAATAAATAATTAAAGTTATTAATACTCCATATGTATTATATAGCAAAGAGGGCATAATTATCAAAAAACAATAAATATTTATAGGATTAATTAGGTTACTTAAATATTAGGTTATAGTTTAAATTGAGGTTTGATAAGATTTTTATATTATTCCGATAAACCTATTCATAGACATGATTTACTAGAAAGTATTGTAATATGGAAGTACAAAAGCGGTAGCTTTAATAGTAAAATTTAAAATGGTATATACAGGGTACATATAAAAAGTGTGTCTAACTACCGCTGAATATAATTAATAAGTTAGTATTTGTATGGTTAGTGTTGATGATTTATATTTAAACTTATAATCTAAGCTAAGAGAGACTAAATTATATCAATGAAAAATATTACACTTAAACATGGTGAAAAGTTATTTTTTAAAAATTTCCATATTATATTTCAGATGGTCTTTGTTTTTCATTCCAATCATAGTTGAAAAAACACCATCAGTACTAGTCACATATTCGATTAAATCTTTAGGGGTTAGATTTAAATCATCTAAGTCCTCCATTTGATTTAGTGGTGAGCTTATAGTTACAGTAAGTCCAAGTTCCTTAGCAGCATCTATAGCAGAATATAATTCGCCACTCACATGTTGATTTTTAAAAGTTTTAGCCTTGGTATTTATCTTGTTATAAGGAAGTTGAATAAATTTAAAGTGATGATTATCTCCAGCTACACTGTGAACAATATTCATTACTTTTTCCATGGAAATATACCATGGAGAATCCATGTCAGAAATAAAGCAGTCCCAAGTAGCCATGCCATAGAAACGGATATGGCCAAGATCAACTTTACTTTCATAGAATTTTATTAGTTCCTTCAATTGATGGTAGAAAACTTCTTCGCCCAGTACTTGTCTAGAAGTTTCAGGGTCATGAATATAGTGAATATCGATAGTTTCAACACCAAGATTTTTTCGGCTTTGTTCTATAGTAAATTCATAAAAGTTAGGATGCATTGTAAATCTAGAATTGTCTATAATATTTAGGTCTTCATATTTTATAATTCCATTTTTAATTAGAACGTCATCTATATATTTTATTGGAGGAATTCCTTTAAGAATATCTCCAAAAATCTGACCACCCTTGGTTGAAATTATAATTTCATCACGGGTTAAAAGCTTCCTAGTAGAAATTAAATCCTTTAATACTATACCGATATCTACTTCAGAACGCATCCCACGATAGTTAACTGCTGTATCTATAAAGTTAATACCATTTTGTAGGCCTAAGGTTAAAGTGTCTATATACATATTTGAATCTTCATCAGAAAAATTCCCAAGGTGAGTACCTATAGCAATTTCAGAACCAGCAAAAAAGTCACAGTTTTTGAATGGGATTCCTCTAGAGTTAAAATAATTTTCAGTGTTATCTAATGTAGCATATCCACGTATCATAATAGTCCTCCTTAAAATAATATATTTAAAGCATATAGGAAAAATATCCAAAATAACAGACTGTTTATTTGAGTGGTGCTATGTTACAATTAAAGTATAGAGAGTAAGACTTTAGGTGAGTGTTATATTGTGGATAACACCTATCTAGAGTTTTTAATTTTATTACCATTGACTTGGAAAAAATTGGGTCATATAATCAAAGTGAACAATGTTCAGATGTGAGGTTATTTTAAATGAATAAATTTTCAGAAACTCCAAGAGAAGTAATACCTCAAGCGGCAAAAGAGATTGCAGTAGCACAAAGTATTTCATCAATTAGTATTCGTTCTGTAGCTAGCAAGTGAAAAATCCCTAGGGAGAATAAAAGAAAATGAGTTTTTTGGAAGAATAAGTAGACGTATTGTAGCGTTACTAGATTCAGAAGAAACTATAAATAGTGAAACCTGGACAGATACATTTACAAAGGAAAAATTAGCTGAATTTATTTTTACTAATATGTTAGCTATGCTTAAAAGAGGAGAAGTAGATATTGGCTTTTTCTTGGAAGGTTTAAAAAGAATGATTTATTAAAGTTAAATATAACTTATGATTATGCCATACCAGCGTATGGCATTTTATATACTTTGAAAATGAAATGAAATTAAGCTTTAAAGCGCAATAAACGAAACTATGAAATTTAATTATTGGTCAGATTAAAAGGCTATCTCAAGATAATTGAAATATGTTTTAACATGAGTTTAAAACATATTTAAGCTTGAGATAGCCTTTTTAAATTTAGCTATATTTTACATCATAGTTAAAGGTTTTACTAACAATGGATTAAAACATAGCAGTTAATTTATATCTTTTTTAAAGAGAGATATAACTTGGTCTAGTTTTTCATTAGTGATATTTTGTTGTTGCAATTTGATAATTTCATCTAATTTAGAATTAGTAACTTTAACACTTTTATTAATTTTGAAAATACATACAACTAGGCATACAAAACCAGCGATTGAACCAAGAACTATTAATATATTAAGGGAACTGAAAAGAAAAATAAGTGGGCTAAATTTGGACATATAGATTCCTCCTTATCAAAATGGATTTGTATAAGTATATAAGTTTCTGAGGATTAATATACTGATATAATTATATATATAAAAGGGGTAGTTTGCAGTATGTGGATTTTATTTATATTAATGTAATAAGTGTGCTAATATAATATTAATATTACATAGGGGGGAATCATTATGAAAATTTATATTTCAGCAGATATTGAGGGGATAAGTGGAGTAACAAATTGGGGATTTACCAATGAAGGTGGACATAATTATGAAAGAGCTAGAAAGCTTATGACAGAGGAGGTAAATGCAGCGATAAGAGGGGCAAAAGCTGCAGGTGCCAGGGATATATTAGTTAATGACTCTCATGGACCAATGACTAATATTCTTATTGAGAATATTGATGAGGATGTAATTTTAATAAGTGGAAATAAAAAACTTCTGGGTATGATGGAAGGCATAGATGAAACCTTCGATGGAGTTTTTCTTGTAGGTTATCATGGTAGACATAATACTCCAGGGGTTCTTGCACATAGCTATAATGGTTCTGTAGTATCGGAAATTAAGATAAATGGGGAAGTTGTTGGAGAATTTGAATTTAATTCTTTGGTGGCTGGACATTTTGGTGTTCCTGTAGTTATGGTTTCTGGAGACGATGTTTTAACATCACAATCTAAGGCTTTTAATAAAAATATTGAAGCAGTACAAGTTAAAAAAGCCCATAGTAGATATGTGGCAGAGTGCGTGCAACCTAAGAGAGTTCATAAACTTTTAGAAGATGGCGCAGTTAAAATACTTTCTTCAAATTATAAAGAGGTAATAAAACCAAATGTTATAAAAGGGGAAATTGATCTTGAAATAGCATTTGCAGATAGTGGAATGGCAGAGGGAACTCTATGTATTCCTGGGGTAGAGTTAATAGCTCCAAATAGAATAAGATATAGAGCTAAAGATATATTAGAGGCTTATAAAATTAGAGGCGGATTAATAACTCTAGCTGGAAGTTGGATAAGATAATCGAATAAGGAAAGGATAGATTTATCTATATACGGAGATCATCTTTAGTACAATTAAACCAAAAAGTTTAGTCGATATTTTTAAAGCAAAAGCTACAATTACTTATAATAGGCACTAGCCTATAGAGTAATTGTGGCTTTTTAATTTAAATTTCCCTATAAATACATATGTGTGTGGAGTATAAATAACCATATAGAATATAAAGCTTTTTTTATAGAGTTTGCATAGGTTAAGGTAAAAGAAGCATAAATAGCAATATAGAATATAAATTATTAGAAATTAACTTAAGTTGACACAAGATAACTAGTTGTTATTGGGTTTATAAATTGGTATACTTTAACGACAAAATAAATTATAATATAACAAATTGCGATAAAACAATATAGGGAAGCAGTGGTGTAAAAATAAATTATAAGATAACAATAAGGAGATAATAAATTGAAGAAAAAAATAATCATATTATTGATTTTTATTTTAATTACTATAATAGTTGGAGTAGGTATATTCAAAAATAATAATGAAGTAAATAGAATCAAAGATAAAAAACTTACGGTTGCAATGTCTGGTACATATTATCCATTTACATTTTCAAGTGGAAATGAGGTAGAAGGTTTTGATGTGGATGTTTGGAATGAGATAGGGAAAAGATTAGGGTATGACATTGAGTTTAAAACCGCATCATTTAGCGGGCTATTTGGGATGTTAGATTCAGGAAAAGCAAGTACTATTTCAAATCAGATAACTGTAACACCAGAAAGGGAGGAGAAGTATTATTTTTCCGACCCATATGTTTATAGTGGAGCACAGATTATAGTGAAAAAGGGAAATAGTGAAGGTATCAATTCATTTGAAGACTTAAAGGGAAAAACTGTAGGTGTAGACCTCGGCAGTAATTATGAGAAAATAGTTAAGGATAAGGATATAAATAATGAAATTGAGGTTATTACATATCAAAGTACTGATGCGGCCTTTAATGATCTTATGTTAGGTAGAATTCAAGGGGTAGTGGTAGATAGAATTTCAGCCCTAGTTACAATAAATGAAAAGGGCTTGGAACTAGAATTGGTTGGAGAGCCAATAGAAGAAATTTACAATGCGTTTCCGTTTCAAAAGACAGAGGAAAATAAAGCATTGGTAGAAAAAATAAATCAAGTTCTTTCTGATATGAAAAATGATGGAACTTTTGAAAAGATATCTAAGCAATGGCTAAATACAGATATTACATCAAATGGTTCGGAAAGTTATTTAAAAAAATTAATGTTGTCGGTGATGGAAGGACTTAAAACTACCATATATCTTACAATAATATCTATGGCAATAGGGCTTGTGATTGGAATATCAATAGCGGTTATAAGAGTGTTTAAGATTCCAATATTGAAACAGATAGTTGGAATACATGTTTCATTCTTTAGAGGAACACCTCTTTTAGTTCAATTATTCTTATTGTACTTTGGACTTCCACAAATAATTCCAGCACTACAGAATATGAGTGCCTTTACAGCTGCATATATAGGTCTTGGGCTTAATGCGTCAGCGTATATTGCGGAAACATTAAGAGGGGCAATTGAGGCCATAGATAGGGGGCAAATGGAGGCTTGTTTGTCTATGGGAATGACTAAATCACAAGGGATGAGAAGGGTAGTGCTTCCACAAGCATTTAGGATAGCGATACCATCACTAGGAAATATATTTGTTGATAATGTTAAGGGGTCATCATTAGCATTTACACTAGGAGTTACAGAAATTTTATCAAGGGCCCAGATGAGTGCGGCTGCTAGTTATAGATTCTTTGAAAGTTATATAGTTATTGCTATAGTATATTGGATACTAATAGGTATTGTTAACTATTTTCAGAGGTTGCTAGAAAGAAAAATTTCAGCTTATTAAGGAGAGTTTAGCGAATGATAAGTATTAAAAATTTAAAGAAGACCTATGGGAAATTAGAGGTTCTAAAAAATATAAATTTAGAGGTTGAGACTGGTGAAGTTGTAGTAATAATAGGTCCATCTGGTTCAGGCAAATCTACATTTTTAAGGTGTTTAAACTACTTGGAGGTTCCAACAGAGGGTGAAATAACCATAGGAAGTGCAAGCATAAATGCAAAACATATTAATAATAATGAAGTTAATAATTTAAGAAAACAGTCCGCTATGGTTTTCCAAAATTATAATCTATTTAATAATAAAACGGTTATTGAAAATATAATGGAGGCTTTAGTTTTAGTGAAAAAGTTTAGCAAAAAAGAAGCTGAAAATATTGCCAGTGAAATGCTTGAAAAGGTAAATATGGGTGAGAAAAAAGATGTATATCCTAAAAACTTATCAGGTGGTCAAAAACAGCGTGTTGCTATTGCTAGAGCTATGGCAATAAATCCAGAGGTTATATTATTTGATGAACCTACATCAGCTTTGGATCCAGAACTAGTAGGAGAAGTATTAAGTGTAATAAAAAACTTAGCAAAAGAGCATCTAACTATGATAATAGTTACCCATGAGATGGGATTTGCTAGGGATGTTGCAGATAGAGTTATATTTATGGCGGATGGAATAGTTGTAGAAGCTGGAAAGCCAGAAGAAATATTTCTAAATCCTAAGAATGAAAGAACAAGAAAATTTTTAGCTAATGTAAAAGGTTTATCAAGTGAAAAGTAGACGTGACTAAAAATTAAGATTATATGTATATAAATTATATAAATTATATACATTATATAATTTATATTAAAATAACTTTAATTCAAGTTTAAATAGGTTAATAAAATGAAGTTTAAATATCGATAATAATTTAAGAATAATTAAACTACATGAAGGTTAAACTGTATGTGGTTTACTTATATAGATTCAAAAAGTTACTAAGGAGGAATTTTAAATGGTAAAATCAGTTGTTCCAAATGAATTTAAAAGTGAAATAGCAAGTGGGGTTGCAGTTGTAGACTTTTCTGCAACTTGGTGTGGACCATGCAAAATGTTAGCACCAGTGTTCGAGGAATTAGGAAAAGAGATGGAAGGGAAGGCTAAATTCTTTAAAGCGGATGTGGACGAGTGCAGTAAGATAGCACTAGAGTTTAAGGTTGTTTCTGTTCCAACTATAAAAATATTTAAAGATGGTGAAGTAGTAGATACAATGGTAGGATTTTCACCTAAGGAAGTTATTAAAGCAAAAATAGAAGCTCATATCTAAAAATGTCTATAAATTTATTAATTGAATAAAATATTAAAGGTTGGATGATATTTGAAATAGTATCATCCAACCTTTAACTTATATAATTGTGTATTCAAAGTTTTCGAATAGAACGTGGGTTCCTTCTTTTATTTCCATTGGAAGTAAAGCTAAGGCAACCTTATTTGTATTGTTATTTTCATCTCTTAAAATAGCATAATCACCATCAAAGGAAACTACTATGTAATTTACCGGTATCATTTAAAACACTTCCTTATTAAATAGATTTATTTTAGGTCTAGTAGCTGTAACGCCACTATCTTCTTTTAAATTTGGAATAATAGGGTGCGAAACCTAGGTGAGTTCTTATGACATTCATCTAGAGTGAGATGGTTTTGAAAAATAAACTCCGGGTGAATATAAGAATCATTTGATATAGGAATTATATATTTAAACAGTCTGAATTTCAAGAATAAATTATAATATTTAATGTATACGTAACAATGGTTACATACATACTTAGTGTATGTATGTATAATTAGACTATAATATAGGAGTTTAACAAATAAAATTTAAGGGGGATTTTCAATGAAAAGAAAAATAATAAAAATACATGAAGAAAAATGTAATGGATGTGGATTATGTGTTACGGCTTGCCATGAAAAGGCTATAGAGCTTGTAGATGGTAAGGCTAAACTTGTAAGTGATATATATTGTGATGGATTAGGGGATTGCCTCCCTAACTGTCCAACGGGAGCTATTGAAATGATTGAAAGAGATGCAGATGAATACGATGATGATGCAGTGAAGTCAAGAATTCAAGAGTTGAGTGAAAATAAGGATCAGGAAGCTAAACCAAAGGAAGAGAAGAAGATGCCTTGTGGCTGTCCGGGTACTATGGCAAAGGCTATTGAAAGAAAAACTATAGCAACATTACAAACATCAACTAAAAAAGTAGAAGATATAGAAAACAATCAATCAGAGTTAAGACAGTGGCCAGTGCAACTTAATTTAATAAATACAGTAGCACCATACCTTAAAAATGCAGATTTATTAATAGCGGCAGATTGTACAGCATATGCTTATGGAAATTTTCATAAAGAGTTTATGAAGGATAAAATAACTATAATAGGCTGTCCAAAGCTAGATGATGTTAAGCATTACGAGGATAAAATAGCTGAAATATTAAAGAGTAATAATATAAAGAGCATAACTGTAGTTAGAATGGAAGTTCCTTGCTGTGCGGGAATAGTTTCGGCGGTTAAAAATGCTATGCTTAAGTCACAGGTAATTGTACCATATAATGAAGTTACTATTTCAAGTGGTGGAGAGATTATAAAATAAATAAAGAGGTTTTTAAATTATATAATCATAATATATGAAACAAAAAATAATTAAAAAAGGAACTATCTCGTTTGAGATGGTTCCTCTATTATTATCTTCTTTTGTTTGAAATTTCTATATTAACTTTTCTTTTTCCAAACATTTGACCTTTAGCGTTACTCATTATAACATCTACTAGGTTTGTAGGTACATCTACGAAGGCAAATTTGTCTAGAATATCAATTCTACCAATTTCTTTACCTTTAACTCCAGCAGTGTTGTCTAGGAATTCTATAACATCTTTAGTTTTTGCTTTATCAAGCTTACCTATAGATAAGAATAATCTAGTAGTTTCTTCAACTTCAGAAGAACTATCATCTGAGTAGTTACAGTTTAATTCTCTATCAAACATAAGTTTAAGAAGAGAAGCTGCAACATCTTCTGCACCATACTCTGTTATAAGTTCTTTAGCCATTGGTAAGAAGTTGTTATAAGAATCTTCTTGTAAAACATTTGATATGTTTTCAAGTAAGCTTCCTGATTTAGCAGAGAATATATCAGCTAAAGTAGGAAGTTCTTTCTTATCAATTTTGCTCTTTGTATGATTTTCGATTTGTCTTATGAAAGACACTTCTTTTCTTGTAGCAAAGTTATAAGCAATACCTTCTTTGTTTGCTCTACCAGTTCTACCAATTCTATGAACATAAGATTCGATATCTTGTGGTAGGTCATAGTTGATAACGTGAGTAACATTTTCAACGTCAATTCCACGAGCAGCAACGTCTGTTGCTATAAGGAAATGTAACTGACCATTTTTAAATTTAGCTAAAGTGTTCATTCTTTGACTTTGCTTCATGTCTCCATGCATACCTTCAACGCTATAGCCTTTGCTATGTAATGAATCAACTAGTTCATCTACACCTTTTTTAGTCTTACAGAATAGGATAGTTGTAGTTGGATTATCTACATCTAAAACTCTGCAAAGAGAATCAAACTTGTTAGATGAATTAACTAAGAAGTATGATTGCTTTATTTTAGAAACAGTCATAGATTTCTTAGCGATTGCTATGTGTTGAGTATCTTGCTTCATGTAGTTTTTAGAAAGCATTTTAATTTGTCTTGGCATCGTTGCAGAAAATAAAAGTGTTTGTCTTTCTTCACTTAAGTTAGAAAGGATACTTTCGATATCTTCAATGAATCCCATGTTTAACATTTCGTCAGCTTCATCTAAAACTAAGAATTTTACATCTTGAAGTTTTAAAGTTCTTCTGTTTATGTGGTCTAGTATTCTACCTGGAGTTCCAACTACTATGTCTACTCCTCTTTTAAGTGCACTAAGTTGTCTATCAAAAGATTGACCACCATATATAGGAAGTATTTTATACTTCTCATATTTGCAAAGTTTTGATAGTTCTTCACTAACTTGGATAGCAAGTTCTCTTGTTGGAGCTAATATAAGTGTTTGGATAGCTCCACCCTTTGGACCCATTCTACTAAGAATAGGTGCTCCAAAAGCAAGGGTCTTACCTGTTCCTGTTTGCGCTTGACCTATTATATCGTAACCCTGTAAACTTACCGGAATGCTTTTTTCTTGTATATCACTAGGATGTTCAAAATTTAAGTCAGTTATAGATCTTAATATTGAATCCTTAAGTCCAAGTTCATCAAATTTAATTTTTACCATTCATATTCCTCTTCTCTTTCTCTTTCTTTAATACATCTTATAGTAACATAGTATATATATAATAGCAAATATAAAAATGCGATTTATGTCTGCTATTGTAGCTATATACATAAAAAATGTTTAGGTGGTAATATAAAACTCTATTACATTTCTAAAAAATCATATATTATAGTATGTACAGATATAAATATAAATATATCAATATATTTAATATTTATTAATAAAATTTTTAATTTTAGTATAAGGAGTATATATGAAAAAAAAATTATTTGATACAGTAGAAACATTTTTAGATAATGGACTACAATTAATTACGATAAAGAGAGAAACTCAAATTGCAGCACTTAACTTGGGGGTTAAAGTTGGAGCAGTCTGTGAGGAAGATAGCGAAAGAGGAATTTCACACTTTATAGAGCATATGCTTTTTAAGGGAACTTCAAATAGAGATAATGAAACCTTAAACAGTGATTTAGAAAGTTTAGGTGGAGAATATAATGCCTATACAGATTACACATCAACAGTTTTTAATACTACAACATTGAATGAAGAGTTAGAGAATGCTATAGAATTAATTAGCGATTTGATTCAACATCCAACATTCATGGAGGAGCATATAGAAAAAGAGCGAGGAGTAATCCTTGCAGAAGTTAGAAGTGGTAAGGATGATGTTGAGGATTTATCATTTCAAAAGATAAATGATATGGCATTTACAAGCAGCCCATTAAAAATTGATGTTATAGGAAAAGAGTCAATTGTAAAGACTCTTAATAAGAAAGATCTAACAAGATATTATAAAAATCATTATGTTCCTAGTAATGTAGTTATATCGATTGTATCCTCTTATGATCATGACTATATAATAAAGATAGTGAAAAAATTCTTTAGCAATTGGGAAGATAAGAAGGTAAGTAGACCTACTTTAAATTTTGAGCAGAATAAAGAAAAATTTAAGATAACCCATAGAGAGAACATGGAGCAGAGTACAGTTCTATATTTGTATACCTTTAAGGATTTAGATAAAAAGGAAGAGCTAGCACTTAGGATACTAAATCATAAATTTGGTGAAAGTTCAAACTCAATATTATTTAGGGAATTAAGAGAAGAAAAGGGACTTGCTTATGATGTGTATACAACATTAGATTTAACTCATAATTTGAAATCACTATATATTTATGCAGCGGTATCTCCAGAGGATGTAGATGCAACAATAAATACTATAAATGATTGTATAGAAAGAATTAAAAAGGAAATAATTGTATTTGATGGGAATACTATAGATATTATGAAGAAAGTGTTTAAAACCGCCATTGCATCAACTTTAGAGGATTCTTCTGATTTAGGTAACTATGTGGTTCATCAGGCTATGGAAAAAGAAAATCTAGATCAATTTTCAGAAGACATGGAGCAATTAAATGAAATAGTGGCACAAGACTTGTATGAAGCGGCTAAAAAAGTATTAAACAGGCCAACTATTCATGTGCTTTTATGTGATAAGGATGAGGAAATTAGTTAAACATATGAAAAGTTAAATTACCCCATGTCTACAGGAGCTAATACTATTATCTTCTTATAAGTGGAACTAAAAGTCGTACCGTCATGGAATAGTTCGGCTAAAATTGAGTGGGAGTGAAGAATAATGAGTAAAATAATTACAAAAATAGAGGCTCAAAAGAAAAAGGAGAATAGAGTTAATATATTTATAGATGGAGAGTTTTCTTTTGGGTGTAGCACTGAATTAATTTACTATCACAATTTATCTAAAGGTAGAGAGATAAATGTTGAAGAGTTACAGGGTGTAATAGATGAAGATAACTATCTTACAGCAAAAACTAAGGCTCTAAAGCATATTGAGAGTTCGCTTAAAACAGAATTTCAAGTAAGAGAAAAGTTAGAACTGAAGGAATATGATGAAAAGACTATAGATAGAGTTATAACATTTTTAAAGGATTATAAATTTATAGATGATGAATATTATGCTAAGTCATTTGTAGCACAAAATATCAGAACACAGGGAAAAGGAAATATAAAATATAAGCTTATTAAAAGAGGTATATGTGAAGATATTATTCTAAGAACTCTAGAAGAGGTGCCTATGGATACTGAAGAAAATGTAGCAATGAAGCTTGCAGAAAAAAAAGCTGTTTTATTATGTAAGAATGAAGTTGACGAAAGAAAGATTAAAATGAAGCTTAAGACTTTTTTAGTTTCTAAGGGCTATGATTTTGACACGGTAAAATCAGTTGTTGAGAAAATAGAGATAAATCTTCAAAAGGATGAGGATAGGCCAGAGGATGATAATATAAAGAAAGCTTTGGAAAGCGAAGAAATATATTATAGTAGTGAAATTTCATTAAGAAATAAAGGAAATAGTTTTGGGAATAGTGGCAAGAATGTAAAGAGTGATGTTAAGGAAATTACGGAAGAGAATAAAGAAGTAGACATGAAAGAACTAATTGAAATAGCACAAAAAAGATATGAGCGATTATCTAAATCAGAGAGTGATAAAATGAAGATAAAAAGAAAGTTACAGGATTTTCTGATTAGAAAAGGATACACATATAGTGATATAAAATCGGTTATAAGCATAGTAATCCATGGTGAAGAATATGATTATTAAAGTAAAATATGTGAGTTGCGCTTAAGAAGAACATTAATATTATATTAATTATAGATGGTTGCTAAGGTCATTTTAATAAGGAGATTTAGGTGGAAAATATATATTAAAAGTAGAGTAGTAATAGGGAGGTGTGAGGGTGAGGTTTTTAGAGGATAACGATATAAATATAGTGTCACTAATATTAATAATAGCGTTTATTTATCCTATAATTATGGGTATTATATTTAAATTTAGGAGTAAGAGTCTTATAACAACTATTAGAAGTGTTTTATCATCTATTGCGGCAGTATGCTCAATTATGTTGACGACTGAAGTTGTAAGAGATGTAGTGACTTTAGACAAATATGGAGTAATTGAATATATATCATCTGAAATTTCATCTTCATTCGTAGCTCTTATTACAGAATCAAAAATATTTATGGCTGTTATATTATTATTGGTGTTTTTATTGATATATAAAGCACTTCAATTATTTATATATTTAATAAGCAGGTTCATTTTATTCCCAATTTCAGACGTTATTGATAAATGGATTAGAGATAAAGGGGCTGGAACTAAGGCATTGATAGGCGGGGCATTTCAGATACCAAAATCCATATGTTATGTAATAATAGTAACAGCGTTAATTAGTTATGGATCTTTATTTATTGATAATGGTGATTTAGAAAATAAATTAAGTACTTCAAATATATATAATTATATAAATTCAAATATAATAAGACCAGTTACAGAATCAGAGGTTGCAAAAAATATTCCTAATATACTAGAAAATTCATTTAGAATTATAGATAAAAAAAGCATTCCGGAAACTAAGTCTGATGATAGTGTAGATGTTGTAGATGGATATCTTCAAGGTCTTATATTTTATAATGGAATAACTTTGGATGAAGGTATTAAATCTAATGAAATAATTGATAATGCAGCTAGAAGTATAACGAAGGATTATAATAGCAACTATGATAAGTCCAAAGCTATTTATAAATGGATAGGGAGTACTATAATTTATGACGATGATAAAGCCAAAGAGGTTATGCTAAATGAGATACCAAGGGGTATAAAATCAGGTGCTATCAATACTTTTAACACAGGGCGCGGAGTGTGTTTTGATTACGCTTGTCTTTATGTTGTTATGTGTAGGGCAAATGATATTCCAGTTAGGTTAATAGTTGGAGAAGGCTTTAATGGAAACACATGGATTAGTCATTCTTGGAATGAGGTTTATATATCAGAGAGAGAGCAGTGGATAAAGGTAGACCCAACATTCTATAACGCAGGGAACTTTTTTGATAGTACAGGTTTTGATAATGACCATAGGGATAGAAAGATTGCTGGTGAATGGAAATAAAATTGGATAGTATATATAATAATTGTAATTTATTTTCCGTAAAATAATAAAAACAAGCTTATGCTTGTTTTTTATATTTAGAGAGTATAAGGTTTATAGCCTTTTCACATTCATCATCATTATTATCCATGGACCAAGCAGTGTTAAAGTAATTTAGAGCTTTTCCATTTTCATTTAGCATCAAATAACAATAGCCTAGATTAAAATAATATTTACTTTCTTGTCTTAAATCAAGAGCTTTACAAATTAAGGGTATAGCACCTTTATAATTTTTAAGTTTTATAAAGCATACGGCAGAGTTGTATAATGAAGGGGCCTTATATTCATTTATATCTGCAGATTTTTTATACATATCAATGGCAGATTTATAGTCTTTAAGTTTATATAACTCATTAGCGTGGGTAAAATAATTCAATGGAAAACCTCCTAATTTAAAGTGTTTTTTTGAAACAATTTGCGAATATACATTATACTTTTAATTGAACCTTAAAAAGTTCAATATAGATACATATATTTAATTAATTTCCAATTTGTTATAAAATATACTAAATCGCCTAGAAATCTTTTGATAGTATAAAAGTAGGAAAAAATTCGTCAAAAGTTTGGGTTGAAAAATACTGTGTTTAGGAGGGAATTTATAAATTCTAATTAAGAATGTTCAATTTATAAGTTTAAATCAAGTGCTAAAATACTTAATAGATATTTAAAAAATGAAGGATATAGACCTGATTAGAACATGCATATTAAGAAAAAGGTGATAAAAATACACTTGTAAAATAAAAGAAAATTACAATATGTTTGAAATGTAAATGTGTGTAAAAACTTTGCAAAACAAATGTATTGACAAAATTAATATATTGTATATAATATATTAAAAGAGTAATATATAAATTGACTGTGATGAAGAGGAGTAGGAATAGGGACTATTAAGAGAGGAAAACTCATAGGTTGAGAGGTTTTCTATAGGAAGTATTTTGAAGGTAGCTTCGGAGTTGCTTTAGTGAAGTTATAGTAGCTAAAGACGGTGGTTCCTCATCGTTAAAATTAAGAGAGTCTTAAAAGTGATTTTGAGAAATAAAGGTGGTAACGCGCGCTGTCGTCCTTTGGGGATGGTAGCGCTTTTTTTATTTTCAAATAATATTTTAGTATTAAAAAAAGTAGTTTATTCATTTGAAACAATATTAAAAAAAGCAAATCGAAAATAAAATTATTAAATGTTAAAAGGTACACTTTAAAAGGTCTTAAAACAGATGGTTTTATGTGGAGACTAAGATAACAAATTACTTTTAGTTTTACTGAAAGTTGTATAAATGTTACAAGAACAAGCAAATATAAATTAATAGAAGGGCAGGGAATAATAATGGATGAAAACAATAATATAGCAAAGAATTATGACCCGAAAGAATTTGAAGATAGACTTTATAAATGGTGGGAGGAAAGTGGATTTTTCACTCCAGAAGTAGATAAAAATAAAGAACCATATACAATAATTATGCCACCACCAAATATTACAGGACAGTTGCACCTTGGTCATGCACTTGATAACACGCTACAAGATATTCTTATAAGAACAAAGAGAATGCAAGGGTACAGTACTTTATGGTTACCAGGAGAAGATCATGCAAGTATAGCTACAGAGGTAAGAGTAGAAAAATCGTTACTTGCTAAAGGGCTTAAAAAGAAAGAAATGGGTAGAGAAGCATTCCTAGAAAAAGTGTGGGAATGGACAGATGAATATAGAGAGAGAATAAAAACTCAACTTAAAAAAATGGGTTGTTCTGCAGATTTTACAAGAGAAACTTTTACTATGGATGAAAATGTAAGTAAAGCTGTTAGAGAAGTTTTTGTTAAATTATATAATGATAAACTTATATATCAAGGAAATAGAATTACAAACTGGTGTCCAAATTGTATGACAGCTATTTCAGATGCTGAGATTGAATATGAAGAGCAAGGAGGACATTTCTGGCACATTAACTATCCAGTAGTAGGTAGTGATGAGGTTGTTGAAATTGCAACCACAAGACCAGAAACATTACTTGGAGATACAGCTGTTGCAGTTAATCCTAAGGATGAAAGATATGCTCATTTAGTAGGGAAGAAACTTAAATTACCTCTAGTAGATAGAGAAATTGTAGTTGTTGCAGATGATTATGTTGATATGGAATTTGGAACGGGTTGCGTTAAAATAACTCCAGCTCATGATCCAAATGACTATCAAGTAGGGAAGAGACATAATCTTGAGCAAATAGTTGTACTTGAAGAGAATGGAACTATAGCAAAGGGATATGGACAATATTCAGGTCTTGATAGATATGAAGCTAGAAAGCTTATGATAAAAGATTTAGAAGAGCAAGGATACCTTGTAAAAGTTAAGGATCACAGCCATAACGTAGGAACTCATGATAGATGTGGCTGTACTGTTGAACCAATGCTTTCTAAACAGTGGTATGTAAAAATGGATACACTTGCAGAACCTGCAATTAAAGCTGTAAAAGAAAAAGATATAAAATTCATTCCAGAAAGATTTGAAAAAATCTACTACAATTGGATGGAGAATATACAAGATTGGTGTATTTCAAGACAATTATGGTGGGGGCATAGAATTCCAGTTTGGTACTGTAAAGATTGTGGCGAGATAATAGTTCAAACAGATGCACCAGCTAATTGTACTAAGTGTAGTTCTACAAACTTAGAGCAAGAGAAGGATGTATTAGATACTTGGTTTAGTTCTGCTTTATGGCCATTCTCAACTTTAGGTTGGCCTGATAACACAGAGGATTTAAAATACTTCTATCCAACGAGTACACTAGTTACTGGTGGAGATATTATATTCTTCTGGGTTGCAAGAATGATATTCTCAGGTCTGTATAATATGGAGGAAGTACCATTTAAAACAGTATTTTTCCATGGTATGGTTAGGGATGATCAAGGAAGAAAAATGTCTAAGTCTCTAGATAATGGAGTTGATCCATTAGAAGTTATAGATAACTACGGAGCAGATGCTCTAAGATTCTCCCTTGCAACAGGAAACGCTCCAGGAAGTGATATTAGATTCTATGAATCAAGAGTTGAAGCAGCTAGAAACTTTGCAAATAAGATTTGGAATGCATCAAGATTTGTTATGATGTACAATGATGAAGAGCTTATAGAGAAGTATAAGGATTGCAAAAACTATTCAATAGCTGATAAATGGATATTATCAAGACTTAATTCAGTAACTAAAGAGGTTACTGAGAATATAGAGAAATATGAGATAGGAATAGCTCTTCAAAAGGTTCATGACTTTATGTGGACTGAGTTCTGTGATTGGTATATAGAAATTGCTAAACCATCATTATATAGTGATAATGAAGAAACTAAGGGAATAGCTTTAAATGTTCTAAATAAAGTTTTAATATCTGGTCTAAAATTACTTCACCCAGTAATGCCATATATCACAGAAGAAATTTACACTCACTTAAGTAAAGAGAGTGAATCAATAACTATTTCTAAATGGCCTGAGTTTGAAGCTGAATTAGAAGATACTAAGGCAGAAGAATATATGAACTATATTATAGATGCTATAAGAAATACAAGAAATGCTAGAACTGAAATGAATGTACCACCTTCAAGAAAAGCTAAGACTTACATCTATGCTACTGAAGCAGCAGATGCATTTAAAGAAGGGAAGGTTTATTTTGAAAAATTAGCATCTGCTAGTGAGGTTATAATATTAAGTTCTAAGGAAGAAGCACCAGAAAATATAGTATCAGTTGTTTCTAAGGGAGCAGAAATATATATGCCACTTTTAGAACTTGTAGATGCAGAAAAAGAAATCGAAAGATTAAATAAAGAAAAAGCTAAATGGGCTGCAGAAATAGATAGAGTTGAAAAGAAATTAGCTAACGAAAGATTTGTTTCTAAAGCTCCAGCAGAAGTTGTAGAAGAAGAAAAAGCTAAGGGTGAGAAGTACAAAGAAATGTATAACTCAGTTCTAGAAAGTATAGCTAAGCTACAATAATTTATAGACAAATTAGGTATGGTATAGATTGATATTTATTTGAGACAGAATGTTTTAAATGGTGATTTCAACATTAAGTAAAAAGATTCAAATATTAAGTAGCGATAAAGGGTAAGTAACATCATTATAGATGTAACTTACCCTTTATTTAGTGAAACTACGAATTTTATATTTAGGTAAGTGGAAATTAAGTGAAATTTTAGATGTATTATTAAGTAAATCGAACTTACTAGTCAGAGAAAAGTGAAGAAGTGTTTCAAATTGTACAAATGTGCGGGATAAGAGTTTAGCGTATTAACTTCTTAAAAAATACCATTATTGAGTATAGGATTATTATAAGGTAAAATAAGAATGGAAAATTGGATTTTAGGAGGCTTATTATGAATTATACAGAAGCTATTAATTATATAAAAGATACAGCGAAGTTTGGCAGCAAGCTTGGTTTAGAGAGAACTGAAAAGTTATTAGAGTTACTTGGGAATCCTCATAAGAAAGTAAAGACTATACATATTGCAGGAACTAATGGAAAAGGTTCAACTACTGCAATGCTTACAAATATATTAGTACATAGTGGATATAAGGTTGGAAGTTATATTTCCCCATATATTGAAGAATTTGAAGAGAGAATACAAATAAATAATAGTAATATATTAAAAGAAGATTTGGCGAGTATTGTTACTGAAGTATCTAAAGCTGTCACTAAGGTTGCAGACCTTGGGTATGGAAATCCTACAGAGTTTGAAATAATAACTTGTGCAGGTTTTTTATATTTCTTTAAAAAAGAAGTTGATTTTGCGGTAGTTGAAGTTGGACTTGGGGGAAGACTAGATTCTACAAATGTAATAAGTCCAGAGATTTCAATAATTGGGTCCATTAGTTTAGATCATATGAATATATTGGGAAATACCATAGAGGAAATTGCATTTGAAAAGGGTGGGATTGTAAAACCTAATACAAGAGTGGTTTTATATCCTCAGGAAGATAATGTTACTGAGGTTATAGAAAAGATTTGTAAAGAAAAAAATGCTCCTCTTACAAAGGTATTAAGGGAAAATGCAATGTTAGTAGATGTGAAAGATAATCATGAGAAAGACATTGTACAAAATATAAAAATTAGAACAGAAGGTAATCTGTACGAAATATCATTAGCCCTTTTAGGTGTTCATCAAATACAAAATTGTAATGTGGTTATAAATAGCTGTGAGGCTCTTATAGACATGGGAATAAAGATTACGATGGAAAGCATTATAATGGGATTAAAGACAGTTAAATGGCCAGGTAGATTAGAAATCATGAGAAGGGAACCTTTAGTTGTACTTGATGGTGCCCATAATATTGATGGTATAAAGAAATTATCGGAAAGTATAGATGCTTATTTTAAGTATGAGAAACTTGTACTCATTATTGGAATTTTAGCAGATAAACAAGTTGATGAAATGATAAATATAATATGCCCTAAGGCAGACAGAATTATAGCAGTTACACCACATAGTGAAAGGGCAGAACTATGTGAGGATTTAAAGGCGAGGATAAATATATGCAATGACAATTGTGAAGCTATAATGGATTATGAAGAGGCTTATAGGGTAGCTTTATCCTATTGTGATAAGGATACACTTTTAATTATTTCAGGATCCCTATATATGGTTGGAGATATGAGGAAATTAATTAGACATTATGTTGAATAGTAAACCGATAGATTAAATTGAATATATAAATTTGAGATTTCCGTATCAAAAGTAAGATTCTCTTCATAGTATGAATGTGAGGAGGGATTCCGATGAGGTACTTATATATTTGTAATACAACTCAAGACCGAGTTGATAAGGTGAGTGTAGATAAGTTTGAATTAGAAACCATTATAAACTTAGTAGGAGTTAATGGAAGTAAAATAGGTCCTCATGGATTATGTGTACAAGGGGACTTATTATTTACCTCAAATTCTTATGATGGGTCTGTGTCCATAATAGACATGGAAACTTTAATATCTAATAGTTATTATTTGGGAAGAAATTGTAGAGATATTTGCGCCCTTGGGAACCATCTATATATTGTTTGTGGTGACTCGAATGATGTAGTGACTTTTGATTTGGAGAAAAAGGAAATAATTGAGATTATTCCTTGTGGTGATTCACCACACAGTATTCATTGCTGTAGTACTACAAGTGAAATAGTTGTAGCGAATAATGGTGATGATTCAATAACGATATTTGATTCATTATATGGTGGTGACATTAAGAATATAAAAGTTGGAGCAGCGCCAACAAAGGCTTTGTTTACACCTAATGGAGATTATATTTTGGTGTGTGAAAGTAGGGCAGGAACCTCAGATAAGGGATGTATATGTGTTATATCTAGCAAAAGTTACAAAATTATAAAGCGAGTGCCTGTTGGGAATTGTCCATTTGATATGTATTGTGATGATAGATATTGTTATGTATCTAACTATGGTGATGGAAGTATATCAATTATTGATATGCTGGAGTTTGAAAATATAAAGAACATAAGAGTTGGTGTAATGCCGAGGGGAATAGCTTGTGATGAAAAATATATTTATGTAGGAGATAGTTATAACTACCTATTAATAGGCATTGATAAAGAAGATAATCAAAAAAAGATAATCATCCAACTAAAGGGTCAACCTACAGGGATGATTATTGTATAGTTTATATTACTTACAGCAGTTATCTTAGACAAAATTATTAATAGTATATATTTTAAAATTAAACTTATACATTTCATTCTTCAAAATCCATTAAGGATTTTATCCTGAATTTTAAGTTTATAATTATTCAGTTAATACTTTAATAATTTTAGTATATAAGTCAGAAGGGTTGTTTTTCCATTTGGTACACAACTCTCTGGCTTGTTTATTTGATGCAACTGTTACCTTTACTTCCATAAGAGGAATATTATTTTCAGAAGCTCCTAGGCTAACAATATAACTATTGGAATTTTCAATAGTATAGTCAGCAAATATAGTAGCTTCTTTTTTTATCATATTCATTTTTACGTTAATGTATGAATCAAGTGCATCTAAAGCTTTTTCTGACAATCTATTTTGAAAAAGTGATAATACTTCCTTGCCTTTATCAGAGATTGATAATCTAACTTTATCATTCTGGCTTATTTTCATAAGAAGGTTAGAAGAAAGTAGTTCATCAATATACTCTTGAAGAGTGAAGTAGTTTATAAAATTATTTTCAAGTACAATTTCTGTAAGTTGGCTATTTGAAATAGGTAAGTCAATTTTATCTATTATGTGTAGTAATAGAAGTTTATTTTCTGCTAAGTTCAAAGAATTATCAAACATAAGGTACCCTCCTTTAAACTATGCATATATGTTCTAATTAAATTTGCACATTTAACTTTAAGAATCTATTAAGGAGTTTTTCCTTAATTTTAAATTTTACATGCTTAATTAGAGTTTATATATACATCAATTAATTAATTATTTAATTATATCATATAATCTTAAAAAATGGATTAATTTTAAAAGATATGTTATAGCATATATTTATACAGTGTGAATATAATTTTATATAAAGCAGGATTATGTGTAGGGGGATTATGAAAAAAATTAATAGATTTCAATTAAGAATTGTAACTGTTTTAGGTGTGTTAGCATTAGTTATTTGGGTAAGTTTGGCAGGAAAAATGTTCTATAGTGATGTATTTGCACCTTCGAACAATAAATTGCCAATTTATTCTGTAGAAACTAAGGAGAAAAAAATGGCTATAACATTTGATGTGAATTGGGGAGATGATAATACTAAAGAGATACTAGATATATTGGATAAGTATAATATTAAAGCAACTTTTTATGTTATTGGTCTATGGTGTGATGATTATCCTGAACAAGTGAAGGAAATTGCTAGGCGAGGACATGAGATAGGAAATCATTCGAATAAACATCCTAACTATACTAAAATGGATAAAGTTGCAATTGAAAAGGATGTGGAAATTGCAAATGCTAAGATAATGGCGTTAACAGGACAGTTACCTAAGACATTTAGATTTCCATCAGGAGCATACAACAATTCATCGGTGGAAATAGTAGAAGGTTTGGGAGTTAAAGCCATACAATGGGATGTGGATAGTGTTGATTGGAAGGCTAAGGGACTAAAAATAGAATATGATAAAGTGGTATCAAAGGCTAAAGAAGGATCAATTTTATTGTTCCATAATGATGGTAAATATACTCCGGAAAATTTACCAAAGATTATTGAAAAATATCAAAGTGTAGGATATAACTTTGTAACGGTATCTGAATTGATTTATCAAAGTGATTATCATTTAGATCACACAGGGAGACAAATACTTAATTAAAATTGAATTATTAGTAATTAATTTAGGTAAATAATTAGAGCGTATAGATATAAATGTGAAAAATAAATAATAATATGAGACAGATTTAAACTATTTGAGAAAATATTAATAAAAGTTAGAAATTTCAAAAATTAAATGTTGTAAAATTTAGACAATTATTTTATAATAAATTAAATGGGGAATATAAATAGAAACTAAAAGAAAAGTGTATAATTTTTACTACGAGTAGTTATATTTTTATTTTAAGAGAATATAGATTATAGTAAATTTTACTAAAAAACCAAGGGAAGAGGGGTTACCATGGATAATAATATGTTTAACAACAAAATCTACTTAGAAGGAAAAGTAATTTCAGATTTAGAGTTTAGCCATGAAATGTATGGGGAGGGATTCTATAATTTTGAATTTGAGGTTTCAAGACTTAGCGATACTTCAGACACACTAGTGATAACCGTATCGGAAAGATTGATTGCAGGGGTTGATGTAAGTATTGGAAGTGAGATTGTAGTAGATGGACAACTTAGATCTTACAACAAATTTGTAGATGGTTCTAATAGGCTTATTTTAACAGTGTTTGCAAGAGATATTCGTGAACTTGAAGAGCATGGAAAGAATCCAAATCAAATATTTCTAGATGGATATATTTGCAAAGAGCCAGTTTATAGAACGACTCCATTTGGAAGAGAAATAGCAGACATGCTATTAGCTGTTAATAGATTATATAATAAGTCAGACTATATTCCTACTATTGCTTGGGGCAGGAATTCAAGGTTTTGTAAGAGTTTAGAGGTAGGCGATAATATAAGAGTTTGGGGAAGACTACAAAGTAGGGAGTACCAAAAAAAAGTGTCAGATACAGAGGTTGTTAAAAAAATTGCCTATGAAGTTTCAATTTCTAAAATGGAAAGAGTTACTGATGAAAATAGAGAAAATATAGCGGTTATAGGCAGAGTAGAGAGTGAAAATGGGATGCCTGTGAGTAATTCAAATATAGAAGTTAGAGAAGAGGACATTAAGATTCAAGAAATTATCTAAATTAATAAATTAGTGAATTAGTAAAACAATAAATTAATAAAGTTAGAGCCATTACGCGGGTTTAATCCTTGTAATGGCTCTTATTTGTATTATATTGCTATTTTCTTAAATCGGATAATATTTCAGTTTTGCTTCTAGTTTTATCATCTACATGTTTGATGATTCTTGCAGGAGAACCAGCTACAACAACATTTTCAGGCACATCCTCGGTAACAATTGCACCGGCTGCAACAACTGAATGTTTACCAATTTTAACGCCCTCTAAAATAACTGCATTAGCACCTATTAAAACGTGATCACCAATTTCACATGGTTCCTTACTAGGCGGTTCAAGGACACCAGCAACAACAGCACCAGCGCCAAGGTGAACACCCTTACCAAGTTTTCCTCTTGCACCTACTACTGCATTCATATCGACCATAGTTTCATCACCGATTTCAGCTCCAATGTTAATAACTGCGCCCATCATAATTACGGCATTATTTCCAATAGAAACTCTATCCCTTATAATTGCACCTGGTTCGATTCTGGCATTTAGATATTTTGTATCTAACATAGGAATAGCGGAATTTCTTCTATCAGATTCAAGTCTGTAATTATGTATAATATCTTTGTTTTTTTCTAAAAAGTTTTTTATATCAACACTATCACCGAACAAAACATAAAAACTTCCTTCGCCAAAGCAATCTATATTTTCAAAATCACAATCTTTTATATTTCCATCAATATAGGCTTTAACAGGAGTGGATTTTTTAGATTCTTTTATAAACCTAGCGATTTCATAGGGGTCTGTAAAGTTATATTCCATATTTTTAACTCCTTCAACATATAATTTATATTTGATTTATATATTATCTCCAAACTTGGCATAATAATATATGAATTTAAATATTTCTAATATGATATTATTAAACTTAATTTACTAATATAGTTATATCATATAACTAAGGGAGAATGGAATATTTTATTTATAAATGATATAATAAAATTAAAATAACAGACCATAGGAGGTAGAGACATGGGAAATTTAAAAAATGGATATATTCAAATATATACAGGGAATGGAAAAGGAAAAACTACGGCTGCAGTTGGCCTTGCTACAAGGGCTGCAGGTAATAAGTATAGAGTTTGCATGGTTCAATATTTAAAGAGTGGAGTTACAGGAGAACTTGAGTCAGCAAAACTTATGGCACCATACTTCAAAATTCATAGATTCGAGAGACCTAGAGGTTTTTTCTGGACTTTGAATGATCAGGAAAAGGTTGAATTAAAGGAAGATATACAAAAAGCTTATAACTTTTGTTTGAAACAATTAGAAGAAGGTACTTGTGATATTCTGATTATGGATGAAATCATGGGAACATTATCTAATGAATTAATTACAGAAGAGCAATTGTTACACCTTATGAATAAAAAGCCTAATGATGTAGAGTTGATAATGACTGGAAGAAACGTCCCTGAAGCAATTTTTAATAAGGCTAACCTTGTTACAGAAATGAAGGATCTTAAACATTACTTTAATGAAGGTGTTCCAGCGAGAAAAGGAATAGAGTTTTAAATTAAAGATTAAAGATTAAAGATTAAAGATTAAAGATTAAAGATTAAAAATTGGAAATGATGATAATTTATTAATGGATTTTAAAAGAATCACAGATGTAAATTTAATTAGAATATATATTATATAAGCATAAATATATAAGTATAAATGAAGTAAGGGTAAGGTATTATGATGCTATCTAGGAATGTAAATAAAATAGAAATATCTGGTATAAGGAAGTTTTATAATAAAGTAGCGGAAGTTCAAGGCGCAATATCTTTAACATTAGGTGAGCCTGATTTTAAAATCCCAGTTGAAGTAAAGAATGCAATGAAAATAGCTATCGATGAAGATAAAACTACATATACTCCCAATGCCGGAATTTTGCCACTTAGACAAGAAATATCTAAGTATTTAAAAGGCTTAGGAGTAGAGTTCTCAGCAGAAGAAATTTGTATAACGGTTGGTGGTAGTGAGGGTTTGTTATCTACTTTTACAGCCATATTAAATCCTGATGACAAAGTATTAATCCCTTCAATTGCATATCCAGCCTATGAAAGCTGCGTAAAAATAGCTGGTGGATGTATATTGAATTATGATTTAAATGAGGATTTATCTATAAATTTAGATAGTGTTAAAAAACTTATACAGGAAGAAAAACCTAAGGCTATAGTTGTGTCGCATCCATCAAATCCAACGGGAAGAGCAATGACCAAGGTTGAATGTGATAAACTTTTTGAAATATTAAAATCTGAGGATATATTAATCATTAGCGATGAGATTTATAGCTCAATTATCTTTGGAGAATTTAACTCTATATCAAGGTATAATGACTTAAAAGATAGATTAGTGCTTATAAGTGGATTTTCTAAAATGTTTTCAATGACTGGGATAAGGATAGGGTATGTGTGTGCTCCTAAATGGATACTAGGAAACATAATAAAGGTACATCAATACAATGTATCCTGTGCACCTTCAATAGGCCAATATGGAGTTTTGGAGGGACTAAAAAGTTGCGAATATCACTTGGACTATATAAAGAGTAAACTTATGTGTAGAAGAGATTATATATATGATAGAATTTTAAATATGGGACTTCAAGTTACAAAGCCTGAGGGAGCGTTTTATATATTCCCATCTATTAAGAAGTTTGGAATTAGTAGTGATGAGTTTTGTGAGAGACTTTTAAATGAGGCTAAGGTTGCTATAGTTCCAGGTTCAGCTTTTGGGAAAGGCGGCGATGGGTATGTTAGAATATCCTTCTGCTATAGTATGGAAGAGTTAAAGTCAGCATTAGACCTTATGGAACAGTGGATAAAAACTATCAAGTAATAGGTTTGAAAGCTAGTGCATTTTGAAGTTATACCAATGATTTTAAACATTAGGTATCCTATAGTATTCATAATACGTAAATATGAAATTAGGTTAATGGTGTTAAAATATAGATAAGTTATTTGTGGTTTATAGAAGAAAAGAATAAGCTAGGTAGAATTTTATAAGTAAATTCTACCTAGCTTATTTTATTGAGTAACTACATTATCCATAGAGTAAAAGCCTTTTGGTTTATCATAAACATATTCACAAGCTTTTAAAGCACCTACAGCAAATACGTCCCTGGAAATAGCAGAGTGTTTAATTTCTATTACTTCACCCTGTCCAGCAAATATAACTTCATGATCACCAATTATATTTCCACCACGAATAGCGTGGATTCCGATTTCTTTGTGCTCTCTTTTAGAGATACCATCTCTACCGCAAGTAAAGGTTGTATCCTCATCTATTGAGTCTTTTATAGTGTTTGCAAGAAGTAGAGCAGTTCCACTTGGAGCATCAACTTTTTGATTATGATGTTTTTCAATAATTTCTATGTCGAAATCTTTGAAAAGTGTATTACTAATAGATTTTAACATGCTATTTACTATATTTATGCCAATGGACATATTAGCAGAGAAGAACACTGGAATAGAATTTTGTAAATTTTTTATGTGAGAAATCTCATCTTCTGTATATCCAGTAGTACAGAAAACCACTGGGGTTACAGTATCTAAAACATATTTAGAAATGGAAGCTAAACTTGAAGGTCTAGAAAAATCAAGGACTACATCAATATCTTCAATTGCTTTAGTAATGCAGTCATAAACAGGGTAATTAAATGAACTAGTAGTGTTCATATCTACTCCAGCTATGATTTTAATATTAGAAGACGTTGAGGCTACACTTGAAATCATACGACCCATTTTTCCATTGCATCCAACTAATAAAACTTTTATCATATTTAGTCTCCTTTATATTAGGTTATAATTTTTCAATTCTTCTTTTAAGAATTCTAAAGTATTAGTATCCATATCGACTAATGGAAGTCTAAGGTTGCCAACTTCTTTTCCCATAAGATTTAAAGCTGTTTTTACAGGAATAGGGTTAGTTTCACAGAAACATGCGTTAGTTAATGGAATAGTTTTAAGGAATAATTCTTGGGAAGCTTTGATATCTCCATTGAAAAAGAAATCGCATATATCATGTACATCTTTAGGGATAATATTTGCAATAACTGAGATTACACCCATACCGCCGATAGCTAAAGTCGGAAGTATTTCATTATCATTTCCAGAGTAAATATCTAACTTATTTCCACAAAGTGATTTTATTTCTGCAATTTGGCTTATATTACCGCTGGCCTCTTTTACAGCTACTATATTTTTGATTTCACAAAGTTCAGCTAATGCTTTAGGAGTTATATTCATACCAGTTCTAGAAGGTACATTATAAACTACTATTGGAGTGTTAACTGCTTCAGCAATAGTCTTAAAGTGAGCAATTAAACCTTTAGGTGAAGTCTTATTGTAGTAAGGATTAATAACTAGAAGGCCATCTACACCTACAGATTCTGCATATTTACTCATTTCTACTGAAGCTAAAGTGTTATTGCTTCCAGTTCCAGCAATTACAGGTATTCTTTTATTTACTGTATCTACAGTGAATTTTATAGCTGATTTTTTTTCAGAATCGCTCATAGTAGAAGCTTCACCTGTGGTGCCACATATTATTATAGCGTCTGTACTATTTTCAATATGCCAATCAATCAGTTCTTTTAGTTTAGGAAAGTTTATTCCAGCTTCGTTAAATGGGGTTACTATAGCAACACCAGAACCTTTAAAAATACTCATATATATACACCTCTTTATACTTAATATATTTTTATTAATATGAAATTCCTGATTAAAGTATAATACCGATATAAACTATTTTAATATAACTATTTATTCAGTTATTAGATTTTCAGTTATAAAAGTTTCTACAATTTGAATTGCATTGAGAGCTGCACCTTTTCTAATATTGTCAGCAACAACCCAAAGATTAAGTCCGTTATCTAAGCTAAAATCCCGTCTAATTCTACCTATATAAACATCATCATGACCTGCGATGTCTATAGGCATAGGATATAGATTGTTTTTAACGTCATCCATTAATGTTATTCCAGGGAAATTATTAAATAGTGCAAAGATATCCTCAAGTACAAAATCTTTTTCAAGCTCAACATTGATACTTTCACTATGGCCGTGGAAAACAGGTACCCTCACAGTAGTAGCAGTTATCTTTAAGCTGGAGTTGTGAAGAATCTTTTGAGTCTCATTAATCATTTTCATTTCTTCTTTTGTATATCCGTTATCTAAGAAAACGTCTATTTGAGGAATTACATTATAAGCGATAGGATATTGAAATTTTTTTGGAGAACTATGATTCATACCATCTTTTAAATCATTATATCCTTGTACTCCAGCTCCAGATACCGCTTGATATGTGGAATATACAATTCTTTTAATACCATACTTATCAGCTAAAGGTTTTAGAGCCACAACTGCTTGAATTGTAGAGCAGTTAGGATTGGCAATAATTCCATTATGCCATCTTATATCTTCACTGTTAACTTCAGGTACAACTAAAGGTACTGAAGGATTCATTCTCCAGGCGCTACTATTATCTATTACCACTGCACCATGTTTTGAAAATATGGGAGCAAAAATTAAACTTATGTCTCCACCAGCTGAGAAAAGGGCAAAGTGAATTTTTTTGTTAATTATATTCTCTTCTTTAAGTTCTTCTACAATAATATTTCTTTCATTATAAGATAATGTGCTTCCGGCTGAACGGGCTGAAGAAAATAAATATAAATTATCTATTGGGAAATTTCTTTCAGCCAAAATGTTTATAAATTGTCGTCCGACCATTCCAGTAGCACCTACTATAGCAACGTTATATTTCAAAATACCACCTCATTTAAGTTATATATATATATTATATAACTTATGGGAATAAAGTTATATACTTTATTATTAATTAGAAAAATAAGTTGTGATTTAATTTTTATGATTCATAACCATGAAAATATATTAAAAAAATAATAAATTTGAAAAGTAAAATCATGTAAAAATAAATGAATATTTTATATTATTATTATATTTAATAGGAAAAAACATTGTTGAAAAGAAAAAAATGATGGAAAATATTTGAGCGGATTTATTAAAATGGGGTTTTAGGTAACAGAACGTGAAAATAATGTTGCAAATTAGAAAATTTTATATTTATTCAATCTTAAAATAGTTTGACAACTAATGAAAAGCTATGTTAATATTATAAAAAATGAATTTATAATATTTTCTTCATACTTTTGACGTCATATTTTACTTAAATTTACATCAGTATCATGCGGAATTATATTTAGTAATTAGCTTATTAGAAGGTGATAAAACATATGGTCTGCTGATGCAAGCGATTATGGGAGAAATTATTGTTGTAATTTTCTAAATATTTCAAACCTGCAAACTATTGAAATAAAAAAGTTGAATACACTCAATATTGAACCATTAAATGTTTTTGAAAGTGTCAAAAGGGTGAATCCTTACTAGTTTAATTAACAGTGTGGGAGGTGTTAGTAAGGGGGAGTAATCCGTAAAGTTTCAAATTAATAAGTCTGAAGACGCAAGTGCAAATGTGGCCAAGCTATTTGTAGTATATGAATATAAAGAAGATAAAGAGTGTATACGATATCATGTAATTGCAAAATTGGTAGCTGATGTACAGAGTTAAGATTTACATTTCAATTAATAAGAAGTGTGAATCATATTAGTGTCTATGCGCAAGGTAAAAAAGGTTGTCATGAGGGATGCAATAAATGGGGAATTTATTGCATGTATTTACTTAAAATGGAGGGATGATGATGTTAAAATTTACTCTAAAAAGATTTGGCTATATGTTAATGACGTTGTTCGTATCAGCATCAATAACATTCATGCTTATTCATGCTATGCCTGGAGATCCGCTAGCTGTTGCTGCGAGAAAGCTTCCAGAGCAAATTAAGGCTAACTTCTATGAAAAATATGGTTTGAACAAGCCTGTTATTGAACAATATATGTTGTTTGTCAAGAATACTGTAAAAGGTGATTTGGGAGAATCTTTAGCATTTCCAGGAAGAAGTGTTTCGGATACAATAAAAAATCATGCACCTATATCAGCAAGACTTGGAGCTCAGGCTATACTAGTTGGTGTAACGATAGGTATAACGATGGGTATAATTGCGGCGTTTAATAGAGGGAAGTGGCCAGATTATGTGGTAATGTTCGTAGCGATTATTGGTATTTCGGTGCCTAGTTTCGTTGTAGCATCATTATTGCAGTACGGATTTACGGTTCAGTTAAGATGGTTCCCTACAACGGGTTGGGGGCACTTCAAAAATACTGTGCTACCAACTGTAGCACTTAGCTTCGGATCTATTGCAACCTATGCAAGATATATGAGAGCTAACTGTCTAGATGTTATAGGACAAGATTATATTTTAACTGCTAAATCTAAGGGTGTTTCTAGTATGAGTTTAGTGTTTAAGCATGTTATAAGAAATGCAGTCTTACCATGTATTACAATTTTAGGACCTCAAATTGCGGGTATATTCACAGGATCTTTTGTTATTGAGAGTATATTTGCTATACCAGGACTTGGAGGGAACTTCGTAGGAGCCGTTACTAATAGAGATTACACCATGATAATGGGGCAAGCTATATTCGTATCAGCATTACTTATTGTAGCATTATTCTTAGTTGACATAGTATATGGATTAGTTGACCCTAGAATAAGAGTATCAGGCAAAAAGCGTTAGGAGGGGATACGTATGGCAGAATTTTCAAAGAACAAATTCGAGATTATTGGTTGTAAGGACTTAGATTCAGAGGGAATACTTAGACCTAGTATGACTTATTGGCAAGATGCTTGGAGAAGACTTAAGAAAAATAAGGTAGCTATGTTTTCTTTAATATTATTGGGTGTAATTTCGTTAATGACAATAATTGGACCAATGATAAGTAATTTTGATTACCAAATCACCAATAATGATATGGTTAATGTTAAGCCTAATGGCACTTATTGGTTTGGTACAGATACATTAGGTAGAGATTTATTCACAAGAGTATGGATAGGTGGAAGAATATCTATAATGATCGGGTTAATCGGTGCTGTTGTTGATACAGTTGTCGGTGTAATTTATGGTGGTATTGCAGGTTATATCGGTGGTATGACTGATGATATCATGATGAGAATACTTGAGATTTTAATTAGTATTCCTTACCTAGTATTAGTTATTCTTCTTAGAGTTATAATTGATAAGGGTGGACTTGTTCCGATTATCTTAGCTATGACAATCACCGGTTGGTGCGGAATGGCTAGACTTATAAGAGGTCAGTTATTACAGATTAAAGAACAGGAATATATTTTAGCGGCAAAAGCTCTTGGTGCTAACCCATCAAGAATCATTGCTAGACACTTAGTGCCAAACACACTAGGCGTAATGATTGTTTCTATTACTTTTGATATACCAGGATTTATATTTGGAGAGGCTTTCCTTAGTTATTTAGGACTAGGAGTACCTTCACCAATGACAAGTTGGGGTGCACTTGCATCAGCTGGACAACAAAACTTAATATTCTATGCTTACCAATTGATCTTCCCAGCTTTAGCTATATCGCTGACGATGTTATCATTCCAGTTATTAGGTGACGGCTTGAGAGACGCACTAGATCCAAAATTACGTCAATAGGGGGGGATTAGCAATGGAAAAGATTTTAGATGTAGAAAATTTACAGGTTTCATTTCATACCTATGCAGGTGAAGTGCAATCAGTTAGAGGAATTAATTTTCATTTAAATAAAGGTGAAACTTTAGCTATAGTTGGAGAGTCAGGATGCGGAAAAACCGTTACATCAAAAGCTATAATGAGATTACTTCCAGAGCCAATGCCAGCAGAAATTAAAAAAGATTCTAAAATAATGTTTGATGGTAAAAGTATATTAGATATGAATGAGAAGGAACTTAGAAAATTAAGAGGATCAGATATATCAATGATATTCCAAGATCCTATGACTTCATTAAATCCAACTATGACAATAGGTAAACAGATATCAGAAAGTTTAATTATTCATAGAGGGATGAGTAAATCAGAGGCAATGCAAGAGTCGATAAAGATGTTAACACTTGTTAATATTCCTAATGCTGACAAAAGAGCTCACCAATATCCACATGAGTTTTCAGGTGGTATGAGACAAAGAGCGATGATAGCTATAGCGCTTGCTTGTAATCCTAAGATATTAATAGCGGACGAGCCAACAACAGCTCTTGATGTTACTATCCAAGCTCAAATTATGGATCTTATTGGAGATCTTCAAAAGAAACTTGGAACAGCAGTTATACTTGTAACACATGATTTAGGAGTAGTTGCTGACGTTGCAGATAGAATTCAAGTAATGTACGCTGGTAAGATTATTGAGAGAGGTGATGTTGAAGAGATATTTAAAAATCCTCAACACCCATATACATGGGCATTACTTCAATCAGTTCCAAGACTAGACACTAAAAATAAGGATACATTATACTCTTTAGATGGAACACCACCTGACTTAGTAAAACCACCAGTTGGATGTCCATTTGCAGCAAGATGTGAATACTGTATGCAGATTTGTTTAGAAGAGATGCCTGAAACTATTACTTTGAATAATACTCATGAAGTAGCGTGTTGGTTAAAACATCCAATGGCACCTAAGGTAGAAATTCCTGAAGCATTAAGAAGAGGTGAATAATATGACTAAATCAAATAACAAGGAAAAAGAAGTTTTAATTGAGGTTAAAAACCTTAAAAAATATTTCCAAGTTGGATCTAATGCTACACTAAAAGCTGTAGATGATGTTAGTTTTAATATTTTCAAAGGTGAAACTTTGGGTCTAGTTGGAGAATCAGGTTGTGGTAAAACAACTTGTGGTAGAACTGTTATGGGATTATACGAAGCTACAGGTGGAGAGATAATATTTGATGGAAATGATATCAGCAAATATGGTAAAAAAGAGAAAAAAGAATTTGCTAGAAGAGCTCAAATCATATTCCAAGATCCATATGCTTCATTAAATCCAAGAATGACTGTTGGAGATATAGTTGGAGAAGGTATAGATATTCATAATATATATACTGGACAAAAAAGATTAGAGAGAATATTTGAATTGCTTCAATTAGTAGGTTTAAATAAGGAGCATGCTTCTAGATTCCCACATGAATTCTCAGGTGGTCAAAGACAGAGGATAGGAATAGCGAGAGCACTTGCTATTGAACCAGACTTTATAGTTTGTGATGAGCCTATTTCTGCACTTGATGTATCTATTCAAGCTCAAGTAGTTAACTTATTAATAAAATTACAAAATGAATTAGGATTAACTTACCTATTCATAGCTCATGATTTATCAATGGTAAAACATATTTCTGATAGAGTTGGGGTTATGTACTTAGGAAATATGGTGGAGCTTGCTACTAGTCATGACTTGTATGCTAAGCCATTACATCCGTATACTCAAGCATTATTATCAGCAATACCAGTTGCGGATTTTGAAGCTGCAAAGAAAAAAGAGAGAATACCGCTAGAAGGTGAGGTTCCAAGTCCTATCAATCCTAAACCGGGTTGTAGATTTGCTCCAAGATGCAGATATGCTAAACCAATCTGTAGTGAGCAAAATCCGGTACTGAAGGAAATTGAACCAAATCACTTTGCTGCATGTCATATATTATAATATGAAAAAATAAGAGTAGAATTTAATCTACTCTTATTTTTTTTGAATTATAGAATTAATATAGGGGTATGATAGAGATTTAAGTGGAAAAAAGTGATGATGAAGTATTTGTATAAAATAAAGTTTGTATACAAAATAATATTTATATACAAAGTAAAATTTAAAGAATATACTGAACAATGAATATGAAACGGATTACAATTTCAAATAATATTTAATGTGAGTTAATAAAAATATAAATGTTTCATAATCGACAAAATATGCGTGATGTGCTTTATAAAACAGTAAAATCAAGATATTTAAAGTGGTGAAAACATTAAAAAGACAAAAACAGTACAGTAAAAGAGTTATTTTGGGAAAAATTATATAAATAAAGATTCGAATAATTGAATAAAAATATAAAACATGTGTCTTTAGTCGGAAAAAATAATTATTGACAGTGAAGATGTATCGGTGTATTATAAATATAACTTCAAGTTATGGAGAAATGTGTAGAAATTTCTCATAACAGTTTAACGATTTGCAGAATATAGCAAAAAGGTTTGTCTTAACTATATGTATTTAGTTAAGACATATTTGAAGAAACTATAAGAATACTTTCAAGGGGGATTTACTTATGAAAAGCAAAAAAATATTAGCGTCATTATTAGCGTTATCTATGGTAGCCAGCGTTGCTTTAGTTGGATGTGGTAAGGATGAGGGGACAAATTCAAACAGTGGATCAAATGGAGAAGTTGATTCTGATCAATATTTAAATATGTTATTAGGGCAGGAGCCAAAGACTATAGATCAATCTAAATCAAGTGACTCTTACTCTTCATTAATTCTTGCAAACTCTCAAGAAGCTTTAACAAGAATTGTTCAAGATGAAAATGGAAAAGATAAAATAGAACCAGGAGTAGCTGAGAGCTGGAAAAGTTCTGAGGATGGATTAACTTGGACATTTAAGTTGAGAGATGCAAAGTGGAGTGATGGAAAAGCGGTTACTGCAGAACAGTTCGTTTATGGGATTACAAGAACTTTATCACAGGATACAGCATCACCATATGCGTTCTTGTTATATCCGATAGCTAATGCAGAAGAGTTTAACTCAGGTAAGGCAAAAGCAGAGGAATTAGGAGTTAAAGCTGTAGATGAAAAGACTGTTGAATTTAAATTAAAAGCACCATGTGCATATTTCTTAGATTTAACATACTTTAAAGTAATGCAACCACAAAGAGAAGATATAATAAAAACTCATGGTGATAAATATGGTTCAGAAGCTAATACTATGGCGTTTAATGGGCCGTTTATGATATCAGAATGGGTACATGATAATAAGGTTGAATTAGTGAAGAATCCAGAATATTGGGATGCATCTAATGTAAAACTTGAAAAAGTTACAATGAAAATAATAAAAGAATCTACAGCAGCTATGAATGAGTTATATAATGGTTCATTAGATATGGCTGGAGTAAGTAAGCCAGAATGGATACAAAAATTTGATGCAAGTGGAGAATTTGATGTTAAAAAAGGATATGATGGTTCAACTACGTATACTTTCTTTAATCAAGAGAATAAAATATTTAGCAATGATAAGATAAGAAAAGCATTTATAATTGCTGAGGATAGAGAAGGAAAGATTAAAACACTTAGAAAAGGACTTGGAGAACCGGCGTTATCATTCTGTCCTCCATCTGTTCAAGTTGGTGGGGAAGAATATAGAGCTAAGGTAAATGATTTGCCTGTAAAAGCACTTAAGGAAGAGAATCCAGATCCTAAAGCGTTGCTTCTAGAAGGTATGAAGGAGTTAGGACTTGGAGAAGATCCTTCAACTATAACAATTAAATACCTTCAATCGGGTACTGATTCTACAGCTAAAGAATATGCTGAGTTCCAACAACAAGTTTACCAAAATACTCTGGGAGTTAAGGTTGAAGTTGAATATGTTGAATGGGCTATATTCCAAACAAGAACAGATCAAATGGACTATGAAGTAGCAGCTATGGCATGGACAGGGGATTATAATGATCCTAATACGTACCTAGATATGTGGATGTCTGGTGCTGGTATTGTTCCAACAGGTTGGAACAGTGCAAAATATGATGAGCTTCTAACGAAGGCATCACAAACTACTGATCCAAATGTGAGAGCTGAGTTATTCAAGGAAGCTGAAAGAGTATTAATATATGAAGATGGTGTTGTAAGTCCGGAAGCTTGGAGATTTAAGAATACTTATGTTAAGAAATATGTTAAAAATTACACTGCTCCATTATTTGGAACAATTGATTTGAAATATACTTATACTCAAGGAAGAAAATAGTAATTATCAGAAGTTAATTAGTATATATGGGAAAAGGGTGAAACGGGTTGTTTCACTCTTTTTTTTTATGCAAATTATTATGGTTGAGGATGAATTAATTGTGAAGTGAAATATTTCCGGGGGTAGAAATCGTCGATTTTTGGGAAGATAATATAGTGAATTTGAAAAATTAATACAAGTTTCGAGTTACGGTGATGAATGATGGAGTTTTGGTGTGGTGAAGCACAAATAACTGGAATGAGTGTTATAAATTAATAGGTTTTATTTAAAAAAATGAAAAATTAAATAATGAATCATTCAAAAAACTCGCAATGTGTCTTGTAAATGTGGGGAAAAATAACGAAAAACGAAGTTGTAAAACTATAAAAGTCGAATTAGTAGAATTTTATAAATATTCAGAAAATAAGTATTGCAATACTTAAATTGTTAATATATAATGAATTTAAATCAAATAAATGTAAATTAATAATTAATTTATTAGACTATTACAATAAAGGGGGATTATTCATGAAAAGTAAAAAAATATTAGCAGCTTTATTAGCGGTATCAATGGTTTCTACCGTTGCATTAGTTGGTTGTGGTAAGAAAGAACCAGTTAAGGATCCGGCACCAGGAGAGGGTACTGCAAAGGAAGAAATGGATGCTGATCAGTATTTAAATATGTTATTAGCGTCAGAACCAAAAACTATAGACCAATCAAAATCAAGTGATGTATACTCTTCTACAATTCTTGCGCAATCTCAAGAGGCGCTTACAAGAATTACTCAAGATGAAAAAGGGAATGATAAAATTATTCCAGGTATCGCTGAGAGTTGGACTAAATCAGATGATGGTATGACTTGGACGTTTAAATTAAGAGATGCAAAATGGAGTGATGGACAGCCTATAACTGCTGAGCAATTTGTTTATGGTATTACAAGAACTTTGAACCCTGAAACAGCATCGCCATATGCATTCTTATTATATCCAATAGCTAATGCGGCAGAGTATAATGCTGGAAAAGCTAAAGCGGAAGATTTAGGAATTAAAGCTGTAGATGCAAAAACAGTTGAATTTAAAACAAAATCACCATGCGCTTTCTTCTTAGATTTAACATACTTTAAAGTAATGCAACCACAAAGAGAAGATATATTAAAACTACATGGAGATAAATATGGTTCAGAAGCGAATACAATGGTATTTAGTGGTCCTTTCAAAATTAGTGAATGGGCACATGATAGCAAAGTTGAATTTGTTAAAAATCCAGAATATTGGGATGCTAAAAATGTAAAACTTGAAAAAGTTACAATGAAAATAATAAAAGAAGCTACAGCAGCTATGAATGAGTTGTTCAATGGTTCATTAGATATGGCTGGAGTAAATAAACCAGAGTGGATACAAAAACTTGATGCTACTGGTGAATATGATGTTAAAAAAGGATTTGATGGTTCTACATCATATACATTCTTTAACCAACAAAACAAATTACTTAGCAATGCTAAAATAAGAAAAGCATTTATAATTGCTGAAGATAGAGAAGGAAAAATCAAAACACTTAGAAAAGGTTTTGGAGAGCCGGCATTATCGTTTACACCACCTAAAGTACAAATTGGTGGAGAAGACTATAGAGCTAAGGCTAATGACTTACCGGTAAAAGCGCTTATAGATGAAAATAAAGATCCAAAAGTTTTATTTATCGAAGGTATGAAGGAGTTAGGTCTTGGAGATGATCCATCAAAAATTACAATTAAATATCTTCAATCAGGAACTGATTCAACATCTAAAGAATTTGCGGAGTTCCAACAACAAGTTTATCAAACAAAACTTGGCATTAATGTAGAAATAGAATATGTTGAGTGGGCTATATTCCAAACAAGAACAGATCAAATGGATTATGAAGTAGCAGCGATGGGATGGTCAGGAGACTATAATGATCCGAACACATATCTTGATATGTGGATGTCAGGAGCTGGAATCGTACCAACAGGTTGGTCTAATAAAGAGTATGATGATCTTATAGATCAAGCATCAAAAACAGTAGATCCTGCTAAGAGAACAGAGTTCTTCAAGAAAGCAGAAAGAATTTTAATATATCAAGATGGTGTTATAAGTCCAGAAGCTTGGAGATTTAAAAACACTTATGTAAGAAAATATGTTAAAAACTACACTGCTCCATTATTTGGAACAATTGATTTGAAAAACACTTACACTTCAGGCAGAAAATAATATATAATCGATTTAAAAGAGTAAAGCCGATGGCTTTACTCTTTTTCCGTATGTATTCTAATTAAGAATGTATGATTTAGAATATAAAAATTTAGGGAAAAAAATGAATTTAAATACTTAACAAAAATTAAAAAAGTGAAAAATGTAAATTAAATTAGTAGTTGAATATGAGTATATTTATAATGCGTTAGCGTTGATTTCTATATGTGTTAATTAATGAAATGTTTAAAGTGGCTTTAACTTAATTTCGGGAAAATAAGCGATAAAAACATTATTTATGACAAGAAATTAAGAAGATAAGGAATGTGAAAAAGAGAAAATGAAATTTAATTTAAGTATAATCGCAAAAATAGTGGTGCAAAGTTGGAAAAACAATGAAAATTAATAACAAGTGGTGACATATGCGATTTGTGGTGAAATATAAATTAATAGGTCGAATAAATAAAATTTTGAAAAGATTCAGAAAATACTTATTGCAATATATAAAATGTTAATATATAATAAATTTAAATAACAGAACTACATATTTAGAATATTTTCGTGGAAAATCATGGGTTGAATGAATCTATTCCTTAAAATTGAGATGATTAAACGTGGTGCAAGGAATTTTGAGTATATGTGTAGGGTGAAGAAAAATAGGGGAATGTGTAACTGGCGGGCTCGAAAAATGTTTAATTTTGGCAGCTGCTTAGGGGATATGTTTTAAACTTCAAAGAGAATGTAAGTTTAAAACTCTTTGGGGTTTATATATAAGGGGATTGAAAAATTTCCTAATACATTTTTACAATTAAGGGGGATTAATTATGAAAAGTAAAAAAATATTGGCATCATTATTAGCAATATCTATGGTTGCATCTGTTGCATTAGTTGGTTGTGGCAAGAAGGATGATGCTAAAGAACCAGGTAAAGAAAGTGGATCAGGAACTGAATTAGATTCTGATCAATATTTAAATATGTTACTAGGGTCTGAGCCAAAGACAATAGATCAATCAAAATCAAGTGATACATATTCATCTACAATTCTTGCGCAATCTCAAGAAGCGCTTACAAGAATTACTCAAGATGAAAATGGAAATGACAAAATAGTTCCAGGTATTGCTGAGAGTTGGACTAAATCAGAAGATGGAATGACTTGGACATTTAAATTAAGAGACGCGAAGTGGAGTGATGGACAATCTATAACAGCTAAGGATTTTGTTTATGGTATTACAAGAACTTTAAATCCTGAAACTGCATCACCATATGCATTCCTTTTATATCCAATAGCTAATGCTGCTGAATATAATGGTGGAAAAGCTAAAGCTGAAGATTTAGGAATTAAAGCAATAGATGATAAAACTCTTGAATTTAAAACAGCATCACCATGTGCATTCTTCTTAGATTTAACATATTTTAAGGTAATGCAACCGCAAAGAGAAGATATAGTAAAATTACATGGGGATAAATATGGTTCTGAAGCAAATACAATGGTATTCAGTGGTCCTTTCAAAATAAACGAATGGGTACATGATAATAAAGTTGAATTTGTTAAAAATCCAGAATATTGGGATGCGAAAAATGTAAAACTTGAAAAAGTTACAATGAAAATAATAAAAGAATCAACAGCAGCTATGAATGAATTGCTTAATGGTTCATTAGATATGGCTGGAGTAAGTAAACCAGAGTGGATACAAAAATTTGATGAAACTAAAGAGTATGATGTTAAAAAGGGATATGATGGTTCAACTACATATACATTCTTTAATCAACAAAATAAATTATTCAGCAATGCGAAAATAAGAAAAGCTCTTATAATTGCAGAAGATAGAGAAGGGAAAATTAAAACTCTTAGAAAAGGTCTAGGAGAGCCGGCGTTGTCATTCTGTCCTCCAAAAGTTCAAATTGGTGGAGAAGAATATAGAACTAAGGCTAATGATTTACCTGTAAAAGCTCTTATGGATGAAAATAAAGATCCTAAAGCTTTATTTATAGAAGGTATGAAGGAATTAGGACTTGGAGATGATCCATCAACTATAACAATTAAATACCTTCAATCAGGAACTGATTCAACAGCTAAAGAATATGCTGAGTTCCAACAACAAGTTTACCAAAACAAACTTGGAGTTAAAGTTGAGGTTGAATATGTTGAGTGGGCTATATTCCAAACAAGAACAGATCAAATGGATTATGAAGTAGCTGGAATGGCGTGGACAGGAGATTACAATGATCCTAACACATACCTTGATATGTGGATGTCAGGTGCTGGAATTGTACCAACAGGTTGGTCAAATAAAGAGTATGATGATCTTTTAACTCAGGCATCAAAAACAGTAGATCCTGCTACAAGAACTGAATTATTCAAAAAGGCAGAAAGAATTTTATTATATGAAGATGCTGTTGTGAGTCCAGAGGCATGGAGATTTAAAAACACATATGTAAGAAAGTATGTTAAAAATTACACTGCTCCATTATTTGGAACAATTGATTTGAAAAATACTTATACTTCAGGAAGAAAATAATATAGATAAAATAGGGTAGGCTAATTGGCTTTACCCTATTTTTTTATTTGCAAATTTCGCTATAAAAAAACAATAAAGCTTATAGCGGTTAAGAAAAATTAAAAGCGTGCGATATGTGTAATTCAAAATGCAATTAAATTTAAAATGAATAACAAAAACATGTGGAAAAATTTAAAAAAAGGTTGAAAAGATTGTAGAAAGTGACAAGAAATGCGATTGGTGGTGAATGATAAACCAATAGGTCGAATTTACTAAATTTTATAAAGATTCAGAAAATAAGTATTGCAATACTTATTTTGTTAATATATAATGAATTTAAATCAAATGAATACATATTTAGAAGTTTATATATAAATATACTATTTAAAGTGAAAAAAATACTTTAAATGTAATTAGGGAAATGTATATATGAAATTACATTTGTGTTAAACCATGGCGATTATAGAGAAATAAAGAATATAAACTCGAAATTTAATTTTATATTTTAGATTGTTTTTGGAATACGTTTTTAAATTCTAAAGAGTTAATTTAAATAACGGCTTTGGGATTTAGATATAAAGAAGCTTGAAGCTTCAAAATACACTTTTACAATTAAGGGGGATTAATTATGAAAAGTAAAAAAATATTAGCATCATTATTAGCTATATCAATGGTTGCATCTGTTGCACTAGTTGGTTGCGGAAAGAAAGAAGATGCAAAAACTCCAGGAACAGGGGATAATACTTCTAAGGAAGAAATGGATGCTGACCAGTATTTAAATATGCTATTAGGGTCTGAGCCAAAGACAATAGATCAATCAAAATCAAGTGATTCATATTCGTCTACAATTCTTGCTCAATCTCAAGAGGCGCTTACAAGAATTACTCAAGATGAGGCGGGAAAAGATAAAATTGTTCCAGGTATTGCTGAAAGTTGGACTAAGTCAGAGGATGGAAAGACTTGGACATTTAAACTAAGAGATGCAAAATGGAGTGATGGACAGCCTATAACTGCTGAAAACTTTGTTTACGGCATTACAAGAACTTTAAGCCCGGAAACAGCATCACCATATGCATTCTTATTATATCCAATAGCTAATGCAGCTGAATTTAATGCTGGAAAAGCTAAAGCGGAAGATTTAGGTGTTAAAGCTGTAGATGCAAAAACAGTTGAATTTAAAACATCATCACCATGTGCATTCTTCTTGGATTTAACATATTTTAAAGTAATGCAACCACAAAGAGAAGATATAATAAAATTACATGGAGATAAATATGGTTCTGAAGCAAATACAATGGTATTTAGTGGTCCTTTCAAAATTAGCGAATGGGCACATGATAGCAAAGTTGAATTTGTTAAAAATCCAGAATATTGGGATGCTAAAAATGTAAAACTTGAAAAAGTTACAATGAAAATAATAAAAGAAGCTACAGCAGCTATGAATGAGTTGTTCAATGGTTCATTAGATATGGCTGGAGTAAATAAACCAGAGTGGATACAAAAACTTGATGCTACTGGTGAATATGATGTTAAAAAAGGATTTGATGGTTCTACATCATATACATTCTTTAACCAACAAAACAAATTACTTAGCAATGCTAAAATAAGAAAAGCATTTATAATTGCTGAAGATAGAGAAGGAAAAATCAAAACTCTTAGAAAAGGTTTCGGAGAGCCTGCATTATCTTTCTGTCCTCCAAAAGTACAAATTGGTGGAGAAGATTATAGAACTAAGGCTAATGATCTACCAGTAAAAGCACTTATGGATGAAAATAAAGATCCAAAAGCTTTATTTATCGAAGGTATGAAGGAACTAGGACTTGGAGATGATCCATCAAAAATCACAGTTAAATATCTTCAATCAGGAACTGACTCAACATCTAAGGAATTCGCTGAGTTCCAACAACAAGTTTATCAAACAAAACTTGGTATCAATGTAGAAATAGAGTATGTTGAGTGGGCTATATTCCAAACAAGAACAGATCAATTGGATTATGAAATAGCAGCAATGGCATGGACAGGAGATTATAATGATCCGAACACATACCTTGATATGTGGATGTCAGGAGCTGGAATTGTACCAACAGGTTGGTCTAATAAAGAGTATGATGATCTTTTAACTCAAGCATCACAAACAGTAGATCCTGCTACAAGAACTGAATTGTTCAAAAAAGCAGAGAGAGTTTTAATATATCAAGATGGTGTTGTAAGTCCAGAGGCATGGAGATTTAAAAACACTTATGTAAGAAAATATGTTAAAAACTACACTGCTCCATTATTTGGAACAATTGAGTTGAAAAACACTTATATATCAGGAAGAAAATAAAATATAATTAAGGCCCCTTGAAGTGGTTTTACCTTGGTAAACTACTTCAAGGGGTATTTTTATTAATGAATTATGAGTATTTAAAGTTAATGTTCGGATTGCAACACTTAAGGTGTAGAGGGGTTAGATTCATTAATGTAAAAAATGTGTATAAAAAGGGAATTGATAAAAGGAAAAATAAGAAATAAAAATACGGTGATTACATATTGGGTGTAAATATAATATGTAATCATCGTAAAATTAAACTGTATTATTATCTACCTTGTGTGTAGGTGTATTTTAAATCTACTGATCCGAAGGTAGGGGCCATATAGTTCTTAACGTAGTTATGAACGTAGGTGTTTTTAAATCCCCATGCAGTAGGACTTACAACAGCATCATCGTAAATAAAAATCTTTTCAGCTTCTTTAAATAATTCTTTTCGTTTGTTTTGATCCACAGTTTTTCCGGCTTGTTCAACGATATCGTCAAACTTGGTATTTTTCCAACCTGTCTTTACAACAGGTGCGGTAGACATAAACATATCAAAATATGTCATAGGATCATTGTAATCTGCGGTAACAGACATGCTAGCTAACTCATAATCCATATCATCGGTTCTTTGTAGGAATATTGCCCACTCAGTAAAGTCTATGGCCATATTTATACCTAATGATTTGTTATATGTCTGCTGAGTAAACTCTGCCATTTCTTTAGCACGAGCGCTAGTTCCAGATTGCAAAATAGTGATGGTATGTTTTGATGGATCAGGATCTAGTCCTTCTTCCTTTAGGCCTTCTATAAGTAAAGCTTTAGGATCAGGATTTTCTTTTATTAGTTGCTCCACAGGAGTATAATTTGTTGATTTCCTAAATTCTTCTGTACCTATGTTAACTGCTGGTGGTACCCATGCATAACATGGCTCAGCTAGATCTCTATATAGTGAAGATACTGAACCAGCTCTATCGTCTGCTACAGCAAAAGCTTTTCTGATTTTAGCGTTCTTAAAGTATTTGTTCTCTTGGTTAAAAAAACTATAATTTATTGATGTGCTATAGCCTTTTTTAACAGAAAATTCACCAGTAGCATCAAGTTTAGTTATCCACTCTTTAGAACTTACACCTGCTAAATCTAAGGAACCGTTAAATAGTTCATTCATTCTTGCAGATTCTTCTTTAATTACCTTCATTGTAGCTTTTTCAAGTTTTACACTTTTAACATCCCAATATTCTGGGTTTTTAGCGAGTTCTATCTTATTGTCATGAGTCCAATCTGTTATTTTGTAAGGTCCATTATACGCCATTGTATTTGATTCTGAGCCGTATTTATCGCCATGTTTGGTTATTAAATCGCTTCTTTGTGGCTCCATGATTTTAAAATATGTCATGTTAAGAAAATAAGCGCAAGGTGATTCTAAAGTAATAACTAAGGTGTTTTTATCAGTAGCTTTAATGCCTAGTTCTTCAGCTTTTGCTTTCCCAGAGTTAAAGTTTTTGCCATTCTTTATAGGGAATAATAGGTACCCCATAGGTGAAGCGGTATTTGGATCTAAAGTTCTTGTGATACCATAAACGAACTGCTCGGCAGTTATAGGCTCGCCATCACTCCACTTTGCATCTCTTAACTTGAAGGTCCAAGTTAGTCCATCATCTGATTGTTTCCAACTTTCAGCTATACCGGGTTTAACAATGTCATTTCCATTCTCATCACTTTCAAGTCTGGTTAATGCTTCCATAGTATTAACATGAATTCCAGCGGAATAAATGTCGTAGGATTTAGATGGATCTAAAGTTTGAGGCTCTGCACCGAGAAGTACATTTAAGTATTGGTCTGCATCGGCTTTATCTGTTGGTTTGTCATTGCCTGATTGTTCTTTATTGCAGCCTGAAAGTATTATAGAGGATGCTAAAGTCATAGAAAACATGTAGGCTAATAATTTTTTAGATTTCATAAAAGTTCCCCCTTTTTTTATAATATCATAATTCTGAATTATATAACGATAAGCTGTGTTTCACAGCAATGAAATGTATACATAATACATCATTATAAAATAATATAATATTTAGAATTTATTAACAGTATACACTGAACGGTTCACTCATGCAATACATTAAAGTGAAAAAATGTTTAGAATATTTAGAAAAAAAGTCATTTTGATGAAAAAAAATAGTTTGCTAATACATATATTAAAAAAAGCACAAAGATTTTGCGCGTAAAATAGTTATTTTATATTTCATTATTATGAATTTGTAAAATAAAGGCGAATTAAAAAAATATGTAACAAATTGTGATTAATTTCATAATGTATATAAATAATTGTTAAAGTTATGATAACAGTGAATAAAAAAACATCTACGGTGGAAAATATAATTAATGCATATAAAATATATTTGGTTTTGGTGAGGTGGAAATTTATGAGTAAAACTCCGTTAAAAAAAGTAATAAAATCTAAATTAAAAGCAAATAAAGAATTGACCCCACAAGAAACTTTGAGAGAACAGATGAAGTATGATATAGTTGAAGAGTTAGGACTAGGAGACAAAGTTAATGCTTTGGGATGGAGTAGTCTGACTGCAGAAGAAACAGGTAGAATTGGTGGGATGATGACAAAGAGAAAAAAAGGACTTAAAGCCACTGAAAATGATAGTTTTTTTTAATAGTTAATGATGTTTTTTCAATAGTTATAGAAAATAAATAAATGTATCACGTGCATAAAGGAGTTATACATTTAGAGGTGTAGAGGATGTATGGATAGAAATAATATTTCTTAGACAAAAGAAAAAAAGTAGGGTAAAATGATATAGGTAATTATATAGAGAAGTTGGTGAACCTATGGAATGTTATAATGATTTTGCTAGCATCTATGATGAACTTATTAATGAAGACATAGATTATAGAAGTTGGGCAGATAGAATAATTGAGATTTGTAAAGAGGATAAGATTATAAAAAGAGATTATTTGGATTTAGCTTGTGGAACTGGTAATCTTACAGTTCTAATAGGCAAAGAATTTATATTTACGACTGCGGTGGATTTATCGGAAGAAATGTTATCTATAGCGGATGAAAAATTAAAAGAAGAAAATATTAAGGTGAAGGTTTCTTGCCAGGATATATGTAACCTTAGTCTAAATAAACAGTTTGATTTAATAACTTGTGCACTAGATTCAACAAATTATATAACGGATGATTTGAAATTAAAACAATATTTTATGTCTGTAAATAAACATCTTAAAGAAAATGGTGTTTTTATTTTTGATATAAATACAGAATATAAAATTAAAAGTATATTAGGGAATAACACTTTTAATTATGATAATGAAGATGTGGTTTATGTTTGGGAAAATCAATTAGAAGACGATATAGTAAATATGTATTTGATTTTCTTTGTGAAAAACGGACAAGTGTACTATAGATTTGATGAACACCATAGAGAAAAAGCTTATAGTGAAGCATTTTTAGAAACGGTAATGAAATCGTCGGGTCTTATTGTAGAAAAGAAACTTAATTGTTATGGGGATGAAGATATAAATCAAAGTACAGAAAGAATAACATATGTAGTACGTAAGGAAAGGGGATTAGAGTAATGACAGATAAATTGATTAGAGCTACGGCTAAAGATGGACAAATAAGAGTGATAGCAGCAATCACTACAGAGATGGTAGGGGAGGCTGTAAAAACACATAATTGTATGCCTACAGCTTCAGCGGCTTTGGGGAGAATGCTAACTGGTGGAGTTTTAATGGGGGCTATGCTAAAAAATGAAAAAGATAGTTTAACTCTTCAAATAGATGGCGGTGGAGAAGCTAAGGGTATAGTGGTTACAGCTCACTCGGATGGAACTGTAAAAGGATACATAGGGAATTCACAGGTTGATGTTGAGTTAAATGAAAAAGGTAAGTTGGATGTAGGTGGAGCTATAGGACAATCGGGGTATTTAAAAGTTATAAAAGATATGGGGATGAAGGAACCTTACGCAGGACAAGTACCCATATATACTGGAGAAATTGGCGATGATATAGCATATTATTTTACGGTTTCAGAGCAAACTCCATCTGCGGTTGCATTAGGGGTATTGGTTGATACTGATTTATCGGTTAAAGCAGCAGGGGGATTTATTATACAGATGATGCCAGGTGCATCTGAGTTCTTGGCTGATATAATAACTTATAGATTAGAAGAAATTCCACCAATAACATCTTTAATAGAAAAAGGTATGACAATAGAACAAATATTAGAATTTATATTTGAAGATATGGATTTAAAAACTTATGATTCTTTAGTTCCAGAGTATAAGTGTGATTGCTCAAGAGATAGAGTTGATAGAGTTCTTATGAGTATTGGGAAAAAAGACCTACAAGAAATTTATGATGAAGGAAAAACTGAAGAAATTTCCTGTCATTTCTGTAATAAATCTTATGAATTTAAAACTGAGGACATAAAGATGTTAATAGATGAAATCGAAGGAAAATAAATTAGAATAAAAGTTAAAAAACAATATTGACATTATTATGAGAATTCTATATAATAATCTTTGTAAGGATTTATATTTGAAATTTCATTTATAAGTTTCTTACAATAGATTATTTTATATTATGGTAACATAAATATGAAGTTTAGGTCGCATAGCTCAGCTGGGAGAGCATCTGCCTTACAAGCAGAGGGTCACAGGTT